>JAHEHL010000003.1 GCA_024644595.1 Porticoccaceae bacterium | reverse complement strand
ATAGAAATGTTCTATAACTCTGTTCGCAGGCACACTGCGAACAATTTATTGTCGCCGAGAGAGTTCGAGCGACGGTTTGAAAGTGAGACTGGGAAGTGTCTACTGAACTAGTGGCGATTCACAGACCAGTAGTCTATGGTCTCTCTTGGTATCACTCCAACGCAGTACTCGCCACCCATCTTATCCAATGTAATCTTGTAGTTCATTGACTGCTACCAGTACTGAGTATGAACACCTTTGTGTTCCTATCAGTGGACTGAGACAACCGATTCAATAGAACGCAGATGTCTTCTATATTGTCATTGGTTACATTTCTACTGAGTGTCTCAATTGAATACCCTGCGTACACCAATTCATTGAGTTCAGTTATCTCACTAATGATTGATTCTAATGAATCAGTTTGTTCTTCTATTTCTTTGTTCATAAATTACTTCTCCAGTCATCCTCATCAATTAGTGTTTCTGGTTTGACCCAGACTCCTCTGTTGTCTTGGACTAGACCTGTCTGCTGTTGGGTTTCCTTTGTTCGTAGATAACGGACAAGGGGTTGGTTCCTAGTTTCTTTGTGGATGTACGATTGGAGTTGATGGGTAACGACTTCACACATAGAAACCTTGTTGTATGTGCAGATGTCTTTGAACAGACTTTTGAGGTCTGATGGGATTCGGAACTGAGTTGTTGGAGTCATAGACATACCTTTTTTGTTATTGGTATATCTATATATAAGTTTGAAGATTTACAGGTGTATCATTGATTAGAGGGTGGTGATGAACAAGGGTCGGTTTGGAGGAATTTGAGGTATATATGTGCATACAAGGGAGTAATGAAAAATTCCCTTTTTGTTCCCTTTATTTTTTACTCCGTCTATAAAGAACAATAGACTGCCTAAATAGTTGATTTTAATGATATTTTGGTAGCTACGGGTGGACTTGAACCACCGACCCCAGCATTATGAATGCTGTGCTCTAACCAGCTGAGCTACGTAGCCACAAAAGTACAGAAGACCCTTTGATAGGGGCGCGCATTTTGGCTAGAGATGGGGGTTTTGTCAATAGTTTGCGAGTACTACGGGTCACAAAGCGGAGCGTGGCGTTGTCGACCATTTTGCTGTGATTGAGATCACACTTTGGTTAACTCTCAGCGTTCCTTTTTCCGCAATGCTAGCTGTGTCATTAATTTGCTACAGCGCTTGAGCATAATAGCCGAAGCCTCTGACCGAGGTGTGACAAAACTGTCTGGATCAGCAGTTTTGCTATTGGTTAAACTGGGATGTCCAGAAGTCTCTGTGTTTCATGATAGGTGCTGATCTTATTACAGGCGGCGGTGGCGGTGCATGTTGGTCAGGGGCGCTTTTTATTCCCGTTGCGTTATTTTCCCGCTCTGTTCCAGAGCTATCAATTTACAGATTAATTTTTAACCTGACGGAAACGTTTATTGGGTGGCTGGTTTGGTCAATGCGGTGGTCATTGACCCGCTGACAACCAGTGCTGCGCCGAGCAGGGTCAGAAGGGTTATGGGTTCCACGACAAGTCCCTCTATTGGGATCAGGTGCGCGCCGGCCATGGTCACCAGCGGTGGTAGTGCCAGAATCGCGCTGACCTTTGAGGCTTCGATATGCACCAGGGCTTCGGCAAAGCTGCCGTAGGCGATCAAGGTGTTGAGTCCACAGAAGGCTAGTAGGGCCCATTGCAAATTGGTCAGTTGGGGCAGCGCTGAGAAGTCTGAGAAGGGCAAAAAAGCCAGTGCGCCGAGCCAGTAAAACACCAACATGGTCTCTTGAGAGCTAAATGCTATCAGCAGCGATTTTTGCAGAATGGCGTAACCTGTCCACATTACTGCGGCGATAAAGATCATGACAATGCCTGCGCCATAATCTGTTGGGGCGATAAATACACCGTGAAAGTGGGGATAAAAAAACAGTCCGAGCCCTGTGGCGAAACCGGCTACGCCGAGCCACTGAAGGCGCGAGAGACGCTCGCCAAACAGCCAGATCCCACTGAGCAGCAGTAGCATTGGGGCGACTTGAATCATCAGTTGGGCGGCTTCTGCGGTGGTTTTCTGCAAGCCGGAAATATACATGGCGTAGTTGCCAATCAGCAGCAGCCCGGCAGCCAGTAGCTGCAAAAACAGCCGTGGCGAGCGCAGCCGAGAGTTTAGGTTGGTTCTGCCTATTACCCGTTTAGGTTTCAGAAAATAAGGCGTAAGCAGCACGGCGGCGAGCGCAAAGCGAAAGAAGGTTGTGGTGATGGGGTCGAGTGTTTCCATCACACCTTTCAGTGCGATAGGTAAAATTCCCCATAAAATAGCGGTTGTCAGGGCCAGCAGAAGCCCGACTTTCCATCGTCCGGAGAGCTGACTCACGACGGGCTAGACGTTAAATCTGAAGTGAATAACGTCGCCGTCCTTAACGATATAGTCCTTGCCTTCGAGACGCCATTTGCCGGCGTCTTTTGCTCCCTGTTCGCCGTTGCCGGCAATATAGTCGTCGTAGCCAATAATTTCGGCGCGGATAAAGCCTTTCTCGAAGTCAGTGTGAATCTTGCCTGCACTTTGGGGCGCTGTGGCACCGACCGGGATTGTCCAGGCGCGAACTTCTTTTACGCCGGCGGTAAAGTAGGTCTGCAAGCCGAGCAGCTTGTAACCGGCGCGGATAACTCGGTTAAGTCCCGGTTCCTGCATGCCCATCTCTTCAAGAAATTCGGCTTTTTCGTCGTCTTCCAACTCACTGATTTCTGCTTCAAGTTTGTTGCAGATGGGCACAACCACGGAGCCTTCCGCTTCTGCGATGGCTATCACTGCGTCAAGATAGGGGTTGTTCGCGAAACCTTCTTCATCGACATTGGCGATATACATGGTTGGCTTGAGTGTCAGCAGGCTGAGGGGTTGCAACACTTTGAGCTCGTCGTCGGTTAGTGCAAATGAACGCAGTGGTTTGGCTTCATTGAGATGGGGAAGAATTTTTTCTGCCACAGCTTTGAGTGCTACGGCGTTCTGGTCTTTTCCTTTGGCGGCTTTTGACGCACGTAAAAGGGCCTTTTCGACACTTTCCAGATCGGCCAGCGCAAGCTCGGTGTTGATGACATCGATATCATCTGGCGGGCTGATAGTGCCTTCGACGTGAATGACATTGTCATCGTCAAAGCAGCGTACTACGTGCGCGATGGCGTCAGTCTCGCGGATATTGGCGAGAAACTGGTTGCCTAGCCCTTCACCTTTAGAGGCGCCAGCAACGAGGCCGGCGATATCGACAAATTCCATGCTGGTGGGGACGACCCGCTCGGGCTTGACGATCTCGGCGATGCGGTCCTGACGTGGATCGGGAATGGGCACGACGCCGGTATTGGGTTCAATAGTACAGAATGGGAAGTTCTCTGCGCTGATGCCGGCTTTGGTTAAAGCGTTAAACAGCGTTGATTTGCCCACATTAGGCAGGCCGACAATTCCGCAGTTAAAACCCATGGTAAATTCCTTGTGCCAGTTTTCCGGCGTTAAAGTTGTTCAGTGTGCAGCGCGGTCATGGCGCGTTCCCACTGACCGTTGATGGCCAGTGGCAGTTGACGCAGCGCATCATCGATACTGTTTAAAATACGTTGTTGGTCTGAGGGCGAGGCTTTCTTCAGCACATAGTCGGCAACCTGGCGGGCGTCGCCGGGATGTCCGATGCCAATTCTCAGACGGGAAAATTCTTTGTTGTTGCCGAGGCTCTGGATGATATCGCGCAGTCCATTGTGGCCACCGTGACCGCCGGCTTTTTTAAAGCGCGCGGCACCGGGTGGGAGGTCGAGTTCATCGTGAACTACCAGAATGGCATTGACTGGCACTTGGTAAAAGCGCGCCAGTGCCGCAACTGACTGGCCGCTGCGGTTCATAAAAGTCGTTGGGATAAGAAGTCGGACATCGCGATTGTCGACACTGATCTTAGCTGTATCACCAAAAAACTTGGCGTCGTATTTTAGCTCGACGTGATGAGATTTTGCCAATTCCAGAACCAAGTCAGCCCCGGCATTGTGACGTGTCCGTTCATAGTTGGGGCCGGGGTTTCCCAGCCCTACGATTAACTCAACGGGCGTTTCCAATGTCGGGGCCTACTCAGGCGGGCAAGTCGGAAGATTACTCTTCGCTTGCTCCATCCTTGTCACTGTCGTCGGCTGCTTCAGGTGCAGACCCTTGGTCTTCAGCTGATGCCGCTTTAGGCTTGTTAATGGTTGCAACGGGCAGATCGTGATCTGGACCATGGCTCAGTGCAACACTCTCGACGCCTTTAGGCAGAGTGATATCAGAGATATGCAGTGTCTGGCCAAGCTCAACGTCGGTCATGTCGACTTCAATATACTCGGGCAGATCTGCTGGCAGACAGGTGATGTCCAGTTCAGTCATGCTGTGGGCAATAATGCCGCCGCCCAGCTTGACGCCCGCACAGATATCTTCGTTGATAAAGTGAAGTGGTGCACGGGTCTGAAGGGCAGTGTTTTTGCTAACGCGAAGGAAATCCATATGCAAAATAAGGTTCTTTGCTGGATGACGCTGTACGTCTTTCAAAACCACATCTTCAGATGAACCGTCGACGTCGAGAGCAATAATTTGTGAAAAGAAGGCTTCGTTTTCCAGCGCTTTCATCACATCTTTATGGCTCAGGCTGACCTGTGACGGGTCTTTTTTGCCACCGTAAACAATTGCCGGTATTTCTGATGCCAGACGACGCAGGCGGCGGCTCGCACCTTTCCCTGTATCCTCACGGCCTTTCGCGTGTAATGTAAGATCAGTAGACATATTTGTCTCCTAGTTATGCCGTAACAGACCGCGACCAGACCTGAAACGGGGTTTAATGCCTCGGTATGAGGCGGTTGCAACAGCGCAAGCTGTTAGTTGAACATTGCGCTGATAGATTCTTCGTTGCTGATACGACGCACTGACTCACCGAGCAATTTGCCGAGTGAAAGAGTGCGGATCTTGCCACATTTAATGGCCTCTTCACGCAGCGGAATACTGTTGGTAACCACCAGTTCATCAAGCTGCGAGTTGGAAATATTCTCAATAGCACTGCCAGATAATACGGCGTGGGTAGCGTAGGCCACTACCTTGTTGGCGCCATTTTTCTTTAGTGCCTCGGCGGCTTTGCACAGAGTGCCAGCAGTATCGACAATATCGTCGACCAGGACACAGGTGCGGCCTTCCACTTCACCGATCAGGTTCATCACTTCACTCTGATTGGAAGAGGGGCGGCGTTTATCAATAATCGCCAGGTCACAGTCGAGTTGTTTGGCGACGGCTCGCGCGCGAACTACACCACCAACATCGGGTGATACGACCTGCAGATTTTCGTAGTTTTGGCGTTCGATATCGCCGAGCAGCACGGGTGCGCCGTAGACATTGTCCACAGTGCAGTTAAAGAAGCCTTGAATTTGTTCGGCGTGAAGGTCGACCGTTAATACGCGATCGACACCTGCATTGGAAAGCATGTCAGCAACGACTTTTGCGCTGATTGGCACACGCGCTGAGCGCACGCGGCGATCCTGACGGGCATAGCCAAAGTAGGGAACCACTGCGGTAATACGTCCAGCTGATGCACGACGCAGCGCATCGATCATGAATATTAGTTCCATGAGGTTGCGATTAGTCGGCGCACAGGTGGGCTGAACCACAAATACATCATTGCCGCGGACATTCTCGCGGATTTCGATATTGATTTCGCCGTCTGAGAAGAGTGATACACCGGCGTTGCCGAGGGGAAGTCCCAATGTGCGGGCTATCTCGTTCGCCAGTTCCGGGTTTGCGTTCCCGGAGAAGACCATTAGTCGTGCCACGTCATTTTTCCTGGTGTTCATAATAAGATATGGCTGGGGCGGGAGGAGTCGAACCTCCGAATGTCGGGATCAAAACCCGATGCCTTAACCACTTGGCGACGCCCCAGTAAAAAAGTCTTTCAGTTGCTTGTGCACTGGCGAGTGGTTAACGCCTCGCGCAGTGAATGCACTCCAGTGCGGCGGAACTTGTGCCAGAACCCTATCGGCGTCAGCACGTGTTTCCCAGCGACAAAATACACTCGCTCCAGTCCCTGTCATCATTGGCTTTCCGTGGTTTTCAAGCCACTCTACAACCTGCTTTACAGGTGGATAGAGCTTTTCGACAACTGCTTGGCAGTCATTTCTGAACTGCTCCTCCAAGAGGGCGCGTATTTTGATCGGTGGGGAGTGCCTTGTCAATTGAGGATGTGAAAAAATTTCCGCTGTTGAAACCTTGCATGGCGGGGTGATAACCAAATACCAGCTCTCGGCAATGTCTATGGGGGTCAATTGGTCGCCGATGCCTTCTGCAAAGGCGCTGCGACCCTCTATAAACACGGGCACATCCGCGCCTAGGCAAGCTCCAAGTTTAGCCAGTTCGGCAATCGAGAGGTTGCAGTTCCAGAGGTTGTTTAGCGCCAACAGTGTGGTTGCCGCATTGCTGCTGCCGCCCCCCAAACCTGCGCCCATTGGCAGCCGTTTGTGTAATTCGATTGAGCAGCCCTGGGTGCAGCCGGTTTGCTGTTGCAGGGCTCGCGCTGCACGAATAATCAGATTGTCCTGTTCGGCGACGCCCTCAATCTGTGGCCACAGCGAGAGTTCAGCATTGTTGGTTGTATTAAAGGTGAGCTGATCACCACCGTCGAGCAGTTGAAAAAGAGTTTGCAGATTGTGGTAGCCGTCATCGCGCTGCCCGGTGATATGCAGGAACAGATTAACTTTTGGCGGCGCCGAGAGAGTGAGCGGTGACATATAGCCGGACTATTCCTGATTAAACGACCAGCCTGATATTACCAGCTTAAATGAATAGCGCCTATCTCCCTGTGCCTGATGAGTGCCGACTATTTTGCCGGGCAGGCTGCCGGCATCGGTTTGCCGGTACTGACTAAATGCCAGCTGCCAGCCACCCTGTTCGAAACCAAGGGTAAGACCTTCGGGGCTGCTGCCGAGGTCGCTCGCCGCAGGTTGGGTTGGAGAGGGCAGGCCGCGAGCCCACCAGCTTAGTGCATCGACCGGCAGTGGCACGCCGGTTAGTTGTGCGGCGAGTTGCTGTGGTGGCTGGCGGTAGACGGTGTTGTCATAGAGCATCTCGGCGATCTGACTGTTGCCGGAAATATTCACAGAGCCGGCGCCAAAAGGGCCCGACAGTTGCAGCTGATAGTTATCTTGCCGCTGTGTCCAGTTGAGTGATGCGCTGCCGCCCTTTTCTGCTGAGCGAAAGCCGAGTTTGCCGGACACTTCCCAGTTGTTGAGTTGCGATGTACGGGCGCTATAGTCCTGCCAGCTGCCGGAACCACTATCCGTTGGCTGCATACTGCAGGCGCTGAGGATGCTGACAATAAAAAGTGATGTCAGTAGGGGTGCTTTGCTCACTGATTGCGCTCTGGGTTGGCCTGTTGCGAAACGGGTATTGAGTCTACATCAATATCAGTCGTGGCGGCGTCGGCGCCAAGGCGCTGCATGGTACTGTTTATCGCTGGGTGATTGGGCGCTTGCTCAAGACCATGGCGCCAGGTTTGCAGTGCGGCTTGTTTGTTGCCGAGGAACCACTGCACCTCGCCGAGATGGGCGGCGATTTCCGGATCGGGTAGCAGGGCCATGGCTTTTTCCAGATGCGCTAAGGCCTGCTCTGCTTCGCCGAGAATAAAGAGGACCCAGCCCATACTGTCGATAATTGCAGGATCTCCCGGATTCAGTAGATAGGCGCGCTTGATTAATCGATGGGCTTCTTCGCTGCGGTCGGTGTGCATAATCATTGTGTAGCCGAGGGCATTGAGAGCAGTGGAGTTATCCTCATCCTGCGCTAGCAATGCGCGCAGATCCTGCTCGGCGAGAGCAAAGTTGTGTTGTTGTTCAGCCACCATGGAGCGCGCATAGAGCAGCTGAGCGTCATTGGGGTGTTGTTCGAGGCCGCTGCTGAGCAGTTCGATGGCCTGCTCGTTCTGATTGTTGCTGAGCAGCAGGTTGGATTCGAGTTGAATCAGTGATGGGCTCATGTCGGGTTGTTGCTGACGCAGCCGTTGCAGGTAGTTGCGTGCCGCCTCGATATTGATTCCCTGTGCCAACAGTGCCGTGGCGCGGGCGGCTGCAGCGAGATAGTTGCGTCCGGATTTCACGCGTCGATAATGGATTAGCGCATCGGCGAAGTTGCCATTGCGTTCGGCAATGGTGGCGAGGTGATACTGGGCATCTGCGCGCACGCTGGGATCAGCGCTCGCTTGCTGAAACAGATCGCTGGCACGCGCTTCATTGCCTTGATTGAGTTGCAGCAAACCGAGCAGAAAATTGATTGTTTGATCATTGGGGTCTTGTTCGTGGAGGCGTTCAAATTGAACAATTGCCTTTGATCGATCGAGCAGGGTTAGAAGTCGCGCATATTGCAGTCGTACATTGCGATCATCTGGTATGCGCTGGAGGGCGTCTGCAAGCAGGTTGGTGGCCTCGATCACATTGTCCTGCTGATGCAGTACCTGCGCTAATAGCAGTAGCCCGCGGTGATGGTCTGGCATTAGGGTCAAAAAATGCCTGGCGACGCTAACCGCTGCATCGAGGTCGCCCATCTCGCGAAACAAAATGGCTACCGCCAATTCTGTGATCGGTTTTTTCTTGGGTCCCAGTTCCAGCGCCCGATAGGCTTCCATCAGTTGCGGGATAATCTCATGCTTAGCGCCTTCGGCAATGGCGGTTACCGCCAGAAATGATTCGATATCATTATTATTTTGGTAGAGCCAATAGGCGTGTTGCAGCGCGTCGAGAGGTTTTTTGTGCAGCGCATAGGCCTGCAGCGCGGCGCGGTGGGCAACTTCCTGGTCAGGTTCTTGTTCGACCCAGAGCAACGCACTTTCCAATATCGCGTCAGCATTGCGTTGATGATTGGCAATGCTGTTGGTCAGTTGAATAATGCCCAGATCACGGGTCTCGCGAGCCTGGATAAGATAGTTTTTCAGGGCTGTCTCAAACTGACCGCGTGTCAGTGCCACATCGGCGACGAGCAATTGATAGAGAGAGTCTTCCGAGAACGACTTGGTTGCTAATGTGGTCGCGGTGTGGGTCTCGTTTGCCAGCGGTGTTGTTGTCTCTGCCAGTGATTGTTGCGCGGTGGGTGTTGAGACACAGGCTGACAGCAGCAGCGTGATGCCAAGAGTGGAGAGGATGCAGATCGATTGGGCTGATTTCATCATAATATTTTTTTGAGAATACGCAGGTTAAGACCTTAATTTATCGAAAAGATTAGCGCGCTGCTCGGCATTGGCGTTTTTTTATTCTATTTCTGATTATGCTGCCCAGACTGGTGTAAAATCTCCGCCCAGTGGAGTGGTCGAAACTCAATCACCCTTGATTCTGAGTATAGACGTTTAATTAAGCAAGCATCAACGAGACGATTAGCACAGTCACAATGGGTATTCTGGCATTTGGTATCAATCATACAACCGCTTCCGTGGATCTCCGCGGTCGTGTGGCGTTTGCTCCGGAAATTGTCATCGACTCCCTGCAAGAGGCGCTCAACCATTTTAAAGGTGGTGAAATGGCGCTGTTGTCGACCTGCAATCGTACCGAGATTTACTTTCAGGGTGATGTGACCGACGAACAAGTGCTTAACTGGCTAGCGGATCACAAAGGTCTGGAGGTCGATCAGCTGCGTGACTGTTACTACTGTTACCGCGACCAACAGGCGGTGCGACACATTATGTGTGTTGCCAGTGGGCTGGATTCACTGGTGTTGGGCGAACCGCAAATTTTTGGTCAGATCAAGTCAGCCTATGCTGTCGGTCGTGAAGCGGGCACGGTCTCGACTCATCTCAACCAGGTGTTCCAAAGTGCCTTCGCCGCAGCCAAGCGCGTGCGCTCGGAGACAGCTATTGGCCAAAACCCGGTCTCGGTCGCCTATGCATCGGTGAGTTTAGCTGAGCAGATCTTCAGTGATTTGAAACAGGCCAATGCACTGTTGATCGGCGCCGGTGAAACGATTGAGCTGGTAGCACGACATCTGCGGGATAAACAGGTCGGTTCGATCACGGTGGCCAACCGGACGCTCAGCCGTGCTCAAGAATTGGCCGCCGATTTTGCTGCCGATGCGATTCTTTTGTCGGATATCCATGACTATCTTCCCCGGGCCGATATTGTTATCTCTTCAACTGCCAGCCAATTGCCGGTGCTCGGCAAGGGTGCGGTTGAGTCGGCGCTGAAAAAGCGTAAACACAAACCGATATTTATGGTCGATATTGCAGTGCCACGTGATATTGAACCGGAAGTGGAAATGCTGGACGATGTCTATCTCTATACCGTTGATGATCTCCAGGAAGTTATTCAGGACAATCTTCGCGCGCGCCAAGATGCAGCGAATTTGGCTCAGGAAATTGTCGACCAGGAGGCCAATAGTTGGTCGCGTCAGCAGCGCTCACTGGCGGTGGTGGATACTATCCGCGCCTTTCGCGATAGTGTCGAAAAGATTCGCGATGAAGAAGTCGACAAGGCGCTGCAAGCGCTGCAGCGGGGTCAGGAGTCTGAAGCTGTTATCGAGACATTGGCACGCAATCTGACCAACAAGTTAATGCACAAGCCGACAACCCGTCTTAAACAGGCCAGTGAAGAGGGCCGCGATGACACCATCAGTGCGACTCAGGACTTGTTTGGTCTGGATAAAAAGCGTTAGCGTTACTCACTCTGCACATTTCGGCACCCTCTATAAAGCTCAATTTCAATCCGCTCAAACAGCGAATAAATCAGATTTGGATAGACCATGAAAGCATCAATACTCTCAAAATTAGATCATCTCTCCGAGCGTTATGAAGAAGTGGGCGCGTTGCTCAGTGAGGGCGACATTATCAGTGATCAGAATCGTTTCCGTGAGCTGTCGAAGGAATATGCTGAGCTAGAGCCGGTGGTGAAGAGCTACCGCAACTATCTCGCCGTGCTGGCCAATATAGATGAAGCCAAACTGCTGCTAAAAGATGATGATGCCGAGATGCGCGAAATGGGGCAGGAGGAGTTGCGCAGCGGAGAATCCCAGCGCGATGAACTTGAGCTGGAGCTGCAAAAATTGCTCTTGCCCAAAGACCTCAGGGATGCAAAAAATGTATTTCTCGAAATCCGGGCCGGCACCGGTGGTGATGAGGCTGCGATTTTTTCTGGCGATCTGTTTCGCATGTACAGTAAGTTTGCTGAGCGTCAGCGCTGGAACGTCGAAGTGATTAGTGAGAGCAGCGGCGATCACGGAGGTTATAAGGAAATTATCGCCCGTATTGTAGGTCAGGGCGTGTATTCAAAACTCAAGTTCGAGTCTGGTGCCCACCGTGTTCAGCGGGTGCCAGAAACCGAATCCCAGGGCAGGATTCACACCTCTGCCTGCACCGTTGCGGTGATGGCGGAGGCCGACGAAAAAGATGCCATTGAAATCAACAAGGCCGACCTTCGGGTGGACACTTTTCGTGCATCCGGCTCAGGTGGTCAGCACGTCAATAAAACAGACTCGGCTATTCGGCTTACGCATCTGCCCACAGGTATGGTGGTGGAGTGTCAGGACGAGCGCTCACAGCACAAGAACCGTGCCAAGGCGATGTCCGTCCTGCAAGCTCGCCTCACTGACGCTCAGGATCAAGCCGTGGCTCAGGAGCAGTCAGATCAACGTAAAAGCCTGGTCGGTAGTGGTGATCGATCGGAGCGTATTCGCACCTACAACTTCCCTCAGGGTCGTGTTACCGATCATCGCATTAACCTGACGCTGTACAAGTTGGGAGAGGTGATGGAAGGTGCGCTGGATGAAGTGGTTGGACCATTGGTCAACGAGTTCCAGGCTGAACAGCTGGCCAGCCTGTCCGATTAATCGATGACGATTGCCGAGTTGCTTCAAGCTGCCGCAGAGGCTAACCAGCACAGTGATACTGCGCTGCTGGATAGCGAGTTGCTGCTCGGTCATGTGCTGGGGGTGGAGCGCACCCACCTGAAAACATGGCCCGAACGCAACGTCGATGATGCAGTTCAAAGGCGCTTTACCCATTTGATGCAGCGCCGAGTCTCTGGTGAGCCGGTGGCCTATCTGATCGGCACTCAGGGGTTCTGGACGCTGGAGCTTGAGGTGTCAGAGGCAACATTAATTCCGCGTCCGGAAACTGAGTTGCTGGTAGAGGTTGCTCTCGATCTGCCGCTCTCTGTGCAGGCCGCTGTTCTCGATCTTGGTACCGGTACCGGTGCCATCGCTCTGGCGCTGGCCAGCGAGCGCAAGCAGTGGCGCATTACTGCGGTAGATGTGCAAGCGCCTGCTGTCGATCTGGCTGAACGCAATCGGCAGCGCTATCAGCTTGATAATGTCACGGTCTTTTACAGCAACTGGTTTGCCGAGATACCCGCGCAGCAATTTGACCTAATTGTGAGCAACCCACCTTATATTGAGCAATCTGATCCGCATTTGACTCAGGGCGATGTACGTTTCGAACCTGCCTCAGCACTGGTCTCCGGTATTGATGGACTTGACGATTTGCGGCTGTTGGCGCAGCAGAGCGCGAGTTTTCTCGCTAACGCCGGCTGGTTGCTGGTCGAACATGGTTTTGACCAGGGCGGCGCTGTCCGCGAGCTGTTTGAGATCAATGGCTTTAGCCAGATTGAAACGCGTCTTGACCTCAATGGTCTTGAGCGAATCACACTCGGCTGTTTGCGACGCTAATTCTCTTATCAGCCAGAAATGGTCAGCGCTTAAAGGTTGGTCATGGCTTTTATTTTACTGCGCGAGACAATATTCCAGCGAGTAATCAATCCTATGCCGGCGCAGCCCGCTCCGATAATCATACCCAACCAAAATCCATAAACACCGAGAGGCTCGCCCCAGAAGTCCGTCAGTGCCAAACTGTAGGCAATTGGAAAGGCGATGCCCCAGAATGCAATAACCTGGATCAGCAGCGGCAGACGCACATCTTTATAGCCTCGCAACGCACCGCTGGCGAGCATTTGCAGGCAGTCGACGCAACCCAGCAGGGCGGCGAACAGAAACAGGTTGGCGGCAACGGCTTGAATGGCAAGGTCCGGACTGAACAGCCGCACTAGGTCTTCACGTAAAGTGATTTTTAAAACCGCCATTAACAGTCCGAGCATAAACACCAGTTTGAAACCGACCAAGCAATAGCGCCGCGCCAGCTTCGGGTCGCCTGCGCCCTCGGCCAGTGCCACCTTAATTGTCAGCGCTTGTGCAACACCGAGTGGCACCATAAATAACATTGAGTCGATATTGATCGCGATAGCATGGGCGCCGACTACATCTGAACCAAGGTGCGCGATCAACAGTGGGATGGCAGCAAAAAAACCAATCTCGGCTGCGATGTTGAGTGAGATAGGAATGCCCAGTCGCAATATATTGACGATAGCGGCGCCGTTGGCGCGAGCAAATTCACTGTACAGATTCAATCTACGCATGGTTCGCGAGCGCTGTGCATAAACCGCCATGCACAGCAGCAGGAAGGTCATCACAATCACGGTCGCCCAGCCGGCGCCTTCGCCGCCCATTGCGGGGAAGCCAAATTTACCGAGCACCAAGGCATAGTCGAGAATGATGTTGAGGAAAAATGCGGCCGCGTTAAAAATCATTACCGGACGTATATCACCCATACCTTCAAAGGCGCTGCGAAAGGCAAAAAATGCCGGAAACATAAAGCCAGTGATCACAAACGGGAGCAGATAGCGGCGACCGATATCGTAGACCAGATCGGGAATATCCAGATGGCCGAGTATTGCGATGCCGCCGACTATGGCGCAGATCACCATCAGGCCAAGTGGTAGCGCCAGCCACAGCGACTGTTGAAATTGAAAGCGCACCAGATGGTGATTGCCCGCGCCCCAGTGGTTGCCTATCAGTGGGCTGTTGCCGATCATAATGCCGATAACAAGAAGGTTGATAATTGACCAGATGCTCCCGCCCAACTGCACAGCGGCCAGATCATCAGCACTGACCTGACCGGCCATAAAAATATCTGTAACTGTCATGCCGACCACAGCCACCTGTCCCAATATCAACGGGCCGGCGAGCGCCCAGAGCTGGCGGGCATTATTGGAAAACGTGGAGTCTATGGCTTTCGTTGCAGGCATCTTTAAATCTTATTCTAGTAAGTCGTTATTCTCGTTTAATGGTTGGCGCAATGCGAGCTAAAAAGAATCCGACGGCTGAACAAGCTGACGGCGAAATTTTTTGGCTTAGCTATACTCTTATTCGCGGCAGAGTATTTACCGCAGAGAAAATGTGGCAAACAACTAATGGCAAGATCAAAGGAGTGACGGTTATGCATCGATTGATTTTCTGGTACGAACTCTGTCTTGAAAGATTACGCTACATCGACTGGCTCGGGCCGTTGGCACTGCGTTTGTATCTGGCGCCCATTTTTATCGGTGCCGGCCTGCACAAGTTCGCCAGTTGGGACAGTATGGTTGCCTGGTTTGGCAACCCTGATTGGGGATTGGGCTTGCCGTTGCCGGCGATGATGGTATTGCTCGCTGCCGGCGCTGAGCTGTTGGGAGGTCTGGCTCTGATCGTTGGTCTTGCTACAAGATTGGTTGTCATTCCGCTGATGGTGACGATGCTTGTTGCCGCTGGAACCAGCCACTGGGACAACGGCTGGTTTGCAATCGCACCGGGAGATCCCGATACCAGCACGGCAAAAGTATTGGCCATGGTGGGCGTTCCAGCCGCCGACAGAAGTCTGGAAAACAGCACACAAGTGGGTGAACGCCTGGCTGCCGCGCGAAATATATTGCAGCGCCACGGCAATTACAACTGGCTGACCGAAAAGGGGGTGTTTGTTATTCTGAATAACGGAATCGAATTTGCCGCCACCTACTTCATTATGCTGCTGGCACTTTTGTTTGCCGGTGGGGGGCGCTGGTTTAGTCTCGATTACTGGTTGTCGAGGAGGTTGCACCCTTTACAGGGATAGCCCGCGTGGCGCAATGATTAAAGCAAACGGCGGTCGACAAATCTGCTACACTCTGCGCGCTAATATGTGCGGGCTGCTTGAACCAACCGATTGTCGGACCGGCGGCGTGCATTGAACCTGGTGAAAAACCACCGACTGACATGTGTACTCAATCTTGACTGAATCTAACGCCTCTCCAATTACATCACCCACTAGTGAAACAAAAAAATCCCCTGCTCGTGGCCCACGACGACGTGGTCGCGGCAATGCTACCAAGAACGATAAGAGCTGGACTATTGATCAGTTTGTCGTTGAGGCTCAGGAAGGGAAGGCGCGCTTTCACGATTTCGATCTGCCTCTGCCGTTGATGCAAGGCATTCAAGGTGCCGGCTTTGAGTACTGTACTCCGATTCAGGGCGCATCGCTGCCACACACATTGCGCGGCCACGACATGGTCGGCAAGGCGCAGACCGGGACCGGTAAAACAGCCGCTTTCCTGGTCAGCATTATCAATGACTTGATCAAGCACCCGATTGAAGATGAACGCTATATTGGTGAAGCGCGAGCGTTGATTTTGGCGCCCACCCGCGAGCTGGCGGTTCAGATTGGCGAAGACGCCGAGCTATTGGTCAAGCACACGGACCTCAAGGTGCACACACTGGTTGGTGGTATGGATTACGCCAAACAGCTGCAAAAAATAAACCGCTCTCACTGCGATATTCTGGTTGGCACCCCAGGACGTCTGCTGGACTTTGCGAGCAACAAAGATGTCCATCTCGATCAGGTTGAGATTCTGGTGATCGATGAAGCCGATCGTATGCTCGATATGGGTTTTATTCCGCAAGTACGCCGTCTGGTGCGCGCAACACCGAGTAAAGAAGACCGTCAAACTTTGCTTTTTTCAGCCACATTTACCGACGATATTATTCGCCTTTCCGAGCAGTGGACCGACAAGCCTGTGAAGCTGGAAATGGAACCGGAGCGTGTCGCCACCGATACGGTGGAGCAAAAAATCTTTATCACCACCGCCAGCGAGAAGTTTGCACTGCTGAAAAATATTCTCAGAAGTGACGATGTTGACAGTGTGATGGTGTTTGCCAACCGTCGTGATATCTGCAGAACACTCTACGAACGTCTCAAAAAGCAGGGCTTTAAAGTTGGCCTGATTGCCGGTGACGTGCCTCAGGCGAGGCGCATGAAAACGCTAGAAGCGTTTAAATCTGGTGCCATAAAGGTGATGGTTGCCACCGATGTTGCCGGTCGAGGCATTCATGTCAATGGCGTTAGCCATGTGATCAACTTTACTTTGCCGGAAGAGCCGGAAGATTACGTTCACCGTATTGGTCGCACTGGCCGTGCGGGTCAAACCGGCACTTCGATCAGCTTTGCCTGTGAAGATGATGCCGTTTTGCTCGAGCCGATTGAAAAGCTCCTCGATATGAAACTGTCATGCACTATGCCGGATGAGGCGCTGCTTGCAGAGGACGCTTAGTTGTTGACGCTAGCTTTTGCAGTTAGTGTTGCATAACGTGCTGGTTAGCATCACCAAACGCGCGCTGCCACAGCAGCGTGCCGCCTATCACACTGGCGGGTAGTAAGAGCAGGTTGGCGACAGGAATCGCCGCTGCGACCAGGGCCGACAAGCCAAAACTCAGCGATAGCACGCGCTGCTCCCTCGCTCTCTGTATCACCTGATCAAACATTAATCGATTGCTGTCTGCTGGATAGTCGAGGTACTGGATCGCCAGCAGCCAGGCCGCCCAGCTGCCCGCTATCAGTGGTGCGACAATATTGATCAGTGGCACGAAGCTAACCAGCAGGGTAAGTAATGTCACGCCGATTGTGCGCGGCAGCATATAGCGGATAATCTGCAGTTCGCGCCGAAAACTTCTCCACGCGGTGGCATAGAGTGCCGCATTGGTCGATGCAATTTGTTGCGGGTCGCCGCGCTCAATAGCAATAACCCGCTCGGCGATAATGCCATAGAAGGGCGAGCCGATAACGTTCGCCAGCAGGGTAAAGGTGAAGCCATAGATGACCAGTGTCAGCAGGCCAAATAATAGCCAGATAATCCACACCAGCCACTGTAGCCAGTCGGGTACGCTGTTGATTAGCCAGTCGAGCCAGCTACTGAGATAGGCCGCTGCCGACCAGGTCGCGGCGCCAAAAAGTAAAATATTAATCGCAATGGGAAGCATAACCAGCCAGCGAAGCTGTGGATGCCAGAGCAGATTAAAGCCTTCCCTGATCAGGGAAGGTGCGGTGAACGGTGTAATTGGCTGAGAGATCATGTCGAGAGCGTTGGCGCTAAGCTGAGTGGCGCATAATCCGTTGTTTTTGGCGATCCCAATCGCGCTCTTTCTCGTCATGGCGCTTATCGAAATCGGCCTTGCCTTTGGCCAGCGCAATTTCGCATTTGACCAGATGACTCTTCCAGTACATTGCTGTGCAGACGCAGGTGTGACCTTTTTGGTTAACGCCGGCTTCGAGCTTGTCGAGTTCGCGGCGGTTGAGCAGCAGCTTGCGTGAGCGAATCGGCTCGGCAACATAGTGGGTGGAGGCTGTCGCCAGCGGCGTGATGTTGGTGCCGATCAACCAGGCTTCGCCATTCTGCAGCAACACATAGGTGTCGGTCAGGTTGACCTTTCCCTCGCGCAGACTTTTGACTTCCCAACCCATGAGGGAAATTCCGGCCTCAAATTTATCTTCGAGAAAATAGTTGTGCTTCGCCTTTTTGTTCAGGGCGATGGTATTGGATTGGGCTTTGGGTTTCTTTTTCGTCATGCCGCGATTATACGCCGGCTGGCCAGTTTATGATAAGTAAAAGCGGTGCTATCACGCGCTTTTTCATTAGGATCGCCCTGAGGATGGCGTTACAATTCGAGATCAGTTTGAGGAGTACATTATGGGCTTACAACAAAAAGGAATGCACGGCACCTGGGCCAGTCGCTGGACGTTTATTATGGCTGCAACAGGGTCAGCTGTTGGGCTCGGCAATATGTGGAAGTTTCCTTATGTGGCCGGTAACAATGGTGGCGGTGCTTTTGTGCTCGCCTATATTGGCTGTATTTTATTAATTGGCGTGCCGGTGATGATGGCTGAGGTAGCGATCGGCCGCCGTGGTCGCCAAAGTCCAATCAATGCGATGCGCGAGCTGGTTGCGGAGAGCAATGTCAATTCCTCTTGGCGCTATCTCGGCTGGCTGGGTGTGGTGGCAGGCCTGTTGATTATCTCGTTTTATGCAGTGATTGCGGGTTGGGCGCTGGATTATATTTTTGCCATGGCATCCGGTGAGTTGAGTGGTGCAACTGGCGAAACTGCGGCCGGTGTTTTTGGCGCGCTGCTGGCGGATCCCGCACGGCTTATATTCTGGCAGACTCTGTTTTTGGTGCTCTGTGTTGGTGTGGTGGTTGGTGGCGTTAAAAAGGGCCTCGGTATAGCGGTAGAAATATTGATGCCACTGCTGTTTATCATGTTGTTGATCCTGCTCGGGTTCAGCATTGTTCGCGGCAATTTTGCAGCCGGCTGGGATTTTCTCTTTAATGTCGACTTTGCTGCCTTGACCGGGCGCGGTGTGCTTGAAGCGATGGGGCAGGCGTTCTTTACACTGAGCATCGGGATGGGTGCAATTATGGCCTATGGTGCCTACATGCCGCAGAGCGCCAATATCGGCAAAACCATTTTAACAGTCGCCTTCTTTGATAGTCTGGTGGCGATTATTTCTGGTCTGGTGATTTTCTCGATTGTGTTTGCCACGCCGGGAATTGAGCCCAGCGCCGGGCCGGGTTTAATGTTTATTAGTCTGCCGGTTGCCTTTGGCAATATGCCGGGTGGTCTACTGATTGGCTCAGTGTTCTTTGTGCTGGTCACCATTGCCGCCTGGAGCTCGGCTATCTCATTGCTGGAGCCCGGTGTTGCCTGGTTGATCGAGGCTAAAAATATGACGCGCTTACAGGCCAATCTTCTGATCGCCGTTAGTATCTGGGTGTTGGGTTTGGGCAGTGTTTTTTCGTTTAATATCTGGGCTGAGTCGACTGTTGCTGGCTTTACCTTTTTCGACTTTTTAGACTTTCTCACCTCTAATGTTATGTTGCCGTTATCCGGACTATTGATCGCGCTGTTTGTCGGTTTTGTCATGAAGGAGCGTTTTGTCGATGATGAAATGCAGGGCACCTCGGCTCTGATGATGAAAATCTGGCGTCTTGCGCTGCGCTATCTGGCACCAGCGGCTATTGTCGCGGTCTTTGTAATGGGTATTTACGACAAGTTCTTCTCCTGAATTTGCAGGGAATATGCGGTTTAAAATGAGGTCCATTTGAATAAGGTACAGCGCTCGGCACTGGTGATGCACTCCGATCAGGCAATGTTTGACCTGGTCAATGACGTTGCTAGTTACCCGTTGTTTATGGACGGTTGTCAGGGAACGCAAGTATTTGAGCACAGTGATCAGGTTATGGTGGCGCGGCTCGATTTGAAAAAAGCCGGGGTTAAAACCAGTTTTATGACGCGCAATAGATTGACTGCGCCGACCAGTATTGAAATGAGCCTTGAAGATGGACCATTTAAGTCGTTGCGTGGTATCTGGAACTTCAAAGCGTTGAATGCTGAGGCCTGCAAGGTGAGCCTCGATCTGGAATTCGAATTTAACAGTGTGGCAATGAGTTTGGGAGCATCCAGGTTGTTTGCCGCCATGGCAAATGATCTGGTCGATTCGCTCTGTCGCCGCGCTGATCAGGTATATGGGAAGAGTAATGACGGACAATAAAATGATTGTGGTTGAAGTGGCTTATGCATTGCCGCAGAAACAGAAATTAATCGAATTGAAAGTAGTCGAGGGAACAACAGCCCTGCAGGCCGTAGAGCAGTCCGGTATTGTGCAGAGCTTTCCGGAAATCGACGTGGCCAGTTGCCAGATGGGTATTTTTTCTCAGGTGCTGGGCACCAAGGGTTTACCTGAGCCGAAGGACTATCAGCTGCAGGAGCGCGATCGGGTGGAGATCTATCGGCCGTTAATCGTGGACCCGAAAGAGGTGCGCCGGCGCCGCGCGGAAGAGGCAAAAATCAAGAAACAACAGCTGGATGCTGACGCCCAGCCATAACGTTGTCAGAGCAGACGGATAGCTAGTTCGCTGAACCAGGCACTGCGGTGCTGGGCAGGTAGTCACCGGTCATCCGCTCGAGTTTATCTTCGGCGTCGAAAAAGATAGTGACCTGCTCCTGAGTGACTTTGCCATCAGGTGTCTTGCGGCTGTAGTAATAATCCCAGCGTGACTGGTTAAAGGTATCTGCCACCAGAGGGGTGCCAAGTACAAAGCGCACCTGTGATTTGGTCATACCCGGACGCAGTTTATCGATCATTTCCTGATCGACAATATTGCCCTGCTGTATATCGACTTTATGCACGCTCGGGAATTGTGGCAAGCTGCAGCCGGTGCCAAGTAGCGATAAACTTATCAGGCAAATCAGAACTATTCGCATGTGTGGGGTTCCCGTTGGATGTGCGAACGGGGATAATACCCAAAGCGACCAGCATAGAGAAGGGTTATCCATGACTCTGGAAGATCAAGAGCTAAAAAAAGCCGGCCTTAAGGTAACATTGCCGCGGGTAAAGATTCTGCAGATTCTTGAGAACTGCGATGATCGCCATATGACAGCCGAAGATATTTATCAGGCGTTGCGCGATTCGGATGGCGATGTGGGTATTGCCACAGTCTATCGTGTACTGACTCAGTTTGAGGCCGCCGGTCTGGTTGAGCGACATAATTTTGATAATGGCCCGGCTATTTACGAGATTGATCGAGGTGAGCATCACGATCATATGGTCTGCACCGAAACCAGTACGGTTGTCGAATTCCACGACGCTGAGATTGAAGCGCTACAGGAGCGAATTGCGGCACAGCATGGTTATCAGTTGGTTGGTCACAGTCTGGTTCTTTACGTAAAGCCCAAAAAGTCTTGAGCCGATTCCCCGTGACTGCGCGTATTGTCTACCTTAATTTCCGTGCTGCAAGATAAAAAGAACTATAAAAATTATGACTGATATCAGCCTTAAACAAATCGAAGATATTTTCAACGCCTGGGCGGACTTTATGTGGAGCACACCATTGGTGGTTCTGCTGGTCGGTGGAGGGCTGTTTTTTATGGTCCATTCACGGTTTCAGCCCTACCGCTACTTTGGTCATGCCATTGATCTGCTCCGCGGCAAGTACACCGACCCCAACGATCCTGGTCACATTCCTCATTCGCAGGCGTTGTCGACGGCGCTGTCTGGCACCCTGGGTTTGGGTAATATTGCCGGCGTGGCGATTGCGATTAGCATTGGCGGGCCAGGGGCAATATTCTGGATGTGGGTGACTGCTATTGTCGGCGTCGCGACCAAATTTTACACCGCTTCTCTGGCGGTGATGTTCCGCGGGCATGATTCTCTCGGTGTGCTGCGTGGTGGGCCCATGTACGTGATTATGCAGGGCATGGGTAAACGCTGGTATCCGCTGGCGGCGCTGTTTGCAGCGGCCTGTATGATTGGCGCATTGCCTATTTTTCAGGCCAACCAGTTTATTCAATTGCTGCGCGACAGCGTGGCGATCCCCTCCGGTTGGGCGACCAGTGAAGACCATTTCAAGTTTGATTTTTTTGCCAGTGCCACTGTCGCCACACTAGTCATATTGGTGGTGAAGGGGCGCATTGAGCGCATCGGTAGATTAACTGTGCGCCTGGTGCCAACCATGGTAATTCTCTATCTGGCGATGACGGCAGTGGTTCTGTGGACCTACAGCAGTGATATTCCGGCTGTCTTTTGGTTGATTATCAGCGATGCCTTCACGGGTGAAGCGGCAGCGGGTGGTTCCGTGGGCGCCGTTATTTTGCTTGGTGTGCGCCGCGGTGCATTCTCCAATGAGGCCGGTATCGGGACAGAGTCAATGGCCCACGGGGCGGCGAAAACGACTCAGCCTATTCGAGAAGGGATTGTGGCGATGGTTGGCCCGGTTGTCGATACATTGATTGTCTGCACCTGCACCGCGCTGATTATTCTGCTCACCGGTGTCTGGCAGACCGATGCCGGACTTGAGGGTGTGTCGCTAACAGCGCGTGCCATTGAGCAGGTGTTTCCGGTCACTGGTATCTATCTGCTACTCATCATGGTCGGCATGCTGAGTTTTAGCACCATGATTAGTATGTGGTTTTACGGTGTGAAGAGTGCAGGCTTTTTGCTCGGTGCCGAGCGCGAGCACTACTATACCCCGGTGTTTGTCGGATTGATTGTGGTGGGTGCGGTGGTGTCAATGAATATCGTCAATGGTTTGATGCTGGGTGCATACGCAACCATGGCGATACCGACCATGATTTCAACGCTGGTGTTGGCGCCAAAGGTCAATCAGGCGGCAAAAATTTATTTCGCCCAGCTCAACGAGCGAAAATAATCCTCTGCATAAACGCCAACAGATAAGTGAGGAGCTGCCTTAAAGCAGCTTCTCGATGTCCGCCGCAATGGCATTGGGTTTGCGAATCGGCGCGTAGCGCTTGACCACTTGGCCCTGGCGATCGACCAGAAACTTGGTGAAATTCCATTTGATATTACTGTTGAAAACGCCGCCCGCCTGACCTTTCAGATAGCTGTAGAGGGCGTGCTGCTGGCTGCCGTTTACATCGATCTTGCCCATTACCGGAAAGCTGACACCATAATTGAGCTGACAAAATTCCTGCACCTCGGCATTGGAGCCTGGCTCCTGCGCACCAAACTGATTACAGGGCAGGGCCAATATCGTTAGGCCGCGAGCACTGTATTGATCATGTAATTCCTGGAGTTGAGCATACTGTGGGGTAAAGCCACATTTGCTGGCGGTATTGACGATCAGTAACACTTGGTCGCGGTAGTCCTGCAGTGAAACAGGGTTGCCGCTGCTGTCGGCAACACTGAAGTCGTAAATTGATTGTTTTGTCATGGTGGTTTGTTCTCGTTTTTATCGGTGGTAATTTTTTCGGAGTTGTTATTTAAAGCAGTGTTCCGCCGTTGGGAATGTCCCTGTGCGCACCGCTTCGCCATAGGCGTTGATCGCATCTTGAATGCTGCCCTGTTCGGCGAGGAAATTCTTTGAAAAACGTGGCAGGCGCTGTGAGATGCCCAGCATGTCGTGGAGTACCAGAACCTGGGCGTCGGTGTCCGGTCCTGCGCCTATGCCGATCACTGGAATATGCAGCGATTCTGAGAGCTGCTTGCCCAGCGCAGAGGGTACGCACTCGACCACGATCAGCTCGGCACCCGCTGCTTCAAGGGCCTGGGCGTCGGCAATCATCTGCTCCGCCGCTTGCTCTTCCTTTCCCTGGACCTTGTAGCCGCCAAGCTTGTGCACGGATTGAGGGGTCAGGCCGACATGGCCGCAGACAGGAATGCCACGCTCGCTGAGCAGTTGCACGCTATCGGCTAGCCAGGCGCCACCTTCGAGTTTGACCATCTGTGCGCCGGCTTGCATTAATATTGCGGCATTATCCAGTGCCTGTGCCTCTGTGGCATAAGACATAAACGGCATATCGGTAATGAGCAGTGCGCGATTATTGCCGCGCTTGACGGCAGCAGTGTGGTACGCCATTTCGTCGACAGTGACGGGAATGGTGCTGTCGCGGCCCTGAATGACATTGCCCAGTGAATCACCCACCAGGACTACTTCGATTTCGGCATTTTCAATCAGTTTGGAAAACGTGAAGTCATAGGCTGTGAGCACAGCAAACTTGTCGCCGTTGGCTTTCATTGTAGCTAGGCTGCTGATGGTAGTGGTTTTCATAATATTTCTTTCACCTCGGTGACCGCCCTGAGTGGCGCTGTGACTTGCGCTACAGGACGTTGCGACAATCGATGCGATTATAACCGGCTTTTATTGCAGTGAGTGAGGATTGTAGTAATGCCGTCCGGAACTGATTTGCAGCATATATTCGACCAGATTGTGGTAGTCGCGCTCTCCTTTGGCAAGGTTGATTGCCTCGGTGTTCACGATTAGCAATGGTGTCTCGTCGTAATAGTAAAAGAACTGTGTATAAGCATCGTTGAGCTGTTGAAGATAACTCTGTTCGATGGCTTGTTCGGTTGGCAGTCCGCGCAGTTTGACGCGGTCATAGAGTGTTTCAGTGGAAGCCTGCAGGTAGACGACTAGGTCCGGTTTTGGCAGGTCGGTAATAATGCTGTCGTAAACGGTCTGGTAGAGACGGTACTCATCATCGTCGAGTGTGATTTTGGCAAATAGTGGATCCTTTTCAATCAGGAAGTCAGAAATTCTTATCGGCTGGAAAATATCACCCTGACGCAGGTCCTGTAATTTACGCATGCGCTGAAACAGAAAAAACAGCTGGGTTGGCAGTGCATTGCCACGGCGATCTTGATAGAAGCGCGCCAGGAAAGGGTTTTCTTCTGCATCTTCAAGCAGAGTTTCGTAATTGAATGAGTGTGCGAGACGTTTGGCTAATGTGGTTTTGCCGATACCAATGGGGCCTTCTATGGCAATGTATTGCGGGATCGAAAATTTGGATAGATCGAGATTAAATTCACTGAGAATAGTTTGTTCCACATCGCTCTCCGAAAACAGGGCGCTTTTTTGGGCGGTTAATAGCTGACTGATTACGTGCCGTATTCGAGTTTGACAATACCTTGCTGCGAGCAGTTTGCCAAGAGTTGCGCCACAGTTTCTCCGGCCGGTAGTGTTAGGTCAGCACCAATATCTGCCAGTGGCACCAGTACAAAAGCGCGCTCAGTCATCAGCTTGTGGGGAATGCTAAGGCGTTTGCTATCCAGTACCAGATTGTCGTAGAGCAGAATATCCAAATCCAGTGTTCGCGGTCCCCAGTGAACGCTGCGTCGTCGTTTTTGCTGCTGCTCTATATCCTGCAAGGCATCGAGCAGCATAATGGGAGTTAAGGTTGTTCGGAGCTGTGCTGCGGCATTGATGAAGTCTGGCTGCTGCGGTCCAATTGGTGGGGTTTGGTAGCGGCTTGAAACCGCAATTAACTCAATTGCGGCGTGTTGCGCCAGGCTCTCAAGCGCGCGGTCTAGCTGTTCATGGGGATTGTCCAGGTTGCTACCGAGAGCAATGTAAGCGTCAGCCATCAGCTCTCCGGATTTGCAGCTGGCTTGCCGCCGCGTCGACGACGGTTTTTTCTCGGCCGGCGCTCAGTGGCAGCAACCTGATCGGCCATCTCTTCACGGCTTTCGGCATTGGCTTGCTGATAAGCTGACCACCACTCACCGAGCCCTTCTAGATCCTCGCCTGACTCTTCGCGCAGCAAAACAAAATCGTAGGCTGCTCTAAAGCGCGGATGCTCGAGCAGGCGTTTGGCCCGATTGCCGCCGCGGCGTCGCAGATGTAGCTGCAGATCCCAGATCTCACGCATGGGTATGGTAAAGCGTTTCGGAATAGCGGTAACCGGAATCTGTTTGAGAATAACCTCACCGGCGGCCTTGCTCAGCGCATAGGGTGGTGAGCTGCCTTGCTTTTCGTAATTTTTGGCCAGTTTTTGCACGACCGGCCAGAGCAGGGCGGCGTAGACAAATGCCGGTGTTACACGCTGCGAGGCCTGAATACGCTTATCAGTGTTGATCAGCGCTTGAGAGACCAGTTTGATAGGTATTCCCTGGCGATCATTAAGCATCGGTGCTAGCTGGGGAACAATAAAATCGAAAAGTTTGTATTCGAGCAGCAGATTAAATGTATCCAGTGCTTGTCCACTCATAAACAGTTTCAGGGTTTCATCGAACAGTCTGGGTGGAGATACCTGTTGCAGGTCAGCGGCACGCTGTTTCATAGGGTTTGCGGTATGCGACTCGATATCAAAGCCGAGTTTCGCGGCAAAACGCGCGACACGCAGAAGTCGTACTGGATCTTCCCGGAATCGGGTCTCCGGGTCGCCGATAATACGAATGATCTTGTCATCGATATCATCGAGCCCGTTAGTGAAATCATGGATGCTGTTATCGCCCGGGTCGTAGTACAGCGCATTGACGGTCAGGTCGCGACGCGAGGCATCTTCCTCCACGGTGCCAAACACATTGTCCCGCGTCAGCATGCCGCTGTCGGTCTGCTGACGATGGTTTTTACCGGCGGTCTGGCTGGTATTGGATCTAAAGGTTGTCACTTCGATAATTTCGCGACTGAACTGCACATGCACAATTTGAAAGCGACGCCCGATAATACGAGCGCGCCGAAACAGCTCTTTGATTTCCCCGGGCTTGGCACTGGTGGCGACATCAAAATCTTTGGGTTTCAAGCCGATCAGCAGATCGCGTACGCAACCGCCGACGACGTAGGCTTCAAATCCTGCTCTTTGCAGTACATCGACGACTTTGTATGCATCGCGATTGATCATGTCGGGAGAGAGTGGATGTTCGCCGTCCTCGTAGATCTGGACTTCTTGAGGATCAGAGTGTGCGCTCTCGCGTGTAAAAAACCTGGTTATGCGTTCCAGCATTAAGGATTTGCCGATTGGGTTATTAATAGAACCGAGAGTTTATCAGAGGAAGGATGTTGGCGGGAGACTAAAGCATCCGCGAATGGGTCCATTGGTCTGGTGCACCTTACCTTCTAATGGCAGGGTACAAACAGTTTGGGTATTTTCAATCGTGCCGACAAGAGGATTAATTGTCGATCTGGTCATCACCCCTTTTTCGGCTGATGCCCAACTTGTTGCGCCGCTCCCAGAGCGACTTGCGGCTGATACCGAGTTTTTTTGCGAGGTCGGTTTCGCTCATATTTTCTTGGTTCTCGAGAACAAAACGGGTGAAGTAATCCTCTAGTGATAATCCCGCCGGGGCGTCATCAGACGATCTCTGGGGCGCGCTGGCAGAGGGCGTCAGCTCTCCGGATACCTGTAGCGGACCTTCATTCAGACCGAGTTGTTCGGTATCAATAGGCTGCCCAGGGGATGTCAGAACAATTGCCTGCTGTAAGACATTTTTCAGTTGCAGCACATTGCCCGGCCACTGATAGTCGAGCAGTGCCTGGCGACCTTCTCTGCTCAGCTCAGGACTGTTATCACTGCCGTTGAGAATGGTCTCGGAGATAGTCAATAGATCCTCGCCGCGCTGGCGCAACGGTGGCACTGCTATGCTGACAACGTTGATGTGATAATAGAGATCCTTGCGGAAGCGATTGATCCGACAGAGCCGTTCCAGATCCTGATCGGAGGAGCAAATAAAATAGTGCTTGCCAAGGTGAAGTTCACGCAGCAAAAGGGGCTGCAGAGACAGCTCCAGTTCGGCGATGTTGTTGATAAACACCACGGCGCCGGATTCACTCTCCTGCAGTCGGCTGACCAGCTGATGTTCTTTTAAGCCGGCGCAGTCGATCTTGATCAGCTCAGGGTTGCCTGGTTGTCTCGCTTTGCCTATGGCTGTGGCTACGGCGGATTTACCGCTGCCGGTTTCACCTGTTATCAATATGGGTAGATCAGAGTGAGCGACCTTGGCTATCAGGCGAGTGACTTTTTTAATCGCCTCACTTGAACCGAGCAGTGCAATATCGTCCAGAGTCAGTGCCTTTGAGGTATTTTTTTGCGTGCTTTGCAGAATGCGGCGAATTGACGCCATCATCTCGTCGTGATCAAAAGGCTTGGATATATAGTCAACAGCTCCCTGACGCATGGTGTCCACTGCTGAGCGCAGACTGGCGTAACTAGTCATAATCAATACCGGCGCCGGGTCTGCCAGTTTGATCAAATCAGTTCCCGGCTGTCCTGGCAGGCGCAGGTCGCTGATAATCAGGGCAAAGTCGTTGATATTAAAATTTTCCCGCGCCGCCTTGATGCTGACCGCATCACTGACAACGTAGTCGTGTCGCTCGAGAAGCTTGCGCAGCGAGGTGCGGATAATCTCTTCGTCTTCAATAATCAGGATGCGTTCGCTGGGAATGGCTTTGTTCATGAGTGTTTTGTGCAAATCTGTAGGTGTCTTGTATTGTTACCCTGATGCTGGTCGGGCACAAGTTGCGGCAGAGGATTATTCCCTGTGCAGGCTGAATAATAGTGCCGCGGTGGTGCCACGGTCACTGTTGATGGCTGGGCTCGAGAGCGTAATTTCACCACCGAGGTTCTTTACCAGATTAAATACCACCCAGAGCCCGAGCCCGGTTCCTTCACCCGGTTCTTTTGAAGTGACAAAGGGTTCAAACAGCCGACCCTCTACCGTGTCGGGAAGCCCGCTGCCCTGATCGCTGATCATTATTTTGAGTTGCTCGCCCTGACGTTGGCAGCTGATTTCAATTGGGCTGTCATCGCTGGAGGCGTCACGGGCATTGCTCAGCAGGTTAATAAAAACCTGTACCAGCTGGCGGCGGTCACTGCTGATCTTGATATCGTCTTGCAGTTGGCAGACAAACTGTTCTCTGGATTGAGGTTTGGTCAGGCTCAGTAACTGGATAGCCTCTTCCGCTGCAGCGCGCACAGAAACCGGTTGCAGCTCATTGTGGTAGGCCTTGTCACCGCGGGAGAAATTAATCAGTGACTGCACGATCACATTGATGCGGTCAGTCTGTGAAAGAATCAGATCCAGCGAATTTTCAATTTCCCCGGCATCACTTTCGTGTTGCAGGTTCTGTGCAATGCAGGCAATCCCGGTAACCGGATTGCCGATCTCATGGGCGACCCCGGCGGCCAGTCGTCCAACTGAGGCGAGGCGTTCGTTGTTGATGGTGTTGTGCGCCAAGAGAACGGCGTTGGTCTTATCTTCGACCAGTAGCATTAAATCATCATCGCTGCTTGTCGCAGCGGATTTTTGCAGGCTGAACCAGCGTGTATGTCCATCCAGCTCCAGGCGCAGATTATCTGCGCTATTTTCCGCTGCCGCCAAGAAGTCGGTGATTGCCGGATGCCAGGGGTCGGGCAGATCACTGATCAGGCTGCCGTTGGCGATATCACCGGCAATGCCGGTATAGCTTGCCATGGTACTGTTCCATTTAAGAATCTCGCCGCCCTGACCCAGCGATGCAATACCAATTGGTAGATTGTCGAGAATTTCCCGGTGGTGGACGCGGAGTTTATTCAGTTCACTGGCAATACCGGTAAGGCGATCGCCCTGAATCGCAAGAACCGATTCAATCTGATAGATATCGTCCGGTTCTTGATTTTGTGGGGTCAGCAGCGGTAGTGATTCCTCCATAATTCGGTAGGCGGCCAAAACACCATAACGAAGGGTTAGAGAAGAGTTGAGATTGTCGCGCAGTTTGCGCAGTGCTGCGGGTCGAGTCTCATTGTAATCGAGATTGAGGCGCTGTAGCGCTAGTTCAATCTCTGCATCTGCTTCGCTGCCAAGCGTCAGACGCAGGCTATCACGCATCTGCATTACCGAACTGTGGCTGAGCTGGACACGAGCGGGAATATAGATGTTGTCTACCATGCACAGTCTGGCAAACGATTGCTGCTCGGTATCCATGGTGGTCAGTGTTGAGATCAGGATCGCCAGCACCATATTGACCATCAGTGCCTCGAATGCCCAGGTTTCCCAGTTTTCCATGCCAAATACCAACTCGATGTCGCTGCCGGGAACAGACCAGCTCCAGTCACCAAATAGCAGAGGGAGCGCTAGAGTCACCAGCCACAGCGACAGCCCTCCAAGGAGCCCGACAATAAATCCGCTGCGGCTTATTCTTGGCAGGTAGATAGAAGCCAGCATGCCGGGAGTAAGTTGCGCGAGTCCGGCAAAGCCAACCAGATAGAGATCGGTAATGCTGCGACCTTTGACAATCTGGCTGAGTAGCAGGCAACCGATAATCAGCGCGCTGGAGATTAGAATTAAGTAGCGGTTGATCCAGCGGTTTAATTGCGGTTGCTGCTGCAGTGCCTTTGTCGGCAGGATAAGACTGTTGACCACCATTCTCGCGAGCATAATCGACAGATTACACAGCAGCGCAATGGCCACCAGAATGATGCTCGCTGCGCCGAGTCCGGCGACGACTGGGTGCTGTGTTAATGCAGGGATAGCGAACAGGTAGTCCTGCAGGGGTGAGGAGGATTGTACTGCGAGACCGGACCACAGCAGTGGGAAAATAGGAATACTGGCCAATAGCATGACCAGTGGATAAGCCCATGCGCTAATGCCGGCTTGGTGATCAGAAATGTATTCCGAGATAACGATACTAAAATTGACTGGCAGCGCAAAACTGGCAGCGAGAAAAATAATAAACAGGCTGTAGGATGAATCCATGCGCTGAACGATAACTCTCTGCCCACTGTCGACAACCCATTGGTTCATTTCCGCGATGCCACCAAAGATCGAGTTGACTGACACCAGCGCAGCCATCGTCAGGGCTAGCAGCAGCAAGAATCCGGCAGCGGCCATAATCCAGCGCAGAGTCTGGGCGACACCGAGTTCGATTGTGCGCCAGTTAATCAAGACAATGATCGATGCAAGGATTGTCCCAAACAACCATTCGTAGTCATTCAAGAGAAACTCATGCAGCGAGCTCAGTGCCAGCAACTGCGCCAGAAAAAGCGGGATGGTTGCAATAATCAGACAGCTGCAGGCAATAGTGGCGACCGCTTTACCACGAAAGCGGAACGTCAGGAAATCTACCAGTGATGCAAAGCGGATAATCTCGTTGAGCCGGCGAATGGGGTAAAAAATCAGCGGTGAGAAAATGAATACCATGGTGAAGGCGAACAGTGCCAGCAATGTGCTGAAACCATAGCGACCGGCCATTTCGATGGTGCCTGTGGCCAGCAGTGAGCCCGTTCCGGCGAACAGTGCTAATGGTAAAATTACGTTTTGACTGATGGCACCACCGAAGGTGGCAAGCAGGTATGAGCTGATGGCGGCGACAAGCACAACGCCGACGGCGATTATGGCGATATCAAGACTCATTGATTTTCCTGTGGCGCTGTAAAATATAGCTTGCGAAAACAATTAGCGCCCAGACCACAAACGGTCTAAACCAGCTGCCTTGAGGTTCTATGGCCCACTTTGATGCCAGCGGCACGACCACGCTACTGAGAAATATTAGAACTGCAACCAATCGATAGTTAAGCATATTGGAACTCGTCGCCTGACGAACGTAGAAGGTTTCGGCGATGGTATGCAAGCTGGCCTGGCAAAGCAAACTCCTGGGCGATTAAGCGATGTTAGTTAGCCTAGCTTAGATTGATAGTTAAACGTCTTGACCGGCAGGCAGAGCCATTTGGGCGGGAATGTTACCGAGGACCCAGTTGTCGATTGCCCAGCCGAGCAGTGTTGCCACGCTCTCGCTGCGCAAGTCTTCGGGAGGCGCCTGTCGCAGCCAGTCAAGGGCGAACCACAGGCTGTCCACCTCACTGCCGGAGGGCAGCGCGGCTGCGTGATTCTGTTTGCTCAGCTTTTGCCCTTCGGCATTGGTTGCCAGTGGTAAATGGGCATAGTGGATTGCCTCCGTAACGGACTGACTGTGGTGATAGCTGAGGCAGTGTTGGAGATAGAGTTGTCTGGGCGTTGAGTCGAGCAGGTCTGCGCCGCGGACAATATGGCTGATGCCTTGAAACTGATCGTCGACAGTCACTGCAAGCTGATAGGAAATAAGACCATCTCGACGTTTGACGACAAAGTCGCCGACATCGCAACATAGATTTTGCTCATAGCGCCCCATAATCAAATCATCGAATACGATGCGCCCGTTTTGAGCATCCGGTACTTGCAGCCGAAGAGCGGCGTCCGTGACACTCTGGCGTGTGCGACAGCAGCCATCATAGATGCCCCCGAGTTCGGCGATGCGCTGGCGGTTGCAGTCACAGCTAAACAGGAGGCCGGTTTGCTGCAACTGTTCCAGCGCCTCGTTATAGGCATGGCTGCGCTGGCTTTGATAAAGCAGTTCGCCATCCCAGTGCAGACCATGGGACTCGAGCTGATTCAGGATGCTGTGCGTCGCGCCGGGGATTTCTCGGGGCGGATCTATATCTTCAATGCGCACCAGCCACTGTCCGTGGTGATGTCGAGCGTCGAGAAAACTGGCAAGGGCACAGACCAGTGAGCCGAAATGAAGTGGGCCGGTGGGTGAGGGTGCAAAGCGACCGATATAAGCTGAAGATGCCATAGCTTAATCAGCGTCTGCTGGTACAGATATTAACGCGGAGAAAAAGCAGAATCGAGCAGCCGGCGACGACTTGTTAGCCGCCGGTGATCTGCTTTTCTTTGATTTCGTCGAGGGTTTTGCAGTCGACGCATAGGTCCGCTGTTGGACGTGCTTCAAGTCTGCGAATGCCAATCTCGATACCGCACTGATCACAGAAACCGTAGTCATCTTCTTCAACACGCACCAGTGTCTTGTCAATTTTTTTGATCAATTTGCGTTCACGGTCGCGGGTACGCAGCTCCAGGCTAAACTCTTCTTCCTGAGTGGCGCGGTCGGCGGGATCGGGAAAGTTTGCCGCTTCATCTTTCATGTGCATGACGGTGCGATCGACTTCTTCCATCAATTCACTACGCCAAGCCTTAAGGATCTCTTTGAAATGTGCACGCTGTTTTTCGTTCATGTACTCTTCATTTTTCTTCTCCACGTAGGGAGAGAGACCGTGAAGCGTCTTTGATCCGCCGGCATCTGCTTTTGAAGCAGACTTTGATGTTGTCTTTGCTGTAGCCATCTCTAAAGTCCAGAGTTAAATTTCAGAGCCCAAATTAAAGGCCGTGCGTTTATAGAGATTTTGCGTCTGATTTTCAAGTGAAATTTGCCTTTTTTTACCTGAATTGGGTCAGTAATTGCGCCGCTGCACCGATCATGGCGCTTAGTGTATCCATTGATTGCCACGTGAATATTCTTTGCATCTTCTATTCATAACATAAACGGTTAATATTGCCAGTCAAAGTCGCTAACCGTAACAGGCCTGCTATGAAGATCGTTCCCGCATTACTGCCCGGCTTATTTATCAAGCGCTACAAGCGTTTCTTCGTCGATATCCGCACTGCGCAGGGTGAGACCATAACAATCCACTGTCCGAATACAGGGTCAATGAAGCACTGCCAGCAATCTGAATCGCCCTGCTGGTATTCACTGTCGGATAATCCGAAACGCAAACTGGCGGGAACCCTGGAAATTGTCACCAGTGCATTTGGCAATCTCGCCGGGGTCAATACAGCGCGGCCCAACCATTTGGTTAGAGAGGCTATTGAAGCGGATCTTGTTCCCGAGTTACGCGGTTATGAGGTCATCCGCAGTGAGGTTCGCTATGGTGATGAAAAAAGCCGTATTGACCTACTGCTCGAAGGCGAGAGCGGGTGCTGCTATGTGGAAGTCAAAAATGTCACGCTCGATTGCGGCAACGGCCGGGCACAGTTTCCCGATGCGGTAACGTCCCGTGGTAGTAAGCACTTGCGTGAATTAATCGCCATGGTTGCCGCTGGCCACCGGGCGGTATTGTTTTTTTGTGTGCAGTTATCGGGTGTTGAGGAGGTTTCTGTGGCGGCTGATATCGACCCAACCTATGCACAGACACTCAACATGGCGATCGCACAGGGTGTTGAGGTGCTGGCTTGGCAGGCGGATCTGAGTGAACACAGTATTAGCCTAATACGGCCATTGAAAATGATTGTTTAGCGCTGGTGTAGTTAATCCAGATCTCTCAGCGCGGCGGCCCGCAGATTGACCAGAGGGGCGGGCAGTGGCTGACCGGCGGCGATAAAATACTGATCGCCCTCCTGCTTTAACGCAATGGCTGAGAGCTCGTCGCCGACACAGGGTCCGCCAATACATTCTCCGCTCTCTATCTGGAACAGTGCCCCATGGGCTGAGCACTGCAGCAGTTCACCGTCGAGATCGAGGAATTTTCCCGGCATCCAGTTAAGTGGAATACCCATATGCGGGCAGCTGTTCCAGTAGGCATAGAGCTGATCGTTCTGGCGAATAGCGAAAAGCTGACGTTCGTTAATATCCAGTTCAAGAGTCTGTCGTTCACTCAGATCACTGAGTCGACAAAGAAAGTAATCTCGCTCTACGTGGCTGCGCTCTGACGCGTTGTCATTATCCAAAACGCAGCGCCTCGATGCGCTCTTCCAGGGGTGGATGGGTCATAAATAGTCGCGAAGGCCGTTGTTTCCATCCCGACGAAATTCCAAACGCGGTGAGGGTGTCGGGCATCTGGTTCTCCACATGACTTGCCGTCTCTTGCTGCAGTTTTTGTAGGGCGCTGATCATTGCGCCACGTCCAGCCAGAGAGGCGCCGGCAGCGTCGGCACGAAATTCCCGCTGTCGCGAAAACCACATCACGATAGTCGATGCGAGAATGCCGAGAAAGATCTCTGCGACAATAGTGGTAATCCAGTAGCCGAGCCCGAGGCCGCGCTCATTTTTCAGTATCACACGATCGACAAAGAATCCGATCAGGCGGGCGAAGAACATCACAAAGGTATTTATGACACCTTGGATGAGGCTCAGGGTAATCATGTCACCGTTGGCGACGTGGCCGATTTCATGAGCTAGCACGGCGCGGGCCTGTTCACGGTCAAAGCGTTGTAAGAGTCCGGCACTCACCGCGACCAGGGCATTGTTGCGATTCCAGCCAGTGGCGAAGGCATTGGACTGTTGGGCCGGGAAGATACCGACCTCGGGCATACCGATACCGGCTTTTTTGGCCAGTTCAGCCACAGTTTCGACCAGCCAGCGTTCATCGGCGCTTTCGGGGTGCTGGATAATCTTGGTTCCTGTCGACATCTTGGCCATAAACTTGGACAGCAGCAGTGATATAAACGACCCGGCAAAACCGAATACTGCACAGAATATCAGCAGCGACTGCAGGTTCAGGTCGACGCCATTATTGGCGAGTATGCTATTGACGCCCAAAAGGCTTAACGAGATGCTGGCAACGACAATAATTGCCAAATTCGTAAGAAGAAATAATCCGATCCGTAACACTTGCATCACCTCTATGACTTGGTTGTTGGTCGTGTGACCTATGATTGATGAGATGTGGTCAAATTCGCCGATTTCAATCCCGACAGGCAGTTTATGGCAAAGCGCGTCAACAGGGTAGATTTGTTGATCTCCATGCAGTGATAAGCTGGACCAAGCCTAAATGCCCCTTTACTTATGGGAGGCCGCGCAGGTATAAACACGGCTATGCAAAATCTTCTCAACAGCGAAAGTTATCTAACTGGCAGCACTCAGGCACATCTGGTGGAGTGGATCGACTCGCGTCCGCAGTCGGATCGGGGAAACCTTTTGTCAGAACCATTTCTGGTGCACAGGGACGTAGCTGAGCCGCTCACCGACCTGCGTCAGCTAGCGGCTAAGGAGGGTTTTGATTTGCGTCTATGCAGCAGCTTTCGCAGCTTTGATCGGCAATTAAAAATCTGGAATGACAAACTTAATGGCTTGCGCCCGGTTTATGATGACAATGGCGTGCAGCTGGATCTGACACAGTTGAGTGACTGGCAACAGGTGCAGGCTGTAATGCGCTGGTCAGCACTGCCTGGCGCGTCACGACATCATTGGGGGACGGATTTTGATATTTACGATGCCGCGGCGGTGGAGTCCAACTATCAGGTGCAGCTCTCTCCTGATGAAGTGTCTTCGGGGGGTGTCTTTGCAGCAATGCACAACTGGTTGGATACTTTATTTGAAGCTGGCTGCAGCCTCGAAGGAGGTGACAACAGTAGTTTTTATCGTCCCTATGCAGAGGATCGCGGAGGTATTGCGCCGGAGCGCTGGCATATCAGCTATCGTCCGTTAGCCGAACGCTATGCCGCTCAGTTAAGCGTCGATCTGCTTGCACGGCGACTTTGCAATGTGGAAATTGTTCACCGAGATATTATTCTTGAGCGTCTTGATGAGTTGTATCAGCGTTTTATTGTAGTAGCGCATTAGGGAACTCAATAATACGCAGTCCAGAGCATGTTCAAATTAAGGTAAGTGATGACAGTAAAAGACCCATTGTGGGAGACAATATGCGCTGAGGCTCGGGAGGTCGTCTCGCGAGAGCCGATGATGAGCGGTTTTTTTGACCGCGCGATTTTGCAGCATCAGAGTTTTCAGCAGGCATTGTGCTATAACCTGTCGCAGCAGTTGCATAGTACTGTGGTGGCCGCAGAGATAGTTGCTGAGGTGATTGATCAGGCAATGCAGTCTGATGCCTCAATCTGTGATGCGGCGCGCAGCGATATCAATGCCTGCTATGACCGCGATCCCGCCTGTGACACCCATTTTATGCCTATACTTTATTTCAAAGGTTTTCAGGCACTGCAGTTGTATCGCGTGGCTCATTGGTTGTGGTTGCAGAATCGTGATGTGCTGGCGCTCTACTTTCAGAGTCAGATGTCCGAGCAATTCACGGTGGATATTCACCCTGCTGCCAAATTGGGCTGCGGCATTATGATTGATCATGCTACCGGCCTGGTGATTGGTGAAACAGCTGTAGTAGGTGATAACGTTTCTATCCTGCATTCTGTGACTCTGGGTGGTAGTGGCTGTGTTAGAGGTAGCAGGCATCCGAAGATTGGCAATGGTGTGATGATTTCTACAGGCGCCAAAATTCTCGGCAATGTTACAGTTGGCGAGGGAGCGAAAATCGGAGCGGGAAGTCTGGTGCTTGAGTCGGTCCCCGCCCATGTCACCGTGGCGGGTGTGCCGGCAAAGATAGTCGGTGCTCCGAAGGAGCCGCAGCCGGCTCTGGAGATGAATCAGGATCTTAGCGATAACTCGCCCTGACGCCGGGTTGATCGCTCTGTGATCGGGAGGTTGGCTTATGAGTGATAGCGAAAACCCAAACACTGAAACTGGCCTATCGGCCGAGAGCGACTATTTTGATCTCGTCTACAGTGGCGATATAGTGCCGGACAATGATCCCGAAGAGGTCAAGGCTCGTGTTGCCGCCAGTTTCAACCTCGATACCGCTGCGGCAGATCAGCTGTTTTCCGGTGAGCCGATTCGGCTTAAACGGGGTGTCGATCAATTCACTGCGCAGCGAATTTTAAAGCGCCTGATGGACGCCGGCGCTGCGGCAAAAATTGTCCGTGTAGCAAAGCCCGAGATTATTCAAAAACACCCGCTGGCTCTAGCCCCGCTGGGCGCTGACGTCGTCGATGAGGCCGAGCGAGCGAGAGTGCCGCCTGCGCCACTGCCCGATCTGGACCATCTCAGTCTGGAACCGATTGGAGCTGATATTATTGAGCAGGCTGAGTTGCCTGAGGTTAAAAAACTGAATGTGGATACGTCGCGGTTTACATTGCAGTAAGTAGTTCACTTTGCACTGATGGGTCCCAGTAAATCGCCGCTTGCCTTGATCAAAGACAGATCGACACCAAATGCTGAATCTGCTTTTCCAGCAGAAGGTGGCGCCCTTCAGGAAAGCCCTGCAAGATAAAACAGTTATCGCGAAAGGGCAGGAACCGGGCAATAGATGACAGTTGCTCGATGTCAAACTCGCTGGATTGAATCGCGATCGCCCCAGTCTCCAGTTCGCTGGCGAGACTCGCGGTTGCAGTCTTCAGCTTGTCCAGCCCTTCATGGTGACGAAATAGTGGTGCCGAGGGCAGTGCCGAACTGGACAGCGCCCAGCAAATCTCCAGATCGATACCCAGCTCTTCAGAAAGCCGTTCCAGCAGTTGCTGCAGTGAGTAGACAGCCATTAGGCAAATCAGCAGGTGCTGTTTTGAAACCTGTGTCGAACGAATATAAAAATTGATCCTGCCATCACCGCCTTCGATGCGCTGCCCTCCGTATAACTCCAGGGTGCGCAGGGTGCAGTAATCAATTTTCTCAAAAAGCTGGGCGAGGTTTTGACGGTTGAGCTGACCTTCAAGGCGCTGACGGTTTTTGATCGTCGCGGTAATCAGCGAGCAGTAATAGTCTGTCTCTGCCACGTCTTCTTCGCTACTCTTTGACAGCAGCGGTTGCAGTCGCATCTCCAGCGCAGCGACTTCATCTCCCAGCGTATCTGAACTGCCGGGCAGACGATTGGTAAGCTGGCGCAAACGCCTGCTGAGGGGTTCCGTATAGCGGTGACAGCCATAGGTGCTAAGTAGGGTGAACAGGGTCCAAAGCAGCAGCCAGTTAATGACTACTTGATTGAAACGCTGGTCAATTGGCTGGCGATCGACATCGATGACGAGCCTGCCAGCCTGCGTGTCTTGAACGGCGATCTCACGACTAAATTGGCTGGCAATGGCGGTCTGAGAAGTATTCTTTTTACTCTGCGCAACAAACTGACCGCCGACATCATAGACACTGGCGTTGAGAATCACTGGATCTTCGGTGACTTTTTGCAGGGCAACCTGAATGCTGATGGTGTCTCTGGTGAACAGAGGCCCACGAATCAGTTCGACCAGCTGATTGATGGTGAGGTCGCCTTTTTCTTGAAGCGTTTTTTGACTGAGATTAGAGGCGTTACCGGCGAGCAGTGCCCAACTCAGCAGGCCAAAAATCAGGCACAGGACGAGTACCGCCGCAGGCAGCTTTTTAGCCATCGAATATTGGCGATGCATCCCCAGATCCTTGAACAGTAACTAATTAAAATTTATTTGCCGCGCATTCTATCCTATTCCCCCGGCTTTTATATAATAGCGACCTCTGAATAACCATGGCCATACCCTGTGAAACAGATATTACTGATCAATGTGTCAGGACAAGACAAGCCGGGCGTCACCCGTGCGGTGACCGATGTGTTGTCTAGTTTCAATGTTACCGTCCTCGATATTGGTCAGGCGGTGATTCACGATCAGCTTAATCTGGGTATTCTCGCTGCGGTGCCAAAGAGTGAAGAGTCGGATGCACTGATTACAGCCGTCGAAGGTTCTCTATCATTACTGGGCATGCAGGTGATGTTCTCATCGATCAGCGAAGAGCGCTATCAGGATTGGGTTGAGCAGCAGGGCAAGGCGCGCTATATCGTGACCCTGCTGGCGCGCAAGATCGAAGCGGATCATTTGGCGGCGGTCGCGACGGTGACCAGCGAATATGGTCTCAATATCGATAAGATCGTGCGCCTGTCGGGGCGTATCAAGCTCAATGAAAGTGATCAGCTGGGGCGTGCCTGTGTTGAGTTCTCGGTGCGCGGTGAGCCAAAGGATGCTGTGCAATTCAAAAGCGCTTTGCTGGAATTGGCCAGCAACCACGACATTGATATTGCCTATCAGCAGGATAATATTTTCCGTCGCAATCGCCGTTTGGTGGTATTTGATATGGACTCAACCCTTATCGATGCAGAAGTGATCGATGAGTTGGCGCACGAGGCCGGCGTCGGTGATCAGGTGGCGGCGATTACGGAGGCGGCAATGCAGGGTGAGTTGGATTTCAAGCAGAGTTTCACTCAGCGTATGGCACTGCTCAAAGGGCTGGACGCTTCGGTGCTGCAATCGGTCGCGGAGCGCTTGCGGCTAAATGAAGGTGCCGAGCACCTTATCTCAACATTAAAAAAACTCGGCTATAAAACCGCGATTGTCTCTGGTGGTTTTAGTTTTTTTGGTGAATACCTGCAGCGGCGTCTCGGTGTCGATTATGTTTATGCCAACCAACTGGATATCGAAGACGGCGTGGTTACCGGTCTGGTGAAAGGTGACATAATTGATGGTCAGCGCAAGGCTGAACTGCTGTGTCAAATTGCTGAGCGGGAAGGCTTGAATTTGCAACAGGTAATTGCTGTTGGTGATGGTGCCAATGATTTACCTATGCTCAGTATTGCGGGTCTGGGCATCGCCTTTCGAGCCAAACCATTGGTTGTGGCATCGGCGAAGCAGTCAATTTCCCATCTTGGTCTGGATGGGATTCTGTATCTGCTTGGCTACAGCGATAAAGATACTCTGATATTGGATTAAGGGTTTTCAGGCAGATAATTTAATTAGGGCTCGGCGGAAAAATCATAGTCCATGGTAAATGACGGCCTGCTGATGTAGTGACCCTGAATATACTGTACGCCCTGCTGCCATAGCAGCGGCATTATGCTAGCCTTTTCGACAAAGGGAACGATAACGTCGATCCCGGTTCCGGTCATACCGCCCATCACTTTCTGGAACTCTTTTTTGCCCTCGTCCCCATGCGCTAGTTTTTCGACGATCATGCGATCGATCTTGACGAAGTCGGCCTCGATTCGCTCGAACATTTTAAATGGATTAATTGCGACTCCAAAGTTACTGATTGCAACTTGTCGATGAGATTTTTTTATCTCTTCACAGAGTGTTGCAGCCTGATTGAGATAGCGTACTACATCGATTTCCCGGAGCTGGAAAATCACTGCATCGACGGGCAGTTGTGATGTTTTAAGTGCATCTTCCAACCAGTTGAGAAAATTGCTGTCGGCAAATGACTGTGCGCTGATATTGATAAATAGTTGAGTTTCCGGATGTGTCTGAAGTTTCTCGGTCAAGGCGCTCAACGCTTGAGTAATTACCCATCGATCTACCTCGGCTGCCACCTCCGATTTAAACAGTTCTGAGATAAAGTCTTGTGGGATTTCGCTCTCGTTAATCTCTTTGCTGATATCTAGTATAACTTCGTAGTACTCCTTGCCGCTGCCACCATCAATCAGTGCAATGATAGGTTGATAGCGAATCGAGAAGCCATTTTTGGCAAGCAGATTTTTTGCGCTGATAACCACTGCCTGAGCTTTTGAAATATCGTCTGAGTGAATATTGGGGACATGGAATTTAACGCCATTGCCGAGTTCGGTTTCGTTGCGTAACTCAGTGATGGCTTCTTCGCTACGTTCCAGTGCCCGTTCTACGGAGGTTACGTTTTCGTTTAGCGCCGTTATGCCGACCGAGATAGTCAATGAGAACGTCTCCTCGCCGATATCAAATATCTGCTGACCGACCTGCTGCACCATATTTTCCGCTCGTTCCAGTGCGCACTCCTCGGCCACCTCGGGAAGAACGATAATAAAGCAATTTTCCGATACTCTGCCGCAGTTGACTGGGTCATCGATGAGTTGCGTCAAAAAAGTTACCATTGAGTGGGCTATTTTTTCCACCTTGGCTATTCCGAGATCCTCTTTTAGATGACTGAATTGGTCTACCTGAATATTCAGTAGCATACTATTCTGCCCGGTCTGTACGGAGCGACTGATGCCGCGGTTGATAAGCTCGTAGACAAGGTGAGGCTGTATGGCGCTGAAGCCGGCACTTTTGGCCTCTTTGTCCTGTAAGGCTGCGTCGTCGAGCAGTTTGTCCTTGTTAATCGTAAATTGCAGTGCCGGCTCACCGTCATGCTGAATCTGATGGATCTCGAGAAAGGCGTCATTTTCTTGGCCATTGAGATCCACTGTTTTAATCGCAGCTTCAAAGGGTGTTATTTCGGCCGCACTCTGAAGAGGAACCATATAAGCCTTGAGTTTTTCTCGATCAGCTGCGGCAATATTGTCAACAACTGGCAGGCAGAGCATTTCCTCCGCAGAGCCGAAAGCAAACATGTTGGCGCAGGCATCATTGGCGTAGACATAGACACCCTCCTTGATAATCGCGATTGGAAATCGGGAGATATCCATCAGATATTGCGCACGTTTTTCTGCCAGTGACAGTTTGCGCTCCCACTCTCGCGATTGACGCCGATCGAGGACGCTCTTCAATGTGCGCTCGACGACCTTGATCAGATGTTGATCCTGATCCTCAACCACCACATCCACCGCACCAAGACGCATGCCTTCAAGGAGATTTTTCGGGTCGTACTTCTTGCTGATTAAAATAACTGGCAGATCTCTTTCCGAGCGTCTTATGCGCTGAAAAATATTTTGCACAGGAACTTTTTTGTAATTCTGGGCTGCGATCAGGAGATCCCAGTTGCGCATCGAGATCTGTTTTTGTAGCTGCTCTTCAGTGGTTGCGAGCTTGGCATCGATACTAAGATCGGCACTGCGCAAAATACTGATAAAACGATCCGCTATATCATTTGATTTGTCGATGATTAAAATATTTAGTGGGTACTCTGAGCGCATAAAATACATTATCCCTGAGTGTTAAGTGCTTAAGTTTTTGATTAAGCAGTTTTCGGTTATTAAACGTGGTCAATCCCCCTTTTCTGTAACCCTTCCTTTATTTTTGCCTAGCAGAAGGTGATTTTAAAGTGCGACAGATGCTCAGTGGTCTCAAGCTCTTGTTCTAGCACGGCATAGGTCTGTTGTAATGGTGTGATAATGGTTATCTTGCTGTTTTTAGTGTAGCGCAGTGGCGGGCAGAGTAATGTGACGCCTTCGCTGAGATCTCGTTTCGGCGATAACAGGACAGCCTGCAAATACTGGTAGCCGGCATCGGCTCCACGCAATGTGATACGGACTGCTGCCGGCGCACAGTGACGAGCAGGGAACTGCAGGCCGCAGCTGGTGTAGAGCGAGGGCGAAATTTGTTTCCAGCGAATAATCCCAACCGTCCATTTGTTACTGCCCGCGGTATGAACCGCGATCAGCTCGCCGGGTTGCAGCTGGACATTTTTATCTGACAGTTCGACACAGGCGCCATTTAAACTGACGTTAATACGCAGAGCCCGGAGTACTTTTAACCTTGGGCCTCTCTTACCCGGTGGCATATAGATGACTGGTTCATCGGGGTGCCTGTCCACTCGTTCAAACAGCGTTCCCCATGCATCGTCTGCTCGCATGGTGCCATTGCCCTCGTACTCCTTGAGCGGTGCCTGCTCTCCGCAGAGGCGCAGAAAATCGGCAAAACTGTCGGTCTTTGACAGCATACACAGAGTCGCACCAAAGCCTTGGGTGAGTGAGACCTGGGCATGATCTTTAATATGCGTCTCGCGGCGTTTACGTTTTTCTCCCCACTGTTGAATCAAATCGCGTATCACCCGCCTAGATACCCGATCGGAGAAAAGCGTGTCGCTGTTGTCGGTCATAATTTGATTGAGAAATGCCACCAGTTGGGATGTGTCAAGGATCAAATGGCCGGGCTGCTTTTTGCTCTCGTCGCTGTAGACAGCACCCTGATTGGAGGACGGATCGATAGAGAAGAGTCCCGGCACGCCGCCGCGGCGCAGCTCTGCATAAGAGCTCCAAAAATCCAGCTGAGTATAGACAGTACGCAGTTCATGACGGGAAAAATGATGTGGCCTGGTGCAGCTAAAAAGCAGTATTTTTATATACAGTTTGGCAATCGAAGTTTTGCTGCCGAGATTGTTGGGCAACTCTGTGGTTGCTGTGCCGAGCTGCTCCGAAAGGAGGTAGAGGCTGTGCAATTGATGCCAGAAAAAAGTTGGTTGCTGAAGGTAGTGGCTGAGACTGTTGAGTTGAATTCGGGCTAGCAAACTGCCGGCGTTAACGATGCTCTGCGCTATGACGCGAACGGTATCATGATTCTGGTATAGCGCTGATTTTTCCAACGACTGGCCGAGTTGAAAGAGGGTCAGTCTGTAGCCCTCAAATAGTTGTCTCAGAAGCGCCTGACCAAGAGAGATCGCCTTGGCCGTATTCTGATTGAGCCGGTTCTGCAGCAGACATTCGGTGGTCTTGATTACAGTTGGGGCGAGGCTGTCGAGAATTGCGATCTTCGTTTTGCCGTCACAGTTATGTTTAACGATTGAAGGCATAAGTCGATAGAGCTCGATCGCGTTGTCGGCATGATTGCTCGGTGAGAGCTTTTCGAGCCACTGTTCTGCTGAGCGTTGGTCACTTATGCAACAGTCACACTCCGCTGTCAGATGATCGGCAATCGAGGGTTTTAAAATAGCCAAGAGGGCTGCGATATTGCTGTCTAAAGCAGTGCTCATCAGTCTTCGAATCGTCCTGTTTGTGCGCCTGGCCAAACGCCAGACTGTTTGTTAGTGGTGCGTTTATTAAGCGTCAAAAAAGTCGCCTCGAGGCAGGTACTGGTGCCTGCTATCTGGGTTGTCTATTAGAGATCCTTACCAGAGATCTTTGAGAAATCCTTGTAAGTGTAGTCAACTTTCTCAGTCGATCAGGTGATTCCCCTAACCGATTAAGCCGGAGAATATTTTTCTGTGGCGTCACAAACTGCTCGAATCAACCGCAAGTTCGGGTATCATATCGGCCTTTTAGACAATCGAGACAACACGACAATGGCTAGTTACTCTACAAATGAATTTCGCTCCGGAATGAAAGTAATGCTCGACGGCGATCCCTGCAACATCCTCGAAAATGAGTTTGTAAAACCCGGTAAAGGTCAGGCGTTTAATCGGGTTAAGCTGCGTAACCTGAAAACTGCTCGGGTATTGGAAAAGACCTTTAAGTCGGGCGAATCACTCGAAGCTGCCGATGTTATCGATACCGATATGCAGTATCTCTACACAGACGGAGACTTCTGGTACTTTATGGAACCGGACAGCTTTGAGCAGCACCAGGCCAATGAGAAGGCGGTTGGTGATGCCCTGATATGGTTGAGCGAACAGGATATGTGTGTTGTGACCCTTTACAATGGGGCGCCACTCTCCGTCACGCCGCCAAATCACGTTGAACTCGAGATCGTCGAGACAGATCCCGGTCTGCGTGGTGATACGGCTCAGGGTGGTAGCAAACCAGCCAAACTGGTAACGGGTGCCGTGGTTAAGGTCCCTCTGTTCCTTGATCAGGGCGAGATCGTTCGTGTCGATACCCGCACGGGTGAATATCAGGGACGTGTCAGCGCTAAATAAGCCGCTGAGTACTGAGCACCGTGACAACTCAATGGCAACCCGGCAGCAGCCTGTCCGCCCTGCGTCAACGCAGCCGGGTTTTCGCTGAGCTAAGGCAGTTTTTCCAACAGCGTCAGGTTATGGAAGTCGATGTTCCTCTGATGTCGTCGGCAACGGTGACCGATCACAATATTGAAAGCATTCAGGCCCGTGGAGCAGAGCTTGCGGGTTATCTACAAAGTTCCCCCGAATATTTTATGAAGCGCCTTCTGGCTGCCGGCAGTGGTGATATTTTCAGTCTTGGCAAAGCGTTTCGCGATGGCGAGAGTGGCCGCCGCCATAATCCTGAATTTACCTTGCTCGAATGGTACCGCTGTGACTGGAACGAGCATCAGTTGATGGATGAAGTTGCGGAATTGATCACCGCTCTAATGCCTGATATTGCCGTGCGCCGGGTGAGTTATGCCGACGTTTTTTACCAACAGTTGCAGGTTGATCCGCATCTTGGGGAGCTGCAAGTGCTACGCAGCTTGGCCGTTGCCAATGCCTCGTCGAGCTGGGCTGATGAAACACGCGCTAACTGCCTCGACCTGCTGTTCAGTGTCGTTGTCGAGCCAAAACTCGATGCCGGACTGGTGCTGGTATATGACTATCCCGCCTGTCAGTCGGCTCTGGCTGAGCGCGCCGAGGACAGTCAGGGGCGTTTGGTAAGTCGACGTTTTGAGGCATTTCTGAACCGTGTTGAACTGGCCAATGGTTACTTTGAGCTGACCGATGCAGTGGAGCAGGCTGCGCGCTTCGCTGAAGATCAATTGCTGCGAAAGGATGGCGGCAAGCCTGAAGTGGCGGCCGACCAGCGACTGCTGGCCGCGATAGAGGCGGGTATCCCACGCTGCGCCGGTGTAGCATTGGGAGTCGATCGATTATTGATGCAGATGGTAGCGGCTGAGTCGCTCGATCAGGTCATGCCGTTTAGCTGGAGCCGCTGTTAGTTGTCATTTTAGTCGCAGTTAAAATAATGGTCCATCGCTTGAGACGGCTCTTCACTGCGAGCGTCTCCCACCACTGAGGCCGGCACGCCGGCGACAACCGCATGGGCGGGCACAGATTTTAACACCACGCTGGATGCCGCAACCATTGCTCCTTCACCGATCTCGATATTGCCCAGTATTTTGGCGCCGGGACCAATTAATACCCCTTTGCGAATTTTTGGATGACGGTCGCCTGAGGCCTTGCCAGTACCCCCGAGTGTGACTGACTGCATAATCGAGACGCAGTCATCAACCACGGCGGTTTCGCCAATCACCAGACCAGTGGCGTGGTCGAGCAGTAGTCCACTGCCAATGCACGCGGCGGGGTGGATGTCGACAGCAAACGTCAGTGAAATTCTGTACTGCAGCAACAGGGCCAGAGATTTGCGCTGTTCAAGCCAGAGTTGATGCGCAGCACGGTAGGCTTGCAGGGCAAGAAACCCCTTGAAATAGAGAAAGGGTGTCAGGTACTGATTGCATGCTGAGTCGCGATCAACCGTTGCGGCAATGTCCGATGCTACGGCATTGATAATCTCTGGTGTTGAGAATGCGCGCTGCATAATGCTGCGCAACATGGCTGCCGGTGCTTCGTCACTGCCCAGTTTGTTGGCCAGATGATGACTCAGTGCCTCGCCGAGACTGTCGTGATCGAGGATAGTTGCGCGAAAAAAGTCGGCCAAAACTGGCTCAGCTGTCGTCGCTGCTTTGGCTTCTCGAATAATTTGCTGCCACAGGGTCTGCGGTGCGATGGACTCCGGGCATTTGGATTCTGAAGCTGTTGTGCTGATGGCAGTTTGATTCATAACCGCCATTCTGAGTTACCGAGGCGAATTATTCCAGCTTGTTCTTGCAATGCTCCAGATATCCACCTGTGCTGCCCCACTCCGCAAAAGTGCAGCGGCAACGCTGTTGGTGGTGGCGCCTGTGGTCACTACATCATCAACCACCGCTACCGTTAGGCCGTCCAAGTGCGGTATTGCACGCTGTTCCACGGCAAATGCCTTTTTCATACTTCGCAGTCGTTTTTTTGCGTTGAGCAGATGTTGCGCCTGGCCATGCGTGATGCGTTTGCAGAGATCACTGCGCAGCTCGATCTCTATGTTGTGCTCTGTTGCGAGATGCCTTGCCAGATGTCGGCCAATAATATCGCTCTGATTAAAGCCGCGGCGAGCCAGTTTTAACCAGTGCAATGGCAGCGGGATAAGGGTTTGCGGGAAGGGTAGTTGAGTTTCACGGTAACGTTTGACAATACGCAGCGCCAGTTTGGCACAGAGTTGGTTTATTTCTGCGGTAAAGGGATCCTGTTTAAGGCGCAGAATCAGATTGTCTATCGGTGGCTGGTAGTGAAAGGCCGAGATGCAGTGACGAAAACTGGGTGGAGTTAGCTGACAGGTTGCGCAGAGTGCGCCACTGTTGAGCGGCACGGAGCAGCGACGACAAACACTCGTCAGGTGGGGTAGCTCATCAATGCAATCGTTGCACAGCGCAGCATTGGATGATTGCAAAGGAGAACAACAGGCGTCGCAGCTGCCGGGTAGCAGGTGCCCAATAAACTGTCTTAACGAGTTGTTGGCCGCTGAGTCTATTATTGCAAACCTCCCTGCTTGCGCGCTGTCACATATGCCTGTCAGGCGACGCTTTGGGTGGGGTCTCCGTCGTCGTCTTCGCTGGTATCAATATTGGCTGAGTTGGCGCTGTCGGAGGATGGCTGGCCACTGCGATCATTTTGCTCTGCCTCCGCGAGACCGTAGTCTTCTCTCAGAATGCCACCGGGAACACTTGGTGCGTAATCTCTCGGAACCTCAATATCACTGAGATCAAGCGATGGATTTCCGTTGGAGTCGAGCAGGCCAAAATCACTGCCTCCAGCCTTGAGTAGCTGGCGTCCCACTTCGGGGCTGGCCAGTCGCATCGCACTGGATGCGAGGTGCTCATGCATCTGGCGGTAGCTTTGGGCAATGTTGGTGGTCAGGTGTGAGGTGGTGACAAAGTGTTCAGTGACTTCTTGCTGGTAGCGTCTCAGATCTTGCTCTGTCTTGGCCAGCTTCTGCTCGAGATCGCGAACCGATTTCTCCCCGCTGTTGACCTTCTTTGAAAAAAGGTGTCCCAGAGCGGCGCCAATCAAAAGAAATGTCGCTGCTAAAAGGATTGAGGTCAGTGTGATCAAGGTAGTCTCCCGTCCGTTCTATAAGTGTTCGTTGCGCACCAGATGCTGATTAGCAAAGTCTCTGCCACGGCAAGTGCCTCTCACTGAAACTGGCTGACGATGTTAGTGTCGCCAAAGGGAGCATTATTAGCAATACCCTTATCGTCAGGCGATGATATATAAAACACCTCGACCCGTTATTTTCAGTTGTCTTGAGACGCCGCGCTGGTTAAAGTCTGCGCTCATGTTATCGATCCTACCATAATCAATGTTAACCCCAAAGCAACGCTATAAAAATGACCTGCTCCGTCAGGGCTTTGTCGCAGATCAGGCTCAGGCCGATGCGGTAGAGCAACTGGATGATCTGTTTCATCGGTTGGTTAAGCGCAGCAGGCGCAAGCGTGGCGGCATTTTGGCGTGGTTCTCGCAACCATCGACGAGGCCGGAGAAAGGGCTTTATTTTTGGGGTGGCGTAGGACGCGGCAAAACGTTTTTGATGGATAGCTTTTACGAGAGTCTGCCCTTTGAAAGAAAGCTGCGTATCCATTTTCACCGTTTTATGCGTCGAGTGCATCAGGATCTGGAGCGCTTGAAGGGTAAGGCAAATCCTCTTGATCTGGTTGCTGAATCACTGGCGGCAGAGACTCAGGTGATCTGCTTCGACGAGTTTTTTGTCAGCGACATTACCGATGCAATGATTCTTGCGCGTTTGCTGGAAGGGTTGTTTGAGCGTGGTGTAACGCTGGTGGCGACGTCTAACATTATCCCGGATTTACTCTATCGCGACGGCTTGCAACGGCAGAGATTTTTGCCTGCGATTGCGCTGCTCAACAAGCACTGTAAAGTGGTTAATGTTGATAGTGGTAATGACTACCGTCTGCGTGCGTTAGAGGGGGCGGAGCTCTATCATGCTCCTCTTGGGGAACAAGCGGAGTTGGCTATTCACGCGACTTTCGATAGTTTGCTTGCGTTCGATAGCGAAATAAAACTCAATCTGAACCTCGATATTGAGGGACGTAAGATTCCCGCGCTCAAGGTGGCTGAGGATGTTGTCTGGTTCGATTTTGCCGCAATCTGCGAAGGACCGCGCAGTCAAAATGACTATATCGAAGTGGCGCGTGAGTTTCACTCGGTGCTGATCAGCAATGTGCCGCTGTTTACGCCGGCCAATAATGATGCCGCGCGACGCTTTATCAATCTTGTCGATGAGTTCTATGATCGCAGTGTCAAGCTTGCTTTGACGGCGGCTGCGCCCTTACATGAACTCTATACAGGTGGGCGTTTGGGGTTTGAATTTCAGCGCACCAAGAGTCGTTTGTTAGAGATGCAGAGCCGTGAATATTTGGCCCGCCCACACCGCCCGTAACCGCTATGATAAAAAACTTTCAATTTGCTTGAATCCCCCCTTGTAATAGGCGCAGACCATCATTACAATTCGCAACCTTTTTTGGGATCCCCCAAAGCCAGGCAGGATAAAATGAAAACATACAGTGCAAAAACAGAATCAGTTCAACGTGACTGGTATATCGTAGACGCAGAGGGCAAGACTCTTGGGCGTTTGGCGGCGGAAGTTGCGACGCGTCTGCGTGGCAAGCATAAGCCTGAGTATACTCCTCACGTTGATACCGGCGACTACATCGTTGTGGTCAACGCCGAGAAAGTGGCTGTAACAGGTAACAAGGCCACTCAGAAAACCTATTACTCTCATACCGGTTATCCCGGTGGTATCAAGGATATTACCTTTGATAAGCTGATTGAAAAGGCGCCTGAGCGCGTTATTCAGTCAGCGGTTAAAGGCATGTTACCGCGCGGACCCCTTGGCCGGGAAATGTTTAGAAAGCTTAAGGTCTATGCCGGTGCAGAGCATCCTCATACTGCGCAACAACCTCAAGCTTTAGAACTGTAACGGATAGCGATTATCATGGCAGAAACTCAATTTTACGGTACCGGTCGTCGCAAGACGTCAGCAGCACGTGTTTTCCTGACTCCAGGAAGCGGCGCTATCTCGATTAACGATCGATCAATCGACGTTTACTTTGGTCGCGAAGTGGCAAGAATGATTGTCCGTCAGGCTTTCGAAGTGGTCGACCTGGTCGACAAGTTCGATCTCAAGATTACAGTCAATGGTGGTGGTAACTTCGGTCAGGCCGGCGCGATCCGTCACGGTATTGCTCGTGCGTTGCTGCAGTATGACGAAAATCTTCGCTCCCCTCTGCGCAAGGCCGGGTTTTTGACCCGCGATGCGAGACAGGTTGAGCGTAAAAAAGTGGGTCTGCACAAAGCGCGCAAGCGTCCGCAGTTCTCCAAGCGTTAAGATTCGCTTCGAAACACAAAGCCCGACCGATCAGTCGGGCTTTTTTTTGTCTTAAAAAACAGCTGTTTAAGCTAATATCTCAGGCCCCTCTGGTTGCGCAGAATGCGGCTTTCCGTTACTATGCACCGCCTTTTTTAGTTGCACGCGGGTCCGCGTGTTTTAACATCCAAATTTGCTGTTTAGGGGGAACGTCATGACCAATGACGGTGTCAACCATAGTCGTCGCCGATTTCTCACTGGTGCTACCGCTGTTGTAGGTGGCGCAGGTGTTGTGGGTGCGGCAGTACCTTTTGTTTCATCCTGGCAACCCAGTGCCAAAGCCAAAGCGGCTGGTGCTCCGGTTAAAGTTAATATTTCCAAACTTGAGCCCGGTGGGCGGTTGGTCGTTGAGTGGCGCGGCAAGCCTGTTTACATCGTACGCCGAACGCGCGAGACCCTGGACGCGATTGCGGCGATGGATATCAGCATTTTGAGAGATGCCGACTCTAAAGCGGCTTCTCAGCCAGCCTATGTTTCCGGTTACAGCCGCACGCAGGCGGGTCATGAAGAGTACCTGGTTCTGGTCGGTCTCTGTACCCACCTTGGCTGTGCACCGATGTATCGGCCTGATGTGGGTGCGATGGATCTGGGTGGAGATTCATGGGTGGGTGGTTTCTTCTGTCCTTGCCATGGCTCCAAGTTTGATTTGTCCGGACGAGTGTTTGCCGGCGTGCCTGCGCCAACCAACCTTGCGGTGCCGCCTCACTCTTATGAGTCGAACGACATTATTATTATCGGAATTGATGCGGAGATTGCGTAATGAGTAAAGCAGCTGCTTTTGCCGAATGGTTAGATTCGCGTATGCCAACACTGAAGCGTGAGTGGAACCGGCATATGGCCGAGTACTATGCGCCGAAAAACTTTAACTGGTGGTATTACTTCGGTGTGCTGTCGATGGTGGTTCTGGTTATCCAGCTGGTCACCGGTATCTGGTTGTTGATGAGCTATCAGGGTTCTGCAGAGCAAGCCTTCGCGTCAGTTGAATATATTATGCGCGATGTGGATATGGGTTGGATTATTCGATACGCTCACTCTACCGGGGCCTCTGCGTTCTTTATCGTTGTCTATATGCATATGTTCCGCGGTTTGATTTACGGATCCTATAAAGCGCCGCGAGAACTGGTTTGGATCTTCGGTATGACTATCTATGTAGCACTGATGGCTGAGGCATTCCTCGGTTATGTCCTGCCATGGGGTCAGATGTCCTATTGGGGTGCACAGGTGATTATTTCGCTGTTTGGCGCGATTCCTGTGGTCGGTGAAGATATTGTGCAATGGATTCGCGGTGATTATTTGATCTCCGGAATTACGCTGAACCGCTTTATGTCTCTGCACGTGGTCGCTATGCCAATCATTTTGATTGCCTTGGTGGTAATGCATATTATCGCGCTTCACGATGTGGGTTCGAATAACCCGGATGGTGTCAGTATCAAGAAGTACAAGGACGAAAATGGTAACCCGATTGATGGTATTCCTTTCTACCCTTACTTCGTGATCCATGACTTGGTGCCGATCGTTGTATTTCTGTTTGTGTTCTGTGCGATCTTGTTCTTTATGCCAGAGATGGGAGGCTATTTCCTCGAACACGCAAACTTTGAAATTGCCAACTCGCTGAAAACCCCTGAGCATATTGCGCCGGTATGGTACTTCACGCCTTACTACTCAATGTTGCGAGCAGTGCCTGACAAGCTGGGTGGTTTTATGACCATGGCTGCGGCGATCGCAATTTTGTTTGTGCTGCCATGGTTGGACCGCAGTCCAGTGCGTTCAATGCGCTACAAGGGGACATTTAGTCGTGTAGCCATTTTGGTGTTCGCCGCCTGTTTTATTATCCTCGGCTATCTGGGTGTTAAAGCGCCGACAGCAGCACGAACCGTGCTGGCGCAGATCTGTACCGTTCTCTACTTCGCGTACTTTATTGGCCTTTACTTCTGGACGCGGATAGAAACGACCAAGCCTGAGCCGGATCGCATCACGATGGACGGTGGTATGGGTGGCTGGAAAACCCTGGGCGCTTTCCTATTTGTTGCGCTTATGGTTGTGCTGCCGCTGAAAGCGGTGGGTGCAGAGAGCAGTAAATCCTGTGGCACTATCGATTGCGACAGCTTTGAAGCTGATCTGCGCGACCAGGCGTCACTCCAAAATGGCGCCAAGCTCGCCGTTAACTACTGCATGGGTTGTCACTCGTTCAAGTATTCGCGCTGGGAGCGCGTTGCCAACGATATCGGCATCCCCAACCAGATGATGCTCGACAATATGGTTTTCACTGGCCAGAAAATTGGTGAGTTGATGACCATTTCAATGCCGGAAGATGGCGCCAAAGAATGGTTTGGTGCCGCCCCTCCGGATTTGACTCTGGTCGCACGTGCGCGTTCATCTGAGTGGGTCTACACTTATCTGCGTAACTTTTATGTCGACCCAAGCAGACCGCTCGGGGTAAACAATAAAGTGTTTAAAGATGTCGGTATGCCCCATGTACTGATCGACCTGCAGGGGCTGCCTGAGTGCGCACCGGGCCCTGTGGTAGCCGCCAACGGTGGTATCAAACGTGACGTACTGACCGGCGAAGATATTCTCGATGATCCCTGTGGTCGTTTTAATATCACTCAGCCGGGCAGTATGACGGCAGAAGAGTTCGATGTGGCAATGTATGACCTGGTCAACTTTCTGACCTACGTGGCAGAGCCTATGGCAGAAGAGCGCAAGCATATCGGCCGCATGGTGTTGCTGTTCCTTTTGCTGCTGCTGGTTTTTGTCATGTTGTTGAACCGTGAGTACTGGAAAGGTATTCATTAAGTTCTGCCACTCGACTGACAGGATTTTAAAATTCCAAGGCATGGATTGCCTGCTCGGGGCAGCGTGATGCTGTCCTTTAATGTTGAAGTACTTTTAAATTTTGAGAGGTTCTTGTGCGTCGATCATCGATGACATTATTTTCTGACCCCACTTGTCAGTACAGCCATAGAGTTCGTATTGTGTTGGCCGAAAAAGGCGTGACGGTCGATATCGAAGATGTCGAACCGAATGCCATTACTGAGGAGATTCTTGAAGCTAATCCCTACGGTACCCTCCCCACATTGGTAGACCGCGATCTGGCACTCTATGAATCCAAGGTGGTTATGGAGTACCTCGATGAGCGCTTCCCACATCCGCCGCTGCTGCCGGTCTATCCTGTAGCTCGCGCCCAGAGCCGGCTCTGGATCCATCGTATCGAAAAGGACTGGTGCACTCTGATTGAACAGATTCTACGCAGCCCGGAGAGCAAGAAAGCCGAGGATGCACGCAAGGAATTTCGCGATTCTCTGATCAGCATCGCCAGCATTTTTACTGATATGCCGTATTTTATGAGTGAAGAGTTCACTCTTGTGGACTGCTGTCTGGCACCTATTTTGTGGCGTCTGCCGCAGCTTGATATCAAGCTTCCCAGCAATCGTCAGGTAAAACCTCTGCACGACTACATGGAACGGTTGTTCGAAAGGCCGTCATTCCAGGAAAGCTTGACTGATCTCGAGCTCGAGATCCGCCACTAAAATGAAAATGCGGTCCAATCGGCCCTATCTTCTGCGAGCCTTCTTCGACTGGATAGTGGACAACGATTGCACACCCTATGTTGTGATCGATGCGAACTATCCTGGTGTAGAGGTTCCACAGGATTATGTGACCGATGGGCAAATAGTCCTCAATATTGCGCCACGGGCCGTATCCAGTTTTCACCTAGACCTCGAATTACTTTGTTTCTCCACCCGTTTTGGCGGTATGCCAATTGATATTCAGGTGCCGGTCGGCGCGGTTGTAGGTATCTACAGTCAAGAAAACGGGCAGGGTATGGTTTTTGAACACGAGGGGCCGGACGACCTGCCGCCAAAACCGCCAAGCGGACCTAAAGCAGTCAAGAGCAAACCTTCGAGTCAATCATCTCCGGTCAAGACTCCGCCGAAAGGACGGCCGTCACTGAGGGTTATTAAGTAGTCAGTAATCTTCTAGTCAATCAACTTCGGAACAACCTATATGTCAAAGCCAATCGCTATCCTATCTGCCTCACGCACGCCCCTTGGCGGCATGATGGGTTCACTTTCTGCGCTGTCTGCGCCTCAGTTGGGCGCTGCAGCGATTCGCTCTGCAGTTGAAAGAGCAGCGATTGATCCGAGTCAGGTTGATGAGGTTTTGATGGGTTGTGTGCTCACTGCAGGTGTTGGCCAAGCACCGGCGCGGCAGGCAGCACTGGCAGCTGGGCTTACTCAAAGCACGGCCTGTACTACCATTAACAAAGTCTGTGGTTCTGCGATGAAGTCGGTGATGATGGCATCCAATGCACTTCGCGCTGGGCAGGCGACTATTGCACTGGCTGGCGGCATGGAGAGCATGAGTCGAGCACCTTATCTGATTCCGCAGGGTCGTCAGGGGTATAGATTCGGCCATGCCCAGATGCTTGATCATATGCAGTACGACGGTCTGCAAGATGCTTATCAGGGTGTAGCGATGGGCAACTTTGCCGAAAAATGCGCAAGCAAATACCAATTTTCCCGTGAGCACCAAGATGCATACGCGATAGAGTCACTGCGCCGTGCAAATGCCGCAATGAGTAATGGCTGGTTTGCCCACGAAATTGTACCGGTTACTGTCTCTTCTCGAGGTGGCGATATTGTCGTCGACGCCGATGAGCAGCCGACCACTGCTCGACCAGAAAAAATTCCTCATTTAAAGCCGGCTTTTGAAAAAGATGGCACAGTCACTGCAGCCAATGCCAGCTCGATCTCTGACGGCGCAGCGGCACTGACGTTAATGATGGCAGATGAAGCTGAAGCGCGAGGGCTGCAGCCAATTGCGTTGATTCACGGCTTTGATCAGAGTGCTCATGAGCCGGAGTGGTTTACCACTGCGCCAGTTTCGGCAATTAATAAAACCTTGAACCGTGTTGGCTGGACCGTAGATGACGTCGATTTGTGGGAGGTTAATGAAGCCTTCGCCGTGGTAGCAATGGCGGCCATGCATGAGCTGGCAATACCCCATGAAAAGCTCAATGTCCACGGTGGTGCCTGTGCTCTGGGTCATCCAATTGGTGCCAGTGGCGCGAGAATCCTAGTGACTCTGATTCATGCTCTGCGACAGCATGGCGGCAAAAAAGGCGTTGCCAGTCTCTGTATTGGCGGTGGCGAGGCAACTGCTATGGCTGTCGAGTTGGTTTAAGTGTTAACACTGTTCAGCTGCATTTTATGCAGCTGAACACTAGTCCACGTATTCAAAGACTTTAACCACACTGCGCACGCCACTTGTACTGCTGGCAACCGCAGCGGCTTTGTCGCCATCGGAGCGGCGTACTTTACCCATCAGATAGACCACACCATCTTCGGTCGTGACCTCAACAGTGGATGACTTAATCTCTGAATCAAACGTCATTTTTGTGGCGACTTGAGCACTGATAAGGCTGTCATTGGTACGTGCGACAATCGATGAATTACCACGCACCTGAAGTTCATTGTGGACCTGTCTAACCCCGGTATAAGCGCGCGCTGTATCGCCCGCGAGAACCTTCAACTGTTGTGTTGGCACCTCACCTGTCAGTAGTACAAGCGCATCGTAAACATGTACATTGATATGGGATTTTTTCAATGCTGGGTCGGCTTTCTTGATATTGACCCCGATAAAAGTATCCATCTTTAAGTCGCTGATATTCGAACCGATGGATGAGCTGGTTGGATCTGGCGTGATAGGTTCCTTGACAACAGATTCTACTAAAGAGGTGCAGCCGGCAAGAAAGATGCAGCTGGCAAGACAACAGACCACTGAAAATGATGTGACCGATTTACGCATTTATTCTCCTCCAAAAATATGACTGTCTATCAGAGCGCAAAGGCACTGAACAATTTGTAACTGCGATTGGGTTGTCAGCGGTAATGGGCCTGCACCAATCTCAATGTGTACATCATTATAACTGACTGCATTAATCAGTGAGTCATCATTCTCTGCCGACAGCAGAACCACAGTCATGCCTTTGCTTACCGCAGTGTTAAGTGCACCAAGCAGTTTCGGATTACAGTTCCCGGCGCTGAGTAACACCAGAATGTCGCCGCTCTCTGCATGGGTATTGAGTGTCTGATTGTAGTATTGCCCATGGCCGCTGGCCGGGTTCATTTGATTTAGGTTAAGCGATGGAAATCCGGGCCGATCGATATCGTAACCCAGTAATAAGTAGTCAGTGAGCAACTGTGCAACCAGCGCGCCGGACTGATCGCCGCAGGTGAAAATCTTGTTGCCCGACAGCAGCGCGGAGGCAATCCTTTCTGCAGCCGTGACGATATGCTCGGCACAGTTCTCGCCCGTGCTCATGGTCGCTTCAATCATCTTCTGAAACTGGTTAAAAACCTTTTGATCTAGTGCGTCCAATGACAACTATCCCCATTTTGAAAAGTGTTTACTGCAAAATATTGCGTACCCAGTTCAGGCAAAACCCATTGATGTTCGCGCGACTTTTTCCTCCACTCGATGGGCTGATAGCGACGGCATCAAACCGCGCGATAACCTTTTCTGTCAGATTATAACGCTGCATATATGCCTGTGCAGCTGCCGCCAATCGCTGACATTTATGCAGGGTAATCGACTCCTCAGCGGAACCAAAATGGGCGCTGCGGCGAAAGCGAACTTCTACAAACACCAGCACCTTATTATCCAGCATAATTAGGTCAATTTCGCCCCTGCGGGTGCGAAAAATTTTTTTAAATAAGTGCCAGCCCCTGGGACTCAAGATACTCTTGAGCCATCTGCTCGGCGGCGGTTCCGCTTAAACTCTGACCCTTGTCTGATGGAAACGTCCGGTTTCCCAAAATATCGCTCCTTGATCAATTAACTGCTTAGGGCTGTGCCGGTATCACTCGACCATTTTTAAATTCAGCCCACTTTTCGTCGCGGGTAATGATGCCGTTCGAAGACTTCAATAATCCGGTGGCGCCAAATATCGGAACTGATTCCTGACTATTGAGTTGGTCGAGCAAGCCATGGAGTAGAAAAGCGTCGTACCCCATGGCGTAAAGTTGGCGGAAGGCGGTGGGCAAGCGCTGATCCGGTTGCAGTGTGCGTGGTAATTGTCCGTTCAGCGTCCACGGCATGGCGCTAAATGTAATTCCGCTGAGATCGCGATTGAGTTCAATCTCTTCACTGCCGCCATAGATATGCGACGTGGCATAGACAGGAATATCGCCGGCATAGAGAAAATCCAGGGATGGTTTTATCTGTCGCACTTTGTCACCATAGCCGAGCACAATCACCAAATCGATATCCTGTCGCCGACGTGGTGTGGAGTTGAGGCCGTATTTGACTGAGCGTCGCAGGGCCAGGCCGCGCTTTTCGCTGAGATCGATTTCCAGGGGTGACCTGAGTAATTGAGTAAAGTCATTGACGCTGTCGGGGTATGTTATCGCCCCGATAACCACACCTCCCCGAGCGGTCCAGCTATCGACAAAATGCCGCTGTGCCCTCTGTCCCCAGCTACTTTCAGGGGTGATCAGGAATGCATTGCGCTGTCCTTGTAACCAGGCGCGCCGGCTAATTTGATCCATTTCATCCTCTGCAGAGAGGCCAAACTGAAGCAGGTTTTCGGGGTTGCCAGAGCGGTCCATTAAACTGCCAGAGCGGCTCATTGAACTGCCGGAGCGCTCCGTCGAAGTGCCAAATTCGTCTATTAGATCCCCAGGGCTGTCATTATTAGTCCGGTTGTTCTCATTATCATGATCCAGCCGGTTTAGCGTCAGGGTTGGTACTTTCAAGTCAGAGTTGGCAATCAACTCTTTCACCTGTGACTGGCGCAGTGGGCCAATCACCAGATCTGCTCCACGGTTAACAGCCTCATCATAGACTGCGGTTACCGGCCGTGACGATGTGTCATAAATCGCGATAGTTGGAGTGGCTTGTCCCTTGCTCATATTTTCGTAGTAGCCGCTCATAAAGCCACTCAGCAGGGTATCACTGGCAATCGCATAGTTTCCCTGCAGCGGCAACAGCAGGGCTATATCTTCAGGTATTCGACCGGACGATCGGTTGCTCAGCGCCGCCGGTGGGTATTTTGCTGCCGGGTGTTCACGCCAGCGTTTTTGCCATACTGAGAAAAACGTTTTTTGCGCAACAGGATCAGCTTGTCGATAGCGCATCGAAGCTGCCAGTTCCAGCCAGCCGCCCAGCACACTGGTGTCACCGGCGTCCATTTGTTGCAGCTGATGAAATGGCATTTCACTGAGTCGAACCCAGATCTTGTCGTTGAGCAACGCTATGCTGCGCTGATCAGAAAATTTTCTAGGATTGTAGAGTGCACTAAGTTGGATACTGGTTTCGACACTGTTTCGAATATCGCCTGCTACGTAGTTGATATCACTCGCCAAACTAAGGATGCGCTGTTGAAAAGTCTGTCCCAGTTCTTGTCTGAGGGATACAAAGCGCGGCTCTTCCAAGCGTTTTCTGGCACTGTCAAGCTGGTAGCTGGCCAGATCGAGTTCGAGTCCGAGTAGGCTGTATTCGACAAAATAATCATTACTCAGGGCGCCTGGATTGAGCTTATCAAGAGTCTGCTGGCTGTGCCTGATATCGCCGGCCTGTGCGAATAGAATGGCACTGTCGAGCAACAGAGTATCTCTCTCGGCCGGGTCAGCGGAGATGGCACGCTGCAGGGCAATTTCAGCTTCGTGAACCAGTGACTGACTGGCTTCACTGTCTGCACTGCCAAGCGCCACCCGCGAGACGGACGTCGAGTGCTGAGTTGTGGTTGGCGCACAGCCCCCTATAAAGGATAAGATGCCGAGGCCACAGATCATCGAGAGAAAAAATCGTTTAGTCATGAACTCAAATCAATCCGGTACGTTATATATAGTCGCCACCCCCATCGGCAACCTGGGGGACATGGTACCCCGCGCGGTGGAAATCCTCCAATCGGTGACGGCGATCGCTTGTGAGGATAAACGCCACAGCAAAAAGTTGCTCGACCATTTTGCGATCGACAAGCCATTATTTCCCTACCATGATCACAGTGATAAAAAGATCAGTGACAGTATTATTGCGCGACTGCAGTCCGGTGATGATATTGCATTAATTTCCGACGCCGGTACACCGTTGATTTCTGACCCCGGCTATCGCTTGGTGCTTGCAGCGCGGGTAGCGGGTATCAGAGTGATCCCAGTGCCTGGTGCCTGTGCCGCGATCGCTGCCCTGAGTGTCGCTGGTCTGCCCACTGACAGATTTAGGTTTGTTGGCTTTCTGCCGGCCAAAACTACGCAGCGTAAAAAGGTGTTGCAGGAACTGATGGCCGTTGCGGAGACCACGGTCTTTTACGAGGCTCCGCATCGTATCCTCGAAACATTGCATGACGCTGTGGCCATCTTTGGCCCACAACACAGCGGGTTTATTGCCCGCGAAGTAAGCAAGACGTTTGAGACCTATCTGCATGGAACGCTCTCAGAACTGGTCACTGCGGTGGAAAACGATAGCAACCAGCAGCGCGGAGAAATCGTGTTGGTGTTGGCTGGTCGCGAAACATCAGACAACAGTGTCACAGTAGATGGCGAGAAAATTCTCCGATTACTGCTGGCTGAATTGCCCGCTGCCAAGGCGGCAGCGCTGACGGCCAAAATTACCGGTGGCGACAAAAAACAGTTTTATCAGCTGGCGCTGGCGCTAAAAGACTAGCGCCAGCTGACCGACTTATTATTTACTGTGCTGAATATCTGTCACCGTCAGCGCTGTCATATTGAAAATTCCCCGTGACGAAACTGATGGAATTACGATATGAGCCGGCTTGCGGAACCCATTGATAAAGGGCCCAATCAGCAGCGCATCGGTAAGTGAACGAATCAATCCCATGGCGATATTGGCCGCATCCAGGTTTGGCATCACTAGCACATTGGCACGACCCTGGAGGGTTGACTGGGAATAGATAGTTTTGCGTAACTTGGGATTGAGTGCGCTCAGCACGTGCATCTCGCCATCGATCTGTAGCTTGGGATAGCTGTCGCGCAGCATCTCTCCCGCCTGGCGAACCTTGCGCGCAGAGGCAGCATTAGATGTACCAAAGTTGGAATGTGATAAAAGCGCCACTTTGGGCTCGATACCAAAACGCTTCACCAGATCAATACTGGCCTCGGTAATCTTGACCAGTTCGTTTGCGCTGGGGTCGATATTCATTGCTGTGTCAGCGAGAAAAAGCGGGCCATCAGGCATCAACAGCACTGCAGCGGACGAAACCAGCTGGTCTTTTTGCTCTGGTCCGAGCAGATGCATAATTTCACGCAGATGAAAGTCAAAGCGACCCACCTTGCCACAGATCAGGCCATCGGCCTCGCCCCGTGCCACCATAACGGCGGCCATAGCGGTTTGGTCATCGCGCATAATTTTCCGGGCAGCGTCAACAGACACACCGTGGCGACCAACGTGCTCATGATAAAAGGCGGCGTACTCCTCGTGCCGGTCATTGTTAGCAGGTTCAAATATCTCAACATCTTTGTCGAGATCAATGCGCAGGCCGAGGCGATCAATTTTTTGCTCCATACCCGCACGACGCCCGATCAGAATCGGTTTAGCGATCTGTTCATCAAGTACTGCTTGCACGGCCATGAGCACATCGTCATTCTCACCCTCGGCATAGACAATACGTGCTGGAGCTTTTTTCGCCATTTCAATAATCGGCTGCATAAACAGGCCAGCCTGATTGATAAATTCATGCAGTGACTGACGGTAAGCCTCCATGTCTTCAATTGGGCGCGTCGCCACGCCACTGTCCATGGCCGCCTGCACCACAGCCAGCGGTACCACCTCGATTAGACGTGGATCAAAGGCTTTGGGAATGAGGTATTCCGGGCCGAACTTGAGTTTTTCATCGGCATAGGCCGCGGCCACTACATCTGAGGTTTCCATGGTGGCGAGGTCGGCAATCGCGCGCACAGCGGCCATCTTCATCTCTTCGTTAATGGTCGATGCGCCACAGTCCAACGCGCCGCGGAAAATAAACGGGAAGCAGAGAACATTGTTAACCTGATTTGGGTAGTCAGAGCGCCCGGTAGCTAGGATCGCATCTGGGCGTGCGGCCATCGCCTCTTCCGGCATAATCTCCGGAACGGGGTTGGACATGGCGAGAATAATTGGCTTCTCGCCCATCTTTTTCAGCATCTCACCATTCAATACGCCGGGACCGGAGAGCCCCATAAACAGATCGGCGCCTTTAATCGCATCGTCGATGGTGCGATCGCTGGTATCCACCGCATACTCTTGTTTCCAAGGGTTCATGCCTTCAGTACGGCCGGCGTAGATGACACCAGTGCGATCAATCATGCGGACATTTTTCTTTTGCAGCCCCATGCTGACAAGTAAGTCGACACAGGCGATACTGGCTGCGCCGGCACCGGACACTACTAGCTTAACATCTTCAAACTTCTTGCCGACAATTCGCAAGCCGTTGTAGATCGCAGCGGCGGCGACAATAGCTGTGCCGTGTTGGTCGTCGTGGAAAACGGGAATCTTCATACGCTCGCGAAGTTTCTGCTCAACCATAAAGCATTCAGGCGCCTTGATATCTTCGAGGTTGATACCGCCAAAAGTCGGCTCCAGGGAGGCGATGATGTCCACCAGTTTGTCGACATCGTTTTCGGCAACTTCGATATCAAAGACATCGATGTTTGCAAACTTCTTGAACAATACTGCCTTGCCTTCCATTACCGGCTTGGATGCCAGCGGGCCAATATTGCCGAGGCCTAGCACAGCTGTACCATTGGTAATCACCGCCACTAGGTTGCCGCGCGCAGTAACCGAAGCCACTGCGGTGGGGTTCTCGACAATCAGTTCGCAGGCATGGGCGACACCCGGCGAGTAGGCGAGAGACAAGTCGCGCTTGTTGGCTAATGGTTTGGTCGGACGGATTTCTAGTTTCCCCGGCGCTGGATGAGTGTGATACTTAATTGCGCTTTCTTTGAATGAATCAGTCATATTGTCCGTGTTCCTGTTGCGTAGAAGGGTAAAAACGAGAGGCTGATTTGGCAGCGTCGGTCCGCGAGTAACTTGTTTAATCGGCGCGGTGCGTCCAGACTAGTTAGTGCTGCAGAATTGGGCGGCTATCTTAGCGTGGTGAACGGGTATTGGCTACAGGCCAAATGCAGCGGTGTGCTGCCCCGCCGCGTCATCCCCCTTGTAATGAGGGGCATCTATTGAAAGAATACCGACGCATTATTAAAAGGAACTGCACATTGAGCATTTATAATGAGACAGGGTTGTCCCTCTGCGCGCGCGGTTTCTCTCGCGCTGTATTTATCCTGACTTTTTGTCTCGCCTGGCCGCTCGCAGTGGCTGCCCAGAGTGATAGTGCGCGGGCCCTCTTCGCCGACAATAAAGCAGGTATTTTGCAGATTAGAATTATTGATCTTACCTCGGGTAGCAAGAGTGCCATTGGATCCGGCTTTGTCGTCAGCGACAGCGGGCTGATCGCAACTAATTATCATGTGGTGCAAATGGCGGCTGAAAAACCCGATCAGTATCGCATCGAATATCTCAGTGCCGAGGGTGAGCTCAATCATCTCAAATTGGTCGATGTCGATGTCATCAATGATTTGGCGCTGGTTAAAGCCGACAGCGAGATGACCCCGGAGCTGCCGCTAGCGGTGGCAGAACCGCCGATCGGTATGCCAGTCTACGCTCTGGGTAATCCCCTTGATCTGGGGCTAACCGTGGTGCCTGGCACTTATAACGGTGTCAACCAGACCAGTTATCACCCGCGGGTGCATTTTACCGGCTCGCTTAATCCGGGTATGAGCGGCGGGCCGACCTTAAATCAGGCAGGCGAAGTAGTTGGCGTCAATGTGTCCACTGCCGGTAATCAGATCAGTTTTTTGGTGCCGGTCGCAGCGCTGCAGCAATTGATTATCGAGTATCGCGTCAGAGGCCATGAAGTGGACGACATCCGTCAGCGCATTGCGCAGCAGTTGCTGGCCGATCAGGATAAAAAGTTTACTCGCCTGTTGGCGTTGGACTGGCCAACCCTGGCGCTCGGCGAAGCAGTTGTGGCCAATGAGCTGAAGCCTTTTATTAAATGTTGGGGTGGTTCCAACAGCGCCTCCACGAAAGCGCAATTTCTGAGTGCCGATCGCACCTGTCGCAGTGAAGATAATATCTATCTCAATGCCAAATTTAACAGTGGCGTGATCGAACACCAGTTCTTCTGGCTACAAGCTGATCAGCTCAATACTGTCCAGTTCTACGCGTACTATGAACGTCTGTTTAGTGACTTCGCACCGGGCAATAAAGGCACGGAAAAAGACCTTGGTGATTATCAATGTGATAACCAATTTGTTCGCGCTGAGAGCGATTTACAGTCTAACAGGGGGCGAACGACAAAGGTGGTGTTCTGTGCCCGTGCCTACAAAGAGTATCCCGAACTCTACGATATTGTTTTTTTACAAGGTACAGTGGATGACTCACAGGCCGCTTTTGTCAGCCACTTTACGCTTGCCGGGGTCAGTCAGAAAAATGCCAAAGCCTATGCCCGCAAGTTTATGGGGGTGTCGAAATGGCAGTGATCGTTGAGGTGCTGGGCTGGGGCGGCAGGAGTCAGGGGCATTTTCGCGTCGATGGGCCCTCAGTCACCATAGGGCGCGGTTACCAGAATGATGTGGTCCTGGATGATCCGTATATTTCTGCCAACCATCTGCGCCTTGATGCGACAGAGAATGGTTGGCAGCTGACCGATCTGCAGAGTCGAAATGGCGTGCAGGTGTTAAAAAATTCGAAGACTGAAAACAGTTCGTCGACAGTTATTCTCGAGGATGGTGCCGAGATCAAAGTTGGCCGCAGAAGATTACGCATTCTGACTGACGGCCACCCGGTCGAGCCCGCCAAAGAGCTGCATCGTCTCGAGCAGGATCTTGGCAGATTAAACCGCCTGTCGATCTGGTTGCCACTGTTCTTGATAAGTCTGGCGCTGGATATTGGCTCGCTGTATGCGAGTAGTTTTGTCGAGTGGCAGTGGAAGAACCATATTTTCACTATCCTTGGCAGTCAGGCCGTGGTGCTGATGGTGGCTCTGTTCTGGAGTCTACTGGGGCGTTTCTTGCGCCATGAGCGTCAGTTTCTCAGCCAATATAGTTTAATCCTGTCGGTTGGGCTGATTTATACGCTGTTAGAGTGGCTGATCGGTGTGCTCAGCTATAACCTTAGTAGTAGCGGGGTGGCAATGATTATGTTGCCGTTACTGGCGATGTTGTTGGCGACACTGCTGTTGTCGGCTAATTTTGCATTGGCGACCAATATGTTGCCGCGACAGAGATGGATTTCCGCGCTTGGCTTTGTAATGTTGGTCATTGTTGTTAGTATCAGCGCCCGGATGAGTGAGTGGGGTGAGTTTTCTCCCTACCCGGATTACTTCGCCGACCTGCAAGTGCCAATACTGCAGTTTAGTACCGCCGAATCAACAGACGATTTTATCGACAGCCTCGATGCTGTGTTTGCAGCGGCCGACCGAAAGGCACTTGATTAAAAATGGCAGCGACAGTTGCGCTGCAGATAAAATATAAAAAAATGGGGAGTATTCGTGGAAGCATTTATTAATTACCTTAATGGCATTATCTGGAGCTCGGCTCTGATCTATCTTTGCCTCGGGACCGGACTTTACTTCTCTTTGCGCACGCGCTTTCTGCAAATTCGCCACTTTGGTCATATGATTAAACTGGTGTTCGAAGGGCGCAGCTCAGACGCTGGGGTCTCCTCTTTTCAGGCGTTGGCTATGTCGCTCTCCGGCCGTGTCGGCACCGGTAATATTGCCGGTGTTGCAACTGCGATTGCGATAGGCGGTCCGGGTGCGGTTTTTTGGATGTGGACGGTAGCCTTTCTTGGTGCCTCTACCGCGTATATTGAAGCCACGCTGGCGCAGATCTATAAGGAAAAAGACGATAACGGCAATTACCGCGGCGGCCCGGCCTATTACATCGAAAAAGCCATGGGCCAAAAATGGTACGCCTGGACATTTGCTGTAGCCACAGTGATTGCCATGGGGTTCTGTCTGCCGGGTATTCAAGCTAACAGCATTGTTGCGGCGATGAACAACGCCTGGGATATCCCTGCGGTGGTGACTGCAGGCGTGCTGGCCGCAGCGCTCGGACTAATTGTGATTGGTGGCGTCAAGCGCATCGCCCATTTTGCTCAGGTGGCTGTGCCCGTGATGGCGGCCGGTTATATTCTGGTCTCATTAAGTGTGGTGGTTATTAATATCGATATGGTTCCCGCTGTGTGCAAGTTGATTATCAGCAGCGCGTTTGGTCTCGATGCTGGATATGGTGCCATTATTGGTATGGCGGTGCAGTGGGGTGTTAAGCGCGGTGTTTATTCCAATGAGGCAGGGCAGGGCAGCGGGCCGCATCCGGCCGCCGCAGCGGAAGTTTCGCATCCGGCCAAGCAAGGCTTGGTGCAGGCATTTTCGGTGTATGTAGACACCCTTCTGATCTGTTCCGCCACCGCGTTTATGATTTTGTTGACCGGTCTCTACAATGTTGAAGATGGCAGTGGTGGCTTCCTCTACCAAGGTTTGCCCGGCGTCGATGTTGGCCCAGCTTATGTGCAGGCGTCCTTCGATACCATTTTGCCTGGGTTGGGCAGCAGTTTGCTGGCCATTGCATTGCTGTTTTTTGCCTTCACGACCATTGTCGCCTACTACTACATTGCCGAAACCAATGTGATGTACATCAATCGCAAAGTACATCGCCCTTGGTTGGCCAATCTGCTCAAGCTGTTGGTCATTTGTTCGGTGATTTACGGCGGCATTAAAAGCGCTGATCTGGCTTGGGCGCTGGGTGATGTGGGCGTCGGTATTATGGCCTGGTTAAATATTATTGCGATTATTATTTTGCAGCGTCCGGCGCTGGCAGCACTGAAAGACTATGAACAGCAGTTGCGCGACGGAGTCGATCCGCAGTTTGACCCGCAGGCAGTAGGAATCGAAAAAGCAGACTTCTGGGTCGAGCGGAAAAATAATCTCTAGGTTATTACGCCCAAGAATGGTTATTGAACGCCGGGCCAGCCGCCGAGCTGTTTCCAGCGATTGACGATACCGCAGAATAGCTCTGCGGTTTTTACCGCATCGTAGAGTGCGCTGTGGGCGTCGCGGTTATCAAATTCCATCTCGGCAGCCTGACAGGCCTTGGCCAACACTGTCTGACCATAGGCCAGGCCGGCCAGGGTTGATGTGTCGAAGCATGAAAAGGGATGAAACGGATTGCGTTTGATCTGGTTTCGATTGACCCCGGCATTCACAAAGCCGAGATCAAAATGGGCATTGTGTGCGACCATCACGGCGCGAGTACAGTTGGTGGCGCTAATCTCCTGACGAATCGGGCGAAAGATATCTCTGAGCGCTTCACCTTCCTCCTCCGGCATACGATCCGGGTCGTAAATATCAATGCCGGTAAATTCCAGTGCCGATTTTTCAACCACAGCGCCGGGGAAAGGATCGATATTTTTACTGTAGCTCTCTTTGATTTGCAGATTGCCTTGAGCATCCATCTCCAGAATTACCGCGGCAATCTCCAGCAGCGCATCGGTGCGTGAATTAAAACCGCCGGTTTCAACATCCACCACGACCGGTAAAAAGCCTCGGAATCGCCGACCAATACCGTTATCCAATTCTTCATTGTGTATGTCGAGAGAGTTTTCAGCGTTATCCATTACAGATCCAGTTTCCAGTTCAATGTGGTACCGGCGCCGAGAGGAACAAGTTGCGAGTCATCAAACGGAATCGATGCGGGCAACTGCCAGGGTTGGCGTTGCAGAGTAATGTTGGTGGGATTTCTCGGCAGACCATAGAAGTCTGCGCCATACAGGCTGGCAAACCCTTCGAGTTTGTCAAGCGCACCGGCCTCTTCAAAGGCTTGAGCGTAGAGCTCAATCGCGGCGTGATGGCTAAAACAACCGGCACAGCCGCAGGCACTCTCTTTTTTGTCCTGAGCGTGGGGGGCTGAGTCTGTGCCGAGAAAGAATTTTGGGCTGCCGCTTGTGGCAGCCTTAATCAGCGCCTGTTGATGAATATCGCGCTTCAAAATTGGTAAGCAGAACAGATGCGGACGAATACCACCGACCAGCATATGATTGCGATTAAACAGTAAGTGCTGCGGTGTTATGGTCGCTGCGATATTTTTACCAGCCGACGCGACGAACTCTGCGGCCTGCTGAGTGGTGATATGTTCGAGAATGATTTTCAGCTTTGGGTAATGCTGGGCCAGACCGCGCAGATGTCGGTCGATGAAAACTGCCTCACGATCAAAAATATCAATGTCCGCGGTGGTTACTTCGCCATGTAATTGCAGCACCATACCGACTTCCTGCATGGTCTCAAGCACGCTGTGAATCTTGTTTAGATCGGTGACGCCCGAGTCTGAATTGGTGGTCGCACCTGCGGGATAGTACTTGCAGCCATGGATAAAACCACAGGCCTTGGCGGCACGAATTTCTTCGCTGGTGGTATTGTCGGTCAGGTAGAGAACCATCAGCGGTTCCCAGCTTGAGCCCGCTGGACGCTGTGCCAGAATCCGATCGCGATAAGCGGAGACCTGGGCAACTGTGGTCGCTGGAGGCAGCAGGTTGGGCATAATGATGCCACGACCGAACCCTCTTGCGGCTGCGGGTACGGTTGACGCCAGCACAGCGTTGTCGCGCAAGTGCAGGTGCCAGTCGTCTGGTTGAATGATCGTGAGTTGATTCATTAATGCTGTGTCCGAGGTCGATGGTGAATGCTACCGGAAACGGTGGCGTCATAACAGGTTTTGTGGAAGACTCTTTATCGCGGGGTGCTGGTGGTGCTTTAGTTTAATTTTTGGCGAGCTCAATAATCGATTATGAAAATAACCCTATTAACCAATCGTGATCTGGCAAGCCATATCACTCTGGGCAGATTGATTGACGGGTTGACCAACCACCAACTGTCGATATTTATTTCGGAGAAAGTCGGCTCCGACCACAGTTTGCCGAAGCCACTAATGGATCTGTCGGGGTTTGAAAAAGAGCTGCTCAACGATGGTCGGCCAAGTTTTGAGCAGTTGGCGCAACGTGCCGGCTGCCAGTTGCAGGGGTTTAGTGACCTGGGCAATCAGGTCAACGGCGCTGAGGGCATTGCTCGAATTGCTGCAACTGCCCCTGACCTGATTATCTCGGTGCGTTTTGGTTTGATTATTCGCGAGCAGATTATAGCCCTCCCAAAATATGGCATCATCAATCTTCACTCCGGGGTTCTGCCGGCATACCGGGGGGTGATGGCAACCTTTAGGGCCATGCAAAATCAAGATCGTGAGATCGGCTCAACATTGCACTTTATTCAGGATGGCGGTATTGATAATGGCGATATTATCTCTATTGCGCGGATCGAGCTGGCGCTCGAAAAATCCTATCTCTTAAATGTGGTTAAGCTCTATGATCAAGGTTGTCGGCAGATACTTGCCGCAGTCGATGTACTGGCGTCAGGGCAAGCGATTGAGGCACAGCCTCAGCAGGGACGGATTGGCTATTACACATTTCCGCAATCCGATGAACTCGACACCTTCTTCGCCGCTGGCGGTCGGCTCTTTGATCGCAGTGAGCTTGTAGCGCTTAACTAATACTAAAACGCCTTGGGTTAGGGTAAAATCCTCGCCTCGATTTACTCAGCAAATTTATTCAGGAAAGGATTTAGCCCCGTGTCATCAGTCAAAAAAGTTGTCTTAGCCTACTCTGGCGGATTGGATACCTCCGTTATCGTTAAATGGTTACAGGAAGAGTATCAGTGCGAAGTTGTCACTTTTACTGCCGACATCGGTCAGGGCGAAGAAGTGGAGCCGGCGCGCGCCAAAGCGGAAGCGCTGGGTGTGAAAGAAATTTATATTGATGATTTGCGGGAAGAGTATGCGCGGGATTTCGTTTTCCCGATGTTTCGGGCCAACACCATCTATGAAGGTGAATATCTGCTCGGCACGTCTATTGCGCGTCCGCTGATTGCCAAACGCCTGATCGAGATTGCCAACGAAACTGGCGCCGATACTATTTCCCACGGCGCTACCGGCAAGGGCAACGATCAAGTGCGTTTCGAATTGGGTGCCTACGCACTGAAGCCCGGCATTAAAGTGATTGCGCCCTGGCGTGAATGGAATCTTAACTCGCGCGATAAGCTCATGGACTACTGTGCAGAGCACAATATTCCAGTGGAAATGAAGCGTGGTAAAAAATCTCCATTCTCGATGGACGCCAACCTGCTGCATATCTCCTATGAGGGTGGCAATCTTGAAGATCCATGGTCAGAGGCCGAAGAGGATATGTGGCGCTGGACTGTCTCGCCTGAGCAGGCACCAGATAAACCAACGTATCTCACTATCAGCTATGAAAAAGGTGACATTGTTGCCATCGACGGCATCGCCATGTCACCGGCCACGGTCATCGAGTACCTGAATAAGGTCGCCGGCGCCAATGGCGTTGGCCGTCTCGATATAGTTGAGAACCGCTATGTCGGCATGAAGTCTCGCGGCTGTTATGAAACACCGGCGGGCACAGTGATGATGAAAGCACACCGCGCAATTGAATCGCTGACCCTTGATCGCGAAGTGGCACATATGAAAGATGAGCTGATGCCGCGCTACGCCAAGTTGATCTACAACGGCTACTGGTGGGCACCTGAGCGCCTGATGCTGCAGGCGGCTATCGATCAGAGTCAGATTCCGGTCAATGGCGAGGTGCGGGTTAAACTGTACAAGGGCAATGTCAGTGTTGTCGGACGCCAGTCGGCCACTGACAGTCTGTTTGATGCCAATATCGCCACCTTTGACGATGATGGTGGCGCCTATAATCAGGCTGATGCCGAGGGCTTTATCAAACTCAACGCCCTGCGTCTGCGCATTGCTGCCAACCGCGGCCGCGATCTTAAGTAAATAAGCTGCAGCGTTCCAGCTGTTGCACGTCCCAATCAAAAAATCTCTGCTGTCCGTTCCGGTGGTAGAGATTTTTTGTTATTGATCTACATCAACTCGGCCCAAAACCCCCAACCCCTCAGCCGCCTGCTTGAGCGAATAGCGATAAAACTGTCTATGCTTTTTTCGAAGGCGTACCGGCTTGTCCGCGTCCGATCAACAATAAAGTAATAAGTCTCAGGGAACGGCCTATGAGCTATCAATATTCTCCCGGCACCGGTCAAACGCCCTCCGGGAGCGATCAACATTATTCCGCAGCGGTGCCCGCTTACAACAATAAAGTCGTCAAACAGTTCGCCATTATGACCGTGGTCTGGGGCGTGGTTGGCATGCTGGTGGGGGTGATTATTGCCGCACAGCTGGTTTGGCCTGAGCTCAATGTCGGTCCCTGGCTGCACTTTGGTCGCCTGCGACCACTGCACACCAATGCGGTGATCTTCGCCTTTGGCGGTTGCGCGCTGTTTGCCTCAAGTTATTATGTAGTGCAGCGCACCTCTCAGGCGCCGCTATTCTCCGATCGTCTGGCGGCCTTTACCTTTTGGGGTTGGCAATTGGTTATTGTCGCGGCAGCTATCACGTTGCCGTTGGGCCTGACCTCGGCCAAAGAGTACGCCGAGCTGGAGTGGCCGATCGATATTTTAATTGCGTTGGTCTGGGTGATTTACGCAGTGGTGTTTTTTGGCACCATTATCAAACGCCGCGTAGCTCATATCTATGTTGCCAACTGGTTTTTCGGCGCCTTTATTATTGCCATCGCCATGCTGCATATAGTCAATAGTTTGGCGTTGCCGGTCAGCCTGTTTAAGTCCTATTCAATTTATCCGGGTACCATCGACGCCATGGTGCAGTGGTGGTATGGGCACAACGCCGTGGGCTTCTTTTTGACCGCCGGCTTTCTCGGCATGATGTATTACTTTGTGCCAAAGCAGGCGGAGAGGCCGGTTTACTCCTATCGCCTCTCGATAGTCCACTTCTGGGCCTTGATCGCCATCTATATCTGGGCTGGGCCTCACCATCTGCATTATTCAACACTGCCTGACTGGGCCCAGAGTCTGGGCATGGTGATGTCGCTACTACTTCTGGCACCTTCCTGGGGCGGTATGATCAACGGTATTATGACTCTCTCTGGTGCTTGGCATAAGCTGCGCACCGATCCGACATTTCGCTTTCTGGTGGTGTCACTCTCCTTTTATGGCATGTCGACCTTCGAGGGGCCGATGATGTCGATCAAGACAGTTAATGCACTGTCACACAACACAGACTGGACTATTGGCCATGTCCACTCTGGCGCTCTTGGCTGGGTGGCGATGATCTCCATCGGCTGTCTCTACCATCTGATTCCGCGGCTGTATGGCAAGAGCAAAATGTACAGCGTTAATCTGATTAATATGCATTTCTGGATGTCGACTATTGGCACGGTGCTCTATATCGCCTCGATGTGGGTCAATGGCATTACCCAGGGTTTGATGTGGCGTGCCTTTAACAGCGACGGCACACTGACCTACAGTTTTGCCGAATCGGTCGAAGCCAGTTATCCCGGTTATCTGGTGCGGCTGATTGGTGGCACTATCTTTTTCGCTGGTATGTTGCTGATGGCCTTCAATGTATGGAGGACCATTAATGACAAGATACCGCAGCCGCAGGTATCCGAGGGAGTGGCCCATGTCTGACAAGCATTCAATAATTGAGAAAAATCTCGGCTTGATGATTGTGCTGATCCTAGTAGCGATCAGCTTTGGTGGCCTGGCACAAATTGTGCCGCTGTTCTTTTCCAGCGAAACCACCGAGCCGATCGAAGGGCTGAAGCCACTACCGGCGCTGGCCCTTGAAGGCCGTGATATCTATATCCGCGAAGGCTGCCATGTCTGTCACACGCAGATGATCCGGCCTTTTCGTGCCGAGACTGAGCGCTATGGTCACTATAGTGTTGCCGGGGAACAGGTCTATGAGCACCCGTTCTTATGGGGCTCAAAACGTACCGGCCCGGATCTGGCCAGGGTTGGGCAGCGCTACAGCGACGACTGGCATCGAGTGCACCTGAATAACCCCCGCGATGTGGTACCGGTCTCCAATATGCCGGCGTTCCCGTGGTTGTTTGACAATACTGTGGATAGCTCGAAGACCGCTGACAAAATGCGCGTCCTGAGGCGTGTCGGGGTGCCCTATAGCGAGCAGGATATTAAAGGCGCCGAGGCGCAAGTGAGTGGCCACAGCGAGATGGATGCGCTGGTTGCCTATCTGCAGCAGCTGGGCACCTTAATCAAGCAAAAGCGTTAGGAATCGATATGGACAGTGGAACGCTTCAGGGTGTAGGCACCATTTTCGCCATGGCGGCATTTGTTGCCATCTGTGTCTGGGCCTGGAGCGCGAAAAATAAAAAGCGTTTCGATGATGCCTCCAGGCTGCCTTTTATGGATGATCCTGTTAATGAAGAGCTTGTTAGTGAAGAGCTTAAAGAACAACTTGTTGGTAAAGGGAAGTCGCAAGACCCAGAGGTACAGGCAGGCACTGATAAAGACACAGACAGTTATATAGTATCAGGAAAACAACACCATGAGTGATTTTTGGAGTAACTGGATTATCCTACTAACGCTGATCGTTTTGATTGGCAGTGTCTGGTTATTGATAGCCAATCGCAAGACCGAGGTGAGAGGCGATCTGCCCGAGGGTGAAATTCCTAAAACCGGCCACAGCTACGACGGTATCGAAGAGTATGAAAACCCGCTGCCGATCTGGTGGTTTTGGATGTTTCTCTCAACCGCTGCCTTTGCCCTGATCTACCTGATTTTGTATCCCGGTCTCGGCAACTTCAAAGGTGTGCTTGATTGGACCCAGGAAAAGCAGTGGCAGCAGAGCATCGACACCGCCAGCCTTGAGCTGGATGCAAAATATGCGGCCTATGCCGCCACCTCGATCGATGATCTCGCCGCCGATCCCGCTGCGCTGAGAATGGGCCGACGACTGTTCAATAATAACTGCGCGGTCTGTCATGGCATCGGCGGTGTGGGTGGCAACGGCTTTCCCAATCTCAGCGACCACGACTGGCTCTACGGTGGCAGTGGCGACGCGATTGTGCAGTCGATTACCAACGGACGCCAGGGTGTTATGCCGCCCTGGGGTGCGGTGCTCGGCGATCGCGGAGTGGAAGATATGGCCGATTATTTAATGAGTCTTAATGGTCAGCCCTTTGACGCCCAGCGTGCGGCGCGTGGCGCCGGCCAGTACAAAATGTTCTGCACCGGTTGCCACGGCGCCGATGGCTCCGGCATTCAGGCCTTGGGTGCGCCCAATCTCAAGGATCGAATCTGGCTCTACAACCAGCTCGATACGCCGCTGCTGGAGAATGTCCGCCACAGTATTCGCAATGGCCGCAACGGCAATATGCCCAGCCATGCCGACAAACTGCGCCCGGAAAAAATTCATCTTATTGCCGCCTACGTCTATAGCCTGTCGCAAACCAGTCGCCAACGTTAAAGGCCCGCCGTTATGGAACAGACTTCCCCGCCTGCGCAATCTGACAACCAGGTTGCAGCAGAGCCGGCGCCCGTCACCAATGAGGCCATCCGGGTTCTCAACCTCTACCAGACCGCCGATAAAATCTACACCCGCAGCCTTGAGGGGTTTTTTCACAGCTTCAGGCGCTGGACCTGGATTCCCATGTTGGCGGGTTATTTTCTGATTCCCTGGATCAGCATCAATGGCCGTCAGGCAGTATGGTTTGATCTGGCCGAGCGCAAGTTTTACATCTTCTGGCTGACCCTGTGGCCCCAAGACTTGCCGTTCCTCGCTGCGCTGTTAATTATTTCCGCCTTTGCGCTGTTTACTATCACCAATTTTGCCGGCCGTATCTGGTGTGGTTTTTCCTGCCCGCAAACTGTGTGGACCGGTATTTTTATCGCTATCGAACGGTTTTTTGAGGGCGATCGCAATAAACGCATCAAGCTGGATGCCCAGCCCTGGACGCTAAATAAATTTACTCGCAAAGGTGCAGTGCAACTGAGCTGGATGTTGATATCACTGGCCACAGGGCTGACCTTTGTTGGTTACTTTAATCCGATTCGCCAGCTGCTGCCGGATTTGATTCAGCTCAGCATAAATGCCGCCGCACTGTTTTGGACGCTGCTGTTTATCGCGCTGACCTGGGCCAATGCTGGACTGATGCGCGAGCAGATCTGCCTCTATGTCTGCCCCTATGCGCGCTTCCAGTCGGTGATGTTTGATCCTGACACGCTGATCGTCTCCTACAATAAAACCAGAGGTGAGCCGCGCGGTTCGCGGAAAGCGGATCAAAAACCTGCCGCTGAGGTTCTCGGTGACTGTGTTGACTGCACCCTCTGCGTGCAGGTTTGTCCAACCGGAATCGATATTCGCGATGGCCTGCAATATGAATGCATCAGCTGTGGTCTGTGTGTCGATGCCTGCAATGCGGTCATGGAAAAAATGCATTACCCCAAGGGGCTGATCAGTTTCACCACGGAAAATGTGCTCGACAAGGGTGGCACATTTCGCCTGTTGCGGCCTCGCTTGCTGGGCTATTTCACCGTACTGATATTGATGTGCGGATTGTTTGCCGGGCAGCTCAGCTTACGGGTGCCTCTGGAAGTGGATATTATCCGCGACCGCAGCCTGCTCTATCGCGTTACCCCGGAGGGAATGGTGGAAAACAGCTATCAGCTAAAAGTCAGTAATATGGATCAGCGCGAGCATCGCTACACAATCAGCATTAAAAGTGATCAGGCGCTGATTTATCGTGGCCAGTCGGAGATCAGTGTCGCCGAAGGCGAGGTGGTTGATATGTTGGCGCGACTGCAATTGCCACTCACCGACGTCAGGCAGTTAAATCAGGAAGTCGAATTTATTGTCACCGCAAGCGACGGAGCAGCTTTAAGCAGCAGTGAAAAGAGTCGCTTTCTGGCGCCCCTCCAAACGGATTTGCATAAACAAACTGGAATCAAAAACCTGTGAGCCGGTTAGCGAGCCAACCACCAAAATGGTATCGCCAGTTCTGGCCATGGTTTTTAATTGTGCTGCCACTGTCGGTAGTGATTGCGGGTTTCTGCACCCTTTATATTGCGCTGCAACATCCCCACAGCATGGTTGACGACCAATATTACCAGCGGGGGCTGGCGATTAATCAATCGCTGGATCAGGATCGCCATGCCGCCGATCTGGGTATTTCCGCCGAGGTTTTATTTACCCTTTCCAGTTCTACGCCCCAGGTGATGGTCAGGCTCTCTGGTTTGGCCGACTACCCGCAGACCTTGTCACTGCAAATGCTGCACCCGGTTAGTCAGGCACTGGATCAAACCCTGAGACTAACGGCGACAGCGCCCGGGCATTACAGCACACGGCTCAACGAGCATTATCAGCACCGCTACTATCTGCGCCTTATGCCTGCGGGAAAACCCACCGCCGCAAATAACTGGCGTCTGAACGGTCATATTGATTTTTCTGATGGGCCTGATATTGCAGTTTTTCTCGCTTCTGCATCCACAACCTCCACAACACCCGCAGCTGCAAAATGACAGTCCAGTGCTGTTACCACTGTGGTCTGGAGGTACCGCCAGATAATGATTTTGCTCTTATTATCGACGGTGTGCGCCGCGCCATGTGTTGCCCCGGCTGTGCCGCGGTGGCCTCAACCATTATGCAAAATGGTCTGCAGCGGTTTTATCAATTTCGTTCGGCGCCCTCCGCAAAAATGTCCTCTGACAGCATTGTTAACGGTGCGGAAAATCCGTTTGCCGATTGGGACCTCGACGAGATTCAGCAGAGTTATATCAGCGTAAACAGCGAGGGCATAAAAACACTGCGGCTGGTTGTCGACAATATCAGCTGTGCAGCCTGCACCTGGTTGATTGAAAAACATCTCGGAAATCTCCAGGGAGTTGTGCGCGTTGCGATCAATGGCACCACCCATCGCGGCGAAGTCAGCTGGCAGCCGCAGTCTATTCACCTGAGCCAGATTCTGATGGCCCTGCGCCAGATCGGTTACGACCCGCGTCCGATTAATAGCAGCTCTGATCTCTCACCGTCTGTTACCGAGCGGCGTAACCTGTTGCTGCGGCTTGGGGTCGCCGGACTCGCGATGATGCAAACCGGCATGGCGGCGATTGCGCTTTATGCTGGCTCTTTTCAAGGTATGGACTCGGAGTGGCAAACTGTTTTGCGTCTGGTCAGCGCGCTGTTTGTGACGCCAGTGGTGTTCTATTCTGCGCAGCCGTTTTTTCGCAGTGCCTGGCGTAGTGTCAAAACCGGTCAGCTGGTCATGGATGTTCCTGTGGCTCTGGCGGTTGGGCTGGCCTTTTGCGCAAGTATTTGGGTGACTTTTTCAGCTGCTTTCTCAGACTCAGTTCTGACAGCGGGCGGTGGAGGAGAGGTCTATTTTGATTCGATCTCCATGCTGATATTTTTTCTGCTACTTGGGCGCTTTGCCGAGCAGAGTATCCGCGAAAAAAATCTACGCCTGCTGGACCGTGGCACATTACTACCGCCGGTAGCGGCGCAAGTTTTCCCAGAGCAATCGCCAGCTGTGGCGGAGAAGCGAGTGCCAATTGCAACATTGGCGGCCGACGATTTTATTCGCGTCGACGCTGGCCAGGTTATTCCCTGCGACGGCATTATTGAGCAGGGCCGGAGCCAGATCAGTGAAGTAGTGCTAACCGGAGAGTTGCGGCCGGTCAATAAACAGGCTGGCGACAGAGTCTGTGCGGGAACTGTAAATGGCGGCAATCCGCTGTTGATCAAAGTCACCGCTGTAGGTGAAGCCACCAGCCTCGCTGCGATTCTTCAGCTCGCCGAGCGGGCCGCTGCGGAAAAGCCTCCCTGGGCAATGCTGGCCGATCGTCTCGCGGGTGTTTTTGTTGCGACACTGCTGGTTATTGCGGTCCTGGTTGCCAGTTACTGGTGGCTGCATGAGCCAGCGCGACTGCTCTGGGTCACACTGTCGGTGCTGGTTGTCACCTGTCCCTGTGCGCTGTCGCTGGCAACACCCACGGCGCTCACAGTTGCCACCACACTGTTGCGGCGGCAGGGGTTTCTAATTCACCGCGGCCATGTGCTGGAGGCAATGCCTGCTATTGATCGGGTGATTTTTGACAAGACCGGTACGCTAACCGAGGGCGATCTTAAGTTGATTGCGATTCAGCGTAGTGAAGCCGCTCCGCCTTCTGGCCAGATTTCCGACCAGCAACTTATTGGCTGGGCCGCGGCGCTAGAGCAGGGCAGCCAACATCCAATTGCCCGCGGGTTTCAGCAGCAGTTACACCGAGGGTTTATTGTGGCAGCCGTTGAGCAGCAGACCTTTGTTGCCGGTTGTGGGGTTAGCGCTGTGATTGATAGGCAACAATTTTTTCTGGGCAATATGGCATGGGTCTGTGAGCAGACGGGTATTGCGCAGCACCTTGTTTGTCCCGATGCCAGAGCGCAACAGCATAATCATTGTGTCGAAGTTGCGCTGGCCTGCACAGGGTCAATTAAAAAAAATCCAAGCGATGAGCAAAAAGAAACAGGCGAGGTACGCAAACCGTGGCTGGTGGTGTTTTATTTTGCCGATCAGCTGCGTTCAACGGCACTCGCGGCGGTAGAACAGTTGCGCCAGCGCGGCCTTAAAGTGTCGCTGTTGTCCGGTGACAGATCGCCCGCGGCGGCAGATATTATTGCGCCTTTGACGTTAAGCAATTGTCAGTTTGGCTTGCATCCTCAACAGAAGCTGGATGTCGTGCGCCGTCTGCAAGCCACGAAGAACAAGATACCGGGAGAAAAAATATTGATGGTCGGCGATGGCATTAACGATGTGCCGGTATTGCAGGCCGCTGATGTCTCTGTGGCCATGGGCCGGGCCAGCGATCTGTCGCGGATCCATGCCGACGCGACATTGCTTGGCACGGATCTGACCATGCTGCCGAGGGCGATCGACATCGCGGTAAAAACCCGGCGTGTGATTCAACAAAATATTGGCTGGGCAGTTGGCTATAACCTTGTTGCACTGCCGCTGGCAGCAGCGGGTTATGTGGCGCCCTGGGCTGCAGCAATAGGCATGTCTGCCAGTTCGCTGCTGGTGCTGCTCAATGCTCTGCGGTTAAACAGACAGGGGTCGGGTGATACGCAGTTGTTCTTGGAACGCCGATTATGAATAGCTCTTTATGAAGAGATTGTTATGAAAAGCCTCTATCTGTTAATCCCCATATCGATCATATTTGTCAGCATCGCCCTGTGGATATTTTTCTGGGCGGTGAAGTCGGGCCAATATGATGATCTCGATAGCGAAGCGGAGCGGATTTTATTTGATCAGGACGATGAGCCTGAGCAGCAGGGCATACCTCAAGATAGCCTCAAGAGCGATTCCGAGGAACCGTTATGAACTTTGACTTTGTCAGCTATATTTCCCTCCATATCTCACTGCTAGGCAGCCTGTTTATTGTTGGCCTGATGGGATCGGGCCACTGCATCGGCATGTGCGGTGGCATTGTCGCTGCGCTTGGCAGTAACAGGCCGAGCCTGCAACTGCTGGTTGGCTACAACCTTGGCCGGCTGCTCAGTTATAGTATCGCTGGCGCAATGGCCGCTGGCTTGGTGATGGGTGTTGCCGGAGAACGCTACCAACAGTTGATTCCGCTGCTGCGAACGGTAGCCGGGACCATGATTGTGTTGATGGGCTTGTATATTGCCGGCTGGTGGCGAGTGCTAACCCGTCTTGAGCAGGCGGGGCAACTTGTCTGGTGCCGCATTCAGCCGCTTCTGGTGCGCTTGGGTAAACCTGACACTGCTACAAAAGCCATTGCTGCCGGCATGCTCTGGGGCTGGCTGCCCTGTGGTCTGGTCTACAGCGCTCTGGGTCAAGCATTAGTGAGCCATTCTCCGGTGATTGGTGCGCTTTCAATGCTGGCCTTTGGTCTTGGAACGCTACCGGCGATGTTGGCTGGCGGCTGGTTTTCGGCGCGGCTGGCACGCTGGTTGCAGTCCATTGCTCTGCGCAGGTTGATGGGGTTGTGTCTGGTGGCGCTGGGGCTGTTTATGATCTGGCAGGTTCAGCAGATCGGCCACCAGCATTGATGGTGGGCATAGTGGAGCCTTTTTGATATTAATCAATATCAAAGCAAGTGGGACTTGTGTAAATAGGTGTGGCTGTTCAAGACTAGCCATACTTTGAAGACAAGCCACTCATTATAAGAGGTAGGGAAAAAGTGAAAGAGCTTATCGGCATCATCTTTACTCCCCGCGCTACCTGGTCTGCTCTAGCGCAAGAATCGGATTCCGCAATCAAGTCGCGGCTGTTGTTGATTCTGCTGCTGGCTGCGATTCCGCCACTCTGTTTTTACTACGGTACCACCCGGATTGGTTGGTACAGCGGTGGTGAATTGGTCAAAGTTTCCGCGGCCAGCGCGATCCCTCTGATGGTGCTGTTTTATCTTGCGCTGGTCAGCTCGATGGTGGTGATTGGACTGATGAGCCACTGGATGTCGAAAACCTACAATGCCAAGTCATTTCCGATCAAAGGTATGGTATTGGTCGGGCTGGCCAATACACCGATCTTTATCGCCGGCCTGTTAGCACTTTATCCACTGTGGTGGGTTGATATTTTCGTTGCCACTGCAGCCTGTTGTTATGCCATTCGCTTGCTTTATCTGGGCGTGCCAAAGTTTATGCATGTCCCGGAAGAGCTGGGGATGCTCTATGCAAGCGCCCTGTTTGCCGTGGCTCTGGTCTATGTGGTTGTGGTGTTGGGCGCCACGGTTATTCTGTGGGAATATATTGCGGCGCCGGTTTTCGTCGACGGCTAGTTAGCGCATATGCACATCGACCTGAGGGAATGGAATTTCCAGGCCAGCTTCCCGGAGGTTGTTGTAGATCGCGGTGAGATATTGTGACTTTACCAGCCCCGGCCGCTTGACCCATTCCCCTTCGGCCCACACCGTGAGAATGCATTCCACCCCTGACGAGCCGAGCTCTGTCACCAGCACGTCCGGTTTAATATTCTCCCGCTGCAGCGTTAGCGGCACTTCGTTTGCGGCTTTTAAACCTGCCTCACGCACCTTCTCCAGATCACTGCCGTAGGCGACGCTAAAATGAATAGAGAAACGCCTGATATCATCATTGAGCGTCCAGTTGTTGACTTGATTGCTGATAAAGTCGGCATTGGGTACCAGGATATCGGCGTTTTCCAATGTGCGGATCAGGGTGCTGCGGATATTAATCTCGCGTACCTCACCGAGTAGCCCGCCAGGCAGCTCCACAAAGTCGCCAATCCGTAGCGATTTTTCAAACAGAATAATAATGCCGCAGACAAAATTATTCACAATTGACTGCAAGCCAAAACCAATACCGACACCAAGCGCACCAGCGACCAGTATTAGATTACTTAAGCCGACGCCAAGGGCCGACAGGGCAAGTATCAAGCCGATACCATAAATCAGATATTTGAGTATCCGCTTGATAATGTAGATATTTTGGTCTCGCGCTCCGCTGCGCTTGGCCGCAGCTTCAGAGGCGCGAGAGACTAATCGCTGAATAATCACACTGAGCAGTAAAATACCTGCCGCCGAGGCAATATTGGCTACCCGCAGATTGTAGTCGCCAAGTTGCAGCAGCGAAAATGATAACCAGCTTTGCAGTGCTTCTATCACAGCCATTTATTCCTTTTAAAAATTGTTACAAGGCCCACCGCGATCAATGTCATCAAGCCGATCAAAATAAAGTAGGCGTTAGGGTAGTGCAGTTCCGGGATGTGATCGAAATTCATGCCATACAAGCCTGCAAGAAAACTGAGCGGCACAAAGATAGCCGTAACCACGGTAAGAACACGCATCGTCTCATTGAGATTGTGAGAGGTGAGTGAAATATGGCCGTCGATCAGATCGCCGGCGAGATCGTAATACAGCGCGGACAATGAATTTAGCCGCTCAAATTTTTCATAGACATCGGTTACCGCATGTATAGCGTCGACTTGCTCGGAATGATCATCTTTCAAGTGGGTCAATAACTCTGAATAGATCCGATCGTGATAGCTGTGCAGTCTGGTCAGTTTGCGCAGCCAGGTCTTACAGCTGATCAGGTCGCGCAACACTTTGTCACTCTGAGTGGCTAGAAGTGCGTCTTCGTGCTCCGATAGCGCCGGTTCAAAATCAAGCAACAGATCCAGATACGCCAGACCGATACCATTGGTAATCGAAGCGAACAACACCATCGGGCCATTGGCCATCACATCGGCAAGATCATTATTGTTAAACCAATGGCTGATCACCGCAGAGGGTTTATCATGACGTGTAATCAGGAAGTTATTGCCGATGAAGCATGCCAGCTGCAGTGTTTCAAATTCGAGGCCATCATTTGCTGTCAGCTCGCGTAACAGAACAAATGATTGATCGCTAAAGTGCTCGGTCTTGGGCGGATGGCGCGGGCGTCGCGCATCCTGCACTGTCAGCGGATGGCAGCCAAACTGATCAAAAATACGCAGTTCCGATTTGTCCGCTTCCTGCTCCAGATCGAGCCACAGATAGCTGCCTTCAGCTACCGGCAGTTGAATAAGCTCTGCGCCGCCGCGGGTCAGCTGTGTTCCATCGTAAAAGCAGACATTAATCATTGTGAGAACCTATCTATTTCATTAACTCGGACTATACCGAGGCGCGCTGATTAAAGAGTATATGGCAAATTTGTCAAAACGGCATAGATTAACTTTGATCAGAAAATGCTGTCCCAGACGCCCTAATAGTAGTGCCATTTTCGTCTAAGCTATGAACAGTTGGCTAACAAAAAAAATGGATTGACGAGATCAGCAGACGGATTATGGATTTCAAGGACTACTACAAAACTCTCTCGGTTGAACCGGACGCCGACAGCAAAACAATCAAAACCGCCTATCGCAAACTGGCGAGAAAATACCATCCGGATGTCAGCCAGGATCATCAGGCGGAAGATAAATTCAAGGAAGTTTCCGAAGCCTATGAGGTGTTAAAAGACCCGCAGAAACGCGCCGAGTATGATGAGATTCGTCGCTACGGTGGCCAGCAATCAGCACCGGGCTGGCGGCAGAGAGAAGGCTTTTCAGAGGGCCAGACAGGACAGCCATTTGAAGGTGATTTCTCCGATTTTTTTAACACCATGTTTGGTGCTCACAATCACGCGGGTCGAGGCAGTTCTGGTCATGGCGGCTTTCAGTCACGAACTGACTTTAGCCAGAGAGGCGCCGATATCGAAACCGAATTGCCAATCTTTCTTGAAGACACACTCGCTGAGAGTGGGCAAAAAATTTCCTACAGCCTTCCCTATCGCGATGATCAGGGCCGAGTCAACAGCAAGAAAAAAACCCTCAATGTAAAAATCCCCGCAGGAGTAAGTGATGGTGAGCGAATACGCCTTAAGGGACAGGGCGGGCAGGGCTTTGGCGACGCCCCGAGTGGTGATCTCTATTTACATATCCGCATCGTGCCGCATCCACTGTTTGATGTCGAAGCCCACAATCTAATTATCACCGTCCCGCTTGCCCCGTGGGAGGCTGCACTGGGCGCCTGTCTCGAAGTGCCAACGCTGACTGGCAAAATCAAGTTGACCATCCCGTCCAACAGTCAGACTGGCCAGCGCTTGCGTATCAGAGGTAAAGGATTGCCCCACAAGCAGGGGCAGGGTGACCTCTACGCGGTGCTAAAAGTGGTTATGCCGGCTACCACCAGCAAAGAGAGCGAGCAGCATTGGCAGGCACTGGCTAGTGCTGCCGCCTTTGAGCCAAGAAAAGAGTGGAGAAAATAGATATGGAACTCACTGGGCAATATTTTACCTTTGATGAAATCTGTTGCGTCACCGATATGCCATCACAGATTATGATTGAAATGGTCCACCACGGCATCATTGAACCCAAGGGTAGTGATCCCGAAAGTTGGCAGTTCAATATTCAAATGGCCACCGTAACCAAAAAAGCATATCGCCTGCATCGAGATCTTGAGATTGACTGGTCTGGCATCGCACTAGCCATTAGCTTGCTCGATCAACTTGACCAGCTGCGCGATGAAAATCATCACCTAAGAAGACGCCTCGAGCGTTTTACCGGACAGCGTTAACAGGAACACAGATTCTATGCATGGACAAAATCTCACTACGGGCAGTGTCCCGAGGCAACTCTGTTCCCTGGCCTGGCCGATGATGTTGTCGATGTTTTTCTACACGCTGTACAACTTGGTCGACGCCTATTGGGTAGCAAAATTGTCACCCGACGCCATCGCCGCGGTCTCAATATCGCAAATTACCCTGTTTATAATGATTTCGCTGGCGATGGGAATTTCTATCGGCTCTGCAGTATTGATGGGAATGAATATGGGTGCCGGCAACAAACAGGAAGCTCAGCGGATTTTAGGGCAAGCCTATGCGCTGGCAGGTATCGTGGCTGTTTTTTTTACGGCGCTGGCGCTTACCTTTGGAGCAGAGTTTCTCACGCTTTCGGGTGCAATCGGGGATATTTTTCCGCTCGGGTTGTCCTATTTCAACATTACAGCAGCCGGATCGATCCTGACATTCCTGATGATGACAACATCCACTGCCTTTAACGCACAGGGTGATAATTTTACTCCCACCAAGCTGTTTGCGCTTTCGACTCTGGTTAACACCCTGCTTGATCCGATGTTTATTTTTGGCTTTGGCGTGATCCCGGCTATGGGCATTGACGGAGCCGCCTATGCCACCCTGATCTCGCAATCGGTATTCCTCGCGCTAGCGCTCAAGGTCCTCGCGAGTGAGCAGATGATGGTCCGACTGCGTTTTTCCAACCTGCGGCTGCGATGGGAGTCCGTCAAGAGGGTTCTGAATATTGGTATCCCCGCATCATTGACTCAAACACTCAATCCGATTGGCTTTTCGCTGATGATGGCGATTGTCTCAGGGACATTCCTTGAAGCCGGCGCCGCGGCATTTTCGATCGGCTTTCGCATCGAATTTTTCGCCTTTATTCCCGCCATTGGTTTCGGTTTCGGCTCCATGGCGATGATCGGACAAAATATTGGCGCGGGCAACAAACGACGTGCTCAAGAAATACTTAACACTGCCGTCCTGCTGGGTGCCGGAGCAGCCTTTGCTTTTGCAGTCACAGCTTACGTTCTTGCGCCGCTGATAGTCGAAGCGTTCACCACCGATGCGACGGTTACCGCCTACACCCTCCAATATTTTCGTATTGTCCCGTTTGGTTACGCATTTTTTGCGATGACCTTTATTGTAGCGAGTACTTTTCAGGGGCTTGGCCATTCCTGGCCGGGGTTTTGGATAACCGTTGGGCGTGTCGGCACCATGCTAATACTGGCGAACGTCTTTGTTGCAAAGTTGTCGCTGCCGATTTGGTCGGTTTGGTTAGCCATTGCCCTTGGTGGTGTGTTGGCATCAATAGCCGGATTGATTTGGATTCGCCTTGTTGTTGCTCACCTTCGAGTCCCTGAAGAGTCTCAAAATAGAGAAACAGCTTAAGCGAGGCCTGGCTGCCGTTGCGCACATAGTATGTTTAGCTGCTGTGGTTAAAAACCTTAAAATAGAGCTTAAAAAGCGTGTTTCCTGATTAGACAGTGCGCTAAGCTTGCCCCTTAATAACCGATATAAAGCGTACTGAAAAAAGGATAGCCCTTGAGCATTACCTTCAGTCAGATCAGCCAGGCCCTTGCGCGCATCCAGCCGTATATCCACCACACGCCGATTTTGCAAAGTCGACAAATCGACGGGCTTCTCGGCTGCGAGCTATTTTTTAAAGCAGAAAATCTGCAAAAAGTTGGGGCTTTTAAGGCACGTGGTGGCTGTAATGCGATTTTTTCAATGGACGAGGCCGAGTTGCATCGGGGAGTGATCACACATTCTTCCGGCAATCATGGCGCGGCGCTAGCGTGGGCGGCAAGCCTGAGAGGCGCAGATTGCACCGTGGTGATGCCAAGCAATGCCCCGCTGGTTAAAAAGCAGGCGGTGCGTGGCTATGGCGCCAAAGTGGTTGAGTGCCTGCCGAGCATGGCGGATCGGGAAGCCACTGTTGCTGCAGAGATAAAAGCTGCTGGCAGTGTCATGGTCCATCCCTATGACAGCGATGTCATTATTGCCGGACAGGGCACAGCAGCCCTGGAGACCCTCGCTCAGCTCGACACGCTCGATAAGGTACCAGACATTATTATGTCCCCCGTCGGTGGCGGTGGCCTGCTCGCGGGCACCGCTATTGCTACCCGCGCTCTGGCTGCTCAGGCAAACACAACTATTAGTGTAATTGGTGCCGAACCCCAGGGCGCCAGTGATGCCTGGCAGGGCTTCATCTCAGGCCAGAGAGTCGAGCAGTACACGCCGGACACGATTGCAGATGGTTTGAGAGCCACATTGGGGGTGCGTAATTTTGAGATTATTCAGCAACAGGTAAACGATATTGTGCTGGCCTCGGAGCAGGGTATTGTCGATGCCATGAGACTGATCTGGATGCGAATGAAAATTATTGTGGAACCCTCCGCGGCAGTCTGCCTTGCCGCTGTCATGGAAAACCCGCAATTATTTCATGGCAAGCGTGTGGCGATTATCCTGAGTGGTGGCAATGTCGACCTGGATGCATTGCCATTCTAAAGTCTTATTAATCTATGTTTAATAACCGCCCGAACGAATATCCGGTATCACTCAACGTTGCTTTGGTGTCTAATTTTACTGGTTCAATAACGAGGTTGCAGCCAAAATTCGAGCGGCATTTTCCGCCGGCAGTTATTCGATGAATGTCCCTGACAAGGCTTTTTAGCTGTCTTGTTTTGACAGGCAGCTGATTTCGATTTTGTGCTGTTTAATCAGCTGGAAGAACTTGTAGTACTTTTTTTGAATGCAGTAGTTATTTGCCAAAGCCTCGGCTGCATCTCTAAAATAGTCGCTTTCCTCGCCCATCACATCGGCCGATAATTCGACTACTTTGGTCAGCGCGACTTCTTCGGCTGGCCGGTTTCCAATTAGCCCCTCTAGGGCATAAAGCTGACTGTAGCGTTCCATTAACCTGAATTTATCATTGCTGCCGGCCTCTTCGATTTCAATCATTTCGGTCACTAGCGGTATGGCAGGGGCGTAATTCTTGGTGTAAATCAGAAATATATAGTAGTAATTTCGTGCCGCAATTGTCGTGAAATGTGTTTTGCCAAGCACCTCAGATGCGAGGCTGTAGGCGCGTTCAATCTGACTGTGGTCAGGGTTGATACGGCGAGTTTTCTCATAGGCCTGATTGATATTTTTGAGTATAAGAATGCAGGTAGGGTGTTGCTCGGAATAGAGCCGAACACACTGCGGCAATGATTTTTGGCTGTGCTTGATCACCTTGTCCCAGCGGTTGCGTGAAATATCACGGTCAATACGCAGTACCGTTTTTTCCAGTTTGCGCTCCGACCACTGTCGAGCCTCACTTTTCAAAGGCAAGCACAGGACGGCCAAAAAAAGCAGCGCGAGCAAACTGAATTTGGTCAGACAACTCAAACAATAAGGAGATCTAGCTTGATACATAACAGAGTCCCCCTGAACTAATAGCTATTTATCTTAGTATAGGTCAGGTATTCCAGGGTGCAGCAGAATTATGTTTCCGGGCTATTCCACGGGTATGGTGCGCCATGGGCTGATTTGGAGTGGTTGCACAGCGGTGAGGACTGGCGGAAAAAGCTGTTATCCATGTGCTGATAGTGATTACAATTATCGATTCGAGACCGTCAACTTATCGGGGTTGTACCTCTAATCATGACAAGCCATCATCGACCTTTGTTTCATCTAGCATTTCCGGTTACTGACCTGGAGGCGGCGCGTCATTTTTACAGTGATATTCTCGGTTGTGCCACAGGTCGTGAGGCAGATCGCTGGATCGATTTTGATTTTTTTGGCCATCAGCTGGTGGCGCATCTAGTGGCGCCTGAGGATCACCCCTCCGCGGCGACCAATCCCGTCGATGGCCATGCGGTTCCGGCTTCACACTTTGGGGTGATTCTCGATTGGGACCAGTATCAGCAGTTTATTGTGCAGCTTGAGCAGCGGGGTGTGGAGTTTGTTATTGAGCCCTACGTGCGCTTTGCCGGCCGCAAAGGCGAGCAGGCGACGCTGTTTGTGCGGGATCCAAGCAATAACTATCTTGAGTTTAAGGCCTTCCGTGATATTGATATGTTATTTGATAAAGATCTGGAAAAATATTGATGGTCTGACTGAAGCGCCACCGAAGTCAGTGGATAACCTAGCCGGTAAGCTTGCGCACAATTGCGCGGCCGAATGACCCCAGAGTATTTTTGCCAGCCAGTCTCGCTTGATTGGCCTTGGCAACACCCTGTGCATAATAGCTGCTTCGTGAATAGTCGATGGCGATATCCAGATAGACTGGCTGGCTTTGGGCTGCGGTTTCGAGTGCCCGGCGCAACGCCAGGTCGATATCATCATTGCTTCTCACCGGGATATAGCCACATTCTATGGCGTCGGCGAAGGCGCCCCAGTTGACGTTGCCAAGTTTGGTGCAGGTACTCTGGTTTGGCTCGACCCTCTGGCTGCGGCTGATCCGTGAAATTTTTCCATCGTTAAAGATACAGTAAATAGTACCGAGATTTTCGCGTACTGCGGTCAGTGCTTCCATGCCGTTCATCAACATGGCGCCGTCACCGAGAATACCAATTGTCTGTTTATCCGGATTGCCGAGTTTGGCGGCATTGATGGCTGGAATACAGTAACCCATGGCGTTGAAATCGGATGGCGTGATAAAGCTGCGTGGAGCGCTAATGGGCATTAATTCGGCTGCCAGAAAGGTGTGAAGGCCGTCGTCGGTAACCATAATCGCGTCTTCATCGAGTATCTCGCGGAGTTTGCTGAAAAAGATGGCAGGATTGACTCGATCTTTGCTGTTGTGGTCCAGCCATTCCTCCTTGAATACGGCCTTGTCTTTGGCGATTGCACTGCGAATTTCTCGGCTGTCTGGTGCAACTGACTGCTGGCCCTGAATTTTATGTAGCAGACTGACAACAGTCTGTTTGATATCGCCAAGCAGCGTTATTGAGGCGGTACGATCGTCAGGGCTGCAATGCGGTCCATCGCTGTCGATATAAATCAGACCATGCGGTGGCACCGCGCTGCCCGCTGCACTGTCGATCTGGTTAAAACAGGTGCCGATGGCGAGCAAATAATCGCAGTCCTTAAAGGCATTTTTAGCACTAGGTACCGCAGCGGGGCCAAATAGCATACCGGCGTGCAGTGGATGTTGAGCCGGAAAGCTACTGATGCCGGACAGGGTTGTGCAGACCGGCGCACCGAGCTGTTCGGCGAGCGCGATCAGCTCGGGCTGTGCATCGACACCACCCCAACCAACCATAATGCCCGGTGATTTTGCCTGCAGCAGTTGCTTTGCTGCGCTGTCCAAGTCGATCTCAAAGTCGCCATCGCTGGCCGTGGGCGCGTGGTCATTAACGCTGTGGACAAAGGTGGGTAGGGGCTCATTAACGGCATGATCAAGTAGCTGAAGGTCGACTGGAATCTCGATATAAACCGGACCGGGACGGCCGCTGGTAGCAACGTGATAGGCTCTAAAAAGGGTTTCGATAATCTGCTGATGCTTATCGATACGGTAAATCGCTTTGGTGAGTGGCTGCAATATTTGCGTTGCGTCAATTAGCTGTGGGCCAAGTTGGCTGTGCGGGGCACCGGCAATAATCAATATTGGAATGCCTGCCAGATAGGCTTCGCCAATTCCGCTAATGGCGTGTGTTACTCCAGAACCGGACACCACTACCATGGTGCCGACGCTGCCGGCACAGGTTCGGCTCAGCGCATCAGCCATAAAGGCGGCGCTCATTTCGTGGTTTACCAGATGGGGGGTAATCTGTTGAGACCGGTTTAGCTGGTCATAGAGTTCAGCGTTTTGCACACCGGGAATGCCGAAGGTGTGTGTGATGCCAAGTTGTTCCAGTGCGTACCGGGTTAACCATGCGCCGGTTTTATTCATAAATCGCCATCATCCTGTGCGGGCAGACCAATCAGCTGATATGGCCAGTGGTTCGAATCCGTTTTGCGCCTTTCACCGGGCGCTCTTTATTGGCATCGGCACGACGTTTCAGTGCCGCATCAATCGTGTTTTTACCGGCGATCAGCAAGCCGGTCACCAGAAAGGCACCAGGCGGTAAAATAGCGATCAGGAAGCTGTAGTTGTCGCCAAAGGGCTGCACAACCCAGTTGCTCGCGTCGGGACCGAACAGTAATTGCATGCTGGCAAACAGTGTGCCGTGACCAAACAGTTCGCGTATTGCCCCCAGCATCACCAGTACCAGCAGAAAGCCGAGGCCCATCATTAAGCCATCGAGCGCGGCATAGCCGACGTGATGCTTGCTGGCAAAGGCTTCAGCGCGGCCGAGAATGGCGCAGTTGGTGACAATCAGCGGGATAAAAATACCCAGAATCTGATATAGCTCGTAGGTGTAGGCTTTCATCAGCAGTTCGGCGCAGGTTACAAAGGCGGCGATAATGACCACAAAAGCGGGCAGCCGTACGGCGTCACTGACATGATTGCGAATCAACGAGACAATGGTGTTGGAGCCGATTAATACCATTAATGTTGCCAGTCCCAGCCCCAGCGCGTTGACAACACTGCCGGTTACCGCCAGCAGCGGACATAAGCCAAGCAGTTGTACCAGTGCCGGGTTATTATTCCAGAGACCATTTTTGATGATCTCGGCAATACTGATTTCCGATGCCTGCGCGTCGCTAGAAGCTATTTCTGTGGTCTGGGTTTCGCTCATTGTGCGGCCTGTTCCATTTCAAGTGCGGCATTGGCGGCGCTGATTGTCAGCAACCGCTCGCGATCATTTTCAAAATATTGCAGAGATTTTAAGATCTGATTTACCACTGCGCGGGGAGTGATGGTCGCCCCGGTAAACTGGTCAAAGTCGCCGCCTTCCTTTTTGACTTTCCAGTCGCTCTGCTGCGGGTTGAGCAGTGACTTGCCATTAAAGCCCAAAATCCAGTCACTCTTTTTCAAGTCAATCTTGTCGCCCAGTCCTGGCGTTTCGCGATGCTCTACAACGCGCACACCGGCTACGGTGCCGTCAAAGTTAATACCGATAATCATTGATATGGCGCCACTGTAGCCGTCCTGTGTTACAGCCGGAATAATTGCCGCCACCGGGTCACCCTGGTCTCGTGCGATGTGGATATTGCCCCCTTTCTTGAGGCCGAGCATAGCCCAGTATTGCTCTGGAACCGGATGCACGTCCATCAGCAGATCATTGTCGTGCCGCTCGAGGGGAATAATTTCCAACAGCGCACGCTCGGCAGCTTTGCGTTCAGACTCGGCAATACGCTCAAAGGTCATATCATTGGTAATGGCCAGAATCAGCGAGGTAACCAGTGCAAAGAGAGCGAGCACGGCACTGTTAAATCCGATCGATCTCAGTGTCATGACTGGTCCTCCTTTTCTGTGGCACGACGGCGATCAACGTGGCCATAGGTTCGCGGCAGGGTATAGTTGTCGATAAACGGTGCGGCAAAGTTGGCGAGTAATACGGCAAAAGCGACTGCATCGGGATAGTTGCCCCAGGCACGAATAACATAGACCAGTACGCCGATCAGCGCGCCAAAAACAAGCCGCCCGCGATTACTCACTGCCGACGAGACAGGGTCGGTCAAAATAAAGAATGCTCCCATCATGGTCGCGCCGCTAAATAGGTGCATGAGGGGTGAGCCGGGGCTGCTTGAGCTGCCGCCATCCCAAAATATTAGCGACATCAGGGTCAGTGCAGCGAGCATTCCCACCGGACCATGCCAGGTAAAAATACGCTGTGACAACAATATCAGTCCGCCGAGCAGGAAGCCGAGGTTGACCCACTCCCAGCCAGCGCCAGCCAGCATCGCCTGATTAAACAGTGGTTCGCGGGCATAGATTTGATCGGCTAGCAGGCCGCTGCTGTGCTTAAAGGTATCCAGTGGTGTCGCACCTGTCACACCATCGGCGGGCGTATAGCCAGAAAAGACAATCTGCAGTGACTCAATCAGTCCGGGGTGAACAGTGCCCAGCGGCAGCAGCGCAAGCGGTGTTATCCAGGTGGTCATTTGAATCGGGAACGAGATCAGCAGTACCACATAGCCAATCATCGCCGGATTAAACGGGTTGTAGCCGAGACCGCCGTAGAGTTGCTTGGCGACAACAATTGAAAATACCGTACCCACTACCACTATCCACCAAGGGGCCAGCGGCGGCAGAGCGAGCCCCAGCAGTACAGCGGTAACCACAGCGCTGTAGTCTCTCAGATAAAAGCTAACCGAGCGCCCCCGCATACGCATAATGGCGGCTTCGCAGCTAACCGCCGTCACTGATGCGAGGGCAATGTTGATAAAGCTGCCCCAGCCAAATTGCCAGGTCAGCGCGATCAGTCCGGGCACTGTGGCCAGCAGAACGAGCTGCATCACCTTGGCGGTGTTTTGCGCGCTGTGCGCGTGGGGTGAGGTGACCTGTTTAAATGCCATTATTCTGCCAGCTCCGCGAGCTTTGATTTTGACTGCTCAAGTTTTTGTCGGGTGTTTTCCACCGCGGCACTAAATACCGACTGTTTGTCACTGTTGCTGGCTACGGCTTCGGCAAGTTTCTCTTCGGCCAGCTGCAAGCGCTGTTCAGTCGCGGCAATGGTGCGCTCAAGTTTGGCGCGTTGATCTTCTGGACTGGCCTGTTTGGCGGCAGCCCGGGCTTGAGCAGCGGCAATAATATCGGCAGCAGATGAGCCGCCAGAACTACCATTGGTTGCAGTTGCTGACTTGGCCTGTTGGGCCGCTTCGCGGCGTGCAGCGCGTTTGGCTTCTTTCTCCTGCTCGGCCTGCTCAATGCGTGCTTTGTGAAACTCGAAGCGCTCTCGAGCATGGTCAGATCGGATTTTTTCGTCGTGAGCCTGACGAATTTCACCCTTGGCTGAGCGATAGTACTGCACCAGCGGAATATTGCTCGGGCAGACATAAGAGCAGGCGCCACACTCAATGCAGTCAAACAGGTTGTGCGCTTCGAGACGGTCATGATCTTGGGCCTGAGCATACCAAAATAGTTGTTGTGGCAGCAGCGATACCGGGCAGGCTTCGGCACACATGCCGCAGCGAATACAGGGTTGTGCCGGCTCATCCTCGGGAATTTCGGCGTAGCTCGGCGCCAGAATACAGTTGGTGGTTTTCACTACAGGCACTTCGGCCGAGGGCAAGCTAAAGCCCATCATCGGCCCGCCCATAATCACTCGACTGCAGCGCTCTTGATCAAATTGGTTGTGCGCCAGCAAGTGGCTGACCGGCGTGCCGATCAAAACGTCATAGTTGCGTTGGGTGCCGACCGCTTCGCCAGTCACTGTGGTAACGCGAGAGATAAGCGGCTCGCCGTCAATCACAGCCCGTTTAATGGCATAGGTGGTACCGATATTGATGCACACCATGCCCAGATCGGCGGGCAGTTTCCCCGCCGGCAGTTCCTTGCCCGTGAGAATATAGATCAGCTGCTTCTCGCCGCCAGAGGGGTATTTAGTCGGAAACACCACTATCGAGATGCCGGTACTTTCGACATGGGGCTGCAGGGCAGCAATGGCCTCTGGTTTATTGTCTTCGATACCGATCAGAATATTGTGGGGGTGACCTAGAATCGCGCTGAGAATTTTAATGCCGTCAACAATTTCGCCGGCACGCTCGCGAATCGCAGAGTCATCCGCAGTGATGTAGGGTTCGCACTCGGTGGCGTTGATGATCAAGGTGTCGATTGGCCGCTGGCGTCCCGGATTGAGTTTGACCGCCGACGGGAAGCCGGCACCACCCATCCCGGTAATACCGGCATTTGCGACTATCTCGAGCAATTTCTCTGGCGACGTATGTTCGTAATCACTGATGCCCTGATGCTCGATCCAACTGTCAGCACCATCGCTGGTAATTTCGATGCAGGGCGCGAGCATACCCGAGGCGTGGGCAATGGGTCGGTGTTCGATTGCACTGATTGTACCGGATGTCGGCGCATGCATAGGAATACTGACAACACCAGCGGCCTCGGCGATCAGCTGGCCCTTGAGCACATGTTGGCCGACCTCAACACAGGCTGCCGCCGCTGCACCAATGTGCTGGCTGAGCGGGATAACCAATTTATCCGGAATCGGCAGAGATCCAATCTGCTGAGTCACCGATTGATGTTTGTTTTCCGGGGGGTGAACGCCACCCGGTGTCACCCAGGTTCTGTTCATGCCGCATCTTCCTGGACAGTGTTGCTGCCCAGTTCGCCGCGACGATCAGTGGCGATCATCTGGCCAGGCTTAGCGGGAGTTGACCATTTCCAGTCGGCGATAGTCTCTTCAACCGGGAGCATATCAATGCAGTCTACCGGACAGGGTTCCACACAGAGGTCGCAGCCGGTGCACTCATCGGCGATCACCGTGTGCATTAATTTTGCCGCGCCAAGGATCGCGTCCACCGGACAGGCCTGAATACATTTAGTGCAGCCAATACATTCATCTTCGCGAATATAAGCGACTGTTTTCACCTCGCTCTCTTGCCCGTGCTCTTGATCCAGTTCCGGTGCCGGCACGCCGAGCAGATTAGCCAGAGCGTTAATTGTGGCCTGACCACCCGGCGGACATTTGTTGATCGCATCGCCGTCGGCAATAGATTGGGCGTAGGGGCGGCAGCCAGGAAAACCACACTGACCACACTGGGTCTGTGGCAGGAGCTCGTCGATCTGCTCAACAATCGGGTCACCCTCAACCTTGAATTTTTCAGCGGCGTAGCCAAGCAGACCGCCAAACAGGATGGATAACCCAACCATCGCGATCAGCGCTGCAAAAATGGGGTGCTGTGAGATAAGTTCAATCATTTATACCAGCCCGTTGAATCCCATAAAGGCCAGTGACATCAGTCCCGCTGTGATCATGGCGATGGCTGCCCCTTTAAACGACTCTGGGACATCGGCCGCGGCCAATCTCTCGCGCATCGCAGAGAACAAAATCAGCACCAGCGAGAAGCCAGCGCCAGCCCCAAAGCCATACAGCGAAGACTGGGTAAAGTTGAGGTCTTTTGAGGTGTTCTGCAGGGCGACACCGAGCACCGCACAGTTAGTGGTGATCAGCGGCAGGAATACACCTAGCACGCGATAGAGCAGCGGGCTGGTTTTTTCGATAAACATTTTCGTGAACTGGACCACGGCTGCGATCACCAGAATAAACGCGATGGTGCGCAGATAAATCAGGCCAAGCGGCTCCAGCACCAGCGCATTGACCATATAGCTGGCCATGGCGGTAAGAGTCAGCACGAAGGTGGTAGCGGCGGCCATGCCGATAGCAGATTCGAGTTTATTGGACACACCCATAAACGGGCACAGTCCAAGGAACTGCACCAACACGTAGTTATTGATCAGAATTGAGCTGACCAGAATCACGGCAAATTCTTGCATGCTACAAAGCCAAACCGTTGTGGGAGCTGCCATTATCGTGGAATCAACTATCTCGATTCAACATATATACAGCAGGTCGTTAGTACTTTTAAGAATATGTAGTAACCGCCAAGGCGGTTACGTCCGGGTGCGAAAAACTCCGCTGATTATACGCAGACAGTATAGATGTTGATCAGCTGACTCTCTGGCCGGGTTGGGCGCCGCTGTCCGGCTCCAGGAGGTAGATTCCTTTTTTGTCACCGGCGGCCAGCACCATGCCCTCAGACATGCCGAAGCGCATCTTGCGCGGCGCCAAATTGGCAACCATCACCGTCAGGCGACCTTCGAGGTCGTGAGGTTGATAAGAGGATTTAATGCCAGAAAAAACCTGACGGGTTTCGCCGCCCAGATCCAGAGTCAGTTGCAACAGTTTGTCAGCCCCTTCAACATGCGCCGCCTTGATAATGCGGGCTACGCGGAGATCGACTTTGGCAAACTCATCAAAGTTAATCTCTGGCGCAATGGGCTCATCGGCCAGTGGTCCTTCGATAGGAGCGACTGCTGGCGCTGCCTGCTCTCTGCTAGACTCAATCATTGCTTCAACCTTCTCTTTCTCGATACGGAGCATCAGGGGTTTGAAAGTCGCCAATTGGTGACCAGTCAATGGCTGGGCAAGGCTTTCCCAGCTCAGAGTATCATTGAGATACTCCTCGGCGGCGGCAGTCATGGTCGGCACAACAGGTTTCAGATAGGTCATCAGCACGCGGAACAGGTTGACGCCCAGTGAGCAGATATCCTGCACCTGTTGCTGCATACCTTCCTGTTTGTTGAGTTTCCACGGCTCTTTGGCGGCAATATATTCATTGGCAGCATCGGCCTGCGCCATAATTTCGCGAATCGCCTTGCTGTAATCGCGGTTTTCATAATGGTTGGCAATGCTCTCTGCCGCGCCGCTGACCTGAGCCCAGAGTTCGGGGTTTTCGATTGTGTTGGAGAGCACACCGTTGTTGCCATTGGCAATAAACTTGGCGCAGCGACTGGCGATATTGACCACTTTGCCGACCAGATCGCTATTCACCTTTTGCTGAAAATCTTCCAGGTTGAGATCGATATCTTCCACCGAGCCCGAAAGTTTCGACGCATAGTAGTAGCGCAGATAATCGGGATCCAGATGGTCGAGATAGCAGCGCGCATTGATAAAGGTGCCGCGTGATTTCGACATCTTCTTGCCATTTACGGTCACAAAGCCGTGAACACAAATTTTGCTCGGGGTGCGGAAGTTGGCGCTGGAGAGCATTGCTGGCCAAAACAGCGCGTGGAAGTTGACAATATCCTTGCCGATAAAATGGTACAGCTCGGTGCTACTGTCGGCTTTCCAGTAGTGATCGAAATCAATACCTTCGCGATCACAGAGATTTTTAAAGCTGGCCATATATCCGATTGGCGCATCCAACCAGACATAAAAGTATTTACCTGGCGCATCGGGAATTTCAAAGCCAAAGTAGGGTGCATCGCGGCTGATATCCCATTCCTGCAGTCCAGTGTCGAGCCATTCGCCGAGTTTGTTGGCGACTTCTTCCTGAACTGCGCCGCTGCGAGTCCAATCTTTCAAAAACTCCGTAAACTCCGGCAGCTTGAAAAAATAATGGGTTGAGGCTTTTTCAATCGGTGTGGCACCTGATATCACCGAAACCGGATCAATTAGATCAATCGGTGAGTAGGTCGCACCACAGGCTTCGCAATTATCGCCGTACTGGTCTTCGGCTTTGCATTTTGGGCAGCTGCCTTTGATGTAGCGATCGGCGAGAAACAGGTTTTTCTCTGGATCAAAGGCCTGAGTAATTTCGCGCTTGGCAATATGGCCATTGGCGTTTAAGCGGTTGTAGATGAGTTCGGAAAACTCACGGTTCTCATCAGAGTGGGTGGTGTGATAATTGTCCACACTGATTGCAAAGTCGTGAAAGTCGGCCTCGTGAATCGCGCGCATATCGGCGATATGTTGCTCCGCGCTGATCCCCTTTTCATCCGCTTTAAGCATAATCGCTGTTCCATGAGCATCGTCGGCGGAAAGGTAGTAACATTCGTGCCCGCGCATTCTCTGGAAGCGCACCCAGACATCGGTTTGGGTGTACTCGAGGATATGTCCCAGATGCAGTGCGGCATTGGCATAGGGAAGGGCGTTAGTGACCAGGATCTGACGTTTTGATGACATGGTTTGGATTCTTGATTAGAGGTTTGACTTTAGCGCGCAACTATAGCGATTTTGTGCGCACTTTTCATTCTCTATCTGGCCAAGCCCCCTGCAGTGATTGGTAGCGGCCAATACACACACCTGGATAAAAACCGAAATGAATGGAGAGAACGCGTGTTAGCTCAAGTAAAACAAATTATCGCAGTAGCCTCAGGCAAAGGCGGGGTTGGCAAGTCAACCACCGCAGTCAATTTGGCATTAGCACTGCAGGCGGAAGGCAAAAAGGTCGGCTTACTTGATGCGGATATATACGGCCCCAGCGTCGCCATGATGCTGGGCGTGCCTGAGTCAACGCGGCCGGACTCACCAGACGGACGGTCTTTTATTCCGGTACCCGCCCATAGGCTTGAAACTATGTCGATGGCGTATCTGGTTAGCGATAAGACGCCGATGGCGTGGCGCGGTCCGATGGCCGGCGGTGCGCTTCAGCAGCTGCTTGAGCAAACTCACTGGGGCGAGCTGGATATACTAGTTGTGGACATGCCTCCAGGCACCGGAGATATTCAATTGACCCTTGCCCAAAAAGCCGCTGTTGCCGGCGCGGTGATTGTCACCACCCCTCAGGATATTGCACTACTTGATGCCAGAAAAGGGATCGAGATGTTTGCCAAGGTAAAAATTCCGGTGCTCGGCATTGTTGAAAATATGGCTGTGCATATCTGCAGCAACTGCGGCCATGAAGATGCAATTTTTGGCGCTGGCGGGGGCGACAGTGTTGCCGCTGAATACCATACCCAGCTGCTTGGCAGCATGCCCCTCGATCGCACCATCCGCGAGCGCGGCGACAGCGGAACCCCGTCAGTGGTGGCCGAGCCGGATGGCGATATTGCCCAGCGTTACAGAGTTGTGGCGGCAAAGGTAATCGAGCAGTTGGCAGCGATGGACGACAGCAGCGGGCCGGAGATTGTGTTTGAGTAGCAGCTAGACACATTTGACTGTGCCCTTGTCCTTGGTGGGATTGAGTTCTATAGTTTTTAAAGCAGTCCGGGGTTTGATCATATTTCTACAAGGAAAACGGCTACAGGGACAACCGGGCTTGGCTATGAGGCAGAAATTTAAGTCTAGTCTTTAGTATGCAAATGGCGCTCGATCTAAACTGGAGTTCAATCACTTTTTAGGAGGAAGTAAACCTGTTCCAAATAATAAGTTTGAATGGACCGGTAAGACTCTTTTTTTTTCGTTAATAGCCAGTCTTTTGGTCGGCTGTGGACCCCTCATATCTAACTATACGTACCTAAGCTTGGAAGATGACGGGCTGATAAAGTGGTTAGAAAAGCCTGGGAAGTCCAGAGTGCTATAAAAAAATATCTGCAAGAATCTCTGTATCTGACTCTCAAATCTTCATCAATCAATTTCGAATTAAGTGTGCCAATTAAAATTAATAAGAAAGGTCAATCCAACACCAGTTTTTAATTGGCCGCGTGAACAATAAATGGTTATGAAACGAATTTTTAAAGTAATAGTATTTTGCTCAATAGTCATATTATTGCATGGCTGTTTTAGCTCTGACGCTTCTTCTGAGCGAGCATGTCAGGATTTTGGTTTTGATGCCTATCACACTCTAGAGAAAACATTTGGTGGCTTGCCATTAACCATAACTGCACATCGTCGAATTGCGGATGATTTTCAATGCGTGAGTGCATCCTATAAAGGAAATACCACTGTGATAGATAAATCTATTCGAACCCCTTTTGGTTTAAATATGATTTTGGGCAACAATATTGCGGGTAGACCGTTCTTGGTTGTTGCTAGTTCAATGGGTGATGACCGGATTGGCATATTTGGGAAGGGTTACACAACCCTCCCTTTAGTCAGCAGAGACTGATGAGCATTGCGGTGCCGGTTCCTGCTGCGCCGCTGGTCGCGACAATACCGGTTTGCAGTTCTCGCCGTTTTAGTTCGTCAATCAATGTCCCCATCATGATCGCGCCAGTCGCTCCCATAGGGTGACCCATGGCAATCACGCCGCCATTAACATTGAGTTTGTCTGCATCAATTTGTAGCTGCTGTTGGCAGAGAATGCTGGTTGCAGCAAAGGCTTCGTGCAGTTCAAACAGGTCGATATCAGCCACCTCAAGGCGCTGTTCAGTTAACAATTTCCGCGTCGCTGCTGAGCAGCCGGAGACGACTTGAAGTGGGTCTTCACAGGTGGTCGCAACGGCGCGGATACGAGCCACAGGCGGCTTGCCCAGGCGCTGCTCAAGATCAGTGTCACCGATTAATACCAGCGCTGCGGCATCGGCCATCGCCGGTGAGTTGCCCGCGGTGTGGACGTGCTCGATATGGTCCAGTTGAGGCTGTTCGCTAAGTTGCAGTTCATCAACTCCCATCGCGCCGAGGTCGGCAAAGGCCGGTGGCAAATCAGCCAGTTGTTGCAGGGTAATATGTTCGCGAATACATTCGTCGCGATCGACGACTTTGCCGCTCACTGGATTGGTGATTGGCACAATCGAAGTGAAGTAGCCTTCGCGCCGGGCGCGGGCTGCCCGCTGCTGACTATCGTAGGCAATCTGATCGACCTGTTGACGACTGATGCCGTAATTGGAGGCAATCAGATCTGCACCGCTGCCCATCAATAGCATCCGGCTTTGCAGAGCCACGGCGTGGTCAGCAAACAGTATCGCTTTGTCACTAAGCATGGGAATGCGCGACATCATTTCAATGCCGCCCGCGAGAATCGCCGTGCCTTGGCCGGTCATTACTTTCATTGCTGCCAAATTAATCGCATCCAGCCCCGAAGAACAAAAGCGGTTGACGGTGATGCCTGGAACCGAGTCCGGCCAGTGGGAATACATCAGTGAGGCCTTGGCGATGTTACCGCCCTGTTCCCCCATCTGAGTCACACAGCCGAGCACCACATCCTCAATCCATTGCGGATCGAGGTGATTGCGGATTGCTATATGGTCATAGAGGTTTTTAAGCAGTTCCAGTGGTGATAGATCAGCCAGGCCACCCTCTGCTTTGGCTCGACCGCGAGCGGTGCGAATGGCATCGTAAATATAGGCCTGTTGCATTAATTGATTCCGACAATAAAGCTGGCACAGGTCGTGGTGCTGCCGCCGAGATTAAAGGTTGCCATATTCTCGGCTCCTTTCACTTGGTACTTGCCTGCTGTGCCGGTGACCTGCTTGGCACAGTCTAGCAGCATGCGAATACCTGTTGCGCCAACCGGATGCCCGAGGCCTAACAAGCCACCACTGGGATTGATTGGGAAGTCGCCGTCCATACTAATGCGCCCTTCGGTAATCGCTTTCCAGCTCTCCCCGGGCGCCGTTAAGCCGATATGGTCGATCGCCATATACTCGGTAATTGTAAAGCAGTCGTGGGTTTCCAGACCGTCGAGGTCAGTCACCTGAGCCATCCCCGCGCGCGCAAGAGCATCGCGCATCAGTTGATTAACGTGGGGGAAAATTAATGGGTTGCCTTCACTCAAAGCAAATTTACGGGCCAGGCTAATCGGTGCCGAGCGATGCCCCCAGCCTTTGATTCGCGGAATATCCTCAAATCGCAGTTGACGCGCTGCAGCGTATTCGCGCGCGGCTTTTTCACTGGCTAAAAATACACAGGCGCCGCCATCGGTAATTTGCCCGCAGTCCATTTTACGAATTTTGCCTTCGATAATCGGGTTGTAGGCGTCGCTGTCGGTATAGCACTGTTCAGGCAGATCCCAGTGACGGGTTTGAGCATTGTCATTATTGCGGGCATTGGCAAAATTGATTTTAGCGATCTCTTTCAGGTGGTCGCAGTTGATGCCGTGGCGCTTGTCGTACTCGTCGACAATCTGGTTAAACATGTAGGGCCAGGGGAAATTGCAGTTAGTCGCTTCCATGCCTTTCCAGGTCGCCGCACCAAGGTGCTCGGCACCGGTTTTGCCGTCCACGTTACGCATATACTCAAGTCCGAGAACACAGGCGAGATCGTAGTGTCCGGCTTCAATATCACGCATGGCGCTTAAGATAGCGATCGAACCTGAGGCGCAGGCGGCCTCATGTCGACTGGTCGGCATTCCGGCCAGCTCAGGGTAGACCTCGGCAAAAAAACCATTGATGAGTCCCTGCCCGGTAAACAGGTCGCCGACAAAGTTGCCTACATGGCCGACTTCAATTTGCTCGGGAGAGAGGCCTGTGGCGTGCAGTGCGCTGTTTAAGGTTTCTTCAAACATGGCATAAATGGACAGCTCTTCGCGGCTCCAATTGCGGGAGAAGTCGGTTTGCGCACCGCCCAATATATAGACTGCTGGGGACATTAATGTGACTCCTTGATACGCTGTGCAACCTGCTCTTGCAGGACAAAACGCTGTACTTTTCCGATGGGATTGCGCGGCAGTGCGGGAAACAGTTCGATTCTTTCTGGCAGCTTAAACACGGCAACCCCAAAGCTGTTTAAATGCTCAATTACCTTATCCAGGTTGACGGGCTCGCCGTCTGGATCTGCCACCACGCAAGCGCAGATCTTTTCGCCGAGGTGCTCGTCTGCATAGGCACAGACTGCCGCTTCGAGAGAGTTGGGTAGGGCTTCGAGCAGCACATCAATTTCTGCTGGAGAAATTTTCATCCCGCCACGGTTGATAATATCTTTGCTGCGTCCGGCGATGCGATAAAAGTTGCCGGGCTCGCCACAAATTTCTACCAGATCACCGGTTCTGAAGTAGCCGTCTGTGGTAAATACATCACTGTTATCGGTACCGGTATAGCCATCGAAGACCGTAGCGCCATTGAATAATAGTTCACCCATCTTACCGACCTCGGTGATCTCTTCACCGCTGTCAACATCCACCACTTTGCTCAGTACAGTGGTTCCCGCATAAGAGCCCCAGGGATCGCTACCGCAGCCGAGACGCGGAAACATGGTTGCTCTGGTCTCCGGATCTTGGCAGTGCAGTGGTGTACAGAACAGACTAATGCCTTCATTGGAACCGTAAAAATTAAGTACTTCGACCCCGTAGTTTCGGCCAAAGGTCTCGATCATCCACGGTGCGAGGGCGGTGGAGCCGGAGCCCACAGAACGCAGTTTAGAAAAGTCGTACCGACGCCACATCTGCTCGGATTTTGCCAGTTGATTTAGCAGTGCCGGCGGCGCGATTGTAAAGCTGATCTGCTCGTCCTGCAGTTGCCCAAGAAACACTGCGGGGTCCAGGGGATGATGCAAGAACAGACTGCAGCCAGTTAACACAGATGGGTATAGCAGTGCGCCCACTGAGGCCATATTGACCAGCGGGAAAATATTTAAAAATCGGTCTCCGCTCCTGAAGTCGGCCGCTTCGGAGACATTGGTCGCCGTGGCCACCCACATATTGTGTGAGCGCGGCACACCTTTGGGAGTGCCGGTCGTGCCGGATGTCCAGCAGATTGTAATGATATTGTTGGCGTCGTCTTTGTAGCCTTGGCGATGTGCCTGCAGCGCATTGACAAATTGCGAGTTGAGGTCACTGTTGACGCTGAGGTTATGCCCAAATACCAGCGCTTGCAGATTCAGATCGCTGATTAGATCGCCATTGCCGGCCAGCGGCTGGTCTTTAAAGCGAGCGATAGTGATGATGGCTTTGGCGTTGATGGTGTGGGCAATATGGCGCAATTCGTGTGGGCCGTATTGAATGGGCACCGGTGAAATAATGGCGCCTATTTTGCTGAGTGCCATGTAGCTGATATAGAGCTCGGCGATATTTGGAATCTGCACAATCACGGCATCATCGTTTGTAATCCCGGCTTGTAAAAGTTGTGCAGCCAGATTAGTGCTGGCGCGTTCAACCTCGGCAAAGCTTAACCGCAGAGGGCGGTCACCGGTGAGCTGTTCGCGGTCGGGCTGATCGGCGACCGCCAACATATCCGGGTTGTCATGGCTCTGCTGCAGCAGAGCGCCGTGCAAAGTGTGTCCGCGCCACCAGCCTTTTTGTGTGTAGGCTTCAATTCGCTCGGGCGATGATGTGATCATGGAGTACCTCGTTAATCGCGCTAAATTCTAATCGCGTTATATTCTGCTTCGAGTTGTGCCACCACGTCAGCAATGCTGTCGCGTTGGGTTACCGTTGCCACAGCTTGACCTGCCGCCCAGATATCGCGCCAACGTTTGCTGTCGCCGGCGGCTTCGAGAAAGTTAATTTCGCCGGCAGCAGGCATGTTATTGAGATCGTATCCGGCCTGGGTCAGGCTTTTTCTGAGCCAGTTGGCTTTGACGCCAGTGACCGAGTCAGAGGTAACGATATCGACACCGGATGCCTCGACCACCATCTCTTTGTAGCCATCGGCGGCGAGACATTCGTCGGTGGCGATAAACCGAGTGCCCATATAGACGTAGTCGGCGCCGAGCACCTCGGCTGCTTTTATGGCTCGTCCGCTGCCCACAGCGCCGGACAAAATAATGTCGCCGTTAAAAAAGCTGCGAACTTCATCGATAAAGGCAAATGGTGATAGCTCGCCGGTATGACCGCCTGCCCCGGAACAGATCAGTGCCAGTCCATCGACGCCTGTTTCAGCGGCCTTGCGGGCAAAGCCAATATTATTGACGTCGGCATAAACTTTACCGCCGTAGCTGTGCACAGCTTCAACAGCTTCTCGGGGGCTGCCCAGTGCAGTGATAACCAGTGGCGCCCGATATTTGACCGCCAGCGCAAGATCATCAAAACGCCGAGGGTTGGTGTTGTGCATAACCAGATTAATTGCCCAGGGTGGCGGATTATCGAATTCGGCCAGTGCAGTGGTAATTTGCTGCAACCACGCCTCGAGAATCTCACTACTGCGCGCATTGGGTGCCGGGAAAGAGCCGACAATACCGGCGCGACAGCTGGCAATCACCATCTCTGGACCCGAGAGCAAAAACATCGGAGCCTGGATAACCGGCAAGCGTAAATTGGCTAAAGACATATGCTGTGTCCCGCTGAAGCAGCGTATTTTTATTGTTGTAAATGCTGATGTCGTGTCGCTGACGAGCTGAATACTAACCAACTGGGCTACAGCGAGCAACAGGATTTATCTCTCTGCAGGCCAGAAAATCAAATTACTTGCATAACTGAACTTTAATAGGGCATGATTTCTCTTTGTTATTTTTAGGATTGCAATATGAGATTAGAGTCGTTTGACGTTACAGAAAAATGTATCGGCTCGGCGCCGAATTTTAGTAACACTCAAGAGTGGATCTACGAACTCGACAACCCCTATTTGCACGGCGTCTACGCACCCACCACCGATGAAATCGAAGCGCACGAACTTGAGGTTATCGGCGAGCTGCCCGAGGACCTGTATGGCGCCTATTTTCGCAATGGTCCCAATCCGGTGTTTAAACCCAAAAATGCCTATCATCCGTTTGATGGCGACGGCATGGTTCATGCGGTTTATATCCGTGACGGCAAGGCGTCCTATCGCAACAGCTACATTCATACTGCCGCACTGCAACATGAGCTGGCTGCAAACGAAGCGGTCTGGCCCGGTGTGATGGGACCGTTTGATTTTTCGCTGCCAGACTTTCCGATCAAAGACACAGGCAATACCGATGTGATTTTGTTTAATGGCAGTTTGATTCCGACCTGGTACAACGCGGGTATTCCCTATGCGATGGATCCGCTGACACTGCAAAACCAAGGTATGTTGCAAATTGATGGGCGACAGCGCCGCAATATGTCAGCGCACAGCCATGTCGACTGGAATACCGGCGAGCTGATCTTTATGGATTATGGCGATGAAGCCCCTTTTATGACCTATGGTGTCGCCAATCCCGATGGTACGCTGCGCCAGGAGGTGCCTATTCAGTTGCCAGGGCCGCGGTTACCTCATGACCTCGGTTTCACCACTAACTTTACGATCCTGCATGACTTGCCGTTTTTTCACGACGTTAATGTGTTGCGCAATCACAATATGCGGGTGCTGAAATTTCACCGCGATATCCCTACTCGCTTTGGCGTGATTCCCCGCTATGGCGGCTCTGACGATATTCGCTGGTTTGAGTGTGAACCCTGTTTTATCTTACATGTATCGAACTGTTGGGAAGAGGGCGAGTGGATTGTTATGGACGGCTGTCGCTCAATTAATCCGATGCCGGACGCGAGCAATGATGAAGGTGCGCTGTCGCATATGCTTGCCTATATGCGTCTTGAGGCAAACAACTATCGCTGGCGCTTTAATCTGCGCACCGGTGAAGTTCGCGAAGGTGATATTGATGACCTGAACACGGAATTTAATAAGATCAACCAGATTTACCAGGGCATAAAATCCAAGTATGCCTACCATCAGCGAATTCCTCTGCTGGCAGAGGGAGGCCACACATTGCGTTTTACCGGATTGGTCAAATACAACAATGAGACCGGTCAGTACGATCAGTGGGATTATGGTGAGGGAGTGTATGGCAGCGAAACACCGTTTGCGCCGGTAAAAGGTGCGACTCGCGACAATGCCGAAGATGATGGTTATGTGGTGTCGCTGGTGACTGACAGCAATACATGGAAATCAGAGTTGCAGATTTTTGATGCCAAAGATATCACTGTTGGCCCCATTGCCAGAGTGAAAATCCCCCAACGTGTGCCGGTCGGATTTCACGCCTGGTGGAGCTGTGGTGAACAGCTCTGGAAGTGATCGTCAGAGGCTTTGATCTATGAGTCAGGCAGAAAAAAACAGTCTGACCAGCAAGGCCAGCTCGATTAATCGAGCGCTTGATCAGATAGGCGATAAATGGTGTCTGTTAATTTTGCAGGAAGTGTTCTGGGGTATTAACACTTTCAACCAGATGCACCAAGCCACCGGGGCGTCGCGAGGGGTTTTAACTGATCGACTGGACTGGTTGCAGTCGATTGACTGTCTGCAAAAACATCATGGCGATAATGGTCGGCCCATCTATCACCTCACCCGGAAGTCTATGGAGCTCTACCAGACCGCCCTGATGGCAATTAGTTGGGAGCGAAAATATTTCACGAATCCCAATCTCGACTCGGTAGAGCTGGTGCACCGCGTCTGTGGTAAAGCGTTTTCTCCGCAAATGCAGTGCCGCAGCTGTGACCAGGCAGTTGCGCTTAATGATGTGCAATTCAGGCCAGGTTCGGGCGCTGGTCAGGACCAACGGCCGATTAAAACCCGACGTCGTTCGCCAGCCGCCAGCCGCTCGGGTGAGAGTGTTAAAAACCTCTATATCAATCTGGTTAATCTGCTCGGTGACCGCTGGACAGCCAATATTATTGCGCTGGCCTTTCACGGCTTGACGCGCTTTGATGACTTTATTCGTGAACTGCCTGTGGCCACCAATATTCTCAGCGACAGATTAAAACTGTTGGTCGATGCTGGCGTCCTGTGTAAACAGTCCTACCAGCAGAGTCCATTGCGCTATGAGTATCATCTGACAGATAAAGGCCGTGACCTGTTTCCCTTTTTTACTGCGTTGCTCAGCTGGGGCGACAAGTGGTGTGAGACCGGCCGTGGTGCACCTATGCTGTTATCTCATACTCCCTGCGGCAGTGACCTAATTGGTGATGTTGTCTGTGACCAGTGCGGTGGTCGACTGTTTGGCAGAGATGTGAAATTTAGCTGACTATAGCTGAGTGCAAATGATGCTAACGCAACCGTGCTTAGGCTTGCCCGGTCTGCGTAAAACGGTATGATACCGGCCTTATTAAAATCATTCTGTTTCCTGGAGTTACCCTAGATGAGCATTAAGTCAGACAACTGGATTTGCCGCATGGCCGAGCAGCACAAAATGATCGAACCATTTGAGTCCGGTCAGGTGCGTTATTCTGGAGAGCAGCGTGTGATTTCCTATGGTACGTCCAGTTACGGCTATGATGTCCGCTGTGCCAGTGAGTTTAAAATCTTTACCAATATCCACTCAAAAACAGTTGATCCAAAAAACTTTGATGACGACGCCTTTGTCGATGTCACGGGCGATTACTGTATTATCCCGCCCAACTCTTTCGCCCTCGCCCGCACCGTCGAATATTTCAGAATTCCGCGCTCAGTACTGACTATTTGTCTCGGCAAATCAACCTACGCTCGCTGCGGAATTATCGTTAATGTGACTCCTCTGGAGCCAGAGTGGGAAGGGCACGTTACCTTGGAATTTTCTAACACCACTAATCTTCCAGCCAAGATCTACGCCAACGAAGGCGTTGCTCAGATGCTGTTCTTCGAGTCCGATGAGGTCTGTGCGACATCGTATGCCGATCGCGGTGGCAAGTATCAGGGGCAGACTGGTGTGACGCTGCCCAAGACCTGATTAAGACTGGTTTTTTCCCGCTTTCTTCCCGTTAAGGATTTAACAGGGCGTCTCGCAAGGCTGTGGCTTGCTGCTGCACACGCTTGGTGTTTTCGGGCCCTGCACGCAGTAGCTGTTTTTGGATTGGCAGCAATGATTCAAGAGCCGGATCGGCAAACTTGTAAACCACAGAGTCTCGGGTCAGCTTGATTGGTTCGACGACGATAGGCGTTGTCAGAATCACATCGATAGCCTGCAAAATAATTCCATCCATCTGCCTCGGGTTGTAACCCATTTCCGAGAAAGCACTCTCAAGCAATGGTCGGATAAAGTGGAACATCTTTGCGATGGAGTCCATCGGCAGGCTGACAATTGTGTTGACTGTGCGGTTATAGCGCTCGTAGTTGCCGGCATTTAACCAGATAACGCCATCGCTGCTATGGGTTGCAAATTTGCCCTCTGCCGGGGTGAGCGGAAATACCTTTGTCAGCGTTACGCCATTTGATAAGCCATCGATATAGCTGGCACTGCGCCGCAACAGATCATCGGTTTTGATCCATTTCGAAAACTCAGGTTTGCTACTGATCAGCAGCAGGCGTTCACGGATAAAGTCGTCGCTTGTGTCCAGAGAGGGAAGCGCAGGCGGCTCGGTGACGAGTTTAATCTCCGCTTCCGCAGCAGGTTCTGATTCTGCAGGCGTGGGAATCTCGGCTTCTGGTATTACTGGCGCCTGCACGGCGGCCTCAGCTACTGGTTCCGGTACGGCGATCATTTCCGCATCTGCGTCCTGCTGTCGCTGTGCATTAAGCAGAACCGCAGCAATAATAATCACGGCAATAAGGGTGCCGACGATAAAGATCATATTGTTGGAGCTGGATTTTTTGCTTGCTCGGGTCATAGTTTGCTGCCGTCCATTGTTTTCATTTCGGTAATATTTTTATCTTGTTCAAGAGGAACCACGCTTTGGCTGTTAACAACCGCACTGCGTAATTCAAGTGTATGGCTGTCGCCATTTTGAGACTGTTCCAGTTTCACAATCAAGTAGTTCCAGTCGTTTGCCAGCCAGGCAGTAAAGCGACGATTGTCATCGCTGACCTTTTCAATTTTTACGGTGTTTAATGGGCCGATGGCGGTCTGCAGAATTTCTTCGGCGACAATCTGATAGTGATATTGTTTAAGCTTTCCCCGCGAAATAACAGCATAGGAAAACTGTTTTTTCCCGGCTTCCAGATCACGTCGTAACTGCAGTCGATGAGTGATCATATCCAGCTGCCCCGGTTGCAGAACAGTCTCTTTGGTGTGGTCGCCCTTGCGGTATTGCACCCTTTTATTGGCCCAGTCAAACTGTTGCACTTCTCTGCGCGTGCGGCCGAGCACAGAGCGGATATAGTGGTATTCAGTGGGTTGTATTTGCTGGTCGTCGGTGAGGCTAAAGGTGCTCTGCTCGTCGATTTTACCGAGAAAATTTTCTGCGACCAGGCTCTCGCGGTAAACGCCCGGTTCAATTTCTTCGAGGCGCTGCACGGCATCAATATTCAGGCCGCTGAATTTGGCGGAGTAGTTTGCTTTGAAGAGACTGATCGGCGCTGGCGAGTTTTCGCTGATTGCAATTGCCGGCATCAGTGCAATCAGGAGTGCAGTCAGGCCAAGCGATAGTAGTCTGGCGGGACTGGTGTAGGTGCTGTTCTTCAATACCGACACTAAATTGACCTCAGTGTAATGTTCGCGACTGGCCTTAGAGTAACAGAATCGCACTTGGTTCGCTGCGGCTGAATATTTTCCCCTGCGCTTTTTAAGCTCGCCTGCGTGTGGTTACTCGCCTGCTCCGGGGTGCTCAGCTATTTCAACACTGACTCCACCTTCCGGTAGCAGTTCATTGTCGAGAATAACATGACCTTCGCGTAATTCTAGGCGGCCCTGACAGAACCATTCGGCTGCCAGTGGATAAATCTGGTGCTCAAAACCCAGTACTCGCGAGGCCAAACTCTCGGCTGTATCGTTCGACTCCAGAGGTACTTTTGCCTGAACAATTGCCGGGCCGCCATCCAGCTCGGGAGTGACAAAGTGCACGGTGGCGCCGGCTTCGCTATCACCGGCATCGATGGCGCGCTGATGGGTGTGCAAGCCGGGGTATTTGGGCAGCAGTGACGGGTGAATATTGATCAGGCGGCCGAGGAAACGATTGACAAACTGTGGCGTCAGAATCCGCATAAAACCGGCTAGTACGACCAGGTCCGGCGAAAAACTGTCGATCACATCGGCCAGTGCCGCGTCGAACTCGCTGCGCGACTCAAAGCTGCTGTGATCGACAACGATATTCGGAATCGCTGCCGCGGCTGCGCGTTCCAGACCTTTGACTCCTGGGCGGTTGCTGAGCACCGCGACTAAGGTGCCGTTTATTGACTCATCTGCGCAGCGATCAATAAAGGACTGCAGATTCGAGCCGCTTCCAGAGATCAGGACAACAATGCGTCGCTTACCCATCAACTGGTCATTCATCAGCCGAGTCCGACTAACTGAACCTGTTCTTCGCCTTCTTCAAGCGCTGAGATAACGCCTAGTTCAAATGCGTTTTCGCCGCTGGCCTTCAACATTGCCAGCGCCTCTTGTGTGCGCGCCGCTGGAACACAGATCACCATGCCAACACCACAGTTAAGGGTGCGGTGCATTTCGTGTTCATCGATATTGCCACCCTGTTGCAACCAGTCGAACACAGCCGGCCGCTTCCAGGCCGTCGCGTCGATAACCGCCTTGGTATTGTCCGGCAGCACGCGGGGGATATTTTCCAGTAACCCGCCACCGGTGATGTGTGCCAGAGCATTGACCTGAGACTTTTTGATCAACTCGAGCAGCGGTTTGACGTAGATGCGAGTCGGCTTCATCAGCAGATCGATCAGTGGCTCTCCGTCGAGTTGCACGGTGGCTGGATCGGTCTGGGTGACTTCCAGCACTTTGCGGATCAGTGAGTAACCGTTGGAGTGGGGGCCGCTTGATGCCAGGCCAATCAAGCTGTCGCCGATGCTGACTTTGGAGCCATCGATCAGTTCAGATTTTTCCACAATGCCGACACAGAAACCGGCCAGGTCATAATCTTCCCCTTCATACATGCCTGGCATTTCAGCGGTTTCGCCGCCGATCAGTGAGCAACCGGAGAGGTCACAGCCATCAGCAATACCATTGATTACTGCGGCAGCCGTGTCGATATCGAGTTTGCCGGTGGCGTAGTAGTCAAGGAAAAACAGTGGTTCGGCGCCACACACGATCAGATCATTAACGCACATAGCCACCAGATCGATGCCGACAGTGTCGTGTTTGCCGTGGTTGAGGGCCAGCCGCAGCTTGGTGCCAACCCCATCGGTTCCAGAGACCAGTACCGGTTGCTGGTAACCTGAGGGCAATTCAAACAGCGCGCCAAATCCTCCCAGGCCGGCCAACACTTCTGGACGTCTTGTGCGCTTGGCGGCGCCCTTAATTTTTTCGATCAGTGCATTACCGGCATCGATGTCGACACCTGCGTCTTTATAGCTGAGTGATTTACTGTTTTCTGTCATGGCCCAAGCCTTCTTTTAAGAATGGGGTATTTTAGAGACAGTGGACCTACTTTTCATCAAGCACTGATATAATGTTGCAAAATTTCCGGAGAAAAACCGTTGAAACGGACATTAATTTTGCTTTTTGCCCTATTTTGCTCGCCGGCAATGGCTGAACAGGTCTCCGAGCTATACAACGGCCGCATTTTGGTGGCAGATCAGACTGAGGAATTGAGACAGCAGGGCCTGCGTCAGGCGCTTGAACAAGTTCTGATTAAACTCTCGGGCAACAGCAAAATCATGCAGCTGCCAGGTATTAAGGAAGCCACCGCCAACCCTGAAAATTTTATTTCCAGCGTCGGTTACACGGCATTGGCTGATGTGAGTGCCGATGTCATTACCCGAGACCCTGATCTGTCTGGTCAGGCGCTCGCCGATGAGCTCCCCAAGTTTACCCTGCAGGTGAGTTTCTCCTCCCAGGCCATCGACCAACTTATTCACTGGGCGCAGTTTCCGGTGTTGCCGGTCGAGCGTCCCAGACTGCTGTTTTGGCTGGTGCGCGATGATGCAGACAGTGGTCGCCAGTTTGTGACCGAGCAGGACTTTCCCGAATTTACCCAGCGCTTTGATGCGGTTATGCATGATCGTGCGATTCCGTATCGCTGGCCGGTTCTGGATCTCGAGGACCAGCTTTCACTGTCGGTCAACGAAGCCTGGGGTATGCGTGAACAGACAATCGATACCGCCTCGCGACGCTATGATGTTGACGGTTGGGCGCTGCTGCGATTTTTTACGACCACATCGGGCGAGGCTAGGGGCAGTTGGCGCTATCATCTGGGTGAGCAGAGCGGCTTTGGCGATGTGCGCGCTCCCAGCAGCGAGGCATTTTTATCCCTTGCTATCAATGATCTGGTCGACGCCATGGCAACCCATCTGACCTATATACCGCAGACCGATATCAATACGCTGGCGCTGCAGTTTAATCAGGTTGATTCCTACGCTAACTACCGCGCGCTACTGGAACAATTGCAAAGCCTGAAGTTGGTACAGTCGATCCATGTCACAGCGGTGCAGGGAAGTCGTCTGTTTGTCAGTGTCGATATCGATGGTGGCGTCGACCTGCTTATCTCCGCACTGGAGCGCAGCGGACGTCTGACCAATCAGACATCTCAGGCCAAGCGCTTTAGTGGAAACCTGGAATTTGACTGGATTGCCAAGTGAATAACTTTCAACAATTGAGTTTGGGTGTCAAATTGGACAACCAGGCGACCTTCGACAATTTTTATGCTCCCAATGGCACGCCGCAGCATTTGGCGAAGATGTTGTTGCAGGATGAGGGCAAACAGTATGCCTATATCTGCGGTTCATCCGGGACCGGTCTGTCTCATCTATTGCAGGCGGTATGCCACAAGCACAGCTTGCGTCCAGGTGTCGGTGCGGCAATTTATCTGCCGTTAAAAGAGCTGGTCGATTACCCGCCAGAGCAGGTTCTGCAGGGGTTGGACGCTTCGGCAATCGTATGTCTGGATGATCTCGATCAGGTAGCCGGTCGCGAGACGTGGCAGGCGCCGTTGTTTAATCTGTTTAATCGCTGTAGTGAGTCAGGTACACGTCTACTGATTACCGCTCATACCTTGCCGGATTTTCTCGAGGTGATGTTGGAGGATTTGCTGTCGCGTTTAAAGTCAGGCATTTCTCTACAGCTGATAGATTATAAAGATGCCGATCTGCGCCGACTGTTGCAACATCGCGCCAGTGGTTTGGGGCTCTATCTCTCCGATGAAGCGGCACTGTTTTTGCTGCACCGACTGCCGCGCAATAGCCATGTGTTGTTGCAGGCGCTCGAGAAACTTGATGGACTATCTCTGCGCGAGCAGCGCCGCTTGACGCTGCCCTTTGTTAAGTCCGCTCTCGACCTCTAGCCAGTCAAATCGTTACCCTGCAAAACCGCTCTGCCGGGGTTATCTACAGCGGACAGTTTTCGCAATAGACGTAAATATGGTTTGGGTCATTCAAACGGTTAAGCAGCTGCAAGGGTTGCATCGCTGCCGTCAACTGATGTTGCAAGCTGGCCGGCAGCCAGCTGTTTAAACCCAGAGCAGAGATCCCCGCTTTAACATTGCCGCTGATTTGCATCATCAGCTGCTCGGCAAAGCTCAGCGGTTTGTGCCGATAATTGACGGTGTAATCGCTGATGCCGGCAAGCGAAGCGGCACTGGCTATGGCATCTTGAAGGTCACCCAACTGATCAACCAAACCAAGTTGCAGCGCTTTTTCTCCTGTCCAGACACGCCCCTGGGCAATTTCATGCACCGCTTCAGGTGTCGATTTGCGGGCATTGGCCACCAGAGTCAGAAAGCGTGAATAGACGTGCTCAACACCGGATTGGAGAATGACTTTTGTCTCGTCAGTCATCGGCCGGTCTATCTGCATCATGCCAGCAATATTGGTGGTGCCGACGCCATCTGAGTAGACCCCGAGTGCTGCGAGTGAATCTTCAAAGGTTGGAATCACGCCAAAAACACCGATAGATCCGGTGATAGTAGTGGACTGAGCGACGATTTGATCAGACTCGGTCGCAATCCAATAGCCTCCTGACGCCGCGTAGCTACCCATCGAGACGATTACCGGGATATCTTTTTTGCGCACTGCGGCGATGGCATCACGAATCACATCCGAGGCAAATGCACTGCCGCCAGGGCTGTCTACACGCAAGACCACAGCCTTGACTTGATCGTCTTCTTCGATAGCGGAGAACACCTCTGCGAGCGAATCGCCACCGACAGTTCCATCGGGTTGATTGCCGTCGAGGATGGTGCCACTGGCGACCACCACGGCAATCTCAGGTTTATTCTGATTGGCTTTTTTAAGTGACTCCAGTTTGGCGTGATTGAGATAGGCCGACATCGAGACCATATCTAAATTGTTATCGCTGTTAGGTAATATCTGTTTGAGATAGGCATTGGTTTCACTGCGCGTGGCAATTCGATCAACCAGGCCTTGTTTGAGTGCCAGTGTGGCAATATCACCATTTACCTCGGTCAGGCGCAGATGCATATTGTTGGCCAGATCGTTGAGTGCGCCCGTGGGCAGACCACGCAATTGCTCGACTCTGGAGGTGTAAAACTGCCACAGAGAGGTGATCAACTCACGGCGATCTTCTCGGGCCTCGGGAGACATGCTGTTACCTATGTAAGGCTCGACCGCACTCTTGTATTTGCCGACGCGGAAGATATGCATATTGACCTTGAGCTTATCAAGCGCTTCTTTGTAGAAGCTGCCGTAAGAGCCAAACCCGGTAAGCATAATGCGGCCCATGGGGTTGATAATAATTTCGTCGGCGTGGGCAGCGAGAAAATATTGCGATTGGGAAAAATTATCGCCGATTGCAATAACCGGTTTACCGCTCAGTTTGAAGCGCTGCAGCGCATTGCTAATCTCTTCCAGTTTGGCGACGCCAGCGCCGGCCATATAGTTAGTGTCAAGCAACAGGTGGGTGATGCGCTCGTCGTAGCGAGCCTTGTCGAGCACCTCGACGATATCCTGCACCAGTGTTTCAGCATCGAGTTGGTTGCCCTGGGACAGCAATTCACCAAGTGGATCAATATAGGAGCGCTGATCAACAAGGGTACCGCTGGGGGCGACATAGAGTGTTCCGCGATCCGGTATTGGCTGAAGATCGTCGACAAACAGGCCCGCGACGACGGTAATAAAAAACACCACCACGGCAAGGCTGATCATATAGCGAATGGCGCTGATAATATTGCCGATAAACCGAAACACTCTGCGGATCACACCGGGCTTTTCACTCATCTCATTAATCCTTTGACTTGGTTTCCACTTACTTTTGCTCGGTCATTATGTAACCGGCTGTGTGCGCCTTGGCGCAGACCTGCTCATTGTTTGCTTTGTTATTGGCTTTGTTCCTGGGCGTGTATCTGGCTGCCAAGTGCCTGTTTCCAGCGCGCATACATCATCGCCGCGTTAAACAGGATCACTGTCAGCGCCAGCTCCACCCAGTCGAGAGGCTTTGGTGCCGGGCCGGCGAGGTTGTCTATTGCCATGGCGAAGTACATCAAGATCACAAAGCAGATCCAGATTAGCGTGCGGGTGTTGTTGCTGATCAGGCCGGGAATAAAAATCATCAGTGGGAACAGACAGAGAAAGTAAATCACCGCAGGCGCACCTTGCAGCCAGGCATTTGCAGCCAGCGTCAGCAACATCAGATAAAAACTCAGCTGGGTAAGTGGACGGGCGATATTAATTTTGCTTTGTAGGGTCATTTCAGTTTGCTCCATTTAATTGCGCAGCCAACTGTGCCACACGTTTTCCCTGTGCTCGACAGAGGGCAATTTCGTCACTGCTCAGAGTGTCGTTTTCCACATGGCTGGCGCCGTAGGGAGTGCCGCCACGGGTGGTGCTGTGCAGGCTTGGCTCGGAGTAGGGAATGCCGGTAATCAGCATGCCGTGGTGTAATAGCGGGATCATCATCGACAGCAGTGTGCTCTCCTGTCCGCCGTGCAGGCTGGAGGTTGAGGTAAATACGCCGGCGGGTTTGTTGATCAGACTTCCATTGGCCCAGAGCCCGGCGCTGCCATCGATAAAATACTTCAACGGTGCCGCCATATTGCCAAACCGTGTTGGGCTGCCGATCAGCAGGCCACTGCAGTGGGTCAGGTCATCTTCGCTGCAGTAGAGGTCGCCACTGTCGGGAATATCCTCTTCAATGGCTTCGCAGACTGCAGATACCGCCGGTACCGTGCGCAGACGTGCCTCCATGCCGGCACTTTCTACGCCCTGGGCAATCTCCTCTGCAAGCTTTTTTACATGGCCATTGCGACTGTAATAGAGCACCAAAATATAGTTGTCTGACATTATAAAACCTCCAGTACGCATTCAGGTGGCCGGCCGATGGCAGCGCGGTTGCCGTTGACCACAATCGGTCGCTCTATTAATTTTGGCGAGTTGGCCATAGCCTCTATCAGCTGCTGTTCCGAGAGACTGGTGTCGGCAAGATTTTGATCTTTATATTCCTGCTCACTTCTGCGCAGCAGTTGTCGCGCAGTCAGGCCAAGTTGTTGCAACAGTGTGGCAATGGTTTGTGCGCTGGGTGGCGTCTCCAGATAGAGCACAATCTCTGGTTCCAGTCCCTGGTCTTGCAGCAGGCTTAGGGTTTGTCGAGATTTCGAACAGCGTGGATTGTGGTAAATAGTCGGCATCGTCTATGTTTTAGGCTGTAATGAGTTAAGTTGCCATTGTAATGGCAAATGCGTTTAAACAGAACGGGAGGTTCAATAGCATGATCAGTCAATTAGTGACTACCTTGCGCAGGCTGCCGCAGAAAATTGTCAGTTGTATTGGTTTTTTGGCTTATGCCGGCAAGCGTTTTCAGCGAGACGGCTGCCCACAGAGTGCCGCCGCACTAACGTATATGAGTCTGTTTGCAGTCGTGCCGATGTTGACTCTGATGTACAGCATGTTTTCTCTGGTGCCGGCATTTCAGGAGCTTGGGAGCCAGGTCGAGGGGTTTATTTTTTCCAAATTCTTACCCAGCAGTGGCCAGGAGATTACCCGCTATCTGGCCGATTTTTCGACCCAGGCGCGCAAGTTGAGTGGTGCCGGGGTGCTGATTATTTTGCTTACCGCTTTTTTAATGCTGAGCAATATTGAGAAGAGCTTCAACCATATCTGGGCCACCACCGGCGGTCGTAAAGGGCTGAGTGGGTTTCTCGCCTACTGGGCGGTTCTCAGTCTCGGGCCATTATTGCTGGCTGCGGCGGTCATCATGAACACCTATTTGATGTCATTTAAATTAATCGTCAATCAGGTCGACAGTCTCGGTGTGGCCGCACTGTTATTTTCCTATCTGCCCTGGTTACTGATCTGGGTCGCTTTCACGTTGCTCTACGTGGTGGTGCCAAACTGCAAGGTGAGGGTCGCCCATGCGTTGTTTGGTGGTTTGGTCACGGCGCTGCTGTTTGAGTCTGCCAAATCACTGTTTGGCCTGGTGGTGGCCCATTCAATTTATAGCAACGTATATGGAGCGTTTGCGGTGATTCCGCTGTTTCTAATTTGGGTTTATCTGCTCTGGGTATTAATTTTATTCGGTGCTGAGTTGGTGCGCAGCCTAGAAACCTTCCGCGTGCAGGATGCCGCTGCTGAGCTTCCCGATCTTCTGGCCCTGACAGTGATCCTGTGGCACTGTTGGCGCAGGCAGCAAAAGGGGCTGAGTCTGGTGGATGGATCGTTGAACGCTACCGGGCTTAATAGCGAACAGTGGCGGCGTTTGCGCAATCTATTGCTCGAGCGGCATATTCTTGAGAAAACAGCCAGGGGGCGCTATGTAATGATTCGCGATCTGGCAGCGATCCGACTGGCAGATATGAATAGCTGGCTCGGACAAGAGTTTTGTGGCGTGGAACAGTCGACCAGTGAAAAATTGCGCAAGTTGCATCCCTGGATCGATAGTTACGAGAGGCTGATGCAAGAAAACCGTCAGGCCATCGAACGGAATATGACGCTGAATCTGCAAACATTATTTGCCAGTCAAATCAGTTCGGCTGATACTGGCCACTGATAAAAGAGAGAGAATCATGCATACCTCATTACCGCGACGAATCACGCCGCTTTATGCTCTGTTAATCGGCCTTGTTATGACGGCCTGCGGTGGCGACGCCGGCTATCCGCTAATTGAGGGTGGCAGTTATAATTTTAAAAATTCGCAGGGTAAATACACCCTGATCAACTACTGGGCAGAATGGTGTAAGCCCTGCCGGATCGAGATTCCGGAGCTGAATAGACTGGCCGCTGAACATCCTGATCAGGTCACTGTTTTAGGTGTCAATTACGATAATGAGCAGGGCGAGGTGTTGCACCGACAGCTGGATAAACTCGGAATTCAATTTAAATCTCTGGCCGTTGATCCACGTGCCGAATGGGAGTTGGAGCGTGCCCAGGTGCTGCCCGAAACGCTGGTTATCAACAGCGATGGCGAGCTGGTGAAACGCCTGATCGGGCCGCAGACCCTGGAATCATTAAAAGCGTTTGTTGAATAATCGGTGCGTACCTAAAGTGGGTATGGTTGATGCGAGTAAGCAGCGCGTAAGCTTCCCTCAGCTGTCCTGACCTATGTGTGCAAACAGCCTGATCGAGTTAATGGGGTCAGCTTCAATTTTCAGTTAGATAAAGAGGGGAAAGAAATGAAAGACCTGCGAAAATTTTATATCAACGGTGAGTGGGTTCAGCCCCTTCATGAAAATGATCTGGCCGTTGAAAACCCCGCCACAGAAGAGATGCTGGCCACTATTTCTCTTGGCAGTGCAGCGGATGTTGATCGCGCTGTTGCCGCAGCCAAGGCAGCTTTTCCCATCTACTCGCAATACAGTGTCGAGCAGCGCATCGCCCTGATGGAAAAGCTGCTGCAAATCTATATGGATCGCTACGACGAAATGGCTGTGTCTATCTCCATGGAGATGGGTGCGCCGATCTCGTTCGCCTCGGCGGCGCAGGCAGATTGTGGTCGCGGACATATCAGCGCGGCATTAGAGGCGCTGAAAACCTATGAATTTGAACGTCAGGTTGGCAACACATTGGTGGTCAAAGAGCCGATTGGGGTTTGCGGATTTATCACCCCGTGGAACTGGCCGATCAATCAGATTAGCTGCAAAGTTGCACCGGCACTGGCCACTGGCTGCACAATGGTGCTCAAGCCCAGTGAGATTGCACCGATTTCCGGTTATCTATTTACCGAAATGATGGATCAGGCCGGTTTCCCCGCTGGTGTTTACAATATGGTTAACGGTGATGGCCCTGAAGTGGGCGCTGCGATTTCCAGCCATCCCGATGTCGATATGGTCTCATTTACCGGCTCCACCCGGGCCGGGGTTTTGGTGGCAAAGGCTGCAGCCGAAACGGTTAAGCGGGTGACCCAGGAATTGGGTGGTAAATCGCCGAATATTATCTTTGAAGATTCAGATCTTGAGAAAGCTGTCAGTGCTGGTGTGACCAATATGATGTCGAACACCGGACAGTCCTGTAATGCGCCGTCGCGGATGTTGGTCCACGAGTCAGTCTATGATCAGGCTGTTGAAATTGCTCGTCAGACCGCGGCACAGGTTGCCGTTGGACAGCCGGTTAATGAGGGCTGGCATATCGGTCCGCTTTCCAGCCGCGTGCAGTTTGACAAGGTGCAGGCTTTGATTGCCAAGGGGATTGATGAAGGTGCCGAAGTTGTAACTGGTGGTTTAGGCAAGCCCGAGGGCCTCGAGACAGGTTATTTTGTCAAACCTACCGTGTTCGCCGGGGTGAATAATCAGATGACTATTGCCCGCGAAGAGATTTTCGGTCCGGTGTTATGCATGATTCCGTTTGCCACTGAAGAGCAGGCGATTGAAATAGCCAACGACACGCCCTACGGTTTGGCTGCCTACTTCAGTACCTCCGATGCACAGCGTGCAAAACGCGTTGCCGGAAAACTGCGTGCCGGTATGATCAGTCTCAACAGTGCCTCGCAAAATTACACTGCGCCGTTTGGGGGCTACAAGCAGTCTGGCAATGGCCGCGAGTGGGGCGAATTTGGCTTTGATGATTTTCTTGAGATTAAAGGTATCAGTCGCCCGGGAGAATAAAGCGCCAGGTCGGTCGGGTTGCTCGCGATTACTCTGTGGATGGTGGTTTGTTTGCAGAGACCTTATACAGCAGCCCGCCGACCACAATCATGGCAACCCCAATCCAGCCCTCCATCGGGCGCGATAGTAAAACATAGACCAATGTCCATAACGTTACGCTGAGATAGATCAGCGGTGAGAAAGGGTAGGCGAAGGTTCTGTAGGCTCCGGCAACAGAGTGATTTTTCCAGCGTAAGACAAATACCCCGAGCACGGCGAAAAGGGTATTCACCCCAAGCACAAAGCTCGAAAAAACCAATACCGATTCAAATGTCGAGCTGAGAATAAAAAGCAGTGCCAATAACCCCTGAAAGATAATTGCGCTCATCGGCACGCCGTGGCGATTACATCGCGACAACATCGAAAACAGCTTAAAGTCTTCGCCAATTACCTGTAACACACGCGGCCCGGCCATGGTCATGGCGCTAACCGTGGAGATCAGCAGTAGCGCCAACACTGCACCCATCGCCTTTCCGGCGTTGGCACCCAGAGCATGGTCGGCAACAATTACGCCCACTTCCAGCTTGCCCTCGAGAATCGCAATAGGCGCTGCGCTGAGAAAGGTAAAGTTGAGAAGTAGATAGAGCAGCATTACCAGACCGGTGCCGATAAACAGCACAATCGGCAAATTGCGCTGTGGATTGTCGAGCTCGCTGGTGACATAGGTGGCGGCATTCCAGCCAGTGTAAGCATAGTTGACATAGATCAGCGCTACCGCAAAAGCACCGCTAAAAATCAGGTCGCCATCCCCTTGGGCAGGCAGAAAGCTCACTTCCTGTGGCGAGCCGCCCCAGAAAAAGATCACCACGCAGAAGAACACAATTAATAACACTTTGAGAGCAGTGAAAATCTGCTGCACAGTGCTGCTGGTCTGGCGTGAGAGACAGTGAACGGCGGTCAGAAAGATAACCAGTGAAACCGCAGCCCAGGTTGGCGAAAGCTGCGGAAATACCGCAGTCAGGTAGGCGCCAAAGGTCATGGCAGCCAGTGCAACCGGCGCGGCAAAGCCAACAGTGGCTGATACCCAGCCGGAGATAAATCCGGCGCCAGGATGGTAGAGCCGTGAGAGAAAATTGTACTCGCCGCCAGAGCGGGGCAGGTTGGCGCCGAGTTCGGCGTAGGTCAATGCTCCACAGAGTGCGGTGAGACCGCCGACAAACCATAGCATCATCAACACAAATGCTGACTGAATACCTAATAGTTGGAATCCGAGACTGGTAAATACACCGGTGCCAACCATATTGGCGACGACCACCGAAATGGCGGTAGTCCTAGAAAATTTTTCCATGAGTATTGTGGCACCTGAGTGGTTATTATTGGCCCAAAGCTGGTGTCAACTCTACAGCAGCACACGCACTGGTGCATCAAATACTCCAAGGTCACGAAATCACCAATATCGGGTGGATGTCTATTGCATACTAACGCGTGTGCCTATCTCTGAGACACCAATATGGTTACACTTATTTGGCACTCAATAGGGTCAGAAAGCGTGGTCAGAAAACAATAAAAAATAACAACAAGAAATAACAAAAATAAAGAGGTGAAAAATGCAATCAGCACTGCGTGTTGCGACAGTAGTGATTGGTCTGAGCATGCTACTCGGGGCCCTGACCTTTATCTTCGCGCCGGTATCGATGGAACCCCATTTCTCAATCGTAGCCAGTCGCCTCGACGGGTTGGGCACGCTGCGCGGTGACCTCGGTGGGCTGTTTCTGGGGCTGGCTATTTTTACCCTCTATGGCTCGCGTCGCGGCAATAGCTCATGGCTGCTAGTTCCGGTGGTGTTTTTATTGACCATTTTATTTGGCCGCATTCTGCATATAGCCATCGACGGTCTATCGCAGCCGGCTATTCGCTCAACAGTAATTGAAATTGTTGGCATCCTGATATTAGAGATGGCGCGCCGCAAGCTCGGTGCCGAGATCAGTGGAGATCAAAGTGCATGAAAAAGTTATTATTCCTTTCAACGTTACTTGTTACTGCCAGCACTGTTTCGGTGGCAGATGATAAATCGACTCTTCAGACTCAAGTTTATTTTGGTGATACGCATCTGCATACCTCCTACTCATTTGATGCTTTCCTGAATAATAATCACAGCGCCGATCCCGACACGGCCTATCGCTGGGCCAAAGGTCAGCCGGTTGTGCATCCCTATAACCGAGCACGAGTGCAGATTGAAACGCCGCTGGATTTTCTGGTGGTCAGTGATCACGCTGAAATGCTTGGGGTAATGAAGGCCGTACGCAACGACAGTGATCTTTTTGAAGACCTGGGTTTGTGGCGAAATATCAAGCGCTGGATTGCGATGCGGATGATGAATAATGCGATTGACGAGGATACCGGGCTGCAATTTTTTGCGCGTTTCTTGCCGGTTACGCCACCGACTGAGGGGCATGTGGATCCGGTTGCCGATCCTAGCAACAATATCAGCGATGTCGATATTTTCGGTGATACCAGTGGCGTCGGCAGCGCCGCCTGGCAGGATATTGTTGCCACTGCGGAGCGTCATAATGATCCGGGCACATTTACTAGTTTGATTGGCTGGGAATGGAGCTCGATTCCCACTGGTGCCAATCTTCACCGCATTGTGATCAGCCCGGATGGAGGAGAAACCGCCACGCAATACCTCCCCTATGGCTCAGACCAGAGTCAATATCCTGAAGATCTCTGGGCCTGGCTGGACAGTACCCAGCAGCGCACCGGCGCGCGCTTTTTGGCGATTCCGCATAACTCGAATATCTCCAAAGGCTATATGTTTGACAGCACAACCTTGAAAGGTGAGCCCATTAGCGCAGAGTATGCCGAGCGACGCATTCGCTGGGAGCCGATCGTAGAAGTTACCCAGATTAAGGGTGACAGCGAAACGCGAAGTGAGTTCTCCCCGGAGGATGAATTTGCCGATTTTGAGAGCTATGAGCATTATATTCAGCGCGGTCAAACAAGTTATAACCCCATGGCTGCCGACTATATTCGTCCAGCACTGAAAAGAGGCTTGGCGATTGGGCAGCAGGTTGGTGTCAACCCTTACAAATTCGGCCTGATCGGTTCGACCGATGCGCACACTGGTTTGTCTTCATCCGAGGAAAACAATTTCTGGGGCAAAATGGCGAAGGACTCTACGCCGGAGACAAAGGAGCGTCAGGGCAAAAGTGCCGTCAGTAGCAATGGTTGGGATATGTCCGCTTCGGGTGTTGCCGCCGTTTGGGCTAGTGAAAACAGTCGTGAGGCGATCTATGCAGCGTTTAAGCGCAAAGAAGTGTATGCCACCAGCGGACCGCGATTGCGCGTACAGCTATTCGCTGGTTGGAACTTTCCTGCAGGAGCCGAGAGCAGCGAAGACTTTGCTGCGATCGGCTACCGCAACGGGGTACCCATGGGCGGCGACCTGATTCCCACTCGAGAGTTTGAACAGCCGCCGAGCTTTTTGTTGAGGGCCATCAAGGACCCCCGCGGCGCTAATCTGGATCGCATGCAAATCGTTAAAGGTTGGGTCGATACTGAGGGTGAGCAGCATGAAAAGGTCTACAACGTAGCCTGGTCAGGAGAGCGTCAGCTGGATGCGGCTGGCCGTCTGCCTGAAGTCGGAAATACTGTTGATCTGAAGTCGGGGCGCTATACCAATAGCGTCGGTCAGGCGGAGTTTGCGGTGCGCTGGAGCGATCCCGATTTCGACCCGCAACTGTCAGCATTTTATTACGCTCGGGTGTTGCAGATTCCAACGCCACGCAATGGTTTATTTGACTCGCTGGCCTTGCAGCTTGATAAGCCGCCCAGAGGGCCAAAAACTATCCAGGAGCGTGCCTACACATCACCTGTCTGGTATCAACCCTAATTGGGTATACGTCCATGCAGCTGTTCAGGTGAGTTTGAAACCTGCTTGAACAGTTGTCTGGTCTTCGCTATATATACCTGTCAGTTTTATATTTATCAGAGATCTTTCAGCCTATTCTTATGCAAAAATTAATTAAAGAACCTCTTGTCCAGTTTGTCTTTATCGCCCTGTTATTGCTTTTGGGCGAGCGTTTGATCAATGCCGATGAATACACCTATGATCAGTACCGTATCGATGTTGATGATGCAGTGTTGTTGCAGTATATGCAGTTGCGTGCAAAGACCTTCAGATCCGATGATGCGGTTCAAGCGTTGCAAGCGCTGAGCCCGGAAGAGCGCCAACAGTTGGTTGGTGACTACTCTCGTGAAGAGGCGCTTTTCCGTGAAGCCATGTCGTTAAATCTGGATAAAAATGATCAAATTATTCGACGTCGGTTAATTCAGAAAATGGATTATCTTGTACAGGGTTTTTACGATGAATCGGACCCGCTAACCGAAGATGATCTGCGCAGTTACTATGAAGCCAATCGTGAGAACTACAGAAAACCAGCCTCGGCTACGTTTACTCATGTGTTTGTCTCCAGCGAGCGTCACAGTGTTGAACAAGCCAAGGTCATTGCCGATGAGCTTTATCGAACGCTCAATGACGCGCAGGTCCCGTTTGAAAATGCGCCACGCTATGGCGAACGTTTTCTCTACAACCGCAACTATGTCAATCGCGACGATGACGAAATTGCCAGCCATTTTGGCGACCAGTTTCAGCAGCAGGTCTTCGCCTTTGATACCAGTGACCAGTGGCAGGGTCCGGTGCAGTCAAACTATGGTTGGCATCTGGTGTTGTTGGTAAAAAATACTCCTGCCTATATCCCGTCGCTTGAAGAAATTGCATCCAATGTGCTCGCCGACGCACAGCGTGAACAGCAGCAACAAACCAAGCGCGAAGCCATGGAAAAGCTTATGGCCAGATATCAGGTTCTCGATACTGGTGGAGAGTAATGATGCGCAGTGTGTCAATTGTATTAAGCTCAGTCCTGCTGGCAATGGCCAGCTGCATGGCGGTATATGCTGATGAGGCGCGTCCGGTTTATGTCGAAGTCGAGCAGCTTAATATCAATGAATATCTGCTGAAGTGGAAAATTCCGCCGGTTATGTCTCGGGGCCAGGAGCCTGCGGTAGAGTTCCGCCACGGCAATTGCAGTCTGGCAAATGGTGCGCTGGCTGGACGTCCAGCCGGGCTGATCGGTCGCAAACACTATCGCTGTGATAGAGGCGCGAACGGTGAGCAAAGTGCGGGCGAGAGTGCGAGAGAAAACGCCCAAGAGTCCGACCGGTCGACGCAGTATGCGATTGATCTGATTTACCCTCATACCAATCCGGCACTGACATCGCTGGTTGTTTTCAAACCGCTTTCAGGCGAGCCGATACAGATTTTTTCCGGGCCAGAAAAATCCAGCATAAGCTTCTCATTGGCCACCTCGACGTCGACCTCTGCAGTGGCAGCTCAATATACCGTGGCCGGTATTGAGCATATTCTTATCGGTACTGACCATCTGTTGTTTGTGCTCTGCCTAATGATGATAGCCGGCACGTTTAAACGATTGGTACTCACAGTGACCGGATTTACCCTGGCCCATTCGTTAACCCTGAGTCTGGCGACGCTGGATGTCTTTCGTTTGCCGACCGAACTGGTTGAGCTCTTGATTGCGCTGAGTATTTTATTGCTCGCCGTAGAGATTGTGAAACATCGCGCCTCCGCTGGCGCAGAACCGAGCTTCACATGGCGATACCCGGTCAGCGCCTCGGTAGTGTTTGGCCTGCTACATGGCTTTGGTTTTGCAGTGGTGTTGCAGGAGCTGGGCCTGCCGGCAGCGATGAAAGTGCCAGCGCTCCTGTTCTTTAATGTGGGTGTTGAGCTTGGGCAGCTGATATTTATCGCAGCGGTTTCGCTTGGCGTGTGGCTGCTAACCCGCTCATTGGTGCGAGCTGAGTATCGACGGGGTCAGCTGGCCCAGGTCGTTGTTTATGGTATTGGCGTGTGCAGTGCGTACTGGCTTTTTGAGCGTGCTATGCCGCTTTTTATCTAAGGGACACTCAAGGCTCTTTGTTTAGAAGACGCTCAGGTTATCTAGATCACGCTCAGGGCTGTTTATTTTAGTGTGCCGAGATGCTTGGAAACGACTTTAAGTGTTGGTTTAAACAGCTTGGGGGTGCAGGCGATAATGTGTCCGTTGTGCATAAAGTTTTCACCACCCTGAAAATCACTCACCATACCACCGGCTTCGCGCACTAGCAGCGCACCGGCTGCGATATCCCAGGGTTTTAAATACATCTCCCAGTAGGCATCCATGCGTCCGGCTGCAACATAGGCCAGGTCGAGTGCAGCAGCGCCCATCCGTCGAACACCCGAGGAGTTGTGAGCGAAGTCATGCATGGTTTTTAAGTAGCCCTGCATATGATCGAAAGAGGGTGGGCTGAACGGCACACCTGTGGCGTAGAGTGCGCCGGCTTCACTGGCGCGGCCTGACACGCGAATGCGGCGGCCATTGAGCTTTGCGCCATCGCCACGGCTGGCGGTAAATTCTTCATGTTTGAACGGTTCGAGCACCACAGCATGTTCGAGCTTGCCTTTAACACGACAACCGATAGATACCGCAACATGGGGAATGCCGCGAACAAAGTTTGTGGTGCCATCGAGTGGATCAATGATCCATTCGATATCGCTGTTTGGGTTGCCGCTCACGCCGCTCTCTTCACAGAGGAAGCGGTGGTCGGGATAAGCCTTTTGGATATGGTAAATAATGGTTTCTTCAGAGCGTCGATCAACCTCGGTGACAAAGTCGTGACGGCCTTTTTCATCAACCTTAACCAGATCGAGATTATCAGCAGATTTGACGATCATTTCGCCTGCAGCGCGGGCAGCACGCAGGGCTATATTAACCATAGGTTGCATGAGAACTATTCCAAGTGACTTAAAGAGCGGCCGCATTGTACCAGAACTACTGTGCCAGAGAAGAGTGATTCTGCTACACTCGCCGCCGTTTTTCGGCCCCATAATGGTTGGCCATCCATGTTTTCAAGAGGTGACGAGTGTCAATAACCGAGCGGCAGGCAAATATTCGTATTGTTCTAGTGAACACCGCGCATCCGGGAAATATCGGTGGTGCAGCACGAGCGATGAAAAATATGGGGCTGGCAGAATTGTATCTGGTGCAGCCTCGTGAATATCCGGCACCACGAGCAGTTTGGCGTGCGGCGGGGGCCCGAGATGTATTGGCTCATGCAACCATTGTCGAATCAGTGGATGAGGCTATCGCCGACTGCGCGCTGGTCGTTGGCACCAGTGCCCGCGAGCGGCGCATACCCTGGCCGTTGTTAAATCCGCGGGAATGTGGTGAGAAAATTTATCGGGAAGCTGGCAGCCATAAAACCGCGCTACTGTTTGGCCGTGAGGATCGTGGCCTGACGAATGATGAGTTGCAGAAGTGTCACTACCATGTCCACATCCCGTCCAATCCAGAATACAGTTCGCTCAATTTGGCGACCGCTGTTCAGGTGCTGGCTTACGAGGTTCGTATGGCCAGTCTTGCCGACGAGCAGGGCAACTTGCCGCCGCTGACCGACTGGGACCAGCCACCGGTGAGTGCCGGCGATCTAGAGTTCTTCCATGAGCACCTGGCCGCCACCATGGCCGACTTGAAGTTCTACGACCCGGAAAACCCTAAGCAACTTCTAACCCGTATGCGACGACTTTTTAACCGAGTGCGCATGGATGAGATGGAAGTTTCCATCCTCCGTGGTCTGTTGTCTGCGGTGCAGCGTACAATCGCCAAGTAAAATAGAAGGTCACCGCTTGAGAGGCATGCGGGCGCGCTTGAGTAGTGCACCGAAAATCGGTTCTACCGTCTCACAGGTACTTGACTAAAATAGTCAGGTATTAGATAATCACGCCCTCATCGGCGTCGAAGATTCTTCGGCCAACTGCTTTGATAAGGTGTGTTTATGCGACTGACAACCAAAGGGCGTTATGCGGTAACCGCGATGTTGGACCTTACCATCCATGCCAATGACAAACCGGTTTCGCTAGCTGACATCTCTCATCGCCAATCTATTTCACTGTCTTATCTCGAGCAACTATTCTCGAAATTGCGCCAATCTGAATTGGTTTCAAGCGTGCGTGGTCCCGGTGGGGGATACCGCCTTGGCAGATCCAGTGAGAGCATCTTTGTCGCGCAAATTATTGATGCGGTCAATGAATCAGTGGACACCACCAATTGTCAGGGAAAGGGTGACTGCCAGGGTGGAGAGATTTGTCTTACTCACTCATTGTGGGATCAATTGAGTCATGAGATACACAGTTTTTTAAATGCTATTTCGCTGGCTGACCTGGTTGCACGCCGCGACGTAAAAAGTATTGCTCAGCGTCAGGTTGAGCAGCTATTAATATTAAATGAAAGTCCGCGGGCTAGCGCCTGCTAAACCTGGAGCAATTGATGAGCCTTCCAATTTATCTCGATTATGCTGCGACAACGCCGGTTGATCCCGCCGTTGCAGATAAAATGATGCAGTTTTTGACACCGAGCGGCCACTTTGGCAACCCGGCGTCGCGTTCACACACCTTTGGCTGGGAAGCGGAAGCTGCGGTTGAAGATGCACGTGAGCAGGTAGCTGCGCTGATCGGTGCCGATCCACGGGAAATCGTCTGGACCTCAGGTGCCACTGAAGCTAATAATCTGGCCATCAAGGGCTGCGCGCACTTTAACCAGCGCAAAGGTAAGCACATTATTACCTCACGGATTGAGCACAAAGCGGTGCTCGACACCTGTCGTCAGCTTGAGCGGGAAGGCTTCGAAGTAACCTATCTGGATCCGGATTCTGAAGGGCTGATTCAGCCCCAGGTGGTTGCCGATGCAATCCGTGAAGACACCACGGTTGTCTCGATTATGCATGTTAACAATGAGATTGGTACGCTCAATGATATCGCCGCAATTGGTGAGATCTGCCGCGAGAGAAAAGTCTTTTTCCATGTTGATTCCGCCCAGAGTGCCGGCAAAACACCGATCGATGTCGAGGCAATGAAAGTCGACATGATGTCATTCTCGGCACACAAGATTTATGGCCCGAAAGGAATTGGCGCGTTGTATGTTCGACGCAAACCACGGGTGCGCATCGAAGCTCAGATGCACGGCGGTGGTCACGAGCGCGGTATGCGTTCAGGCACGTTGGCAACACATCAGATTGCCGCAATGGGTGAAGCCTTCCGGCTTGCCGGTGAACTGTATGACCAGGAGTCGGCGCGCATTGCAAAGCTACGTCAGCGTCTGTGGGATGGTGTGTCGGATATGGAAGAAGTCCATCTCAATGGCTCGCCCACGCGCCATGTGCCGGGTATTATCAATATCAGCTTTGCTTTTGTAGAGGGCGAATCATTGATTATGGCGCTGCGTGATTTGGCAGTCTCTTCGGGTTCCGCCTGTACCTCGGCCAGCCTCGAGCCATCCTACGTACTGCGAGCACTCGGGTTGAATGACGAAATGGCGCACAGTTCGATTCGCTTCAGCATCGGGCGCTATACAACTGAACAAGACATAGATGACGCCATCGTCAAGGTGCGCCACGCGGTGACCAAGTTGCGCGAACTCTCTCCACTGTGGGATATGTTCAAAGACGGCGTCGATTTAAGCCAGGTAGAGTGGGCGGCCCACTAAAACGATTGTCTATTTAACAGAGTTACTATTAAAGGAGTCATCACCATGGCTTACAGCGAAAAAGTTATCGATCACTACGAAAATCCACGCAATGTTGGCAAGCTGGATGACAACGCGAAAAATGTTGGTACCGGCATGGTCGGAGCACCTGCCTGCGGCGACGTTATGCGCCTGCAGATTCAGGTTAACAGCGATGGCATTATCGAAGATGCCAAGTTTAAAACGTATGGTTGCGGTTCAGCGATCGCCTCCAGCTCACTGCTTACCGAGTGGGTTAAGGGCAAGCATATAGATGATGCGGAAGGTATTAAAAACACCCAAATCGCTGAAGAATTGGCCTTGCCGCCAGTCAAGATTCACTGCTCGGTACTGGCGGAAGACGCCATCAAAGCCGCCGTGCGTGATATCCGCACAAAGCAGGGGAATTGATCGACCACTATGGCTATCACTATGACATCCGCTGCCGAGCAGCACGTAATCAAGCACCTCGAACACCGTGCAAAAGGCATAGGTGTTCGTCTCGGTGTGCGCACCACTGGCTGCTCAGGTCTTTCCTACGTCCTCGAGTTTGTCGATAGCGCAAAGCCTGAGGATGAGGTATTCCAGTGCGGTGATGTCAAACTGGTAATCGATCCAAAAAGCCTTGTCTATCTGGATGGTACGCAGCTTGATTACGTTAAAGAGGGCTTGAACGAGGGCTTTGAATTTAAAAACCCCAACGTTAAAGATGAGTGTGGCTGCGGCGAGAGCTTTCACGTCTAAAGAGCCTGCACTGAGCATTATTTAACAGCGTTAACCATCGGGGTCGGTAGATTGGATTTGTCCACACAGTTGCTCACAAAAGAGAATTTTTTCCAGCTCTTTTCTCTACCTCCTGGGTGGACAGTCGATCGCGAGTTGCTCGATTCCCGCTACCGCAAGTTACAGCAGACCTTTCACCCCGACCGCTTCTCCACCAAAGGCGATGTGGACAAACGTCTGGCGATGCAGACCACGTCATTAATCAATCAGGCATACGACACTCTGAAGTCACCGCTTAAGCGTGCACAGTATTTACTCGAGCTGGAGCATGTCGACGCCAGCCAGGAAAGTCATATTACCAGCGATAGCCACTTTCTGATGCAGCAGATCGAGTTTCGTGAAGCTCTTGGCGATATAGGTGACAATGCTGACCCGTTCAAAACATTGGACACCATGCGCACTGATGCGCAGCGACAGTACCTGCAGTTGCAGAATGATTTTCAGGCGCAGCACCTTGCGGCCGATTACACTAATGCTCTGGACACCGTGGCCAAAATGCAATTCTTTGCCAAGCTGCTGGATGAGATTGAGCTGCGCGAAGAAGATTTAGAGGACCTTTAAATCATGGCACTACTACAAATTTCAGAACCGGGCCAATCGCCGCAACCCCATCAGCGCAAACATGCTGTGGGAATCGACCTCGGTACCACCAACTCGCTGGTTGCCGCCGTGCGCAGCGGGACGCCGGAAACCCTAGCTGATGAGCAGGGCAGGCATCTGTTACCCTCGGTTGTGCACTATTACAAAGACGGCGTCAGTTGTATGGGCTACGAGGCCGCCGAGCACAATGTCAGTGACCCGTTGAATACACTGTCGTCGGTCAAGCGTCTGATGGGTCGTGGCCTCAGTGATGTCAAAAGCTTTGGTGATCAGTTGCCCTATGAGTTTGCTGCCGACGATGGCGGAATGCCGAAGATTGTCACAGCTGCCGGACTGGTCAGCCCGATACAGGTCTCTGCTGAAATTCTCCGCAAACTTGCCGGCCGTGCTGAAATCGCGCTGGGCGGAATGCTCGACGGCGCAGTGATTACGGTGCCAGCCTATTTCGATGATGCCCAGCGTCAGGCCACCAAAGATGCCGCCACACTGGCCGGCATCAAAGTCTTACGTCTACTCAACGAACCCACCGCGGCGGCAATTGCCTACGGTCTTGATCAGCGTGAGGACAGCGTGGTTGCGGTCTATGACCTTGGTGGTGGCACCTTTGATATTTCTATTCTGCGACTGTCGCGGGGCGTTTTCGAAGTGCTCTCAACCGGTGGTGATTCAGCCTTGGGTGGTGACGATTTCGACCGTGTAATAGCCGAGTGGATTCGTCAACAGGTAGGTATGGCAGAGTCTCTCAATCCGGTAGAGCAGCGAATTTTGCTTGAGACCGCCAAATCGGCAAAAGAAGAGTTAACCGATCAGGATGCAGTCAAGATTGAAGTGCTGGATTGGCGCGGCGTACTGACTCGAGATCAACTGAATAGTCTGATTGATCCGCTGATTGACAAAACCCTGCGCGCGGCAAAGAAATCACTCCGCGATGCAGGGCTGAATACTGATCAGGTAGATGAAGTTATCCTGGTTGGCGGTTCAACCCGAACCCCCCGTGTGCATGAAAAAGTAGGCCAGCAGTTTGATCGCCGCCCGCATTCCGATATCGACCCCGACCGCGTTGTAGCCATGGGTGCTGCCCTGCAGGCCGAAGTGCTGGTTGGCAATAAATCGGGTGACGATATGTTGCTGCTCGATGTCATTCCACTGTCTCTCGGCCTTGAGACCATGGGTGGGCTGATAGAAAAAATAATCCATCGCAATACCACTATCCCGGTTTCGCGGGCGCAGGAATTTACCACGTTTAAAGATGGGCAGACGGCAATGGCCATCCATATTTTGCAAGGCGAGCGCGAGCTGGCTGCAGACTGCCGCTCACTGGCGCGCTTTGAGTTGCGCGATATCCCACCGATGGTGGCAGGTGCAGCAAAGATTCGGGTCACTTATCAGGTGGATGCGGATGGACTGCTCAGCGTCAATGCCCGTGAAGTGGTTAGCGGTGCTGAATCGCATATTGAGGTCAAGCCCTCTTATGGGCTCGATGAAAATGAAATCACCAATATGCTGCAGGATTCCTTCAGTTATGCCAAAGACGACATGAAGGCACGCGCACTGCGCGAGCAGCAGGTCGAAGCGGATCGTATGATTGAAGATTTGAATGCAGCATTGCAAAAAGATGGTCGAGCACTGCTTGATGACGCTGAATATCACTGTCTTGAGGTTGCCTTGAAAGCATTGCAAGAAGTGCGTGATAGCAGTACCGAACACCGAATACTGGCGCGGCAGATTGAGTCGGTAGGCAAAATCAGCGAAGAGTTTGCCGCGCGCAGAATGGATGCCAGCATCAAGAGTGCGCTGGCTGGACAGAGTCTTGATGATGTGGAGAATAATCTCTAATGGCACGTATCGTATTTTTACCCCATGAAGAATTCTGTCCCAAGGGCGCAGTGATTGAGTCTGAGCCGGGCGAGAGCGTCTGTGAAGCCGCGCTGCGAAATGGCATAGACATTGAGCACGCCTGCGAGATGTCCTGTGCCTGCACCACATGTCATGTGCATGTGCGGGAGGGCTTTGAATTATTGCCCGAGGCCGATGAACTGGAAGAGGATTTTCTCGACAAAGCTTGGGGCGTAGACCCGGACTCGCGACTCAGCTGTCAGCTGATTGCCGACGATATTGATCTGGTCGTTGAGATTCCTAAATACACAATCAATATGGTCTCGGAAAAACACTGAAAAAGAGATGCCGATGCTGCCGTTGACGGCGGACAAGACAGAGCAGGAAATGGAGTAATAGACTATGCTGAAGTGGACAGATATACACGACATTGCTATTGAACTGGCGGATACTTATCCAGATGTAGATCCTCAGTACATCAACTTTGTCGATCTGCGCAAATGGGTTCTGGATCTCGATGATTTTTCTGATGATCCTGAGCGCTGCGGAGAGAAAATCCTCGAAGCCATTCAAATGGCCTGGATGGAGGAGCTGGATTAAAACCCCGACCTCCAGCCAATAACCAACGCACAGGACGCGAGACACGGGCAACGGATGGCAGACCGAGACAAACTCTACAAGAAAGTCCTCGAGACCGCCCCTTTCGGGACCTTATTCTTTGCCTATGGCGTTTGCATCGATGCCAACGCCCGAGCCCTGCAAATTCTCAACTGTGAGCGCCAACAGATTGTCGGTGCCACCCTCAGTGAAGAGCAGCCGGATCAACTCCAGTCTGTAGTGCAACTCAAACAGGTGATTGAAAAGCTTCGTCAGGATAAGGCTGAAAATATTCTCTGGCGCTCTGAAAATCTTCTCGAACAGGATGAAATCGTAGTCTCGCTGAGTGCCGCCGCCGGCGCCAATAGCCAACCTGAGCACGACAATACACTGAGCGTTACACTTTATCCGCTGCCCTCTCTAGCCAAGATGGTAATGAAAGAGTTTTCAACCATTCCCTCTAGCCAATCGCCGCTCGCTCCGAATCAAGATCAGAAACACCAGCCGGAGCAGGAAAAAGAGCCCTTAGCCAATCAAGAGCCCTCAGCGAATCAAGAGCCCGCAGGGAATCAAAGGCCCTCAGCGGAAAAAGAGCCCTCAGCAGACAAAGAGCCCTCAGCAGAAAAAGAGCCCTCAGCAGAAAAAGAGCCCTCAGCCGATAAAAAGCCTGAAGAGCACAGCGACAGTGACCAATATCAAACCCTCTCTGGCCTGCCGGTGAATCGACGTCTTCTCAACAGTATCGGTGACTATCTCAATAGTCCTCACCGCGACACCGCCTGCGGCGCGCTGATGCTAATTGACCTCGACCACTTTAACTCGATCAATGAATCCCTCGGCAAAACAGTCGGCAACCAAATTCTGGAGCGTGCGGCCGAGACCATTAAAGGAATCTGCACCGACAATATGGAAGTTGATCAAGTTGCTGGCGACTCGTTTTTGGTGCTGATCAGGGATATTGCCGAAACCGCTGAGCAGGCGCGGGAAATCAGCCTCGCGATTGCCAATGAACTCCGCTGTGTGCTGACGCGGCCATTCTTCACCGACAGTGGCGAGGTCAGTGTGACCGCCAGTGTTGGCGTTAGCGTACTCTATGCCGGGCTCTACTATGCCTCACCCGAGGCAATTGTCGATGCCGAGGAAGCCGTGCAACAGGCCGAGAGCGCCATGTTTGAAGCCAAGCGTCGTGGCCGCGACACCGTGGTGCTGTTTGATTCCCAGATTACCCGTCGCGCGCGGCAACGCATTAATATGCAATCCAGTCTGCGCAAAGCGGTGGCCAATCAGGAATTTGATCTCTATGTGCAGCCTCAGGTGTCGACTCATAGCGGTGAAGTGGTAGGTGGAGAGGTATTGTTGCGCTGGATGCATTCGGGTCAAGCCCAGCGTACGCCGGCTGATTTTATTCCGGTTTTGGAGTCATCGGGCATGATTGTCGATGTGGGTTTGTGGGTGATTCGTACCTCTTGTGAATACCTGCGCCAAATGCTCGACCGTGGTCTGTGGCACGAAGATATGCAGATGGCAGTCAATATCAGTCCCAAACAGTTCCATGATCCTCAGCTGATCAAATCGCTTGAGCACAGCCTTAAAAGCTACGCTATTCGCCCCGATATGTTGACACTGGAAGTGACTGAAAACCTGTTGATCGATGACTTTGAGTCGGTGGTCGATAAGATGAAAAAAATTCGCGATATGGGTACCCGTTTCGCCATCGACGACTTTGGCAGCGGATACTCGTCGATGATCTACCTTAAGCGTTTGCCGCTGGATATTTTAAAAATTGACCGTGAATTTATTAGCAACCTCAACTCCGATAAAGAGACGCTTGGTCTGGTCGAAGCGATCATGATGGTCGCGCATCATTACGGCCTCGATGTCGTCGCTGAAGGCGTTGAAAAACGCGAGGTTTTGGATATTTTGCGGAGTCTCGGATGCGAAAAATATCAGGGCGCACATTTCAGCATGCCGGTGTCGCTGGATAAATTTCAGCGCCTGCTGGTAGCCTAACCCAGAGCCTAACCGAAAAACCTATTGTGACCGTAACCGCAGGCAGGTAGAATCCGGGCTTTCCGCCCGTTGGGGCAATTTCTTTACGTATCACACATATTTTTTCGGAGACATTCCATGGCGACTGAACGCACTCTATCCATTATCAAGCCCGATGCTGTAGCAAAAAACGTTGTCGGCCAAATCCTCGGTCGTTTCGAACAGGCTGGCCTGAAAATTGTTGCCTGCAAAATGCAGCACCTGACTCAAGAGCAAGCTGAAGGCTTTTATGCCGAGCACAGCGAGCGTCCTTTCTTCAAAGACTTGGTTGCCTTTATGACGTCTGGCCCAGTGTCTGTTCAGGTGTTGGAAGGAGAAAATGCGGTTATGACCAACCGTGATCTGATGGGTGCAACCAACCCCAAAGAAGCCGCGCCGGGTACCATCCGTGCAGACTTTGCCGAGTCAATCGACGCCAACGCGGTGCACGGTTCTGACGCAGCAGCGTCCGCAGCACGTGAAATCGCCTATTTCTTTGCTGACAATGAGATTTGCCCTCGCTAAGGCTGTTTTGCCTCTATTATTTAGGGGTGAATAGTTAAAACGAGAGACACTCAAAACAAAGAGACCAGGACTTCTATGTCCCAGGAACCAGATATAACAGCAAGTGACGAACGGCCCCGAAAGGTTAAAACCAACCTTTTGGGGCTTTCTGCTTCCCGCATTGGCGACTTTTTAGAGTCGCTGGGCGAGAAACGTTTTCGTGGCACACAGATTCTCAAGTGGATTCACCAGCTTGGTGTCGACGATATCACCGAAATGACCAATATCTCCAAAGGTCTGCGCGAAAGCCTCGCCGAGGTAGCGGAAGTGGTACTGCCTGAAGTGGTCAGTTGTCAGGATTCTGTCGATGGCACCCGCAAGTGGTTAATCCGAGTTGATGGCGGCAGCTGCATCGAAATGGTTTATATTCCCGAGCGCGATCGCGGCACCCTGTGTGTTTCATCGCAAATTGGCTGCGCGCTTGATTGCAGCTTTTGTGCTACGGGGAAGCAGGGCTTTGCCCGTGACCTGACGACCGCCGAAATTATTGGCCAGTTGTGGATCGCGGCAAAATCGTTTGATCAGTTCGATCCTAAAGCGCCGCGGCGGGTAACCAATGTGGTGATGATGGGAATGGGCGAGCCGTTGATGAACTTCGATAATGTCGTCGATGCCATGAGTCTGATGATGGATGATAACGCCTACGGTCTGTCCAAGCGTCGGGTGACCCTTAGCACAGCCGGCGTGGTTCCAGAGCTCGATAAACTCGGTGATGTCAGCGACGTTTCGCTGGCGATTTCACTGCATGCGCCAAATGATGAGCTGCGCAATCAGCTAGTGCCGATTAACCGTAAATATCCGCTGGCCGATTTTATCGACAGTGCGCGCCGCTATCTGGACAAGATGCCGGATAATCGCCGCAAGGTAACTGTTGAATATACCTTGATGGACCGGATCAATGATCGCGACGAACACGCTAAAGAATTGTCGGCCTTGTTGCGCGATTTACCCTGCAAGATAAACCTGATTCCGTTTAACCCGTTTCCCGGATCAGAGTATAAAAAAGTGACCAAAGTGGCCCTGACCCGGTTTAGGGACATTCTGCATAATGACGGGTACACTGTGACTGTTCGCACCACCCGAGGTGATGATATTGCCGCCGCCTGTGGCCAGCTGGCGGGTGAGGTCAACGACCGCACCAAACGTCAGCAGCGCTATAAAAAGCGCCTCGAAGAAGAGCAGGTCGTTAAATTTGTAGGCTAGCCTTTTGAATTGGGCTGGTGGTAAGCAGCAGAGGATTGCTGTTGGTAAGAAGCTTTTACAAAAACGTGTAAGCGTTATTGCTGAAAGTTGATAACAAGGAGAGGGAAGCATGGACACAAGCTTAACCGATGTTTTTAAACGGACAATTAAAGCCTTAAGTTTTAGCATTTTGATTGGCTTGTTGTCAGTTGCTGGCTGTGTCTCATTCGGGGGTGGCTCAGATCCGGGTCAGGCGAATCAGCAGCATATAAAATTGGCGCTCAATTATATTGCGTCAAACAATCGCGACTTGGCTCGCGTGCATTTACAAAAAGCCAGTGAGTTTAATTCGCGTTCCGCCGCGCTCGACAATGGTTATGCATTGCTATATCAGTCGGAACAGGAATTTGAGCTGGCCGAGCGGCACTACCGCAAGGCGCTGAAAACAGATAAACATTACACTCTGGCGCGTTATAATTTTGCCGCTTTTCTGTTTAATCAAGGGCGTATGCAGGAAGCCCGCGAACAGATGCAGACGGTGACTGAGGATTTAGCTTATGAGCGGCGTGCTCAGGCGTTTTATATACTCGGTCTCAGTGCAGTGCAGCTGGGCGATAGTGAATCGGGATTGGAGTCATTTGAAAAAGCGACTCAGCTGTCGCCGGGATTTGCACCACCCTATATACAGGCAGCGGAAATTTATTTTCAGCAGCAACGCTACCCGCTGAGTAAATTGGCACTGGATCATTTTAGGCAGTTGAGTGCTCCCACAGCACAGAGTCTGTGGCTGTCAGTGAGAATAGAAAATCGTTTTGGCAACAGGGATAATGCCGCGAGTGAGGGATTGAAGTTAAAGAACCTGTTCCCCTACTCAAAAGAAAATTTGGAATATCAGGCGTGGTTAAAAACGGGCAAACATGAGTAAACAATTCGATGTTTAGTGGCACCCCTATAGTACGACGCAAGTCGAGACAGATTATGGTCGGCGACGTCCCGGTTGGAGGCGACGCACCGATCTCTGTGCAGAGCATGACCAATACCAGTACCGCCGATGTTGCGGCCACGGTTGCCCAGATCAAACGTATTCAAGCCGCCGGCGCCGATATTGTTCGCGTCTCTGTGCCCTCGATGGCTGAGGCGGAAGCCTTTGGTGAAATTCGCAAACAGGTGACCGTTCCGCTGGTTGCCGATATTCATTTCGATCACAAAATTGCACTTCGAGTTGCCGATTTGGGTGTCGACTGTCTGCGTATTAATCCCGGCAATATTTCCAAAGAGAGTCGCCTGCGTGAAGTGATAGCGAAAGCACGCGACCTCAATATTCCAATTCGTATCGGGGTCAATGCCGGTTCGCTGGGCAAAGACCTGCTGCGCAAATACAGCGAGCCGACAGCGGAAGCTATGGTTGAGTCAGCGATGCGGAATGTCGACCTGCTCGACAAATACGATTTCCAGGATTTTAAAGTCAGCGTTAAAGCGTCGGATATTTTTATGGCCGTCGCCGCCTACCGCGATCTGGCCACACGCATTGAACAGCCCCTGCACCTCGGTATCACCGAAGCGGGCGGACTGCGTTCAGGCACAGTCAAGTCGGCTATTGGTCTCGGTGCGCTGTTGCTCGATGGCATTGGTGACACCGTGCGAATTTCGCTGGCGGCTGATCCGGCCGAAGAGGCCAAAGTAGCGTGGGATATGCTGCGCAGTTTGCGTCTGCGCAGCAAAGGTATCAACTTTATTGCCTGCCCGAGCTGCTCGCGGCAAAACTTTGACGTGATAGCCACGGTCAATGAGCTGGAAAGCCGACTGGAAGATATCTCGGTACCTATGGACGTATCGATTATTGGTTGTATCGTCAACGGTCCGGGCGAAGCCAAAGAGTCTGACTTCGGTCTGACTGGCGGCACGCCGGCCAATCTGGTCTACCTCGATGGTGTGCCGGATCACAAACTGGGCAATGACAACCTGGTCGATGAACTGGAAGCGAAAATTCGTGCCAAGGCCGCCGCCAAAGAAGCACAGTTGGCAGCGGATGCCGAACAGATAATCGCCCGCGGTTAAACCCTTTAATTTGATCTGATTTGCAAGAGCACTGTATGAAAATCCAATCCATTCGCGGGATGAATGATCTGCTCCCCGACCAGTCAACCACGTGGCAATATCTCGAGAGAGTGATCGCCGATGTGCTGGCGCGCTATGGCTACAGTGAAATACGCTTTCCTATCCTGGAGCAGACTGAGCTCTTTAAACGGTCGATTGGTGAAGTCACGGATATTGTCGAAAAAGAGATGTACACCTTTGAGGATCGCAATGGTGACAGTCTGACACTGCGTCCAGAGGGCACCGCCAGCTGTGTCCGCGCCTGTAATCAAAACGGTTTGCTGCATAACCAGATTCAAAGGCTTTGGTACAACGGACCGATGTTTCGTCACGAGCGCCCGCAAAAAGGTCGCCTGCGCCAGTTTCATCAGGTAGGTGTCGAAGCGTTTGGCTTAAATGGTCCCGATATCGACGCCGAACTGTTGCTGCTCACTGCTCGATTGTGGAAAGCGTTAAAAATCGATCATGCCGTCACGCTGCAGATTAACTCTCTCGGCACCGCAGCCGATCGAGCGGCGTACAGGGCTGCTTTGGTCGACTTTCTTAGCGCCCGTCAGGACCAGCTCGATGAAGACAGCCAGCGTCGTTTGCACTCTAATCCAATGCGGATTCTCGACAGCAAAAATACCCATACGCAGGCGCTGTTGAACGACGCGCCGAGCCTGCACGACTTTATCGACAGCGAATCTCGCGAGCACTTTGAGCAGCTGCGCAGCGTGCTCGATGCAGCGGGCGTTAGCTATCAAGTCAATTCACGTTTGGTGCGCGGCCTCGACTACTACTCCAAGACTGTTTTTGAATGGGTGACCGACAGCCTCGGCGCCCAGGGTACCGTCTGTGCAGGAGGTCGTTACGACGGACTGGTCGAGCAGCTGGGCGGCAAACCCTGTCCTGGCGTCGGCTTTGCCATGGGCTTAGAAAGGCTGGTGCTGTTGCTTGACGAGTTGGGCGTAGTGCCGGATAGTGTTGCCCAGATTATCGATGTCTACCTGGTTGCCGTGGGCGCGGCTGATGCTCAGGCGCTGGTGTTGGGAGAAACTCTGCGCAGCGACTGTCCAAACATTCGTTTTCAGACCCACTGCGGCGCTGGCAGCTTTAAGTCGCAAATGAAAAAAGCGGATAAAAGCGGTGCGTCGATCGCGCTGATATTGGGTGAGGATGAAGCGCAAAATAATACTGTTGGGATCAAGTTTTTACGTGAAGACCGTCCCCAGGAAACAGTTGACCAATCTGAATTGGGCCAGCTGTTAAACACATTAATTAAAGACTGATTGAGGAATATCTGTGGCAGACCATATTACTGAAGAAGAGCAAATTGAAGCTCTCAAACGCTGGTGGGACGATAACGGCAAACAGACCATTCTGGCGATTGTACTGACGCTCGGTGGCTATTTTGGCTGGCAGGCGTGGACTCAGCATGTTGATGAACAGGCTGCTGCTGCGTCGCTGGTTTATCAGGAGATGCTCGATATCATGGCCGAGACTCAGCCCGGCGAGATATTGGCTGAAGATAAACAGGCTGATGTTGCTCGACTTGCCGAGAGTCTTAAGCTCGAACACAGTGGTTCGCAATACGCCTTCTATGCAGCGCTGATCAATGCCAAGCTGGCAGTCGAAAACGGCCAGCTGGATGCGGCCGCAAGCGAATTGGAGTGGGCCTTGGATAATGCTGGTAGCGATCTCGATGGCAATATCGCACGTCTGCGTCTGGCTCGAGTGGACGCTGCGCGCGGCAACCTCGAGGCAGCCTTGCAACGGGTTCAGGGCGTCGATGTCGGTGAAATGAAGTCCGCCTACGCTGAAGCCAAAGGTGATTTTTATCTGCAGCAGGGGAATACTGCAGCAGCTTATACCGCTTATGAATCTGCATTAATGGGTGTGGCGCCACAAGACAGCTCATCGCGAGCACTGTTGCAATTAAAAATTAGTCAGGTTCAACCCGTGGTCAGCAGTGACGCCGAAGAAACTGAAACGCAGTCGGACGAACAGGAAGACGCCGGATGAAAAAACTCAATTTACTGCTCTGCGCGTTGTTGATTTCCGGCTGTAGCTGGTTCGATGGTGAAGATGAGAGCGAAATCAAACCTGCAGAACTGGTTGCATTTGAGCAGCAGGCAGTCATTAAAAAGCAGTGGTCGACAAAGATTGGCGGCAGTAACAAAAAATTCTGGGGCAGCCTGCGCCCGGCGGCCAGCGATGACAGTGTATTTGCCGCGGCTCATGAAGGTCAGGTCAGTGCCTTTGATATTGAATCGGGCAAACGCCGCTGGGGTACTGATCTCGACGTCTCCCTTTCCGGTGGTGTTGGCTACGCTGTAGGGCAGGTTTTGGTGGCTACCAGCGAAGGTGAAGTCTATGCGCTGGATGCTGGTAACGGCTCCGTAATCTGGATGGCCAACGTGAGTTCTGAAGTACTGGCCAGCCCTCAGGGCAATGGCAATATAGTTGCTGTACAGACCATTGATAACAAGCTGTTTGTGTTGGATGCTAACACTGGTGATACCCTCTGGCAGCATGAAGATGATGCGCCACTGCTCACCGTCCGCGGCACCAGTTCGCCACTGCTGACCGATCGAATGGTGCTGGCTGGATTTGATTCCGGCAAACTGATCGCCTTTAACCCGGAGAACGGTTCGCTGATCTGGGAGTCGCGTCTGGCACTGCCAAAAGGTCGAACTGATCTTGAACGTATGGTCGATATCGACAGTCAGGCATTGTTGATTGACGATGTTATTTATGCGGCCAGCTATCAGGGTCGATTGGGTGCTCTGTCGCGCGGTACCGGCAGAAGTCTGTGGACGCAGGATAGTTCCTCCCATAGTGCGCCGGCCTACAGCCGCGGTCAGGTCTATATCAGTGAAGCCGACAGTACAGTTCGCGCCTTTAATTCAGGTGGTGGGCAAGTGCTGTGGAGCAATGAGCAGCTGTTTTTGCGTCGCGTTACCGGCCCCGCCAAGCTGGGCAGCTACATTGCCGTAGCCGATGCGGAAGGCTATCTGCATGTATTGGACCTGCAAGATGGTCACTTTGTGGCGCGTACCAAAGTAGACGGCAGTGGCGTTTCCGCACCTATGCTGACTGTTGGTGATAGCCTTATTATTCAATCCAATAGCGGTTCCCTGAGCGCATTTAAAATTCAGTAGCGCTAATTGCCCGCAACTACAGTAGAATGCCGCAGTTAAAATCTGCGGCATTTTTAATTCCATGATTCCTGTAATAGCCCTCGTCGGGCGACCTAATGTGGGTAAATCCACGCTCTTTAATCGGCTCACTCGCAGCCGCGACGCGCTGGTGGCCAACTATTCAGGTTTGACCCGTGACCGCAAATACGGTGATGGCGAAATGTTCGGCCGTCGCTTTATGGTTGTCGACACCGGTGGTATCAGTGGCGAGGAAGACGGCATCGACGTAGGTATGGCAGAGCAATCGCTGCTTGCAATGGACGAAGCGGACATCGTTTTGTTTATTGTCGATTGTCGCTCTGGACTTATCGCTGCAGATTTTATGATCGCTGAAAAGCTGCGACAGAAAAACCGCAAGGTCTATCTCGTCGCGAACAAGATCGATGGTCTCGATCCGGCCGCTGCACTAGCTGATTTCTACCAGCTCGGTTTCTCCGGGATGTTCCCGACCACCGCGACCCATGGTCGCGGCGTCAAATCGATGATGGAAGAGCTACTTGACCCGTTCCCGGAACATCTCGAAGCGCAAGACGAACCGAACAGAGGTATCAAGATCGGTGTTGTCGGTCGCCCCAACGTGGGCAAATCAACACTGGTTAATCGACTGCTGGGAGAGGATCGCGTGGTGGTCTATGACGAGGCCGGCACCACCCGAGACAGTGTCTATATAGATTACGAGCGCCATGGTAAACACTACACGTTGATCGATACTGCGGGTATTCGAAAGCGCAAAAATATTAAACTGGCGATTGAAAAATTCTCCATTGTCAAAACCCTGCAGGCAATCGAAGACGCCAATGTAGTGGTATTGATGGTGGACGCTCATGAAGGCTTGGTCGAACAGGACCTTCACCTGATGGGATCGGTTATTGATGCCGGCCGTGGTCTGGTGATAGGCATCAACAAGTGGGATGGTCTCGATTCGGAAAAGCGGGACAAAATCAAAGAAGATATCAAGCGGCGTCTACGCTTCGCCGAATTTGCCGATGTCCACTTTATCTCAGCTTTACACGGTACCGGCGTCGGCAATCTGTACGATTCGATTGAAAATGCCTATCGTGCTGCCACCGATGCCCTTAGCGCATCGCGCCTGACCAAAGTTCTCGAAGGCGCGGTGGAAGAGCATCAACCGCCGATGGTTCATGGTCGCCGTATCAAGTTGCGCTTTGCTCATGCCGGTGGGCGCAATCCACCGATTATTATTATCCACGGCAATCAGACCGATTCGGTTCCGGCGCAATACACCCGTTATTTGGAGAAGATTTTTCGTCGTGAGTTGGGCTTGCATGGCACGCCAGTGCGAGTGGAATACCGCACCTCGGAGAATCCATACAGCACCAAAGGCAAAGCGGCGAACAAGCCAACCTTCAAACGCAAGCCCGTGACAAAGTTCAGCAAGCGCCGGGACGAGAACAAGAAGTAATCTTGTTAACTTTCGCGCTTGCAGTACGTCCTCGGCGTTAAACCGGTCCAGTGCTTGAATGCCCGACTAAATGAGCGCGATTCGGTAAAGCCGACAATCTCCGCCACCTGCTCAACGCTGAGTTTGTCATGGGTTAATCTCTGAATCGCCACTTCCCTGCGCATATTATCCTTAATTTTCTGATAACTGGTGGCGCTCTCTTTCAGCCGGCGATGCAGTGTCTGACTGCTTAGTCCCAACTCCTTTGCCAATTGATGAATCGACATAAACACCAGTCGTTCTGGATCGCGAGTACTGATAATACGCTCAATCTGGGCTTCTAGGGTGGTATCTGAGCCAGGAATGGTCATCACGTCAGCCGGTGCATTTTCGACAAACCGAGTCAGCTCCTGATCGGATCGGATCAGAGGCTTGTTTAAATACTGTGCATCAAACACCAGCCGGTTGGCACTGCTTTTGAAATGGAGGCGGGAGGGAAACATAATCTCCAGCTCGCCACGATGGGCTGGAGATCGAAAGGTAAAGTGGGTCTCCTGCAGACGGATGGGCTCACCGATATACCAGCTCGGAAAGCGGTGCCAGATCACCAGCCAGAACTCACTCATAAAATGTTCCGGGTCCAGATGCGGTTGGTCCATGGTAAAGCTCAGCACAGCATTGTCACCCTCGGTGTGGAGCTGCATCGGGATATCACTGCTCACCAGATTGTAGAAATGCACCGCCTTGGCGAGCAGCTCACCCAATGTTGTGCAATGGCTGACCAGTTCGGCCATGGTCGCAAACAGTCCTACCTTGCAGTTATTTTGGGTAAATCCCATGAACTCATCATTCAGCGCTTCCTGCACTGTCTTAAACAGCCGCGCCACCTGGTCCGTATGCACTCGCTGGCCACTGTCGATTACTGCAGGATTAATACCGGCGCGCTCCAGCGCCTGCTGCTCGGGCAGGCCTCTCTCCCTCAGCCCATGCATACAGGACACAACATGGTGGTTACAGATTGTCGCCATAATGGACCAACGCCGGAAAAAATAGTAGGTTATAAATTGTGAGTTTAGTGTGACTTTATAGCATTAAAAGGGCGATAAATGATAATAATATGGCAATAAATGTGCTTTTCACTGTAAAAAATAGACCTTCTATTCGCTGGTGGACTGTTGCATAGTGATCGTCTTGTTCTTTTGCAATCATTCAACCTCGGAGATAAGTGTGTCAGATAAGAAAAACCCCAGCCTTAAAGACTGGCAAGCGTTGGCCAGCAAAGAACGCAAAGGCGCACCGGTAGAAAATCTCAATTGGCAGACGCCTGAGGGTATCGACGTCAAGCCACTGTACACCGAGGAAGACACAGTAGGCCTCAAGCACCAAAACAGCTTGCCCGGCTTTGCGCCCTATATGCGAGGCCCCAAGGCGACCATGTATACAGGCCGTCCCTGGACCGTGCGTCAGTATGCAGGTTTCTCTACAGCCGAAGAATCTAACGCGTTCTACCGACGCAATCTGGCTGCTGGTCAGCAGGGTCTGTCGGTTGCCTTTGATCTAGCAACTCATAGAGGCTATGACTCCGACCATCCGCGAGTAGAGGGCGATGTGGGCAAGGCCGGCGTGGCGATCGATTCAGTCGAGGACATGAAGATCCTGTTTGACAGTATTCCGCTGGACAAGGTGTCTGTGTCGATGACCATGAATGGCGCAGCACTGCCCGTGATGGCGAGTTATATTGTTGCGGCAGAAGAGCAGGGTGTGGCTCCTGAACAGTTGGCGGGAACATTACAGAACGATATTCTGAAAGAATTTATGGTGCGAAATACCTATATTTATCCTCCTGCACCATCGATGCGTATCGTCGCAGACATTATTGGTTACACCGCCGCTCATATGCCGAAGTTTAATTCCATTTCTATCAGTGGCTACCATATGCAGGAAGCGGGCGCGACCAACGTGCAAGAGCTGGCGTATACCATTGCCGATGGCATTGAATACGTGCGCACCGCGATTGCCAGCGGCCTCGATGTCGACACGTTCGCGCCGCGGCTGTCGTTCTTTTTCGCCATTGGCATGAATTTCTTTATGGAGATTGCCAAGCTGCGAGCTGCACGTATTCTCTGGTCGACGCTGATGAGCGAGAAGTTCGCGCCCAGCGACCCGCGCTCGCTGATACTGCGCACCCACTGCCAGACGTCTGGTGTGAGTCTTACCAGCAAAGATCCCTACAACAATATAATGCGCACCACTGTTGAAGCCATGTCGGCGGTATTGGGCGGCACTCAATCGCTGCACACCAATGCCTTTGATGAGGCCCTGGGTCTGCCAACCGACTTCTCTGCGCGCATTGCTCGCAATACCCAGCTGGTTATTCAGGAAGAGACCGGTGTAACCAATGTGGTTGATCCACTGGCCGGTTCCTATTACATCGAAAGTCTGACCAACGAATTGGTCGAGGCGGCAATGGTGCTGATCAACGAAGTCGAAGAAATGGGTGGGATGACCAAAGCGGTTGAAACCGGTCTGCCCAAGCTGCGCATCGAAGAGGCCGCAGCATTGCAACAGGCGCGTGTCGACCGTGGAGAACAGGTTATTGTTGGTGTCAACAAATACCAACTGGCCGAAGAGCCCGACGTCGATGTGCTGGATATTGATAACAGCGCCGTGCGTGATTCACAGATAGCACGGCTACAAAAAGTGCGTGCAGAACGCGATACAGATGCCTGTGAGCAGGCCCTCGCGGCACTGACGGAGGCCGCCAAAACTGGGCAGGGCAATCTGCTTGAGCTGGCTGTGGATGCCGCTCGTGCCCGCGCTACCGTCGGCGAGATTAGTGATGCTCTGGAACAGGAGTGGGGCCGTCACCGTGCTCAAACCCAATCGATTAGTGGTGTTTATGGTTCTGCCTATCAAGGCGATGAGGGCTTTATGAATATAACCAGGAAAGTGGAACAGTTTGCCGAAACTCACGGTCGCCGGCCGCGAATGCTAGTGGTCAAAATGGGCCAAGACGGCCATGACCGGGGAGCTAAGGTTATTGCCACAGCCTTTGCCGACATGGGTTTCGATGTCGATGTTGGACCCATGTTTCAAACCCCCGAAGAAGCTGCGCGTCAAGCCATCGAAAACGACGTACACATTGTGGGTGTGTCATCCCAAGCCGCGGGTCATAAAACCCTGGTACCGAAAATGATAGCTGCGCTAAAAGAGCAGGGTGCGGAAGATATATTAGTGATCTGCGGTGGGGTGATCCCACCAAAGGATTACGACGCACTGCGAGCAGAGGGCGTGGCCGCGATCTTTGGTCCCGGGACCAATATCCCTGAGGCTGCTGAAGAAGTACTTGGCTTGATTGAATAGTTCCTCGACTGAACTCGCCCGAGCTGTTATCTCGACCGAGCGAGGTGGCGCCGTGAGCTCCCACAACAGAGGCAGGATAACCGGGTTAGCGCCCGCGATAACAAAATAAAACAGGACAGAATCATGCACGAAATTCTTGCAGAACTTGAGGCCAAGCGAAGTCGAGCTCGCCTTGGCGGTGGTCAGAAACGTATTGATGCACAGCATGCCAAAGGTAAACTCACCGCCCGCGAGCGGTTGGAGCTTCTATTGGATGAGGGCAGCTTTGAAGAATGGGATATGTTTGTCGAGCATCGCTGCACCGATTTTGATATGGATCAGCAGCATGTTCCAGGCGACGGTGTAGTCATCGGTTACGGCACCATTAATGGTCGTCTGGTGTTTGTCTTCAGTCAGGACTTCACTGTATTCGGTGGTTCGCTGTCTGAAGCGCACGCCGAGAAAATCTGCAAGCTGATGGATCAGGCCATGAAGGTCGGCGCGCCGGTCATCGGACTCAATGACTCTGGTGGCGCACGTATTCAAGAAGGGGTTGCCTCCCTCGGTGGATACGCCGAGGTCTTCCAGCGCAATGTTATGGCCAGTGGTGTGATCCCACAGATCAGCATGGTGATGGGACCCTGTGCTGGCGGTGCGGTTTATTCGCCTGCAATCACCGACTTTATCTTTATGGTTCAGGACAGCTCATATATGTTTGTCACCGGGCCCGATGTGGTCAAAACAGTGACCCATGAAACCGTGACTGCGGAGGAGCTGGGTGGCGCACTGACCCATTCCAGCAAGTCCGGCGTTGCCGATCTTGCCTTTGCCAACGATGTTGAAGCGCTAGCCAAATTGCGTCACTTTATAAACTATCTGCCGGCCAATAACCGCGAAAAACCGCCAGTATGGCCAACTGAAGATCCCGCAGATCGCATGGAAATGTCGCTGGATACCATTATCCCCAACGACCCCAACAAGCCCTACGATATGAAAGAGGTGATCTTGAAAGTTGCCGATGAGGGTGAGTTCTTTGAGACACAGGTAAGTTATGCGAAAAATATTATTACCGGTTTTATTCGCATCGAAGGTTCGACTGTAGGTGTGGTCGCCAACCAGCCAATGGTGCTGGCGGGCTGCCTCGATATCGATGCCTCGAAAAAGGCCGCACGCTTTATCCGTTTCTGCGATGCCTTCAATATTCCGGTTTTAACCTTTGTCGATGTCCCCGGCTTTATGCCCGGCACCAGTCAGGAATATGGCGGCATTATCAAACACGGCGCCAAGCTGCTCTACGCCTATGCTGAGTGCACCGTTCCCAAGGTTACCGTGATTACGCGTAAAGCCTATGGTGGCGCCTACGATGTGATGGCCTCCAAGCATTTGCGTGGCGACGTCAACCTCGCCTGGCCAACAGCCGAAATTGCTGTAATGGGGCCAAAAGGGGCGGTGGAGATTATTTTCCGCAGCGACATTGGCGATGCAGAAAAAATTGCAGCGCGCACCGAAGAGTATCGCAAGAAATTTGCCAATCCGTTTATTGCCGGCAAGCGCGGTTACATTGATGACGTCATCATGCCCCACAGCACACGTAAGCGTGTGGCCCGGTCACTGGCGATGTTGCGCAGCAAAAATATTGAAAATCCGTGGCGCAAGCACGGCAATATTCCGCTTTAATTTTCACAAAATTATTTAAAAAGATTCGATTATGTTAAAGAAAATATTAGTCGCAAATCGCGGTGAGATTGCCTGCCGAGTGTTTGCCAGCGCCAAAAAAATGGGTATCGCCACTGTTGCTGTTTATTCCGATGCTGACCGCGATGCGCTGCATGTGCAGATGGCCGATGAGGCGGTACATATAGGGCCGGCGGCCTCGTCAGAGAGCTATCTGGTTATCGATAAAATTATTCAGGCCTGTGTCGATACCGGAGCCGATGCCGTGCATCCCGGCTATGGCTTCCTGTCAGAGAATAGCCAGTTCCGCGATGCGCTCGACGTTGCCGGTATTACCTTTATCGGCCCAGGCAAAAAAGCCATTGAATCCATGGGTGACAAGATTACCTCCAAGCTGATCGCTGAAAAAGCCGGCGTAAGCTGCATTCCTGGTTATACCGATGTAGTCCGCGACGCCGATCATGCAGTGGAAATTGCCAGCGGTATCGGTTATCCGGTGATGTTAAAAGCCTCCGCCGGCGGTGGCGGTAAAGGTATGCGAGTGGCTTGGGACGACGCTGATTGCCGCGATGGCTTTGAGCGTGCCACCAATGAAGCGCGCTCCAGCTTTGGTGATACACGCATTTTCATTGAGAAATATATCCAGGAACCGCGCCATATTGAAATTCAGATAATGGCTGATAGTCATGGCAATGTCATCTATCTGGGCGAGCGCGAATGTTCGATTCAGCGCCGTCACCAAAAGGTTATTGAAGAGGCCCCATCGCCGTTCCTCGATGAGGCCACCCGCCGCAAGATGGGAGAGCAGAGCTGCGCACTGGCCCGAGCCGTGGACTATCAATCCGCCGGCACCGTGGAATTTATTGCCGATGCGGAGATGAACTTTTACTTCCTCGAAATGAACACCAGATTGCAGGTTGAGCACCCGGTTACCGAGCTGGTGACAGGTCAGGACCTGGTTGAGTTAATGATTCGTGTGGCGGCGGGTGAAAAGCTGCCCCTGAACCAGGAAGAGGTAACCTTGACTGGCTGGGCAATGGAGTCAAGGGTGTACGCCGAAGACCCCTTCCGCAACTTTATGCCCTCCACCGGCCGCCTGATTCGCTACGTTGAACCTCAGGGAGAAGGAGTACGTGTCGATAGCGGTGTCTATGAAGGCGGCGAAGTCTCCATGTTCTATGACCCAATGATTGCAAAATTGATTACCTATGGCGATGATCGTGGCCAGGCAGTTGAGCGCATGGTCGACGCACTGGATAACTATTATATTCGTGGCGTAAACCACAATATCAGTTTCCTCAACGCCCTGATGGTGCATCCACGATTTATCGAAGGACGCCTAACCACAAACTTTATTGCCGATGAATTTCCAGATGGTTTTAATGCCGATCTGGTTGTGCAAGATGATCCCGCCGTGGCATTGGTTGTTGTCGCCTCCGCGCACCAGCTCTATGAAGAGCGAGCCAGTTTACTGTCCGGGCAGCTGACAGGTCATGAACATGTCGCCGCTTCAGATTGGGTAGTTCAGGTCGCCGATCAGCAGAATCTCGTCAGTGTCGAACTCAGCGAAAGTGGCTATCTGGTGAGCCTGCACAGCGCTGGGAGCACAGCGGATTACCAAGTTCATACCGACTGGTCTCTAGGTCAGCCACTATTTCAAGCGCAGATTAATGGTAAGCACGTTTCTGTGCAGGTTGAACGAAGTGCCAATGGCTACCGACTGTTTTACCGCGGTGCAGAGATCAATGCGCGGGTATTGTCCCCTCGGGCAGCGAACCTGAACGCCCATATGCTGTACAAACCGCCAGCCGATATGTCCAAGTTCTTGCTGTCGCCGATGCCGGGGCTGCTGGTCAAACTGTCAGTAGCTGAGGGTCAGGAAGTCAAAGAGGGCGAAGAGCTTGCCGTGGTTGAGGCGATGAAGATGGAAAACAGCCTGCGCGCGACTCAGGATGGCGTTATTGCCAAGGTGGCCGCAACTGAAGGTTCGAGTTTGATGGTGGATGAAATTATTCTCGAGTTTGAATAGGCAATAATGTCCTGTTCTCCGGGGTGACGAGCAACCATTCAGCTGCCACAATAAAGGCTTACGCACAGGCAATCAGAGCGAGTACATGGTAACCGATAGCAACACGTTAGCCGCACAGATCAAAGCGGGAGATCGACGGTCACTGGCCAAGGCTATTACGCTGGTTGAATCGACCCGCAGTGATCATCGGCAGTCTGCCACGCAACTCCTCGAAATCCTGATGCCCGATACCGGAAAATCCATTCGGCTCGGTATTTCTGGTGTCCCTGGCGTCGGTAAATCGACCTTTATTGAAGCTTTCGGCAATTACCTTATTACACAGGGACACTCGGTTGCGGTGCTTGCAGTTGATCCCACTTCAGCTGTCACCGGTGGGTCTATTCTGGGTGACAAAACTCGCATGGAGACGCTGGCATTTGCCGAAAAAGCTTTTGTCAGGCCGTCGCCTGCGGGCAAGACCCTCGGTGGTGTCACGCGGCGCACACGGGAATCAATGTTGCTTTGTGAAGCAGCGGGATTTGATGTCATCCTTGTCGAGACAGTGGGGGTCGGGCAATCTGAAACCGCCGTCGCCGATATGACTGATATGTTTCTGCTGCTGTTACTGCCTGCGGGGGGTGATGAGCTGCAGGGCATCAAGCGTGGCATTATGGAACTGGCTGATCTGGTGTTGGTGAACAAGGCCGATGGCGATCAGAGTAATACCGCCAACAAGACCTTGCTCGACTATCGCTCGGCACTGCACTTTATGAAATCGCGGTTTGCCAACTGGCAATCCAAGGTGCTGGCCTGCTCGTCGATTGAGGGCAGAGGTATTGATGAGGTCTGGCAAGAGGTAGTTAATTTCCGCAGTACATTGAGTGAAGCGGGTGAGTTGCAACAGCGACGGGCCCAACAGGCGCGAGCCTGGATGTGGGCGGAGACCGCCGAAGCGCTGGTCAGCGATCTTAAAAATGATCCTCAGGTCAAAGCTCTGGTTCCCGAGTTGGAAAGGGCGGTGCTGGAGGGTACCTTGCCGGCGACCGTTGCTGCGCAGCGCTTAATCGAGCAGTTTAAGACGAACAGCTGACCGATATTTTCTCTGCCCAGTCCGGTGGCAGTCCGGCATAGTGATGAGCCTCCGGATGTTCCTCGAAGGGGCTCTGCAAGACAGTTAACAGCAGTTCAACTTCACTGTAATCACCCGCATAGGCTTTTTCGATGGCTGCCTGCGCCATGTAATTGCGCAGCACATACTTTGGATTGACCTTGCGCATTTGGTCACGCCGCTGGCCATCACTCCACGCTTGCCGCTGCAGTCTTTGTAGATACATATTGGCCCACTGATCAAAACCGTCGCGATCGATAAAGTGATCGCGAACGCTTTGGTCCGCGTCGTTAAAGTTGCACAGCGAGCGGAAAAACAGCGTGTAGTCGACGCTGTTACGCTGCATCAACTCGAGCAACTGATTGATCAGTTGTTCGTCACCCTCAGAAACGCTTTCGAGGCCAATCTTGGCTGCCATCAGCGCGCGATAATGGGACAAAAAAGTCGGCTCATAGGTTTTTAACACTGCAATTAACTGCTCCGACTCAAGCACAGACATCAGCGCAGTTGCCAGCGCATTGAGATTCCACAATCCGATCGACGGTTGATTTTTAAATGAGTAACGGCCGCCACTATCAGAGTGGTTGCAGATAAATTCCGGATCGTAGCGGTCGAGAAAACCAAACGGACCATAGTCGATGGTGTCGCCGATGATCGACATATTGTCAGTATTCATCACTCCGTGGCAGAAACCCACCGATTGCCAATGGGCAACCATAATCGCGGTCTGGGTAACCGCGTTCTCAAACAGATTTAAATAGCGATTGTCATCCTCGCGCCACTCTGGAAACTGACGTTGAATCAGGTAGTCGGCCAGTGCTCGAACAGACTCCGGCTGATTGAGATAGTGAAAATGTTCAAACGAACCAAACCGGATATGACTCCGCGCCACACGACAGACCGTCGCGCCGGGCTCCACCTCTTCGCGATAGACCGCTGTTTTGCTGTCCACCAGGCACAGTGCTCTGGTGGTGGCAATGCCGAGACCATGCATGGCCTCGGAGCAGAGATATTCACGAATACTCGAACGCAATACCGCGCGGCCGTCGGCAAAGCGTGAGTAGGGCGTGGTACCGGCACCTTTGAGCTGAATATCCCAGAGCTCGCCATCCGGGCCAACCGATAGCTCACCCAGGGTCATCGCGCGACCATCGCCAAGCTGACCTGCCCAGACACCAAATTGGTGGCCGGAGTAAACCAGCGCAATAGGGTTTAAATGCGCGGGCACGGCATTGCCACTCATCATATCCAATAGCACCGGATTACTCAGTTCAGCAGGGTTAATGCCCAGCTGTTCTGCCAATCGGCGATTAACACTGACCCAGCGAGGTTCCTGTAATCCGCTGGGAATCACGGTGGCACAGTAAAGATTGTCCTTGCTGCAGAAGGCGTTATAGAAATGTTGCTCCAGACGATCGCTAAATAAAGACATCAGATTCCGGCATTTTCCCTGCTGATACGCGCCAGATTGTCGGCGTGTAAACTGCTGATATAAAGCCAGTTATCGGTTTCCATGGCGCCGGTATTGGTATGGTGCTCTCCGTTCGGATCCTGCAGCGAGGTGATAACCTCGCCTTCACCATTGATGGCAACGATATGGCTGTAGGGAACAGCCTGAGGGCGCATAAATCCGGGCAGGCGCTGCACGATTTTACGAATCATTGGTGAACTCGAGAGATCATCCAGCGCTTTGCTGCGTGGTGAAACCAAGCCAACCCAAAAGCGTCCATCACGTCCGCGCACTACATTGTCTGGAAACCCGGGAAGGTTATCGATAATAACGTCTGATTGACCGGCTTTTTCGCCCGCCAGCCAATATTTATGAATGCGATAAGAACCGGTTTCGTTGACCAGCACAAAGCTGCTGTCCTCCGCTACAGCAACACCATTGGCAAAATTCAGTCCATCCATTACCAGTTGCGTGGACTGATCCGCCGGATCATAAACCATCAGGCGGCCATGACCACCGTGTTCCATGGTGTCGAGCAAACTGGCTGCATAGGTGCCGCCGTTTCTCTGCGCGCCAAACTTGGTTGAGGCGTCGCTAAAATAAATTTTACCGTCCGCAGCCACATCCAGGTCATCGACATACTCCATCGGCACCCCGTTGTAGCTATCGGTTAATACAGTGATTTCGCCACTACTTAGAGAAACACTCAACACACCTTTGTAGGCATCGGCAATCAACAAATTATTATCAGCATCAACGGCCAGTCCCAGTGGGCTGCCTTCGGTATTGACCCACTTGCTGACCTCGCCACTGGTCTCGTTATAGCGCAGAATCCAGCCTTCACGCGTGGCGGCATAGATTTCACCATTGATCAGTGCCAGGCCCTCTGGGCCGTGGGTATCGTGCAGTTCGATTATTTCAATTTTCTCAAGCTCGGTGTTTTGTTCGAAGTCGCCGACATAGCCTGCATTGATCGGCGCATTCCAGCTAACCGGTGCTACTGGTACAGGCCAGAGCAATAGATACCCTGCGATGGCGGCAAGAATGATTAGACTGGTTCGTAACATGGCGGTGTACTCCCGACTCTTATATTGTTGAAGTGTAATTTCTGCTCGTATGTTGCGCTAGTGCCGCAGCTTAATCAACCGCGTCTTGGCTTTGGTTTTAGCTTGGTGTGGCATGGTGGGTGATGTAAAATGGCCGGCTTGTTTGCTACTCAAAAAGATAATTCCATGGAAGTTAATCCGCTCTACAACGCCCTCGATGACCTGCAGGCACGCACCGACGTGTTAAGGGGGTATCTTTGACTACGCCAATCGCAAAGAAGAACTCGCCGAAGTTGAGCTAGAGCTTGGCGAGCCGGATGTCTGGAATGAACCGGAACGCGCCCAGGAGTTGGGACGCAAGCGGGCCTCCCTCGAGCAAGTTGTCAAAACCATAGAAGATCTCGACAGCGGCGTTGCCGATGCTCGCGAACTGTTGGAAATGGCGGTTGAAGAAAACGACGCCGACACCGTTGCCGATGTCGAAGCTGATATCGCTGCACTCGACGCTCAGTTAGCCAAGCTGGAGTTTCGTCGAATGTTCTCTGGTGAAATGGACCCCAATAACGCCTATCTGGATATTCAGTCAGGCTCTGGTGGTACCGAAGCGCAGGACTGGGCCGAGATGTTACTGCGCATGTATCTGCGTTGGGCAGACGATAAAGGCTTTAAGGCGGAACTGGTGGAGTGCTCCGCCGGTGAAGTGGCGGGCATAAAAAGTGCTACGGTGCAGGTCAGCGGTGAATATGCCTATGGTTGGTTGCGCACTGAAATTGGCGTCCATCGGCTGGTACGCAAGTCGCCGTTTGATTCCGGCAATCGTCGTCACACTTCTTTCTCAGCGGTCTATGTGTCCCCCGAGATCGATGACAATATTGAAATCGACATCAATCCCTCTGATGTTCGCACCGACACTTACCGCGCGTCCGGTGCCGGCGGTCAGCATATTAACAAGACTGACTCAGCGGTGCGCCTGACCCACGAGCCGAGTGGTATAGTGGTGCAGTCCCAGAGTCAGCGGTCGCAGCATCAAAACCGCGACAAATGCTGGCAGATGCTGCGCGCCAAGCTCTATGAGCTCGAAGTGAGCAAACGTCAGGAGGCAGCACAGGCAACCGAAGACACCAAATCGGATATTGGCTGGGGCAGTCAGATTCGATCCTACGTATTGGATGATGCGCGAATTAAAGACCTGCGTACAGGCGTAGAGACGCGCAATACCGGAGCGGTGTTGGATGGCAAGCTGGACCAGTTTATTGTCGCTTCGTTAAAGGCAGGGTTATAAAAGTTAGCGCCGCCAATTGAGGAAGCCTCTGGAAGGTGGCGCGCAGTTATCGCGTGTATGCAGCCCAGGCAGAGCGTAATCTGAGTTAGTAGAGATTTAATAGAAAGTTAATAGACAGTTAATAGACAAATACACCCCTGAAAATAAAGATTGAGATATGACTGATCAACAAGACGAAAACAAATTAATTGCTGAGCGTCGCGCAAAACTTCATGCCTTGCGCGAAGAGGGCACTGCGCTATTCCCAAATGATTTTCGGCCTCAGCACAGCGCGGCTGAACTGCAATCGGGTTTTGGCGATGAAACCAAAGAAGACCTCGAGACACTGGGCAAGATTGTTTCCGTTGCCGGACGTGTGATTCGCAATCGCGGTGCTTTTATTGTTGTTCAGGACAGTTCCGACAGCATACAGCTGTATGTCACCAAAGAGGCGCGGCCGTTCGCCAAGTCGCTCGATCTCGGTGATATCGTTGGTATTCAAGGACAGCTGCACAAATCCGGTAAAGGCGACCTGTATGTTCAGATGGACGAGTATCAGCTGCTGACCAAAGCGCTGCGCCCCCTGCCAGACAAGTTTCACGGTCTCGCCGATCAGGAAATGCGCTATCGCCAACGCTACGTCGATCTAATTGTTAATCCAGAGGTGCGTAACACCTTCCGCATTCGTTCCAAAGTGGTGGACTTTATTCGCCGCTATTTAAATGGCGCAGACTTCCTTGAAGTAGAAACACCGATGCTGCAGGTTATTCCCGGCGGCGCAGTGGCGCGACCCTTTGTCACCCACCACAATGCGCTGGATATCGATATGTATCTTCGCATCGCCCCCGAGCTTTATTTAAAGCGTTTGGTGGTTGGCGGCTTTGAACGTGTCTATGAGATCAATCGCAACTTCCGCAATGAAGGGCTGTCCACTCGACACAACCCTGAGTTCACTATGCTCGAGTTTTATCAGGCCTATGCCGACTTCAACGATCTGATGGATCTGACCGAAGATATGTTGCGCAAGTTAGCCACTGAAGTACTTGGATCAACCAAAGTGGTTAACACCACCAAGAATGCCGATGGCGAAGTGACCAGCGAAGTGCATTATGACTTTGCCAAGCCGTTTGCTCGCCTCTCAGTATTTGATTCGATTTTGCACTACAACCCGGAGATCAGTGCCGAGCAGTTAGCCGACGAAGCCGGAGCGCGTAAAATTGCCACTGACTTACATATTCCACTTAAAGATATCTGGGGCCTAGGCAAAGTTCAGATTGAGATTTTTGAAAAGACCGTCGAGCATCTTTTAGAACAGCCCACTTTTATTACTATGTATCCTGCGGAAGTGTCGCCACTGGCGCGACGTAATGATCAAGATCCACATGTTACTGATCGCTTTGAATTCTTTGTCGGCGGGCGCGAGATAGCCAATGGCTTCTCCGAACTTAATGACGCCGAAGATCAGGAGGCACGTTTCCGTCAGCAGGTTGCCGAGAAAGATGCCGGCGATGATGAAGCCATGCACTTTGATGCAGACTATATTCGCGCACTGGAATACGGCATGCCGCCGACAGCAGGCGAGGGTATTGGTATTGATCGGTTGGTTATGTTGTTGACTGATTCAGCTTCTATTAGAGATGTGTTGCTGTTTCCGCATATGCGCCCAGAATAGTGTTTGGTTTGCGATTGCTTGGTTAGAGCTCTTTTTGCCTCTCGAATATAAAAAGCCCGGTACTTGCCGGGCTTTTGTATATCTGGATTTTGCCCAGTAAAAATAAAAGTTATTCTGGTTTGTTTTTTTTATGAATGGTATTATCGCGGCCTTAAAGCGCAACCAATTACTCTATCAGAGATAGGGTTTCGCGCCTCAAAATAGCCTCCGGGAGAGGACTTTCTGCTCCTCCTGTTGCGAGAACCAAGGACCAAAAAATGACCTGTCAGAGCTCCGACTACAAGACCATTGACTACCAAGTCGACAACAAAATTCTGACTCTGTTCCTGAATCGCCCGGAGGTGATGAATGCCTACACTATTGAAATGTGTAATGAACTGGTGCACGCCTTTAATCGTGCAAGCGATGATGACGACGTCAGCGTGATTGTGGTTACCGGTGCTGGCAAAGCGTTTTGCGCGGGTATGGATCTCTCAGCTGAGGGCAATGTCTTTGGTCTCGATGAATCTCGCATTCCGACCCTCGAAGAGATGCAAGCCTATGAGGAAATGGATGGCGTTCGTGACAGTGCAGGCAAAGTTACTCTGGCTATCTATGATTGCAAAAAACCGGTTATCGGTGCCATCAACGGTGCTGCAGTGGGTGTGGGTGCAACCATGGCCTGCGCCATGGATATTCGTCTGGCGTCAGAAAAAGCCCGTTTTGGATTTGTCTTTGGCAAAATTGGCATTGTTGCCGAAGGTTGCTCAACGTGGTTTTTACCGCGTATTGTCGGTATGCAGCAATCTCTGAAGTGGATGCTGTCAGGTGAGATTTTTAATGCAGCAGAGAGTCTTGCTGGCGGTTTAGTCTACGAAGTCTGCGCCCCAGACAGGCTGCTTTCCAGAGCCTACGAGCTGGCCCGGCAGATCGCTGACACTACCGCGCCTGTCGCTGTGGCACTGATGCGTCAGATGCTCTACCGCAACTCAGCGGCGGCCCATCCGGCCGAGGCCCACAAGGTTGAGTCTCTGGCGGTGTTCTACACCAGCCAGGGAGATGGTAAGGAGGGTGTTGCGTCATTCTTAGAGAAGCGTCCTGCGAACTTTCCGTCCAAAGTGTCTTCTGGCATGCCAGCTTTTTACCCTTGGTGGTAAGTGTTTTGCCGCAACTATATTTGTCCCCTTTTTGTCGATAGCATCTGTTAATGGAGCAGCAATATGTATCAAAACAGTGAAAAATCTCAGCAGATGCTGGAAAAACTCGAGCACTTTTTTGAACAAAATATCTATCCCAACGAAGCCGCCTATGCTCAGCAGCTGCACAGTGCCGAGAACCGTTTTGCCCCACTGCCATTGATGGAAGAATTGAAGCGAAAAGCTCAGGCAGCTGGTCTGTGGAATCTTTTTGTTCCGCCGTCCCATGCCGAATACTGCGACCATGGTGGTCTCAGCTTTGCCGACTATGCCCCGCTCTGCGAAGTCATGGGGCGCGTGATCTGGTCTCCAGAAGTGTTCAACTGCAATGCACCAGATACTGGCAATATGGAAGTCTTTATGAATTACGCCACCAAACAGCAGCAAGATAAGTGGCTGCAGCCGCTGCTAGCTGGTGAGATCCGTTCATCCTACGCCATGACCGAGCCTCAGGTGGCCTGTAGTGATGCTACCAATGTTGAGACGAGCATTGTCCAAGAGGGCGACGAATGGGTGCTCAATGGGCGCAAGTGGTTTATTACTGGTGCCATGAATGAACGCACGAAAATTTTGATTGTGATGGGTAAGTCTGACCCCGGCAATGCCAATCGCCATTTGCAGCAAACCCAGGTTCTGGTGCCAAAGGATACGCCTGGCCTGACGTTAGTTCGACCTCTGACGACCTTTGGCTACGATGATGCGCCTATAGGTCACGCAGAACTGCGCTTTGAAAACTGTCGTGTGCCTTTAGAGAATGTCTTGCTCGGTGCCGGGCGCGGTTTTGAAATCGCTCAGGGACGGCTGGGCCCCGGTCGCATGCATCACTGTATGCGACTGATTGGTGCCGGTCAGCGCGCACTTGAATTGGCCTGCAAGCGCACGGTTGCACGCTCGACCTTCGGTCGTCAGTTGAGCAAGCATCAGTCGGTGCGGGAAAACATCTCACGGATGTATTCAGAAATTGAAATGGCGCGCTTATTAGTACTCAAGACCTGCCATAAAATCGACCAAGAGGGCGTTCCCGCGTCAGTCGATATGATCGCCGCAACCAAGACCACCATTCCGCTGTTAATTCAAAATCTGTTGGATAAAGCAATACAGATGCATGGCGCAGGAGGTCTCACAGAGGATTACTGTATGGCCGAAGCGTTTAATTATGCGCGCTGGTGTCGTCAGGCAGATGGACCTGATGAGGTTCATCAGATGGCGCTAGGCAAGCAGATTATCGAGCGTTATTCTGGCGCCAAAGCCTAAGCTGCCGTCACTCAGCAATTACTCAATAAAAGGTTAATTTATGCCGTCGTATTTTGATTTTGATCACGACAAACTGGCAGAGTATCTCGAGGCTCAGATTGCTGGATTTAAGGGGCCGCTGAGCGCGGAAAAATTTGCCGGCGGACAATCAAATCCAACCTTTAAAATTACGGCGGCAAGCGGCACCTATGTGCTGCGCCGCAAACCACCCGGCGACTTATTAAAGTCGGCCCATGCCGTGGACCGCGAATATAGGGTGTTGTCTGCACTGGCTAACTCTGCGGTGCCAGTGGTCGAGGTTTATCATCTCTGCGAAGATGACTCGGTAATCGGCAGTATGTTTTATATCATGGAATTTAAGCAGGGCACCGTGTTCTGGGATCCGGCACTGCCAGATATGACCAATGCCCAGCGCGGAACCATTTTTGATCAGATGAATCAGGTGATGGTGGCTTTGCACTCGGTAGATATTGATGACGTTGGCCTGAGCGACTTTGGCCGGCCGGGGAATTATTTTGCCCGTCAGATTAGCCGCTGGACCAAACAGTATCAGGCCTCGGAAATTGAGACCATTGATGATATGGACAAGCTGATCCAATGGCTGCCCCGAAACACTCCCGCAGACGACGGTAAGTTGGTGCTCGCCCACGGTGATTTTCGTCTCGACAATATTATGTTCGATGCCGTGGAGTCACGAGCCATTGCCGTGCTCGATTGGGAGCTTTCGACGCTGGGTCACCCCTACGCCGATCTCGCGTACCAGTGCATGCAGTTGCGTCTCGATAACCGCTCTGTGCTGGCGGGGCTGGGAGGTGTTGATCGTCAGGCATTGGGGATTCCCAGCGAAGAGGAATATGTGGCGCTCTACTGTCAGCGCATGGGTATCGAGGCTATTGAGAATTGGGATTTCTATGTCATTTTCAGTATGTTTCGCTTTGCCGCGATTCTCGAAGGCGTCGGGCAGCGGGCACTCGGAGGTAATGCATCAAGTGATAAGGCGAGTCAAATGAGAGCCTTGGTGAAACCGTTGGCGGCTATGGCGGTCGCAATGATTTAGACCAGCCCAATGGCTAACGCCGAGCAAACAATCGTGATTGTTTACTCGGCTAAGTGATGATTTGGTGCCTGTTTTTGTATACACTTTAACAATACCGTCAGCTGTTGGTTTTTTACCTTGTCGACGACGATTGATTTAATTTAATTTGAAGGGCACGTTAAATGACAGCGGCAAAGAAAATCGCAGCAACCAGCAAAAAAAGACCGCAGCGCAATGAAAAGGGTTGGCAGGCGGAGAAGAGCGCGATCACGCGTTCTGCGATTCTTGAGGCGACCATCCAATGTCTGCTCGAATTGGGTTATGCCAATACTACCACCGCTTTGATTGCTAACTACGCTGGGGTTTCCCGCGGTGCGATGATGCATCACTTTCCATCGCGTATGTCAGTCATGCGCGCGGTGATCGACTATCTGCACGTGCGGCGTTTGGACGAGTACCGCTACCTGATGGCGGACATTGATGATCCTGCGAGCAAGTTGACCGATAAAGCAATTCGTGAATCCGTCGAATCCGCTTGGCGCTATGTCAATCTGCCATCATTTTTGGCCTATGAAGAGATGCTTGCTGCCTCGCGAACTGACGCTGAGCTGCGACAGATTATTGAGCCAGTAGAAAAAGACTTTGAAAAACAGTTTCTCAATACCGTTAAAGCGGTTTTCCCGCATTGGAAAAATCTAGCGCGACTTGAAGGTGCGCACGATATGGTCCAGTTTTTGATGAAGGGCATGGCTCTGAGCCATATGTCGGCGCGCAAGAACGCTCGAGCCAAACGCGTAATGACCTACCTGACCGCGATTCTTCATGATATCTATAAAGAAGCTGATTTGATGGAAGAGTAAACCCTGAGCACAGCCGGTCGTCGACTTGCTGCGCTCATTAGTCCCCGCAAATCTGTATCTGAACCACTCCCTTTTCGCCCGCAGTTGAGCCCGCTCCGCGCGTCACTTTTATGGCGAATGTTACCTCCGCCTCAATAACCATTTTGATTTTACTTCGCAGCAAAGCGTCTCAAACCAATACAATTTAGCCCGTAAGGCAGCATAGTTAACTAAAGATTGAGGACAAACCAGTTGCAGCTTGCTGCCATTGATAATATAGTCTTTAAAAAAAGAAACATGCATGTCTGTTTTGTAAACGTTTCGCTAAAATAAATTACTTACGATAATGCCAAACGGGTTGTCACAAGGGGTTTCTAATGGGTCGTTTTTCGGGAAAAGTGGTCTCCATAGTCGGTGCCGCCGGCGAAGATAATATGGGTCAGGTTATGGCGCGTCGATTCGCTGCCGAGGGAGCCAAAGTGATTGTCTCTGGTCGTCACGAGGCAGCGCTTCGCAAACTCGCCGAAGAGATTGGTGGCGATTGGGTGCTCTGCGACTTCTCGAAAAAAGCCTCCATTGTCGAGATGGTCGACAGTATTATCGACCGTCATGGCCGCATCGATGTAGCGATTAACAGCACTGGATGGGGGCTGTTGGTACCGCTGACAGAGAACTCCGAAGAGCAGCTTGATCAGATGATAGACCTGCAATTTAAGGGGCCCTTTGTCTGGCTGCAAAAACTGATTCAGACGATGGACGCAACAGGTGGCTCGATTATCCAGATCTCCTCCGCCACCGCCAATATTATGCTCGATGACCACGCTGCCTATATGGGCACCAAGGCCGGCACCGACCACCTGATTCGCTGTGTCGCCAATCAATATGGCTGCAAAGGTATTCGCGCCAATAGCATTTCGCCCGGCTTGACCGAGACCCCGATGACTGCAGAGCCGTTAAAAAGCGCTGCGTTGTTGGCAGAGTTTGAAAGCTGCTATCCATTGGGCCGTATTGGCACCAGTGAAGATATTGCCGCAGCAGCCACCTTTCTCGCCTCTGACGAATGTTTTATGACCGGTGAAAATTTACAGGTCAACGGCGGTCTCTGTCTGCGTCGCAATCCTTTGGGTACTGAGTTATTTGATGCCATGGTCGCGGCTGGCGAAATACCTGGCGAATAACAATTAATCACACAAATGAGAAAAACGTTAAGGGCCTGATAAAAGATGAAGTTAAATAATAAAGTGGTATTGATCACGGGTGCGGGCGGCGGAATAGGTCAGGCGTCGGTGCGTAAATTTGTCAGCCAAGGCGCCAAAGTAATGCTCGCGGATATAGGCACAGAAGTCACTCAGCAACTGGTCAATGAGCTTGGCTCTGAGCACTGTGCCTGTATCGCTGTCGATGTGGCCGAAGCGGACCAAGTTGAAAATATGGTCCGCGCCACAGTGGACCGGTTTGGCGGCATCGATGTGTTTGTCGCCAACGCCGGCGTCGAGGGCAAGATCGGTTCGATTATGGACACCGATGTCAGCAACTTGGACAAGGTATTGGCAGTCAATGTCAGAGGCGTATGGTTGGGGTTGCACTATGTGATGCCGGTCATGCGTGATGGCGGTGGTGGCAGCATTATCATTACCTCCTCTGGTGCCGGCGTGAAGGGCTCGCCCAATACGGCTGCCTACAATACCAGCAAACACGCGGTGATAGGCCTAATGCGCTGCGCCGCATTGGAGTCGGCTCAGTTCGGGATCAGGGTCAATACAGTCAATCCAGGAGCAGTTGAAACCCGCATGATGGAGTCCATTGAAGACGGCTTTGCTGAAGCGGGCGCCGGTGATTTTAGAGCGATGGTTGAGGCGGTGACGCCACTGGGTCGCTACGGTCAGCCTGAGGAAATTGCCAATATGATGGTGTTTTTGGGCAGTGATGACAGCAGCTACTGTACCGGTAGCGTCTATATGGTCGATGGCGGTAATGCCACCTGATGAGCGCAATAATGCGCGTCTACTAATAACAAGAATAAACCTATTATGACTTTTGATTTTAAACGACAGGTAGTGCTGATTACTGGAGCCGCAGCGGGGTTGGGCTATGCCTGTGCCCAGGCATTTGCCGCTGCAGGCGCAAAGCTAGTGATCACCGATATTTCTCAAGAGGCATTGGATAAGGCTGTCAATGATCTCGAAAAGGGCGGCACTGAGGTGCTCGGATTACTTAACGATGCTAGCGATTCTGCCGATGTGAGTGCCATGATGACGGCCATAGTGGCGCGCTTTGGGCGTCTCGATATTGCCGTTAACAATGCCGGCACAGCAACGCCACTGCAGGAATTTCATGAGGTGGGCGAGGCGGAATTTGATCGCGTTATTACGGTTAACGTAAAAGGCGTGTGGCTCTGTATGCAGGCGGAAATTCGTCAAATGCTTAAACAGGGCGGTGGACGTATCGTCAATATGGCCTCTGCCACCAGCCGCAATACGTATCCGAATGCCGCGCCCTATGTGACCAGTAAATTTGCCGTCGCAGGACTGACTCGCACTGTCGCCGTGGACTATGCCGATCGGGATATTCGCATCAATGCGATCTGCCCTGGCAACGTTGCCACACCATTGGTTGTGAGCTTGGTTGAGGATTTATCGGTGCTATCCACCAGACATGCGATCAAGCGGCTTGGCACACCTGAAGAGGTCGCCAATGGGGTGATGTTTCTGGCCTCCGATCTGTCGTCTTTTAGTACCGGAAGTTTGCTCGAAGTGGATGGCGGCTGGAATGCCATCTAGCGAAAAAATAAACCCTTAATTTTAAAAACAACAAGGAGAATTCCATGTCTAGATTATTAAACAAAGTTGCAATCATTACCGGTGCAGCGTCCAACCCTGGATTGGGTCATGCCACGGCTGTGCGCTTTGCCCAGGAGGGCGCTAAGCTGATGATCACAGATATTGATATGGTCGGTCTGGCTGCCGCGGAAAAAGAGCTGACTGCCATGGGTGCTGAAGTCCTGACCATGGAGCAAAATGTGGTCGACGAGCAGCGCTGGCAGGAAGTTGTCGATGCCACCGTAGAACGTTTTGGCAGTCTCGATATTCTGGTGAACAATGCCGGCATCGCAGTGATGCGTCCGATCAGTGAATATTCAGTAGCCGATTATGATCTGCAGATGGATGTAAATATTCGCAGTGTTTTCCTTGGCTGTAAAAAAGCCCTACCGGCAATGATTGCCTCGGGTGGCGGCTCTATTGTGAATATGTCCTCGGTTGCCGCGCTGCGCGGAATTCCCGGTGTCTCGGTTTACGGTATTGCCAAGGCGGGCGTACAGATATTCAGTAAGAGCATTGCTCTTGAGCATGCGGCCGATGGCGTTCGCTGCAACTCCCTGCACCCGGGTCTGATCGACACCAATATTCAAAATGATTCCCGTCGCGACAATCCCGATGAGTTTGAAAAGCTCGGCGCAACAGTGCCATTTGGGCGCATGGGTTATCCCGTGGAAGTGGCCAACTGTGTGCTGTTTTTAGCTTCCGATGAGTCTAGCTATGTGACTGGTACTGAACTGGTGGTGGATGGCGGTCTGATCTCTAAATAACACAGGTGATTTCCATAAAAACAGGTGATAGCGGCCATCTTTTGGGCTGCTTTTTGGCAATATTAACATTCATCTAAGGGGTAAATAATGAGCTCGCAAGCTGAGACTTCGCGCTATGCAAAGGGCTTTGATCTTCCAGTGCGGGGTGATCACATCACCGCAGATCGCTATATTTCCAGTGAATTTATGGTGCTCGAAAATGAGCGTCTGTGGCCCAAAGTATGGCATCTCGGCGGCATGGTTGCCGAGCTTGAGCAGGAAGGGGATTATGTTCGTCATAATCTAGGGACTGAATCGGTGATTATGATCCGTCAGGCCGATGATTCGATCAAAGCGTTTTACAATTCCTGCCCTCACCGCGGCAACCGTCTGATACTCGGTGATATAGGCGGCAGCGATAAAATCACCTGCGGCTACCACGGCTGGCAGTTTTCCCCCGATGGCGTGCTGGTCAATGTTCAAGACCCGGATGACTTTCCCGATGGCAATCCCTGCGGCAAGGTAACTCTGACAGAGGTGCGCTGCGAGACCTGGGGCCCGTTTATTTTTTACTGCATGGATGAGGATGTGGCGCCACTGCTGGATTGGCTGGCGCCCTTGCCAGAAAGGCTGGCAAGCTATGGCCTGGATAATTGGATTCGGGTGATGTATCTGTCCGCCGATGCCAATTTTAATTGGAAAATTATTCGCGACAACTTTAACGAAAGTTACCATCTGCCCACTATTCATCCTGAGCTCTCGACCTTTATCAACGATGGCCTGCCGGACACACTGTTTGAAATGTATGAAACGGGCCACAACTCCATGTGGATGAAAGGCCATCAGGCCAGCACCCGCAACCCGGAATTTCATACAGGCGAAGTACCCTCACCACTGGACGATGTGGCGCGAGCCTGGGATGTTGATCCTGCAGATTTTAATGGCCACACCGGTGATATACGCGAAGCGATTGTGGCGGCGAAACGTCGTCTCGGCCCCGAGCGTGGCTTTACCAACTACGAGAATATGAGCGATCAACAGCTGGTTGATTATTTTCACTGCACGCTATTTCCCAATCTCACTATCACCATGTCACCAGAGCAGTGTCAGATCCTGCGCACAGAACCGCATCCCACCGACCCGCAAAAATGTGTCTTTCACCACTGGGTGTTGGTACCACCGGTTGAGGGCATGACAGAAGTTATTACACCCATAGGGCCTATGCCACTGGAGTGGGCCGAAAATCGCCACAGTGTTTATGGTGACGGTCAGTCCGTTGGCTATGTGGCAGACCAGGATCTGAGTATTGGCACCAGCCAGCAACAGGGGCTCAATTCCAGAGGCTTTAATGGCTGTATTTTGACCCATCAAGAAAAACGAGTGCAGCGCTTTCATGAGTTGCTCAATGATTATGTGAGCACTGATGTTATAAATTCAGATCAGTTGAGGTAATGCAGATGTTAAAAGCCAGTCTTGCAGGATTGATTGTTTTTTGCCTATCGCCTTTGGTTGTCGCTCAAGATGTGGCCCCTAAAGCGAATCCTCTGGCACTGATGCGTGCCGACCATATTATGATTTCAACGGATGACTACCGTGCCACGGTGGACTGGTATAACAGCGTTCTTGGCTTTGAGGTGGTGCGCGAATGGGACATCGATGGCTACCCGGACGTGGATGTGGGCTATATCTCCGCCAATGGTTTTATGATTGAAGTGGTTGGCACCAAGCAGGCATTTCAGGATGAGGTCGTTGCGCCAGATGTGTTTACTGCCATGTCCGATCGTGGCTATGTGCATATAGCTTTTAGCAGCGCCGATGTAGATGCAGTGGCGGCTGAACTTGTCCGTCGCGGTGTCGAATTGGAATTAGCGCCGACCAATTTCGATGCGGCAGGTGTTCGGTTGCTTTTTGTTCGTGATAACAATGGCAATCTAATCGAGATCGTTACGCCCCTTTCTGCCTATCAGTAATAACCATAAATACAGGATAACAACCATGCATAAGCTTTTCAGTAGCGTCACAATTGCGGTGATAGCCCTGTCTTTTACTGGTTTATTAAATGCCAGTGAGCCAGACAAGTCCTTGGTGGAGAAAAAGTTACTCTATTCCACGCCGGTACGAGAGGGCCTAACCAATCTCTACTGGGGCGATTTGCACCTGCATTCCCAGCTATCTGCCGATGCCTATATTTTACAAACTCGCCTGACCAAAGATCAGGCCTTTGAATTTGCTCGCGGTCAGACTGTGCAGGCAGACAACGGTATGCCGGCTCGACTGCGCCGCCCGTTGGACTTCTTGGCTGTTACAGATCATGCCGAATATCTGGGTATCTATGCGCAGCTGGAGGTCAACGACCCCCGTCTCAAGGAATGGAAGATGGGCATGGAATGGCAAGAGATGATGCAGCAGGGCGATATGATGGGTCTAGCACTGGCTTTCTCTGACGCTATTCAAACCAGCGAGGCAGAATATTTGACCCCGGACAGTCTGCGCAGATCGATCTGGTCGGAAGCCTCAGCAGTGGCGGACAAATATAATGAGCCGGGGCTGTTTACCGCCTTTGTTGGCTATGAATGGACATCGATGATCACCGGTGACAACTTGCACCGGGTGGTGATTTATAAAGACGGTGCCGAGCTGGCCGCCCAACACACGCCTTTTTCGGCCCAGCACAGCAATGATCCAGAGGATCTATGGGATGCTCTGGCGGACTATGAAAAGCAAACTGGGGGTGAGGTAATCGCCATTGCTCACAATGGCAATGTCAGCAATGGTCGCATGTTTTCACCGAATCGGGAAAATGGACTGCCGCTGGATGAGTCATACGCGCGCAAGCGAGCACGCTGGGAACCTGTGTATGAAACCACTCAGATTAAAGGCGATGGTGAGACCCATCCATTCCTGTCACCGACAGATGAGTTTGCCGATTTTGAGACCTGGGATGAGGGCAATATTACCCTTGATACGCCTAAACAGCCGCATATGCTCAAGTATGAGTACAGCCGCTCGGCATTGCTGGAGGGGCTGCGTCACGAGGCTAATTTAGGGACCAACCCGTTTAAGTTTGGCCTGATCGGCAGTACTGATTCTCACACCGGCATGGCGACCACCTATGAGGATAATTTCTTTGGCAAATTCGCCCATGATGAACCCTCTGTCGACCGCACGGAAAAGCGTATGGCCGATCAGTTGCAGAAAATCTGGCAGCTAGTGTCCTCTGGCCTGACCGCTGCCTGGTCTGAAGAAAACACCCGCGAGTCTATTTTTCGGGCGATCAAGCGACGGGAGGTTTATGCCACGTCTGGGACAAGAATTAAGTTACGCTTCTTTGGCGGCTGGGAGTTTACAGAGGCCGATGTATTGCAGGCTGACTTTGCCAGTATTGGCTACCAGAAAGGTGTACCCATGGGTGGTGATCTAACCCGCGGTGAAAAAGACGCGGCACCACGCTTTATGGTGGCGGCTTCAAGAGATCCAGATGGCGCCAATCTCGACCGCGTACAAATTATTAAAGGTTGGCTCAATGCCAGTGGTGAAACCGAGGAGAAAATATTTGATGTAGCACTGTCTGATGGCCGCAGTGGCAACTGGTTTTCAGGGGATATTCCTGCCGTTGGTAATACCGTGGATATAGAAAATGCAACCTATAGCAATAGCATAGGTGCCGCGGAACTAACTGCAGTATGGACTGACCCAGAGTTCGATTCAGAGCAGCGTGCATTCTACTATGCCAGAGTTATTCAAATTCCTACGCCGCGCTGGACGACCTATGACGCCAAATATTTTGGTGCAGTCATAGATCCCCGTGCGCCAAAAACCATTCAAGATCGCGCCTATTCGTCACCTATCTGGTACACCCCATGACAGCAGCAGTAACTAATAAAAAATGGACCTTAAAATCCCGTCCAGAAGCCACTGTTAGCGCGGAACATTTTAATTTTGAGACTGAGACAGTCCGCGATTTAATGGATGGCGAATTTCTGGTTAAAAATCACTATCTTTCATTTGAGCCCGCCCAGCGCGGATGGCTCAACGATGTGCGTAGCTACGTGCCGCCCGTTGCCATCGGCGAAGTGATGCGTTCTATGGCGGTGGGCGAGGTTGTGGCGAGTAAGCACAGTGACTATCAGACAGGCGATCGAGTACAGGGCGGTTTTGGCTGGCAGGAGTATGCGATCAGTGATGGTTCTGGTTTATTCCCCGTCGAAAAAATCCCCGATACCATGCCTATTGCTTATCCGCTGCATATTTATGGCCTTACCGGCCTTACCGCGTATTTCGGGCTGCTGGATATCGGCAAACCCAAAGCGGGGGATACGGTTGTGATTTCAGGCGCCGCGGGTGCCACAGGCTCGACCGTGGGTCAAATAGCCAAACTTATGGGTTGTCGCGTTATTGGTATTGCCGGTGGTCAGGCCAAGTGTCAGTGGCTGATTGATGAACTTGGCTACGATGCAGTGATTGACTATAAATCGGAGTCGGTCGATGAGCGCATGAGAGAGCTTTGTAAAAACAGTATTGATGTGTTCTTTGATAATGTGGGTGGCGAGATTCTCGATGCGGCACTGGTCAATCTGTCCAACCATGCACGGGTGGTTCTCTGTGGTGGTATTTCCAGTGGTTACCAAACTAAAGCTCTGCCGCCTGGGCCGAAAAATTATATGCAGTTGGTGATTCGCCGCTCTCATATGGAAGGCTTTATTGTTCTCGATCATGTGGCGCGTTATCCCGCGGCAATAGAGCAGTTAAGTCAGTGGGTTAATGAGGGCAAGATCAAAGTTAAAGAACATATATTAAACGGTATCGAAGAATGTCCGGCTGGTTTGGCGGGACTTTTTGCCGGGCAAAACTTCGGTAAGCAATTAGTAAAAATTTAATAAAAAAAATAAATTATTGAGAGGTACAAACATGGCCGGTCGATTAGAAGGGAAAGTCATTGTGATTTTAGGCGCATCTGACGAACGCAGTATGGGTGCAGCTACAGCACATCGCTGCGCTGCCGAAGGTGCTAAATTAGTCTTAGCCGCCCGCAGACTGGATAAGGTCCAGGCCATCGCCGACAGTATTGGTGCTGTAGCAGTGGCATGCGATATTACCGACGAAGCGCAGCTTGCAGCTCTGGCAGATGCCGCTGTAGCCCATTACGGCAAACTCGATGGCGCAATTAATTTTGCCGGTATCGAAACTTCATCGGCGATTGCCGATATCAGCCGTGAAGTATTGCAGCAGAACTGCGATGTTCATCTGATAGGCACCACGCTGTTTATCAAGCATATGACTGCGCGTATGACCGATGGCGGCTCTGTGGTGACGACCTCTTCCCAGACAGCTCTATTGGCGCCTCCCGGACTTGCGGCCTATGCGGGCACCAAGGCTGGGGCGGACCATATAGTGCGCATCGCGGCGGTTGAGTTCGGTGGACAGAATATCCGCGTTAACTCTCTGTCTCCCGGTTTTACCCCCAGCGCTATGACTGAGGGCTTTCTGGCTATGCCAGCCATTGAGCAGGCATTTGTTAATGAGATTCCGCTGGGTAAGTTGCCGAGCACTGAAGACATGGCTAATGCCGCGCTATGGCTGTTATCCGATGAGTGTTTTATGACCGGTCGAATCGTCGATATTTCCGGTGGCCAAACGCTGCGCCGTATACCTACTGCCACAGAGATGGGATTTTGAATTAGGCTTGATGGGGAGGGGCTAAGCTCTTGGTTTAAAAAGCTTTCGGTTTAAAAGGCTCTTGGTTTAAAAAGCTCTGAATCAAAAAAGCCGCTGCCTTCAGCGGCTTTTCTTCGCCACGGCTCTTCCTGCTGCATAGTCGTAAATTTTGCCACTGCCAAGGGCGTCCAAACCTTTAAGAAAGTCACCGCTGGCCATGGTGGCCGTTTCCGCTTCTAACTCTTTGTCCAGGCCTGTGTCGAGAGACCCTTCCCAGGCAGCCTCCAAGCAGGCCTTAGTCCATCGCATCGATGCCGGTGAGCAGTGACTCAAACGGGTCAGCACGTGGTCGAGGTGGGCATCTAAGAGGTCAGTGGTGGCGAATGACGCAGTCACCAGTCCAAACTCCGCAGCCTGCAAGCCGTTGATTGATTCGCCTAACAAAAGCATTTCCTGAGCCCGTCGAAAGGGCATAAGCCTTGCAGCTAACTGAGTGCCACCCCAGGCTGCCACAAAGCCTAGAGTTACCTCGGGAAAGCTAAAGCGTGCAGAATCAAGGCAAAAGAGGAAATCGCTGCGTAAGAGCAGTTCAAGGCCGCCACCCAGGGCGCCGCCACGAGCTATGCCAATCACAGGGATAGGCATAGAGGCAATCTGATTACCCAGCTTGTGGCCCATTTGGACTAGCCGTTGAAAATCCTCGCGAACCAAGTCTTCAAGTCGGGGTTGCAGTTCAGTCACAGCGACAGCACCGGCATGAAAGCCACGACCGCCTGCATCTATCACAACGGCACGGATAGCAGGGCTATCTTTGACAGTGTCGAGGGCTTCGCCCATGGCCTTGAGCAGCGCCAGAGACATGCCGTAATTGTCTTGAGGGTTGTCTTTACATAGCCACAAAATGCCATCCTGAATCCGGTGTTTAAGGACGGTTGTTTCGGTCTTCTGCATGTTGGTTACCCGTGGTTTTGGTGTGTTGAGGTCATAAAGATAAAAAAAGGCGGTTGAACCGAGTTCAACCGCCTTTTAAGTCCTTCTGGATAGGTCAGTTACTTAGAATTCATATCCTAAAGTGACACCAAACTGACGACCTGGCTGAAGTTCTGCCCAAGAGAAGCTACCTGCGTCATAGAGACGATTGATACGGCCATCTTCTTCAAAGATATCTGTGCCATAGACCATTACTTTCAATGTCCCATTGCCCATATCCTTCAAGTATGTGGCTGAAAGATCAAAAGTCTCGTAGCTATCAATAACAACCTCTGGACCAGTTGCAGGGTCATAAGTTGCCCATGCGGCCTGAGTATAAACTTCATCTTTGTAGCTGAAGCTACCCGTTACAGTCAGTGAGCCGCCAGCAACTTCAGACGTGTGCTCGGCAACCAAACTAGCCGTTAACTCGGGTGCATACATCAAGAAGGCCTTGTCTGCAATATCCACACCATTGTAGTCGTATTTGTCATATCCGCCATCAAAGGTACCAATGGCTGCCCGTAAAGTCAGCGAGTCAGTAGGCATAAGTGCTGCTTCTATCTCAACACCATCCATGCTGACTTGACCAGCATTTCGAGTAAATGAACATGTCACACCATTCTCCGCAGTGCCTTTGCCACAGACAGGGTCGTCGCCGGGTACGATAACTTGTACCTGCTTGTCAGTGTAGTCGGTGTTGAAGTAAGTGATGTTTAGCTGTGAGTTATCCGTTGGGTTGCTGCGCATACCGATTTCAAAACTTTCAACTTCTTCTGACTGGTATGGCAGAAGCTCTGATGCAGTTGATCCACGGTTAAAGAAGCCACCGCTACGGAATCCTGTCGCAATAGAGGCGTACATCATACCTTTCTCGAATTCTCTCTGTAGAACAACACGATAGCTTGTATTGTCGTCTGAGAATTTAGGTTTTCCGACAATGGTTGCTGCATCAAGATTATCAGCCACTCGGTTGGCAGAATCCAACAGAGCCCAGCCGCGAGAATAGAGTTGTTTATCTTCCTCAGTGTATCGTGCACCAGCAGTGATGGACCACGTATCGCTTAGGTCATAAGTCATCTCACCGAAAAACGCAGAAGCTTCTAAACTGTGGTTTGCAGTAAAGTTTTGAATCGGGCCTGAAGTGATATAAGAGTCCGCTGTCATGCTATAGGCGCCAACAACGAAATTCATCGGCCCCTCCAGATCAGAGATATACTGCAACTCATGAGACTCTTGCTCAAATGTTTGCTCTCTCATGACAGGGAACATAACGCCATTTGTACCCCAAGAACCCAACTGCGCAAGTTCGTCATATTCCATACCACCATAGATGTATTTCAGCTCGAAACCATCGCCTTGATGAGTCAGTTTAAGAGTAGTGTTCTCACCTTCAAGCGTTGCTAAAAGAGGATTCTTTTGTACACTCGTTGTGTAACCGCTGGCTTTTGAGATATCTGATGATACAGCTGCACAATTTTGCGTGGGAGCTGCTACACAAAGGGCATGGGTTGCTGGCGAAGTGTTTATGATGTCGACGGCTGTTGTATTGTGATCATAGTCATCATAGGTCAGTACCGCTGACGTGTTATCTGTAAAGTTGTATTTCACAGAAATCGAAGCAGTCTGGCTGTCGCGATTATCAGGTCTGGTGTTGTTAGTAACGTTGTACAGGAATGATTTAGACTCAACATCCTTAACCGCGATCTTCACGCCGCCTTTATCTCCCAGTGGCATGTTGATGATGGCCTTCAGGTCGATCAGGCTTTCGTCACCGAAAGTCGTTTCTATTTTTCCGCCCCACTCACCAGTTGGTTCAGTTCTCTGCACGTTGATCACACCACCAATCGTGTTGCGACCAAACAATGTACCCTGAGGGCCGCGAAGTACTTCAACTGACTCAACATCAAAAAAGTCGAATATGGCACCAGAATTACTGGCCATAAAGACGCCATCAATTGCGACACCAATAGTTGATTCAATAGATTTTTCGATATCGTCGTAGCTTAAGCCTCGAATAGAAGGGCTGAGTGAGTGTGAGCCCTGTGAGGTTTGGTGCAATTCGACATTGGGAACTAATTTAGCCACATCCACAACACTTTTAATCGAGCCTCTTTCTAGTTGGCCCGGTGTTATAGCGGTAACGGCTACAGGAACGTCTTGTATCGATTCTTGACGCTTACGCGCCGTCACAACAACTTCTTCGAGCATTGTCTCGCCAACAGCAACATTGGCATATAACGGCAACATGGATAAGGAAATCAGGGCTGGAAGCACCTGCTTCTTAAAGTTTTTCTGGTAATTCATGTATTTATCCCCTCAGGACATTATTCTAAGTTGTTCAAAGCAGATGCTCTGTAACCCTTTAAAGGCGGCACCTTTACACTTTCACTCCCTGCAAACAAAAAACAATCGAGACTGCTTTTTAATTTGACTTCGGTGAATATAAACCCCTGTTAGCCAGATTTCAACTAATTTCATTGATTTGCTTGCCCCGCCTGGCTGGCTCAAAAACGGGTGTCTTGACACCCTGCCTGCAACCGTTTGATCGTCGAGCAGACCAATTACCTTAAAGCAGGTTAAGCGGGGCTTGCCGGAGAAAGTGGTTTGTTTTAATCAAATTACAAACAATATTGAATGTTTTTAAAATCTAAGGTACTTTGACTCTAGTTTGATCTACCCAACTTAACCACTCCGATCAGCACTTTAAGGCCGACAATGCGATTACGTACCAAAAACCTAGCCGACTACGCCCAAGAAAAAGCCTTCAATACGCCTGAGGCAGTTGCTATCTATTTGGAAACGGGTGAGCACATTACATTCGGGAGTATTTTTAAAGAGGCTATGGCTTTGGCTGCTTCGCTGTCTAAGCTCGGTTTAAACGCCGGTGATGTGATTAGCTTTCAACTTCCCAATTGGCGCGAAGCGGTGGCCATAGATATAGCGGCAGTGTGGTTGGGGTTGGTGGTCAATCCGGTGATACCGATATATCGAGATCACGAACTGGCCTTTATTCTCGCTGACAGTCGCTGTCGCTGTCTGTTTATTCCCGGCGTCTACCGCGGCTATGATTTCCCTGAGATGATTGAGCGCCTGTCGCCCGATCTGCCCGATCTGGCATATGTGATTACAGTGCGCGATCAAGAGCGCCGCGAGGGTGCCTCAGGCGATGTGTTGCGCTATGAAAGCTTAGTTGAGCAACGCGGTGAGTCAGTGCCGGCAAAACAGCCGACAGATATGTCCGCTGTCAAAGTGGTTATGTACACCTCCGGTACCACCGGTCGTGCAAAAGCAGTTCGCCACTCGCACCAGTCATTGGCCCGCGCCATCGACAATGGAGTAGAGGGCTGGGATCTTGCTGACGGAGATGTGATGTTAATGCCATCTCCTGTGACCCATATCACAGGGTTTGCCAACGGCATTGAGCAGGCGTTCATCAGTGACTGTAAAACCGCCTTTATGGAACGCTGGGACGTTGATCTGGCGGTTACTTATATAGAGAGGGTGGGGGCCACAGGCTGTGTCAGTGCTACACCGTTTTTGCAAGAGTTGGTTGAGAAGGCCCGGCGCGATTTTTTGGCTCTACCAACGTTGCGATTTTTCGCCTGCGGCGGTGCCTCGGTGCCGCCGACCCTCATAACCGATGCGCACGAAGTATTTGCCAACTGTCGCGCTTTCAGAGTCTATGGCTGTACCGAAGCGCCACTGATCAGCGTTGGCTTTATGCGGCCTGAAGAAGAATCTCTGGCGGCAACCACCGATGGCCGCATCAACAACTGGAATGTATTAATTGTCGATGATGAGGGTCAGTCGCTGGCTCAGGGTGAGGATGGCGAGATATTGGTCAAAGGGCCGGCGCTAATGCTCGGCTATGGCGAAGAGCAGCAAACCCGTCAGGCAATCAATAATCAGGGCTACTTTGCCACAGGTGATATAGGTCATATCACCCCAGAGGGTGCCATTGTGATCACGGATCGCAAGAAGGACATCATTATTCGTGGTGGCGAAAATATCTCCGCTCGCGAGATCGAGGATGTCTTGCACCGCCACGATATGATCAGTGAGGCGGCAGTGGTTGCCATGCCCCATCCGCGGCTCGGGGAGGGCGTCTGTGCGGTTCTGGTGATGCGTCATTCAGCCACCTTGAGTATGGCCGAGCTGCAGGCCTTTTTGCAGGAAACTGGCCTGGCCAAACAAAAATGGCCCGAGCGCGTAGAGCTGCGTGATGAGTTGCAAAAGACTGCCTCAGGAAAAGTGCGCAAAGACGTTTTGCGCCAGCAAGTTAAAGCCTTGGTTGAATCGGAGGCCTGATCTTTGGTGCTAAAACCAAGATTTACGCTTGCCGTTGAGTAGGTCTAATTGGTCCGCTGCCATTTCTTCGCTTTCTTCCATTGCATTCGTTTGGCTATGACCATAAAATAAAAACAGGTTGGCTTGTTTAATGTTTAGGCGACCGTTCAATAGAGATAATTTATGACCGACAATGTTTTCCGCAGCGATGTCCGTGCTTTTTTGGCTGAGTCTTTGACCCCAGACATCAAGCGCGCGGGGGAGCTGATGACTAGTGTGTTTGCCGATTTTGATGCCACCATGGAATGGCACAGAATTCTCTATGCCAAAGGTTGGGTTGCACCGGATTGGCCCGAGGAATATGGCGGCACTGGCTGGACTCTGAGTCAACGCTATATCTTCCAAGAAGAGTGCAAGCTGGCCAATGCCCCAGCACTTTTTGCCATGGGCCTGCAGATGCTTGGCCCCATGTTAATTCGCTACGGCACAGCCGAGCAAAAAAAGTATTACTTGCCACGCATGCTCTCCGGTGAGGATGTCTGGTGTCAGGGCTATTCAGAGCCCGGAGCCGGATCTGATCTGGCGTCACTGATCACCGCTGCGGTGCGCGATGGCGATGACTATATTATTAATGGTTCTAAAATCTGGACCAGCTACGCTCAGCATTCCAACAAGATTTTCTGCCTGGTTCGCACCGCAAAAGAGGGTAAGCCTCAGGCCGGTATCAGCTTTATTCTCGTCGATATGGACACCAAAGGCTTATCGGTGGAGCCTATTGTTGGTTTGGATGGAACCGTCGAGCAGTGCCAAGTCTATTTCGATGATGTGCGGGTTCCCGCGGCCAATTTGGTCGGCGCCGAAAATCAGGGTTGGGATGTGGCTAAATCGCTGCTGGAGTTTGAGCGGGGCGGTCACAACTTCACCATAGATCACAAAAAGCAGATGGCGAAAATTGATCATCAGGCCAGCACGCAACGCTCTGCTGGTGGTGGGTTGTGGAAAGATAACCCTGTCTTTGCCGCCAAAGTCGCCGATGTTGCGGTTGATGCTCTGGCTCTGGAGTTTACTGAGCTACGCGTTAAAGGCGCCTTTGAAGCCGGTGGTAATGCCGGCGCACTGTCGTCATTGATCAAAGTGATGGGCACGGAAATCGGTCAGCGCTTTAATGAATTGAGTCTGGAAATAATGGCCGAACACGCTTTTGTCAAACAGCTTGACGCACTGGTCCCCGGATTTGAGGGAGACGCCATCGGTCCAAGCTGCGGCCTCACCACTATGGCGGAATATATCAATAATCGCGCGGCAACCATTTACGGCGGCTCGGCTGAAATTCAGCGCGACATTATTGCCAAGCGGGTCTTGCATCTCTAATTCTTGGCTCAGCCTTTAGATAAAAATAAAAAGCAAAAAGAATAAAAAATATAGCAAAAGCAGTAACAGAAATAGGAAGCCAGATGTTTATTGAATACAGCGAAGAGCAAAATATGTTGCGCGATAGTGCAGAGCGCTACCTTCGCGACAACTATAGCTTTGAGAGCCGCCAAGCCGCCGTTAAGCAGGCTCGCGGATTCGACGCTGATCAATGGCAGACGTTTGCGGAATTGGGTTGGCTGGCGATGACGTTTAAAGAAGAGTCCGATGGCTTCGGTGGCGGTGCTCTGGAGACGATGATTCTCTGTGAACAGTTCGGCAAGTACCTGGTCCTTGAACCCTATCTTGAATCTGTGGTCTTGGTTGGCGGCCTGGTTGAAGCCGGCGCTCAGCCCGAGATTAAACAGCAGTATCTGTCGGGCTTGATTGCCGGTGAACGACAGGGGGCTTTTGCCTACTTGGAAGAGGGCGCTGTTGCAGATCCCACTTTTGTGCAGACAACGGCTGAGTCCAGTGCCGACGGCTTTGTGCTCAATGGTAAAAAAACTGTGGTGCTAAATGGCCCGGAAGCGGATTGCTTTATTGTCTCGGCGCGCACAGGCGCTGTCGGGCAAGACTCGAGCCAAGGTATCAGTTTGTTTTTTATTCACAAAGATACTCCGGGTCTGAGCCTTACACAGTACAAGACCTACGATGGTCGCTCGGCCTCTGAGTTGCAGCTGGAGAATGTTGCGGTGAGCGATCAGGCTCTGGTCGGTGAGTTACATAATGGCTTTGCGACAGCAACGCCGGTGTTCTCCCGAGCCATGGTGGCCGTCTGTGCCGAGGCAGTAGGAGCAATGGATGCGCTGCTCGCCGCCACCGTAGACTACACCAAACAACGCAAGCAGTTTGGTCAGTCGATCTCCGGATTTCAGGTGTTGCGCCATCGGATGGTCGATATGTTTATGGAAATCGAATTAACCCGGTCGCTGCTGATGGCGACTGCGTGGAAATTGGATAACCACGCTGCGGATGCTGAGTTATGTGTGGCGGCTCTGAAGGCCAAAGTGGGCAAGGCGGGTCGTTATGTTTCACACAACGCGGTGCAGCTTCACGGTGGAATAGGCACAACCGACGAGTTTAGTGTCGGACATTATTTTAAACGCCTGGCGGTGATTGGGGTGATGTTTGGCTCCAGAGATTCTCACCTGTCGCGCTACTCACAGCTAAGCACTCAATTAAGTGTGGAGCCCTCGTGATCACCACGAAAGCTAACTAAATAAATTCGAACAATAATAAGGAACGACCACTATGGATCTTCAGCTAAAAAACAAAACGGTATTGATTACCGGTTCATCTAAAGGCATTGGTTTTACCCTGGCAAAGACGCTGGCCGCAGAAGGTTGCGATGTGGGTATCTGTGCGCGCAATGCTGACGAAGTCAATGCCGCGGTTGCTGCGATTCAAGCTATGGGTGTTAAGGCCCATGGTGAAGTGGTCGATGTCACCGACAGCGCATCACTTGAAGCCTGGATTAAAGCCTGTGCTGACGCGCTAGGCGGTGTCGACGGTTTTGTTGCAAATGTCAGTGCCGGTGGTGCCGATAATGCCGAGTCTGGCTGGAGAAGTAATTTCGAAGCTGACGTGCTGGCTAGCTGGAAAGCGGTCAATGCGGTGAAGCCTTACTTAGAAGCGTCTGACTGCGGGGCAATTGTCAGTATAGGATCTACCGCCTCTCTCGAAGCCTTTGCCGGCGCAGTGCCCTATGGTGCCATGAAGGCCGCGCTGCTCAACTACTTTGGCAATCTCGCTCAGGAGCTGGCGCCAGCTGGCATTCGCGTTAACAGCGTAAGCCCTGGGCCAATCTATTTTAAAGGCGGCGCCTGGGAAGATATTCGCGCGGCGATGCCCGAGATCTATGAGAGCACGGTGGCCAATATTCCAGCGGGACGTATGGGCTCACCTGAAGAGGTCTGCGTTCAGGTCGCGCTCTTACTTAGCCCCATTTCAGGCTATACCACAGGTACCAATGTGGTTGTCGACGGTGGATTCACTAAGCGAATTCAGTTCTAAGAAAATCGGATAAGACGCTCAGCGTGAAGAGAAGCGCGTCGACTAATAAAAAAAGGTAAATGTTGTGACAGATAATATTTTTTCAGTAAAGGGCAGGGTCGCGTTAGTCAGTGGCGCATCGAGTGGTTTGGGTGAGCATATTGCGGAAATGCTGGCCTCCCATGGAGTTGCTGTCATCTGCGCTGCACGGAGAATCGATCTCCTTCAGAGTCTCGCAGAGCGGATTGTCGCCAAGGGCGGGAAAGCCTTAGCGGTAGCCATGGATGTGACCGATCGCGCCTCGGTGAAGGCTGGCTATGATCTCGCGGAACAGGCATTTGGCACACCGGATATTATTGTCTGCAATGCCGGTGCTACCGGTGCCCAGCCATTTTTAGAGATGCAAGAGTCAGTTTGGGATAACGTCCTGTCGGTGAATGTTAAAGGGGTGTTTAACCTTGCTCAGGAAGGTGCCCAGCGCATGGTGGCGGCGGGTAAGTCGGGGAATATTATTACTATCTCGTCGATTTGCGCGGTCTCCTCGTTTAAGGGGTTGACTCATTACAGTGCCTCGAAAGCGGCGGTCAATCAGCTTACTAGTGTTATGGGCCACGAGCTGGCCGAGCACGATATTCGCGTCAATGCGCTGGCACCCGGTTTTCTCTATACCGATATGGTGGCAGATTATTACGAGACCCCAGCAGGCCAGGCTGATCTCGCCAATCTTCCTCTAGGACGAGCAGGTGCTCTCTCTGAACTCGACGGTGCTATCTTGCTACTGGCCAGTAAAGCGGCAAGTTATATGAGTGGTTCGGTTGTAACAGCAGATGCGGCCCACTCGATCCGCCTGGGATAGATCATGAGTAATGCAGTGGTTCCAGGGCATATTCCGAAACATTTAATCAGAGATTTTAATATTTATACCCCGCCTGGTTTGGATGATGATTTTCATCGGGCCTGGGCAACTCTGTTGCAAGAGGACGACTCCTGTCCTTTGGTCTGGACGCCGGCCAATGAGGGCCATTGGCTGCCGACACGTTCGTCGATTATCGAAGAGGTGCTCACCGATTACAGCCGGTTTTCCAGTCGCAGTATTATTCTTCCCAAGAGCCATAGTGCCGATCATGGTTTGCTGCCCACGACCATAGATCCCCCAGAACACCATTTTTACCGCAAGACGTTAAATCACACCATGGCACCGGCTTCAGTCAATGCCATGGGTGATGATATCCGCACGATTGTGACCTCGCTGATCGATGATTTTGTGGAAAAAGGCGAATGTAATTTTACCCGTGACTTTGCCGACATTCTGCCAATAAGGGTGTTTCTCTCGATGATGGATCTGCCGGAAGATGATATTCCGCAAACCAAGTATTGGACCGACCAATTAATTCGTCCCGATGGCAGCATCAGCTTTGCCGATGCTCTGCAAAATTTGAAAGATTATATTGCTCCCTATGTCGATCAACGTATGGGCCAAGGCGGCACGGATATGCTAAGCCGCATGATTAATACGGAAACCAATGGCCGTCGCTTGACTCGGGAAGAGGCGATCAAACTCTCCATTCAGGTATTTATTGCTGGTGTCGATACGGTGGTTAATCTGCTCGGTTTTGTGTTTTTATTTTTGGCTCGAAGTGAGTCGCATCGCCGCCAGATATCGCAGGGCGAGGTCAGTGTTGCGGATGCGGTGGAAGAGATTTTACGACGTTTCCCATTGGTAACAGTGGCCCGTGAAGTGACCGAAGACATGACGTTTCACGGTGTGCAGTTAAAGGCTGGCGATATGATCGCGGCACCAACGCCTCTGGCGGGCATGGATAATAGCTTTACACCCAATGCGGTAGATGTGGAATTTGAGCGCAAGCAGGGCAATAGTCTGACCTTTGGTCGCGGCGCACATACCTGTCCGGGGAAAAACTTGGCGCGGGTTGAGTTGCGTATCGCGATAGAAGAATGGCTGAAACGGATTCCTGATTTTCAGGTTGATGAAAGCAGTCCCGTTAGCTTTAGCAGCGGTATCGTCGGTGTGGTCAACGAGTTAAAACTGCGCTGGTAATAGCAACTTTGAGGCATTAAAAAAGGGACATTTGACTGTCCCTTTTTTAATGCCTGCCAACTCTAACGGGGCAAGTCTACCAATCACTCAACAGCAGCGCGGGCTTTCGCCAAGGCATCAGCTGTCGTTTTATCCATAGGCTCAATCGCCCACTGAATACCCCGTCTCAACAGTTGATAAAACACTGGCAAGTCCCATGAGCCGCGATCCATAGTGGGCCAGAAGTCCATCATAGGCTGCATATCATGATGGTGACGACAGTGACCCAGAGTTAAATAGAGGACCTCCCCTGCGCCAACTTTATGCGTATAAAACACGGGGTGACGGGCATGTTCCCATTCATCTTCCTCAAAGCCTTCTGCCTTGCCGCCGAATTCGGCGTCCAAGATAACGTGCAGGTCGCCATAGGTTTTCATCAAGTAGAGTTCATCGTCCGACTCAAAGGGTTCAATGCCCTGCACCAAAGGATGATCTGGATCGGCAACGGATACGGTGTAAGGGGCAATGGGTGGATGTGAGCGGAACATGGAGCCCAGGGTCTCGACAAACAGGGGCGCCCAGTCTGGCGTGCCATAGAGCCCGCTGGACATCAGTCGAATAATCGAATTAGTACCGTGCAGGGCATACCAGCGACCGCCGTTTTCAACCCAGGCTTTAAGGGCTTCCTGAGCGCCGAGAGAGGGCACAACATTGCAGGTATAGCTGACAATAAAATCCGCTTCTTCGATGGCTTGAATATTTTCATAGTCTTCAAAAACGCGGACCCGAAAACGCTCATCTTCGGAGAGCAGTTTCAATAACTCTAGCCGCGCATGGTCAATGTCATGCCAGACACCGCCGGCGATTAATAAACAATTGATTCGGCCTGCACGGTTTTCGTGAATACTCATGAGTCACCTTGGTTGTTATCAAGTTGAGGTTTTGGCGCTGAAGGGTCCTGAGCCAGATACCATTCAACCCAGCGATGAAACAGCTGATTGCCCGCTTCATTTCGACCGAAGGTAACATTGGCATGCGCATTAGACTCAAGGCCTTTTTGAATCTTCAGACCGACCTGATAGTCCTCCACATCCACCACTTCCTGGAAGAAGTCCATCATGCCCTGCAGTTCGGTATCTTCTCCTGCTGGCTTGGTCGGGTGAATAAAGTTGATATAGGTGGTGTTCTGATTGGGCAATGGACCGGGAATAATTTGGCTGACTAGCGTAATTTCCGGTGCCACAAATAATGAGATATTGGGGAACAATGTGCGGATCCAGTCATAGCCATTGTTTTCGTGTTTGTGATAATCCTCTGGAGCCACGTCGGCGAGATTTTCTTTGATCGCCAGATGCGGGAAGCAGATCAATGTGTGGGGGCCGTAGGCGGCAAATTCCATAACATTGGAATAGGTGCGCTCAGCGATGGTGTCTGGGTGGGCGGCAGCAAAATGGTAGCCTTCTAAATAGCCGTCATAGGCAACTTTCCAGTTGGCACCATCAATTTTGCGCTGACCACAGAAATGCCAGTTTTCCATACCCAGGCGGCCAATATCTTCCATTATGCCACCCAAAAAGCCGTCGAAATCGACCTCGTCTTCACCTGACTCAAGTACAGTAAAAATCATACCGCCACGCTCGTAGACCGGGAGCTGGGTTAAGCCATTAGCCTGCTTGTCAAAATCACCAAATTTCGCTTGGTCGGCAACACCGCGCAGCACACCGTCATTGCTGTACATCCAGCCGTGATAAGGGCAGGTAAAGCGCGACTTATTGCCGCAGGGTTCGTTGGCCACCGTCATGGCGCGATGGGAACAGGCATTGAGCATGACCCGCGCGGTGCCGTCTTTTAAGCGTGTGATAAGTAGCGGCTTGTCGAGAAACTGGAAGGTTTTATAGTCGCCAGCATTGGGCAGCTCTGCGGTCAGTGCCACAAAAACAGGAACCTTCTTAAAGATAAGGTCCATTTCCTGCTGCCAGATATCGGCGTCGGTATAGTTTTTCGAGGGTACAGACAATGTGCTTGAGGCTTGATCTGTTGTGTTGTTGTCTACGTCATCAATAATGCGCGCGACGATACGGTTATAATTTTCTGTAATAGTCATGCTTATCTCTCCTAAAATCCTCTTGCTCAATGGCCGACTGATTCAGCGCTCAACTCTCGGGAAGTATTAGTGGACCAGCGGCTGATACATCATATTTAACAACGTCCATCGAGGTGATCTCGACAGTGCCACAGAAGGCCATAAATTCAACAATATGGGGCATGGCCAAGTGGGCCATCAGCGCGCTTTCACTTTCCCATTGCTCAGAGATCCAGATGACGTTGGAGTCGCTCACGTCCACCGCGATGGCATAGCGTTGGCATCCTGGTTCGGCATGAGTTTCAGCGATGATTTTTTGTGCGGCGGCGGCATAGGCGGCGGCGTCTTTAGGGGCTAGTTCAATTCTTGCCGAAATAGCTAACATGGTTAACTCCTTGATAATGTATGTTGATAAAGATCGATTCGGTTTAGGCGGCCACGCCGTCAAAGCCTAAATACATGAGCTCATAGGCGCCCAATAGAAATGCTTTGGCTTCGTCTTCGCGGCCTTCTTCAGCGAGAAATTCTGAATCATAGGTGAGTCGGCAGCCACCATTGTCGAGTTCGGTTAGCTTGCCCGTTGCCTGATAGTGCAGAAGTCCTGCGGGTCGGGCGCCGACTATCGAGAGCTGCAGGGTATAGTTTTCCTGGTCGAGAGAGTCGAGTCGTTCGCTGACGGCACCCTCAAAACCGACATTGTAAATATGTCGGATCATGCCCACGCCGCTGCCCTCTAATTCCACCCGTTCAATATCTATGGGTGCGTTGGCTGGCCACCAGGCTTGGATATTGCCAAAGTCCATCAGCAGTCCCCAGATAGTATCTCTGGGCGCGCTGATATCGTGATGAGAGTGGAGATTTACCATGTTCAGGTTCTCGCTATTTATTATCGTTATATTGGCAGCTGCAGCGATTAACAGATAGAACAGTTCTTATGCGACTGTTGGCACTACCCGTTGAGACCAATATCGCCTGTTGCGTGCAGTGATGTCAATGTGCGGTGGGCAATGCGCCACCCATTCGCGGTGCGCACCAGTTCATCACTGTACTCACCCCATACCGTCAGGGTTTCGGCAGCGTAATCGCCGAGGCCAACATGCAGTGCCGAGAGGTAGCAGGTGGCTGTTGCGGTGTCGCCACTGACAACGATATTGATATTGCCGAGCAGGTGCTGCGTTGCAGAGCACTGTGTGAGCACGCTGGCGATCAGATCGGCAATGGCCTGACGACCCTCAAAAACACCTATACCAATAAAATTGGCCACGGCATCATCGGTAAATACGCCGTCCAGAGCTGACCACTGATGTTTGTCGATCGCTGAGGCATAAAGGTTGATTACCTGTTGAATTTCCAGGTGGTCAGCAAAATTTTGTGGCTCTTGAGTTGTCATTTACGGCCTCCGTTATAGGATTGATGCCAAGGTCAGTCTGGGGCTAAAAAAGGCTGAGCGTCGGCGGAATTTATGTCACCATTTGACGTGACGGATGTCACTTGTTATTCAACTTATAGTACTTTGGCCTCAACAGGCAGTCAATAAAAACCATCAAACATGTTTGTTATTTACCTGCGGGATTCCCTCAGGTAACATAAGAGTCAAATCTGATAGCGGTTCTTCTATTGAGCTGCCAGCATAACTAATAATAGGTACAGATATATGACGCAGATGAACACTCGTGTGCTGCTAGCACGCAGGCCAGCTGAACATTTAGTCGCAGCGGATTTTGAGGTCGATACACAGCCACTGGCCAGTCTGAAAGAGGGTCAGTTCCTGATTCAGAACACGTACCTCTCTATGGATGCCGGTTTTCGGCAGTGGATGAACGAGGGTTCCGGTGACAACTACCTGGCCTCTATGCCACTGGGCGAACCGGTGCAGAGTATTATTATGGGCACCATTATTGAGTCTCGTCACGGCGACTACCCAGTGGGTAGTACGGTGATGGGCCGAACCTCTTGGGAACAATACAGCATTGATGATGGCACTGACTTTATGGCTATCCTCGACCTTGATCCCGATATTGAACCCTATGAATATCTTGCCAGCCTCGGTCCCTCAGGCATGACCGCTTATTTTGGGCTGATGGATATAGGCGCGCCCAAAAGCGGTGATGTCTTTGTGATCAATGCCGCTGCCGGAGGCATTGGTTGTCTTGCTGGACAGATGGCCAAGGCTGAAGGCTGCCGCACTATCGGCATTGCCGGTGGCCCGACCAAGTGCGCTTGGCTCCAGGACACCCTCGGCTATGACCGGGTTATCGACTACAAATCTGGCGAGTCTCTGGATGATCAACTGCTTGCAGTTGCCCCCGAAGGTGCTGATATTGTGTTTGATAATGTCGGCGGCCCGATGCTCGGCACCATGCTCGGCCATCTGGCCGAAAATGCCCGAGTGGTGCTATGCGGTGCAGTGTCTCAATACGAGCGCGAGGGCGGCCACGAAAGTGTTGCCAATATGTGGGAGCTGATCACTAAGCGAGCCAAAGCCGAAGGCTTTATGTTCTCGGACTACGTGGCGCGCTATCCGGAGGCGCTGGATTATATTACTGCCATGCTCAAGGCTGGTACCTTGGTCAGTCCGGTGAACATATCTCATGGTATCGAATCCTCAGGGCAGGCGTTTATCGATATGCTCGATGGCAATAGCATGGGCAAGTGTTTGGTTAAACTCTAAGGCTTTATTGCGCGACGCATTAATCGCGCTCATTCTAGCGAGAAGGTATCCCCCCGACTTTCTTGTTGGCGCTAAAACCCTCCGTATTCTGTGCGGAGGGTTTTAGCGTAGTGGCAATTACGCTTCTTTTGGGTGTTGTCAAAATAAAAATAAAAATAAAAAAAGGATAAAACGATGCCATTGGAATCCGTCACCGCCGCCATTTTGGCCCAGATAGCTGCTGAGGGTGGGCCTGAATTAAATGAAATGGCGATTGCTGAGAGCCGCGCCATGTATCGCATGATGCAGCCGGAGCTACCTGAGATTGTGGTGCACAGCGTTGAGAACCTTATGATAGACGGGCCGGACGGCGCTATCCCGGTGCGTATTTACCGTCCCAGCGCGGCACCTGCCCCGGTGCATCTGCACTTTCATGGTGGCGGTTGGGTAATCGGTGATCTCGATACCCATGATCGCGACTGTCGTGAAATTTGCCTCGGTGCCGAGTGTATTGTGGTGGCAGTGGACTATCGTCTGGCCCCAGAACATATATTTCCTGCCGCACCAGAAGACTGTTATGCCGCTCTCTGCTGGGCTACAGCTAACGAAGATCTGCTGGGTGGACTGGGTGGCCCTGTGAGTGTGGGCGGTGATTCTGCCGGCGGCAATCTGGCTGCGGCAGTGGCGCTGATGGCGCGAGATCGCAATGGTCCTGCTATAGCAATGCAGCTGCTGATTTATCCGGTGACCGATGCGACGATGGAGAGTACATCTTACCGCGACAATGCCAATGGCTATTTGCTATCGCGAACCATGATGAGCTGGTTCTGGGACCATTACTGCCCAGATCTCGCGCTGCGTGCGGATCCTCTAGCCAGCCCTATAATCGCGGAAGATCTGTCGGGATTACCGCCGGCCCTGGTGATGACCGCAGAGTTTGATCCCCTGCGCGATGAGGGTGAAGCCTATGCTGAGCGCTTAAAGGATGCAGGTGTGGCAGTGGAGGTGCGGCGCTTTGATGGATTGGTTCACGGCTTCTTTTCTCAGGCGGGCATTATTGAAGCGGCGCGAGAAGGGGTTGATCATGCCGTGAGGTCGCTGCGCAGGGCCCATGGCAACTAATGAAGGCAATCAGGCGGCAGGCATCAATGGTTCGCCGCGCAGAGAGCTCATTTTCCATCGCTGGTTAATGCGTTGAAATTCTAAATGGTACTGAACATAAAACAGTACTGAGCCACCTTCTAGTGGAATGCCCATACCCATCGCATGGGTCCGCGCTGAAGCGCTATTTTCTTCAAGCGAATCAATTTTAAAATTGGTCGCGTAATGGGCGCTGTGGTTCATGCTGGCAAAGGCGCCGGTAAATAGCTCGCGCAGTGCGGTCATGCCTTTAAAGGTCGGATAGTCTAATGCCGTCATATCGAATACAGCGTCTTCGCTGAAGCAGCAGAGAACCTGCTCTATATCGGCTGCATTGTCCAGTGCAATCAGATAGCTGCTAACCAGCTCCTGCAGTGCCTGGCGGTCTTCAATGTTCTGAATACGTTGCTCTAAACTGGGCATGGTGAGTCTCTTTTTTAAGCGGGCTCAGCCAGTAAAGAAATCGGCCCGAGGCGTGCCAGTGTCGTCATAGACCGGCTCGGCGAGATCAATACGGTATTTGAGAATATCTGTGTCGTGTATTTCATACTGATAGAGCAGGGCTAGCATATCAGTGTAAAAGGCACTGGCCAGATGAGCGGCAAGGTGCTCGCTGGACTCCCAGTTCTCGTGCACATAGATGCGTCCGGGCACTGCTGGATCAAGACTCCAGACATAGTGACGACATCCTTTTTGGCTGCGGGTATCGATCATTAGTTGTGCGGTTTCGCGCAGCACTTTTATCGCATCATCGGGGTTGAAATTGACGGTGCCGTTAATAAGAACAGTCATATCGGTTTTTCTCTTGTTTTTAATACTAATCGCCGCGGCGTTTATTCAGAGCGCTTTATTCACCGTAAAGTGAATTAAAGATACGCTCTATAAATAACCACTCACCATCAACCTTGATCAACTTGTCGTCATACTGACCTCTGGGTCGGATTTCTGTGCCATCGGTCGTTATGCCCACTTCAGTGGTATACGCCCGCGCTGTCGCAGTGTCGCCATCGACTTGAATATCACCCACCGAAATCGACATAAAGATAAATGGAAACATCGCCATACCAGCATTCCAAGCGGCGACAATGTTCTCTTTGCCGGTGACATTTTCCATTCCGGGAATAACCGGCAGTTTCCAGCTAGAGCCCTCAGCCCAGGTAGAACTCCAGAGTTCAGCGTCGCGCTGATTGACTGCGTCGGCATAGATATCCATCAGTTCACGAATGGCGAGACGGTCTTCGATTGGTCCTGAGAAAGCCATGATATTACCCTTATAATTGTTATTGGTTGACGACAAAGACTATACATTAGAGCATGTCAAAAAAACAATCTCAGTTGATTTTTTATTTCTAAACGGGTACCTTGAAAGACAGATTTCGGCCTTAACCTGTGGCTGCGATAACCTGCAGAGTCGACAGCCGATTAATTAGAACAACAATAGGAAACACCATGTCAATCAACTACAAGCAGTACTACCTCCATCAGCGCCCCGTCGGCGCGACAACGGACAGCGACGTCAAGGTTCGCACAGTTGAGGTTGACGGTTTAGCCGATGGCCAGTTGCTGATTAAAAACGAATACTTCTCGCTGGATCCCGCCATTCGAGGCTGGATGAGCGACGAACCGAGTTATATGCCCCCCATCGAACTGGGCGATGTTATTCGCAGTTCAACTGTGGGTACTGTGGTTGAGAGTAAACACCCAGACTTTGCTGCTGGCGATTTAGTCTATGGTCTCAACGGCTGGGAGCAGTACAGCGTCTCTGACGGCTACTTTCTGACCAAGGTGCCGGAGAACAATCAGTTCCCGTTACACTACTATTTAAGTGCCTTTGGTGCCGTTGGCCTGACCGCCTACTTTGGTATTACCGATGCCGCGCAGTTAAAGCCGGGAGATACCTTATTGATGAGTGCGGCAGCAGGTGCGGTTGGCTCGCTGGGTGGCCAGCTGGCAAAAAATATGGGTTGCCGTGTAGTCGGCCTGGCCGGTACTGATGAGAAATGTCAGTGGTTAACTGATGATCTGGGTTTTGATGCCGCGATCAATTACAAAACCGAACAGGGCAATCTCAATGCCGCGATTAGCGCAGCCTGTCCCGATGGCGTAGATGTGTACTTTGATAATGTCGGCGGCGAAATACTCGATGCCGCACTGTTAAATATTAACAGCAATGCACGCATCGTCTTCTGTGGATCGATCTCCAGCTACAACGCCTCAGAGCCCGTGCCCGGGCCCTATAACTGGTGGCAGATTCTGGCGAAAAGCGCCACGGTTCAGGGCTTTCTAATCAGCAACTATTTCCCCGAGTTTGAAGCTGGCGCAGCTGCCATTGCCGAATTACTCACCGAAGATAAGCTGCAGTTTAAATATGAAATCGTCGATGGTTTTGACAACACATTGACCGCATTTCACAAGCTGTTTGATGGCAGTAATAAAGGTAAGTTGATGCTCAAGGTTTAAGTTAAATAGATTTAGGCTCTTATACCTAAGGAGGTGAGGCTATGTCAGAAAAGCTAGCAGGCAAACGCGCCATAGTCACAGGGGGCGCCACCGGTATTGGTTACGGCATCGCCAAGCGCTTTATCGCCGAAGGTGCCCGAGTCATTATCACCGACATCGACGCCCAAGGCGGCACCAGCGCCGCCCAGAGATTGGGCGATAACTCCCAGTTTGTTAGGCACGACGTCTCCCTAGCCAGTCAGTGGGATGACGTCTTTGCCTATGCCGAACAATACTTCGGCGGACTCGATATTATGGTCAATGTCGCCGGCGTCACCCTGATGGGCACCATTGAAGACCTGGACCTCGAAACCTGGGATAAAACCATGGCCATCAACCTGCGCAGCTGTTTCCTCGGTTGCCAGGGGGCGATCAAGTTAATCAAGAGCAACTCAGTCGAAAGCTTCGGCGGCTCGATTATCAATATGGCCTCTGTCTCTGCGGTAAAGGCCAAACCCGAATTGGTCGCCTACAACGCCTCAAAAGCGGGGGTGGATATGATGACCAAATCCGTCGCTCTGCATTGCGCAGTGAGCGGCTATGGTATCAATGTCAACTCGATCAATCCCGGCGTCATCGAAACCGACATGCTCAAGAAAGTGATGAGTCAGGTAGAAGATGGCGACGCATTGATGGACAGCTACAGAGCACTGCACCCTATTGGGCGCATCGGCCAACCGGAAGATGTGGCTGCCATGGCAGTGTATTTGGCCAGCGACGAGGCCTCCTTTGTGACCGGTTCAGCCTTCACTGTCGACGGCGCGCTAGCTCTTAATTAAGCTATTTTTTAGCGGGAACTTGAACATGAATGAGAAAACTCGGCAGGGCGGTTGTCTTTGTGGTCAGGTGCGCTACACCGTGCCAGCCAAACCAGTTGAAACTGTGGTTTGCCACTGTCGCAACTGTCAAAAGCAGGCGGGCTCGGCGTTCTCCGTTGTGGCGTTTTTTCCAAGAGATAGTTTGCACATAGAAGGCGAATTACAAACCTTCGAAGATAAAGGCACTAGTGGCCAAACTGTCTTTCGTCGCTTCTGCGGCAACTGTGGATCGCCGGTGATAACGGATACTGAACAGGCACCGCAAATGGGGCTGATTTTTATTAAGGCTGGCACGTTGGATGAGGTTGCTGATCTGGTGCCATCTGTTCATGTCTGGACAGAGCGCAAGCACTGCTGGCTTACCCTGGCTGAAGATCAGGTCCAGTTAGAGCGAGAGTGATAATCGAGCCAATGGTCTCTATTAATCATCCAGCCCATCAATCTTAACCAACGCCTTACCCACCGTCTTCCCCGACATCAGCTCACAAAACGCCTTGGGCGTATTGGCGAATCCTTCAGTAATATTTTCTATCACGGTAATCTTGTCCGCTCGAATCCACTCCTCCAGCTGGGCCATGGCCGCAGGGACCTTAGCCTGATAGGTGGGCAGCAAGAATCCCTGCATGGTTAGCTGTCGCGAGACCATCTCCCAGAGATTGGTAATCGGGTTGGGGTTATCTGTGCGGTTGTAATCGGAGATCATTCCGCAGGCGACAATACGCCCATAAACCTTCATGGTTTTGAGCATGGCATTGAGCACCGGCCCGCCAACATTGTCGAAATAGATATCCACGCCATCGGGGGCAATGGCCATCACGGCGGCGGTAACATCGTCGGTTTTGTAGTTGACCGCGGCATCAAAGCCGAACTGTTCAATAATCAACTCGGCCTTGTCATCACTGCCGACAATGCCAATGACCTTGCAGCCACAGAGTCTAGCGATCTGCCCGGCCATGCTGCCGGTGGCGCCTGCTGCGGCACTGACGACGACGGTTTGGCCAGCTTGAATTAGTCCCACTTCTCGCAGCCCGATATAGGCCGTGGCGCCGGCACCGCCGAGGGAGCCAACATAATAGGAGAGCGGTATACCCGCCTCTGGTGTGAGCTTTTCCAGCAGGATGGCGTCGCTGTCGCAGATTGAATAGTCTTCCCACTGATTGAGGGCGTAGACAAATTCGCCTTCGGCAAAGTCTGCGTTGCGGGATTTGATCACCTGTCCCACAGAGGGGCCGCGTATCACACCACCGATGGGGATGGGTTCGAAGTAGTTGGCTTTACCATCAACCCAGCCGCGGATCGCCGGCTCCATTGAGAAATACCGGTTTCGCAATAGAAATTGTCCTTCTTCCACCTCTGGAACAGGACCTTCGGATAGGGCAAAGTTTTCTGGTTTAGCGGCATCGGTGACATAAGAGGCAAGCACAACTTGGCGATTGGTTTTCATGATTAATCCAATTCTAGGTGTAGGTTGCCATCGTCGGCGACACTGACAGGATAGGTTTTAAGCGCCACTCTGGTGAGTTCTCCCAGGGGTTTTCCCGTGCGCAGATCAAAGCGCACGCCGTGGAGTGGGCAGGAGAGATAACAGTTTCTGATACGACCTTTGGTGAGTTCCGTGCGCTGATGAGTACACTGATTGTCCACGGCGTAATATTCCCCGTTGGCCTTGCAGATAAGAATATTCTTCCCCTCTAGACTGACAGCTACACTGCGGTTGTCGGTGATGTCGATGGCGGCAATTAATGAGTCTGTGGTGGTCATAGAGGTCTCGAGTCTGTCTGAAAAGGTCAAAGCGGTTAAGGATTACTGGCACAGGGACAAAGAAATGCCGGGTTCAGATAATCTGATACCCGGCAGTAAACGCCATTAGGCTTTTAGGTACTTGTCAATGCTTTGGTGCAGGTGACGAATGCGGCTCTCCTGGTAACTGGCTAGACTGACGGCGCCTTTTTTCGAGGCAATCATGCCCTTTTGTACAGCGGCCATATTGCTGTCATCCTGATCAAATACTGGACCGAGGCCACCTATTTCCGGGGCTTCACTAAAGGCCTGATCTGGACGTAAGATATTTTTCTCTGCCGGATCTGGTTTTTTTGTGCCCTTTGGATAGCGCATCAGAATCATGGTTTCGAAGATGCAGCTATTATGGTCGTCACCGTTAGGCAGGAAGCGATAGACAATATTGCCATGGTAGCCAGTCCACACCTGAGTGTTGGGAAACAGCATATAAAGTATCGCATCCTCCAGTTCGGACTGAGTGGCGTGATCCAGTGACTCGCCGATAATTTCGCTGAACATTTCACGGTTGGTCTCGGCTACATAGGTCCGTGCGGTGAGTCCCTCGGGCATTTCGTGACCCTCGGCGCTGTCGGTTGCCATGCGTCCGGAGAGTTCAAGAATATCGCGCATGGTTTCTGCTTCAGTGACGTTTGGCAGGTGGGGGCTGGCTATACCCATTGGCGTGACAGAGCGGCTGATATGATCGCCAAAGGTGTCGTACTGGGAATTGGCGTCGCCGGTAAAGGTCAGAATTTCGCTGTGGGTTTCGAGGGTATGGAATGACTCCATAAAGGCTTCGGCACCGACTTTCCAGTTGCATTGAACAACGCGCTGAACATGGGCGCCTTTGTAGTAGTCGTGTAGTGGGAAGCGTGAAAAATGATCTGGCAGCGGGTTGAGGTAGTCTTCCAGGGGCACACAGTTCTCATCAAAGTTTATAAAGATAAAGCCACCCCAGGTACCAATTTGCACCTGTGGCAGGCTCATATCTTTTTCATCTAGATGGTTAAAGTCCCATTTGCAGGGGATACCTTTAAACTCGCCGTTAAGATCCCAGGTTGCGCCGTGGAAGGGGCAGACAAATTCTTCGGCATGGCCGTCGCAGTCGCGGAGGATGCGGCCGCGGTGCAGGCAGGAATTGATAAAGCCTTTAAATTCATTTTCGCCGGTGCGGGTAACAATAATCGATTGGTCGACGATCTCATATATATGGTGGTCGCCGACTTCGGGAATATCTTCTTCGCGACAGGTCATCTGCCAAACTTTGGGCCACAGCTTTGCTTTCTCTTGCTCGTGAAAGTCGCGGGAGATCCAACGATCGACACTGATGTCGTCATCACCCATGTAGGGGTTGGTGTTTTCGCGTAAGTAGGCCGGGACTTCAATGGTTTCCTCATTGAGGAGATCTTGGTAGCTAATGCCTTCGCAGCGCTCGTCGCCCTGCTGCTTTACGTTGATTAAATCGGTCATGGACAAACTCCTGCTTATTTTTCTAATTATTTACTAATGATGTTGACGCCACTGAGGCCGGGGGCACCATAGACATGGGTGTAACCGACCTTGGGATTATTTGGCACCTGTCGCGCGCCACCTTCGCCGCGCAACTGCACACAGATTTCGTAGACTTGGCGCAGCCCTGATGCGCCCACAGGTTCGCCATTGGCGAGACAGCCGCCGTCGGTATTGATTGGCATAGAGCCGTTGATGTCGGTGGCCCCTTCGCGCAATAGTTTTTCTTGCTCGCCGTGTTCGCAGAAACCATTCTCGGCCATATGGATGATTTCGGTGCCGCTGTCGGTGTCTTGCAGCTGCATGACGTCGATATCTTCGGGGCCGATTCCAGCAAGCTCAAAGGCTGCCTTGGATGCGGTCACCGTGGGCGCATCTGCCACTTTCATGGCCTGAGAGGGGGCAAAGACTTCGAAGCTGCCGTAGTGGCGGGTGCGCACGACGGCAGTTTTTAGGAATAGCGGTTTGCTGCTGTAGAGGTGCGCTTTGTCGGCATTACAGATAATCAGTGCGGCGCCTCCTTCGGCGGGGCTGCAGAACATAAATTTTCGCAGCGGGTCGCTGATCATGGCTGAGTTGGCGATTTCGTCGTAGCTCAGTGCTTGCTGGCGCCAGGCTGTGGGTGTCAGCGAGCCATTCTTAAAAGCTTTTTCCGATACGCGAATCAAGGATTCTTCAGTGATCCCATGTTCGTGCATATAACGTTGGGTTTTCAGCGCGAAGAACTGGGTCGTCAGCATCATGCCGGTTTCGCCATACCATTCGTCGATACCCCAGTCTGCCGGTTTGGGGTTAAAGGCACCCCGTGGATGTTTATCAAAACCCACCACTACGCCGACATCGTATTCGCCAGATTTTATCGCACTGTACGCGGCGTGCAGTGAACTGCCACCGGTGGCGCAACCATTCCAGATATTGGTAAATTGCAGGCCGGTCAGTCCCAGCTCGTTAACCAGCGTATCGGCATTGCCGGCATCCTGGCTGCCACCGTAGGCAAATTGCATATCTGACCAGGAGAGTCCGGCATCGGCTAGGGCTGCGCGAACGGCGGAAGCCCCTTGTTGCATGCCGGACATATCCGGGGAGCGACCAAAGCGATGGAGTCCTATACCGATAATGGCTACATCCATGCTCTATGCCTCCGCCACTGGGCTAAAACGAAAGGTCATTATTTGGTCGCCTGTATGGTTTGTGCGAAAGGGAATAATTTCGAGCTGCATGGGCATGCCGATCTTTAACTCGTCAGGCTTGCTGGGCAGCAGGCGCGACTCGACACGGACGCCACCGGGCATTTCGACATAACCTACACCGTAGGGCTTAAAGGTCTCTGCGGTCTCGTCGCTGTGGTAGGGGGCTTTGGGCATAAAGGTCTGAATGGTCCAGGTCCACAGCGTGCCGCGATCACCTAGTTCAACAATGTTGGTCTCGCGAGAGCCACAGTTGCGACAGTCAGGCTGGGCTGGAAAAGCGGTTTCTGCACAGTTTACGCAACGGCTGCCCAAGAGCTGTGGCTTGGTCGAGGGCCAGGTAAAAAGGCCTTCATGGATGGGTAATTGATTGCTCATAGATAAACTCTACTGATGTAGTGCGATGCCGAGACTGTCGAGAACAGCTTCATGCATGCTTTCAGACACGGTGGGGTGGGCAAAAATACTCTGGGCCAGTTCATGTTCAGTGGCTTCAAGTTGCTGTGCTATGCCGAAGCCCTGAATCTGTTCAGTGACTTCAGGGCCAATCATATGGGCGCCGAGTAACTCACCGGAATGCTCGTCGAAGACGGTTTTAACCAGTCCTTCAGCTTCATTGATGGCCAGGGCTTTGCCGTTAGCATTGAGGTTAAAGCGCCCGACACGAATACTGTGTCCGGCGGCTTTGGCCTGGGCTTCGGTGAGACCGACACTGGCAATCTGTGGCCGGCAGTAGGTACAGCCCGGAATCTGATCTTTATTCAGTGGTTTAACACCCTCGACGCCGGCAATTTTCTCAACGCAGATAACCGCTTCGTGACTGGCCTTGTGGGCTAGCCAGGGTGGACCTGCAACGTCGCCTATAGCATAGAGGCCGGCGAGATTGGTTTTGCCAAAGCCATCGGTTTGCAGGAAACCGCGTTGGCTGGCGACGTTTAAGCGTTCAAGGCCCATGTTCTCAATATTGCCGGTAATACCGACGGCGAGAATCACCTGATCGAATTCAAGATGTTGTTGGCCCTCGGATCCGCTAATCAGCGCAACTGTGTTCGCACCCGAGTTATCCAGGGACTGAACAATGCTGTTGGTCAACACTTTGATACCGCGCTGCTTAAAGGCTTTTTCGGCGAGGGCCGAGATATCACTGTCCTCAGCGGGGGTGATGCGATTTTCCACTTCAACAAGCGTTACATCCGTGCCGAGATCATTGTAGAGGCTGGCAAATTCGACACCGATTGCACCAGCGCCAATCACTAGAAGCGTGCGCGGCAGAGCGGTTGGAGTCATGGCTTCGCGGGCGCCCCAGACAGAGTCGCCATCGATTTTGATACTCGGTAGATTTCGCGCTCGGGCACCGGTAGCGAGAATAATATGGGTGGCTCTGTATTGGGTGATAGTACCGTTGTGATCGACGTCCAGTAGGCACTTGTCGGCCAGACTGGCGGTGCCATCAATCACGGTGACACCATTTTTTTGCATCAGATACGCCACGCCCTGGGTAAGCTTACCGGCCACTGAACGACTGTGCTGAACTAGCTTTTTGATGTCAAAGCTGAGGTTGTCGAAGGTAAAACCGAAGCGCTCTGCTTCCTTCAATGTATGCGCGATATCGGCGCCGCGGAGCAGTGCCTTGGTGGGAATACAGCCCCAGTTTAGGCACACGCCACCCAGGTGCTGTTTCTCCACCAGAGCGGTTTTGAAACCCAGTTGAGCGGCGCGAATAGCGGCCACATAGCCGCCGGGACCGCCGCCTACGACCATTAAGTCAAATTGTTGCGTAGTCAATTTATGGTTGCTCCATTAACCTAGCATGGTGGCCGGCTGCTCTAAATAACCTTTGAGAACAGACATAAATTGCGCCGCAACCGCACCATCGATAATGCGATGATCACTGGATAAACAGAGGCTCATAACCGTTGCTACTGCCAGCGTCCCGTCTTTGACCACAGGGCGCTGCTCACCGGTACCGACAGCCAAAATAGCGCCCTGAGGCGGGTTGATAATGGCGTCAAACTGCTTGATGCCATACATACCGAGGTTGGAAATACAGAAACTGCCACCCTGAAATTCGTCTGGTTTGAGTCGACCGAGCTTGGCTCTGGTGGCCAGATCGCGAATGGTATTGGAAATGTCGGCCAGGCCTTTGTGATTGGCGCCGGTGACTATGGGCGTAATCAAGCCATCATCTATGGCTACGGCAACCGAGATATCGGCATTGCTAAAATAGCTCAGTTGTTCGCCGTCGAATTGAACATTCAACGCAGGGACCTTCATCAGGGCACTGGCACAGGCTTTAACGATAAAGTCATTGACTGACACTTTGGCGTCGCTGTTGCTGTGATTAATCTGCTCGCGCACCTCAAGCAGGGCATCGATTTCCGCGTCTATATGGACACGAAAATGGGGTGCGGTTTGCTTCGATGACTGCAGTCGTGCGGCTATGGTTTTGCGCATGCCGCTGATCGACTGAGACTCAACGGCAGTGTTGCCGGTGCCGGCTGTGGCTCTGCTATCTGTTTGTGCCAGCGGTATTTGTTTCAGTGCCGCGACGGCGTCGACATCCGCTTTGCAGACCCGACCGCGATCGCCGCTGACGCGACATTCGAGCAGGTTAATACCAAGCTGAGTCGCTAGGCGGCGGGCAACTGGCGTGGCTTTGACATGGCTGTCATCGCCGTATTGAGCTACACCTGAACCCTTGGTGTTACTGGTATTGCCGATTAGACGGCCGCCGGCTGCAACGACAGCGGCTTCGAGATCGCCCTTCGAGACACGGCCATGACGACCAGTACCTGTAATATTGTTCAGGTTAACGGCGTATTCCGCGGCCAGACGGCGCGCGACGGGTGATGCGGCGACAAGACTGTCGTCTTGACCTTCGGCCAGTTTACTCGCGCTACTGGACACCTGCGGTGCTGCAATAGGCGCAGGTGCTGCTTCAGTCAAGACTACTTCAGGAGCTGCTTCAGGCTCAGACTTGGGTGCGGCATTGGTATGTAGCGCAATAAACGTCTCTATGTCAGCGTCGCTAGTCTCCGCGCTGGCGATAACACCAAGCAGTGCGCCAACGGCATGGGTTTCGCCCTGAGCACCGATAATTGCCCTGAGAATTCCGCTGCTGGATGCGGTGACGGTATTGATAATCTTGCTGGTTTCTATATCAACTAGATCATCGCCAGCATTAACCTTATCGCCGACAGCGAAATACCAGGCGTTGATATCACCTTCAGACATCTCCATGCCCCACTTGGGCATATTGATCGGCTTGATTTCTGTTGTCATAACTATGCTCCCGATCGGCCCGCGGCAAGTACTTCCCGAACGGCGACCATCAACTTCTCGGCGCTAGGCAGATAGGCATCTTCCAGTTCAGGGGCAAATGGCACTGGTGTGTGCGGTGCCGTAACGGTGAGAATCGGCGCTTTGAGACTGTAGAAGCCGTGCTCGGCAACTATGCCAGCAATATCTGTGGCCAAGCCGCAGCGCGGATTGCCCTCGTCAATAATGACCAGGCGACCCGTGACTTCAACGCTCTCAAGAATGGCTTCATGATCCAGTGGTGATACTGTGCGTGGGTCGATAACATCACAGCCAATACCTTCTTCAGCGAGAATGTCAGCAACCGTTATCGCATGGGTGACCATGTTGGAAATCGCGACGATGGTGACATCGTTGCCTTGGCGCGGAAATGACGCTTCGCCAAAGGGAATGCTGTACTGTTCGTCGGGCACTTCACAGGCAATGTCATACATGACTTTGTGTTCTAGAAAGATAACCGGATCATCGTCGCGAATTGCCTGCACCATAAGGCCTTTGGCGTCATAGGCGTTGGCCGGCATAACGACTTTCAGGCCGGCGATATGAGTGACGATGGAATGGAGCATGCTGGAGTGCTGAGCGCCTGCCCGCCAACCGCCACCGACAGTGCCGCGAATAACCATGGGGGTCTTTGACTTGCCACCGAACATATAGCGAAATTTGGCTGCCTGATTGAAGATCTGATCAAAGGAGACGCCGATAAAGTCGAAGAACATCAGTTCCGCAACTGGGCGCAGTCCATTGTTGGCAGCGCCAGCAGCAGCGCCAATAATGGCTGCTTCACTAATCGGTGTATCGATAACGCGCTCGCGCCCAAACTCAGGCATCAGGCCTTTGGTGACACCAAAAACGCCGCCGTAGGCATCGTCTTCACCGTCGCAACCGGCACCACCAGAGACTTCCTCACCGAGAATGATCACGGTTGGGTCGCGGCGCATTTCTTCACGTAGCGCATCGTTAATAGCTTCGCGGATCGTCTTCATCGACGTCTTGCCGCCAATAGCGGGATTGTTAGAATGATTCGTCATGTCAGTATCCTTAGTATGAGCAGTAGACATCGGACATAAGGTCCGTGGCGGGATCTGGATGCGGTGCCGCCAGGGCATCGACAACGGAGGTTTCAATTTCAGCCATCACCTCTTTATCGATGGCGTTCATCTCCGCAGCTTTCAGCCAACCTTCAGCAATGACTCGCTCGCGGAATATCTTTAAGCAGTCCTGATTCTTGCGCGCGTTTTTGATTTCGTCTTTTCCGCGATAGAGTTGTGGATCACCAATAAAGTGGCCGTCAAAGCGCACACACATTGCTTCGATAGCCGTTGGGCCACCCCCATTTCGGGCGCGCTCAGTGGCGGTTTTTAGTGCTTCATAGGTGGCAAAGAAATCCAATCCGTCAACGCACTCGGCAGGCATGCCAAAGCCGGCGTTGCGATCGGTTAGGCTGTTTGAGCCCACGCCATAGTTGGCGGCAGTACCTTCAGCATAGCCATTGTTTTCGTAGACAAAAACATGCGGTAATTTCAACACCACGGCCAAATTCATGGCTTCAAAAACGGTGCCCTGATTGGCGCTGCCGTCACCGTTAAATGACAGAGCGACATTTTTAGTGCCGAGCGTCTTGGCTGCCAGAGCGGCACCGTTGACCAGTGGCGGACCGCCGCCAACAATGGCGTTGGCACCGAGCATGCCTTTGTCGATATCGGCGATATGCATGGAGCCGCCCTTGCCTTTGCAGAGGCCGGTGGCTCGCCCCATGATCTCTTTCATCATGCCGCCAACGTCGCAGCCTTTAGCGATGCAGTGGCCGTGACCGCGGTGGGTGCTGCCGATAATATCTTTGTCACTGAGATCGATACAGGCGGCTACGGCGATGGCTTCTTGACCATTGGAAACATGGGTAAATCCGGGGATATTGCCCCCTTCAAATTCTTTAACGCAACGCTCTTCGAACTCACGGATAGTTTTCATCGTACGGTAAGCTGAAAGCAGAAATTCGGTGCTGTATGGCATAGAGGTGCCCCTTTTTTATAATTAGTATTGAGATTGGGAAACTATACCGCGTCTGTTTAAAAAAAACAAACAAGTTGGATGGTTTTGCGGCCAGGTTTTGCAATGCTTTTAGGCGAGGGGTATATCTTGGTTTGGGCGGTTGTTCTGCAAGTGGCTATTGGCGTGACAGAGTAAGGTTGCAAGGAGTCTTTCTAACGCTTCCTGAGGTCTCTCGCTGTTGTTCGAGATCACAGGTGAAGGGGACGCGATAAGTATTACAGGTTATCCCAACCGCAAGAGACCGGGCTCTGTGGTTGGGACATTGGAATCATTAAAATTGGGTTGCTGGTAAATGCACTACAAGACCGTCGAGGCTGTCGGTGACCTTAATCTGGCAGGAAAGGCGACTATTGTCTTTAGGCTCACTGACACAGTCGAGCAAATCGGTTTCCATCTCACCGGCAGGTTCGATTTTATCGACCCAATCCGCGTCTATATAGCAGTGGCAGGTGGCGCAGCTACACGAGCCACCGCACTCGGCGACAATGCCGTCGATCATATTGTCAACGGCTCCTTGCATCAGGCTGCTGCCGGCCTCCAGATTGATTTCCTGTGCTTGGCCATCGGCCTGGATGTAAGTGACTCTGGGCATAACTGAACTCCGCTAATAAGCAATATAAAAAGTCGTAAAAGTAATCGTTAACTGGCTAATAAGGTTTTTAACGGCAGGTTGTCATCTGCCAGTTGTCCTGGATCAATCTGATTGCCCTGCAATATAAGTCGCTTGCCGACCATAAAGTCCTGTGGTCGATTGACCGCATCTACCGCCAATAATTTACCCTCGCGCATATAAAAGGCTGCAAAACTTCGACTGCCCTCAATATCCCCGCGTACCACCACGTCGGTATAGCCTTGGGAGAGGCCAGCGATCTGCAGTTTGAGATCATATTGATCAGACCAGAACCAAGGCAGTGCTGAGTAAGGCTTGAGATTTCCGCAAATCGTACTGGCCGCCACTGTGGCTTGGTCGAGGGCATTTTGCACCGACTCGAGGCGCAGATGGCGCTGATAGATTGGATTGTAATGGGAAGTGCAGTCGCCAGCGGCTAGAATATTTTCGTCGCTGGTGCGGGCGTATTCATCCACGACTATGCCATTGTCGATCGTCAGGCCAGCCTGTTCGGCAAGTGCTGTATTGGGTATTACGCCGACGCCGATAATGACGAGATCGGCTTTATACTCAGTGCCGTTGTGGCACTGCACCGATTCCACCTGCTTGTCGCCGCTGATGCTGATGGCTTGCACATCGGCAACAATCTCGACGCCTTCTTCTTTGTGAATGCGGGCGTAAAAGGCGGCCACCTCGGGTGCAGTGACACGCTGCAGAATACGCGGCATGGCTTCGAGCACGGTGACCTGCATGCCGAGCTTGCGCAGTGCAGAAGCGGTTTCGAGACCAATATAACCACCGCCAATGATGACGGCGCGTTTATTGGCGCCGGTGGACAGTTTGATTTGTTGGGCATCGTTGAGATCGCGCAAATAAAATACGCCATCTAAATCCACACCTGGAATATCAATTTTTCGCACTCGGGCGCCAGTGGTCAGCACCAACTTGTCGTAGTCCATGGTCATGCCATCTTCGAGCTGCAACTGTTTGTTGCGGCGATCAATGGTCGCCGCAGTCACGCCCATGGTGATGCCTACACCGCATTTATTGTAAACCGCCGCAGGGCGAATGAGGATTTGCTCGGCATTTTTCGCACCGGCCAGGTAATCTTTGGATAGAGGTGGCCGATGATAGGGCAGGGAGTATTCATTGGAAATCATCGAGATGGAACCGGTCCATCCCTGCTGGCGTAACGTCGGAGCGAGCTGAGCTGCTGCATGACTGGCGCCGATAATAATGCATCTGGACTTTGCGGCCATTGGCGGGGGAGCTCCTGTAACAAGTCAGTCGTGGATGGACTGACTTAGTCTTTCTATTATTTGCATGTCACTATACATGCTTTAAATAAAACAAACAGAGATGTTTTTAATATTTTGCGCTTTTCTTAGATGCTAAAAAGGACCCCAGCCAGTCGGCAAGGGATCCTTTTTTATACTGTGCTTTTTCAGGGCGATCAACGTTGCCGATTACTTTAAGCTGGAATAGTAAGCCGCGAGATTAGCGATATCGGTATCAGACAACCCCTTGGCCATGGGCGCCATCATCGCATTGGCGCGACGCCCATCTTTATACATCTGCAACGCACCAGCCAGATAAGCTTCTTTCTGCCCGGCCAGATTAGGCCACATTGGACTGTTGCTGATTCCGTTTGCACCGTGACAGCCGGCACAGGTACGTGACTTCGCTTTGCCCGCTTCAGGGTCGCCGGCAAATACGCTAAAAGACGCCACAGACAGTGCGGCCGCAAGGATCGTTACAGACAGTATTTTCATGGTTAAACTCCAAAGTTTTAAAAGGTTAAAAAGGTTAATCTTGATTGCCCAGGTTCTTGCTCACATAGAGCCAGTGGCTAATGAACAGTGACGCACTCAACAGCGCGACAGCGCCAACCTGGTGTGCGGCAGCAACCGGAACAGGAACATAAAACAGCAGGGTGCTGATCCCCAGCGTAACCTGCATTGCGAGCAGGCCGAGCAGTGCCCACACAGCGATCTTCAGCGGTTTAGAGATATCTTTCTTCAGTGCCTTGAAAGCAAAGGTTAGTACCAACACCACAATAAGATAGGCGAACATGCGATGGTTAAACTGAATCGTGGTGATATCTTCAAATGCTGAAAGCCAGGCCGGTTGCAAACTGTAGAGCCCGGCGGGAATAAAGCTGTCGCCCATCAGCGGCCAGGTGGCGTAGGCATGCCCCGCATGGGTACCTGCCACCAGACCACCGGAGAGAATCATCAGGAAAATCAACGTGCTCAGAACATAGGAAAAAGTATTGAGCCCACTGTGCTGCGATTTGGGTTTGACCAGAAGTCCAAAAGCAGTCCATAAAATAAAGCCGTAAATAAATACCGCGGTACCCAAGTGCGCAGTGAGTCGATACTGACTGACTCGCGGGTTATCGATCAGGCCGCTCTTTACCATATACCAGCCAAGCAAGCCTTGGCTGCCGCCAAGCAGTAACATCAGCACAAGTTTAGGTGTCAGACCCGCCTTGATGCGTTTGGTAAAATAGAAAAACAGAAACGGCAGGACAAAAATAATGCCGATAAATCTGCCCAATACGCGATGCAGATATTCATACATAAAGATCGGCTTAAACTCTTCCAAGGTCATACCCAGATTGACTTTCTGATATTCCGGGAACTGTTGATATTTGAGGAACATCTCCTGCCAGTCTGTTTCAGAGAGCGGTGGGATAATCCCGATCAGAGGTTTCCATTCCACCATAGACAGACCCGAGCTGGTCAGGCGCGTGACACCGCCGAGCAGAATCATGCCAAAGATAACCGCGGCACAGGCCAGCAGCCAGTAGGCAATTTGAAGATCATATTGACGATTTGGAAGCAGAGCTGGTTTGGTGTGAGACATTGTTAAAATTAACCCGTTGGATTGTTGACAAAAGATTTGTTGTAGAGCCAGCCTTTCTTACGAAAGCGCCACATATTCAGACCTGACTTTAATGAAAAATCCATCAATGAAGTAGTGTAGAGCCAAAATACATCGGCGCCCATTTTAACCAGGATCAGAGGGATCAGTATTCGTGTCAGAACAATGCTTGATATGGTTACCATCATTGGAAAACGTGTATCACCCGCACCACGAAGCGAACCCGCCATGCTGAACTCTATACCCATAAATGGCAGGCTAAAGCAGAGAATATAAGTGAGGTCGATCATATGCCCGATTACTTCCGGGTCGTCGATCATAAAGCGGGCAATCTCCTCGGCATAAAACGCCAAAAACAGACTGCTGCACAGCATCAGATAGACACAGGTGCGCATGGTGCGCCATCCGGCATCATAGGCTCCGCGCAGGTCACCGGCGCCGAGATGCTGACTGACCAGCGTCGCGGCAGAAATCGAAAAGCTGATTGCGACGACAATAATCAGCCCGAGAATTGACAAGCCAATGCCATAGGCGGCAAAAGGCGCATTGCCATAGCTGGCGAGGAACACCATAAAAATAATCATCCCGCCTTGGAAAAACGCCTGCTCAAAAGCGGCGGGCATACCGATATCGACTAATCTCTTGCCGTTAGTGACAAAGCCGGGAAACGGATTATAGGGTTTGAATGCGCACCAGCCGAGAGCCCAAAACGACACAAACGCTGCAATAGTCAAGGTCATAGCAATACCGCTGCCCACTGCCAGACCCGCGAGCCCCAGTTCCGGCAGCCCAGCCCAGCCAAAGGTCAGAGCAGCGCCGAAAACAACACTCGATGTGCAGCCAATCAATGACGTCCACAGCGGCATTTTGGCATTGCCGATCGCGCGAAATGACATATTGAAAACCAGCGTCACCAACAGCGCCGGGGCATAGAGTGCGGTCCAAAAAGTAAATTCAATCGCCAGTGCATGGGCCTCGCTGGTAAGGCCGAATATGCCAACCAGATGATCGAGAAAGGGAATTGCAAGCCACGAGAGCAGCATGCCATCGACCAGAAAGACAATAACTGAGAGCGCGGCAAAACGTCCTGCCCTCTCTTTATCGCCCGCGCCCCAATAGCGTCCGACCATCGCAGTGGTGCCACTGCAAAGCCCCATCATCACCGCATGCAAAACAAAATAGAGGCGCTGGCCAGTAGTTACCGCAGCGACCGCATCGGCGCCCATGGTTCCGGCAATTTTTAGCACGGCAACACCCATCAGCATATACAGAATATTGCTGACCATAGTCGGCCAAGTGAGGCGCCAGATATTGAGAGTGGAGACAGGTTGCATGGACGACTATGGTAACATTCAGCGACATTCGGAAGTAGGAGTTTTCAACTGAAACAGCACTGCGAGATGGAAATGGGCGATCGAGAAAAAATTAAATTGCACCCCAGCTGGTGTGAGGTCCTGGGTGATCAATTTGAGCAACCCTATATGAAACGGTTGCGTGAATTCCTGCAGCAGCAGCGAGCCGCTGGAAAAGTGATTTACCCGCCGGGGTCGCAGTGGTTCGCTGCCTTTGACAGCACTCCCTTCGATCAAGTGCGGGTCGTGATTCTCGGCCAGGACCCCTACCATGGTCCCCATCAAGCACATGGCCTGTGCTTTTCGGTCTTGCCCGGTATTAGAGTACCGCCGTCATTGGCAAATATGTACAAAGAACTGGAGAGCGACCTGGGCATTGTGCAACCCAACCACGGCTGCCTGAGCAGTTGGGCGCAACAGGGAGTACTGTTGCTCAATGCCACCCTGACAGTGGAAGCGGGCAATGCCGGAGCCCATCAAGGCAAAGGCTGGGAGCAGTTTACCGACCAGGCAATCCGGGTGCTAAATGATCAGCGTCAAGGCCTCGTCTTTTTACTCTGGGGCAGCTATGCACAGAAAAAAGGCGCATTTATAGATCGTTCTCGCCACTTGGTATTGAGCTCCGTGCATCCATCGCCGCTCTCCGCATATCGAGGATTTTTTGGCTGCAAACACTTTTCAGCCACCAATAATTACCTCCAGCAGCATCATCAGCCCCCAATCGACTGGCAGCTGCCGGCAGAGCCATCACTCTCTCGCGAGACTTGAAAATATCATCCCACGCACCGCCGAGGGATTTCTTTAGGCAAGGTCCCTCGATCACGATGACACGCTCCGCCCGCAACCAAATAGCCGCACTCCCAGCAATCAGTTACTATGTTCTCCACGTCAAAAATATTCCAACAAGTTCGGCACCAAATACCGGAGAGTAAAGATGCCCGCTGAAATCAAAACCCACTATCGCGCCTGCAACCTCTGTGAAGCCATCTGCGGCCTTGAAATCAAAACTCAGGGCGACCAGGTTCTGTCGATTAAAGGTGACAAGCAAGATCCACTCAGTCGTGGCTATATCTGCCCCAAAGGCACGGCCATGCAAGATATTTACACTGACCCCGACCGCCTGCGCGAGCCGGTCAAGCGAGTGGGCGATAGGTGGGAAAAAATTAGCTGGGAAGAAGCCTTTGCAAGCGTCGCCGACAAACTGGTCGCAGTCCAACAAGAGCACGGCGCCGACTCCGTCGCGTTCTATGCTGGCAACCCAAATGTGCACAACTATGGCAGCATGACTCATGCCAGCGTTTTGCGTAAAGCGGTGCAGAGCAAAATGCATTTCTCCGCCACCAGTCTCGACCAGCTACCCCATCATCTGACCTCGTACACACTGTATGGCCACCAGTCGCTGATACCGGTACCGGATATCGACCATACCCAGTATATGCTGATTATCGGCGGCAACCCGCTGGCCTCTAATGGCAGCATTATGACCGTGCCCGATGTGCCGAAACGCTTAAAGGCCATCCAGCAGCGCGGAGGCCGCTTTATTGTCATCGACCCACGGCGTTCGGAAACCGCTGAAATTGCCGACCAACATCTGTTTATCCGGCCGGGCACTGATGCCTATCTGTTAATGGCAATGATCCACACACTCTTCGCAGAAGATCTGATTGCAACTGGTCACTTGGCCGAGCTGTTGGTCGGACTCGACCAGATTGGTGAAATCTGTCAACCTTTTACGCCCGAGCTGGCCGAGCAACGCACCGGCATCGCCGCCGAGCAAGTCCGTCAGCTAGCCAGGGATATGGCCACCATTGAAGGTGCCGTCTGCTATGGCCGCATGGGGGTCTCGGTGCAGGTCTTTGGTACGCTTTGCCAGTGGGCGATTCAGATCATTAACATTCTCACTCACTCATTAGATGTGCGCGGCGGCATGCTGTTGCCATCTCCCGCATTTGGCTATATCAAACCGGGCGAATCCGGTGCCGGCCACTTCGCCGCTTTCCACAGTCGCGTCAGTGGCCTGCCTGAATTTGCTGGCGAGCTACCAAGCACAGTGATGGCCGAAGAGATACTCACCGAAGGGGAAGGGCAGATCCGCGCCCTGATCACTACCGCCGGCAACCCGGTGCTCTCGGCACCAAATGGTCAGCAGATGGACGCTGCGCTCAGTGCTCTCGACTTTATGGTTTGCATCGATTTTTATATCAATGAAACCACCCAGCATGCCGACATCATCTTGCCCCCGACCAGTGCGCTGGAACACGATCATTACGATCTTGCCTTTCATCGCCTCGCGGTGCACAACACTACACGTTTTAATGAAGCGGTTTTCCAGCCACCCGTCAACAGCAAGCACGACTGGGAGATATTCAATCAACTGGGCCTCGCGATTGCGGCCCGCAAAGGTATGCAGATCAAAGTGTTGCCCCCGCCAGACCAGCTGATCGATATGGGTATCCAGCGCGGACCCTATGGCGCAAACGCTGGCCACGAACTTGCCCTGAGCCTCGATAAAATCAAACAGCATCCCCACGGCTTGGACATTGGCCCACTGCAGCCAAGTCTGACCGAGCGACTCTGCACTCAAGACGGCAAAATTCATTTGCTGGCAGACTACTTATCGAAGGATATTGATCGCTTGGCGAAGATGGGTGAGCCGACTGAAAAAGATCAGTTACTGCTGATTGGCCGCCGCCATATTCGCAGCAACAATTCTTGGATGCACAACTCCCACCGTCTGGTTAAAGGCAAACCGCGCTGGCAGTTGCTGATGCATCCAGATGATCTGGCCGCACGCCAACTCCATGACCAGGCTCAGGTGCGTATCGAGTCGCGAGTGGGTGCAGTCGAAACACAGGTTTTGTCGAGCGACGAAGTGATGCCCGGCGTGGTCAGTCTGCCCCATGGCTGGGGACACCGGCGCACAGGCGTCAGTCTGGAAATTGCATCTCAGCAAGAGGGTGTCAGTTGTAATGATCTAACCGACAATAAGTTGGTCGATCAGGCCAGTGGCAATGCCGCATTAAATGGTGTTCCAGTAAGAGTATTTGCGCTATAGCTGTTTGCCGTGCACTGCTCTGTTATCCCGAGCACAACAGAGGACTTCCAAACCGTACCTGCTTACCACTGTCAACCGTAATAAAAAATTATGGTTGACAGTCAAGGCCGCGCCCTTATCATTGCCGGATCTACTTACCCACCAGGGAGATCCCGCTATGTCAGCTCAGGAAGAGAGCCAAATTCGTCACGACTGGACGCGCGAACAGGTTTTGGCATTGTTCAAACAGCCCTTTAACGATCTGTTATTTAACGCTCAGGTCGTGCACCGCCGTCACTTTAACCCCAACCAGGTGCAACTCAGTACCTTGCTGTCGATCAAGACTGGCGCCTGCCCCGAAGATTGCAAATACTGCCCGCAGAGCGCGCGCTATGACACCGGCTTGGAAAAAGAAAAACTGCTTGAAATAGAGGCCGTGATCGAAGCGGCCAAAATCGCCAAGGCCAGCGGCTCAAGCCGCTTTTGTATGGGTGCAGCCTGGCGCTCGCCTCATGATCGCGATATTCCCAAAGTGACGAAAATGATCCGCGAGGTCAAAGCCTTGGGTTTGGAGACCTGTATGACCTTGGGCATGCTCTCGGAAAAACAGGCTGATCATCTGGCTGATGCCGGACTCGATTATTACAACCACAACCTCGACACCTCGAAGGAATTCTATGGCGAGGTGATTACCACCAGAACCTATCAAGATCGGCTTGAGACCCTCTCCCATGTCCGCAATGCGGGCATGAAAGTGTGCGCCGGCGGCATTGTTGGCATGGGCGAAGAACAGAAAGATCGCGCCGGGTTATTGATGGAGCTGGCCAATCTGCCGCATCACCCCGAATCCGTGCCGATTAACATGCTGGTCAAAGTAGCCGGCACGCCGCTGGCGGAAGAGCAAGACCTCGATCCATTCGAGTTTATTCGCACCATCGCTGTGGCCCGTTTAATGATGCCAAAATCCTATGTCCGCCTCTCCGCCGGTCGCGAGGAGATGAACGAGCAGATGCAAGCGATGGCTTTTATGGCCGGTGCCAACTCGATTTTCTATTGCGACAAACTGCTGACCACGCCCAACCCCAAGGCCAACTCGGATATGCAATTATTTGAGCGCCTGGGTATTGAGCCAGAGCCCTATCAAGTAGACAAAACCAACGCCGAACAGGAAGCCGAGTTACATCAAACGCTGCTCGAGGCGAAAACTGACGCCCAGTTTTATCGCGCCGGTTAGAGTGCCTGATGAGCTCTATGGACGCCATTCTGCAAGCAGCACTCGATCAGCGTCGCGCCGAGCACCTCTACCGCAGCCGCGTTAATATTGCCTCTGGCTGCGGTCCAACGTTGCAGGTGGATGGCCGTGCCGTGCTCAATTTTTGCAGCAATGACTATCTCGGCCTTGCATGCCACGTCGATATTCGCCGCGCACTGCAACAAGCCGCCGATCAATACGGCACTGGCAGTGGGGCATCTCATCTGATCAGTGGTCATTCAGTCGTCCATCAAGCACTCGAAGAGCAGCTTGCCGAATTTACTGGACGTCCGCGCGCACTGCTTTTTTCGACTGGCTATATGGCCAACCTGGGGGCGATCAATGCGCTGCTCGGACGCCGTGATTTAATCCTCCAGGACCAACTCAATCACGCCTCACTCCTCGACGGCGGGCGTCTCTCTCAAGCCGATTTTCAGCGTTACAAACACAATGATCTCGAACATTTACAACAACGTCTGGAACACAGCAGTGCGTCGCGCAAGCTGATTGTCACCGATGGCGTCTTTAGCATGGACGGCGATGTTGCGCCGCTGCAACAGCTCAGTCAACGAGCCGCGGCTTATGATGCCTGGTTAATGGTCGATGATGCGCACGGCCTTGGTGTGCTCGGTGCAACCGGCGGCGGTCTGGTCGAGCAGCTCAATCTGAGCATCGAACAAGTGCCGGTACTGATGGGCACCCTCGGCAAGAGCTTTGGCACGTTTGGCGCGTTTATCGCTGGCAGTGAAGCCCTGATCGAAACCCTGATCCAGTTTTCCCGCAGCTATATTTATACCACCGCACTGCCACCGGCCATTGCCGCCGCCACCCTCGCCAGCCTGAAACTGGTGCGTGAGGAAAACTGGCGGCGAGAAAAATTAACCCATCTAATTGGGCATTTCCGCCGTGGTGCTGCGCAGATAGGGATGTTGTTAGCGCCATCCGATACACCGATTCAGCCGCTGTTGATTAATAATGATCGCGCGGTTATGGAGGCTGGCCAGCAGTTGCGTGACGCCGGTTTTATGGTCGGTGCGATTCGGCCACCGACGGTACCTGCCGGCACCGGCAGACTGCGCATTACACTGTCAGCGGAACACAGCGAACAACAGATTGATCAATTGATCGACGCGCTGGATCAGCTCAATCTGCCCGGTCGCGGCCAATGAACGCCGCTGTTGTCCCACTGATGTCCAATCCATCTTGCGCGGCTAAATACTATCCTTGCACTGGCGTGCGGCTTTATGCCCGGCCGATGGTATTGCTGCATGGTTGGGGTATGGACAGTCAAATCTGGCAATCGCTGCCGCAGCGGCTATCGCAGTCGGCGGATATTATGACCCTCGACTTGCCCGGTTTTGGCTCATCGCCGCCGCTGAGCGACTACAGTGAAAATGCACTCCATCAATGGCTCGCGGAGCAACTGCCAGCGCGTTGCTATCTAATCGGTCTATCACTGGGCGGCATGCTTGCCAGCGGCTTTGCCGCGCGGTATCCGCAGCGCGTCGAAGGCTTGATAACCCTGTCCAGCAATCTGTGTTTTGCCGCCAATGACGCGTATGTCAGTGCTATGCATCCGCAACAGTTTGCCAAATTTATCGAGGCGTGGTGTGACGACCACAACAGCTGCCTCAAGCGGTTTGTCGGTCTGCAGGCGCAGGGCGATAGCCAACAGCGTCAATTGATGCGCGCGCTGCGGAGTTTGCAGGTCGAGATCGATCGCGATAGCGGTGAGCACTTGCTGCGTCTGTTAGGCGAGATGGATAACAGTATCGCGCTGAGTCAATTGCAGTGTCCAACCCTGGCATTGTTTGGCCGCCATGACGCGCTGGTGCCCGCGGCCAGCGCCGCTAACATTGCAGCACTCAACAGTCTGATTGATTGTCATATTATTGAGGGGGCTGGACACCTGCCCCAGCTTTCGCAGCCGGAGAAGGTAAGTGAATTGATTAGCGAGTTTCTCGCTCGCCATCACTACGCGCTCGACAAAGCCAAAATCGCCGACTCATTTGGCCGTGCGGCAGCGCTCTATGATCGCGCCGCACAGTTACAACATCAGGTCGGCGAACAGGCTATCGCGAAACTTTTTACCACACCGACGCCCATATCTGCCACCACACTCACATCTCCGGCGCAGCTTACCAAGGTGATAGATCTCGGCTGTGGCACGGGTTATCACTGTAGTCAGCTTCAGGCGCGTTTCCCGAACGCGACTATAACCGGCATTGATCTGTCACCGGCGATGCTGGCCTACGCTGCTGAGCACAATCCACAGGGCCAGTGGCTGTGTGGCGATGCCGAGGATCTGCCTCTGCAGAATCAGTCCCAGGAGCTTATTTTTTCCAACTTCGCTCTGCAATGGTGCGAAAACCTGCCGCGTTTGAGCGCCGAACTCTATCGGGTGCTGAAGCCCGGCGGACGGATCAGTATTGTGATTCCTGGCCCGCAGACATTGACCGAGCTGCGCAGCGCATGGCAACAGGTCGACGACCGGGTACACGTCAATCGGTTTTATGCGCTGAGTGATTGGCAAGCTGCATTGCAGCAGGCCGGCTTTTGCGATCTCGAGTTAGTGAGCGAACAGCGCGTGCAACAGCACCGCTCGGTGCGTGAATTATTGATGGAACTGAAACAGGTTGGCGCTCACAATAACAACGCCGGAAAACAGAGCACATTGACCGGCAAGCAACAGTTAAAAGCGCTCTATGCGGCCTATGAACAGTTCCGTGTCGCGCCGCACAGCTTACCGGCGAGCTGGGAAATTATTTCTATTCGCGCCATCAAATAGCATCTTACGGACCAGCGAAACAGGATTATGGCAAAACAGTGGTTATTTATTACCGGCACTGACACGGATGTTGGCAAAACAGTCATCGCTTGCGGGGTACTGGCAGCTGCCGCTCTACAGGGCCTGCGCACTGCTGCGGTGAAACCGGTAGCGGCAGGGTGCGAGCAGGGTGCCGACGGCCTGACGAATACCGATGCACTGCAACTGCAGGCCGCAGCCACTCATCAGCTCGCCTATCAACAGGTCAATCCGGTCGCGCTTGAGCCGGCCATCGCTCCGCATATTGCGGCCGACGAGGCTGGCGTGAGGCTGTCGGCCTCGCGCCTGGTGGGTTACTGCCGCGGTGTATCGCTGTTGCCCGTCGAGCTGGTACTGGTCGAAGGCGCGGGTGGCTGGCGGGTGCCAATTAATTCCCGGGAAACACTTGCCGATGTGGCCCGTGAACTCAATTGCGCCGTAATAATGGTGGTCGGTATGCGCCTTGGTTGTCTCAATCACGCGCTGTTGACCCGCGAGGCGATCCTGCGCGACGGACTGCAGATAGCCGGATGGGTAGCCAATATTCTCGATCCAGATATGCCGCGTCTCGAGGAAAATATTGATACACTAAAGCAACGAATTGCCGAGCCCTGTTTGGGCACAGTGCCCAGGTTGGAGAACCCGTCGCCGGAGCAGGTGGCCAGGTTTCTAACACTACCGGCGCAATAACCTGAATAATTGAGAGAGCACCCTAATGAGTGAAGAAAATAAATTATCCGAAGAAGATCTCGAGCGCGTCCGCTCGGTGATTAACAGCGGCTACAACAGCACCGAGCGCAAGCCGTTTCGCGGCCTAGTGCTGCTGGCAGTGCTTTGGGTTGTGATCGCGATTCTCGGCGGCGTCAGCTGGCTGATCGGTAAAAATTCCGGTTTTATCTAAGCACAATTTACAGCGTCGCCAGACTCTGTCAGGAATTCACCATCTACGATGCTAATTGAAGCGCGCGCATTTAACCCCGAACTCGGTGATTTTGATGGGACCTATGATCCGCTATTACAGCGGATTTTTCTCGCCCGTGGCATTCACAAGCAGGCAGCGCTGCAACGTCAGCTCTCCTGCCTGCCTTCTCCCAATGCTATGCGTGGCATCGATCAAGCGGTGGCAATATTGCGCCAGGCGCTGGTCGAACAACAGCGTATTCTGATTATTGGTGACTTCGATGCCGATGGTGCCACCAGTTCGGCCCTGATGATTCTGGCCCTGCGGGCTATGGGTTATCAGCATGTCGACTTTTTGGTGCCCAATCGCTTTGATTACGGCTACGGCCTGACCCCAGAAATTGTCGATCTCGCTATTCAGCGCCAACCGCAGTTGTTGATCACTGTCGACAACGGCATCTCCAGCATCGACGGTGTGGCGCACGCAAATGGTCTGGGTATGCAGGTTATTGTCACTGACCACCACTTGCCCGCAGCGACCCTGCCTGCCGCCGCTGCGATCGTAAACCCCAATCAACCCGACTGTCAGTTCCCAAGTAAAAATCTCGCCGGGGTCGGTGTAGCCTTTTACCTGCTAAGTGCCCTGCGCGGCCAACTGCGCGACAGCAACTGGTTTGCCGACAACAGCATCACCGAACCGAATATGGCCAACTGGCTGGATCTGGTTGCTCTGGGTACGGTTGCCGATGTGGTGCCGCTCGACCAGATTAACCGCGCGCTGGTGCATCAGGGGCTGTTGCGTATTCGCGCTGGCCACTGTCGACCGGGAATTAAAGCGTTGCTGACTATTGCCGGCAAATTACCACATCGGCTGGTCGCCACAGATCTGGGTTTTGCGCTCGGACCACGCCTAAATGCCGCTGGTCGGCTCGATGATATCTCGCTCGGCATCCAGTGTTTGCTCACCGACAACCCGCAACAGGCGCTGGACACCGCCCGCGAGCTCGATGAACTCAACCAGGATCGCAAGCTAATCGAACAGGATATGCAACGCGAAGCATTGGCCATTGTTGAAACCATTCCCCTGTCAAGCGAGGGCCAAGTGCCGGCGGCGCTATGTTTGTTTCAGCCCGAATGGCATCAGGGTGTGGTTGGATTGCTCGCATCGAGAATCAAAGAAAAATTTCATCGCCCGGTAATTGCCTTTGCGCGCGCCGACGATGGCCAACTGAAAGGCTCATCGCGCTCGATTCCAGGATTGCATATCCGTGATGCATTGGACGCTGTCGCCGCGCGTCATCCCGGTCTGATCAGCAAGTTTGGTGGCCACGCCATGGCCGCCGGGTTAAGCCTTGAAGAAGACAAATTAGCGCAGTTTGAGCAGGCCTTTCAGCAGCAGGTGGAACAGTCTCTAAGTGCCGATGATCTGCAGGCCAAACTCGTCACCGACGGCGAACTGCACAACGCTGAAATGTCGATGCACACCGCGGAATTATTGCGTGACAGTGGCCCCTGGGGGCAGCTGTTTCCCGAGCCCTGTTTTGAAGGCTTGTTCCTGATCAAACAACAGCGTATCGTCGGCGAAAAGCACCTCAAGTTGGTGCTCGCGCCGCACTCTGAACCGACGCGTAATATTGATGCGATCTGCTTTAACGTTGATATACAAGAGTGGCCCAATGACCAGGCGCAGACAGTGCGCTGTGTTTACCGGTTGGATATCAATGAATACCGCGGTCAAGAAACGCTGCAATTAATGGTTCAGTTTATCCAGGCCTGTTGATCGAGAGCGTCGGCCCGCAAAACCAGAATAATAAAAAATCCTTCACCAATAACGATAAGAAAAAACTATGAGTGTTAAAGCCGATTTGCGCGCCGATGTATTACTGGTGGCGATAGCAGCTATCTGGGGGCTGGCGTTTGTCTTTCAAAGCACTGGCATGGATCATATCGGGCCAGTTACCTTTGTTTTCTGCCGCTTTGTTATTGCCGCCATTGCCATTATCCCGATCTGGTATCTGATGGAAAAACCGAAAAAAGTCCTGGAGATTCAGCCAGTCGACAAAAAGGCGGTTGCGCTGGGAGTGATGATGGCAGTCGGTATGCTGTTGCAACAGGCTGGCCTGCTCTACACGACTGTAGCCCGCGCGGGCTTTTTAACCGGCGTCTACATTATTTTGGTGCCGCTGATCGGACTGCTGCTGGGCAATAAAACCGAATGGCCGACTTGGGTGGGGGTGATGCTGTCACTGCTGGGACTCTACTTTTTAGCCCAGATAAAGGGTGATGAATTTCTCTATGGCGACCTGCTGGTTTTGGTCAGCTCTGTGGTCTGGGCGCTACATGTTATCTACACCGGCCGGCGTGCCAATGAGATCTCGGTTTACCGACTGATGTTTATTCAGTTTGTGGTCGCCTCTGCAATCAGTGGTGTGGTGATGTTACTGACCGAAGTTTGGGATTGGCAGGCAGTCCTGCGAGCCGCTGTGGCGTTGCTCTATGTCGGTGTGCTGTCAAGTGGCATGGCGTTCTCTCTGCAAGTGGTGGCAATGCGCACCGCGCCGGCGTCCCATGCGGCGATTATTTTAAGTTTCGAGGCTGTCTTTGCCGCGATTGGTGGCTGGTGGTTGCTGGAAGAATACCTGACCACGCCTGAGATGATTGGCTGTGCATTAATACTGATTGGCGGGTTGGTCTCGCAACTCAAGTTACTGCTGAAAAAGCAGGCGATCCCGCACCCCGATGGTGTTAATTAACAGGGATAAATTAGCGCGTTCTACGTTGCAGGCGCTAAACTGAAAGCTAAATCAGACCGCTATTCGTATAGAACAGGAAGACAGGCACAATAATCAGGAGGACGCCATGGCTCGACAACAGCTGACTCGACGCAACTGGTTGCAAGGCGGTGCGTTAAGCGCGCTAGCATTATTTGGCTCAGGTATCAGCACCATTGCCAGCGCACTGGAAAAACTCTATCTCAGCGACAGCGAGTGGCGCCAGCGTCTGAGCGATGAGCAATACTATATTCTGCGTGATGAAGGCACCGAGCCGGCAGGCTCCAGTCCCCTCGACAAGCAGTATGGCGACGGCGTCTACCACTGCGCTGGCTGCGACCTGTTGCTGTTTACCGCTGCGATGAAATATGACAGCGGCACCGGCTGGCCATCGTTCTTTGAAACCGTAGCCGGGCATATTGAAACCAAACTCGATTTCAGCATGATCTGGCCGCGCACCGAATATCACTGCGCCCGTTGCGGTGGTCATCAGGGTCATGTCTTTGATGACGGTCCAGCGCCGACCGGTCAACGCTGGTGCAACAATGGTTTAGCGCTAATCTTTGTGCCGGCTGATAATTAAAGCAAGCCCTTGATTTCCGCCCACACCGCGTCAGCAATAATCGGCTGTGCTGGCTCGGTGGGGTGAATGCCATCCTGCTGAATCATCCCTTCGGTCACCACCAGTTGTTCAAACTGGAAGGGCACCAGCGGCAGATTTTCCTTGTCGGCGAGGTCTTCAAACACCGCGGCAAAGGTATCCGCGTAGCGCTTGCCATAATTAGGCGGCAGACGCATACCAAATAGAATCGGTTGTGCATTGTATTCACGGCATAGCGCAATCATGCGCTGTAAATTGCTTCGCATACGTGACAGCGGATGGCCCTGCAGACCGTCATTGCCACCCAGCTCCAACAGCACATGAGTGGGTTTGAACTTCTCTAACAGCACAGGCAGACGCGCCAGGCCGTTTCCGGTAGTATCGCCGCTAATACTGGCGTTGATAACTCGGTGTTGACCGTCGAGGTCACTGCGCAGCAAGTTCACCCAGCCCTTGTCCGCATCGATACCATACCCTGCGCTAAGACTATCGCCGAGAATCAAAAGTGTAGATGCGGCACTGCCCTGAGCCATCAGCATCAAGCTGAGTAAAAGAGCATAAAAATAATAGCGACCCGCAGTTATAAATTTCATAGAGTGTGTTCTTGTTATTGAAAAGTGTTCTTGTTAGTAGAAAGTGTTGTTGCCAGTTAAGTTTGTTTCACTGAATACAAATCCGCTTACTCTGCGTACCATATGTAGTCCAATCAAGTAGTCTGTCATACCCTTACGTTTAAATTAACCCGTTGGTGTAAAAGAGCCGAATTTTTATGATTGAAGTAAACCAGATCAGCAAGCAGGTCGAAACCTCGGAAGGCTCCCTGCGCATCCTCGACAATATTAATCTCTCGGTACAAAACGGCGAGACATTGGCGATTGTCGGTGCATCCGGCTCCGGCAAATCCACTCTGTTGGGGATTCTCGCCGGACTCGACCTGCCATCCTCCGGCAGTGTCTCGATTAACGGTGAAGATATTACCGCCATGGATGAAGAGGGCCGTGCCGCGGTGCGCGCCGGTCATGTTGGCTTTGTTTTTCAATCCTTTCACCTGTTGCCCGGTTTAACCGCGCTGGAAAATGTCGCCTTGCCGCTCGAGCTACAGGGTGTTGCCGATGCCTTGCGGACAGCTGAACACTATCTCGAGCGAGTCGGCCTTGCTGCGCGAGTGGGCCACTATCCGCGTCAACTTTCCGGTGGTGAACAACAACGTGTGGCGCTGGCCCGAGCCTTTGCCTGCCGACCGACTATTTTGTTTGCCGACGAACCGACCGGCAACTTGGATACCGGCACTGGCGGAAAAATTAACGATCTGCTGTTTGCGCTGAATGAAGAAGAGGGCACCACGCTGGTACTGGTCACCCATGAAAAAACCCTTGCCGCACGCTGCAGTCGCACCCTCGAGCTGCAAGGTGGGCGTCAGCTCGATGCCGCCAACACCAATACCGCAGGGCGAGGCGCCTGATGTTGGCTCTGAAAATGTTGTGGCGCAGTTGGCGCGGCGGGCAGTTAGGTCTAATTTTTGCTGCGCTGGTGCTGGCCGTGGCGGTGGTGACCTCGGTGGCGCTGCTGGCTGAGCGCGTTGAACGCGCTCTGGTCTCGGAATCAAGTGTATTTCTCGCTGCCGACCTGGTGATTCGCAGCAGCAAACCGGCCAATCCTGAGTGGCTGCAGCGCGCTGCCGAAGAGGGCGTGCGCACTGCCCGCACGGTTTCATTTGCCTCGATGACCTATCAGGGTGACGAGATGCATCTGGCCTCAGTCAAAGCGGTGGAGAGCGGTTACCCCCTGCGCGGCACACTCAAGCGTTCGCAGATACCCTTTGCCACCGAAGCAGCCGATATTGAATCAGTCAGCTATGGTCCCGCGCCTGGCGAGCTGTGGGTTGATTCTCGACTGTTGCCATTGCTGAGTATTGAGCTCGGCGACGCTATCGAGCTCGGTGATGGCAGCTTTAAAGTCAGCCAGATATTAATTGAAGAACCCGACAGCGGCAGTTCATTTTCGTCCATGCTCGGCGCACGAATTTTGATGAACTGGCAAGATCTCGATCAAGCCGGCGTGATTCAGCCCGGCAGCCGGGTTACCTATCGACTGTTACTGGCAGACGGAGAAGGCTTTGCCAGCTATGTTGATTGGTTGAAACAACAACTCAGCATCCATGAGCGAGTGATTACGCCCGATGAAGCCCAAGCCAGCATCGCCAGCACCATGGACCGCGGTCGCCGCTTCCTGCTGTTGGCCGGCAGCATTGGTGTGGTGTTGGCGGGTATTGCTCTGGCACTGGCCAGCCACCACTTTGCCAGCGGTCAGATTTTGCAAGTTGCGCTGTTAAAAAGCTGGGGCACCTCGGCTAGCCGTGTGCGCAGCCTCTATCTGCAACAGATTATTCTACTCGGCACAATCGGCTCGCTGATTGGTCTGTTCGTCGGGTGGAGCTTTCATCAGTTATTAATTTCCGTCGTGCGTGAATGGTTACCCATCGCACTGCCAACCGCCGGACCACGCCCCTGGATTACAGGAATGGCTACCGGCATGCTGTGTTTGGCCGGTTTTACCCTGCCGGCACTCTGGCATCTGCCGGCGCAATCGCCCCTTGCGGTGCTACGTCGAGATACGCCCATCAAAGCCTTCAATGCCATTGTGCGCGGTTTCCTCGGCGTGTTGGCAGTGGCGCTGTTGCTGGTCTGGTACAGCAATAATGTGATACTTGCGCTGGCGATTCTGCTCGGCTTTGCACTCACTGCCGCTTCCTCGATTGGTGTCGGCCTGTTGTTACTGCGCCTCGGTAAAACCTATGGTCACTGGATGGGTAGTATCTGGCGGCTGGCACTCTCCAATCTGTGGCGACGCAAAAAACCCAGCCTGATTCAGATGGTGGGCTTTTCCGGGGCTATCGCGTTGTTGATGATAATGGTTGTGGTGCGCACTTCTCTGATCGATGAGTGGCGCTGGCAGTTGGCCGATGATTCGCCCAATCATTTTATCGTTAATGTCGCGGCCTATGAGCTGGACGGCGTCAAGCAGTTGATCGATGACCGCAAATTGGAAACCGCTGGTTGGTATTCCATGGTGCGCGGACGCATCACCCAACTCAAAGACCTGCCTCCCGAAGACGTGGTTGCCGAGGGTCATGAGTCGCTGCGCCGTGAAATTAATCTGAGTTGGACCCGCGACCTGCCCGAAGGCAACAGCATTGTCGACGGCCAGTGGTGGGACGACAGTGTGCCTTCGAACAGCGACTCTCAAAATAGCGACTCTCAGAGCAGCAATCTGGCACCGGTTTCTCTGGAAGTGGATATCGCCGCCGAGCTGGGATTAAAACTGGGTGACAAAATTCGTTTTAGTGTCGGTGGTCTTGAATTTGATGCGGTGATCACCAGCACTCGCAGCCTCAACTGGGACAACATGACGCCCAACTTTTACTTCCTGTTCCCCGAGGGCTATCTGGAAGAGTACCCGCGCACCCATATGACCAGTCTATATGTACCCGCCGAGGAAAAACTGCTGGTCAACGATCTGTTGCGCCACTATCCGACCCTGCAAGTGGTCGAGTTGGACAAGATTATTGACCGCATCCGCACCATCGTCTCGCAGGTTACTCGCGGGCTCGAAATGATGACCTTGCTAATTCTCGGCTGTGGCATCCTGGTGATGTTTGCCGCGGTTAGTCTGTCGATGGAAGAGCGCCTTAAAGAGAGTGCCATTCTGCGCACCCTGGGCAGCTCAAGGCGGTTAATTCTTGGTGTGCAGTGGGTTGAGTTCAGTACTCTGGGACTGATGGCGGGTCTGCTCGCAGCACTGGGTGCCGAATTTGCGGTGGCCATGCTGCAGCGTTTTATGTTCCAGCAGGAATTTGTTTGGCACCCCTGGCTGTGGTTGGTTGGGCCTTTGGTCGGTGGTTTGCTGGTCGGAATACTGGGCGTTGCCTACAGCCGCAAGGCGGTCACGCAACCCCCGCTGCAGGTGCTAAATAGTCTTTGATCACAAGGCTCTGATCTGTCGCTGCCGGTTTTGAACTGTTGGTCTAGAGTATTGGCAGCTGAATATGGAAGGTGGTGCCGATATTGACGTCCGAGGTCACTGCAACTTGACCCTGGTGCTGATCCTGGACAATAAACTGCACAAAAGACAGTCGCTCGCTGGCATCATTTTCAGCAACGTCCGCGGCCGCATGACTGCCGGCAAAAAACGGCTCAAAGATAAGCTGTTGTTCTTCGTTGCTCATGCCGCGGCCATTGTGCTGCACACGCACCCAGATCGCATCGTAAAACTCACTGATCTCAATATTGATCGCCGGGCTGTGCGCCGGATCTTCAATCTTGCCCAGAGCATGACAGCAGTAACGGAACAGACTGAGAAACATTTGTTGCAGTTCCGGCACATGACAGCGCAACTGTGGCAACTCATCGGCATAGTTCTGGTTGATCGCGACATCTTTAAAGCGCAGACCTTTGGTTACCGACAGCACATCTGCCGCTAGCTCAATGCTGTGGTCCATCACCGCGGTGACATCGGCCAATTGTTTTTCACCGGCACCACTGTCGGAGAAGTTGATCAGATTATCGATCACCGACGCCGCCTGACGACCGCGAATCAAAGCATCTTCAAGCAACTCGTTGACCGCCACCGGGTCAATGTGATCGTCTGTCAGGTCCTGACGTACCATCTGCAGATCTTTTAGAATCGCTTGCAGAGGAATATTCATATCATGCGCCATCACCGAGGCCATCTCTCCCATCGATGACATTTTGTCACGCTGCACTAACATATTTTCGCTTTTGACCCGCTGGGTCACATCGTCGATCAGAATCACCACACCGGTCTCCTGCTGATCGTGCAGCGGATAAATAGTGATATCAAAATGATACTGACCGCGCTGGCTGTATTTAATGGTCAGCAGCTTGTCGCCATCCTGAGCTTGCTGAATCTGCTCGGCCGTCACCGCAATAGTTGGATAAGCCTCCCACAGATCCTTGCCCAACACCCGATCCGCTGGCAAACCACTGGTCTCCTCGGCGCGACTGTTCCACTGGGTGATCTCGCCTTTCTTATTCAGGCCAATCAACATCAGCGGCAGCGAGCGCAAAATATTCGTGATATAGGACTCAGACTGACGCAACAGCGTAGTTGTCTCGCGGTGCTCGGCAATTTCTTCCTCGAGAGCAGAATTGCTCTGTTGCAGCATATTATTGGCTTCATCCAAGGTCGCCGTGCGCTCTTTAACCCGCTCCTCGAGCTGCGCGCGAATCTCCTCAAGCTCATGGTTGTAGCGTCGTGCCGTCCGTCGCGTAAACGCCAACCGAATAATCGTCAGCGATAGTGCAATAATAAGAATGCCGCTCGAGAAATTCGCCACATACTGCCAGTTGGTATCGCCATTGTCTTCGCGCACAAACCAAAACATATCCGCAGCAGCCAATTGGCTATACAGCAAAACCGTCATCAGGGCAGAGCATTTCTTTATCAGGTTCAATTTGGGCACATCTCAAACGCTATCAATAAGGGCCTATTATAGCCATGAAAACAGGTTTGTCAGCGGTTGTTATTTAGGCATCCGATAAATAGGTGTTGGAGGTTTTGGAGCAAGACTCGAGGAGTACGCTGTCAGGCAGTGATTTCTTGAAAATAGCGGCATCAAATAACTGGGTATCGTCTGCAGTCTTGATGCCATATTCGATGCATCGATGTCCTGAGAGTTCGTTTGGCAAGCTTTGGGACAACCAAACCGTGACAATAATTGCATTCAGATAATCTTGATTTGAGTAATGTGCTTTAGTGTAAGCTTAAATAAGGACTTTTCAGGATTATCACTATGAGCGATTGCTGCCCACCGCCGGCACCCAAAACAACCACCTCCTGCTGTGAAAGCGACACGGTCAAAGCGACGCGTCCCGATTATCTGTTGTGGGTGTCTGGCAGCCTGGTTGCACTTGGTTACCTGACCCATTTATTGTTTGTCAGTCCAGCACCGTCTGCTGCAGCGCTGCCGCAATGGCTGGTCACCGCCAGCTCTGGTATCCATGAGTTGATTGACAAAATGTGGTGGGGCCTTCTGATGGCGGTAGTCTTTGTTGGCCTGCTCGAGCGCATCCCGAGAGAACTGGTGATGTCAGCGCTGGGGCAGGGCGGCACTGTCAGAGGTGTGATGCGCGCCACCTTCGCTGGTGTGTTGCTCGATCTCTGTAGTCATGGCATCTTGATGGTCGGCACCAAGCTCTATGAACGTGGTGCCAGCATCGGCCAGTTGATGGCTTTTTTGATTGCCAGCCCCTGGAACTCACTGTCACTTACTGTGGTCTTGATCACCCTGATCGGCTGGGGCTACACATTGGCCTTTATTGGTCTATCCATGGCGATTGGTATTGTTACTGGGATTATCTTCGATCGCCTTGTCGAGAGTCAGGTGCTGCCCGGAAATCCTAATAGTCATAACGGTAGTAATAGCGGCAACAGCAACATCCAAAATGTACCACTCTGGCCACAGATCAGCGCTGCTCTCAAACAGATCCGCTTCACACCCAAAGGACTCGTAGACTTGTTATGGGATGGCTTGCGCGACTCCCGCATGGTCTTTCGCTGGCTGTTTTTCGGTATCGTGCTCGCCACCGCCATCCGCGCGCTGGTGCCATTCGATACTTACCAAACCCTTTTTGGCCCCACCGTCGCAGGCCTGTTTCTGACCTTGCTCGCTGCCACTATTATCGAAGTCTGCTCAGAGGGCTCAACTCCCATCGCCGCCGACATCATTACCCGCGCCGCCGCACCCGGCAACGGCTTCACTTTCCTGATGGCCGGCGTCGCCACCGATTACACTGAAGTAATGGTCATTCGCGACACCACCAAATCCTGGAAAATAGCGCTGTTCCTGCCACTGATTACACTCCCCCAGGTGCTGATGATCGGTTATCTGCTAAATCAGGTTTAACGCTTGAGATTCCGCCACCGCGCCGGGGATGACAGCATGGAGGGACCTCCAACCACAATCATGCCCCAGGGCATGACTATACTCTTACCACTGAGTCAGTCAGTACGGTGGATAATCCATGCGGACGTATGTTGGTTGATATGCTGGCTGCTAAAAAAGCGACCTCTAAAATAGATTTGTGCGCACTCAAGGATCCAACCATCGTAGATTGCAACTGCTATACTTTTTTCGGCGTCTGCCGCTGCCGCCAAATACATACTGCACACAAACTGGCCGTTGACGGCAATATTGAATGGGAGCAATAACCAATGCATCTTTTGTACAAAGGCGTAGTCCACCCTTGGCACTGCGATGTTATGGGGCATTTAAACACGCGCCACTATCTGGGCATGTTTGATGATGCCAGTTATCAGCTGTTGCATGAAGCCACCGGGTGGTCTGCGACGGGTTCGGATTGGCAGGGCCGCGGCTTTGCCGATGTGCACAACAGCATCGATTATATTGGTGAGATGAAGGCAGGGGAGTTGATTGAGATTAACGGCGGCATAAGCCAGATTGGAAACAGTTCATTTACGGCACGCTACGTGATGACTAATCGGCTAACCGGAGAAACGGCAGCGACGATGATGGCAAAGCTGATTTATTTTGATTTGGTGAAGCGTAAGTCGATCCCGTTAACCGATCAGATTAAACAAAAGATGCTGACGCGCTGGATTGATGTTGATGAATAAGGTGTTCGTTAAACTTTCCTATGGCGCAGGGCGCTGCTTATATTGAAGGGCAACTGCTTCCGCTCGCTGACGCTAAAATCCCCAATTGAGAATGGGGATTTTTATATTAAGACGCCGCCGAACCATTAGTCGTCGGCACCGCCTGCCCCGAAATCAGGAGGTTAAAAGACGCCTGTTGGGCTCTCGATTGATAGGGTGAGGGTATGGATATTTTTTCTTTTTAATAGGGGTAGGGTTTTTCCTCACTGAGGAGTCTTATAAAAGTAGCTATTGATTGTTGAATAAATATTCTTGGTCAGTACGTAGGATAACTGCTCAATGATCCGTTAGCTGTTTGATAGTTTTTGTGACCCCTGCTGATATGTATCACTCCCCCTCCTTTGCAGCAGGGGTTTTTTTTGTCACTATCGATTACTGCATTATTTAAGACAGAAAAAAAGCGGCCGATGGCCGCTTTTTTGTTTTCTGCTGACTGCTATTTAACTAAATTCTAACCCAATTCTAACCGCATTTTGAGTCGCCGCAGTTGAGGCAAGTCATGCAGCCATCCATTAGGATGGTGGCTTTGACGCTGCACTTTTTGCACAGTTCGGCGGTGGGTGGGAAGTCGCTGGCGCCGGTATCTGGTGTGGCGACTACGCTTTCAAACTCAGCGCGCTTTTCGTCCATGATTTTCTGCTGGTGCTCGGGGATTTCGGGCTTTTTCAGCAGGCCGATCTTTTGCAGATGATCTTCGATGGCCCAGCCGATCTCGGCAACCAGAGATGGCATGAACTTACCGCCGGGCTTGAAGTAGCCGCCCTGGGGATCGAATACGGCTTTTAGCTCTTCTACCAGGAAGGTGCAGTCGCCACCTTTGCGGAACACCGCCGAGATAACGCGGGTGAGGGCGACGATCCACTGGAAGTGGTCCATATTTTTGGAGTTGATAAACACTTCAAACGGGCGGCGCAGCTCGTGGTCGGTACCTTCGTTCAAGATAATATCGTTGATGGTCAGATACAGAGCATGGTCTGACATCGGGGTCTTGATTTTATAGGTGCTGCCAGCCAGTGCTTCGGGCCGCGAGACCTTTTCGTGCATCTGGATAATGTTGCTTTCCGGTGCTTTGCTTACGGCTGGTTTTACGTCGTCTTCAGTAGCTACTTTGTAGCCAACAATTTTTTGTCCAATTTTCTTAGTCATTTCCGTCCTCTCAAGATTCTACGGGTTGCGTTACGTTGATCAGAATTTACCGTAGTAACCTTCTTTCAGTGCATCAAACAGGTTGGCGGCGGTGTGCGTTTCACCGTCGTACTCAACTTCTTCGTTGCCTTTAAACTCAACAGTTGAACCATCTTCCAATGTAAATTTGTAAGTGGTGTTTTCAAGATCTTTCTCTGTGACGAGTACGCCTTGGAAGGCTTCCGGGTTGAAGCGGAAGGTGGTGCAGCCTTTCAAGCCTTTTTCTGCGGCATAGAGATAGATATCTTTAAAGTCTTCGTAGTCGCAATCGGTTGGCACGTTGATGGTCTTCGAAATTGAAGAGTCAACCCACTTCTGTGCGGCGGCCTGAATGTCGACGTGTGCCTTTGGCTTAATGGTTTCGGAGCTGACGAAGTAGTCAGGCAGGGCCTCTTCTTCACTGGTACCGTAGGGCATGGCTTTTTCGTTAATCAGCGTGCGATAGGCAAGCAGTTCGTAGGAGAATACATCGATTTTCTCCTTGGACTTTTTCCCTTCGCGGATAACGTTGCGCGAGTAGTGGTGCGCAAAGCTTGGCTCGATACCGTTGCTGACGTTGTTGGCCAGTGACAGGGAGATGGTGCCCGTCGGTGCGATGGATGAATGGTGGCTAAAACGACAGCCCTCTTCAATTATCGAGTCGATTAGCTCTGGTGCGACCTTGGCAACATTGCGCATATAGTTGCTGTATTTGCCGAGTAGTACTTTACCTTTGATGGTGTCGCCGACTTTGATGCCGTCTGCGGCCATCTCAGGACGCTTGAAAATCATCGCTGCGGTGACTTCGAAGTCGTCTTCCATAATCGGCGCGGGGCCTTTTTCGCGGGCCAGGTCAACACCTGCTTTAAGACCGGCTACGGCCATGTCCTGAGCGACGCGCTCGGTAAACTCGAGCGAGTCCTGATCACCGTACTTCATGCACAACATCGTGATCGTGGAGCCGAGGCCAAGGAAGCCCATGCCGTGACGACGCTTGTATTCAATCTCTCTGCGCTGACCTTCGAGTGGCAGGCCGTTGATCTCAACCACGTTGTCGAGCATGCGTGTAAAGACGCCAACCACTTCTGCGTATTCGTCCCAGTCAAAGTAAGCTTCTGGAGTAAACGGGTTGCGCACAAACTTGGTCAGGTTGACCGAGCCGAGCAGACAGCTGCCATAAGGTGGCAGAGGTTGTTCGCCACAGGGGTTGGTGGCGCGAATATCTTCGCAGAACCAGTTGTTGTTATTTTTGTTGACCTGGTCAATCAGGATAAAGCCTGGTTCGGCGTAGTCGTAGGTCGACGACATAATGGCATTCCAGAGCTTTTGTGCACGAACGGTTTCATAGATGCGGCAGGCCACCAGGCCCTCGTCGTTGCTGTGGTAGTTTTCAGTGGTTGGGAAAGGCTTCCAGACAATATTGTCGCCATTGAGATCGAGACCGCCTTCAATTTCTTTGGCGCTCACGGGGAAGGTCAGGTCCCAGTTGCCATCGTTGCGCACGGCTTCAATAAACTCTTCGGTGATCAGCAGCGACAGGTTGAACTGACGCAGGCGACCGTCTTCACGCTTGGCGCGCACAAAGTCAAACACGTCCGGGTGGCTGACATCAAAGGTCGCCATCTGAGCACCGCGGCGGCCACCGGCCGAGGAGACGGTGAAACACATCTTGTCATAGATATCCATAAACGACAGCGGACCTGAGGTGTACGCGCCAGCACCGGAGACATAGGCACCTTTGGGTCGCAGGGTAGAGAACTCATAACCGATACCGCAGCCGGCTTTGAGGGTCAGGCCAGCTTCGAGATTGCGCTCGAGAATGCCTTGCATAGAGTCGGGAACAATGCCGGAAACCGTACAGTTAATTGTCGATGTGGCGGGCTTGTAAGCCTGCGCTCCAGCATTGGAGATAATGCGGCCGGCGGGAATAGCACCGTGCTTAAGCGCCCAAACAAAACGTGCCTGCCACTCTTCGCGCTGTGACTCATCTTCAACATCCGACAACGCTTTGGCCACGCGAGCATAGGTTGCATTGATATCGGCATCGACAGGTTGTTCCTGTTTATCTTTGAGGCGATATTTTTTATCCCAGATGTCGAGAGAGGCTTCCTGGAATTTAATCTCGGGGGTTTTGGCTACGGCTTTGACCGATTTTAGTTTGGTTGCGGTGCTCATTGACTGACCTTTTCTGTTCGTTGCGTATTAAATTTGGTTTCAAATGTCCCGGCTATGTGCCTGGGCTAGCTCCGGTTAAGCAAACCGGCGAAAAATAGTAATCGCTGCGTAAATTTTTGTTTTTGATACCTGGCTCTGACTAAAACTTGCCCGGTGCAACTCGTTTACAGCGTCACGCAGTTTATCCTACATGGTGTGTCATGCAAGCATTAATACACTACATATTGTGTTTTTTCGTCCGAAAGGTGATTTTTCGGTTTGCTAATAGGGTGCAAAAGGTGTGGATAGATTGCTGTAATCCGCACCGTGACTGGTGTGACTGAAAACGCTGACCGATGGCGCAAAATTGGTCACAGCACTGAGCTAAACCGGCCTTGCTCCCACGCCGTATAAAATTTTTAGCGCCGTCCGGTTCGGGCGGTTAGCCTATGTCACCGTTGTGCCGATCCGGGGACTTGGATAAACTACAGGAACTTGGCAAATGTACCTAAACGCGGTCTCCCGGAAAGGGATGTCACCGCCATCTATTGAGGCTTTTCATGGATATTTTTGACTTCTCCGACGGCCGTGAAGGTTACTACGGAGAGTATGGCGGTGTTTTTCTGCCGGAAATTCTGCAGGCGACCATCGAGGAACTGCTTGAATGCTTCCGTGAATGTAAAGCCGACCCGACATTCTGGCAGGAGTACGTGGCGCTGCTGCAAAACTATTCTGGTCGACCTACTCCGGTTACCTATCTCGAGAACCTCAGTCGTGAGCTGGGCGGCGCGCAGATTTATGTTAAGCGTGATGATCTCAACCACACTGGTTCGCACAAGATTAACAATGTGATGGGTCAGGGCCTGTTAACCAAGCGTCTGGGCAAAAAGCGTGTAATCGCTGAAACCGGTGCCGGACAGCACGGCTTTGCCACGGCGACTATGGCGGCTAAGTTTGGTTTTGATTGTAAGATTTATATGGGTGCGGTGGATGTCGCGCGCCAGCGTCCCAATGTGTTCTGGATGGAAAATCTCGGGGCGGAAGTGATCGCGGTTGAAGATGGCCAGAAGACATTGAAAGATGCGGTGAATGAGTGCATGCGCGACTGGGTGACCAATATGGCCGACACCCACTATATTTTGGGGACAGCCTGTGGCCCGCACCCGTTTCCTGAGATGGTGAGCTGGTTCCAGTCGATTATTGGTATGGAAGCTCGCGAGCAGATCTTGGCTCAGACCGGGCGTTTACCGAATCGGGTTTATGCCTGTGTCGGTGGCGGTTCCAACGCCATGGGTCTGTTTCAGGGATTCTTTGATGAGCCCAATATTGAGCTGGTCGGCTGTGAAGCTGGTGGTGAGGGTGTCGGCTCGTATATGCACTCGGCGCGACTGGCCTATGACGATGCCAGCGTCGGTGTGGCTCAAGGGTACAAAACGTACTTCCTGCAAAATGAGGAAGGCAATATGAATGAGACCCATTCGGTTGCGGCCGGTCTCGACTATATTGGTGTCAACCCGATCTTTGCCCACTTGCATGATCAGGGCAAGGTCCGTTTCGAGGCTGCTACCGATGCCGAGGTAAAAGAGACGCTGAAGTTGACGATGCGCACCGAGGGTTTGATTCCAGCTCTGGAGAGCACTCATGGGTTTGTGGTGGCATTAAAAGAAGCCGCAACCATGTCCAAAGATGAAATCGTGCTGGTCAACATGTCGGGTCGTGGCGATAAGGATATCTTTACCATTGCCGATGCGCTGGACGATTCCAAGTGGAAGCGCTTTATCGAGGGCAAGGCTGATCAATATCGCAGGGAGAGAGGTTAATGGGTCTGCAAAGCTATATCGCTGAGCGCAAGCGCGGCAAAGATATTTTGGTGATGGCGCATGTGGTCTGTGGTTATCCCTCGTTTGAAGAAAATATGCAGGAACTGGAGATTATGGCTGAGGCCGGTGTCGATCTGGTCGAGCTGCAGTTTCCATTTTCCGAGCCGAGCGCCGATGGCCCGCTGTTTGTGCACGCCAACGAAGAGTCGCTAAAGGCTGGCACTACCATTGACCAGTGTTTTAAATTTATGGCCGAGGTAAGTGCGCGCTTCCCGTTTAAAGTGCTGATGATGGGCTATTACAATACCGCGTTTAAGATGGGCGAAGAGCGCTTTGTTGAGCGTGTTAAAGAAGCGGGTGGCGTGGGTTATATTCTCCCCGATTTGCCGGTGGAGGAAGCGGTTAATTTGCACCGTCTCTCCGAAGAGGCGGGCATTGAGCCGATTATTTTGATGACTCCAACCAGCAGTGATAAGCGCTTGGCGAAACTTGGTCTGGCCAGTCGCGGCATGGTGTATGCCGTGGCGCGCAAAGGTGTTACCGGTTCAAAAACTAATATGGGTGATGATGTTCTGGCGTTGATCGAACGCTGCCGTCAACACACCAATATGCCAATCGGTGTCGGCTTTGGTATCAGCAGCAAAAGCGATCTCGATTTTTTGCGCGGCCACGCCGATATCGCCATAGTCGGTACTGCGGCGCTGAAAATCTGGAAGGATGAAGGCGCACCTGGCCTGAAAACGTTCTTTGCCGAGTTAATGGCCTAGAGCGCTTGGGTCACTGAGTTTATTTAACCGAAAACCGCCAATCGTTAATAACCTGGTCTTTGATTGATACAAGGGCCGGGTAATCTCCCCACAGCACCTCTCGAACACATACCAAGTTAGCGCCCTGTGGGGAGCTGATTGGCCCGTGCCAGCAGGGTAGGGCCGCGCTTTCTTCACTTGCCTGCATCAGGCTAGCCACAAAACTGGGTCCATATCGCTCCGCCAGCTCGGTGCTGGAAATGCGTGCGTAGCGATCATGGCTATCGCCCTCAGGCACAGCCGAGCTGCTTCCCGACTCGAGTGTTGCTTGACGTGCCGACTCAAGTGCCTGTTGCGCTTTCTCAAATACCTGCCCGCCGTGGCGGGCTGTGGTAAAGGTTTCGACACTGAGCCAGAAGAGTGATGGGTTGCGGTAGTTGTCTTTGTTGAGCGCGTAAAAGAGACGCAATTCTTGCTCGGTGGGAACGCGTTCGGTGGTCACATTTTTAGTGAGGCCAGCGAGCTTTGCCTGCATGGCGTTGGGATCGAGAGTGTTGTCGATATCGGCGCCAATCCCCTCTACATCAACGAGGTCGTCGCCAAACAGCTGTTGATTAATTCGCCTTTGCAGCGCATCGCTGTCAGGGTTGGTCAAGGCATCCAGCGCCACGGTCTGGCGGTCGGCGGTCGATTGTGTGCCGAGCCAGTAGATGCCACCAATGACCAGCGCAGCGATTGCAAAAAGTATTGCAATCACTCGCAAAAAGGGTGTTGAGGAGATTTTTTTCATGGCCGGTTCACTGTCGAAAAATTTTGATCCAATCGCCGGCGCTGGGTTCGCCGGTGGGGTAGTGGCCATTGATTATACGCAGGTCGTCGACTTCTGAGGAGCGGAGTTTGAGCGCCTTGCCGAGTTTGTCGAAGGTGGTGGCGTTGGTGGCTTTGACATAGTGAACGCGCTTCGGTTTTTGTCCATCGATCTCACGTTGGGAGATGGGCCGAAACGTGGCGATAGATTGGGAGAACAGTTTATCTGTCTCGGCAAATTTATCTGGATCGTCGACCTCGCCTTTGAATACGAAGGCGTTGAGCTTGTAATAAATGACGGCGATTCGGCTGGGGGGTTGGTCTTCGGTGCCGGGCAATATGCCGGTAAAGCCTTTTAGCCCGGCCGGAGAAATCGCTTTGCCGAGATCCAGCTTGGCGACCTTAAGGTAGTTGTAGAGATACTCTTCCGGCGTCTGGCTGGTTCGGGCGATGGGTGTCATGCTCAATATGGCGCTGCTGTCCTCGGGACTGCCACGGGAACTGCGCGTTGTGCTGTCATTGGTCTGGGTCCAGCCGTCGGGGTAATCAAAGCGCACACGCATGGTCATATCGGAGTAGCGTTGAGGTTGCTTTTGCTTGGCCAGAAAGTTCTCGCCCCAGATCAGGCCGTCGGTGAGTTGGCGGTAAATTGCGGCGCCGTTATCCCGTGGCTGCTCGGCCTGAAATGTCTGCGCCTTGCTGACCACGGTGCGCAGGCGCGAGTCGTTGCGCGGGTGACTCGAGAAGATGCCGTGATAGGTTTGGTTGCTGGCGCCCCTGGCTTTGGCGCGATCTTTCTGCAGCATTTCATAATCTTTCATAATCGACAGCATATTGATCATTTCATCTGGCGAGTAACCCAGCTTGGCCATATATTCAGCTCCGGCTTCATCGGCCTCGAGTTCGTTGCGCCGGCCGTGACCGCGGATAATTGAGTTGGCGTAGGCCATGCCGGCTTCATAGACGTCGGCACTGCCAGAGAGCACTGCGGCAATGGCGGAAAGTACCTGTGCGCCGGTTGCCTTGCCCTCCTGACCGGTGACATGTTTGCGTGTCACGTGACCGACTTCGTGGGCCAGCACCGAGACCAGCTGTGCTTCATTGCTGACGTAGTTGAGTAGTCCCCGGTTGACGTAGATGTAGTTGTCGCGGGTGGCAAAGGCATTCAGGTCGGGTGAGTCAAGCAGGGTGAAGGTAAATTTTTCGCCGGCCATTTCAGATTGGGCGACAATCTCTTCGCCGAGCTTTCTGATATAGCTATCCAGTTCCGGGTCATCGTAGATAGCGGTGCTCTCGAGCACCTGTTTATAGATATCTTCGCCGGTGGTTTTTGCTACAGCCTCGACGGTCGGCAGCAATACCAAGAGCGGTATCAGCAGCCAGGCGCGGATTTGATCCTTAATTGAGTTAATCTGAATAGTGGCCATAGAGCTGTCGGTTACCGTCTAGTCACTTGAGTCGCTGTTATTTTGAGCGCTATTTGTTGCCACGCTAAAAAACTGTTTTAGCTGTTTGCCAAGGCTGGTACAGGCATCATTTTTAACCGGCGTCAGCAACGGAATGGGCGCGACGACGCCGAGCAGATAGGAGGTTCCGGTTGAGTCAACACGCAGGCGGCCCTTTTCTGTGAGGTCGCTCAGATCCCAAACAATTGCTTCGTAGATTGAGCTTTTTTCCCACTGGGCAAAACCAAAACAGCCACCGCCGCCGGGTCCGATTGCACAGCTGATTGAACCGCCCCTGTCATGGGTGTTAGTGGAACCGTCGATCCATACCAGATAGCGCAGTTTCTGGTTGCGAACTTGCTTTTTAATCGCTGGATTTTTCATCAAACGGGTTAAGCGCTTGAGGCCCTTGGGCGCGGTGCGCGGTTCAAACCAGGGATAGATGGAGTCGATAAATTGCCGCTCGGGCAGCACCTGAATATCTGCGCCTTCCATTTTTTTGGCGACACAGTCAATAAATTCGCGGTCGGTGTCGTAGTGTCCGGCATCGCGACGGCCGAGAATGACTACCGATTCCTCGCTGTTAATTTGCATGGCTTTGGTGGTCGGGCGGTATTCGTCGATGGTGGTGGTGGCGCCGCAGCCGCTAAGCATCAAGGCAATCAACAGCGTACCGCTGAGGATGGCTGAATAGTTCATTTTTGCGCCTCCTGTTTTTCTTTTTCGATTACCCAGTTGTAGACGCTGGGAATGCGATAGAAGTCGAGCAGTAACTTGGCGCCGGCATCGCGCAGGGCAATGATTGCAGCCTCTTCGATGGCGTTGGATTTTGACAGCATAAAGGAATTAGGCGTTTTGCCATAGGCGGGCATAAACCAGCTGTCGATCTGCTGGCCATCGGCATCGGCAATATCGAGGCTGTACTTGATCCACACTTCATAGACATTCAGATAGGTGTCTGAGGGTGTGGAGATTTGCACTTCCGTAACCGAGGGGGTAATGATCAGAGCATTTTCCAGACTGACCTGGTCGCTGGACGAGACAAATTCGATATTGGCAAACAGACCGCTAAAGGCGTTGCGCAACAAGTTGGTCTGCGCTACGCCGAGGTCGATAGTGGTGTTTTTGGACGGTGTCGCGATGTAGTTCTGGAACTCTTCACTAAAGACGATGACGCCATTAATCGGTTTCGGTTGTGATATGACCTGGGGGAATTGGGATTGCACCTGTACCTGCGCCGATGAGCTGCACCCGGAGATCAATACCAGTGCGAGCAGAGCTGTGAAAAACGTTATTTTGGCTGTTGGCATAGTCGTATCCCTTTAGTTAAGGCTGCTTAACCCGATAAAGGTTCCTCCGTTGTTATAACTGAGTTCTCGCATCAGCGCAGCAAACTTAATTGCTGACGGACTGAGTGCACGGCCGCGCAAATACTGCACTGGAAAACCGATGGCGTGAACGCGGACCAACCGGTCAGTGCCGCGATGGGCCTGGTTGAGGTTGTCGATAGCCTTGACCACAGCGCGAATCGAGCGCCCCTGAAAGTCATCACCAAGGGTATAGATGCTGATTTTGCGCCCCGGTTTGTAGAAGGTTTGAATCGCGGCATTGATGCCTTCGACCGGGCTGGAGTTACTGAATGGTGCCCAGGTTCGCAATGTCTTGATAATGTCCTCGCGCATCTCGGGGCTGTCGGGTATCCAGCGTTCACGATAGGCTGAAAACATATACTGGCCCATATCATTGAGCACCTGCAGTCCTTTCACATCCGGGTAGATATCAAGAATATTGATCATCTCTTTTTGGACTTTTTCCCAGGCGGCGACCTGCATACTGCCGGAGGTGTCGATAACAAAAATAATATATTCGCTGTCTACCGGAATGCCGCCAATCAGCTGATTCTGCTGTTTGAATTCAGGGCCGATCAGGCGCTCCATCTCTTCGGTGAGAACCTGCATCACCAGTTGCAGCTGCTCTTTTTCACGAGACTGCGACAGCGACATCTTCTTGGCTTGCGTTTCGACGCTGGCGAGTTTGGCTTTAAGCCGGGCAACCCGTTCATTGAGTTCGGAGAGCTGTTGTTTGCGCGATTTGAGTTGTTCATTCAGGGTCACCGATTCACCGCGCACATCAAATAGTCGTTGCTGGAATTCTTTGACTGTGCCGCGCAGTGCGTTCTCGGCTTCCTCCAGTGCTGCAGGGTCGCCGACCCGCGCGATCACCAGCAACATCACGATAGCGCCAAAGCCACAGCTGATAACGTCGAGAAATGAGATGCTCGCTTCCGGAAGTTCGCGGCGCTGGCGCTTCATGGCCAGTCCCTCGAGGGTGCGATAAAGGCGCCCTGGGTGGAGACACCGAGTTGCCAGAACATGGCGGCCGCTTCCGGATCGCCTTCCATGGGGAAGAGAATACTGTTGACCGGCATACCCCGGGGCAGGTTGTCGATGGCGTCGGCAAAAAACTCGCGGCGCTGCGTGCCGCTGACCATATATTTTTTGGGTGCCGACTTGCCCTGGGTGGGCAGGCCATCGGTGAGCAAAAACAGGTTGTCGGGTTTGTCTTCGAAGGTATTAATGGTGTTGATGGCGTTGATCAAGCTTGTTCCAGAACCCGGTGAATAGTCGCGCAGGCCTTTGATCACACGCTCCAACTCCAGAGAGTCGGCGGCATCCAGCCATTCACCTTCGGACCCTTGCAGAGCAGGCTCGGCGGCGGTGTTAAACAGGTAGACCTGAAACCGGCTGCTGGGGGGCAGCTGCGCCAATAGCCACTCGACGGTGCGCAGGGTCCACTGCCATTTGGGTGATTGCTTGATATCACTGTCGCTCATATTCCTGCGCCGCAGGGCATTGACCACGGTGTCGGCAAGCATGCTGGCGGAACCGTCGACCAGAATCATCACCCGCTCACCGCCAAGTTTGAGGCCGGTGAGGTATTGACGATTGCCGTCGCCGAGAAATTCGCGCACTTTGTCACCAAAGTCGGCCTCTTCCATCATCGCGGTCTGCTCTTCGAGCTGCTCGACCTGGCGGCGAAGTTTGGCTATATCGTCTTTGGGATCGGACTGGATGCTCTGTTCCTGCTCTTGCAGGTCGGTGATAACTTGCTCTGATGCACCTTGAGTGGTCAGCAGTTCCAGCTGTAACTGTTCGAGGCTGTTCAGCAGTTCGGTCTTTTCCGATTCAGCCTGGCGGATATCTTCCTGCAGCAGTTCAACTTCTGAAGCCAGTCGCGGGTCGGGCGTTTCGATTTCAGTGGCGTTGTGGCGAAGGATTAAAAACAGCAGGGTCACAGCACCAAAGCCGCAGGCCATAATGTCGAGAAACGAGAGACTGAAGGCAATATTGCGGCGCTTGCTAGCCATTGCGCACCTCGATCAATTCCAGACGCTGGGCATTGATAATAATATTCTCGCCACAACGTGCCTGTGGCGGCAGTTCGATGACGGCGTCGACAGTTTGCTGGAGAACTTTCAGCTGCTGGTTTTCTACTATCAGCACAAGGCTTGCTCGGTTGGTGTCTGCGCTGGATATGGCGATACGGCTGTTGTCGATCTGGATGCCGAGGGGCTGATTGAGAGGCCAGGCTTGGCCTTTGTAGAGTAGATGTGTGGCGGTGCTGGGGCCATTAGCCTGAATGGCAGGGCGAGGTCTGTTGCCGTCGATCTGCTGCAGGCTGGTGATGCGCTGCAAACCTTGGCTGTCATCCACTAGGCTGCTGATAAAATGCAGGCAGTTATCCACACCTTGAGTATTTTGAAGATGGTGTGAGGCATCCGGTTTATCGGTCAGCACGGAGAGTATTCGCGACTGTTGGCTAAAGTGAATTGCGTGGTCAGACATTTCACGGAGTAGTGCCGACAACTCAGTCAGGCGCGGAGCCATCAGGTCCAGTAGTTCTTGGCGGTGCAGTGTCAGGGCGAGATCACCATTTGCTGAGGGGATACTGATAGGGCACTCGGATTGCTGTCCAACGCGCAGGATCCATTCCGGCAATAGGTTGTAGATTGCCTGCTCTTCCTGGGGCGAGTGCATTGGATCGTAGCGAAAGGTTGCCACCAGTCTGTCACGTATATGATTGGCGAGCAGAGCGTAAGTCGAGAGCGCGCCTAGTTCGCCAAGCAGGCGCTGCTCTGCAACCTCGATGCTGTTGCCGGAGCAGTTGATCTGGCTGACCACTGTCTGGTGCAGATGCAGGTCTATATGCAAAATCTTTTGTTTGTCGGCACTCAGATTGAGGCAGTCGGCGAGACTGCTGTCGACCACGGCGATCACCTCGGTCGGGATGGCGCTCAATAGCCCCAGCAGCAGTGACAGCTGTTGATCATCAAAATTGGCGCCGACGCTGATTATGAGCTTTTCTGGTTGGCCGGCATGGCCGAGCAGACTTTTCAGTTGTGCAAAGGCGATATCGGCATGGTGTCGCGCCCAGCGCAGATTACCGCGCAGTGGGTTTTGACTGAGGTGATGCCAATATTGGCGATAGACATTTTGCGGTTGCAGCCAGGCCTGATTGCGGGCCTCGATTCCGCTGACAATTCCCTGCTCAGTGTGCAGCGCAAAGCCTGGCTCGGAATAGACCTCGCCACTGCTGGCTTTTATCAGCAAAGCTTGGTCATTGAGTTCGAGGACGGCGGTGCTCACAATTTATTTGGCCTTGAGGAAACGGAGTAAATTATTTTCACAGTAGTCGTGTGAATCGAGCACCAGGCGCTCTTGAATCAGCTGTAGCTGGTGCATAAAGAACATCACTACCATGCTGATCAAGAGGGCGATAAAGGTAGAGTTAAAGGCCACGCCGAGGCTGCTGGTGACGCCGGCGATGTTGCCTTCCATCGCTTCATGGGCCTGGCCCAGTGCGGCGCCAATACCGCGCACAGTGCCGATAAAGCCGATCGAGGGAATGGCCCAGGTGATATAACGCACCATGGAGAGTTCTGAGTCGAGGCGATCATTTTCATTGTTGCAGACGACATTGACGGCATCAGTGGCCGACTGCACGCTGTCGGTGACCTGAAAGCGAGTCAGGGCGGTCTGCAGAGCTCGGGGCAATAGCATCGAACGCTGGGGTTCGGCGAGTGACTGCAGTGGCCTTGCTAGCTGGCTGGCATCCTCGGGCAGTACCCTCGAGCCCTCGGCAATATTGATCAGTGGTGTAGCGAACATGCGCTGTTCGCGGATAGCACTGCGAGTCTTGTAGCCCATAATTGCCAGTGACCAGAACATCAGAATAAAGCAGGCCTCTTGCTCGAAGTCTTTAATTACCACAAAAAATGAGCGCGGCACTTCATAGGCTTCACCTGCGGCAGCCATCTCGGCGTGCTGGCGAATGGTGGTCTCGGCGTTGGGTCGCACCACGGTGACAAATACCGCATGCACCAAAATCACTGCGAGCAGCAGGGCGATCAACTGGAAAAACATTTCATTGGTATGGCTTTTCATTGCAGCCTCCTGAGGGCTGTATTGCGATTAAACGGTTTAGATATCAGATGGAAGAGGGATGGGGAAATCTTCCGAGATCTCTTCGTCGGGTTTAAAGTCTGCGCCGGATTCTAGAGTTTCGCTTTGCTGTTTATCCTCTGAGCCCTCGGAATCCTCTGGATTATAGTCTTCGGCATCTACTACAGCCTTGGGACCATCCATCGCTGCCTCGCTTGCTGCATTGGCCGGTGTGGCCTCAGCACTTTCCTGTGACCAGAGTGGTGGCGATAGTAGCGGTGACAAAAGCAGCGCAGCGAACAGCGCGATGCAGAGTTCGGATTTTGTCAGTTTTCGCAGCGGCTTGATCATAGGGTTGCTCCAGGCTTATCGACATAGCGGGCTATTCTAAAGCCTAAATCAATCCGCCCATCAGTACCAGAATCGCGATAGCTAAGGCGCAGTTCGGTGCGCGAGGCCAGCGCCCAGCTGGCACCGCGGATCACGTATCGAGTGCCCTGTTCGGGTCCGTGGGGGTCCAGCTCGGCGTCGCCGCGGTTGGGGCGAATGTCAAAGAAGTCATTGACCCATTCGGCGACATTGCCATCCATATCAAAGAGTCCCTTGCTGTTGGCGGGGAAGCTGCCAACCACGGCGGAGACCGGGTACTGGTCGTTATAGTTGGCCAAAGTGAAAGCGAGGAAACCGTTGGCACTTTCATCTGCATAGTTACCGCTGACTTGCTGTGGCGGATAGAGGTCATTGCTCCAGGGGAATATCTGACTGCGCGATTGTTGATCAATTTTTGCCGCCCAGGCCCATTCTGCTTCGGTGGGCAAGCGGTAGCCATGTGCGTCCCAGTTGACGCCGGTCACCCGTGCCTGTTCGACAATATAGAACGCGGGCAATCCCTCTTTGCGACTCAACCAGTTACAGAACAGCGCGGCCTCTTGCCAACTCACTCTGGCGACGGGCTGGTCGGGCATGTCCAGGGTTTGGCCTTTGATTGCGGTGGAGCTGTGTTGATCTTTCCAGGTCTTGAACTCGGCATTGGTGGTTTCGTGGGTGGCAAGGTAAAACGGTCGCTCAAGACGCACGGCGCGTTCTGCTTCATTGGCGCGCCTGCCGGGCTGACGCCGCGGTGCACCAAGTATAAATTGCTCATTGGGCTGGAATAGTTTCAACCTTTTGCCGAGAGAGGTTTTGATCAGTGGCGGCCGTGATGCCCAGTAGGCTTGTTGCAGTGTTAGCAGGTCGATATTCAGTGCTTGCTGATGACCAGGGCGCGGTGTCACGGTCATGGATTTGGTTTCATAGCCGCTCTTGGTGACACTGATGCTGTGCGGCTTGGCATTTAGCGATAAGGTCTGACTGCCACTGCCGTAGGCTTTGCCATCGACCAGAATGGTGGCGTCGGCAGGGGTGATATTAAAGCGGACGCTGCCAATATTGGGTTGCAGGTCGACAGCCAAATTGGTCTGTTGCTCGGGTTTGACACTCAGTGAGCGGCTGGCTTTGAGGTAACCTTCAAGAAATAGATCAATCCTGTGTTGGGAAAAGGGCGAGACATCAATGGTAAGTGGCGTCGTGCCCTGAAACTGTTGGTCCAGAGTGATACTGGCACCGGCGGGGGTGCTGCTGATCACGACTTGACCATCGGCGACAATCATTTCAATCAGCGGGTGTTGGGCCTGGCTGCCGGCCTTGACTGTAACCTGTTTTTTCAAGGTTTTGTAACCGGGCGCTTTCAGAGTTAGCTGGCTGCCGGTCTCGAGAACTTCGGCACTGATCGGTGTCTGGCCAATCAGGCGGTCGTCGATAAATAAGTCGGCTCCCGCTGGCGTGGTGGTGAAGGCCATCTGACCCCAGGCTGGCTGCAAGGCAATGTCTATGGCTTGGGTTTTGCCCAGTCCTTCGATCTCGATTTGCTGCCGCAGGTTGAAGTAGCGGTATTTGCTAAATTCCAGTTTGTGGGCGCCACGACTGATTTCCTCGAGCGTACCGGGAACGCGCCCGGCGTCCTGGTCGTCAATGCGCACCTGGATATCGTCGAGACTGGAGCGCACCAACAGATTGCCGGGCAGCGGCTGCAGAGTCATTTCAATTTCCTGGGTGGTGTCACCGCTGACTTCAATAGTTTGCGCCAATGGGTAGTAACCCGGGGCCTGCGCGCGAACTTGGTGCCGGCCTTTTAGCAGCAGGTAGTTGTCGCCAATATGAAATGCCAGGCCGTCGAGATCCACGGTTGCGCTGTTGGGATCGAGACGAAAGATAACCGCCCGGGCAGCAAATAAAAATAGCATGACGGCGATGGCAAAAAGCGTGAATGCTGTGGTCAGCAATATGACAGGCGACGGGCCGCGGCGACTGGTTGTCGACTTTTCTTCCAGCGGCGTAAAGTCTGTTGCTGAGAGTGGGGCGCTGTTTTTACTTTTGACCATAAGTATTCTATTTTTTTATTGTCGTCTCTGATGCTCTGTCGTTTGCTCTTCTAGCGGCTACTTTTATTTTCTATTCACTTTAGTATGGCGCTGTATTGTTAGTATGGCACTGTATTCACAGCAGGGTGAAAACACTTGGGCTACGGTTGCTGTCATGGCTTACAGCATATATGACAGTAGATTGGCGAAACAGCTCTCAAGCCTTAAAACTCACAACGCTTATTCTAAAACGCTTGGCCCCACACTAGATCAGCTCTGTGCAACTCACCGCGATAGGTTCATCCAAACCTTGGTCTGTGAGGGTGAACTCGATTCTGACATCGCGATAACCCATACGTGAACCGGCGACAATATAGCGCCCGGGCTTGAGTGATACGGCGGTTTTATCGAAGCTGCCGAGTCTGGCAACTTTAAACAGAGTGACATCGGTGTTGCTATCGGAGACAAGCGTGACTTCAATAGGCGTCTGCGAGGCCTTGAGCGCGTGATTCAGCTGTGTGATTTGCTGGCTCAGCAAGGGCCCCGGATTAGCAATACCGGTGGCGTCTTGAAGAACTTTCTGGCCATGGCGATAGTGACTGATGGCGGAGAGAGCCAGGGGGTCGCTGAGTACTTTTGTGATCCGTGTGTCGAGATCGGCGCGCACAGAAACTGGGATCAGTTTAACTTTGATGTCGGTGAGTGTTGCATCTGTCGCCAGCAGTTGCTGATAGATTTCGAGCGCCTTCTGCCACCGTTCCTGTTGCTCAAATTCGGCAGCCTGGGCAATGCTGTTGCTGACCCAGAGCTGTGAACGTCGGGTTTCTACCTGGGCCAGTGCTTGCTCCACCGCGGGGTTGTCGGCATAGACAGTGGCTGCGCGATTAAATGCTGCAATCGCCAGCTCAAAGTTATCTTTATCCAACGCTTTAAAGCCGTCGCTCATATGACCGAGGAAGCGCTGTTCGGTGATTTGCTGTTCGGTTGATGTCAGTGCCGCCGCGGCTTTTTGATGCTCGGGATCCGCGAGGGTGGCCTCTCTAAAGGCGATAGCCGCCTGGTCGTAGCGCTGTAACGCCAGCTGCTGATTACCGCGCTGCATCGCGTCGATCACAGTGGGCAGCGTGGCGGTTCGCTGGACAAGGTGGAGTACGGTTTTATTGTCTGGTGCTATGGCTGAGGCCAGCTGGCTGGCGCTGAGTGCGGTGCTGAGGACCGAGTTTGAGATGGCTTCACCGGTGTCGATTATAGCCTTTTCGAGCAGCTGTTCGCCGCGGGCTTCCAATTCGCGAAGCCCATCCAGCGCACGTTGATAGCTGGCTACAGATTTGCCGTAGTCGCCATAGCTGTATTCCTGGTCGCCCTGTTCGACGGTTTTTTGTGCCTGGTGGTATTCAAATTCACCCCACAGTTCGACCCGCCTGAGATTGAGCCGGTCGCGGCGCTGAATAATCTCTGCCAGCAGTGTTTGGGCGTCTTGGCGATATTTGGTTTTCTGTGCAGCGGTGGAGGGGCTGACCAGTGTCGAGTCGGGCTTTGCCACCGGCTGTTGTGAAGGCCCGCTGCCGTCAATCCAGGGTTCGCTGACCAGATTGGGCAGCACAAAGATCACCGCTGTGGCCAGCAACAGCAGCACGGCGACAGTTATTTTTTGCATGCCGCTCTTATGGCCACTTTTATTAGCGGGCTGTCTGTCATCGGCTGCCGTGGTGTGATTGGGTACATTACTATTCATAGATCAGGGTGTTGCACGTTCCTGTTGATAGATTTTGCCTAACAGTTCCTGCCACTGTTGGTACTGTGCCTGCACGGTGCCGGTGAGTGTCACCGTGCGGTCTTCCAGTTCTATGACCTGGGGTGCAATCTCTGCTTCCAGGGAGGAGCCCATCTCGGCTACCGATTCATTAATTTCTGCGGCTTTTTGTCTCTTGTCGAGCCCGGCTTTAAGTACAAAGCCGCCCACGGCAGCGGTAGCGGTGCCGGCATCATCGGCAATATTGCTGCGCGCTTGGGTGCGGCCATAGATGCCAGCGAGAATGGCGCCGATACCGCCGATAATCTGCTTGGTGCCCTGTTGATTGAGTTGTCTGGCGCGCACCACTGAGTCGTATGAGGCGCGTCGGAAGTCCTGATAGGCGAGATGCATCTGTTGTGAGAAGCCGTCGTAATAATCTTGCATGGTGTCGACATAGAGATAGTCGCGCTCGCGAATTTTGCGCACCCGCTGCAGGATGCTGTCATTTTCTGCGGGCAACCGAGAGATACTTAAAATGCCATTTCGATCTTCCTTGATATAGCTGTCGAAAGCCTCTGGGGAGAATTTTTTTGCAAAGCGCAGCTCGGAAATCGTGCGCAGTTCCTGAGCACGTTCATCGCTGATTGCTTCGCGGTATTTGAGCAGGTCATTGGCGATGCGAATAAACAGGTTCTGGAACGGGTCGCCGAGACTTTTTAAACGTCGATCGTAGGCATATTTGCCGGTGCTTTGTTTGTAGCGATTGCTAAACCACTGTTTGCCACTGCTGTCGGTGGCGACAATTTCCAGGTCCATGGTTTCGCCGTCCGACTGATAGATGGTGCCGGTGATATAGAGATCCATTATTACGTCGCTGTTAGGTGTGACCCGTATGGCGCCCCAGGCGCCGCTTTTCTCGAGCACTTTACCAAGCTGATTGGAAAAATAGATCGCTTCGGCGTAGCGCACTTCGGGAAATACGGTGTCGTTGTCATCGGTCATATAAAGCCCATCGTTTAAGGTGGGTATGCCGACATCGAGCAGAGTGTCGACCGGATAGGCGCGCGAAGGGATGTCCAGCGGCAACGTGGTCGATGAGGTTATTTTGTCCACAGCGGCCGTGGCCGAGCCGGCCATCAGAAGCAGTGCCATGGTGGAGCTTTTTAAATAATTAACTATCTGCATCGGTTTTAACCTTGGCCTTTAATGCGTCGGTATTCATCCCAGAGTTTTTCTCTCAACACCGGGTCGCGCTCTTTAGTGGCGGCATCGCGGATCTGTCGCAGGACAATATCATCACCCTGACCGTCGTCAATATCCTCGGGAATGGGAATAATCTCGCCATCGCCCTCTTGAGCGCTGGCACTCTGACTGGCAGCGCCCTCTGCACCGCTCCCTTCGCTGCCCTCTGCATTAGGGGGCGCACCCTCTGCGGCGCGCTCTTCGATCGAGGCACTGCGGTCAGCCGAGCCTTCATCTGCCTCTTCAAATAGAGGTTCGTCGCTGTCAACGCCGCCGCTGCTACCCGATGGACTCAGAATATCAATTGGCGCGGGTTTGTCGTTGTTGCCGTTGCCAGCGACTGCATCGTCAAATTCCTCCAGCGAACTATCCAGCGCATCATCGAGTTGCTCAATGGTTTCGGGTGGTTCACCCGCACCGCCGCTGTCTGTGGAAGCGCTGTCAGCGTTGGGTGAAGAGCCCTCAGCGGATGAAGAGCCCTCAGCGGATTGAGAGCCCTCAGCTCCGGATGAAGAGCCCTCAGCGGATGAAGAGCCCTCAGCGGATGAAGAGCCCTCAGCGGATGAAGAGCCCCCAGCAGACCCACTGCCGCCAGATGGAGCAGAGGGCATTGATGAACCGCCGCCGCTGCCACCAGGGCTGGGTGTAGATGGTG
>JAHEHL010000008.1 GCA_024644595.1 Porticoccaceae bacterium | reverse complement strand
TGGCGGCATCGCATAGTGACGCTGGTCACGCGCACTTTCGCCGTACCTCTCAATGCGAAGAAGTTTGAGTGCTGACGCGAGCTTCTTGGTATTGGCTGAGACAGATGCACCGTTGTAACCAAACATCTGCAGAATAATGCCAGGCTTTATTTTCAGCTCGCGCAGAGGGCTGTCAAAGTCGAAGGCGTCTTTAATCAGAGACGTCAGGTTGTTGCCGTCGTGCTCTGCCTGCCTGACTTTCGCTGTATCCGTTTCATCTTCAGTCAGCCACCACTGCTCGCCGTCAAAATACCGATGCCAAGCCTGTGCAAAGATGCGTGCGCCCACTTCCTCTGAATAAACCAACGGCTTGGAAACCTTCACTGGCAGATATCGGCGGTTGCCAGTTGTGTCCTGCAGGAAGTGCTCATCGTTTACAGACGCGAAGAAGACTGTGCGCCGTGGCGTTCTCTGCGCTCTGCGGTCATATGGCAAGCGAACAACATCAATATTCCGCGACAAGATCGCCTTAAGCGCGGCAATGTCGGATTTGTTAAACGTCGCATCAATCTCGCCAAGCTCAGCAATCCAATATCCAGTGGCTTCAACGACGCTATCCTTGGAGCCCAGATCCAAGTGAACACCGCCGCCGAAGTATGGCTGCAGCTCTTTTGGTAGCAAGCCCTGCACTGCAGAAGACTTTTTCATGCCTTGGTCCGAGACAAGAACCATCACCTGCTCAAACTTGCAGATTGCGTCCTTAATCGTGCACCGCTCCAGTTGGTCAGCCGCCGCGCACGCCGCAATGAGCATCTTATTCCAGACAGTGTACTCCCATTGCTTCTGAGGGGCGGGAAGGTCATCCTCCATAAAGCTGATCGACACTAAGTCGTTCTCCAGTAGCCACTCAAGCAATGGGTCGCCTTCAGGCTTCTTGAGCCCTTCCAGCCATTGCAGCGGCTTGTTGATGGGCCTGCTGAGCACAAATGCATCCAGCTGTTCTGTCACTGTCGATTTTGGCAACCCAGAGCGGATAGCTAAGTCAATCAGGGTGGCGTCAACGTGATTGTCGATTTCCTTGCCGTCTATCCAAGCCACTAAGCGGCGCGTGTAGACGTCAAACCGGACATCCATGCCCACTGCATTTATGAGGTCTTCAAGGTTCTTGCGCGTCGGCAGGATGGTTGGCGGCTTAACCTTGTGAAGTATGAAGTCAGTGAAGGTGACATCAATCTTACCAGCGTAATCTTCTTCGCCTTCATCTGAAGCTTCTGGCGCGAAGGGGCTTTTCTCAACCCCATCAAAGAAGTCGCTGCCATTACTGGTATCTGCTGAAGATTTTTTCTCTTCAGATTGTGAGTATGGGCTGGGAACGTAATTATCCAGCCAGTTATCATCAGTCATTTTAGGCGTCCTGTATGGAGCCCGCTCTTGCAAATCTGCTGCATATAGAGGATAAAGTGCGTGGTCACACAATATCTGGATCCCTCGTTTGCATGTCAGTCTGCAGGCGGGGGATTTTTCTTATTTCAGCAATGCGGAAGCGGAAGCGGAAGCGGCATTAGGCTCATCGGGCTCTTTGGCCTCAATCTTGGTCGCGTTCTCTTCCAGCCACGCACTCACATCGCTGTATTTGAACAGGACTAGGCGCTTCGTGCGGATGGCGTCGGGCACTTCACGGCGCGCAATCTTTGTTTTGAGAGTGTCTTGGTTCCAGCCCATCAACCGGGCTAAATCTTCGCCGCGCAGCATCCGCGTGTCAGCGAGGAAATGCGTGAGCATGTCTTGAACCTGCCAGCTTACGTTTTCTTGGGTGTCGGTGGTCATTTTTGAACCTCGTAAGAATTGTTGAGGTCTTCTAATAATCACACAAAATTCCTGGCCCGTTAGGCGGATTGGCACTAAAGCGACAAGCGATGTCAGTTTTTTCACTTAAGCCTGAAGTATTCACGCCGCGAAATGGGTTTATAGCCAGCTCCGGCGAGTGCCGCATTGACCGCTTTAAGACGTTCGGCGGCGTTCTTGCCAACGGCGCTCAACACAAAACGCCTCCGCGCATAGAGCTCCTCATCTGACAACCCTGTGTATTCGGCGCCCTCAAGGCGAGACAGCTTGGCCTCGTGCTCGGCAGCGTATTCCTCCTGAGCTTCAGCCACGGCCTGAGCCAATCCGCGTTCGGCTGCATCGCCAAAGCCTCCCCAGCTGCCGAGAAACAGCCTGCTGCCCTTGCTCTTGCGCGCTGCACTTACAATCTCGCGCTGTTTGAGTTCACTGCTGATGCCCGTGAGCAGCTCAACAAGCGGCCCAAACTCGCGCACGACAGCTGACACGCTCATGTCCTCGCAGTGCTGCAATATCTCAAACCACAGGTCTGCCTCCAAAGCAGCTGTGGACGGCCCGCCACGACGAGCGCGTTCGCGTACCTGTCGGCGCACCTCGCGCTCTACGTCTTGGCCGTCGGTCATTTGCTCGCCTCGTTAAATGCGTTGTGGAAATCTCGAGCGTTTAGATTTGTATAGCGCTTCAGATGCTTCCAATCGGCGTGCCCCGAAACCTGCGCGACGTTCTGAATGGCCAGCCCGCGTCTGAACAAGTTTGTTATGCCAAGATGTCGGCAGTCGTGGAGGTGCAGGTCAATAATCCCCAGCGCTTTGCAGGCTCTCTGCCACGCCGCACCTACAGTGTCGGGCTTATATGGGAATATTGGCCCCTCAGAGCGCCCCTGTGAGGCTCTGAGCACGATGTTGTATGCGTCGGGTATGAGCGGCACCAACTGGTCAACGCGGGCCATTCTGGGTGATTTTTTATTCCACACCATAACGGCGCGCTGGGCGTGGTCTATGTCCTGAATTTGGATGCGGCAAATCTCGCCGAGCCTCATTGCGGATGTGCAGGCGAACTCAACGATGTCGCGCATCGGCAAAGTGTTCTTGGGCCGCGCTTCAACGTGTTCGGTGATGCGCTCAAGTTCGTCGGGTGAGGGCAGGCGGGTTCTTGAATTGCTGCGGGTGTTGATGCGCTGTGCTGAGAGGCTGGCCCGCGCATTTT
>JAHEHL010000002.1:103773-606664 GCA_024644595.1 Porticoccaceae bacterium | reverse complement strand
GCTTATCAAACCACCTACGCGCGCTTTACGCCCAGTAATTCCGATTAACGCTCGCACCCTCCGTATTACCGCGGCTGCTGGCACGGAGTTTGCCGGTGCTTCTTCTGTAGGTAACGTCAAAATTGTTGAGTATTAATCAACAACCGTTCCTCCCTACTGAAAGTGCTTTACAACCCTAGAGCCTTCTTCACACACGCGGCATGGCTGGATCAGGCTTTCGCCCATTGTCCAATATTCCCCACTGCTGCCTCCCGTAGGAGTCTGGGCCGTGTCTCAGTCCCAGTGTGGCTGATCATCCTCTCAGACCAGCTACGGATCGTCGCCTTGGTGAGCCATTACCCCACCAACTAGCTAATCCGACTTGGGCTCATCCAATAGCGCAAGGTCCGAAGATCCCCTGCTTTCTCCCGTAGGACGTATGCGGTATTAGCGTGCGTTTCCACACGTTGTCCCCCACTATTGGGCAGATTCCCAAGCATTACTCACCCGTCCGCCGCTCTACTCACCCCGAAGGGATTTCGCGCTCGACTTGCATGTGTTAGGCCTGCCGCCAGCGTTCAATCTGAGCCATGATCAAACTCTTCAGTTTAATCGTTTAACCTCACCAATTAAGGAGAGGGAATGGTTACGCAAAACTTGCTTATACCATTCAAAATCTCAGTTTTATAAACTGTACGCTTACCACATTCATAAATGAATCGATGAGTTACTTGCTTATAATGTTTAATAATCCAACATCAATTAGCAAGTACCCACACGCATTGCTTGATTAAATTTTTAAAGAACAGTTCGCTCCTCGGAGCGGGACGCGTATTCTATAGATCGCAGCCCCTTTGTCAACAGCTTGAGTGAAATAAAACTACTAATAATCACTCGGTTAACGACCCTTCAAATTTGCCTCTCGGCGGTCTCGTTGGGAGCGCGCATTCTAGCGCCGTAAACCTACTTGTCAACCAATAACTAAAAATAAATGTCATGCGTTTATTCCTGCTATTTTTGCCGCTTTTTCCTAAGTGGCTCACCCTGTTGGGAGCGCGCATTCTACAGACCGGCTGCAGACTGTCAACAAGTATTTGGTTTTATTTTTTGTACTGAGCTTAAGCGCTCGGAGAGGTCACTCAACAGATTCAAACAGGTGGTATTTTTTCTTGCCCAGTCGAACCAAAAAGAAGCGGCCAAACAGCGCATGACGGACGTCAAATATCTCCTCCGATCGCATGTTGTCTTGAGCACCCTGTGGCCGACCATTTATAAATACTGAATTCCGCCCCAACGCATCTTTTATTTCGCGCCCAGCCTTGGCCATACCGCATTCAACTAACAAGCTAGTGAGAGGCTTGCCGCTGACATCGGTAAGCGACAATTCCGAAGACGGCATACCATCAAGACGAAGCTGTTCAAAATCAGATTCTGGCAATTGATTGGGATCCCCACTAAACAGCGCCTCGGTAATCCGCAACGCAGCTGCCAGCCCTTCCTCACCATGCACCAACCGAGTAGCCTCTCGCGCCAATACTGCTTGCGCCTGAGGCCGACCTTGGGCTTCGAGATCCGCCGCCTCAATTGAGTCAATCTCTTCGAGCGGCAGGAAGGTGAAGTAGCGCAAGAATTTGTAGACATCGGCATCAGCGGAGTTGAGCCAGAACTGATAAAAGGCTAGTGGTGATGTTTTTGATGGATCGAGCCAAACCGCACCAGCTTCAGTCTTGCCAAATTTGGTACCATCAGCCTTGGTAATTAGAGGGACTGTCAACGCAAAGCACTGCGCCTGATTTTGCCTCCGCGCCAGATCGATGCCGCCTACTATATTGCCCCACTGGTCGCTGCCACCTATTTGCACTGTGCAGTCATGACGGCGATTCAACTCAGCAAAATCCATCCCCTGCAGTAAGGAGTAGGAGAACTCGGTAAATGAAATTCCTGCACCTTCTCGCTCTAGGCGGAGCTTCACCGACTCTTTATTAATCATGTTATTGACCGAGAAGTGCTTGCCCACATCACGCAAAAACTCCAATGCAGACATCTGCGCGGTCCAATCGAGATTGTTTACGACCAGTGCGGAATTCTGACCACAGTCAAAATCGATAAATTGACTGACCTGACCTTTAATCTTGTCTGCCCAGCCGGAAATAATTTCGGGGGTGTTGAGTTTACGCTCAGCTGCCTTAAAGCTGGGATCTCCAATCATACCGGTCGCACCCCCAACCAGAGCAATCGGGGTATGCCCCGCCTGCTGGAATCGCTTGAGTACTAGCAGCGGTACTAAGTGCCCCAGATGCAAACTGTCCGCAGTGGGATCAAAGCCACAATAGAGCGTGCGCGACTGATCCAGATGACTTTCCAACTCACTATCTGCTGAGACCTGCGCGACCAGGCCACGCTGGCGCAATTGATTGACTAACTGACTGCCACTTTGATTCATTGCAACGGATTTCACTGGTATCTAATTTGGAGCGCCAACTCTACACATTGGCGGGGCAAATACAAGATCTTCTCGGCCCTCTGCTACTCGAATCTGATGGCAGAGGCACAATCCGAAGAGGCGTAAAGCGTGCATAGCTCTCTGTAACTCCTCAATTGATTAAGCTAAACTTGGCACAATTCGCCAACCTGACCGCTTATGACCGACATCACAAGACAGATAAAACAGAAGGCTGAGCATTTTTTGCATATCCTGCTGAACGTCTTTCCGCGGCGCCATCTTCTTGCGGCTTCGGTGGTCGCTGCCTGTCTGGTGGGTTTAATAATTTATCCCGCGACAGATGCCGAGGCAAAGAAACAGCTGGCCGTAAAAATCACCTTACCCGTTGATCTGCCCACTCAAGAGTTGGCCAGTGAAGAGCTTGATCCGCCACTGCGCTGGATCGAACAGACCGTAGGCGCTGGCGACAGCCTTTCAACAATTTTCAGTCGAGCTAAACTCACCGCAGCGGATGTCTATAAAATCAGCTCATCCAAAGATGGCAAGTTACTGCGCAATCTATTCCCCGGAGAGTCCTTTCGTTTCGGTCTAAACGCTGCCAACGAGCTTGAGCAGCTGCATTATATCCAGTCAGTCTTGCTGAGCCGCATATATAGTCACGACGGCGATAGCTACAGCTCCAAGCTAGTGGAACTGATACCCGATACGCTACTGACTTACCGCGAAGGCACCATTGATGACTCGCTCTATCTCTCTGCACAGCAAGCCAATCTGCCGGACAAACTGATTATGGAGCTGGCCAATATCTTTGCCTGGGATATTGATTTTGTCTTTGATATCCGCGAGGGAGACTCCTTCTCTATTTTGTATGAAGAGAAATACCTCAACGGTGAGAAACTTGGTGTGGGTAATATTGCTGCCGCGTCATTTACTAACCGCGGCAAAATCTATCAGGCTGTCCGCTATACTGACAGCACTGGCAACAGCAGCTATTACACGCCCGACGGACTGAGTATGCGCAAGGCATTTTTGCGCGCGCCCCTGGATTTTATGTATGTAAGTTCCAGCTTTAAGCCCAAGCGCTTCCACCCGATTCTGAAACGCTGGAAAGCCCACCGTGGCATTGACTACCGCGCATCGACCGGCACTCCTATCAAGGCAGCTGGAGACGGCAAAATAATCGCGTCGAGCCATAACAAGTACAATGGCAAGTACGTATTTATTCAACACGGCAACAATATTGTCACCAAATACCTGCACATGTCCAAACGCGCCATAAGCCGTGGCAAGCGCGTTAAGCAGGGGGATATCATAGGTTATGTCGGCGCGACAGGTCTCGCCGAAGCACCGCATCTGCACTATGAATTTCTGGTCAATGGCGTACACCGCAATCCGCGCACGGTAAAACTGCCACAGGCTGACCCAATATCGAAGAGCGAACTAGCCGCCTTTAAATTGGCTACCGCACCTGTATTGACTCAGCTTGCGCAAAATCAAGCGCCCGCTGAATTTGCACTCAACGGGGCTCGGGCCGCCAATCAGGCAGGATCCACCAGTGCCAACTAGGCTTTTCTGATGTCGAACCAGGAAATCTATATTGGACTCATGTCCGGCACCAGCATTGACAGTGTCGATGCTGCAGCAATAACGTTTTATGATGGCAAAGTGCAATTGCTAGGCACCCATTCACACAGCATTCCGGAGCCGCTAAAACAGCAGATCGTCGATCTCTGCCAGCCAGGCAAGGACAATCTGCAATTGCTCGGCGAAACCGACAGTGTGCTCGGCGAGCTATTTGCTGAGGCTGCCCTGGCATTAATGACAGCAGAGGATATCGCGCCATCGCAGGTGGCCGCCATTGGCTGCCACGGGCAGACCGTCCGGCATATACCCCCAGCAGCGGGTGCCTTTGCATTTACGCAGCAAATTGGCGACGCCAATATCATTGCTGCGCGAACGGGCTGTAACGTGATTGCGGATTTTAGACGCAAAGATATGGCGCTCGGCGGACACGGTGCGCCACTGGTTCCCGCTTTCCACCGCACCCTGTTCGCAAGTACGGAGAAAAGTCGTGTTATCGCCAATATCGGCGGCGTTTCGAATATTACCGTGTTGCCAAAAAACGGCCGTTGCTATGGCTTTGATACTGGTCCAGGCAATCTTCTACTGGACGCCTGGTGTGCCAAACATACCGGCCAGGCCTTTGACGACAGGGGCGATTGGGCCGCGAGTGGAGAGCCTGACGCCACACTCCTAAAGCAATTTCTGGGGCATCCTTTTATCAGCCAATCGGCACCGAAAAGCACCGGCCGGGAAACCTTTAATCCAGACTGGCTGGCGCAGCAGCTAACCGGCCACACATTGGCAGCGGAAGACATTCAGGCGACTCTGGTCTGCTTTACTGCAGTATCTCTTGCAGACGCAGTCAAAGCTCTGCAAGAGCAAATCGATGAAGTCTATGTTTGCGGAGGCGGCGTATTTAATGATCAGTTGATGACACAGGTAAGACTAAATCTGGGCGTTACCCCAGTTGCCTCAACTGGCACTCTGGGTATGGACCCGACCTGGGTTGAAGCCTGCGCATTTGCTTGGCTGGCACATCAACATATTAAGGGCTTGCCGGGCAACCTACCCGCAGTCACAGGCGCCAGTAGAGAGACCATTCTCGGCGCGCACTATCTTCCATAACAGGCTTTTCGAGGCGTGACTGTAGACTAAATGGTCTGTGTTGAGACTTAAATGGAAAATGACGCTCCACATCCACAGGTTGTCGAGGCGTTAGGATTGGTAATCAGAAATCGCGACCCCATCAGGCCCTCTTCATAGTCTACCGTCGACCCAACAAGGTACTGGTAACTCAAAGAATCGATCAATACAGTAACATTATCCCTTGTCACTGCCGTGTCATCTTCCGCCTGCAGCTCTTCAAAGGAGAATCCGTATTGAAACCCTGAGCAACCACCCCCTGTCACATAGACACGCAGTTTTAAATCGTCGTTGCCCTCTTCCACTTTTAGAGCTTGAACTTTGGCCACCGCACTATCGGTTACATTTAGCGGTGAAGGGATATATGTTTCAATACCTGACATTATTTCTCCGTGCCTGCTGAAAGCAGCTAAGACCATTTAACCCGACTGACTACAATCCATAGCCAAACGGCGCCGAGGTCCGATTATGCGGCCCAGGCCAATTGCAATGAAAACTATTTTTTGTACTCTTTCGAGTCAGCCGGAAACTGGCTGATATTTGTCGCGGACTGATGATAAACAAAACTGCCGGCAACTTCAGCGCCTTTCTCAATTTCGATCAGCTTGTAGTTCAGATTTCCTTCGACCAAAGCTTTGGCGGCCAGTTTAATCAGCTTTTTAGCGAACAGATTACCTTTAACCCTGCCGTTGATGATCAATGTACCCACGGAGATATCACCGTGCACTGTTCCACTATTAAGTATGCGCAACCTGGACTTTTCGTCTGACGAAGTGATATTGCCAACCACAGTCCCTTCAATTTCCAGATGACCCGAGAATTCCAGATCACCGGTCAAGGTAGTCCCGGCCGCTACTAGTGTCGTCTCACCCAAACCGGCGGGCCCGGTCTTTTTACCGTTGCCAAACATATTCTAGTCCTCTACCTTCCAATCAAATTTTTGATCAAACTGTGGTTTTTCCATCCACGGATAACGTAACAACACCCTTATATACTCAGGCTCAAAGTTTTCCGGCAGCGTCAGAATGCCACGATTAATCGAGAAATATTTGAACTCCAGTCGCAGCGGGAGCTCTCCAATATCTGTATCCAATTCCTGAAATGACAGGTCAGTTGGTTCGCCATTCAGATTACCGGATAGCGACAATTCTGCAAGTACCTGCAGGGTCTTCATCTTCACTGTCTTTTGTCGGGCTACCCAGCGATATTCGATACGCCCATCATCTAACGAGCTCAGACGGAACTCAGCCACTGACAAACCATCGGGCTGATTCTTGTCACGCAGCAGCTCTCGATAAAGCTTTAACTCTTCATCGCGCTGATAAATACTGCGCTGCAAAACAATCATCTCTTGTCGGCTATTTTCCAGCGCCGCCTCATCTACCTTCAACCCCAGACGAAGTCGGCCCAGTTCCTCTTGCTGCTCAGCAACCGTATTGCTCAGATCTCTAAACAAAGTCTCTAACCGCCGCTTCTCCTGCATCTCCTGACTGAATGAACGGTCACCCCAGAACTTGCCAGAAAAGAGCGCCAGCAGAACCAGTGCGCAAAGCCCAAACACAGCGAGGTAGACCAGCCTCGGGCGATATGAGACAACGATAGACTTGACCTCTGACATCAGGGCAACAGCGCTGGCGCAGCCAATCCGGTCTTTTCAGGGAGTCCACAGGCAATATTCATACACTGTATCGCCTGACCTGACGCTCCTTTGGTGAGATTATCCTCAACCACCAGCACAACCACTTTTGTACCACCATTAGGGCGATGAACGGCAATGCGGCAATAGTTTGAACCGCGAACCGAGCTGGTCTGTGGGTGACTGCCTGCCGGCATGACATCGACGAACGGCTCGTCAGCATAGCGCGTCTCAAATAACGCCTGCACATCCACGCCAGGATCAGTGAGATTTGCGTACAGCGTTGTATGAATGCCACGGTTTATCGGCAACAGATGCGGGACAAAGGTTAGATTAACCACTTCTGCTGTGGCGCCGGTAGCAGCAACCATGTCGGTCAAACCCTGAACAATCTCCGGGTGATGACGATGTCCGGAAGCAGCGTAGGCTTTAAAACTGTCGCTGACTTCACTATGCAAATTATTGATACTGGCCTGTCGCCCTGCACCACTGACGCCCGAGGCCGAATTTGCAATCAGGTCATGGGTATCCACACAGCCCGCCTCGAGCAGCGGCAAAAAACCCAGCTGCACACTGGTGGGATAGCAGCCCGGGCAGGCGATTAAGGTCGCACTGGCAATGGCCTCACGGTTTAGCTCCGGCAGCCCGTATACGGCTTGAGCTATCAATTCCGGCGCACCGTGCGGCTGGCCGTACCAACTTTCCCACAGCGCTACATTGCGGATCCTAAAATCGGCAGAGAGATCGATTACCTTAACGCCGGCATTGAGAATATCTGCAACCATGCTCTGGGCGACGCCATGGGGAGTGGCAAAAAATACAATATCGCACTGCCCCAGAGTCTCTACATCGGGAAGCGAAAACACCAGATCGACTATACCTCTCAAACTCGGATAGAGATCCGCAACCGGCTTACCCTGTTCGCTGCGCGAGGTTATCACCACCACTTCCGCCTGCGGATGGACGGCCAATAGCCTGAGCAGTTCTGCTCCGGTGTAGCCTGTTGCCCCAACAATACCTACTTTAATCACGTGCCTTCTCTTTTCGTTATCCAGAAATATTTTGTCGGTCTATAATACCCGAATCTTTTAGTAGCTGTGGGATTTATGGCCGGACTGTTTTAGCTGAACTGTTTAGCCGAACCGTCCATTTCGCCTGTATCCCTGAACAGCTATACAGTGCAACAACAAAACGATTTTTCAGGGGGTAACAGGTGTACGAGTGGGTTCTGGCTTTTCATATCATTGCAGTGATCTGCTGGTTTGCCGCACTGTTCTATCTGCCCCGGCTGTTTGTCTATCACGCCATGTCTGAAGACAGTCTTAGCATCGAGCGCTTTATTGTCATGGAGCGCAAACTCTACCGAGGTATCGCCACACCTTCGATGATTGCCACTGTTGCACTCGGTGCCTGGCTGGCCTCCATGTCGCTCGACTACTACCTTAGCCAGCTATGGTTTCAGCTTAAGGTGCTGCTAATTGTGGTGTTGATTGCCTACCACTTTGCGTGCGCTTATCACCTCAAACAACTGCGCGATGGCACCAGCATAAAATCACATATTTACTTTCGATTTTTTAATGAGATTCCGGTCCTGTTTCTAATCGCCATCGTCATTTTAGTGGTTGTTAAACCCTTTTCCTGAGAGCAGCCATCCAGCGCCCAAATCATGCCGTATTTAAAAGTCGCTCCCAAGTGACTTACCGAACAGACATTCATCAGCAAAAAAAGTGCGTCTCTGGGATAATAGCGGTTCAGCCGTTCGCACCTTAAACACACTAATCAATCAGGAATTTCTAATGACCCACGTCGGCCCTCGCTCACAACAACTTTTCGAAGCAGCTCAAAAGCATATTCCCGGTGGCGTAAACTCCCCGGTTCGAGCATTCCGCGCAGTGGGCGGCACGCCGGTGTTTTTTGAACGTGCTCAAGGTGCCTATATGTTTGACGCTGACGGCAAACGCTACGTCGACTACGTCATGTCTTGGGGACCGATGATTCTTGGTCACGGCCATCCAGTGGTGTTGGATGCTATCCGTGAGCAACTCGATAAAGCCATGACCTTTGGCACCCCAACTGAGCTGGAAATTCTGCTCGCCGACAAGGTCTGCGAGCAGGTTCCTGGAATGGAAATGGTGCGCATGGTCAATTCTGGGACCGAAGCCACCATGAGTGCTATCCGCTTAGCGAGAGGCTATACCGGTCGCGACAAGATTGTAAAATTTGAAGGCTGTTATCACGGGCATTCTGACTCGCTGCTGGTCAAAGCCGGATCTGGCGCACTCACCCTTGGCGTGCCCAGCTCGCCGGGCGTGCCGGCCTCTCTTGCCGATCACACCATTACCCTGACCTACAATAATATCGAGCAGGTCAAACAGACCTTCGCCGAAATTGGCGATCAGATCGCCTGCATTATCGTCGAACCCGTGGTCGGCAATATGAACTGTGTACCGCCGATTCCCGGGTTTTTACAGGCTCTGCGAGACTCTTGCACTGAATCCGGTGCTGTTTTAATTATCGATGAAGTAATGACGGGATTCCGAATTGGTCCCCAAGGAGCAAGTGCTTACTACGGTGTAAAGCCTGATCTAATATGCCTCGGAAAAGTCATCGGGGGTGGTATGCCGGTGGGCGCCTTTGGTGGTAAGCGTGAAATTATGCAGCAAATTGCACCGCTGGGTCCGGTCTATCAGGCCGGTACTCTTTCCGGCAATCCAGTTGCCATGGCAGCCGGCTTGGCCACACTCAATCAAGTCTCTCAGCCCGGCTTTCTCGATCCGCTGGTAACTCACACCGACCAGCTGGTAAAAGGTCTGCGCGAACGCGCGGCAGCAGCCGGCATCGCCATGACCAGCAACCACGTGGGCACCATGTGGGGCCTGTTCTTCACCGAAGAAGAACATATCATCAATTATCAGCAAGTGATGCAGTGCGATACCGAACGTTTCGGTAAATTTTTCCATGGCATGCTCGATGCCGGTATTTATCTAGCGCCAGCGTCCTATGAAGCGGGCTTTATGTCGGCTGCGCACACCGATGACGATATCCAATTTACCTTGGATGCCGCCGAGGCTGTATTTAAAACTCTCTAGGCGCCGCAGTCGAATCGTTGATTTGAGGCGCCGTTCGAGAAAAGATAGTCACACCTGAGTGGCAAATTTTTCGTATTATGGCGCCCTGAACAATTTATCGTTTCAAGCCACCTACTTTTGGAGCATCCATGAGCTTTTCAAGTCAACGCGGATCCTACCCCTACACCCGCATGCGCCGAGCCCGAGCGACGAATTTTGCACGTCGCTTGGTGCGCGAATCAGCACTGAGCGCCAATGACCTGATTTTGCCGTTGTTTGTGGTGGAAGGCAGCCAACAGCGTCAAGCAGTTGCTTCCATGCCCGGGGTCGAACGGCTATCGATTGACTTGCTGGTGGAAGAGGCTCTCGAAGTCACGGCGCTGGGGATCCCGGCAGTCGCACTATTTCCGGTTACGCCGCAAGACAAAAAGTCACTGCTCGCCGAGGAAGCTTTCAATCCCGACGGGCTGGCTCAACGGGCGGTCAGAGCGATCAAACAAGCCGTACCCGAACTGGGTGTGATCACGGATGTTGCACTGGATCCATTTACCACCCATGGTCAGGACGGCATTATCGATGAACAGTCCGGGTATGTGCTGAACGATATTACGGTTGAAACCCTTGCCAAACAGGCGCTCTCTCATGCCGAGGCGGGTGCCGATATTGTCGCGCCATCAGATATGATGGACGGTCGTATCTGTGTTATCCGCGAAGAACTCGAAGAGCATGGCTTTGTGAACACAATGATCATGGCGTACGCGGCTAAGTTTGCCTCCAGCTATTATGGCCCGTTTCGGGATGCAGTCGGTTCAGCTGGCAATATTAAAGGTGGTGATAAAAAGACCTATCAGATGGATCCCGCCAATAGCGACGAAGCTCTCCACGAGTGCGCGCTGGATCTCGAAGAAGGGGCGGATATGATTATGGTTAAACCCGGCATGCCCTACCTGGATATTATTCGCCGCGTTAAAGATGAGCTCAAAGCGCCAACCTTCGCCTATCAGGTCAGCGGCGAATACGCGATGCACTGTGCAGCATTCGATAATGGCTGGCTACAGCGCGATGCCGTTATCCTCGAATCACTGCTGGCATTCAAACGCGCCGGTGCCGACGGCATTCTCAGCTACTTCGCCAAGGATGCGGCACGGTTGCTGAATAATCAGTCCCCCGCACACTAATGCTGAGACTCGATAAATACATCAGCAATGCCACTGATCTGTCACGCAGCGAAGTAAAGCGCTACATAAAGTTCGGCGATGTCACCATCGACGACCAGCCGGCGACCAACCCTGCACAAAAAGTCAGCGGCACTGAGTCGATCTGCATCGACGGCTCGGCAATCCATCTGCCACAAAGTCGTTACTTTATGCTTAACAAACCGGTCGGCGTAGTCTCTGCAACCAAGGATAACAACAATACCACTGCCCTTGATCTGATCTATGAGCACCGCAGTGCGGAACTGCAGATTGCCGGGCGCCTGGATATAGACACTACCGGACTGCTGCTGGTGACAGACGATGGCCAATGGAATCACCGCCTGACTTCGCCACGAAGTGACTGTCAAAAAATCTATAGGGTTACGCTGGGCATTCCCATCACCGCCGACTATCAACAAAAGCTCGCCAATGGTGTCTGGCTCGAAGGCGAAAAACATCCCTGCCTGCCTGCTACCATGGATATTATCGATGATCGCACAGTGCTGTTAAGTATTGCTGAGGGAAAATATCATCAGGTTAAACGCATGTTTGCTGCGCTTGGCAACCATGTTGAAGCTCTACATAGGACACAGGTTGGCGGCATTGTCCTCGACCCACTTCTTGAGCCCGGTGATTACCGAGCCCTAACCGAAGAGGAAGTGGCGAGCATATTATGAGTGACCCCAGCGTTGAACTGCTTGTTCAGGAACTGGCCACTCTTCAAGGCCATTGTCTGATTATCGCCGACGAAAATTGGCAGGGTGTGGCCTGGAGCAGCGTCGCTTTTTCCGGCACGGCCGATCGGCAGTTAGTAAGTAATCGCTATGAGATTGCGCTTGCTGCTGAGCAGGCCGGCGTGCCGACAGCATTTACTGATTTCGATTTTTCTAACCTAACCCCCGCCAGTTTTGATACGGTGCTGTTTCGGGTTTCTAAAGAGCGCGCGGTCAGTCATCACGTTATCAACTCTGCATCCATACTACTTAAGGCGGGCGGTGTACTGATCCTGAGCGGCGAAAAAACCGATGGCGTAAAAACCTATACTGGCCATGCTTGCCAGTTGTTTGCAGATAAGTGTCAGCCACACAAACGCGGCAATTATTATGTCGCCCACATAACCAAACATGCAGGCAATCAAACGCTTCTCGATGCCAAAGATTACGCAAATTTGCGGCCTATCAAAGGGCCAGAGGATATGCCCCTGCAGAGCAAACCGGGTATTTTTGGCTGGAACAAAATCGATCAGGGCAGTGCCTTTCTTATCCTGCATCTAGGCAATTTTCTCGCTTCCATGCCTAACCCGCCACAAACTCTGCTCGATCTGGGCTGCGGCTATGGCTATCTGTCTTGCGCAGCAGCACAGCAAGGCGTCAAACAAATTTTCGCCACCGACAACAATGCGGCAGCGCTGCAGGCTTGCGCAGCCAACTTTGCCGCCCTGAAGATCAGCGGAACAGTGATAGCAGGCGATGCTGGCAGTCAAATCAATGATCGCTTTGATACGATTCTCTGCAACCCGCCCTTTCATCAGGGTTTTCATATAGAGAGTGAGCTGACTGACAAATTTCTCTGTGCCAGCAAGCGATTATTGGCACCGCATGGGCGCGCCCTGTTTGTAGTGAATAACTTTATCGCACTGGAAAAGAAAGCCCGAGACTATTTCCCGAAAGTTGCAGAACTCGCCAGAAGCGGCTCTTTTAAACTGATAATGCTGTCTTCCTAGACAAGGCTCTCTTCCCAAAATAAAGCTCTCGGGTTTACCAGATACCGCGGCTAACATGAGCTGGTGTAAGATAGCGATTTTGGTTCAGGACAGGCCCATCACCTGGCGAATAATTTTATTCTTTAATGGGTGTAGCCGGTTGACCTTGGCCAAACCTATATTCCGTAACAAGCGCAGTGCAATATTGTCCGCCCCGAACAATCGCTTAAAGCCTTCCATCGCCGCCATCACAGCCAGATTTTCCGGTTTTCGCTGGCGCTGATACTGACTCAGGGTAAGTAGCGAACCCAGATCATTACCACGCTTAGCTTGCGCAGAGAGCGTCTCCACCAATGCCGCCACATCAGCAAAACCGAGATTGACTCCCTGCCCGGCAAGCGGATGGATTGTGTGTGCCGCATCGCCTAAAAGAGCCACACGCTGACTGATGTAGTCTGTCGCATGGCGCTGCCGCAGAGGAATAGCAAACCGCTTATCAACCGCGATTACCTTACCGATACAGTTTTCACTGGCACGGCTCAGTTCGGCGCAAAAGTCCTCATCATCCATAGCCATCAAGCGTTCCGCCTCGACCGAATCCTGTGACCAAACCAGCGAGCAGTAATGCTGATCGCCCTCTCTATCTAAGGGCAATAACGCCAAAGGGCCGCTGGGCATAAATCTCTGCCATGCGGTTTGCTTGTGGACAGCCTCGCTTTGCACAGTCGTGACTATCGCACTATGCCCATAATCCCATTCGCGAGTTGCAAACTCAAAGTGCTGGCGGATGGCCGAATTGCCACCGTCAGCGGCAACCAATAATGCGGTCGACAAGACATCGCCAGTATCTAACTCGAGGGAGACTTGGGCCTCCGATCGGGCGTAATGATTCACAGTGGCCGGGCAGATAAAGTTAATATTAGCGAGCTGTTCAATTTGCTCTAGCAGGCTTTCAACAACAAGAGAGTTTTCGACAATATGGCCCAGATTGGACTGCTGCACATCACGACAGTCAAAATGAATTTCTCCAGTGCCCTCTGCATCCCAAACGTGCATCGCACGATACGCACTAACGCGCTGAGCTTTGATCTGTTCCCAAACACCACAACACTCGAGAAGCGCCCGCGATTTTTCAGTTAGCGCTGCAACCCGTGGATCGAATTTATCTTTGCTGAAGCCGCCACTTTGATGCGCTTCGAGGAGAGCGATTTGCAGTGCCGGATTAGAGCGAGCCAACAGACAGGCAAAGGCGGCACCGACCATTCCAGCACCCACCACAATCACATCATAATGCTGGGCTTTAATCGGCATCTGGGATCTAGTCATATCGCGCCTCTCGATTGATCATGCCCATCCCAAACAGGGCAAAGCTACTGCGCAGGCCGGGTGCCAAATCCATCAATAGCAAACCAATGTTGCGACCCAGTGCCACCGCTGACGCTGATTGGGAAAACAATTTAGGTAAATTATCGCTGAATAATAATGTCCTCTGCTGATCCCTCAACTGCTGTTGCTGATAACGCTCCAAGGTCTCCAGGGAAGCAAAGGATTCAGGCACAGACTCACACTCCGACCTTGCACTGCCGAGCACCTCGGCGAGCGTTGCGACATCGCGCAAGGACAGATTAAAGCCCTGCCCGGCAACCGGGTGCAGACTGTGTGCGGCGTTCCCCAGCACAACGATACTGCGACGTACCTGTTCACTGGCGGTAGTGAGTGCGAGCGGATATACAGTTCGCTCACCAACTTTTCCCAGCTTGCCCAAGCGATAGCCAAAACTGTTCTGCAGTGCCTGCAAAAACACGCTGTCACTGGCCGCCATCAACTGCTCGGCGCGTTCGGGCGGCTGCGTCCAGACCAGTGCGCAGCGGGCACCACCATCACAGTCTGGCAGTGGCAACATAGCCATTGGCCCCTGTTCCGTAAAGCGCTCGTAAGCCACGCCATTATGGGGGCTTTCAATTCCGATATTGGCAATAATGCCCTGCTGCCCATAGGGCTGATGATTGCTGTGGACGCCCAGTTTCTGAGCGGTTTTCGAGTTGGCACCATCGGCGATAACGAGTAACGATGCATTGATAATATCGGCGCTGTTTTCCAAACTGATCCGCACACCAGACTGAACCACTTCAGCTTTGGCAACACGCTCCGGCGCCCTCACCTCAACTGATGTCTCAGCCAGCTTTTTAACCAGCACTGAACCGAGCCAGCGATTCTCAAGGACATAGCCCAACGCCTCTACTCCTACCTCCTCCGCGTTGATTCGCGTCAAGCCCACACGGCCGCGATCACTGACATGGATATTTTTAATGTCACTAGAGTGAGGTTGCAGCTCAGACCAGAGATCAGCTGCATGAAAAATAGTGCGACTACTCCACGACAGAGCCGTGGAGCGCGCATCAAAACTCGGGCTAAAATCAGGCTGCTGGCTATTGCCAAAATCTTTGGCCTCCAGCAGAAGAACCCTCCATGCGTGATTTTGCCTTGCCAGCAACAAGGCCAAACTTATCCCCACCATGCCGCCGCCGACAATAACGATGTCATAATCTGTCTGATGGTGTATTTGCCCAGTATTGTTCACAGATTAACTCGCCATCAACAGTTCAATATCACCGCGCGTTTTTGGCACGCCGCTGGTCAGATCTTCATGGCCGGTCTTGGTCACGGCAATATCATCCTCAATTCGCACGGCCATGCCCCGCCACTTTTCAGCAACTGCTGTGTTGTCGGGACTAATATAGATACCAGGTTCTACTGTGACCACCATTCCGGGCTCATAGACGCGCCACTGATTTTCGATCTTATAATCACCCACATCGTGAACATCCATGCCCAACCAGTGGCCCGAGCTGTGCATATAAAACTCTCTATAAGCCTCTGTCTCGATCAGTTCCGCAACCTCACCATCGAGCAAACCCAGGTCGCGCAAACCCTGAGTGATCACTGCCACCGTGGCATCATTGGCGACGTTGTAGGGCGCCCCGGGAACAATTTTCGCAATAGCTTCACTCTGCGCCTGCAGCACAATATCGTAGATCGCCGCCTGTTCGGCACTGAACTTGCCGTTAACCGGAAACGTGCGCGTAATATCCGCCGCGTAATTGTTATATTCACAACCCGCGTCGATCAATACTAGATCTCCGTCATTAACCCTTTTCCGGTTCTCGATATAGTGCAAGACACAACCATTTTTGCCGCCACCGACAATACTGGTATAGGCAGGAGCCGATGCTCCAGAAACCATAAACTCATGTTCAATTTCGGCCTGCAGCTGATATTCATATATTCCCGGCACACTGATCCGCATCGCACGACAGTGGGCCCGAGCAGAAATCTCCCCAGCTTTGCGCATCAGCTTGAGCTCAGCAGCAGTCTTGATCAAACGCATTTCATTGACCAGATGATCAAGGTCGACAAATTCGCCCGGAGGCGCAGAGCCACGGTCTTTTTGATCGCGAATATCATTGATCCAGCTCATCAGGTGACGGTCAAAATCAGGGTCTTTGCCTATAGCGTAATAAACACGCTCTCGACCTTCGAGAACACCGGGGAGAATCTCGTCAATGTCACCAATTGGGAAAGCATCGTCAACCAAATAATCAACCACGGCTGCCTCCGGACCTGAACGATATCCGTCCCAGATTTCGCGCAGCTTATCTTTCTCACGGCAAAACAACAGGCACTCGCCCTGCTCGCGACCAGGCAGCAAAACCAAAACAGATTCCGGCTCGGCAAAACCACATAAATAACTAAAACTGGTAGCCTGCTTGTAAGGGTAGTGGGTATCTCGGGAACGAATTTTTTCCGGCGCGGCGGTAATAACGGCAATACTGTTGGCAGCCATCATCGACATTAATTCCCTCCGCCGGGCCTTGTACTCATTGGCGGTAATCATAATTCCCTCTCAGGGTTTCACGGAGTTTTAGGTCGTCGTGACGTCAGGATTGACCAACACATCAACGAGAACAACCAGCCCATCAATGAATAGTCGGGCCGCCATCCGCACTGACGTCCGGGTGCAGCTCAGTAAAAATAAGTTGCACGGCGATGCGAATATACTCAACCAGCTCAGTGTAATCGCGTTCACCGTCATCATCGGTTTCGTAGTCAATCGATATTTGAGCAATCGCAGCAATATCTTCCAGCGCCTCTCGAGCATCTTCCGACACCGTAAAGCCGTCACTCATCCCATCGCCAAGCCCGGAAATATAGTTGCTGCACCATTGGCCAACCGCAACCAGCCGCTCATGCAATGGCAACTCATCATCCGGCAGAATAGGCTGGAACAGAAAGGCGACGTCTTCCAGATTGGTCAACGAAGTTTCATAGAAATCGCGCAGCGGATGGGATGCTGCCTCCCCCTGCTCGTCGTCCAGACCGAGCCAGTCGGTGGAAGTGCTGATCAATTGCTCAAGCGGTATGGTTCCGCAACACAGTCGGCCGCAGAGAAAGCCATGAAACCCGGACGGATCGGCCTTTACTTGCAGATTAAAAAAGAGATCTTCCAGCTGTTCAAATGTCATTTAGTTGCCTCGTTTACACTGCGTGCATCCTAACATTGTACGATTTTCACTGCACGCCACATTGACTTCGTACAGGAATTGACCAAAACTGCGCCATTACCTATAGTCACAGTCGAATCGCAGGGGTTTTAATAGCTGCTTAAAAGCCGGCCATGACTGTTATCAAACCTGAAGAAAATTTGCCTGAAAGCCTAACCTGAGAAGTGCTCCAGCTATGAGTGGTTACGAAGAACTAGAAAATAAACTGGATAACCTGATTGAGCTCTGCCTCCAGCTAAAGCAGGAGAACCACGCACTGCGAGCAAGAGAGGACAGCCTGGTCGGTCAGCGCGGAAAACTTATAGAGCAAAACGACATGGCACGACAAAAAATCGAGACGATGATTAATCGTCTGAAAAACCTCAACGCGGAGTAAGCATGTCATCTATTTCTCTCACTATCCGCATACTGGATAAAGACTATCAGGTTAACTGTCAACCGAATGAGCGAGATGCTCTGATCATGTCGGCCAAGCTACTCGGCGAAAAAATGGAAGAGATTCGTCGCGGCTCACATATCATAGGTGTTGAACGCATTGCCGTAATGGCCGCGCTCAATCTAGCTCACGACCTGATTCGCAGTGAACAAGCGGTTAAGGCAGATGCCGAAACCTCGCAGTTATTGCAATCACTGAATGTAAAACTCAACTCCGCACTCTCCGACCTCAACGGCTAGACCTACAAGCCCATATCACTGACAAGTTATCGCGTTTTACAGGGTCTTTTTGAAATCGCTCTGATATACTGCGGATTCCTGGGGTGTGCGCCAGTCAAGAAGTCCCTGAGCCGATAATTATTACCCGGTTACTCTCCGTCAATACTGTTGTGCACTTCCGTGCGTCGGAAAGCCTGATGTATTGCGAGGGCAGCCACCTTGAACTTTTCGGTTCAAGGCCACGTTGACAGCGGCACCTTGGGATTTACTCTTTTAAGCTAAGAAACCTGACTTACATTGCCGGTCAGAGCGGCCATCTGCATATGAATCCTGATCATATCCGTAAGACTATTCGCGAAAAACGACGAAGCCTGACAAAAGACCAGCAGTGCTGTGCAGCGGAGCAATTAGCCCAGCGGTTGTGTCGCGAGGAGTTTTTCCTGCGCGCCGAGCGCATAGCCGTGTATCTGGCCAATGATGGCGAAATTGATCCGGCACAAATCATCGCGGCGGCTTTTAAATTGAATAAGACCTGCTTTTTGCCAGTGATCGATCCTACAACACGAAACAGCCTGCACTTCGCCCAATATCGTCAAGGCGATAGTCTGCACAAAAACCGCTTTGGGATACCCGAACCGAAGCTCGACTCAGCAGCTACCCTGCCATTATCCGAGCTCGACCTTATCCTTGTGCCGCTGGTCGCATTCGATCGCAATGGCAATCGCATTGGAATGGGCGGCGGGTTTTACGATCGCACGCTGGCACCCTGCAGTGAAAAATTAGGGCCGACTCTCGTTGGTCTGGCACACCAATGCCAAGAACTAGACAATATTTCAACCCAGAGCTGGGATATTCCCCTCGACAACATTGCAACGGATAAAGAGATCATATGCGCAAGACTAAAATAATCTGCACCATTGGCCCAGCAACAGATTCTCTGGAGATGTTGGAGAAGCTGGCCAATGCCGGAATGAATGTGGCACGACTGAATATGTCCCATGGCAGCCACGATTCGCACCGCAAGGTGATCGACGCAATTAGAGTACTCAATCGTAAACTCAACCATCCTATCGCCGTACTGCTCGATACCCAGGGACCGGAAATTCGCACCGGTGATATGGCCAATGACCTGCACCTCAATGCCGGCGAAACAGTTTCGATTGTGGCCCGCGGGGCAGAGGATGTCGAATCTTCCTCTATTCACATTAACTATGAAGATTTAATTAACGACGTTGATATAGGTGACATTATCACTGTTGACAACGGGCTGATTAATCTCGAAGTACTGAGCAAGGAAGAACGCAATATGCAGTGCAAGGTGATCGACGGCGGCCTGCTAAAAAGCAAGCGTCACGTCAACCTTCCCGGCATTCGTGTTAACTTGCCGGCAATCACCGACAAAGATCGCCGCGATATCAAGTTTGGCATATCCCAGGAAGTCGACTTTATCGCTCTCTCGTTTGTTCGCCAGGCTGAAGATATTCACGAACTGCGTGAACTGCTTGGCGACAAGGCCGAGACCACAAAAATAATCGCCAAACTAGAAGACCAGGAAGCGATTACCAATATGGTCGAAATCATTGCCGCGGCCGATGGCGTGATGGTGGCTCGTGGGGATCTCGGTGTAGAGATTCCCCTGGAAGTCCTGCCGCGAATACAGCGCCGGATCATCCGCACGTGCGCAGAGATGGGCAAGCGCGCAATTGTCGCCACACACATGCTTGAGTCAATGATCGAAAACCCTATTCCAACCCGTGCAGAAGTCACCGATGTCGCTAATGCGGTCTATGAAGAAGCGGATGCGATTATGCTTTCTGGCGAGACCACAGTCGGTAAATATCCAGTTAAATGTGTCGAAATTCTTGACCGGATCGCCCGCTCCACCGAAAGCAGCCGAGGCCTGCGCTTTACGGATAATCTGTTGGTTGAAGGCGACAAGCAGCATATTGCCAAAGCTGCAGTCGACCTTGCAGAATCGATTTCTGCAAAAGCAATTATTGTACCCACAAGGCGTGGCCGTATGGCCAACCGGGTAACCAACTGCCACCCCCAGGAACCAATTATCTGCGCCTTTACCAACAGTGGCTCAACCCGTCGACAGTTAGTGCTAAACCGAAATGTGCTCAGTTATCAGATCGAGTTCGGCAAGGATTCCGATGAGACCCTGGCGGCTGCGGCAGCAATTATGATTAAGCGCGATGAATTTTCGCCGGAAGATCGTGTGGTCGTCATTTCCGATACACTGGCAGGCGACGGCATTGAAGCCATTCAAATTCGCCAGATTGCCGACCTGCTCTAAACAGCAGGTTGTTTTCCCCGGCTCTTAGGAGCCGAGGAAAAACTGGTAGGCCGGATTGTCGGTTTCGTTGGCATACTGATAGCCAAGATTGTCGAGAAACCCGGAGAGCTGTTTGAGATCTTTTTTCGATGCCTGAACCCCCACCAGCACGCGACCAAAGGCAGAGCCGTGATTGCGGTAGTGGAACATCGAAATATTAAAGCCACCACCGAGCTGAGTCAGAAAGTTCAACAACGCGCCGGGACGCTCGGGAAATTCAAACCGGAACACCTGCTCCTCACCGACCTGCGGTGAGCGCCCTCCGACCATATGGCGGATATGCAATTTTGCCAATTCATTCTCGGTCATGTCGACAACGCTGTAACCCTGCCCGAGAAGGTCCGCGACCAGATTATGGCGATCATCGTCTCCAGCCACCTGTGCACCGACAAAAATATGCGCCTGGCTGGCATCGTTAAAACGATAGTTAAATTCCGAGATATTGCGCCCGTGCATGGACTTGCAAAAAGACTTAAAACTGCCGGGTTTTTCGTCGATGGTGACCGCCAATACCGCCTCGCGTTTCTCACCGATCTCTGTGCGCTCGGAAATATAGCGCAGACGATCAAAATCTACATTGGCTCCACATTGAATGGACAGTAAGGTTTGCCCCTCAATACCGTGCTGCTCAACATATTTCTTTAACCCCGCAGTACCCATGGCTCCGGAGGGCTCACAGATTGCGCGAGTGTCATTGTAGACATCTTTTATTGCCGCACAGATTTCATCAGTAGTGACGGTAATCACCTCATCGACAAGATCTTTCAGCAGTCGGAATGTCTCCTTGCCAATTTGCGCCACCGCAGTGCCGTCAGCAAAAATACCCACCTCTTTTAAACGCACGCGTCGACCCGCTTTCATGGCAGCATCGAGACAGGCGCTGTCGTCGGCTTCAACGGCAACGATTTTGACATCCGGACGCACATACTTAACATAGGCTGCAACGCCGGCGCAGAGGCCGCCGCCGCCGACAGCGATAAAAATCACGTCGAGCGCTCCGGGCAGCTGGCGCAAGATTTCCATACCGATAGTGCCCTGCCCGGCAATTACATCGGGGTCATCAAAGGGGTGGATATAGACCATGCCCTTCTCTGCAACCAATTTCTGTGCATGAGCTGAGGCGGCATCGTAGCTATCGCCGATGAGCACCACTTTGGCACCCCGGGCGCGCACCGCATCGACCTTGATAAGCGGAGTGGTTTTCGGCATCACTATAGTAGCCTTCACCCCCATCTTTTTTGCCGCTAACGCCAAACCCTGAGCGTGATTGCCCGCAGAGGCGGCAATCACGCCATTGGCTCGCTGTTCAGCAGACAGCTGACGAAGTTTGTTATAGGCACCACGCAACTTGAACGAGAAGACCGGCTGCAAATCTTCGCGCTTCAACAAAACCTGATTTTTCAATCGCCCTGAGAGCAGCGGAGCCGGATCAATCGGAGTTTCGATTACCAGATCATAGATACGCGCATCGAGAATTTTTTTGATGTACTTTTGCGGCATGGAGGTTCCATCTTTTGACTTTCAAGAATCATAAGTTGATAAACCCATTTACGCCACCCTGAAAGCAATCAATCTGTTTTATTGTGGTGATCGCCGTATAATCCTCGACTTCATAAGCGAAAAAAGCCGAGGTTAAGGGTGGATCAGGATCAACTAAAACGTGCGGTAGCTGCCGCAGCAGTCGAATACACATTGAGTAAAATAAATGCGGACAGCATTGTCGGGATTGGTACCGGATCTACTGCAAACTGTTTTATCGACTTGCTCGCCGAGCACAAGAACTGTTTCCAATCCGCGGTAGCCAGCTCCGAGGCCAGTGCCGAGCGGCTTCGCAACCACGGTATTGAAGTGATCGAACTCAATGAAGCCTCTGAGATTGCGATCTATATCGATGGTGCCGATGAGGCTAACCCCCACCTCGAACTGATCAAAGGCGGCGGCGCGGCACTGACTCGGGAAAAAATTGTTACTGCCGTGGCCAATGAATTTGTTTGTATTGCCGATGAAAGTAAGTGGGTTGATCATCTTGGTCAATTCCCCTTACCAGTAGAAGTTATTCCTATGGCGCGCAGCTATGTGGCACGCGAGCTGGTCAAGCTTGGTGGTGATCCAGTATGGCGAGAAAATGTTATTACCGATAATGGCAACCAGATTATCGACGTCCATCATCTCTACCCGGTAGGATCAGCAAAAGCGTTGGAAGAAAAGATTAATCAGATCACCGGTGTCGTCACCAATGGGTTCTTTGCACTGAAACCCGCAGACATTTTATTCTTGGCCACTCAACAGGGTATCGTTACCCATCGCGCAAAGGCACAAGCAATATGATGACTTATCATGTTTGTGCTCTGGGCAATGCTCTGGTCGATACGGAAATTGAAGTCAGTGAAAGTGATCTCAATACCCTTGGCATTGAAAAAGGCTTGATGACTTTAGTCGATGAGGAGCGCCAACATTTCTTGCAGCAAAATCTCAGCGACCATCTGGTTATGTCAAAGCGAGCCTGCGGTGGCTCTGCCGCCAACACCGTTATTTCACTCAGTCAATTTGGTGGCAAAAGCTTTTTATCCTGCAAAGTGGCCGGCGATGAAAACGGCCAGTTCTATTTGCAGGACCTCGCCGACAATGGCGTCGACCATAACATACAGGCACAGATCACAGAGGGTATTACTGGCAAGTGTCTGGTGATGATTACTGACGATGCCGACCGCACGATGAATACTTTCCTTGGCACCAGTGCTGATCTGTCCACTGCGGATATTCACGCCGATGCGATTGAGAATTCAGAATATCTATATATTGAAGGCTATCTGGTCACCGGCGCGAGCTCCCTCCAAGCTGTGCATCGAGCTTGCGATATCGCCAGGGCGGCGGGCACCAAGATCGCTCTCAGTCTTTCTGATCCCGGTATCGTCGAACACTTCCACGAAAGCTTAAAAGCAATTATCGGCAACGGTATTGATCTGCTGTTTTGCAATAAACAAGAAGCATTGAGCTGGTGCAAAACCGACAATCTAGATCAGGCACTTGAACATTTACAGACGACTGCAGCACAGTTTGCCGTGACTCTTGGCAGTCAGGGCGCTGTGGTATTTGACGGTACCGATTATTTGCACGCACCGCCTCAACCGGTGACCGCAGTGGATACCAATGGCGCGGGTGATATGTTTGCCGGAGCCTATCTATACGGTATCACTCAGGGGTACTCGTGCCTCTCTTCAGCTGTGTTTGCCAACCGGGCGGCCAGCGCCGTTGTCAGCCAATATGGTCCGCGCCTGCACAGTGCTGAGTACATTGGTTTAAAGGACGGCTTGCAGTAAGCGTTAGCGGGCTCGATTAACGGCTGATCTGATTGAGCGGTTGCGGATGCTGAAACAGAAACCCCTGCAGGTAATCGACACCAATCTTCTTCAGCAGCTGCAACTGCTTTTCGTTTTCGACGCCCTCGGCCACTGTGGTGATACCCATAATATGGCCGAGATGGTTAATCGTGCTCACCACCGAATAGTCCACATCGCTGTTTTCCATAGTGTGAATAAAGCTCGAATCAATTTTTAGGCAGTCGATCGGCAGCTCTTTCAAATAGGCAAATGACGACAAGCCGCTGCCAAAATCATCCAGCGCAATCGACACGCCCACCGAGCGCAGGGTTGAGATCAGTCGCTTGGCCTCATGCAAATGTTTTACTGCGGCAGTCTCGGTGATCTCAAACTGAATATGTTTTGGCGCGATCCCGGTTTCACTGAAACCTTTGAGAATATAATCGATCGCATTCTCGTCACCCACTGTGCTGCCAGAGAGATTAACCGATAGCAATGGTAGCTGTGACCCCTTAGCCTGTAGTCTCTGAAGAAATTTCAAAGAGTGGCTAAAGACCCATTTATCGAGATCATCAATCAATGAAAAATGCTCTGCGCCGGGAATAAATTCCGAGGGCGGCAAAATGCTGCCATCACTGTCACGCATCCGCACCAGCACTTCATAACATTTCGCCGAAGCTGTGATGCCATTGATTGGCACAATTGGTTGGGCAAATAACGTAAAGCGGTCCTCGTCCAGTGCCGAGACAATCTTAGGCATACTGGTTGCCAGGCTTCGACGCCTGGCAACCTCTTCGTTATAGGACTGAAAGTGAATCTTATTGCGGCCTTTGTCGCGGGCAGTTGCACAGGAAGAGCCAGCCGAGATCATCAGATCAATATCCGACAGCGCGGTTTCGTCGATCAATATGGCGCCGATGCTGGCGCCAATTTTTAGCATCTCTCCTTCCCAGGGGACATGCAGCTCTTTTAGTTCTGAGAGAATGCGTTCCGCAAGCATCATCGCCTTGTCGTAATTAACCCGATGAAGCAACAGCGCAAACTCATCATTGCCGATACGCGCAACGATATCACTGGGCCCGGCGATCCGGATCAGCAATTGCCCAAACTGTTTCAGCAGTTCATCACCGGCGGTGTGGCCACTGGTGTCATTAATAACTGAAAAGTTGTATAAATCGATATACAGCAGCGCGTGAATTGCACCCTCAAGACGAGCAATTTCGATGGCTTTCTGGAGCCGCTTAGACAGCGAGGCGCGATTCGGTAAGCCAGTCAATGTGTCATGCATCGCTTGCCATTTAAGACGACTGGATACCCTGCGCGCTTCACTGAGCGGCCTGAATACAACCAGGCATTTATTGATTCGACCCATCGCGTCGCGCAGCGGAAATGCCGAGACTGAAACACTCAACGGCGTTGCACCGCGCACTTTCAATAGCAATGACTGATCGGACTCAATATTCATCGCCTTGTTCAGGGCATCATGAACTGGTGTCACCGCTACTCCGGTCTCCTCATTGGCCAGAGGCATGGCGATATGAATTTGCTGAGGTTTAGATTTGTCGAGAGTGAAGCCGAGGAGCTGCTCGGCAATCGGGTTTATCTCGAGCAGAAACCCCTCCGCATCAACCAGCGCGATTCCGTCGGCAATATGTTGCGACGTGAGGTCAAACAGCTGCCCCCGATTGAGCAATTCATCTGCCTGCTGACTGACCTCTGTGCAGTCAGTACAGAGAACGATCAACTGATCCTGGTCCTTCGCTGAATGAAATAATTTAATATCCAGATAGCGGCTCTCGCCTCGCGCTGTTGCAGCTAACAGGTAACCCTGATTATGGAGTGCTATCAGATTGCCGATATTTTCCACCAGGTCAAACCCTTGCAACCCATCGAGGCCGGGAAACAGAGTGCGCACCGAACTGCCAATTAATAGCTCACCGTCTGAGCCAGAACTATAGCCAAACAGGGCCTGGGCGCTAGGACTGATGCTGGCGATAAAGCCGAAGCGATCGGTGACCAGGTAAGCAGAGCTGCTATCGATATAAACACTATCGCCACCATGCTTTTTACCTGCGGCGATTGCCGCAGGGCTGTCTGGCGAATGTTTTTCTACTGCATTGGCGAGGCCGGATTTGGCAGGGTTTTGGAATTCAAACTGAATCAATGCGTAGATATTTGAGCCATCGGCATAGGCACCCATTGACGCTTTTACCAGGGCAGAGCCATCGCGAGAGAAGGCATCAGCAAATTGATTTAGCAGGTGATCTTCCGTCGGCCGAGTAAAGCTGCGACCGCCTGCAGAATTTATAATTTGATGCAACTCGGCGGAAAATGCACTGCCTAGCAGAGCGGGAAATAGCCCATAGAAACGCTTACCTTGAGATTGCCCTGCAGGCGCGCCGCCACGAGGGCCCGGCTCAGCTCAGAGCCCGCACCACCGACTTCTTGTATATGGAAGATCTCATTCATCCCTGATAACGCCTTGTCCTTCGCATCCTTTCAAGCCTCCCTGGCTTTTGGAATTTATCCCTGAGAGAGCAGCTCCCGCAGATCGATAATCGCGGCATTGGCGCGACTGATATAAGAGGCCATGACCAGCGAGTGATTTGCCAACAGGCCAAAGCCCTCTCCATTAACAATAACCGGTGTTTTAACCGGCTGCTGACTCATTTCCAGTTCACGGATAATCTGCTGCAAACTGGCTATAGCGTTCTTGCGCTGAAGCACATCAGCAAAATCCACTTCAACCGCTTTCAAAAAGTGTAACAGTGCCCAACTGGTGCCGCGGGCCTCGTAAAAAACATTATCAATTTGCATCCAACCAGTCTTTACATCAATCTCCCCCGCCGTCCGCGTCGACTGGCGACCCGCGGCATCACCTGAGAGATCAGTGTTAATACGTCGCTGACCCACACTGGCAGATAATCTCTGCGAGAGACTGCCGAGCCTGGTTTCGACAGTGCTCAACCAATAGCGGATGTTGTCGGCTCGAGCAAAAAACTGTGCCTCGGGCGCATTGCTATCAGCCAACCGATCAAGATATCGAGCCAGATATTTTTGCCCATCAGCATATTCGGATTCCGGCCAGGGCACGGCCCAGCTGCGATGATCGATATGCAACCTGGGCTCAGCAATAGCCAGATCCGGATCTTCTGTCGACTGCGACTGTGAGCGACTAAAGGCTTCGCGATTGGCTTTGCTGAGATCGCGAATCTGAACCAACACACCAAACTCCCAACTTGGAATATTGTCCAGCCAAACCCCGGGGGGCATCATGTCATTACTTAAATATCCTCCCGGCTTCTTCAACAACACATCAATAGTGTGAATCAATGTAGCAGTAGTGGTCGCTCCCACCACCAGTGGTTTGCCAGCAAGGGCACGCTCAGTTTCGACGCGAACATCAAACAGCTCTGGTTCATCACTCCAGTACCAGCCAAGACCAACCAAGACTAGACCGATAACAAACAATGCAGCAAAACCATAACCCACATAACCCGGGCTTGCGCGGCCAACCAGTTGATCGGATATTTTGTCACTGGGTGCGAGAAAGGGTTTGCGCCCGCCCAGTGGAAGACGATGCCAGAATTTCATTTACGGTCACCAGTGGAATGCCCTGAGTGCATATTATGTCCAGCGTGGTGTTTCATTGGCGTGATTGGAGCAGACTTCTGCAGCAGGCTTTGAACTTCGGCGGTTACCAGAGCTTCACCACAATTTTCAGACACAAGCGTAATACTGTGCGTTTCACCTGGCATAAGCGGAGCCTGCAGATCAAATAACATCAAATGATAGCCGCCAGGCTGAAATACCAAGGTCTCATCTGGCTCGACAGCCAGCGAGGCAACCGGGCGCATTTTCATCATCCCATCACTGTGCTGATGCTGGTGGATCGCTACCTTGCCGGCAATCGCTGTACGTCCACCTACCAGGACGCAGGCCTTGTCGCCACCATTGGTTACTGACAGATAGGCCGCTGTGGTTGTCTGACCCGGAGGCATGGCACGAACAGTGGCATTAGTCACAGACAGCTCACCAGCTACCGTTGTCAAGCAGGTGAAAGCAGCACTGAAAGCAACCAGAAGCGGGTAAGTTAGGCGGTTATTCATAGATTTCCTCGTTAAATATATTAGCGCTCGGCGAACTCCCTCGACGCTAAATGCAACATTCAGTTTTATGATCCGGTACTAATACGGCGTGACACTTGAAACCAGTTTAGCGGGCGCGGACGTACTACCCTGCATTATACTAGCGCAACGCTAAAATACAGCCATGAATAAGATGACGATTTACCCTGGATTGATTATGAACAAAGGCTCACAAAACCTGCTGCGGAATTTTTTATTAAGCCTGCCCCTTGTCTTTGCCTGCGGCACTGTACTGGCAGAGGATTTTCTCGGCGGGGCAAAAAGCAACAGCCTGACAACGGCGGCCGGGAGCGCTGAATTTGTTCCGGTTGAACAAGCCTATTCTGTCAGGGTAGTGGTCGAAGCAGAGCGGCTGCTGTTCAACTGGACTATTCGCGATGGCTACTATTTATACCGTGATCGCTTTAAATTTAACTCTCTGGACGACGGCACCGTTTTAACTGAGCCGCAGTACGAAACCGGCCTGGTGAAATGGGATGACTATTTCGAACAAGAGCTGGAAGTATATTACCGACAGACCAGCGTCGAGCTCCCATTTACCTCCTCGTCTTCTCAACTGAATCTGCAGATTGAATCACAGGGTTGTGCCGATGCCGGGCTTTGCTACCCACCCTATAAACAATGGCTAACTGTTGATCTGCGAAGTGGTGTCGTTGAGACAAGCAGCCAGCCGCCAGACAACGCTCAGCCGCCTGAAATAACTCATTTAGAATCCAGCCTGCCGCTGCCAATGGTGCTACTGTTTGCCCTGGCCGGGGGTCTTATTCTCAATCTGATGCCCTGTGTTTTTCCGATTCTTTCGATCAAGGTATTAAGTTTTACCGCCCACCATAAAACCCCGCACAGTCGTCATATCCACGGCCTGGTTTACACCGCCGGTGTGGTTCTCAGCTTTGTCGCGATCGCCGTTGCGATGCTGTCATTGCGCGCGGCCGGCGAAAGTATTGGCTGGGGATTTCAACTGCAGTCGCCACTGTTTGTCACCTTTCTGGTCTACCTGTTTTTTGTTATGGGTCTTGGGCTCTCAGGCTTTCTGGAAATCGGCACCAGCTTGATGTCTTTAGGTCAGAGCCCTCAGCGCAAGGAAGGTCTGCGATCCTCGTTTATGACTGGCGTGCTCGCCACCACCATTGCCAGCCCCTGCACCGCGCCCTTTATGGGCCCGGCACTCGGCTTTGCTATTAGTCAATCCTCAGGCATCGCACTCCTCGTATTCGCCTTCCTGGGTCTGGGAATGGCACTGCCGTTTATTGTTCTAGCCTGGATTCCCGGCCTCACTCAGCACCTGCCAAAACCAGGACCATGGATGGATCAGTTTAAGCAATTTCTTGCATTCCCAATCTATCTCTCTGCAGTTTGGTTGCTCTGGGTAGTTGGGCGTCAAACCTCGATTGATATCGCCGCCGCCGTAATCGTAGGGCTGATACTGCTGCTGATGGGGCTATGGATCTGGAAGATTAACAGCAAACCAACAACCCGACTAATCGCAAGCTTCGCTATCAGCGCAGCACTGGCCGCACCATTGCTCGCCTTGTCTGAGACGGAAAACGAGCCTGAATTTACTGTTTACTCACCACAATTGCTCGCCGAACTGCGTGCTACCAATAAACCGGTGTTTATCAATTTGACCGCAGACTGGTGCATTACCTGCCTGGTGAATGAACGGGTCGCACTCAGCTCGGACAAAGTTCTCCAGTTAATGCGAGACAACAACATTACCTATCTCAAAGGGGATTGGACCAACAGCGATCCCGAAATCACTGAACTATTGCAACGCTTTAATCGCAGCGGCGTACCGCTCTACCTGATCTACCCAAAAGGTTCGGGTGATGCCCAGGTTTTACCCCAAATTCTCACTGAATCCATGGTTATCGGCTATTTAAATAAGGCTTTAGACTAATTTAGGGTATTTTAGCTACATTAATAAGCCATTTCTTCGACGTTAGCCGACTTTTAAGACTTTAGACCAATATGCGCTTCGAAAACCACGCTAAAAGCGTCTAACGTCGGTTTTCAGCATCGAAATGACCAGACAAAAACTCAGTATTCTGCCCAATATGGTCGTCATTTTCGGGAAATGTCGTCGAAAATGTCATTTCTTAAACTATTCGTGGACAGCGGTTTTGTTTTCGGGCAGACTTCTTTGATCTACTGAACAACACTGATCGAGACTCGCAATGGCTTCTCTTCTGGTACTCCACGGCCCAAATCTCAATTTACTCGGATCCCGCGAGCCGGAAATTTACGGCGCCGAATCACTGGACCAAATCAATCAAGCGTTAATCGCACAAGCTGCAGAGGCTGGCCACAGCCTGACTGCGCTACAGAGCAATGCTGAGTTCGAACTGATACAGAAAATCCACGATGCCAAAACAGAGGGTGTCGCCTTTATTATTATCAATCCCGGCGCTTTCACCCATACCAGCATCGCTCTGCGTGACGCTCTGCTAGGCGTTGAAATACCGTTTATCGAAGTGCACCTGTCCAACGTTTACGCGCGCGAAGCATTTCGTCACCATTCCTATTTTTCCGACGTTGCCGAAGGCGTGATTTGCGGCTTTGGCGCGAAAAGTTACCAGCTGGCACTGCAGGCAGTGCTCGGCAAGCTTGACCATTAATCGCAGACTGAGAGAGATACATGGATATTCGCAAAGTAAAAAAACTGATTGAGCTGCTCGAAGCATCAGATATCAACGAACTTGAAATTACCGAGGGTGAAGAGTCCGTGCGCATCAGTCGTGGCGCACCCGCCCAAGCCTATGCAGCGCCAGTACCGGTTGCCCCGGCCATGCCTGCCGCGGCACCCGCTCCGGCGGCTGCCACAGCGGCACCCGCAGCAGCCAGCCCAGATGAACTGGCCGGTCACATTGTTCGCTCGCCGATGGTGGGCACCTTTTATGCCTCGCCAGCACCTGGCGCCGGCGCATTTGTTACCGAGGGATCTTCAGTTAAGGTCGGCGATGCACTGTGCATTATCGAAGCAATGAAAATGATGAATCAGATCGAGGCCGACAAAGCGGGAACCATTGGCGCGATCCTAGTCGAAGACGGCGAGCCAATTGAATACGATCAGCCACTGTTCACCATCATTTAATTGTAACCAGGAATAAAATCATGCTGGAAAAAGTGCTGATCGCAAACCGCGGTGAGATTGCCTTACGCATATTGCGGGCGTGTAAAGAGCTGAGCATCAAAACGGTCGCGGTTCACTCCAAAGTGGACGCCGATTTAAAACATGTAAAGCTTGCCGACCAGTCTATCTGCATCGGTCCAAACTCATCCCAACAGAGTTATCTGAATATTCCTGCAATTATCAGCGCCATGGAAATTACCGGCGCCACTGCCGTGCACCCAGGCTATGGATTTCTCGCTGAAAATGCCGACTTTGCAGAGCAGGTTGAAAATAGCGGCTTTGTCTTTATCGGCCCTACAGCCAGTGTCATCCGAATCATGGGCGATAAGGTAGCTGCGATTAAGGCGATGAAAGCCGCTGGCGTACCGACAGTTCCAGGCTCTGATGGACCACTGAACGACGACCCCGCGGCGCTGCGCGCCATGGCCAATAAAATTGGCTACCCGGTAATCATCAAAGCAGCTGCAGGCGGTGGTGGTCGCGGCATGCGTATTGTTGAGAATGAAGAGAGTCTGATCAACGCAGTAACTATCACCAAGACCGAGGCACAAGCCGCCTTTGGTGATGGCACTGTGTATATGGAAAAGTTTTTACAAAATCCTCGCCATGTTGAAGTTCAGGTCCTCTCTGATGGTCAAGGCAATGCGATCCACCTGGGTGACCGCGACTGCTCATTACAGCGTCGTCATCAAAAAGTCCTCGAGGAGGCCCCCGCCCCGGGAATACCTGAAGAGGCACGCCAGGCAGTCTTTAAAAGCTGCACTAACGCCTGTATTGAAATCGGCTATCGCGGTGCTGGCACCTTCGAATTCCTCTATGAAGATGGTCATTACTATTTTATTGAGATGAATACCCGCGTTCAGGTAGAGCATCCCGTGTCTGAGATGATTACCGGTATTGATATCGTCAAAGAACAATTGAATATCGCCAGCGGTAAACCGCTCAGCTTCACCCAAGAACAAGTCGTTTTTCGCGGCCATTCGTTTGAATGCAGAATTAACGCCGAAGATCCGGTGACTTTTCTGCCCCAGCCAGGCGTTATCAATGCCTATCACGCCCCCGGTGGTAACGGTGTGCGCGTCGATTCGCATATTTATAATGGCTACCGCGTGCCACCCAACTACGACTCATTGATTGGCAAAATCATCACCTATGGTCGCGACAGAGATTCGGCTCTTTCACGCATGCGCAACGCGCTGGATGAAATGATGATCGACGGCATCAAGACCAATATTCAACTTCACCAAGATCTGGTTCTCGACCCCGAGTTCAAGAAAGGTGGCGTTAACATTCATTACCTCGAGAAGAAACTCGGACTCTAACCAGCACCCGAGACCCTCGCAATCAGGCGACCAAGCATGCAATGGCTACAACTTATCATTGCCGCAACCCGCGAGGGTAGCGGCGTCATTGAGGATGCATTGCTGGCAGTGGGCGCGGTGTCTGTCACCCTTGAAGACGCCGCCGACCAGCCCATCTTCGCGCCTGGTGTGGGAGAGATGCCGCTCTGGGATCTCTGTAAAATAAAAGCTCTGTTTGCCGCAGACTCAGAAACCTCGAAAATCACCGCCCAGCTCGAGCGTATGCTCAACGGCTCACTGCAACTGCGCTGGGAACAACTCGAAGACAAAGACTGGTCACAGGAGTGGAAGAAATACTTCTCGCCAATGAAGTGCGGTGAGCGGCTGTGGATTTGCCCCAGCTGGATTGAGCCACCAGATGCGAACGGCATCAACCTCAGCCTCGATCCAGGGCTGGCGTTTGGTACCGGCAGCCATCCAACCACTCACCTCTGCCTGCGCTGGCTCGATAGCCAAAACCTGACCGGACAAACAGTTATCGATTATGGCTGTGGCTCAGGGATTCTCGGGATTGCCGCCCTGCTTCTCGGTGCTGAAAAAGTGATTGCTGTAGACAATGATCCCCAGGCACTGCTGGCCACTCGCGACAATGCGGAGCGCAACAATATTGCAGCACAACGGATAAGCACCTATCTGCCAGATGAGGTTCCACAAGATGCAGTTGGGCACACTATGTTGGCTAATATTCTAGCCGCCCCCCTGATTCAACTGTCGCCAAGATTAATATCGCTAACCGCTGCAAATGGGCAGCTATGTCTATCGGGCTTGCTCGAGCATCAGATCGAGGCCGTCAGTCAGCCTTATCGCGAGGCTTTCAAATTTGACTCTCCCTCAATCGAGTCAGAGTGGGCACAGCTCTCGGCTCGCAAACATAGCCGCTAACTGGTGGCTTACATAGCCTCTGCCGTCGTAAACTGGCGCGATTTATCCTGCTAAAATATCTCAAAGTCCTGCCGGAAAGCTTATGCCTGAACTTATCACCCGCTGCCCCGAATGCGCCACTGCTTTTCGACTCGCCTCAGCGCAACTCGATATGGCCGATGGTATGGTGCGCTGCGGTAAGTGCATGGCGGTTTTTGATGCCGAAAATAACGTACCATTGCCGGTGGTCACGGCGCTACTGCACAATGAATTCACGCGCCCGCCTGTGCCGGAAAAACAACCCCCAACTGGGCGACGTTTGACAACCGCGATGGTTGTAGTGCTCGGAGCCCTCTTGCTGGCCGGGCAATACAGCTACTTTTTTAGTCGTGAGCTCAGTCAGATCAGCACCTATCGTCAGCCATTACGCCAGTTTTGTAATTTGCTTGGCTGCCAAATAGATCCCTTCCGCGACCTCAATCAACTCAGCATCAAACGCTTTATTGTTCGCCCTGATCCCAATCAACCAATAGCCCTTGCCGTCGACCTGATAATCGAAAACAGTGCCGCGTTTGATCAACCCTATCCTAAACTCTTCATTCGATTTGAAGACTTGCAGAATGAGCTGGTCGCGCAGCGCATCTTCTCAGCTCAACAGTATTTGATGGAAGATACAGCGAGCCTTCCAGCAAAGCGTAATGCAATTCCTGCACGCGCGCGAACTCGAGTCAATTTCAGCCTTCTCGACCCCGGGGCGACCGCAGTTAATTATTCAGTCGAGCTGGTGGAGTAATTGAAGTAATTTTTTCAATTGATCACTTTTTAATCAGCTACGCTCAATGTATCATTGGGGCCCCTTAACCACGGCGCACCCTGTAATCAGCGCCCTGTAAAACACTCTCTTTAACCCACTCTCTTCGAGGCAAGTTTGTTTAATATCGGTCCCTATCAGATCACGCGAAAGACAGTGCTTGCGCCCATGGCGGGCGTCACTGATCTACCTTTTCGCCAACTCTGCCGAGAGATGGGGGCAGGCCTGGTTGTTTCAGAGATGGTCGCCGCAGAACCGAGCACCTGGTCGAGCAAAAAATCGAGACTGCGTATTCAATTTGCTGATGAGCCTGCACCGCGATCCGTGCAAATTGCCGGATACGATCCCGCGATGATGGCTGAAGCTGCGCGCTTCAATGTCCAGCAAGGCGCAGAGATCATTGATATCAATATGGGCTGCCCAGCGAAAAAAGTATTAAAAAAAGCAGCCGGTTCAGCACTGCTGCAGCAACCAGACCTGGTACGCGAAATTCTCCACGCGGTTGTCGCCAGCGTCGATGTCCCGGTGACGTTAAAAATCCGCACCGGCTGGGATCGCCAGAATCGCAACGCACTGAACATCGCCAGGATAGCCGAAGACGCTGGTATTGCCGCGCTGGCGATACACGGCCGCACCCGCGCCTGCCGCTTTGTCAAAGAGGTGGAGTACGACACTATTGCCGACGTCGTCTCTGCCCTGTCAATTCCTGTACTCGCCAACGGCGACATCACCTCTCCGCACAAAGCGCTGGCCGTGTTGCAACACACTGGTGCGGCGGCGGTTATGATCGGACGCGGGGCGCAGGGCAATCCCTGGATCTTTAATCAGATAAATCATTTCCTTGAGCATGGTGAAGAAGCGGCCGGTCCTTCGCTGGTCGAGATTGAGCGGGTTGCCTGTCACCACTTGCAGGCCCTGCATAACTTCTATGGCGCTCACAGCGGCGTCAAAATAGCGCGCAAGCATATCGGCTGGTATTTGAATACCTTGCCCGGCGGCAAGCCATTTACTCGGCAGTTCAACCGTCTCGACAATCATCTTGAGCAACAGGCTATGCTGCGACAATTCTTTCAGCAACCCAATATCTACCAGGAATTAGCCGCATGAGTTCTGCGTCAGACACTAACAATGAAACGCCGCAAGAAACCGGCAATCGGCAGAGGCAGTCCCTGCAGCAAAGTGTTACCGAAGCTATGGGGCGCTATTTTTCTGACCTCGACGGTCAAGCAACCCATGATCTGTACGCCATTGTAATGGCCGAGGTCGAGCCACCTCTGCTGCGTGCGGTGATGGATTACAACAGACAAAATCAAAGCCGGGCGGCAGAAACGCTTGGTCTCAACCGCGGAACACTCCGGAAAAAACTTAAACAGTACGACCTTCTATAAATTTTATCGAGGACTTCATGAGCGACCTGAAAAAAGTTTCACGCGCCTTAATCAGCGTTTCTGACAAAACCGGCATTGTCGACTTTGCCCGCGCACTCACGGGCCAGGGTGTCGAAATTCTCTCAACCGGCGGCACCTTTCGCCTATTGAAAGACAACGCTATCGCTGCGACCGAAGTCTCTGACTACACTGGCTTCCCAGAAATGATGGATGGCCGTGTCAAAACCTTGCACCCCAAGGTACACGGCGGCATTCTCGGTCGCCGCGGCACAGATGATCAGGTAATGAATGAGCACGGCATCAAGCCAATTGATATGGTCGTAGTAAATCTGTATCCATTTGCTGCAACCGTGTCCGATCCCAACTGCACATTGCCCACAGCTATTGAAAATATCGATATCGGCGGCCCTACAATGGTCCGCTCGGCAGCAAAAAACCACAAAGATGTGGCAATCGTAGTCAATGCAAATGACTATCAGGCGGTGCTCGACGAGATGTCAGCCAATCACGGACAGCTCGATTACGCGACGCGCTACCAACTGATGGTTAAGGCCTTTGAACATACCGCAGCCTATGATGGCATGATCGCCAACTATTTCGGCGCACGCGATATCGACAATCAGGCACGCAGTTTCTCGGACACCTATAACGTGCAGTATCTTAAAGCTCAAGAGATGCGCTATGGCGAAAACCCCCATCAGAAGGCGGCATTTTATGTTGAAGCCAACCCCGTTGAAGCGAGTGTGGCCACTGCCAAGCAGCTACAGGGTAAAGAGTTGTCTTTTAACAATATCGCCGACACCGACGCGGCGCTTGAGTGCGTTAAGCAGTTTGACCAGCCCGCCTGTGTGATCGTTAAACATGCCAACCCCTGTGGTGTCGCAGTGGCCACCGATATCGGCCTCGCCTATGAACTGGCCTTTGCCACCGACCCCGAATCTGCGTTTGGCGGTATTATCGCGTTCAATCGCGAACTCGATGCGGCGACTGCAGAGACAATCTGCGAAAAGCAGTTTGTCGAAGTGATTATCGCTCCGACAGTAGCCGCCGATGCTATCGCTGTTGTTGCAGCAAAAAAGAATGTCCGTCTTCTCGAGTGCGGCAGCTGGGGTGCACAGCGCCCTCAGGACGTGGACTATAAACGTGTTAACGGAGGCCTGTTAATTCAGGATCGTGACAACGGCATGGTCTCTGAGAGCGATCTCAAAGTCGTCAGTGATCGAGTTCCGAGCGACGTAGAAATGAGCGATATGCTGTTCGCTTGGAAAGTCGCCAAAATGGTCAAATCAAACGCTATTATTTATGCACAGAATAACCGTACTATCGGTGTTGGCGCTGGTCAGATGAGCCGCATCAACTCTGCTCGCATAGCTGGCATTAAAGCAGAGCACGCTGGCCTGGAAGTAAAGGGTGCCGTGATGGCCTCTGATGCCTTCTTCCCCTTCCGTGATGGCATCGACAATGCCGCACAAGCTGGTATCAGCTGCGTTATTCAGCCAGGTGGATCAATGCGCGATGATGAAGTGATTGCCGCCGCTAATGAGCACGGCATGGCAATGGTATTTACCGGGATGCGTCACTTCCGTCACTAGTAAGACATTGCCCCGTTGCCAGCAGTGACGGGGTTTTCTGCCAAACCAACTCGAAATCTGACCCGCCGCGAAGACCGCTATCAAGGCGCATCTTTGGTCAATTTAAATGCGTCCAGCGCCCGCTCTCGCGACGCTTTGATATCGACAATCGGCGCCGGATAGTGGCGACCAATCTCCACGCCTGCAGCCGCGAGAACCTCAGCCGGCGCCAGCCATGGTGCATGAATGTGCTTTGCCGGCAACTGATACAGCTCTGGTACATAGCGGCGAATATAGTCGCCCTGCTTATCGAACTTTTCGCTCTGAGTGATCGGATTAAAAATGCGGAAAAACGGTGCCGCATCGGCACCACATCCAGCGATCCACTGCCAACTGGCACTGTTACTCGCGAGATCTGCGTCGACGAGACAATCCCAGAACCACTGCTCGCCGGCATGCCAGTGTATCAGTAGATTTTTGACCAAAAACGAACCCACTACCATCCGCACACGATTATGCATATATCCGGTTTGCCAGAGCTCGCGCATGCCGGCATCGACCAGAGGATAACCAGTCATTCCTTTTTGCCAGGCATGCAGCTCCACCTGTGCATCAGGATTCCAGGGAAACTGATTAAAGCGTGGCTGCAAATTGTCTACCGGCAGCTGTGGGAAGTGATAGAGCAGATAGTAGGAAAACTCACGCCAACCCAACTCACTTAAAAAGGTATCCAGATTGGCTTCGTTATCTATCAGCGCAGCGGCATCTGATGCCGCATACCAGACACTGTTGACCGAGACTTGACCAAAGTGAAGATAGGGGGAAAGCCGTGATACATTTTTTTTGTCGGGAAAATTACGCCCCTCACGATAATCTTGAATCCCCTGAAAAACAAACTCTTCAAGTCGAGTAGCCGCGCCCTCTTCGCTGATATCCCAGTGCGCCTCCATCTGCTTATCCCAGCGCACAGTGGGCAATAAACTCAAGCTATCAATACTCGCAGAGGGGGAGGAAAGTTTGGCAACCTGAATGGTTTCAGGCACTGGAAGTGGACGCCTAGGAGCGGGCTGTGACAGACAGCCTCGTCGATAGTAGGGGGTGAAAACCTTATAAGGCGTGCCATCTTTTTTCAGGACCTGCCAGGGCTCCCAAAGCAGTGAGCCATTAAAGCTCTGCACATCGAGACCGCTCTGCTTCAAGCAGCTCTTGATCTCCGCGTCGCGCTTAATGTTCTGAGGTTCATAACAGCGATTCCAGTATACAGCGCGTGCCGATACCGAATGTGCAAGATCACTGATAATGGTCAGCGGGTCGCCACTTAAAACTGTCAACGAGCCCCCTAAACTCTTATCCAGAGCAACCAATGCATGGTGCAGCCACCAGCGGCTGGCGGCGCCCGGCCCCCAAGATGTTTCCTGCCCCGGTTCATAAATATAGACAGGGATAATTTCTCCTGCATCGCAGGCGGCTTTGAGCCCCGGATTGTCGTGTAGTCGCAGGTCTTGGCGAAACCAGAATATTGTTGGCGTGGAGATAGTAAATTCCTTAATTTTTTATAGTCTTTTTACGTCACAAGTACCGTTGCTGGATGCACTGACGCGCAATTACCTCAGCGCCCTCTCAAGCTCACTCTCAAGCTCACTCTCAGCTGCTTTATTAGAGACAATTTTAGGGGTTATTTTAGAGCCTATTTGGCAGTTTACTCTGCTACAATCTCGGCCATTATTTTTTGTAATTTGGATGAAAACAAATGAATGTATTGGTGATCGGATCAGGCGGGCGTGAACATGCACTTGCATGGAAAGCTGCTCAAAGCGACCTCGTTGAAACAGTGTTTGTCGCACCTGGTAATGCCGGTACGGCCAGCGAGGCAAAGCTGCAAAATATTGCTATTGGCGTCGAGGATTTTTCAGGGCTGGCAGCCTTCGCGTCAAACAACGGTGTCGGCCTGACTATTGTTGGTCCTGAACAGCCTCTGGTCGACGGACTTGTCGACTTTTTCAATCAGCGTGAGCTGCCTATTTTTGGCCCTTCAAAAGGAGCTGCCCAACTCGAGGGCTCCAAAGCGTTCACCAAAGATTTTCTGCTGCGTCACAAGATTCCAACCGGGGAGTATCAGAATTTTACCGACATCGACGAAGCAATGGCTTACTTGCACAAAGTGGGCGCACCGATTGTTATCAAAGCGGATGGTTTAGCTGCCGGAAAAGGCGTTATCGTCGCTATGAGCATTGAAGAAGCCGAGGCGGCGGTGAAAGATATGCTAGCCGGCAATGCCTTTGGCGATGCCGGGCACCGTGTGGTCATAGAAGAATTTCTCGACGGCGAAGAAGCCAGCTTTATCGTCATGGTGGACGGCAAAAATGTGCTGCCGATGGCGACCAGCCAGGACCATAAACGCGTTGGCGATGGCGATAGCGGTGTCAACACCGGCGGCATGGGCGCCTACTCACCAGCACCGGTGGTAGACGAGGTCATCTATCAACGGGTAATGGATGAGGTGATCTACCCAACCGTCAATGGAATGGCAGCAGAGGGCAATGACTATACCGGCTTTCTCTATGCCGGCCTCATGATTATGGCAGATGGCACTCCCAAGGTCATCGAGTACAACTGCCGGTTTGGCGATCCTGAGACACAACCCATTATGCTACGTCTGCAAAGCGACCTGATCAGCCATTGTCTCGCCGCCCTCGATGGCACTCTGGACCACGAGCAAGCACGATGGGATACACGTCCCGCTGTCGGTGTGGTATTGGCCGCCGGAGGCTATCCGGGCAGCTATGCCAAAGGTGAAGTAATCAACGGTCTGGGCAATGAAAAGAACAGCAGCGAAAAAGTCTTTCATGCTGGTACTGCCTTGCGCGATGGTCAGGTAGTGACCAGTGGTGGTCGCGTACTCTGTGCCACGGCTCTGGGCGACAGTGTCGCGGACGCACAACGAGCAGCCTATGAGCTGGCAGCTAAGGTCGAGTTTAAAGATGCCTACCAACGCTCCGATATTGCCTGGCGTGCAATAGAGCGCGAGCAGCAAAGCTAGCGCGGGCATGAGTATCTGGCAGCAGTTCACCAGTAATCAATTCGCGTTCCATTCCTTTGGTACACAGCATCTCAGCGCGGTGATTGTCTGGGGGCTTTTTATCGTTGCCGCCATCTGGTGCGTGCGCAATCTTAACCCCGCACAAAATCTATTGGTGAGCAGAGCTACTGCTGTTTTCTTACTCTTTACGGTAATCCTCTGGTCACTGATTAAACTCTACTATGACCGCTTTAATCTATTGGTCGATTTACCACTCTCACTTTGTAATCTGTTTGCAGCAACGGCACCATTACTATTCTGGCAACCCAACCGCCGTCGACTCGAGGTCATTTACTTTCTTGTAATGAGCGGAACACTACAGGCGATCATCACCCCCGATCTCTATGTCGGCTTTCCCAGTAACGAGTTCTTCAAATACTGGATTGTGCATGGAGGACTAGTGATCTTGGTGCTACACAATATTTTTTCGTTCCAGATGTATCCGCGGCTAAAGGGGGTGCTGGTGACGTTTGGCTGGCTCAATCTCTACGCGGCGTTGCTTTATGGATTTAATCTGGCAATTGATGCAAATTATTTCTACCTGATCAGCAAACCGGGGAATCCTTCGATTCTCGATTTCCTGGGTCCCTGGCCGATCTATATTGTGATCGCAGAACTTGTGGCCATGGTGTTCTTTGCCATCTCTTATGTGCCCTTTCACTTTATCAAGAAAGCCAAAGACAGCGACCCGACGTAATCTAGACAATCCCGGACAAAGTCACTAAAGTCCCTACTGTGCCTGTACTAGCAGGCTTTAGTTAACCGCCAGGCCGCAGCTTATGCAAAAACCACGACTCTCAACATTTGATCAATTAATTGTTCAAGCCGACCAGGCTCTGCGCATGCTAGCAAGCAGCAGCCCAGAGCCAGCGCGACAGTCACCTGCCGGGAAAATGGAAGAAAGAGAATTATCGGACCATGAAAAACAGCATGCCGCAGGTCTGATGCGTGTTAACCATGCAGGTGAAATCTGTGCTCAGGCGCTCTACCAAGGTCAGGCACTGACTGCTAAGTTGCCTGAAGTGGGACAGAAAATGTCAGAAGCTGCCGCCGAAGAAATCGATCATTTGGCTTGGTGTGAAGAGCGTATTAACCAACTTGATGGCCGCACCAGTCTGCTCAATCCAGTTTGGTACGCAGCCTCATTTGGCATCGGTGCGATGGCTGGATTAATAAGCGATAAATTAAGCCTCGGGTTTGTTGCCGCGACTGAGGATCAGGTCTGTCAGCATCTGCAACAACACCTAGATAGGCTGCCAGAAAATGATCACAAGAGCCGAGCAGTTGTCGAACAGATGCTGACCGATGAAAGACGCCACGCCGACTCTGCACTGGCTGCCGGCGGCTACCCTTTCCCTGAGCCGGTAAAAAAACTGATGACCCTTGTCTCAAACGCAATGACCGCGACCAGCTACCGTATTTAATCAAACAACATTGATTGCGGTTCGTGCGGATTTTCCATATCCCGAGCCAAATCAACAATCTTCTCAGATAACCAGCGATGAATCGGTGAGCCCATGGTGCGTTTGTGTTGCAATAAAACCAGAGGCACATGACCCTCATGAGGAAGATCATCGGGGTAGCTCTTAGTAACTACTCGATAGAGGTCTCGCTCCATACCCGAGCCAAACTTGGCAGATACCATTAAGCTGTCGGTCGCACATATCGTTTCAATTGCTGTCATCAACTGATTCGTGACCATTGCCTTTTTACGCCGACGACCCAGTTTGCGAAGCGCTCGGTCAAAACGCGCATCGGTTCTGGCACTCACTCGCTTAGAAATCAACAGATAGTATTGAACAAATGGATATTCAAGAATCTCATCTAATGTGATGCGACTTTTTTTCGATAGCGGATGACCCTCGCGCATCCAGATCGAAGGACTGAAAATCGCTAGGTGGCGGGTGGTAATTTCGGCTGAAATATCGCGTTTAATATCGATGGCAAAATCCAGCACAGCATCTGACAGCTCACCCTCAACCGAGTCCGTTTCACTGGAAATCGATAGAACAACACCCGGCGCGTATTTATTGAGCACCGCAGTCAACTGGGACGCCAGAGATATAGCGATAAACTCAGGAATCGCGATTGTAATTTCACCGACATAAGTCGCGGGATCAAATTCTCCCTCGGTAACAAGATCGAGTATACCCTCAAGCATCGCAGGCAGCCGAAGCTGTAACTCCTGCGCCTTGGGTGTGGGAATCAGTATATTACCGGTCCGTGTAAACAGCGGGTCATCCAGCTGCTGACGCAACCGCTGAAGCACTCGGCTCATCGCCGGCTGAGTAATAAACAGACGCTGCGCGGCACGGGTGACACTTTTTTCTTCCAACAATGCCTGCAATGCCACCAGCAAATTGAGGTCAAGCCGAGATAGTTTTTGTAGATTCATGGGAATTCCTGTGACGATTAACGGGCCATTACATATTGGTATGCAAATGATGCAAACAATGCATTTGGATTATGACATGGTGAGCAGTATATTGTCACACATAGGGCGACCGGCCCATAAACACCAAAGGAGATACACCATGACACTCGTTTACATACTAATTGGATTTATTGGATTAGCGGGTGCTGCAATTGCGAAAGATGACTTCGCCAATGTTAAAGCACCAAAACTCAAAATTTCCGAAAAGCCTCTGGCCCAGTAAACCAGAGACTTCTGAACCAAACCCCTCTTAATCCTTGCTATAGGATTCTTTTATGGGGCCCACCTTTGGGCCCTTTTTTTTGCCCCACAAAAAGTAATTTACCCAACCTGAACTTCAGCGAACCCGCCCGCACCAAGAACTGAGAAGATCTCGCAAAGATATTACAAAATGGTATACCTAAAATGCAAATAATGCATTTGTAGTATGGCTGACAGATTTCTACTATAGCGGCATTGAAGTTTTTAAGATTTTTGAAGATTCGCTTCGGCAGTTCTTAACGGTTTTTCCCCTACCCCTTCCTTTGAAACTCATTCAAGGAATTTTTTAGGAGCCTTCCTCAGGCTCCTTTTTTTTATCTTAAATCTATTAGCCTGCTCTATTATGCGGAAATCAGCTCATAGCTGTGGGACATTTCCACGCCCGCGGCTTCGAGCATAATCGATGCCGAGCAGTACTTTTCCGCCGACAACTCCACCGCACGCTTGACTTGACTCTCCTTGAGGGCAGTGCCGGTTACCAGGAAGTGCAAATGGATTTTGCTGAACACCGCCGGAACCGCATCAACTCGTTCTGCCTGCACCTCAGTGCGACAATCTGTCACCTGCTGACGACTCTTTTTCAGCATTGTCATCACGTCAAAGGATGCGCAACCACCAAGGCCAAGCAACAACATCTCCATAGGACGAATACCCATATTGCGTCCACCCTGTTCTTCCGCACCGTCCATCACTGCGGTATGACCGCTGCCGGACTCGCCGAGAAACATGACTCCATCCACCCATTTGACTGTTGCTTTCATAAATTACCCCATTTTTTGAAGCGCAAAGATTACCATAGCAACTGGCCAATATTTACTCGTGGCAAAGTTTTTTTGACTAGTATTAAGCTTAGGAGTCGCGCATAAATCTTGGATAAGTTATAGAAAGCGGCATGTTGCTAAAAATGTAAACGGAGAAACAAATTGGCGCCTGCACCTCTGACACCACATATTGAGAATGTGGAAGAATTTCTGTCCCATTGCCACAGACGCCGATACCCGGCAAAAAGCACCGTTATCTACGCCGGAGACCAGGGTGACACTCTTTATTACATTATCAAAGGCTCGGTCACTGTGATGATCGAGGATGATAATGACGGCAAAGAAATTATTCTCGCATACCTGAATCCGGGCGACTTTTTTGGCGAAATGGGTCTTTTTGACCAAGAACATCGCAGCGCCTGGATTCGCACCAAAACCGAATGTGAAGTAGGGGAAATCAGTTACGCAAAGTTTATCGAGCTCAGCAATAAGCACCCGGCCTTTCTCTTTGCTATCAGCAAGCAGATAGCTCAACGCTTGAGAGATACAACTCGCAAAGTCAGTGATTTGGCCTTTCTCGACGTCACGGGCCGCGTCGCCAGAACACTGCTGGAACTATGCAAGCAACCCGACGCCATGACCCACCCTGACGGCATGCAGATCAAGATTACGCGCCAGGAAATCGGTCGTATTGTTGGTTGCTCAAGAGAGATGGTTGGCCGAGTGCTAAAAGAGCTCGAGGGTCAGGGCCTTCTGTCGGTGGCGGGAAAGACCATGGTGGTATTCGGCACTCGCTAACTGAATAGCTCCGCCAGCCGTTCACCCGGCTGTTCGCTGCGCATAAATGCTTCGCCGACCAGAAAACTGTTTACATTGCGCGCGCGCATGGCGGCGACATCTTCAGCACTGTTTATGCCACTCTCAGTAATCACGATTTTACCGACCGGAATTTTGTCTAGTAGCTGATAGGTGTTATCAAGTGATACTTCAAAACTGTGCAGATTTCGGTTATTGATACCGATCATCCTATTGTTCAGCTTCAATGCAACATCGAGTTCTTCCGCATCGTGAACTTCAATCAATACATCCATTCCAAGGTCCGCTGCCAAGTTATGCAACTGTATCAATTGCTGCTCGCTGAGGGCTGAAACAATTAACAAAATACAATCTGCTCCCATCGCGCGGGCTTCATAGACCTGATAATCATCAATAATAAAATCTTTGCGGATAACCGGCAGCTCGGTCACTGCGCGCGCCAGCTGCAAATAGGCATCGGCGCCCTGGAAAAAATCTACGTCCGTCAACACAGAAAGGCAGGCCGCACCGCCCTGCTGATAACTTTTCGCTATCGCGGCCGGGTCGAAATTCTCACGAATCACACCTTTGCTGGGCGAGGCTTTTTTAATTTCCGCAATGACAGCCGGCTGCCCCGCGGCCAACTTGGCTGCCAACGCCGCCGCAAAGCCTCGTGGTGAAGAGGCAACTTGAGCTTTATCAATTAACGCCGAAATCGGTACCACCAAACTACGTTCGGCGATCTCTTCGAGTTTACGGGCAAGAATTTTCCTCAATACGGTGGGCGTATTTGCACTCATTTCAAAATCTCTTTATTGCTAGACGTCTTGCTGAACCTGCGTAAAGGTAGCCAGGTCAGTTATTTTTGCTCGAGCCAGTCCTGAACCAATGGCATCTTGGGCCATGGCGACACCCTCTACGGCACTACTTGCGCACCCGGCAACATAGAGTGCTGCGCCCGCATTAAGTGCAATCAGATCGGCCGCCTTGGCGCCATTGGCAGTTGCTTGCTTGCCCAGCGCATCATTAATCAGAGCCAGCGATTGTTCGGCATTGTCCACTGCAAGGCCCTCAAGGCTCTGACGCTGAATATCAAAATCTTCGGGCGCGATAGTGTATTCACTGACGCGGCCATCTTTGTATTCGGCAACGGCGGTCTCGGTCGCTATGCTAATTTCATCGAGACCGTCGGCAGAGTGCACAACCATGATGTGCTCGGCACCAAGACGACCCAATACTTCAGCCATCGGCTTGCACAGCGCCTGATCGTAGACCCCAATAAGCTGTCGGGTAACACCAGCCGGATTGGTCATCGGCCCAAGAATATTGAAAATTGTGCGCAAGCCAAGCTCTCGACGTGGGCCGATTGCATGCTTCATGGCACTGTGGTGGGCTGGCGCAAACATAAAGCCAACACCCAATTCCTGCACGCACAGCGCAACCTGATCGGGGCTTAGATTCAGGTTGACGCCTGCAGCCTCGAGCAGATCTGCGGCACCGCTATTGCTGCTGACCGAACGATTGCCATGCTTGGCAACCCGACCGCCGGCAGCGGCAACCACAAATGTCGATGCTGTGGAGACATTAAACAGATTGGACTCGTCACCACCGGTACCAACGATATCTACCAGGTTCTCTCCCACAACTTTGACCCCTGTGGCCAATTCCCGCATAACCTCAACAGCACCGGCAATCTCGTCAATGCTCTCACCCTTCATGCGCAGTGCTATCAAAAACCCACCAATCTGAGCCTCAGTAGCATTACCCGTCATGATCTGGCGCATCACAGCGCGCATATCAGCCGCGGCCAGATGGTTGCCGCTAACAACAATTTCGAGTGCTTGCTTGATATCCATACTCAATCCTCGAGGAAATTTCTGAGTAGATCGTGGCCGTGCTGAGTGAGAATCGATTCGGGGTGGAACTGAACACCTTCAATCGCCAACTGTTTGTGACGCACACCCATAATTTCATCCAGACTGCCGTCTTCATCCTGTGTCCATGCGGTGATCTCGAGACAGTCGGGAAGACTCTCTTGTTCAATCACCAGCGAATGATAACGAGTGGCCTCAAAAGGGTTACCAAGATTTCTAAACACTCCATCGTTGGCGTGATAAATCGGCGATGTTTTACCGTGCATCACCTGTTTGGCGCGAATAATTTTGCCACCAAAAGCCTGACCGATACTCTGGTGTCCAAGACAGATTCCAAGAATCGGCAGCCGTCCAGCAAAATGCGTAATTGTCTCCACCGAGATGCCTGCTTCATTGGGTGTACAGGGCCCAGGGGATATAACAATTTTTTCCGGCGCCAGACGCTCGATATCGGCAATGCTGATTTCATCATTGCGATAGACCTGCACATCGGCTTGCAACTCGGCAAGGTACTGCACCACGTTGTATGTGAACGAGTCGTAATTATCAATCATCAGTATCATTGTGACTCTCCACAGGCACTGTCGCTTGGCCCGTTTGTGCAAGCATCTTTAAAACACACCATAGCCGCTGCGCGCATCAAAGCGCGCGCTTTATTGTTGGTCTCTTTCCACTCGAGCTCGGGAACAGAGTCGGCAACCACACCTGCACCAGCCTGAATATGCAGCATATTGTCCTTGATCACAGCCGTGCGGATCGCGATGGCGGTGTCCATATTGCCATTCCAGCCGATATAACCCACTGCGCCACCATAGATATTACGCTTTACTGGCTCCAGCTCGTCGATTATTTCCATCGCGCGAATTTTTGGTGCACCACTTAGGGTACCCGCCGGCAGCGTTGCTTTGAGTACTTCAAGAGCTCCCATCTCCTCATCCACCTGCCCTACGACATTAGAGGTGATATGCATAACATGAGAATAGCGCTCAACAACCATTTTTTCGGTGACTTCGACAGTACCGGTCTTGCTAATCCGGCCTACATCGTTGCGACCGAGATCAATTAGCATGAGATGTTCTGCAATCTCTTTAGGGTCAGCGAGCATCTCATTTTCCATAGCTTGATCTTCTTCCGCGGTAGCCCCGCGTTTGCGCGTGCCAGCTATTGGCCGCACAGTGACCTGCCCATCTTCAAGCCGCGCCAACACCTCGGGAGAGGAGCCCACAATATGAAAGTCACCAAGATCAAGGAAATACATATAAGGCGAGGGGTTGAGTCGGCGAAGCGCACGGTAGAGATTGATTGGCGCGGCGTCAAAAGGGGCAGAGAGTCGCTGTGACGGAACGACCTGCATTACGTCACCAGCCATCACATAGTCTTTGATTTTATCCACTGCCTCTTTAAATTCGCGTTCGCCAAAACTGGAAACAAATTCCTCTTCAGATATGCCATCGCCATGCATGTTCATTGGCGGCAAATCCGGCTTCGGTAGTGCCAGCTTACCCTCGAGTTCATCGAGTCGCGCTTCGGCCTTAGCCAGAGAGTCGGGATCTTTGGCATCGACATGAACAACCAGCATTATAGTGCCAGATAGATTGTCAAAAATTGCCACTTCGTCGGAGGCCATCAGCAAGATGTCGGGTGTTCCCAATACGTCGGTCGGCGCACTGTGAGCTAATCGAGCCTCAACAAACCGTACGGTGTCATAACCAAAATAACCCACCAGACCGCCCGTAAAACGCGGCAAGTCAGGCAGCTCCGGCATACTAAACAGCCGTCGAAAACGCTCGACTTCAGCGAGCGGATCACTTGTCTTTCGACTAACCATGGGCTTGCCGTCACGGACAATTTCGAGGCGTTCGCCAAACACTTTAAGAACGGTAGAGGTCTGCAGGCCAATAAGCGAATAGCGACCCCATTTTTCACCACCCTGAACCGATTCAAAGAGGTAGGAATTTGGCCCATGAGCCAGTTTCAGGTAGACGCTAAGCGGGGTTTCGAGATCCGCCAGCACTTCACGGGTCACGGGAATACGGTTGTATTCTTGGCGAGCTAAATCAGCAAATTTTTCGGGGGTCATAATAGAGTCCTGATTCTGTAACAGTATGGTGTTGTTCGGGCGCCATCAAGCCATAGCGCCGTGGCCTGTCTAGCGGCGCCAACACCAGGTGCGACATTTACTGTCAAACTGTTTAGAACGCGAGTCGTTCAAGACCTGTCTCCGATACATTTGGTTGCTATTGTAATCAATTGAGATGGCGCAACAAACCGTCCGCACGGTAAGATTTAAAACTTTCTGCCGTCTATTAAGCTTTGGCGAGTTCAGTTCGCATCGCCTCGATAACCTGCGCGTAGTCGTCCACGCCGAAAATAGCCGAGCCAGCGACAAAGGTATCAGCTCCGGCCGCCGCAATTTGACGGATATTTTGCACTGTGACACCGCCGTCGATCTCCAGGCGAATATCCTCGCCACTGCTATCGATTAGCTTGCGCGCTTCAGCCAGCTTGTCGAGCGTCGCCGGAATAAATTTTTGCCCACCAAAGCCTGGATTGACCGACATCAGCAGCAACATATCCATTTTGTCCATCACCCAGCGCACAGTATCGAGGCCAACGGCAGGATTTAAAACCAGCCCCGCTTTACAGCCGAGGTCACGAATTAATTGCAGCGACCGATCGACGTGCCTAGATGCTTCGGGATGGAAAGTAATGTAGGTTGCGCCAGCATCGGCAAACATCCTAATCAGATCATCGACAGGCTGCACCATCAAGTGCACATCGATCGGAGCAGTCACACCATGATTACGCAGCGCTTTGCAGACCATCGGCCCGATCGTCAAGTTGGGGACATAGTGGTTATCCATCACATCAAAATGAACCACGTCAGCCCCAGCTTCAAGAACGGCATCGACTTCTGCGCCAAGGCAAGCAAAATCGGCGGAGAGGATGGAGGGAGCAATCAAAAAATCAGTCATAAAACACCACAATTCAGTTAGGGCCTAACTATGCGTGAGTTCGCTAAAGGGTGCAAATAGTGATAGGGGAAATTTTGCCTCTCTCGGGACAATTTGCGCCACAAAAAAGACCATTTGCTTCCAAATGGTCTTTTATCGCTAGCCGATGTCTAACTTTCGCCTAAATATCTTGCATATGTTTCTTGCGACGCTCTTTCATCTCAAGTTTGCGTTCCTTCTTGGCAGTTTGAGCCTCATCCTTACTCACAGAACCATTGCCGTCTGCATCCATTTCAGCGAAGCGTGCACGACGGCGCTCAACCATCTTTGCCAGAGCTTGCTCATGCTCTGCAGTTGAAATCGCTCCATCAGCATCGCTATCAGCCATTTTGAACAAACCTTTAGCTGATTGTTCCATTCCCTTGTCACCACCTTTGTGATGATCAGCTAAGGCCATGGTCGAGCATATAAAGACGGCTGTAAAAACAATTAAATTACGCATAACCTATCCTCTCAAAAAGTTTGCTTAGGCAGTAACGCTAAACTCCTGAAGCGGTTGACCAATCCTAACAATAAGCTCTCGACTAAGAGTATTCGTGTCTAGGAGTATTCGTAATCTTTGAATTGATCGCGTAAATCTTTCTTGCTGATTTTACCGGTCGCCGTGTGCGGAATCTCGTCCACAAAAACACAGTCTTCAGGTATCCACCATTTGGCAATCTGGCCCTCCAGAGAGGCGAGCACGCTGGCTTTATCCGGTGTCGAACCCTCAACCGGTATCACGATCAGTAGCGGCCGCTCGGTCCACTTCGGATGCGGCACACCAATGACTGCAGCCTCCTGGACATCGGGATGCGCCATCGCTGCATTTTCTACATCAATGGAACTGATCCATTCACCACCAGACTTGATTACGTCCTTGATCCTGTCGGTTATAGTGACATAACCAAACTCGTCGATTGACGCCATATCGCCAGTGTTAAACCAACCATCGGCATCGACTGCAGGCTTATCGTCCAACCGATAATAGCCGCTGCATACCCAGGGGCCTTTAACCAATAAAACGCCAGAGGCGACACCATCCCAAGGCAGTTCATTGTTATCGCCATCTATAATTTTCATCTCGACACCAAAAACCACACGTCCTGCACGAACACGGTAGGTATCTTGTTGCTCTTCTGTACTGTCCTGCATCCAATCCATTGGGCGGTTGTAGGATCCTAGCGGGCTCATCTCGGTCATACCCCATCCCATGTGCACCATCACGCCATGCTTCTCCATTTCCTTCATCAGCGACAGCGGGCAGGCAGAACCACCAGATACAACCGACTTAAGCGTCTCAACAGTACGGCCTGAGGCATTGAGATAACCGACCAGTGCCAGCCAAACCGTGGGGACACCGAGTGAATAGCCCACTTTTTCAGCATTAATCAAATTAGTCAGGGTTTCTCCATCAGCCATCTTTGAGCCGGGGAACACTAGCTTAGCACCCACCATAGGCGCACTGTAGGCTGTACCCCAAGCATTGACGTGGAACATGGGAACAATAGGCATAATCACATCTGAACCGGAGAGGTTCATCACATCGGGCAGAGAGCCTACAATAGAATGTAATACCGTACTGCGATGACTGTATACAACACCCTTTGGATTACCGGTTGTCCCTGACGTGTAACACATCGAGCTGGCACTGTTCTCAGACAGATCCGGCCAAACGAAGGTGTCGGGCTGTCCCTCAATAAAGGTCTCGTAACAGTGCACATTTTTCAAACTGGTATCAGGCATATGCGCGGCGTCAGTCATCACAACAAATCCCTCAACCGAGGTCAGCTTGTCCTGCAGCGCCTCCAGCAGCGGGACAAACATCGGATCAGTAAAGATAAACTTATCTTCAGCATGATTAATAATATATTCGATTTGTTCCGGGAACAGTCGTGGATTTATTGTATGGCAGACTTGGCCTGAACAAGATATTGCGTAGTAGAGTTCAAAGTGGCGGTAATCATTCCAGGCCAATGTAGCAATGCGGTCACCGGACTCAAAGCCAACGCCCTTAAGCGCATTGGCCATCTGACGTGCGCGTCTAAAAGCATCGCTGTAGGTGCACCGATGGTGAGGATTGTCAGCTGTAACCGAGACGATTTCGCTCTTGCCATTAATTCGATCAGCGTGATTCATTATTGATGTGATGGTCAGCTGAGAATCCATTATTAAGCCATTCATTGTTCTTACCTCAGTGCAATTCTAGTTATAGTTATCAGCGAACAAGACTAACATCCAGCGCTGCTGCTTAAAACAACTAATCTGTGGACGATAGGTCACCCACCCCTGCTGCTGCGGGGGGCGGGGCGGGAGGGGCGTCAAGCCAATGAACTGGTTAACAATTATTCGGGATTTCACACAGGTAGGTTTCGATCTCTTCAAAGTCAGGCAGTTGCAAAATTTGCCCATCGAGGGAGAAGCAGAAGCTTATACAAAGGGGCTTTTGCTGCGTGTTCTGCGCACCATTATTCGCGCCACTATTTTCCGCGCTAAGGGCGCTGTCTTCAGCAACTCTGAGAGTGTGGGGAAACCCTTTACAGACAATTGCGTAGTAACGGTGCTGATGCCCTTCAACCAGACTGTTAAGAACTATCATATGCATACTGTCGGCAAAGTCTTTACACGACCCTGCACCCTGCAGAGCGGAAAAGTCGATTAGGGGAATAGTCAGATTGCGCCAGCTGATCCAGCCAAGCATCCATTCTGGCGACGACTCATCCTCTATCGGAAGTTGATTGAGGATAATCTCAGCAACTGCAGGCATAGGCACCAACAAGTTAGACTGCCCGGTACTCACCGCCAGACAATCCAATTGGGCAACAGGGGGTTTTTGATCGAGGAAAAAGAAACTCATTAGCGACTTGCCTCCATTTCTACAATGTCGTCTTGTAATTTTTGCGCAAGCTCTCCAACAGTGCCGACAAAGTCAGTTTTACAGCGCTCAATTACCGCTCTGGGCATAGCCGGTGCCGTGCAGCCACTCGGACTCTGAACCCAAACCTGACCGGCATATTCCTTAATTGCCTGACAGCCTCTTACACCATCACTTCCCATGCCGGTAAAAATGATTGCCCCGCAACGCTCACGGTAAAGCTGCGCAAGGCGATTAGCCAGCTGATCAATAGATGGCGCGTATCTGCCCTGCCAAGGAGAGGAAAAGCGCAATATCCAACCCTGCTTACTGAGTCTGGTCTCAACCTCTGGAGAGATAATCGTCACTGTTCCGGGCTTTAAAAATTGCCCAGTGGCGGACACCCGAGCAGGCCATTCGGTATGCTTTTCAATCATCTTCACTACGACTGCTAACTGCTGCACATCGATATGCTGAGCGTAGATAAAAGCTAGATCATTACGCACCGGAACGTGGTTTAAAAATTGACGTACCGCATGCAACCCACCCGTGGATGCACCCAACAGCCACACTTTTGTTGCGTCACGGTCTGTCTTAGGCTGTTGCTGACGATCTTCGTTTAAGCAGTGCATGGGTCAGTGCTAACTCTGCGCCATCAGTAACTCGTCAATCGTCTCCAGCAACTGATCTTCCTGATAAGGCTTGCCCATATAGTAGTCCACACCCAACTCCATAGCGCGACGCCGGTGCTTTTCACCCGTCCTCGAGGTGATCATAATAATAGGCACTTTACTCCATTCGTCTCTCGCTCTAACACGTGTAGCAACACCAAACCCATCCATGCGAGGCATCTCAATATCCAGCAAAATTACGGCGGGGATTTGTTCCTGCAACATCTCCATTGCTTCAACACCGTCTTTGGCAGTGGACACTCGATAACCATTGCGTCGTAAAATTCGGCTGGTGACTTTTCTCACCGTTACCGAATCATCTACCACGAGGATATTCGGTGCAGCGCCGATCGAGACTATTGCATGACTATCAGCGAGCAGACCGTCTCCATCAACCCGTTCCGGACGCGGCAAATCGACAAGTGCCACCCGCGCCAGCTCATTGAGGTCGATAATGACTACTACCTGGCCGTCACTGAGAATGGTTGCACCCCCTAATCCCGGAACCCCTGAAAACTGTGGCCCCAAGGTTTTTGCCACGATCTCGCGGCTTCCAATTACCGAATCAACCTGTGCCGCAAAGTGCCTGTTGTCCGAGTGGAAAAGCACCAGCGCGGCATCGCTATCAAGCTCACCGGGGCGAGACGTTATCTCGGAGTTAAGCAAACTGCCAAGACAGCAGAGCTCATAGTCGATGCCGGCATAATTAATCACACCGCCATTGCGCAGGGCATCCTCAATATCGCTGTGCGGCATAAAGTGCACGCCATCAACTGAGGTGAGAGAAAGGGCGTAGAGATCACCGGAGACACTGATCATCAAGGCGCGGTTAACCGCCAGAGTAAAGGGCAACACGATTGTAAACTGAGTTCCCTCACCGGCAGAGGTCTCAATCTCCACGCGACCGCCACATTGGCGGACTTCACTGTTGACCACATCCATCCCTACACCGCGCTCGGAAATCTGACTAACGGAATCGGATGTAGTAAAACCGGGATGAAAAATAAACTGGGCGATCTCATGCGCCGACAAGGCCGCGTCTTCACTCATCAGACCTTTTTCCAGTGCCCGATGACGTATTTTTTCAACATTGAGACCACGCCCATCATCGGCCAGCTGAATGATCACTTCACCGCCCTGCCGATAGCTGGCCAGTACAATATTTCCAACTGATGGTTTACCCAATTGGTCGCGCTCTTCCTTGGTTTCGATACCATGGTCGAGAGCATTCCTAATCATATGTTCGAGGCAGATGAACAATCGGTCAAGAACCGTTCTGTCTATCTCCCCTTGAACATCGTCAAAGCGAAACTCAACCTCTTTCTTTAGTTCTGCACTGACCTGGCGAGTAATTCGGCGCAGGCGAGGGGCGATTTTCACAAAGGGTACCATTCGAGTCTTCATCAAGGCTTCTTGCAAGTCAGTGTTGATTCGCGATTGGTGTAAAAGCAGACTCTCAGTGCTGATCAGCTTGTCATTCAGGGTTTCTTTGAGGTCACGCAGGTCTGAAGCAGACTCCATCAGAGAGCCCGTTAGTTGCTGTAATTGGGAATATCGATCCATTTCCAGAGGATCAAAATCTTGCTGTTGTCCTGAGGCTTCAATCTGCTCACGGCGATAATCGATCTGCGCCTCGGTTTCTGTGCCGAGTCGCCTGACCTGATGTTGCAATCTATCAATGGTGCTATCCATTTCCTCGAGAAACTGACCGAACTCACTGAGCTGCTCTTCCACACGACCTCGGAAAATGATGTTTTCACCCGACAGGTTCACCAGCGTATCGAGCACATCAGCAGCAATTCTAATCACCTCTTTTATTTCGCTTTTAACGGCATTCTGATCTGCTGGCTTTCGGCGCTGAGCAGGGCGGGGTTCGCTCTCTTCCGGGGCGGTCAATGAGTGGATGAAATTCACTACCGAATCAGCCTCGTCCACTTCGCCATTCCCACTGCCTATGTCGAGGTGCGTCAACTGTTCACGCAATAAATCAATATCCCCTCCTTCGGCAATTTGTCGAACAATATCGTAGGTGCCGATTAGTCTCTGCTGATGTGACGCCATCGTATTAAAGAAGCTCTTGTCATAGTCATCCGCCTCATCAATCAAAGACTCAATCGCATGGGCCTGATCTCCGAGAGCGCTAAACCCAGCCATTCTCGCGCCGCCCTTTAAAGTGTGTAGATCACGTTTTAAGCGATCAGCCAGCTCCATCTCTTCGGGGCTAATACGCCAGGCACCAAAAAGTTCTTCAATATGCGAGACAATATCGTCTGCCTCCTCGACAAATACGGCAACAATTTCGGGATCCAACTCGGTATCAACCAGTGGTCTTGAGTTACCTTCGCCAACTGGAAGTTTAATTTCTAGCGGCTCGCCCTCAGGTTTGGGCTGGTCAGGAATAGCATCCTTCTCTTCCTTGGGCTGAAGAAGGTCCTCTTCCTGCAACTCTGACTCCAGTTCCGATATTGGCTCGTTTTGTGATTGTTGCCAGGATTCGTCTATCGGGGCGTTCGCTGCAGGAGCTTGTTTGTCAGTCACCGGTTCAGGCGTCTGCGTGACGGCAAGATCTGTCAACTGCTGTTTTTTTGCTGCTGTGTCAGCGAGTCGCTGCTCTATGTCCGTGAGGCGATCGCTTTCCTCTTCCGACAGCGGCTTCAGGTCTTGATCTGCTGCCAGCATATCGAAGAGGTTGAGGAGTTTTTCGTGGTTCTCTTTAAGGGTATCAATTTCATCCTGAGCAGGGATCTGACCAATTTCTGACAGTAAGTTGTAGATTTTGCCAATTAGCCCGGCGAGTTGCTGGATTGGCTCTATTTCTGCTTCAAGGGCAGCGATTGCATCAAGGTCAGAGAGGAACTCCTGATAAATCACTCGTGGTGGCGCCGTCTGTCGCTGCAAATAACCATAGAGATCAGGATAGTTTTGCAGTGCCAGTAGTCCTTCGGCCATGAGTCGCTTGACTGCGCTGTAGTCCTTACCGTCGCGATCACTGTCGGCGCCCCGCAGAATGTGGCCAAGCGCTCTTTCACGCAATTCGGTAAGGCGCGCACGGAACAGGGGTAAACCGTCCAGTTGCGCCGATCCACCCTCGGTCATCCGTGACAGAATGATACGGAAAAAATGGACGGCATCTTTCACAAAATAAACCACATCTTCATCGATACAAATATGGTGGTGATGCAGCTCCTTAATAAACTCTTCGAGAGGTGACACCAGCTGACTTAACTCAAAAAAACCAGCCATTTCCGCGGTACCTTTTAATGTGTGCAAAGCACGTTGCACAGCGAGAGGAGGCGGTTTGAAAAGTGGCGCAGCAGTGTGTGCCTTGACGACAAAGTCATCAATAGTTTGCAAGTGGCTCTGAGCTTCCCTGACAAAAATTTCCAGAAGAATCGCTTCGTGATCATCGTCTTGAGAATCGTCTTGCTGCTCTCCCTGAGCCTCTGAATCCTCTACGCGATCTTCAGGCTTTAACGCAACTATTGTTGCTTGAGTACTCTGTTTTGACGCATCGATAGAAGCGTCTTTTGCACGCTTATCAACCTCGGCATCTTCGCCTTCACTGACAACCACTTGCGCCTGTTTTTCCGACTCTACGTCTTGACTAGGCTGCCTGTCTGGACACATCTCTTCAACAAGCACATCGGGAAGTTGATCCAAGATTTCGCCAGTACCGAGTCGCCCTGCGGTTTCAACAATGGCTTCCCCAATCATGGCGACCTGTTCACAATCGAATTTAGACTGACTCCCGGCAAACGCTGCAATCATAGTGCTGAGTGACTTGATGGCGAGCACAGTAATATCAAACATCATCTCGCTACAATGGACCCGACCATCGATCACGCGGTTGAACATATCTTCAATAGACCAGGCCAATTCACCGATATACGTAGCACCAACCATGCGGCCACTACCCTTAAGCGTGTGAAATGAACGGCGAACGACTGCCAGCAACTCACCGCTCTGCAACTGACCTTTCCACTCTGGCAACAATGTATTCAGGGAATCGAGAACTTCGTTAGCTTCCTCAACAAAAATTTCAATAATTTCAGCATCAACAAATTCTTCATCATCTGCTTTTGGCGTCTCTCGTTGCGCATGAAGATCTTTCCCCTGAGTGATGTCATTCTGCTCTTCAGTCGCACATTCCGGCTCAGGTAGTTGATCAGTGCGGCTCTCCTCCTCGATCTGTAGACCGACGAGTTCGTCAATTATCTCTTCGGGCCGACTGTGCAGTGCCGCATCGTTTGAGTCTGGCATCGGAGTCTGACTGGTGTCTTCAAGAGCACCCAATCCATTTAACAGCGAACAGATACTCTCTTCTGCAGCGACCAATACCTCGTCTAGCTCGCGTTCTGCATCGGCATCAAATTGCTCGAGATAATATTCAACAATGGTTATCACGTCGGCCAAGGTGTCGAGGTGATGCCAATCAAGCGCGTGCTCATCTTGCGCAGTCATATTGTCAATGTAATCCGCACAGCCGGCGACCACAGCTGCCACCCGCGACAAACCTATTATGCTTAATGCCCCATGCATCTCCCTGAAAATGCCCGGCACCCGAGCGAGTAGCTGGATATCCCAATGCGAATTAATAAAACCGACTACTGCCTCCTTTACCTGATCGATGCCGGTTCTAGATTCATACAGTAGCGCCTTGCTGGCACTATCAAATTCAAACTGATTCTGCTGACTATCAAGATCAACTGTTCCGGAAAATTTATCTGGACTGGCCGCCCAGGCGTTTAAAGCCAGCTCTATTTGAGTCAGACTCTGAACTGCCTCTGCGACATCTCGATCATTTATTCCCAGTCCTTCTGCGGAAAAAATTTTACACAGTTTTTGATCTACTTTGCTGGTGGCGTCACGCAGTTTTCCCTGACCAACCAGCGCAAGGGAATCGGACATATTGGCCAATATTGGCAACGTGTCACGTACCTCATCGGCAGACAGACCACCTTCAAGGGAAAATCTTTCGAGGGCCGAGCGCACCGTCGCCAACTCCCCCTGTATCGCAGAAACCAGAGAGCGTACAACCTGCGGATCATACTGAGGCATCAGTCGCCCGTAATCAGGATTAATAGTTCCGGAGGGGAAGGCTTCAGCTAATTTATACTCGTTCCAGATAGCACTTAGCTCTGCAGACTGTGGCTCGATGGTTGTGAGATAGCAGAGAAGATTTTTTAACAGTCCGAGATCTGGCTTATCATATTCGCCAGACGTGACTCCTCTGGCCTGAATCTTTAACTGTGTATCCAGTGCACGAAAAAGCTTCTTCAAGGCCAGACTAAACCCAACATCACCGGATGCTACCAGATTCAATGTCTGACCCGCGATATGCCAAAGTTTCTCCCGCCAGCCACTTCTAGATAACTCCGCCATTCGCAGCAGTACTTTTTTAAGGTTGGACCAGTTGGCCTCGACCTCCTGCTCTTTGATCACTTTGATAAGAGATAATTGATAGACCTGTCGAAGGCGCTTAATCAGATCTCCAGTTGCCGGATCGGCGTCGACGGGAACCTGGTTTTCAGCTGGAGTTTCAAAGAAAGATAAATCAGGCGAGAACAACACACCTTCAGAAACCAAAGGCCTTCCCTGCGCTGCGCGTAAATCATTGAGCAATAAAATGAGCGTTTCAGCACGATCTTCCCTAGTCGCAAGCAGCTGTCTGAGGTAGATCGGTAACTTGACGATAGCCTGCACAAGAATTTCACTAGCTTCATCAATATTGGACACTTTTTTATCAATGATGGCTTGAGTTAAAGCCTCCATTTCTTCAACCAGTAAAATACATCCTTCACACTCGAGTATTTTAAAGGGGCCATTAATTTGATGCAGATGGCCCATGCAAAAACGAATTTTAGTTTCATCACCAGTATTGCGAGTGAAACTTTCCAACTCAGAAAAAGCGGCATTCAGGCTACTTTCAATCTCCCCTACCAGCCATTCAAGCCCGGTGAATGTCTTGACACTTTTCAGCTGAACGTTGCTCATAAAGAGTCTCCCTGTTCAATACTTTCAATCCTGCTATAGGCTTGGACACTGCGCGGCGCCTCGCGTCTAAATCCCTCTGGAACCCAGTTGTTCAATTCCCCTAGGCCAAGTACTAGGCTACCTTTTTTATCCAGGTGGCTGGTCAATTGATTGACCAGTTCGCGGCGTTTCCAGCGGCGAAAATAAACCAGCATATTCTGGCAGTAGACAAGATGCAGCTTGCGCCGAATCAGAGGCGATTTATCCGTCAATATATTGCTCGTCAAAAAACAAACTCTGCGACGCAAATCACTATTAACTCGCCAAAGCTGTTCCCCGACCTGAGTAAAATAATCTCGTCTGGTAGACTCATCGACAGCAACTATTTTGCTTTTTCGGTAAATCCCACGGCGCGCATGAAAAATTGCTTCCCTGCTGATATCAGTCCCGATGACACCAAAGTTGGGCTCTCGCCCCATCATGCGCATCGAATGATCAATAGTCATCGCAAGTGAATAGGCCTCTTCTCCCGTGGAGCAACCCAAACTCCAAACCCAGAGTGGCGCAACAAAGTCGCGGTTATTTACTGTCTGTTTAACCCACTGCGCAACAAACTCGAAAGAAGCGCGGTGCCGAAAAAAACTGGTCTCCTTGACCAGCAGGTGGTCAACCAGTTCACTCCACTCTTTTGCCCCTCGTATATCGTCGAGCGTTTCATTTAAATAATCCTCGACATCAAAGCAGTTCGCCTCCGCCATCCTGCGCTTAAGTAACAGCGTCAATGCGCGCTCACGGTCAGGTGTAATCTGCACTCCCGTGCGCGCCTCAATAGCGCTTTTCCAGATATCGAAATAGCCCCAATCGCCATAAGCAAACACTTTACGATCTAGTTGACTGGCCACTGATTAGCCCTTGTTAGTCAATTATCTAACGCTTCCCTTCGCCATCAGATAGTATTGCTTCAATTTCAGCTTCAAACTCTTCGAGATGTAAAAGGTCGTCGTCTTCATTGATGTCAACCTCAAGTTCTTTTTCTTGAGACAACTCTCCATCAGCCAGCGATGCAGAGTCGAAATGAGAGTTCATCAGCCGCTCATCACCGATATCGGACCGGCCTTCGACCTGTGCATCTTCACCAAACACCTCAGCATCAATATCCGCATACTGACTATCGGGTTCGCTGGCAACAGCAAACATTGCAGCCAGTTTGTCGTCGTCGAGTTGATCCGGGGATATAGGTTCTGACTCCTCTCTGCTATATTCATAGCTTTGCGCCTCATGCCGCGAACCAGGCAGAATAAATCCACTCACAGAGTGCTTCATCTCGACCGCCATCTCAGCCAATTCTCCAATTGAGCTAGCCGTGTCATTGGTACCAGAGAGCGTCTGTGAAGTGATTTCTTGAATAACATTCATCGTATTGGAGATATGGGCTGATGTAGTGGCTTGGTGCTTAGCCGCTTCAGAGATATCCTGAATCAACTCGGCAAGATTGGTTGATACATTTTCAATCTCTTCCAGGGCAATGCCCGCGCTGTGAGCCAGCTCAGCTCCTTTCACCACCTCTGCGGTGGTCTGCTCCATGGAGCTCACCGCTTCATTGGTATCGGTCTGAATGGTTTTTACCAATCCGGCAACCTGCTTAGTCGCTGTTGCCGATCTCTCTGCAAGGCGCTGAACCTCGTCCGCCACTACAGCAAAACCACGCCCGGCTTCGCCGGCCATGGCGGCTTGAATTGCCGCATTTAAAGCGAGGATATTGGTCTGTTCCGCAATTTCATTAATCAGCGATACGATGTCACCAATTTCCTGAGAGCTCTCACCCAGACGTTTGATCCGCTTTGAAGTGTCTTGAATCTGCTCGCGAATGGTATCCATCCCCTCGATCGTATTGCGCACAACTTGTGAACCATTCTTTGCGATCGACACCGACCGCTCTGCTACCGCGGCCGACTCTGCCGAATTAGATGAAACCTGATCAATTGTGATCGCCATCTCATTGATCGCCGCCGAAACGCCCGCGATCTCCTGAGCCTGATGCTCCGCGCTCTCCGCTAGCTGGAGTGAGATTGTGCGCGTCGAGTCCGCCGACCGCGCCACTTTCGCCGAAGAACCCGCAACATTTTCAACCAAACTCCTCAGTTCACCAATGGCAAAATTAATCGAGTCGGCAATGGTGCCGGTAAAGTCCTCTGTCACTGTCGCTTCCACGGTGAGGTCACCATCAGCAAGATCGGAAATATCATCGAGCAGCTGCAGAATAGCCTGCTGATTTTTATCTTTTACTCTCTCCGATTCGATCAGATTAAGACGGGTAGCTCTGTAGTTGAGTAATCCCAATATTATCAAAGCGGCCAGGAAAGCCGCCATCGCAGACAGTGTGGTTATATCATTGAAAATGCGCTTCTTTGAGTTGGTCAGCCCGGCCACGGTATCATCCAGACTATCCAACCGAGTCAGTAAATCCGGGACATCTGCGAGTAGAGCTACAGCAGACTGACGTGCAATTGAGAGGTTCTGAGAAGACTCATAAATACGATCTATATCATTTGCCACGACATCGAAAATTTGCTCGATTTGATCGATACTCGCGAGCGCTTCTTTATTCGTCACTTTGGTAATACCAAGAATAAAGTTGCCATTTTTCATCGAATCAAGGGTATCGCGAAAGATATTGGAATCACCTTTAAACTGATCAGCTGCAACATTGGCGTCACCACTATCAAGAATCATCTTGTCGATATTTCTGCCGATACGCTCAATCAACCACAGCTGTTCCTGGGCAATCGTAATCTGCCCAGCTGGCGCAGACTGCGCGATCAGGGAATCTACAACCTGGCTGGAAAAATCTTGCAACTGGGGTAATTTGGCATTCAATTTGTTGGCAACGGTTGATACAAACATCACCGTATTGCGGCTGTCGACTAACTGCTTAAGCTCATTGCGGACTTTTTGCCAGCTTCCAGCAACAACCTTGATATCCGTTGACGGAATCTCGCCCTGATTGTAGAGACGGCGCTGTAACGCTTCCCATAACGAATCCATTTCAGACGTCAAACCAATCAACGAGTCAAATGCTTCGTCGTTTGCGGCGCTGGCGTCGTCAGCCAGCTTGGCAATACCCAATGCCTTAACCCGGAGATCCACGATACTCTGAATATTGGCGTGGTCATTTTTTGCCTGACGGTTGACCTCAATAATACTGTATCCCGTCACAGCCATACACAAAATGGCGAACCCGATAATGGTCTTTCGAAGTCGCGACGCGCCTTTGCTTTCGCTGTTACTCATATGATCCTCCATGTTCATTCTGTTTTGCCTCCAGCTGCCTGAGCTGGGCGATTATGAGCCATATAGAAACTCACCTAGACAGCAACTGGACTAGATGGCAACATTCATAAATTGATCGTTTTCAATCAGCTTGCCAGCACAGAACAACGGCACTGGGAGCCCACCTGAGGTGAAGCTGCCATCGGTAAAGGCAGCCATTGCGCCCTCGCCCGAGGATGCCTGATAAACGTCCACTGCCAGCGATTTAATCCCTAGAACAGCGTCGACAATAATGCCGACATAGATATGATTCATATCCAGAACCAAAACTCGCCGCTCGCGCGCAGCAACCGCTGGACTACCATCGAGAAAAGTTGCGAGACAGATAATAGGCAATAGCCGACCCCTAACATTTGCCAGCCCGACGACCCAAGGTTTAACACGGGGTAATTTGGTGCATTCAGGCAGCTCTAGAATTTCACTCACTTCATTCAGCGGGACCACATAGTCCTGATCCAAAAGTCGAAACCCGAGCAGTTTACGAGTGGCTACGATCTGCTTTTGTGCAGGGAGCCCATAGGCCGACTCACTAAACCGAGTGGCAACACGGCTAATTGCGGTGAATAATTTCTCCACTTTGGCCACAGCAAATCCGCCTAATTGAGAACGGTCGTAATGGCAGAGACCAGCTGCCTCTCATCGATCGGCTTGACCAGATAGGCCTTCGCACCCTGACGCTCACCCCACACCTGATCTGCCTGTTGATTCTTGGCGGTAACGATAATCACAGGAATATGCTTGGTTTCCTGGCCGCGACTCAACTGCCTAGTTGCCTGAAAACCGTTCAAGCCCGGCATTACAATATCCATAAGAATGACATCCGGCTGCTCATCTCTGGCCATATCAACACCCTGCTCGCCGGAGTCCGCGGACAGCACCGAAAACCCGTTTCGCTCGAGAATACTGATCAGCTTGTACGTTTCCGTAGGGGAATCATCCACAATTAATATTTTTGCCATTTCATCAAACCTCATAGTCCTTTAATTGATAATCCTTGTGTGGGTGTCTTTTCCCAGCGCTTTCATTAGTTGTGAGTATGCTTCTCCAGCACATCGATCAGCTCGGCTCGGCCAAAGGGTTTGGTCAGATAGTCATCGGCGCCCACAATACGGCCTTTAGCCTTGTCGAAAAGACCGTCTTTGCTCGATAGCATAATGACCGGGATAGATTTAAATTCGGGATTGTTTTTGATTAACGCGCAGGTTTGATAGCCATCCAGGCGAGGCATCATGATGTCGACAAAAATAACATCTGGTCTGAGATCGACGATTTTAGACAGAGAGTCGAAACCATCTGACGCGGTAGACACCTGGCACCCAGCTTTTGCCAGCAACGTTTCGGCTGTGCGTCTTATTGTATTGCTGTCATCTACGACGAGAACCTTGAGGCCCTGAACATCCATATTATCACCACCGTTAACTACTTAACGCCTTAAGTACTGCCAATGTCACTCAAGTAATGGAATTCTAAACACACTTGTAATATATAATCCACAGACCTCTAAATTTAATCGTAGATTTGATTTGCAGGTCACAGATTTTTTTGAGGCATCAGCATCTCAGTTGCCACACTTAGTTATAGCGCAAATCTCAGCTTAAGGTCGTCAATTATATGAGCACTTCGCTTGGGGTCATCATGGACCCGATTCAAACCATTTCTTTTAAAAAGGATTCTACGCTCGCCATTTTGCTGGCAGCGCAAGCTCAAGGTATTGAGCTGTATTATATGCAGCAACAAGATCTGTTTTTAGACAACGGTGCGCCTAAAGCACAGCTGCATCCACTGCGAGTGTTTAACGACGCCAATAGATGGTTTGAGCTGGGCGAAAGCAAAACCGTCGCGCTTGAAGAAATGGATGTTCTGCTTATGCGCAAAGACCCGCCTTTTGACAGCGAGTTTATCTATACCACCTACATTCTCGAGGCTGCGGAAAAGCGTGGCTCGCTGATCATTAACCGGCCGCAAAGCCTGCGCGACTGCAACGAAAAGGTCTTCGCAACACAATTTCCACAGTGCACTCCACCGCTCTTGGTGAGCCGCGATCAGCAGCGTCTGAAGGCGTTTTTAAAAGAGCACAAGGATGTTGTCTACAAACCGCTTGACGGCATGGGTGGGACATCCATTTTCCGTGTAATTGAAGGTGACCAGAATCTCAATGTTATTTTAGAGACCATCACCGAATATGGTCGACAGACCATAATGGCACAGAAATATTTGCCGGAAATCACTCAGGGCGACAAGCGCATTCTGGTTGTCGATGGCGAAGTGATACCGTTTTGTTTGGCACGCTTGCCGTCGGGCAATGATTTCCGCGGCAATCTTGCGGCCGGGGGACGGGGTGTAGTTCAGCCATTGAGCGAGCGCGATCTCTGGATTGCACAACAGGTTGCGCCGACACTTAAAGAGCGCGGATTGGTATTTGTCGGCCTCGATATTATTGGCGACTATCTCACCGAAATAAACGTTACCAGCCCAACCTGTATCCGTGAAATCGATGCAGCAGAGGATACCCAGATTGGCGAGCGGCTGATTCATGCGATTCTGGCTAGACTGAATCAACAGAGACAATAACGTCTAATCGTCACTGGAACGGACAATGGAAGGCCTGATCGACGGACTCTGGAACACCAATGATCAACGCTTGCGGAAAACGTTTTCGCTGGCATTGGCACTACACGTCATCCTGATCGCGGGACTGAGCTGTACGCTTCCCGCCGGCACGCAGCCCAGCCATTCCCTCGATGTCACCCTGACGCAATACCAAACTGACAAGGCACCGTTAGACGCCGATTTTGTCGCTCAGGAAAATCAATACGGAAGCGGTAACCAAGCCCAAATACTGCCGCCGGCAAACCCACGGCAAGCACTGCTGGACGAATCTATTCAGGAACAACAGCCTGCCATCGAGCAGCACAGATTAGCGGCTGATAGCCGACAAATATTGGCCCATAGAGACGAATCCGACGATGCTGTTAACAAGACCAGCGATGAACCTGTACAACAGCAACCGCTGACACAGAAAAGTATTGGTGCCATTCACGCAGAGCTCGACCGACTGCAACAGGCCTACAGCAATCTGCCACGAGTACTGCGGATGACGTCGGTATCGGCAAAATCAGCTGATGAAGCTGCCTATATGCGTTATTTCGAACAGCGTGTCGAACAGATTGGAAACCTGCATTATCCCCATGAAGCTCGTTCAAGCGGTCTGTTTGGCCAAGTTCGGTTGGTCGTTGTGCTGCTCGCCAATGGCAGCGTCAAGCGCATTGAAGTCGCTAAAGGCGCTGGGTCCAGAGTACTGGATCAAGCTGCTGTGCGCTCGGTGCAGCTCGCCGCGCCATTTAAACCATTCCCCAAAGAGCTTCGCAGTCGCGATGAAATTCATATTATTCGCACCTGGCAATACCAGCGTAACAATATCCTGACCACAAACTAATCCACTCAACCACTTGAGTTTGGCGCTGTAAGACGCCATATTGATAGATATGGAAGCATCAAAACCGAAAAAAATTAACAGCCTGAAAAACCACTTCTTGCTGGCTATGCCGGGTCTCAATGACCCGACCTTTTCTGATTCTGTGGTCTACATCTGCGAGCACAACGCCGATGGCGCAATGGGTCTGATTATCAACCAGCAGATGGATATCTCAGTCAAAGCCATCTTTGATCAACTGAAACTGGACTATAAAGAGGATTGCGCGCGATCCCTTCTGTTCGATGGTGGTCCGGTACAGCGTGATCGCGGTTTCATTCTACACCTCAGCTGTGATCAGAAATGGGAGTCAACACTGGCGATCTCTGATCAGATCAGCCTCACCGCCTCACGGGATATTCTCTCCGATATAGCAGTGGGCAACGGTCCGACAGAGTCTTTGGTCACCTTGGGCTACTCACGCTGGGACGCCGGGCAGCTAGAACGTGAACTGGGCGAAAACAGCTGGCTGACCATTCCCGCAGATGCTGAAATTATATTTAATACCGACTGCGCTCAGCGCGCTTCTGCTGCGGCACTGAGCATAGGCCTAGATCTGAGCATGCTCTCGCATCAAGCTGGCCATGCCTGAAGTAACCAGAGCAAAGAGACTGATCGGCTTTGACTATGGGTTGAAGCAGATCGGTGTAGCCAGCGGTCAAACACTAACCGGTTTCGCAACTGGCCTGACTATCCTGAAGGCTGTTGATGGCATCCCCGACTGGTCTGAGGTGGAAAAGTTACTCCGTGATTGGAACCCCGACCTGGTCGTAGTCGGATTGCCCTTGAATATGGATGACAGCGAAAGCGAGTTGAGCACAAGGGCACGGAAATTTGCTCGTCGCCTGCAGGGCCGCTTCTCGGTCGCAGTGCAGATGGTCGATGAACGTCTCACTAGCCGAGAGGCAAAATCAATTGGCCGGCAACAGGGTTATCAGGATCTCACCAAGATTGACCATGTAGCGGCCTCGCTTATTGTGCAGAGCTGGCTCGACTCACCCTCTATCGGCAGCCCGCCTTAATCGTTTTCAGCCAAGCTACCAGCGCCGATTATCCGACTCTGACTCCTCAATCGACAGGCTATCCGCCGATGCGCCCAACTCTTGAATATGGTTGTCTGACTGCATTTTTATCATCAATCGCAAATCATTTTTTGAATCCGCATGGGCAATGGCGTTTTCATAGCTAATCTGCTCCTGGGTGTAGAGATCATAGAGCGCTTGATCAAAGGTTTGCATACCGTGCTCCGTGGAGTTACCCATGATCTCTTTGAGTTTATGTACTTCGCCCTTGCGGATGGTATCGGCGACCAGTGGTGTGTTGAGCAAGATCTCTATCGCGGCGCGACGCCCGTGGCCATCTATGGTCGGCACCAGTTGCTGGGCAACAATGCCGCGCATATTCAGCGACAGATCCATCCACATTTGGCTGTGACGATCCGAAGGGAAAAAATGACTGATGCGATCCAACGCCTGATTGGCATTATTGGCATGTAGCGTGGCAAGCACCAAATGCCCGGTCTCGGCAAAGGTAATGGCGTGCTGCATGGTTTCAGGTGTGCGGATTTCCCCAATTAAAATAACATCCGGAGCCTGCCGCAAGGTGTTTTTCAATGCCATTTCAAACGACTCGGTGTCCACGCCCACCTCGCGCTGAGTGATAATGCAGCCTTGATGCTGATGAACAAATTCAATAGGATCCTCAATCGAAACGATGTGCCCACGGCTGTTTTTGTTGCGATGCCCGACCAGGGCGGCGAGAGAAGTCGATTTACCTGTACCTGTCGCACCGACAAAAATAATAATGCCGCGTTTATTCATTACCAGCTCTTTCAATATCGGCGGTAGCAGCAGTGAATCGGGGCTTGGAATCTGAGTCTCGATGCGTCGCAGAACCATGCCGATCTCACCACGCTGATAAAAGGCGCTCGCCCTAAATCGCCCTGCGGTCTCACTCCTGATCGCAAAATTAAGCTCTTTACGTTTTTTAAATTCCTCTTTTTGCTCGAAATTCATGGTGCTGAGCACCAGCTTCTCGCAATCGCTTTGTCCGAGCTTGGTTTTACTGATCGGCATCACCGCGCCATTGACTTTAAGGCAGGGCGGCAGGTCCACAGTAAGAAACAGGTCTGAGGCGTTTTTTTTCGCCATGTAATTGACCAGTCCTTCAAATGTTTGGTCCAACATCGTTTTTCTCCTTAAAAACCTTTGCTCTTCAACGCGACCTATTTACCCGAAGCCATCTTGTAACTACTGACAACTAAAAGCTGTCCGGCATTTTTGCCTTTTCGCGAGCGACTTCCGGACTGATCAAACGCTGCCCCACTAGATGCTGCAGACATTGATCAAGTGTCTGCATGCCCAGCGCACCACCGGTCTGAATCGCCGAGTACATCTGCGCCACCTTGTCCTCGCGGATCAAATTGCGGATCGCCGGTGTGCCAATCATGATCTCGTGAGCCGCCACTCGCCCGCCGCCAATTTTTTTTAACAATGTCTGTGAAATCACGGCCTGTAACGACTCCGACAACATTGATCGAATCATTGGTTTTTCACCCCCGGGAAAGACGTCGACAATGCGGTCGATGGTCTTGGCCGCGGAGGTGGTATGCAGTGTGCCAAACACCAGATGGCCGGTCTCGGCTGCCGTCAGCGCCAATCTGATAGTCTCAAGATCGCGCAGCTCGCCCACCAAGATGACATCCGGATCTTCACGCAGTGCCGAGCGCAGCGCTTCGCTAAAGCCGTGAGTGTCGCGGTGCACTTCGCGCTGATTAACCAGACACTTTTTGCTCTGGTGGACAAATTCAATCGGGTCTTCGATGGTTAAAATATGGTCATAGCGATTGTCATTAACATAGTCGATCATTGCGGCTAGAGTGGTCGACTTACCCGAACCTGTCGGCCCGGTAACTAAAACCAATCCACGCGGCATCAGCGACAACTTCTTGAAGATATCTCCCATACCCAGCTGCTCTAGTGTCTGCACCTGCGAGGGAATGGTTCTGAATACCGCGGCGGCACCGCGGTTCTGGTAGAAAACATTGACACGAAAACGAGCAATCCCGGGAACATCAAAGGAAAAATCTGTTTCTAAAAACTCCTCGTAGTCTCTTCTCTGCTTGTCATTCATTATTTCGTAGATCAAACTGTGGACCTGGCGGTGCTCTAGTGGTGGAAGATTGATACGCCTAACATCACCATCGATTCTGATAATAGGGGGAAGGCCTGCGGAAATGTGTAAATCTGACGCCCCCTCTTTGGCACTAAAGGCCAATAACTCCGTAATATCCATACTGTCTCTCGCTTATTCCATGCGGCAAAAAATGTTGCGTTAAACGTCCAATTTCTTGATAAGTATATGCCAAAGATAAGAAATAACATTGACCTCGTCAGCAAACGCATCGCGCAGAGCGCAGACCAGTGTGGCCGGGATCCATCAGAGATCCTGTTGCTGGCTGTCACCAAGACCCGCCGCTCAGATGAGATTCGTCACGCAATAGATGCAGGTCTGACCCATTTTGCTGAGAACTATCTTCAGGAAGCTCTCGAGAAGATCTCGCAGCTGCATGACCAACAGCTGTATTGGCACTTTATTGGCCCTCTGCAATCGAACAAAACCCGCAGTGTTGCGGAGTCCTTCAGTTGGGTGCACAGCGTTGATCGCATCAAAATCGCCCAACGTCTCAGTGATCAGCGCCCTGAGTCGATGGGCCACTTAAATATCTGCCTGCAGGTTAATATAGATGATGAACCGAGTAAGTCGGGGTTGAAGCAAGATGAAGTGCTGCCGGTGGCACTGGAAGTGGCTAAACTACCTAATCTGCGACTGCGGGGCCTGATGGCCATTCCCAAGGCAGAGGAAAACATTGAGGCACAACAGCTGGCTTTTGCTAAATTGGCGCAATTGCGCGAGCAAATTAACCACGTACTGTCGGCCGAGCAACTTGAGCAAATGGACACTCTCTCTATGGGCATGTCTGGAGACCTCGAGGCTGCGGTGCTGCAAGGATCGACCATAGTTCGCGTGGGTACCGATCTATTTGGGCCGCGACAAAAGCATGAATAGAACAGACTGTGACAAGGAACACACTGATGAGTAAGATCGCATTTATTGGCGGCGGCAATATGGCCTCGTGCATGATTGGTGGCATGTTAGCCAATGGTTTTCAGGCACAACAAATCTGTGTCGCCAATCCCGGCCAGGAAAAACGCGACAGCCTGGAGCAGGCCTATGGCGTTGCGACTACCCCCGACAACCATATCGCCGTCGCCGGCGCTGAAGTTATTGTGCTGGCCGTTAAACCTCAGGTAATGGGAGCTGTGGCGCAAGAGCTGACTGGTTCAATAGATGCCGATGCCTTGGTCGTTTCAGTTGCCGCCGGCGTTCAACTCGCCGACCTACAGCACTGGCTAGGTGGCGATCAAGCAATTGTCAGAGCAATGCCCAACACACCTTCGATGGTCCGTTATGGCGCCGCCGGCCTGTTTGCCAACAACCACGTCAACACGATTCAGAAGCACTCTATTGAGGCCATGTTTAACGCCATCGGCATTTGCTGCTGGGTTGAAAACGAAGCGTTGATTGATGCGGTGATCGCCGTATCAGGGAGCGGTCCAGCTTATTTTTTTCTGATGATGGAAGCTATGCAACGGGTCGGTCAGGAGCTGGGGCTCCCTGAGGAAACTGCCCTGCAACTAACCATTCAAACTGCGCTGGGCGCCGCTCAAATGGCGATCTCGAGCGAACTTGATACATCGCAGTTGCGCCGCCAAGTTACATCGCCCGGCGGAACGACCGCAGCGGCCATCGCCGCCTTTCAGGAACGGGATATTGAAGGCAGTTTTCGTCAGGCGATGCAGGCGGCGGTTAACCGGGCACGCGCTATGGCCAGTGAATTCTCAGATCAGAATTAACGGCCGAGACAAGCAGCAAAAAAATATCGAACTAACCGGCTAAGATAAAATAAGTACCCTTAAGAACTTGCTACAAAGGACATCCTATGAACGCGCTTGGCGGAACACCGATCTATCTCCTCAGTCTGATTGTACAGATCTGCAGTTTTATTCTCCTACTGCGCGTGCTGTTGCAGTTAGTACAGGCGGACTTTTTCAATCCAGTTTCGCAGACCATATTTAAACTCTCTGCGCCGGTGGTCGAACCCTTGAATAAGGTTTTCCCTACCATTGGAACTCTTAATCTGGCAGCGCTGATGGCCGCCATTCTGATCAGATGGGCGTTTTATCTCGTAATGGGGCTCGTGACCGGGGTCAATCTGGTGGATATACTCTTATATATTCCCATTGCCGCCTTTGATCTTCTATACGCTTTAATCGAGATCTATTTCTGGGGTATTTTTATTCTCGCCATCTCCAGCTGGGTGGGCACCACCGGTCATCCCTCAGTGAGACTGGTAGGTCAGATTACCGAACCCTATCTGCGCCCCTTTCGACGGCTAATTCCGCCGATCGGAATGATGGACATCTCTCCAATGATCGCAATAATAAGTTTGATAGTGATCCGCAATAAAGTCCTTCCGATTATCGGCGGTGCAGTGCAGTCTTTGGTCAGCTAGCGAATCAGGAGCTCAAGCTTTTGTCAGAGCGACCCTTTCGCCACTTCCAATGGGATGGCAAGCAGCTGCGACTGAGCTGTTTTATCCAACCTCGAGCATCACGGGACGAAATAGTTGGGATACATGACAACCAGCTCAGGATACGGCTGACCTCGCCGCCAGTCGATGGCGCTGCCAATACCCGACTGATGAACTTTCTCGCCAAACAGTTTGGCGTAACCAGACGTCAGGTGGAACTAATCAGCGGCGCGACTAGTCGTCGCAAAATTATCATAATCGATAGGCCAACAAAATTTCCCCGCGAAGCGTCGATCAGGGTGCTGGATCAGGGTAGCGTTGATAGACCTCATTCAGATCAGCTATAACCTCATCGGAGAGCTCAATCTGGCAGGCATCGATATTTTGCTTCAACTGCTCCATTGTTGTTGCGCCAATCAAACAACTAGCGACAAAGGGCTGCTGGCAGACAAACGCCAGTGATAATTCAACCAAGCTCAAACCATGCTTTGTCGCGACATCAAAGTATGCCTGTGTCGCGAGCTGTGCAACCGGGCCGCTGTAGCGTCCAAAACGTGGGAAAAGATCAATGCGCGATCCGGCTGGCATAGCGTTATTCATATATTTGCCACTGAGTACCCCAAAGCCGAGCGGGGAATAGGCCAACAATCCCACATCTTCGCGAAAGCTCATCTCAGCTAAACCGGTTTCAAACTGCCGGGTCAGAAGACTGTAGGGATTCTGGATGCTAACGATTTTGGGTAAGTCGAGCTCCCGTGAGAGACGCAAATATTCCATCACCCCCCAGGGCGTCTCATTCGAAATGCCAATATGTTTGACCAGCCCTTCGCTCACCAGCTGAGACAGCGCGGTCAAGGTCTCTTCGATTGCGATACCATCCAGCTGCGGCTTATGACTATAACCACGATCACCAAAATAGTTGGTCATACGTTCCGGCCAATGCACCTGATAGAGGTCGAGGTAGTCCGTCTGCAACCGCTCAAGCGAGCCCTCAATCGCGCGGCGAACGTGATCGGCACTCAGCCTTGAGCCTCCGCGAATATGCGTCACGCCGAGAACACTCGAGGGGCCCGACACCTTGGATGCCAATACAACCTGATTGCGCTTGCCGGTCTGCCGCAGCCACTCACCGACATAAGATTCCGTTCGCCCAGAGGTCTCTGCTCGCGCAGGGACCGGATACATTTCCGCCACATCGAATAAGTTGACGCCCCTTGAAACCGCGTAATGCATCTGTTCGCAGGCTTCTTCCTCGCTGTTCTGTTCACCCCAGGTCATGGTCCCCAAACCAACCAGTGACACGTCAATATCAGTATTTCCCAATTTTTTGTAGATCATGCTTTTTTTTATCCGGGTAAGTGAGGTTGGTAGTCTAGCCGAGTCTGGCGAGATAAAAAACAGCCTGGTCTGGTGGTCTCCAGTGCCCGTTGAAGAGCAGCGGGAAAAGGATATTCAATGATATTGAAAGTTGCGTTAAGCCATGTAGCCTCTTAGACTCAACGGATAATTGCAGAGCAGTGTATAAATGACATCGGACATCCATAAAAACTCGGTCGGCATTGTCGCGGCAGAAAAAATTCTTATCGAGACGCCCCTCACTCTGGCCTGTGGCATTGTCCTGCCCAGCCATGAATTAATGGTCGAGACCTACGGAACGCTGAATTCTGACAAAAGCAATGCACTGCTAATCTGCCACGCCTTGAGCGGCAGCCACCACGCCGCCGGATTCCACCAAGGCGACGACAAACCCGGCTGGTGGGATAGCTATATCGGTCCAGGCAAGCCAATGGACACCAATCGCTTTTTTGTCGTCTCACTCAACAATATCGGCAGTTGCTTTGGCAGCACCGGGCCCACTTCGATCAACCCGGAAACAGACGAACCCTGGGGCGCAAAATTTCCATCCCTGCGCGCCAGAGACTGGGTAGAGTCTCAGCGCCTGCTGATGGAACATTTCGGCATTCAGCGCTGGGCGGCCGTTGTCGGCGGCAGTCTCGGCGGCATGCAGGCGATGCGCTGGTCGCTGGAGCATCCAGACAAGCTGGCCAACAGTATTGTGATCGCCTCATCGATGAAACTGTCGGCACAAAATATCGCCTTCAACGAAATTGCCCGCCGCGCGATCAAGTCAGATCCCGAATTCTTTGACGGCAACTATCTGCAGCACAATACCGCGCCTCATCATGGTCTGGCACTGGCACGAATGATTGGTCATGTTACCTATTTGTCAGATGAGCTGATGGGACAAAAATTTGGTCGCGAGCTGCGCTCAGGAGATTTCTCCCAAGGCGCCGAAGAGCCGGTCGAGTTCCAGATAGAGAGCTACCTCAACTACCAAGGGGATAAATTTTCTACCGATTTTGATGCCAATGCCTATATTTTGATTACCAAAATGCTCGACTACTTTGATCTCTCACGGGAGTATCAAAACGATCCGGTGCAAGCTTTTGGTCACGCCAAGTGCAACTTTCTGATTATTTCGTTTAGCAGTGACTGGCGCTTTTCACCGCAGCGCTCACGGGAAATTACCGATGCGTTGATCGCCGCTGGTAAAAATGTTTCCTACGCAGAAATTGAATCCGATCAAGGTCACGACGCTTTTCTGTTGCCAAACCAACGCTATGAAGAGGTACTGGGTAGCTACCTCAATAGAGTCGCAGATCAGTTGGAGGCGGCGAGTAAATGAGCGAAATAAACACCACCATTCGAAACTGGGTGAAAGCCGATTCACGGGTGCTCGATCTCGGCTGCGGCGATGGAAATTTATTAACAGAGCTGCAACAGAATCTCGGAATTCTCGGATACGGACTCGAAATAGATCCACTTTCAATCCAGCAATGCGTAGCCAGAGGAGTGAATGTTATCGAACAGGATCTCAATAAAGGTCTGGCAAATTTTTCTGATAACAGTTTTGACAGCGTCATTATGACTCAGGCGCTGCAGGCGATGCGCTACCCACATCTAGTGCTAGATGAGATGCTACGCATTGGCAACCAGTGCATCATCACTTTCCCCAATTTCGGTCACTGGAAAGCGCGAGCCTATCTGACGCTGCGCGGGCGTATGCCTGTGACCAAGCAATTGGCTTATCAGTGGTATGACACACCTAATATCCACTTTTTTACCTACAGTGATTTCGAAGCTCTGTGTCGCGAACGCCATATTAAGGTGCTGGATAAACAGTTTGTTGGCGAACATTTTCTCGATCGCCAACTCAAACGTCTTTGGCCCAATCTATTTGCGAATACCGCCGTATATCATCTGAGCAAATAATTGATCGCTGATATTTGAGTCTCCCAAGGAGAATCCTGCAATGAAACATCTCGTCATACTTACAACTCTTTTAACCCTCGCGCTCAGCTTGGCAATACAAGCAGTAGCGGCAAACGATGACGATAAAATTTATAAACAATTTGGTGCTAACAAAATTTTTTATAGCGCCTTTAACAGCACTTTTTTAGATCCAGATATCGCCGTGGCAAATAAAATTGTTCGCGGCAAGGACAAAGGGCTGGTTAATATCGCCGTCGTTAGGGAATTGGGAAAGGGGCAACCTGCAACCATTTCTGGGAATGTTTCTAATATCTTTCAAATGAGTCAGAACTTGGAATTTTTCGAAGTCCGTGAACAAAATACGGTTTATTATCTGGCCCCGTTCGAGTTTGAAAATGAAGATTTTTTAACCTTTAAAATCTCCGTTCAGCCCAATAATAGTCAACCGGCGTATCAACTCAAGTTCCAAAAAAAGATGTACCACGATTGATGCGTCACGCGCAAAATACAGCAATGGGTAAAAATTAAAATAGGGAGCTCGGCTTGAAAATAGTGCTGGCTAGCGGCAATGCCGGAAAAATAAAAGAGCTGCAACAGATGCTAGCCGGCCTCCATGTGCAGGTTGTGCCGCAGCGCGAGTTGGACATTGACGATATCGAAGAGACCGGGCTGTGCTTTGTCGAAAACGCTATCCTCAAGGCGCGCCATGCCGCCTCTATTTCAGGAATGCCAGCTATCGCCGACGACTCTGGTCTTGAGGTTGATCTGCTTCAGGGCGCCCCTGGTATTTTTTCGGCACGCTTTTCCGGTGAAGACGCCAGCGATAGGGACAACAACCAAAAGCTGCTCGACTTGCTCGGCGATGCACCGCTGCACCAGCGCACAGCTCGCTACCAGTGTGTGATCGTTTTTATGCGTCATGCCAATGATCCGACACCGATTATCTGCCAGGGCAGCTGGGAAGGTTATATTGCATTCACCGAGAAAGGCGATGGCGGGTTTGGTTATGACCCACTTTTCTATGTCCAAGATCTAAACTGCCATGCGGCCGAGATTGATAAACAGCAGAAAAACCTGATCAGCCATCGCGGCATAGCCATGCGTGAGCTGCTAAAAAAACTCACCATCACAAAGAGCCTCTCATAAATACACTTTGCACATTACCACCGTTATCACTTTACGTGCATATCCCCTGGTGTGTGCGCAAATGCCCCTACTGTGATTTTAATTCCCATCGGGCTGAGGGAGAAATTCCTGAACAGGCGTATACCCAGGCACTAATTGCTGATCTGCAGCAGGATCAACACTGGGCCCAGGGCAGAAAGCTGACATCAATATTTTTTGGGGGCGGCACACCAAGCCTGTTTTCAGCCCGCAGTATTGGCGATATTCTCAATGCGGCTGAGAGCTTGATCGGATTTGATTCCAATATAGAAATCACGCTCGAAGCCAATCCCGGTACAGCTGAACAGGACAAATTTAGCGGCTTCCACAGCGCCGGAATCAATCGGCTGTCAATCGGTATCCAGAGCTTTAACCGTCACCACTTGCAACAGCTCGGCCGCATTCACGACGACAGTCAGGCCATTTCAGCCATTGAGACTGCGCGACGAGCCGGCTTTGATAACTTTAATCTCGATCTGATGCATGGGCTCTCCGGACAGACCGTAGCGCACGCTCAAAGCGACTTGCAGCAGGCGATTGACAGTGGCGCTAGCCATATCTCCTGGTATCAGCTAACCATTGAGCCCAATACCGAATTCTACTCGCGACCACCACAACTGCCCGAGGAGGATACTCTTGCAGATATTCAACAAGCCGGCTTGGAACTGCTCAATAAGCACAGTTACGGACAGTATGAAGTGTCCGCGTTTGCGCAGCCCCGAAAACGTTCGCAGCACAATATCAATTACTGGCAGTTCGGTGACTATCTGGGGATTGGCGCCGGCGCTCATGGCAAAATCACTCTCGCGGCTGAGGGTCAGATTTTACGCACTAACAAAACTCGTCAACCGCAAAATTATTTGGCTCGAACCGGTCAGGCAGCTGGACAACAAAAAGCCATTCCGAGAGATGAACTGGCCATTGAATTTATGATGAATGCACTGCGACTTCGCGATGGTGTGCCCACCAGTTACTTCACATCACGCACAGGCCTTGCGCAATCGAGCATTGCCCAGCAGGTGGCCAGCCTACAATCTCAAGGGTTGCTCGACAGTGATAACCACAGATATCGCGCAACGCCGCTGGGATATCAATTTCTCAACAGTTTGTTACAAGGCTTTTCTTAGGGTCTTGGAGCATTAATTTGATAAACTATGTGCGCGCAAAACCAGTGATTAGATAACCCCTAAATTCAAATATAGTAACCGAGCACTATGACAAATCAGGCACCGACTACTGAGCCTTTATCCCAACAGGAAACTGCGCGGCTGCTTCGGCTCGCCACTTATGCTTCGACTTCAGTCGCGTTGTTACTGATAGCCGCCAAACTGGCGGCCTGGGGAGCATCCGGTTCAGTGAGCCTGCTCGCCACTCTTATCGACTCCGTGCTCGATGCACTGGCATCGATCATTAACTTGGTTGCTGTGCGCCATGCACTGACTCCCGCCGATCGCGAACATCGCTTTGGTCATGGCAAGGCGGAAGCACTAGCGGGACTGAGTCAGTCACTGTTTATCGCTGGCTCCGCTGGATTTCTGCTGTTTGAGGCGGTAGACCACATCATTAATCCGGTAGCGGTAAAGTCTGTTGAACTCGGCATTATGGTGATGATAATTTCGATTGTTGCCACTGTGCTGCTACTGGGCTTTCAGCAATATGTCATTCGTAAAACCAACTCCACCGCAATCCGCGCCGATGCCCTCCACTACAAAACAGATTTAATGGTCAACAGCAGTGTTATTGTCGCGCTGCTGCTAGCCTCTGTCGGCTGGCCTGGTTTCGATGGACTGTTTGCCGCAGTGATTGGAATTTATATTCTCTACAGTGCCCGGGAAATTATTATCACCTCATACGACCACCTGATGGATCGCGAGCTGCCCGATGAAGATCGTGAAAAGATCAAGGCTCTGGTACTCGAACATCCCAGCGCAAGAGGGCTGCACGATCTGCGTTCACGTCACTCGGGAACCATGACTTTTATCCAACTGCATCTGGAGTTGGATGATCATCTCAGCCTGATGGCCGCGCATAAAATATCCGATGAGGTGGAAGAGCGAATTCTATCTGTTTTTCCAGGGTCAGAAATTATTATCCATATCGACCCGCTATCTGTCGCCGCGCAAGAGCCTGTAGCCGATTTTTCAGGGATCCAGAACAGCTGAGACTCAGGGCTTTATATTGCGTCGCAGGTAGCGTTGCAGAATTGCCAGTAATTTGTGTGGTATATATTTACGTTTCCAAACTCCAGCGACAAAGCGGTTCCCCTCACTGAGGGTCGGATAGCTGCGAATCGTTCCCAGCAATTTGTTGAGCCCAAGATTGTGCTTCATCGCAATCACAAACTCATTGATTAACTCACCAGCTTGCGGCCCAACTATGGTCGCACCGAGAATACGATCCTTGCCGGGCACAGTGAGAACTCGGATAAAACCCTGCGCATCATAGTCGGCAATCGCGCGATCCAGATCGGATAAATCGTATTCGCTTACCTCGATATCAATTCCCTGTTCAGCTGCTTCGGTTTCATTGAGACCAACCCGAGCAATCTGCGGATCGGTAAACACCACCTGAGGCATGATGCGATAATCGATAGCAAATTTCTTAAATTGCCCGAGCAGACCGTTAACGGCGGCAAACCAAGCCTGATGACTAGCACCATGAGTCAGCTGATAGGGTCCAACCACATCACCACAGGCAAGAATGTTCGGATAGCAGGTTCGCAGATAACTATCGGTGACAATCGTACCATTGGCGCGCAGAGGAATACCCAAAGCCTCAAGGCCGAGACCACTGGTGTTAGCTCTGCGCCCAATCGCGATTAGCACGCGATCAAACTCGATAGTCTTCAGCTCAGTACCCTCCGAGGACTGCAACGACGCAGTGCAGTGATCTCCGAGATAGGTAAACTGTGTCGCGCTGTGACCAGTGAGGATGTTTACCCCCTCGGACTCGAGCTTGTCTTGCGCAAAAGCGGCAACCTTATAATCATCACGCGGCAACAGCTGCTGCCGCATTTCCACCAATGTGACCTGAGAGCCAAGTCGCTGAAAGGCCTGAGCCAGCTCACAACCAATAGCCCCACCGCCGACAATTAATAGCCGTTTCGGTAATAGCTGCAGCTGCCAGAGTGACTCCGAAGTCAGTGGCTCTACCTGGTCGAGGCCGGGAATAGTTGGCATCGCAGGCCGCGCGCCAGTGGCAATAATAATGTTCTCGGCGCTGATTTCACGACCATCCACATCCACCACCCAAGGCGAAACCAATTTAGCAGTGCCGTAGAGGCAATCTACGCCCAGCTCGGTATAGCGCGCCACTGAATCATGCGGCTCAATGGCTTTAATAACCTCCTGAACCCGACCCATAACCCGCGTGAAGTCAACGTCGGGCGAGCTGACATTTATTCCCAGCGCAGAGGCTTTTTGAACCTCCGCCATCGACCTGGCTGCACGAATTAATGCTTTGCTCGGCACACAGCCGGTATTGAGGCAGTCTCCACCCATCTTGTCTTTTTCGATTAATGTGACGCGAGCCTTAAGCGTGGCCGCAATATAAGCGCTGACCAGACCGCCACTGCCGGCGCCGATAACAATCAGATTAGTATCAAACTTACTCGGCTTGGTATAGGCGCTGTAGCGCATGTGCCGTCTATAAACAGCCATCAGCGCGCGGACCACAAAGGGAAATATTGCCAACAGGGCGAAGGATGCAATAACCGCCGGCGTCAAAATAGCAGCGGCAGAAAATTCATCGATACTGCTTAGAGAGGCACCGGCGTTGACATAGACCAAGGTGCCGGCCAACATCCCGATCTGACTAACAAGATAAAATGTAGTGGTTTTCAAAGGTGTCAAACCCATTACCAGATTGATCATCCAGAAAGGGAAAACCGGAATCAAGCGCAAGCCAAACAGATAGGAACCGCCCTGATTTTCGACACCTTGGTTAACTGTATTGAGGTGCGCCGCAAATTTTTGTTGCACCCAGTCGCGAAGCAAAAAGCGCGACACCAAAAAAGCCAGTGTTGCACCAATTGAGCTGGCGAAGGACACCAACAATGTGCCGACCCACAAACCAAACACCATGCCACCAATAATGGTCAGCAGTGCAGCGCCTGGGATAGATACTGCCGTCGCAATAACATAAACACTAAAATACACCGCCGCGGTCAGGACGGGCCGCTGCAGATAGAGCTCACGAAAAAAATCAGCGGAGAGATAGCGCTGACCATCCAGAGCAAAATAGCTCCACAAAAGCCCGCCAATTGCCATAACCAGTATTATTTTTTTAACCACCGATTCCACCTCTGGATAAATGCTCTGTCGACCTCAGCCGTTCAATAAAAAGATCGCGATTGTGGCGCGTTTTTGCATTGAGCCCTGTGCGCAGTGAATGGTAACATGAGTCCCTGAAACGTCTTCTGACTATAATCCCACAAATTACTGGAGAGCCCTATGAGCGACGCTATCGTTCACACAACCGATTCGAGTTTTGAAAGTGACGTGCTGCAGTCTGATGTTCCTGCACTGGTGGACTTCTGGGCGGCCTGGTGTGGTCCGTGCAAAATGATTGCCCCGCTGCTCGACGAGCTGTCAACCGAATATGCCGGCCGTATCAAAGTGTGCAAGGTTGACGTTGACAGCAATCCGGAAACTGCTGCGAAATTTAATGTACGTGGCATTCCAACACTGCTGGTATTTAAAAACGGCAGTGTGGAAGCAACCAAAGTAGGCGCCCTGTCAAAAGCTCAACTGGTAGAATTCGTCGAAAGCGTAGTGTAATCAAATCGCATCCCCGCCCACGCTGCAGTGGTCGGGGATGCAGTTTTTCCTTGCTCTTTGGTTATTGCGCGCTATACTTCAGACTATTCAAATCTTTTATTCCATGTGGGCTTCCCCTTTTAAACGTTATTTCAGACGTTACTACTCGCGCAGATCAGCCTTTATAGGCATTTAGGTAATCGCTTGAGTGCAGTAAAACCGTTATGGAACGTGCCCCAACCAATGAGTCAGGTTCAAAAATTTAAATAACTACAATAACTTTATAAGACAAATCTTTTTTCGACTGAGTTGACCAAATAACATCCATTCAGTTAACCAACATCTAAAACAAACTTAACCCCTATAGCAAACCTAGAAAATCCCTCCTATGAATCTATCCGAACTAAAACAAAAACCCATTGATGAGCTTTTAGAAATGACCGCCGCGGCCGGCCTCGACAATTTGGCTCGCTCGCGCAAACAAGACATTATTTTTGCACTGCTTAAGAAGCACGCTAAAGGGGGCGAAGATATTTACGGCGATGGCGTTTTGGAAATCCTTCCTGATGGATTTGGATTTTTGCGCTCCGCCGGCGCCTCCTATCTGGCCGGCCCGGACGATATTTACGTTTCTCCTAGCCAGATCAGGCGCTTTAACCTGCGCACCGGTGACGGCATCTCCGGCAAGATTCGGCCACCCAAAGATGGTGAGCGCTACTTTGCGATGCTTAAAGTTGATGAAATCAACGGCGACGCTCCTGAAAATGCCCGCAACAAGATTCTGTTTGAGAATCTGACACCGCTTTTCCCCGACCAACGCCTTGGCCTCGAAGCCGGCAATGGCTCCACCGAAGATCTGACTGGTCGCATTATCGATTTGGTTTCACCCATTGGTAAGGGTCAGCGCGGTCTAATTGTTGCGCCGCCCAAAGCCGGTAAAACGATCATGATGCAGAACATCGCCCAGTCGATTATTCGCAATAATCCCGAGTGTACTATTATTGTGCTGCTGATTGATGAGCGTCCGGAAGAAGTGACAGAAATGCAGCGTACTGTGCGCGGGGAAGTGATCGCATCAACGTTTGATGAGCCGCCAAATCGTCACGTTCAGGTAGCTGAAATGGTGATTGAGAAGGCCAAACGCCTGGTAGAACACAAGAAAGATGTGGTTATTCTGCTCGATTCCATCACCCGACTGGCACGTGCCTACAACACCGTTATTCCGTCGTCAGGCAAAGTGCTGACCGGTGGTGTCGATGCTCACGCTCTGGAAAAGCCCAAACGCTTCTTTGGTGCCGCGCGAAACATTGAGAATGGTGGCAGTCTGACGATTATCGCCACCGCACTGGTCGATACCGGCTCGAAGATGGATGAAGTCATCTACGAAGAATTTAAAGGGACCGGCAACATGGAGCTGATCCTGGACCGCAAGGTGGCAGAGAAGCGCGTTTACCCATCGATTAATATTCGTCGTTCGGGCACTCGCCGCGAAGATTTACTGATGGATGAAGCCGAGCTGCAACGCGTCTGGATCTTGCGCAAACTGTTACATGATATGGAAGATATTGCAGCGATTGAGTTTATGGTCGAAAAACTCAAAGGCTTTAAAAACAATGCTGAATTCTTTGGCGCCATGAAACGCAAGTAAGCTTGCGCTGAAGCCACTATGAAATACGCTGACCTTCGCGAATTTATCGATTACCTCGAGCGGCGGGGCGAGCTTGTGCGTATTAGTCAGGAGGTCGATCCCAATCTTGAGATGACCGAGATCAGCGATCGTACGCTGCGCGGTAAAGGTCCCGCGCTGCTGTTCGAAAATCCCAAGGGTTACGACACGCCGGTGCTGTGCAATCTTTTCGGTACCCCTGATCGAGTCGCGATGGGAATGGGCCAGGAAAGTCTCTCGGCGCTGCGCGATGTGGGAACACTGCTGGCTTTTCTCAAGGAACCTGAACCGCCCAAAGGACTGCGCGATCTCTGGGAAAAACGTCATGACTTCAAGCAGGTATTAAATATGCCTGTGAAACAGATCAAAAATCCGCCCTGCCAGGAAGTCGTGCTTGAAGGTGATGAAGTCAATCTGGATAAGCTCCCGATTCAAACCTGCTGGCCCGGCGATAAAGCACCTTTGGTGACCTGGGCGTTATGTGTAACTCGCGGACCAGAAAAAGAACGCCAGAATTTAGGCATCTACCGGATGCAGAAGATCGCTAAAAACAAGCTGATTATGCGCTGGCTCGCCCATCGTGGCGGCGCACTCGACTACCGCGACTGGCAGAAAAAATATCCCGGCAAACCCTACCCGGTAGCCGTCGCACTAGGTGCCGACCCGGCAACAACCCTGGGTGCAGTAACACCTGTTCCAGATACACTCTCGGAATACGCCTTCGCCGGGCTGCTGCGCGGTGAGAAGACTCAAGTGGCTAAATGTCTGGGCAGCGATCTGCAGGTACCCGCCAGTGCGGAATATATTCTCGAGGGATATTTATATCCGGGAGAGGAGGCCGATGAGGGTCCCTTCGGCGACCACACTGGTTATTACAATGAAGTAGAACGCTTCCCTGTGTTTACCATTGAGCGAATAACCCATAGAAAAAATCCTATCTATCACAGCACATATACTGGCCGGCCGCCGGACGAACCTGCTGTGCTCGGCGTTGCACTCAACGAAGTATTTGTGCCGATACTGCAAAAACAGTTTCCAGAAATCGTCGACTTCTATCTGCCACCGGAAGGCTGCTCATACAGGATGGCTGTGGTCAGCATAAAGAAACAGTACCCCGGCCATGCCAAGCGCGTAATGATGGGTGTTTGGTCATTTCTGCGGCAGTTTATGTATACTAAATTTGTTATCGTCACCGACGATGATGTCGATGTGCGTAATTGGGAAGATGTTATCTGGGCCATGACCACCAGAATGGACCCCGTTCGCGATACGGTCATGGTAGAAAACACCCCCATCGATTATCTCGACTTTGCCTCGCCAGTCTCCGGTCTGGGCTCAAAAATGGGAATGGATGCGACCAATAAAATGCCAGGTGAAACCAACCGCGAATGGGGCGAACCGATTGTCATGGACGAAGCCACACAACAACATATCGATAAGCTTTGGGATAGTTTGGGCATTCAGCTCAAGTAAAGCGCAACTGCGTTAATAATATCTTGGGCAAGACAACCACAGCTTTTTTTCACAACCACCCTTTTATCGTTACTCCCGAGCAAACCAGATCTTGAATCAGTAGCTAAATAACAGCTAGGTTGTGCACAATGCAACGTTCAGAGGAAAATTTGGAGCCATCGATGAAAATGTCCGCGAGCACAAAGCAGAATAACAACTCAGTGTCCTCACTGCGCAAGCCCATTAAGGATTTTGTGACAGTCGGCTCGGGTACCGCGTTGATTTTACTGGTCCCATTTACAGCCAACTCACTGAGTGACGAGGTCACTTGGAGCGGCGGCGATTTCTTTTTTGCGGGAATTTTATTGTTTATGTCTGGCACGACCTATCGGCTGCTAGTACGGCAAGAGCGACAAACTCACCACAGGGCGGGTATTGCGTTGGCGCTGCTCAGCACGGTTATTTTAATCTGGACACATTTTGCGGTGGGCCTAATCGGCACTGAAGATAATCCGGCAAATCTTATGTACCTTGCAGTGCTCGCTGTTCTGATAGTAGGTGGCGTAAAGTCGCACTTTAATCCACGAGGTTTGGCGATAACATTGTTCGCGTCAGTCGCGGTGCAGAGTGTGATCACGCTGATAGCGCTTGCCAATCAACTGGATTCAGCTAGCCAACTGCTAATGGTTAACGGTCTTTTTATTATTCTATTTGGCCTCGCCGGGGCGTTGCTTCGGTGCGGGGCGAGTCGCTGACAAGAAGTATGTTTGATTATCGGCTGGCAACCACCGACAGGCTCGACGAGCTCAGAGGCTTTTTATTTGAGCACGGGACAAATCCCTGGAACTATCTTCCAGTAGATGGCGTGGATAATGAATTCAAGTTGATTAGGGCGCTAAAGGCATCTGCTCTGGCGGCGCATTGTGACCAGCAGCTGATTGGCTTTGCGATTTTTTATCATCCGGACGCCCTTCCTGACCCTTTTTTGAAGTACGCCAACGATCGGCATGCCATCTACATTGCCGAAGCTGTGGTGCACAGAGAGTTTAATGGGCGGGGAATTGGCAGTGAACTTCTCAAACAGATTATCGCGATAGCGCCCTCTTATGGCGCCCAAACAGTACTGCTAGATCGTCACGCAGAGAATGCCGCTTCAGCGGGTATGATGCGAAAAGCCGGATTTAAAGCATTGGCGACCTTTGTGGATCGCCCCCGTCGTAACCATGGCAACTGCAGTACAACTGTTCTCGGATACGATTTAATCTGAGTACGTTTTTAATAAACAGTGTGACATAAAAAAGGGGGTGCCAATTGGCACCCCCTTTTTGTCTTACGCTTACTACTTGTACTGTTACATCTTAAGTTTAACTCATTATGAGTCGCTTAGAAGTTGTAGCTGTACTTGGCATACCAGAACGCACCACTGAATCCCATAGGAGCGAATTCACTGTAGGTGTTGCCCGCACCAGCGGCACCGTTGTGTTTCTTGGAACCAGCTTCGTCAAACACGTTGTTACCACCGATCATGATCGCAGAGCTCTCATTGAGATCGTATGCAAGCTCAAGATCCACTACGTACTCGCCGTCAAAAACCATATCCTGGTTTGAGTCATACCAATCATCGTAGTAAGAAACACGAGCAAGGGCACGCCAACCGTCCATCATATGGTTAGCCGATACGTTGTAGCGGGTATCAGGTGACATTTCTTCGATTGAACGCTCGCGAGCGTCATCGATATATTGACCACGTGAAGTCACTTCAGTATCGGTTTGGTTATAAGCCAGATTCCAAGCAGTAGTCCCGCCCATCCAATCAGTGCTTGTAGACATAACCAAATCAAAACCACTGGTCTCTGTCGCAAAGTCATTGGTGAAGAAACGGAAGACTGCAATATCATCGGCTCCAGAGACACCAGCGGCGGCCAGAGTAGCAATATCGCCTGCAGACAATTCGAAGTCTCTTGAAAGCGTCAAACGATCGGTCACCTCAATATTGAAGTAGTCAAACGTGATGTCGATCTCACCAATGCTGCCATAGAAGCCAACAGTGAAGTTCTCAGACTCTTCTGGCTGCAGATCGGTAGCGCCGGCAAATGCAGCAACCGGGTTAGAGGCTGGGATAACACCTTTGTTGACCAAAACGCCGTTATCGATCAGTGTTGAGATGTTAGAGGCATTGAGCTGACCAGAAGTCGGCGCCTTAAAGCCCGTACTGACTGTCGCGCGCACACCCATATCTTCACTCAACTTGTAGTTACCACCGACTTTATAGTTGGTAGTGCTACCGAAGCCATCAAAGTCTTCAAAGCGAACCGCAGCGGCCACCAGAAGTTCTTCGCTTACATCCCATTCCATATCCACATACAGGGCATCGTTTGAGCGATCAAAGTCACCGGCGATATCAGGAGAGAAGCCAGGGAAACCGTTGGTTGAGGTACTGAAACCCTGTACACCCAGACCGCCGTCAATGTAAGACTCTTCCTGGCCAGCGCCAATCGTAAATTCTTCAGTACGGTGCTCAGCACCAAAGGCCAAATTGACTGTTTCACTTAACGCGTAGGTAAAATCAACGTTAAAGTTCACGTCAGTCTGACGGTACAGGCCTGGATCAAAGTTACGTGGCGTATTCTCGCCAAGGCTGGCATTAACAGTGTTGTTAATGTAGAAATCGCCTTCGTTTTCACCACGGTATGCACTCACATCCCAAGTCAAACCGTTGTCCAGCTCACCACGCAAACCCATCATAAAGGTGATATCGGTTACGGTGCCGCCAAAGCGTGGAGTAAAGCCACCGGGAATAGTTTCGTTGAAGTTGAAGCAGTTATTATCCGCTTTCAAACCAGCAATTGCGGAAGCAAGTGCAGCACTGGTTGGGTCTGAAGCATCTACCGCATATTGATCACAGTTACCGGACATATCGCCCGTTGTGTCAGCAACTAACAGATTGGCACCATCAGCATAAACACCGCCACGGTTAGTCGGATTACGGAAATAGAATCCACCATCAACATCTTTTTTGGCATAGTTGGCGTAACCGTAAAGCTCTACGCTGTCATTCAGCTGGTTGCCAAAGTTAACAAATAATTTAAGATCGTCGTCTACAATCGGACGTCCCCATTTCTGGGCTGGGTTGGCAACCGGGAAGCCTGCTGCGATAAGCGCGGCAGCATCGTCACGCTGTTCTGAACGCACAGTCTCATCAGATGAGCCGTATTCCAGAGTCACGTTAGCAAAACCGTTGGCGCCAAGCTCCATACCCATATTGCCTGCGAAGTACGCCATGTCACCATCGCCTGCAGAGTATTGACCCATACGAACTTCAGCAGAACCGCCCTCGCTGGCATCTTTCAACTTAAAGTTGATTACGCCGGCCAATGCGTCAGAACCGTACTGAGCCGCGGCACCATCACGCAGAACTTCGACGCTTTGCAGTGCCATACCTGGAATCGTCGATACATCAGCACCGTGAGAACCGTCTGAGATACCACCAGCAGACCAAACGATAACGCTGCCTCTGTGACGACGCTTGTTATTTACCAGAATCAAAGAGTGGTCTGGGGCCATGCCACGAAGCTGGAATGGACGAACCAGGGTAGCCGCATCACTGATAGGCTGGTCATTTATCGAAAACGAAGGAACAGAGTTGCGCAGCAGGTTTGCAATGTCCACGTCACCTTGGTTGGTCAGCTCAGAGCTGCTGATTACATCAACTGGCGCTACTGTGTCAGTGGCCGATCGTGCTTTTGCACGAGTACCAGTGGTTACAATTTCTTCGACCATTGCCTCTTGTGCAAAGGCGACGGTTGGCAGCATAGCGCCGCCAGCGATCATAGCCGCGGCTAGAGAAGTTAATTTTAAAATGGATGTCTTTTTCATAGATCTCCCCCGAGATACTTGGGTGTGTTTTGCTGTAGTTGGGATGCATTTTGGGCGGTTAATCACGCCCAACCGCGGACAATATCATATATCGCATCAAATGCATTGTTTTTTTGGTTTCGGAAATACACTTGCTATGTAGACTCAGAGCAGCGGTATTAAAAATCTTTTGCCTCAGAGTCTCACCAAAATAGTGGTTGAGTCGCAAGCGCTGTAAAGCCATTCTGGTTACACAAATTTAGTTTGGCGGCAATAGTAGTGATTCAGTATTTGTTAACCGGACCATCCAAGAGCGATAAATGAGGCGCCATTGTTGCCTTGTCGAATGTCGACTTTTAGGATGACTCATTTTAGGATAACTCATTTTAGGATGTCATTTTGTAGGCCACGCGGAGTAAAGTTTCACCATGACACAATACAAAGTCCATAAAGGTTCCTGCCACTGCGGCGCGGTTCAGTTCGAAATTGATGCGCCAGACCAGCTGCATGCGCACGCCTGCAACTGCTCAATCTGTTATCGCAGCGGAGGCGACCAGATGATTGTGCCGGCGTCAAAATTTCGACTGATCAGTGGCCAAGAATCCTTAACCACCTATACCTTTAACACTGGCGCTGCACAGCACACTTTTTGCAAACACTGCGGCATCAAAGCTTTTTATACACCTCGTTCTAATCCAGACGGCTTCAGTGTCAATCTGCGCTGCCTTGACCGGACTCATGTTGAATCGATCGAAGTAGAGATTTTTGACGGTCAAAATTGGGAGCAGAATGCCGGGGCACTGGCACATCTGTCTCAAGATGACTAATCCCGAGTAGTCACTAATGTACAACACGTATAGTATGCTGAGCGTGGGCTGATTATGTGATCGGCAACAACAACGAATAGGGCAAAGCTGTGGAGACACAACAGGGGCAGTTCTATCTATTTGGCCAACGGCGATTTTTGCCGTTTTTTATTACCCAGTTTTTGGGTGCGCTGAATGACAATTTATTTAAGAATGCGCTGCTGGTGATAATTGTCAGCAGCGGCATCTCAACGTCAGCAAGCAATACCAACTTTCTCACTAATCTCGCCGCCGGCTTATTTATTCTGCCCTACTTTTTATTCTCAACAACTGCCGGTCAGTTAGCCGACAAATACGACAAGGCATGGCTGATTCGACGCATCAAGTTTGCCGAGATCCTTATTATGCTGGTGGGTGGCTATGCGCTCTACACTAGCAATGTAATGTTAATGATGAGCATTCTTTTTTTACTCGGCGTGCAGTCCGCCTTTTTTGGGCCGATTAAATATTCCATTATTCCTCAGCATCTGTCCCCCAAGGAGCTAATGGCCGGTAATGCCCAGGTTGGCATGGGCACTTTTGTCTCCATTTTGATTGGCACACTGATGGGTGCATGGCTGGTGAGTTATCAGAGCGGAGCGCTGCTGGTTGCTGCTGTTGCCGTCTTGTTTGCACTGGGCGGCTGGTGGGCCAGCTGTGCCATTCCCGACGCACCAGCGGACAAAGGTGATATTCATATCGGCCTTAACCCACTCTCTGATGCGATACGCAATATCAGCCTCGCGCGGGAGAATCCGACTGTCTTCTTCTGCATTATGGCCATTTCCTGGTTCTGGCTATTTGGCGGCAGCTTTTTAACTCAGGTGCCTAACTTTGCAGTCACTGTGCTATACGGCCATCCGACGCTGATCTCGGTGCTACTCGGCGCTTTTATTATTGGTGTAGCAATCGGCTCAGTGCTCTGCGCAAAAGTCTCGGGTGAGCAGGTGGAACCAGGTCTTATACCATTCGGAGCAATTGGATTGAGTCTGTTTAGCGCTGATCTTTATTTTGCCTCAGGCAGTTATCAACTTGCCAACAATGGTATTGAGAATATTGTACCGCTGACATTCTTCGGCCTCAGCGGCGGCATTCGCGTGTTCGTCGATCTGGTCTTTATCGGCATGTTTGGCGGGATTTTTATTGTGCCTTTATACGCGATGGTGCAATCTCGCAGCGCAAGTAATAAGCGCGCTCGGATCATTGCCGCAAACAATGTGTTTAACGCGATCTTTATGGTCGCTGGTGCAATTCTCGGAATTGTCTGTTTAAGCCTGATACAGATGTCCATTCCACAATTTTTTGCATTGATATCAGCAGCCAATGCTGGCTTCCTTATCTTTTTGATTTGGCAGGTGCCGGAATTCAAGCTGCGTTTTCTTGCTTGGATCACCAATAATCGCGACAAGCAACACTAATAAAAACAAGGGACTCGAATATGACTCTGTCGTCAAAAATAATACTCGGTATGGTGCTTGGCGTTATCGTCGGGCTGATCCTTAATCTGGCCAATGATGGCAGCGGCGCAGGTCCGCTCACCGACTGGACGGTGGAGTATATTTTTGATGTGGTCGGGCGTATTTTTATCGCGTCGTTAAAATTACTGGTCGTGCCGCTGGTGTTTGTCTCCCTGGTCTGTGGTTCTGCCGCGATGGGCGAAAATATCAAAATGGGGCGCATCGCATTTAAAACGCTGGCTCTGTATATGTTTACCACTGCCGTGGCCATCACTATTGCCTTGACCCTGGCGAATATTATCAACCCGGGCATTGGTATCGATATCACTGCGGTAGCAACCTTTAATGCACCGCCACCACCCTCATTTAAAGATGTGTTGATTGGTATTTTCCCAACCAACCCTGTCAAAGCGATGTCTGACGGCAATATGCTGCAAATTATTGTCTTCTCTATTCTGGTGGGCGTCGCCATCACTCAGGCCGGCAAGGCAGGTCAATCTACTCTCTCTGGATTCCAGAGTTTTAATGATGTGATTATGCGTATGGTCACGATCCTTATGCACCTCGCGCCCTATGGCGTGTTCTGTCTGTTAGCCAAGCTATTCACGGAAGAAGGCTTCTCGGCGATACGCAATCTGGCTCTCTATTTTATGACGGTCACGCTGGTATTGGTTATCCACGCAGGCGCGGTATACACCAGCCTGTTCAGTCTATTTACTCGCTTAAACCCCTTGGTGCTGCTGAAAAATATGCGTCCGGCAATGCTATTTGCCTTCAGCACCTCATCAAGCAACGCAACCATGCCGGTAACCATGAATGTGATGGAAAAGCGTGTCGGAGTGGACAACTCTATCGCCTCCTTTACTGTGCCTCTGGGCGCCACGATTAATATGGATGGCACCGCTATCATGCAGGGCGTTGCCACGGTATTTATCGCACAGGCTTACGGCCTCGATTTGGGGATAAGTGAATACCTCGCTGTGATTGCCACGGCAACTCTGGCATCGATTGGCACCGCCGGTGTCCCCGGTGTTGGCCTGATTATGTTGTCCATGGTATTGCAACAAGTGGGCCTGCCCGTAGAGGGTATAGGTCTGATTATCGGTGTCGATCGCTTGCTGGATATGATGCGCACCGTGGTCAATATCACCGGCGACGGCATGGTCACGACAGTTGTTGCCAAAAGCGAGGGCTTGCTCGACGAAACAGTTTTTCATGAAGTGTCGGATCGCGACGAATACGCAAGCTAAGGTGTGGCACAAAGCAATACTTACTGTGGTTGCCTAACCAGACAGGGAGGGCATCCGCCCTGATTAGGTCTGCGTATATTGGCATAGACAACATTTTTAAGGGCTTTTGAAACATAATCGTCGTTTAATGCGTCCAAATTGCGTTACAAGCGCTCGCTGCAGGTTTGCAGTCAGATACTCATCGTTAATAAATGAAAAGGTTTATCCATGCCATTGTCTAACCGCAAAGGGAAAATAACATTTATCGTCCTGGTGGCAGGCCTCCTGTTTATCACTGCTTTGGCAACCCTTAAGTCAAAACCTGAGAGAAATAAGCGTCCGACTCCCCCATTGCTAATGGTCGAGGTGATCGATGCCGCACCGCAGGCATTAAAGCCGAGTGTTCTTTCTCAGGGTACCGTGGCCCCCAAACGTGAAATTGATCTGGTATCACAGGTGGCAGGTCGTGTGGTATCGGTCTCCGATCACTATGCCAACGGTAGTTTTTTTCGCTCCAGTGACAAACTGATCGAGCTCGAATCGGACGACTACCGGTTTGCCGTAGTGCGCGCCAAGGCTCAGGTTGCCAAAGCCGAAGAACAGGTCGCACTGGAAAAAGGACGCTCTCGTCAGGCTAAACGTGAGTGGCGCGACCTGGGTGATCAAACCGCGAATGCACTTTTCCTGCGCGAACCGCAGCTAGCGGCGGCCAAAGCTGCTTTGGAGTCAGCCCGCGCCGATCTGGCCAAAGCCAATCTGGATCTCAGCAGAACCTCGATTAAAGCCCCTTTTCAGGGCCGGATAAGAGAGACGTATGTCGATCTTGGCCAATACATAACACCAGGGACACGGATCGCAAAAATTTATAGTACCGACGTCGTGGAGATACGCTTACCACTAACCGACCGCCAGGCCGCTCTGGTCGACCTGCCAGTCAACTTTGAAGATTCAGAAACAGCTATCTACCCAACGGTCACGCTGCGCACTAGAGTCGCCGGGCAAACGCATGAATGGCAGGGCAAAATTGTACGCACAGATGCGTCGATCGATATCCAGAGCCGCATGACCTACGCCGTTGCCGAAGTGCAGAATCCGTTTAAGGAAGATCCTGACAGCAACAGACCGCCACTGAGTATTGGCTTGTTTGTCGAGGCTGAGATTGCCGGTCGTGAGCTAGAAAATGCCATAGAACTACCAAAGCAGATTCTCTATCGTGGCAACGAAGTCCTCGTACTCAATGATAATAATGAGGTGAGTTTCCAGACCCTGACACTTGTGCAATCAGATGCCGACTCTGTGGTAGCCACCAATCTGACTCCAGGAACACGGATTGTCGGTACGCGAATTGCCCTGCCGGTGCCGGGTATGCAGGTTGCGACAGGAGCCTCAACGACAGCCGACAATTCCGACGCTGAGACGGGTGATCTTCTATGAATGCCTCTATCGCCTGGTTTGTGCGCAACCCGATTGCATCAAATCTGCTGATGATACTGATCCTGGCCGGCGGAATTATCGGTGGCAGCGGCATGGGAAAAGAGGTTTTCCCCTCCACACCGGTTAACTTTATTACCGTCTCCATGCCCTACCCTGGTGCCGGGCCGCGCGAAGTGGAAGAGCAGATCGTAGTTCGTATCGAAGAAGCCATCTACTCTATTGAAGGCATAAAAAGCATATCTAGTCAGGCCCGCCAGAGTCGCGGGATAGTTACCATAGAGGTCGATGACAACTATGATATGACGAAAATGCTCAATGACATCAAGAGCAATGTCGATTCGATTATCACCTTTCCCGCCGATGCCGAACGGGCCATTGTGCGCGAAGAAATAGCCCGCGAGGAGGTCATTCGCGTTGCTCTCTTCGGTGATGCCAACGAAGCGGTTCTGAGGGAATACGGTCAACGTATTCGAAATGAGCTAGCAGCACTGCCAAACGTCGACTTTGTTGACCTGTGGGGTGTGCGCGAACCACAGATTGATATCGAACTCTCTGAAATCAATATGCGCCGCTACGGCATCTCTTTCGACAATGTTGTCAAAGCGGTGCGTCAGTCTTCACTCAACCTTCCCGCAGGAACTATCCGGGCAGACAGCGGTGACATTCAGATTCAAACCCGCGGCCAGGCCTACCTCGAAGAAGATTTTAACAATATTATTGTCTCCAGCCGTGCAGACGGCACTGAAATCAAAATTGCCGATGTTGCCAGAGTGATCGACGGCTTTGAGGAACGCAACTTGCGCACGCGCTTCAACGGCCACAAGGCAATTTTCCTCGGTATTAGCGTTGGCAAAAACCCAGACGTTGTGGCGACCACCGATGCCGTGAAAAGTTATGTAGAAGCGGGCTCGAGTTTTTTGCCACCGAGCTTGCAACTGGCAACCTGGAGAGACTATTCCAACATGTTCTCCGGGCGCCTGGCACTGTTATCAAAAAATGCCTTTGGCGGTCTGATTCTGGTGTTTATCGTGTTGATGCTGTTTCTGCGTCCACAGTTGGCGTTCTGGGTAGCACTGGGCATTGCTATCGCCTATATGGGCGCACTGTGGGTCCTGCCGACCATTGGGCTGACTCTAAACATGATGTCGATGTTCGCCTTTCTGTTGATCCTGGGCATTATTGTTGACGATGCGATCATTGTTGGAGAGAGCATCTATCGTCATCAACAGCTTGGACAGGATGGTGATACGGCGGCAAAACTGGGTACGCAATCAGTTTCCAAGCCGGTTCTGCTGGCGGTCGTGAGCACCATGATTGTATTTTTGCCGATGTTATTTTTGCCAGGAATGTGGCCTAAATTTCTCTGGGCGATACCCACCGTCACGTTGGTTGCTCTGTCTTTCTCACTGATTGAGTCGCTCTGGATTCTACCCTCGCACCTGGCCAAGATGCAGCCCGAAAAGCCTGCAACGAGCAGAGCGGGTATTGCCCTGCGTAAAATTCGCCACCGCTTTGCCGATGGTCTGAGCCAATTTTCCAGCGATATCTATACCCCATTTCTAAAGCACGCACTCAACTGGCGCGGACTGACATTGGTAGGCTTTTTTCTCGCATTTGTACTCTCAATCACCCTACTCGGTGCCGGCTATATTCAGCAGCGTTTTATGCCCGATGTCCCTTCTGACTTTCTCTCTATGCGCATTGTTATGCCCGACGGCTACTCAGTGGATGGGAAAGTCGAGATCACCAAGCGCGCGGAACGGGCAGCAAAGTTACTGGTTGACGACCCGGTGATTAAAGAACGGGTCGACACCGACAAGTTGATTGCCAATCAGCTGGCATTTATGTACGGCGACACCATCCGGCTGATGCTCGAGTTGCAGCCAGATATGAGCGGAGAAATTGACCCAACACTGGTTGCTGAGCGCTGGCAGAGCTTGATTGGCGAAATTCCTCAGGCAAAGACCTTCAGCGTCAACGCGTCAGCAGCAGGGCGGGACGACGGCGCGCGTGTAACAGCCGTGCTGACCTCAAACAATCTCGATCAACTTACCGCGGCGGCATTTTTCCTCAAAGACCGCATGCGCGATATCCCGGGTGCGCGCAATATTCGTGATGACATCCACTCTGGTCGCTCTGATATTGATATCAGCCTGCGCCCCTATGCCAACAATTTTGGTATCGGCTTGTCCGATGTCGCCCGCCAGGTTCGCCAGGGGTTTTATGGCGCCGAGGCGCAACGAGTACCACGCGGCCGTGATGATGTTCGCGTGATGGTGCGCTACCCCAAGCAGGAGCGCTCTCAGGTTGACACCTTGGATACCATGCGTATCCGCACTCCCAATGGAACTGAAGTCCCATTTTACTCTGTTGCAGAGGCCTCTTATGTGCCAGGCTACACGCGTATTAACCGTCAGGATCGCCAGCGCAGCGTGAAAATATCGGCTCAGGCAACGACCGGTAAAATGACCGTTGATGAAATGGCCCAGGTACTATTTAACGAAATTGGTCCGGAATTACAGCGACTCTACCCCGATGTCTATTTGAAGAAAGACGTGCAACTGGCAGAGCAGGATGAGTTCTTCTCGAGTGCGATCAAGCTGTTTATGCTTGCGCTGGGGATGATTTATATTTTGATGGCAGTGGAATTCAAGTCTTATCTAAAACCTCTCGGCGTCCTCTCCGCTGTGCCCTTTGGCATTATGGGTGCGATTTTTGGCCACTTCATGATGGGCCTTAGCTTTAGCGTGCTCTCATTTCTCGGCGTTCTGGCGGCGTCCGGTGTGGTGGTTAATGATAACCTGGTATTGATCGATAGAATTAATCAGCTGCGCGACCAGGGTGTTGGCGTTAAGGATGCGCTTATTCAAGCCGGACAGGATCGTTTTAGACCGATTATTCTCACCTCGCTGACCACCTTTATCGGTCTTGCACCCATTCTTTTGGAAACCAGCATGCAGGCCCGCTTCCTGATTCCGATGGTGGCATCGCTGGCATTCGGCGTGCTATTTGCCACCGTGGTGACATTAGTCTTTGTGCCCTGCCTATATCTCTCGGGGGCGAACCTGAAGGCGCGGTTGAGCGGTAAGGTTCTGCAATCGGGACTGGACAGTAATGCTGAGGGCAGTGTCTAGCCGCAAGCTAAACACTGCTGGTCACCGCTTTTCTGGGAGCGTTGAAGCGGCTTAGTAATACGCCGTGGGAGTGGTGGTTAACACCATTGGTGAAGCCACCTCTTCACGCTTGACTACGCCACATAACTGCTCGACCAGCTCGAGGGAAAAGTCCAGTGCGGTCCCGGGACCCTGGCTGGTAACACAGTTGCCATCGACAACCACTCGCGCCGCGCCATCGATCTTTTTCGCCTTGAGCGACTGGATAAAACTGGGGTGGCCGGTCGCGGTTTTTTCTGCCAGCAACCCCTTCGCCGAGAGCACCAGCGCCGGCGCCGCGCAGATCGCGGCAAACAGCTTTCCCTCAGCCGCTTGATCGCGAAGCAATTTATCCAGCACAGGATGCTTGGCGAGATGCTCAGAGCCCGGCAATCCACCCGGGACGGCAATCAGGTCATAACGACGGTTCGCACACTCTTCGAGCATCACATCTGCGACAATTTTAGTGCCGCGCGACGCACAGATTTGCAACTCGCCATCACTGTTGGCACTCGCCACAGTCACCTCTACACCGGCCCTTCTCAGCACATCAATAATATTGACCAATTCAATCTCTTCACTTCCCTCAGCGATAGGAACAAGTGCGGTTTTATTCATGGTTTTCTCTTTCGATCGGTTACCCACATACGGTACACTGTGCCGTAATTTATTCTAACTGTCACGGACTTGGCATGAAAATCTACATAATCAAAAGTCATGATGGACGTTTTTTAAACAAGGATCTTGAGTGGCTTGATGGCTCTGATGCCAATCTGGTTTACAACGCCCCGCACCGCGATGTCGCGCTAAATCAACTGATCGAGCTCAACGCTAAAGATATCAACCTGCGTGCTCAGATTATTGAATGCGAAGCCGACAAAAAAGGCCGGCCGGTTCTGCTGTTAGAAGCCTCCGCAATACAATCCAGCACTCCAGCCAACGTTGATCAAACCAACGCCGCCTGATCAGGAGTTCATAATTGTCATTCGAAAATCGGCTTGCCGCACTTGAGGGTAGCAACCACCTCTCTGCGCTGAAAAATATTGCCCGCGGAATAGAGAAAGAAAGCCTTCGCGTCGAGGTCAGTGGCCATCTCGCCAAGACAAAACATCCGTCAGCACTCGGCAGCGCCTTGACACACCCGTCTATTACCACCGACTACTCGGAGGCGCTGCTGGAGTTTATTACCGCGCCATCTGCCTCCATCGATCAAGTGCTCAATGAGCTTGAAGAGATCCATAGCTACACCTATCAACATATCAATGATGAGCTGCTCTGGGTCAATAGCATGCCCTGCCAGCTGGGCGATGATGACAGTATCCCGGTAGCCCAATACGGCAACTCAAATTCAGGCCGTATGAAGACCGTCTATAGGCTCGGCCTCGGCCATCGCTACGGTCGCCTGATGCAGACCATCGCCGGCATCCACTACAACTTTTCGGTTCCCGATGAGCTCTGGTTGACACTGCAGGCTCTGCAAGGCAGCCAACAATCCCTAAAGGACTTTAAAACCGAGGGCTATTTTGCGCTGATTCGCAATTTCCGCCGCTATTTTTGGTTGCTGCTCTATCTGTTTGGCGCTGCCCCCGCAGTGTGTAAGAGCTTTGTCCGCGGCCGCAGCCACGAATTGGTGCCGGTTAGCAATGACAGCCATAGCCTGCATCTGCCCTATGCCACCTCATTGCGGATGGGCAACCTCGGCTATCAGAGTGATGCTCAGAGCTCGCTGATTGTTTGCTACAACGATATCGGCCAGTACAGTAAGACCCTTAGGGGCGCCCTGCAAACGCCCTATCAGGCGTACGAAGAAATCGGCCTGAAAGATACGCAGGGCAATTATCAACAGCTGACGACCAATTTGCTGCAGATTGAAAATGAATTTTACAGCCCCATTCGACCCAAACGCACTGCAGCAGCGGGGGAGACCCCCCTCGAAGCCCTGGAAAAGCATGGCGTCGAGTATATTGAGGTTCGCTGCATAGACCTAAACCCGTTGCTGCCCTGTGGTATTGATAAACAGACAATCGAGTTCCTCGACACCTTTCTACTTTACTGCCTGCTGCAAGACAGCCCACAAACTCATAACGCCGAGTACCATCAAATTCACGAAAATCAGCGCCGTACCGTGGCGCGCGGCCGCGACCCTGGGCTGGAACTACTGGATGGCGGCCTTGAGCGCAAGCGAGTTGACTGGGGCCTGTCACTGGTGACGCAAATGCAGCCAGTTGCCAAATTACTCGATCGCGCCAACCACTGCTCAAGCTATAGCAAAGGGCTGACCGCCATGGCTACTCGCCTTACGGATAACAGCCAGACACCTGCAGCTATAGTGCTGGCCGAAATGGTAAACGGTGGTGAGACCTATTACAGAATGGCCATGCGCAAGGCAAAGGAACACCGCGACTATTTCCAACAACGACCGCTGAGCCCAGAACAAACGAAAAAGTACCAACGCCTGGCCGAACAATCAGTGGTCAAGCAGCAGCAAATTGAAGCCGCTGACAACCTGTCATTTGATGATTTTCTTGCCCACTACTATCGTCCGCGCACAACCAGTAATGACTCATAACCAGGAGAATATTGTGAACCTGCCCAACAACCGAACCATTGGCCTCGCTATGGCCGCAAGCTGCGCCGGCCTGATTGCCGTGGCAGTTTTTTATTTCCAAAACCGGCTCGGTCTGGACCCCTGTTACCTGTGTATCACCCAGCGAGTGTTTGTGATTTTGGTCGGCGTGATCTTCCTGGTCTCTGCGCTGCACAACCCCGCCGCAGGTGGACAAAAGATTTATGCTGCCCTGGCTGCCCTCGCCGCTTCTGCCGGTGGCTTCTTTTCCATCAAACAGCTGTGGTTACAAAGCCTGCCGGAAGACCAGATACCTGCCTGTGGGCCGCCTGTGGACTATTTATTTGACGCCTTTTCCCCGTCTGAAGCTCTGAATATGCTGTTGCGTGGCGACGGCAACTGCGCGGAAGTCCAGTGGCAATTACTTGGTCTGAGCATGCCCGCATGGGTGTTAGTCTGCTTTGTCGGGCTAACAGCCGTAGCCGTTTTTCAACTTTTGCGGAAATGAAAAAACTTCTTGTCGGCGTACTCATACTAGTCATTTTCCAGTGGCTCGGAGAGTTCGCGGCAGCATTGTTAGGGATAAATCTACCCGGGCAACTATTGGGGATGATTTTTCTGTTGCTTGTTTTAAGTTTCAATACATCACTGCTGCCTTGGCTTGAGTCGGCCAGCAGTCAACTTATTCGCTATATCGCACTGCTCTTTGTTCCGGTTACCACAGGTGCCTTTTTCCTCGCCCCCGCCATTACCGGACAATTTCCTAAGATCGTCATTATACTGGTCGTCAGCACCATGCTGGCACAGTGGTTTATGGGCCTGATAATAAAGCGTGTGAGTAATCACAGTGGGTGATGTTCTGGTAACGCAGATTCTGATCCCACAATGGCAGCTTATCGCCACAACCTCCTGGCCTGTTCTAATTACACTAGCCGGATTTGTTATTGGGCTTTGGGTCTATCGACGCTCGGGCAATGCATCGCCGTTCCACCCCCTAATGATTGCGACGCCGCTTATCTATCTGTTTCTACAGTGGATAGAGCTGGATTTTGAACGCTATTACGCTGGCAGCGGCCTGGTCAATTGGCTGCTAGGTCCGGCAACAGTAGCACTGGCGGTACCACTTTCGCAGCAATTGCGACAGCTGCCTGCACTGTTTAGGCCGCTGAGCATTGCACTACTCGCCGGTGGGCTGTTTGCAACATTGAGTGCGCTGCTGATGGTTAAACTGTTCGGGCTCGATGACAGAATTCTGTTGTCGCTGGCGGCCAAGTCGGTCACCTCACCCATTGCCATCGGGTTAGTGCAACAAATCGGCGGTATAACCAGCCTGTTGGCGGTGGCAACCATGGTTACCGGACTGGCTGGCATTATCATGGCGCAAACCATTTTCCGAATCACAGAGGTCGAAGATGAACGCTGGCAAGGGCTGATTCTTGGCGTTACCGCTCATGCCATCGGCACCGCCAAAGCGTTTGAAACAAGCACGCGCTGTGGTGCCTTTGCCACGCTGGGCATGGGGTTAAATGGTATCTGGACGTCGCTGTTTCTGCCGGTGGCAGTTGTCTATTTTATCAACTGAGTGTTTATTCTTCGGCGTAAAAGGAAGTAAACTGTAAGTCCACAAGGGAGTGATGAGGGTAAATGGCATGCTAAACGATCTACAAAAATTGAAACAACACTGGGGCGGCGTCAGCGAAATCGTTGATCGCTGGCTGGAAGAACGCCGCGAATTACTAGTCAAGTACTGTGACTTGATCGAGATTCACGACTTCGATGGCAACAACAATGGCCATGGCGAAAAGTTAAAAGCCTTCTGTGAAGTAATGGTCGACTATGTTTCGGTAGGTCATTTTGAGGTGTATGAACAGCTGGTTAAAGAAGCCAAAGCATTTAGTGATAAGGAAGGCCTTAAGACTGGCGTTGATTTAATGGATAAAATTCAACCATCGACCGAAGCGGTCCTCGACTTCAATGACAAGTACCTGGCCACTGACGATCTGGAGAGCCTCTCGATCGATCTGTCAGTTGTGGGCGAAGCCCTTGAGCAGCGTTTCGAGACCGAGGACAAGATGATCGAGGTCTTGCACAATGGTCACCTTGAACAGCTGCAAAACAGCTCGAGCCCAGCATAGAGACAAATACTATTGAAGCTAGGCCAGATAAAAAAAGCCCCGACTTGTCGGGGCTTTTTTTATGCTTCGGCTACTTGGGATTTCCAATTAACCTTCACTGGCAACATTAGCTTGCAGCAGTTCCACTTCAAAAATCAATGTTTGGTTGGGTCCAATAGGTCCTGTTCCACCCGGGCCATAAGCCAAAGCGGCAGGAATGTAGAGCTCCCACTTGGAGCCTTCCGGCATTAACTGCAATGCTTCAGTCCAACCAGCAATAACCTGGGTCACACCAAACTGTGCAGGCACACCGCGCTTGATCGAACTGTCAAATTCAGTGCCATCGAGCAACCGGCCAGAGTAGTGAACTTCGACAACGCTGTCGGCAGTAGGGACTGGGCCCTCACCGGCAGTAATAACTTTGTACTGCAGACCTGAAGCGGTGGTCACCACGTCGTCTTTGGCGCCGTTTGCGGCGAGGAACTCTGCGCCCTCTTTAAGATTACCTTCAGACTGCATAGCCTGTGCTTGCTTCTCTGCCTGTTGCATCTCATCGTTCTTGGCTGTCATGTCAGTCTCAAAGCGCTGAATCGCTTCAGCGATCTGCTCTTCGCTCAATACCGGCGGCTTGTCATCGAGACCATCACTAAACCCCTGCCCAAAAGCCGCGGTGTCGATCTCCATGCCGATACCGGCAATATTCTTGCCGCTGTCGAGACCCAATAAATAGCTGATTTTCTGACTGTGGCTTTCCAGGGCAACCGCTTCTGCCGCATCGATGGCGGTATCTGAAGGCTGTGGTTTACAGGCTGCCAGGGCAAAGAGCATTACAACGGGAAGAGTTTTCGCCATATTCATGTTAATTTCCTTAATAGTTCCTTAATGGGTTGCGCTTGAAAAACGTCTTGTTGGCTAAGTCTAAGGTATTTCCCAGACTGTATCGACTAACTTATCGGCAGTTGCGGCAGATTGAATGAAGGGGCCGATCAACCGATTTTTTTATAAAGCAAATCCCAAACGCCGTGACCTAATCGTTCACCACGCTTTTCAAATTTGGTCAACGGCCGATAACTTGGCCGCGGTGAATACTCTTGCTTGGCAACCGCATTGACAAAGCCCTCAGCCTGCTCAAGCACCTCGAGCATCTGCTCGGCATAGGGCTGCCAGTCTGTCGCCATATGCAAGACAGCCTCTGGTGCAAGCCTTTGACGAATCAACTGGATAAATTTCGGTTGCACAATACGTCGTTTGTTATGTTTCTTTTTATGCCAGGGATCGGGAAAATAAAGCTGTAACCGATGCAGGCTTGCCGCGGGGATGCATTCATTCAGCACATCTGTGGCATCGGCGAGATAGACGCGCAAGTTGGTAATACCGCGCTCATGCGCGCCAGCTATCAATCTGCCAACCCCGGGCGGATGCACCTCAATGCCAATAAAATCGGTATCTGGCGCGGCGGCAGCCATCTCAAGCAGAGAGTCGCCCATACCAAAACCGATTTCAACAACCAATGGTGCCTGGCGGCCAAAGACCGTTTCAATGTCAATCAGGCCATGCTCAAGACTCAGGCCATAAAAAGGCCAACAGGTATCAAATGCATTGCGCTGACCTTCGGTCATACGACCCGCGCGCACCACATAGCTGCGGATATCTTTCTTGCGATACTCCGGCCGCATTTCAGCTTTGGCTTCAGGTTTAGTGTCCATCAATCCTCGGCAGCGTCTTTTTGAGTTGCGGTAAACAGCAGCAGCCAGCCGACAATGAATGCTGTTCCGCCCAGTGGAGTAATAACGCCGAGCATGCTAATACCTGTAAAGGCGATCAGGTAGAGCGAACCGGAGAACAGGATAATACCGAGCAGAAAACAGCGTACAGCCCAGAGCCGCGAGCTTGCACTTAACGGCAAGTTGATGGTGATGAGCAGTGCCAGCGTATGAATAAAATGGTAACGCACCGCAGTCTGGTAGGTTTCCATAAGCTGTGGCGGCAGCATCTCCTTCAGACCGTGCGCGGCAAAAGCGCCCAGCACTACAGCCAGTGCGCCGCTGAGGGCAGTGATTCGGATCCAGAGCAATTTATCCATAGCAATAAAAAAGCCGCTCGCAGCGGCTTTTAGTCTCATTCAGGTTGATATCAGGCTTCCATTAATCCGCGAACTTTTTTCATCGCGTTTTTTTCCAACTGGCGAATACGCTCTGCAGAGACGCCGTATTCATCGGCCAGTTCATGCAGCGTTGCCTTGGCATCGTTTAACCACCGACGCTGGATAATATCGCGACTGCGCTCGTCGAGGTTCTTAACTGCATCAATCAAACGGGTAGTGTTATCCACTTCCCAGTCATCATTCTCAGCCAGCTGTGCCGGATCGGCGCTCTTATCTTCAAGAAAGAAGACCGGCGCGCTGAAACTGCTGCTGTCATCGTCATCATCAGCTGGCGCATCAAAAGCCGGATCACGCGCGGTGAGGCGCATTTCCATCTCCATCACGTCCTTGACCTGAACACCCAGATCCTCCGCAACAGCCTGAGCTTCATCAGCCGTCAGCCACTGCAACTGCTTCTTGGCACTGCGCAGGTTAAAGAATAATTTGCGCTGAGCTTTGGTGGTGGCAATCTTAACAATGCGCCAGTTGCGCAGAATAAATTCATGAATTTCGGCTTTGATCCAGTGCACAGCAAAGGAGACCAGACGCACACCCTTCTCGGGGTTAAAGCGGCGAACCGCCTTCATCAGGCCAACATTGCCCTCCTGAATCAGATCGGCCAGCGGCAAGCCGTAGCCGTTGTAGGAGCGAGCGATGTGTACCACAAAGCGCAGGTGCGACATAACCAGTCGACGAGCTGCGTCGAGGTCTTCTTCATAGTAGAGCGCCTCACCGAGTGCGCGCTCTTCGTCCAGAGTGAGAATGGGCACAGTCGCCGTCCCCTGAATGTACGCATTCAGGTTACCGCCGGGAGCCATCCACTCCATTGTTTGAAGGGCTTTGTTCATACAACACTCTTTGATCAATAATTGAACGATTTTCTGTTCGCAGTCGGATATTTTAACATTATTTAATTATCCGTTCCTAGCCTTTAAAACCAACCGCTTACAGGTTTTTTGATACGTTGTTTAGAGGATTTCAGTTTGGTTTGATCTTGCGCAAATGCTGGCCGACCGCTAGCCAGGCGCCGATCAGTCCGACACTGCCGCCGATTAGCAGCAGCACCATAAAACCACCAAAACCAAGTCCACTGATACTGTATTGACTCTGATAGAGCCCGGCTAGATTACGTACGGGCTCGGCCAGCCAAAAACCGAGCGAAGCCAATAAAATAGCTGCCACCAATGCACCCATCAAGCCAAATAGTAGTCCGCTGTAAAGGAACGGCCTACGCACATAGGCGTCGGTGCCGCCGACCAGCTTGACCACGGTGATTTCATCACGGCGACTCTGGATCGCCAGACGAATGGTGTTACCGACCACAAGAATCACCCCCAGACCCAGCGCCACGGCCAGTGCCAGAACCAGTTTCCGGCCAATATCCAGCAGTGCATCGAGACGTTGCAACCAAGCCATATCGAGCTGCACATCGTCAACCAGTGCCATTTTGCGGATCTCTGCCACCAGGCGCGAGGCATCATTGAACAGAAGCGGCTGCACCAAAAATGCCTCGGGCAGTGGGTTGTTATCGAGATACTGCAGCGCTGAACCAAAACCCGATACAGCTTTAAATTCATCCAGCGCGCTCTGCGCTGAGATATAGCTCACCGAAGCAACTCCCGAGAGTCCCTCCAGCTGCTCAGCCAATTTTGTCAGTGCCGGATCGCGAGCACCTTTTTTGACAAATACACTAATTTGCGCAGAGGAATCGACGCCGCCACTGAGCTGACTGATATTCTCAACACCGAGATAAAGCGCCGCAGGCAGGGTCAGCGCGATGGCGATCACCAGAATCGTCAGCAGCGACTGCAGGGGCTCGCGGAGCATTTTCAAGACGCTGGTTTTGAGTGTCGCACGATGGTGATAGCGATAGCTGCGCAAGCGCTCCGTACGACTCAATACCTTACCGCGGGCACCGCGGCGGGAAGTGTTGTCAGTAGCCGCCATAACTGATTCCGTCCTGCTCCATCTGGCCCTGATTGAGGCGCATAATACGCATATTCATACGATTGATCAGATCGATATCGTGAGTCGCCACCAACACAGTCACCCCCACATCCTGGAAGCGCTTGAACAGCGCCATAATCTCCGCGGATAGCTGAGGATCAAGATTGCCGGTGGGCTCGTCGGCAAGCAAAATTTTAGGCTTGTGCACCACTGCCCGAGCGACGCCGACCCGCTGTTGCTCACCACCGGAAAGCGCTATCGGATTTTGCCGCTCTCTGTCCAGCAACCCGACACTATCCAGTGCCGCGCGCACGCGGCGACCAATGTCGGCGTGAGAATAACCCGCCACCTGCAGTGGCAGTGCAACATTGTCAAACACTGTGCGATCGAACAGTAGCTGATGATTCTGGAACACCACACCAACCTGACGACGGTAAAATGGCACTTTGGCATGGGGCAGTCGGTTGAGATTCTTTCCGTTGATCAATAAATTCCCTGAGGTCGGCCGCTCAATCAGCATTAACAGCTTTAACAATGTACTTTTACCAGCACCCGAATGCCCGGTGAGAAAAGCCATTTCACCCGCGTCCATCTCAAAACTGACATTGCGCAGGGCTTCGTAGCCGCCCTCGTAACGCTTGCTGAGATTATCAAAACGAATCATAACCGCATCACTCGCTAGGGTTTTCGCCCAACAGGGCAGAGACAAAATCTTCGGCGACAAAGGACTGCAGGTCGTCCACTCCTTCACCAACCCCGATATAGCGAATGGGTACGGCAAACTTTTCGGCCAGAGCAAAAATAACCCCGCCTTTAGCAGTACCATCGAGTTTGGTCAGAGCAATACCGGTTACACCAGCCGAGGCATGAAACTCGCTCATCTGCGCCACTGCATTCTGTCCGGTTCCAGCATCCAACACCAACAGCACCTCATGGGGTGCGGCGGCATCCAGTTTCGCAGCCACTCGGCGAACTTTTTTCAGCTCTTCCATGAGGTTGCTTTTATTGTGTAAACGCCCGGCAGTATCGGCAATAATCACATCAACCTGTTTGGCTCTGGCAGATTCAATCGCATCAAATACCACCGATGCACTGTCAGCACCGGTGTGTTGCGCGACCACGGGTATGCGATTGCGCTCACCCCAAACCTGCAACTGCTCGACTGCCGCTGCCCTAAATGTATCGCCCGCTGCAAGCATGACCGATTTGCCCTGCTGCTGAAATTGGCGCGCCAGCTTGCCGATGGTGGTCGTTTTGCCGACGCCATTGACACCGACCACTAAAAGCACAAAAGGTCCTTCCGCACTGTCCATGTCTAGTGGCTGTTGACTGGCAGCCAGCTTGGCAACCAGAATTTCATGCAGGGCCGCCTGCAACGCAGCACCATCCTTAAGCATGTTCCGACTTGCGCGCTCAGTCAGCTCGGCAATAATTTGAGTGGTTGTCTCGACACCCACGTCAGCTATTAGCAGCAGGGTTTCAAGCTCATCGAAGAGATCGGCATCGATGGTTTTAGCGCCGAGAAACAGGTCGCCGAGCCCGCTACTGGTGCGCGCCAGCGCACGCTGGATTTTGGCTCGCAGACCGGTCGCTTGAATCACGGGCTGGGCGACGGTTGGGGCAGCGGCATCGCTAACACCGGATTGAGCAATTTCTGATGCGTCAGCTTTATCGCGTTTAAAGCGACCAAAAAAGCCACGCTTTTTCACGTCTACCCGCTCTTCCGGTTGTTGAATATCACTTGATTTGGCGTCCATTACGGTTCGTTTTCAACTGTGGTTATGATCTGGTGTATCCTACCATCTTGATCGATTTAAGGTGACTAAATGTCATTAAAAGGAGCATCCTTTTGAGCCCCAGGCAATCCAATTCCCAACAACGCGTGCGGGTTATCTCCGGTAAATGGCGCAGCCGTGTGTTGCGGTTCCCCGATGTGGATGGCTTGCGCCCCACTGGAGATCGCGTTCGCGAGACGCTGTTTAACTGGCTGGCGCCCAGCATTCACGGAGCACGCTGCCTGGATCTTTTTAGCGGTTCTGGCGCGCTCTGTTTCGAGGCCTTATCCCGCGGTGCCAGTGAATGCCTCGCGTTGGAAAAAAATTCTCAGGCGCTCGTCACCCTCAACGAAAACAAGACGCTACTGGAGGCGTCAGGTTTGACCATACAGCGAGCAGATAGCCTTGCATACCTGCGTAATAAGCCCGACCAACCTTTTGATATCGCCTTTGTCGACCCACCATTTGATCTCAATCTGCTCACCCAAGCCTGCGCTCTGCTTGAACAAAATCATTGGCTTAAAAACGGAGGCTTAATTTATTGCGAGCATGCGACACGGGATAATAATGTTAGTACGCCGACTAATTGGCGTGTCGAGCGCAGTAAAATCACCGGCGGAGTGAACACCATTCTCTATTCGCGGATTGAGCCGACGACATAATTTGAGTACTATGCGCGCTCTCCAACACGGTGGAACCTGGCTATGAAGACTATCGTCTACCCCGGCACCTTTGATCCTATTACCAACGGACACATCGACCTGGTCGAGAGAGCCTCGCGGCTTTTTGGCAAGGTTATTCTTGGCATCGCAAGCAGCCAGCGCAAAGGCCCGCTTTTCAGCGTTGACGAGCGCATCCAGCTGGCCTCCGAAGCACTCAGCCATGTGCCGAATCTAGAAGTGCGCGGCTTTGATTATCTGCTCGTGAATTTCGTTAAGGACTGCAAGGCAGACGCCATTATGCGTGGACTGCGTGCAGTATCGGACTTCGAGTACGAATTTCAACTAGCCAATATGAATCGCGCCCTGTCGCCTAATATCGAAAGCGTGTTCCTAACACCAGCGGAGCGCTTCTCTTATATTTCGTCGTCTCTGGTGCGTGAAATTTCATCATTAGATGGCGATGTGTCCAAGTTTGTTCCCGCCAACGTGGCCAATGCCCTGAGCAAAAAATTTAACAAAGTCTGATCAATCAGACTCAAATACGCTGATCACTTAGCGTAATTGAGTCATGGAAAGCCCTAGCGCTGACAGGCCGTGCAAAACACCGTGCTGCGCTGACCAAGACGAATCTCTTTTAAGTGTTTAGCGCAATTGTGGCAGGGCTCTCCTCCACGACCATAAACGTTGAGTGTCTGCTGAAAATAGCCCGGCTCACCATTGCCATTAACAAAGTCCCGCAGCGTCGTACCCCCCTGCATAATGGCGCTCTGCAGTACCTCTTTGATATGGCCTGCCAATAATTGATAACGCTGCAGTGAGATACGACCAGCTGCTCTATCAGGGCGAATGCCACTGCGAAATAATGCCTCAGAGGCATAAATGTTGCCCACACCCACGACAATATGGTTATCCATAATAAAAGGCTTCACGGCCATTTTACGCTTGCGTGACAAGTGGAATAGACGTTCGCCGGCAAACTCATCGGTAAGTGGCTCAGGACCGAGATGATCGAGCTGCGGGAAACCGCTGTCTGACCACAGCCAGGCGCCAAATCGACGTGGGTCGTGATAGCGCAGACAGACACCATTGGCGAGACGCATTTCAATATGGTCATGCTTGCGCCGCGAGGCGCCATCGTCCACTAACCGGAGGCTACCACTCATGCCGAGGTGGACCATCATGCTGCCACGCTCCAGCTCAAACAGCAGGTATTTAGCCCGTCGTGTGATGCCTGTAATACGTTGCCCTCTTACAATTTCGGAGATGCCCTCTGTCACGGGCCAGCGCAGCGAGCCGTTACTGACGGTCAGCGCTTCAATCGATTGGTTGACGACATGGGGCGCGACGCCTCGCAGGGTAGTCTCTACTTCAGGTAATTCAGGCATTTATTTTCCAATTGCAACAATGAAGTTTTCCTAAATTCGTTTATTTCTGGCACACTAAAGGGGTTGTTCAAAGGCGGGGTACATTCCTTTGTAGCTCAAGGATAGTGGCGCTAGCAATTCTGACAAAAATCAGTAGAATGCGCGACTTGATTATTATTAGAAATATGTGAGGGTGCACCTTAAATGGCACTAGGTAAAAGACGTAAGGAAGAGGATGAGTCGCAAATTGACATGACGCCGATGCTCGACGTTGTGTTTATTATGCTTATCTTCTTTATCGTAACTGCTTCGTTCGTCAATGAGTCCGGGCTTGATGTCAATCGTCCACCAACTTCCGACGAACCGCCACCAGATAGTGAAAACACCAATATTGTATTCCGCGTCTCCGAAAGCAACGAGCTAACCCTGGAGGGACGTCGCATTGATGTTCGCTCGGTGCGCGCCAACGTTGAACGGATGCATGCTGAGAAACCCGAGGCCAAGGTGGTTGTTAGTGCACACCCGAAATCGAAGACTGAGCTGTTTGTGCTGATCTCTGATCAGGCCCGTGAAGCCGGCGTCTACGATGTATCACTGTCGACGGACGAATAAGCGATACCGACTGACAAACCAAGACATAACAAAAAGCCCCGCAGGTTCCTGCGGGGCTTTTTGTTTTACGGTTGTTTTTCTGTAGCCAATTAACTGCGATCACATCGATTGAGGAATTTCTGCACCTTCTTGTACTGATCAATTCTGTTCGGCTTAAAGTACAGCCCATGCCCTTCCCGATCATAAAAATGGTACTCATACTTAAGCTTGGTCTGTTTCAGCGCATCGACCATGGTCTCGGCACCGACCATCGGTGTCCGGGTATCTTCGCGGCCGTGGACAATCAGCATTGGCGCCTTAACCCTATCGAGATTATGAATAATCGAATTTTCCCGCAGAAACTCTGGATCACTGCCAATCGCAGCTTTCTCATAACCTGACGTGTTGAAACCTTTGCCTGCATCCCAGGTATCAATTTGCTGCTCAAGATCGAAGACACCGGCAATAATCACACTGCAGTCATAGTAATCGCTGTGCCTTACCAGACTCTGGGCACTGGCGTAGCCGCCGTAGCTGCCGCCCATAATGTAAACCTTTTCCCCAAGACCGTAGCGAGCCTTAACTGCCTCGGCTCCCTGACGCATATCGTCGAGCATCCGCGTGCCCCACTGCAGGTATCCGGCGCGCTCAAAGTTCTGCCCGTAACCGCCGGAGCCGCGGAAATTGGGCGCAAAAACTGCATAGCCAAGCTCTGCCATAATCTGCATTCGCTCATCGAACTGGTGCGGAATATAGGGCCCGTGGGGACCACCGTGAATATAGTTAACTAACGCTTTGGGCTTGCCATTTTTTGGCATTAACAACCAGCCCTGCAAATCGACGCCATCGTCTGCTTGATACTTCACCGACTGAAAGCTGTTTAACTTAAGCTGGTCGATAGCCTCGTTGGAACTAAACAGATAACGTGCCTTGCCTTCAGACTTTTCCCAAATATAGTACTCACCCATAATGCCTGGCGAGCCAACATGGATAATCAGATTATCCTCCGCGTCATCGGCACCGACCAAATCGATGTTATAGCCGGGAAAGCTCTTGGCAAACCCGGCAACGATTTGCGCGGGGCGGCTGTTATCAAACAACGCCAACTCTGGCTTGTCACCGATCCACTGAGCAAATGCCGGATGGCCGCCCTGACCAAAAGAGACGTCGATTTCCGAGACAAAGCCAAAGTCCTTAATGGTTTCAAGCGCACCCGTATCCAAAGTCAATTTGACCAGCTGCTGGCCAGCGTTGATATCACCCAACAACTGCGTTAACCCATAAACAACGAGGCCATCATCACTCACCCGCAGAGGCTGAAATCCACCCTGGAAATCCACCTCCAGTGGTTGCCAGCGCTGATCGGGGCGACGAAAGGCGAAGTCAGTCGTATAATCTGGCTTAACCCACCAACTGATTACCGTATTCCCCGATTTGTTGGCACGAAACTGCGCCGCACGAGCCGGGCCGGTAATCATTTTTTTCATATCGCCAGTGGCTAGCTCCATTCTATAGAGCGCAGGGCGCACACCACCATCGCGGCTAAATGGCGAAACCGAGACCAAAATATTGTTTGCATCATCTGGAAGGCTCGATATCGGCTGCATAAAGCCAGAGATAAGGTCGCCTTTTCCGAGAGTGTTATTGGTGAAATTGCCGCGGTAGTTCCAGAGATGAACCGGCAGGTCCTGTTCCATATCAAGCAGGAACAGATCACCGTTGTCGCTGGGACGATGGTCCTCGCGGTTTTCAGTTTGCACAGCATAGGCAAACAGCGTATCGGTTAGCCAAGAACCACCAGAGACTTCCATATCATCGTCATCTTCATAGCGGACGCTCTTGCCCGGGATGGGCGCCATGGTGACGCGATCGAGAACGATCAGGGTACGGCGCTTATCACGCTTCATCACCACACTGATAAACTCACCCGTAGGGGAAATTCTGGCGTTGCTGAACTCGGCCCCATCGAGCAGAGTTGAAACCGATTTAGGTAGAGCGGCATAAGCCGGTGAAAGTGACATAAGCAGCGCCGAGACACACGCTGTCAATAAACGTACGAATTTCATATAACCCCCTGAGAAAGCTTGTTTTTAATCTACACCTGAGTGTGCCAGCAAAGGCTAGTCCATCTCTTTTACTTTTACCCTAGCGCCGCTTTGGTTGACAAAGAACTTAGAGCCAAGCATTCCGTCCTCCAGATTAACTCTGTCGTCGACTTTGATGCTGGCGGCACGGTCTGATAGTTTTTTAAACACTCGACCGCCATCAGTAAAGTAATAAGTCTGTCGCTGTGTGGTGGTCTGAATCTTGGTAATCACCATCACAACTGAATCCGCGACGATTTGATCATAGGCCTGCTGCGCTTTGCGTAAAGTGCTGTCGCTGGCAGGTTGATTGCCAGCATCCTTAATAGCCTCGGGTCTATTAGCAACCGGCTGTCCCGTCGGCAATGTAATCAGTACTGGTGAAACCTGATTGGCTAGCGAGCCTTTTGCGTTAAAGCCCAAGGCACTGTCATAGCAAGCTAATCGTTCACTATCATCGACTAGCGTTAAACACTGGCTTGGATCCTGGGCCTGCGCAGAAAACGCCAACAGTGAGATCATCGGGATTATTAATTTGCTTTTATATTCCATGCGACTGGCTCCCCTTGATTATTGAGTACGGACACGGACACATTATTGAATCCGGAGTTATTCAGCAATATTTCAAATTCGGCTATGCTGCTACTATCGCGAGCGACATTAACCATCTGTCTACAGCGTTCTTTTGACGCCTGAAAGTCTACCAGAATACTTTCGATATAAGCCTTTCTCTCATGCTTGGTAAGACGTAATTTTTTAAAATAAATGAGCACTGAACTGGCAAAATCAACCAATACCGGATGGCGCTGTGCATGCTCCACATTCATCACCGAGGTGACAAACTGATTGATTTTTTCTCGCGCAGCCTGAGCTGCCATAGATTTTTCCAGTCGAGCAATATCGCCCTTATACTTTGCCAGCAGAGTATCAATAGCTTGTAACTGCTGCACAATTGACTGCATCAGGTCAAAGTCAAACCCATCCAAATCCTTAGCTGACATCGACGTAATCACTGAATCTGAGTGATGCATTAGCAAATGAAGGCTGCCCTGCTCCGACAGTAATGACTTGACCACGGGCAGTGATTGTTCGAGAGGAGAATATTCGATACCGTAAACCGAGGCGATAAGATCAAATTTTTGCTGACTCTGAAACGCTTCGATGCCAACGCCGCCGATCAGTGATGTCTTCATGTGATTATTGCTGCGTTTTTCAGCCGCTGCGGAAAGTTGCACCGGTGCCGCATCGAGACCGGTGTAAGTGCCGGCGATACCCAGTTCAAAGACAAGTGGTAACAGGGAAGCATTGCCGCAGCCCACCTCGAGCACATCAAGTGGCCGCGCGACAGTGGCCTGCAAGATAGCTGCCCACCAATCGGCGACATAGCCACTGGTGTAACCATCCGGGTAGTATTCAGCAAAAGTTGTACTATGGTTTTTTTGCCAAAAATTTCCCCACGCATCCATTATTTTTTCCTTATAAAAAAGAGCCCGCTTGCGCGGGCTCTCGTTTTAACACACTTTCAACAAAGCTTACATATCAATTGAGAACTCGACGAAGATAACTCGGCCGGTATTGTCATACATGTATTCATCCGCCTGTTCACCAAACTGGTTCAACAGAGGATCTTTGTTAGTAATGTTGCTGGCACCAATCTTGATGGTGCCATACTCTTCCATATCATAACCAACCGATGCGTTATGAGTGGTGTATGAAGAGTAAGTAACGTCAGATATTTTGCTATCGGAAGATCCGATAAAGTCACTGGCGAAACTAGCAAACCACTTGTCCATAGACCAAGAAACAGTCACACCTGCACGCCACTCTGGGAATCCAAGAGTACCAGCGGCATCAGCGATGTCACCTTCACCGAAGGTCGCTTCATATTCATAGTTCAAGTACTGGGTTGCATTACCACGTAAGGCGAAAGAACCCCAGCTGTCAGTAGAATAAGTACCGTTAACAGCATAATCGAGAGACTCATACTGAATGTCGGTTACTGCATTCTGGTAGCCAGCAGAGATGCTTTCTACACGGCCAGCGGCGTTACGGACTACCTGAGAGTTTTGACCGCCAGTGTTGTAGTCGACATTCAACATGTCCTGCGCAGATACATATTCAATCGCATCTGACAGCTCCAGGCTAAAGTAGTTAGCACTTGCATACCATCCTTCCATAAACTCCCAGGTTGCGCCGAAAGAGTATGTCTCTGATGATTCTGCATCCAGATTCGGGTTAGAACCAATGTAAGTGTCGAACTGACGCTCGGAACAGTCTCCCTCAGCAATACCGTTCAACTGACAACCGTAGTAGTCAGTCGCGTCTTCAGCAGAGAACGACGTCGCACCATAGAGGTCAGACAGATCAGGTGCACGGAAACCCTGGCCGTAAGATGCTTTCAACACAACATCAGGAATCATTGTGAAAGTCACACCGAGGCGTGGAGAAGTCGCGTTACCGAAATCGTCATAGTCATCGAAACGAACCGCTGCATCGATTTCCAACCAATCATTGACAGGGAACAGGGCTTCAGCAGACAGCGCTGAAACGCTGCGCGCACCCTTAGCAGAGTTACCGGCAGAACCACCTACCAGACCCGCTTCTGATTGCGCATCAACCAATGCAGAGTAAGACACATCGAAGCTTTCAAGGGCAAAGTAAGAAGACGCTGTACCACCCGCCATCTCAAACATATCCCACTGCACACCCAAGAACGTCTTTTGAATGTTCATACGGTCATCATTCAAAGTGGTTGCTTTCAGGTTAGCTACATACTCGTCGTAGTCAGTTACTTCATTAAGGATGTTGGAGTCAAAGCCACCGTAGCTAAGGTAGTAAGTACCAACAGAGGTTGAACGATAGTCCGAGTAAGTGTAGTAGGCTTCATAAGACAGCGTATCACTCAACTCACCACGGACACCAAAATTAACGTCGGTCAGCGTGTCATTAACAACATTGTCACGGGTACCAATATCAACCCAACGGAAGTAACCATTAACTTGTTCGCCATACGGGTTGCGTGGGTCAGACGCAAGCGCCTTCCCTGGAGCCGCTGGCGGCGCGTAACGACCGAACGATTCGTTATTCGAAATCATTACATCGGCAAACAACTCAACGTTGTCAGACAGTTCAAAAGAGCTGCTTATCCACGTGTTGACACGCTCAAGGCTAGCACGATTGGCTGAAACATTGGCATAGGCATAACCACAGTAGAAACCGGTGTCTGGACCAAAGACTAGGTCAGCTTTTAATTGTCCAACAAATGAACCATCATCAGTACAGTTCTTACCTGGCGATACTTGCCAAGTAGATGCGTCATTAGGATCGAAAGCCGTGCCGGCTACATAGTTTGGATTAATCAGAGTGTAACCGTAGTAAGACACACCAATTGTTTCGCCATAACCGGTAATAAAGCCATCGCCATCATAATCGCCATAACTTGCAGCGGTGTAGTGACGATCTTTATCGAAAATCGCGTCACGGCTGTCATATTCGATACCGAAAGTAACCGAACCACGGTCGCCCTCAGCACCTGTCAGGAAAGAGAAGCTCTCAGTGCTGCCATCGTCTTCTGAGCGATCGCCATAACGAGCAGTAAAGGAAACGCCGTCATAGCCTTTCTTGAGGATAACGTTAATTACACCGGCTACTGCATCAGAACCATAAACCGCAGATGCACCGTCAGCAACAATTTCCAGACGCTCAACAAACGCGAAGGGAATCATGTTCAGGTTAACGGATCCGCCACCGCCCAATGATGCTGAACCAACAACTCGTCGGCCGTTGACCAGAACCAATGTACGCGACGCACCAGCACCACGCAGGTTTACAGTAGCGTTTGACTGAGCGCTGCTACCAGAAGACTCACGGAATGAACCAAGCGAGTTTAATGTAGATGTACGCAGTGCGTCAGCAACAGAAATATCACCTGCCACTTTCATATCTTCCGCACTGATTGTAATAATTTCCTGTGATTCTTGACCGGTGGTACGCTTGATGCGCGAACCAGTTACGGTAATTTCTTCAACAGCTGCCTCTTCGCCATCTGTTTGAGCAAAGGCTGGCAACGCAACAGTAAAGAGCAACGAAGCTCCTAATGTAGCGCGTATCGCTTTAGTTAAAGGTGAGGTCTTCATAGTAACTCCCAAATTTTAAAAATAACTGTTTAACGGGCCCAATCTCTGAAGGCTCCGAATATCTAACAGGTTGTGTTCGCAAGATTTATAAACCGCCCATTCTCCGTGGACAGTGGTTTGACGGGTGAAAATCAATACCCCTCAGAAGAAATGCAAAAAAAATTCACTTAAACAAGTGCTAGAGATGATGACTGAGCCTGATATAGGCATATCGACCGACTGAGTCGTAGGTGCGGGTGTCAAAATTATCGTTAAATGCAGATGCCATAAAGGGCGGGGACTGATCAAAGACGTTTTCCACACCAACAGTGAGCAGCGACGTTGCAGAATTGAAATGGCGGCTTATTTGCACATCTTCGCGAGACCAGACGCCAATATCACGTGTTTTCCCCAGCCCGCTGACCGTCTCAATGACACCGCTGACTCGAAATGATGAGAGACTAACTTCCCAGTCACCAAACTGCCAGAACAAATTGAGTCTGGTCTTCCACTTGGGCAAAGTGCCGCTGCCCTCAGCAGCCTCATCTTCAAACGTGCCAGCCAACTGCTCAACATTGGCACGCGGACCGCTCTGAAACTTATAAGAGGCGATATTTGAACCACTAACATTGATCCCCAGCGTGCCCCACTTTGGAATAAATACCCGCCAGGAAACATCCATATCCATGCCAGAAACACTTCGCACACCAAGATTTTCATTATTGGCAATCACTTTGATTAACTCACCGTCAGCATCACGAATAACACGATTGCCGTAAAGCATGCCGGCAGCATTCTGGTCGAGGAAAAACTGGCCATTAGCGCCAATAATGTCATTCACCTCTATTTGATAGACGTCCATACCAATACTGAAATTACTCAGACTAACCGGACTATAAATAAAGCCGAAACTGACATTGTCTGAGGTTTCAGGACGCAACTCGGCGTTGCCGCCTGTCACCGTCGGATATTGAACGCGCAGGGAATCCGACTGCACAAGACAGCCCGGCAACGTCCCTGCACTCCCTGAAATCGAACAGGGATCTAGCAAAAACGCCTGGCTGACACTATCACTCTGATTCAACTCAAACATCGATGGTGCACGAAAGCCACTGGAAACGCTGCCGCGCAACATCCAGCTTTTATTCGGCCGGTAACGCAGTGCCAACTTGGGATTGATCTGTGAGCCAAAATCGCTAAAGCGAGTCGCTCGCAGCGATAGATTAGCCTCAAGCCATGGACCATCAGCGCCACGGTTCAACAGCGGAATCAGTGACTCAAGATAAATTTCGGAAACACTTCGCTTGCCGTGACTGCTACCAAACTCACCACCAATTAACTGATTGCGCTCAACACGCTGGTCAGCCAGAGTTATCAGCGTCTCGCGGCGCAATTCAAAACCCGCAGCAAACTCGAGTTCCCCCGCAGGCAGAATATCGAACACTTGGGACAGATCAAAATTAAACGAGGTCAGCGTCGACTCGCCCAGATGGTGCGCATCGGCACGGATATAGTTCAGCTGTTCCGCTGTAATCGCCTCCGGCTGACCAAAAAAGTTGACCGGGACACAGCCATCAATGGCTGCACATACCGCGCTATCACCAAGCCCGAGAGTCATATTCTGCAAGTTAACCAGATTGCGCCACCCCTCTTCCGCGCTGTTGCGGCTCCAATTCAGGCTTGTCTGCCAATCACCCTGAGCCAATCCACCCATCAATGAAACACGAGCGCGCAGTGTTCGCGATTGGTTTTCCTGGGTCCGCGGCCCAAGCCCGCTGAGACGAATGCGGGCATCCGTTATATCCTCGCCAAAAGGATTAAACTGATTTTCAGCACTGATGGTAATCGGCTGCTCCTCAAATGCGGTGAAGATTGGCATCGCTGCATAGCTAATCAATGTCTGATTTTTGATATAAGAAAGATCAAATGCAGCGTCGACACTGTCAAGATCGCTAAGATTTGCAGAGAAATATACCGAGTCATGTTGAGAAGGGACAAGCGAGGAAGTGTCCACACGGTAGTCATACAGGTGTTCACTGCCAGCCTCGCTAAAGTGGCTGACAGAACTCCCGCTCAACTCATCAGATGTCAGGCTGACGACACTGTTATTCCAAACGATTCGTGCGCTCGGCGTTGCGCTTGAGCGTTGATCCGTCCCACCCATACCGCGTCCGTCCGCAGAACGAGATATGGCTCTGTCGCGACTGAATATTCCCGCCTGGCCATAATGCGAAGCTGCCATCAACATCTCAACACTGCCAAGGACACCGCCGACTACCAGATCGTAGCGATGGGTGTGATTATCTCCTCGCTGTGCTGTGCCGTAGTAGGCATTTATCAATGTACCGTCCATGCTTTTACGCAGGATCACATTGACCACACCGGCGATTGCGTCGGAGCCGTAGACTGATGAGCCACTGTCCTTGAGGATTTCGATACGATCAATGGCAGCAGCGGGAATGCTGTTCAGGTCTACCGAGCCACCATCAAGCGCATTTGAGGTGGTGCGCAAGCCGTTAATTAAAACCAGCGTATTAGTCGATGGCAGGCCGCGCAACGTGACACTGGCGGAGCCATTACCGCCATTGCTAACCGCAGTGCTTGCGGAATTACCCGCCACTTCCGGGGTATAGCGCAGCAACTGCGACAGGGTTTGCGCACCGGTCAGGCGGATTTCCGTAGCGGTAATAATCTCAACCGGCGAAAAAGAATAGTCGTCGACCCGCTTGAATCTCGAACCGGTCAACTGCCTGCCACGCACAATCAGTTCTTCGATCATCGCATACTGCTGCGTATTTAAGCGTGTGTCATCCTCCATGGCCTGACAGAGCCGCCCCACCTTGCAACGAGGCAACACTACAACCGACGACGGGCCTACAACCCGGTATTCCAGATCGCGACCCGCGATCAATTGTTCGAGTGCCTGAATAATACTAAAGCTGCCTTTAATAGCCTTAATATCTTTAAAATTGGTCAGCGATGAGGGGAATATAATTGACGCGTTAGTCTGCTGACCAAGAGCGATAAAGCTTTTGTGAAGACTGCCTGAAGGCAGCTGGATATCATATTCGTCGGTGACAATAGCGCGAGCAGAGGTTCCCGCCAGCAGTAACATTAACCCTGCAATAACAGACCAGATCGGTCGGCATAAAGCCACTAAAATGCAACCGCATAGATTAGAAAAGACACAATGCACCCTGACAGCAAGCGCCCATTACAGGCGTATCAGGCATTAAACCTTAAGGGTTGTTTTGAGACAACAACCATTTGTCGCCGTTGGGCGTGAGCTTAAGCTCCAGTGCGTCGGCCACAGCCAATAATGTCTGCCGCTTTTGACGAGACGAGAAGGTTCCGGACACCCGCATACTGGGAGCAACGCTATCAGCGACCTCAACCTTTTTTAACAGGTAACGATTGAGCATGCGCACCGCTTCTGGCAGAGGGGTATTGTCAAACAACAGCTGCCCCTGACGCCAGGCCGTTACTTGTTCGAGCTCGACATTCACATCGCTCAAACCGCGAGCTGAATCGATTAGCAGCGCACTGTCGACGGTCAACACGCGTGACTGAGCTGCCGAAACGCTGCTGCCACTGGCCTCTTCAACCCGCACAATACCTTCACTGACGGCCACAACCGCCGTCTTATCGCTATCTCTGTAGATATTGAAGGCAGTGCCCAGCGCGCGCACCGAAGCGCCGCCGATATCAACCACAAAGGGCCGGGTTTTATCCGTTGCAACAGTAAAAAATGCCTCACCTTTGAGCAGCACAATCTCGCGCGCATCCGGTGTCAGCGAGACCTCAACTGCACTGTCAGTATTGAGCTCGATAACGCTGCCATCGGCCAGGTTAATCTGCTGATACCCGCCAACGTCGGCGACATAGACGGCTTTCGGGCCGGGATCAAACGTCGCCACCAAAACCACCGCGAGCATCAGTGAAAAGGCCATGGCCACTGGCGCCCACCGCTGACGCAATCTGCTTAAAAGGTTGTCGATCTGTGAGCCCGACGCAACGGCAGGGCTGTGCAAAAATGAATCGACCGGCAGGTGAGAAATCACACCGAGAGTTTGCCAAGCCGCCAGCGCCTGGTCCCAGGCCTGCTGATGACGAGTATCTGCAGCCAACCAACCAGCAAACTGCTGTAGATCGTCCTGCGCGAGATTTTCTCTGCGCAACGCGACAATCCAGGTGTCAGCCTGCTGTGCAAGGTCGTGGTCGATGGGCTCTCTGCCAGGCGCTTTATTCAATAGTTCTAAGCACTTAATATCAAGCGCCTTTCCATGGTTATGTTTTGTGGTACCAATAGGACGAGCGGTATCGAAAATCCCTCCGCAAAATTCCATTGTTTAGCTAAAATTTTTTCAGTTGGGCTTTTCCGCTGAACTTAAAATCGCTGTTTTGAGTCTGGCACAAATTGCTTTCAATGAGATGACTATTTCACTGAAGAGTTGTCGCTCGCCTCTAACGCGCCGCGCAAATGTTTTAGCGCCTCAAGAATATACTTCTCCACCGAGCTCACCGAGACACCCATTTGCTCTGCGATTTCACCGTAAGTCATACCTTTTGCACGATTGAGAATAAACGCCTGACGTGGATTCTGAGACAAGGACCCCAGCGACTGATAAATAAAGTGCAGCGTATCCTTGGCCTCCATCTCACGCTCAAGGGGAATGTGTTCGAAAAAATTGCTTAGCCCCGCCGAGCAATCACCGGCAATCTTGACGCCTTCGCGATCGAGATAATTCTGATGCAGGGTTTTTCTGCGCAGCTGGTCTATTGAAAGATTGGCGGCAACCTGGAACAGAAACGCCTTGGCATTGGACAGCTCGCCGGGATCGTCCAGGGTATAGAGGCGCATAAATGTTGCCTGGGCGATATCCTCAGCATCTTCACGGCTTTTCATCCGGCGCGCCAAAAATCGCACTAGCGTTGCGCTGTGCTGTTGGATCAACTTTTCGACGAAATCTTTATTCTTGTAATTCATTGTTATTCTGACAAGATGCAAAAGGTGCTGCTACACGATAGACCAGCAATTCCGCGACACTTTAACACAGATTGCAACCAATTTTATGCGTCAGACAGATTTAAACCGCGTCACTCAGGCCGTCGAAGAGCAAATCAGAAGACTGCCTCAAACACTGCCCCTGTTTGGGGCAAATGCTATTGTCGCTGATCCCGCCGCGAACCAAGAGCTGGATGCTTATCTACAGTTCTATCACTTGCCGCGACCCAACAATCAACTTGCGTTGTTCGCCGGCCGACTTGAACAGGATGATCTGCGCAGCCACCTGATGTTGTGGAAGCCTGATCAAGCGCAAAGTACTGCAGTGATTGTGCACGGCTATCTTGATCACACCGGCCTCTATCGCCATCTAATCAAACATTTGCTCAATCAAAACATCGCTGTACTCAGCTTTGATCTGATTGGCCATGGACTCTCCAGCGGTCGACCCGCCTCGATTAAATGTTTCGATCAATATGTCGCACAGCTCGATCAGGTTCTGACCGCAGCGCGCCCGCTGTGCCCAACTCCACTGCACGGCATTGGTCAGAGCACCGGCGGCGCCGTATTACTCAAACAGCTGTTTGATCAGGGTAAATGTCCGGATTACCCGTTTGCCAGCCTCAATCTGCTGGCACCGTTGGTGCAACCCAAACTCTGGGCGCTGAATAAATGGCTGTTCAAATTAACGCGCCCGTTTAGAAAAACCATGAAACGGGTATTCCGCGCCAATTCACAAGACGACGAATTTTTAGATTTTATTCGTCACAGCGATCCCTTTCAGCCCCATCGCCTGCCTGCCGACTGGGTTGGGGCTATGGCTGACTGGGTCGAACAGATCGGTCGCAGTGAAGAAAATCACTTTTCAATCAACGTGATTCAGGGAGACAGCGACGGCACCCTGGACTGGCGGCACAATATCAAACTGTTGCGCGCCAAATTCCCGCGCATGAATCTGCACACTATTCATGGTGCGGGGCATCAGCTGGTCAATGAGTCGGAACCGTTGCGGCGGGAAATATTTGCCGCGCTTTTTTTAACGGGTTCTCTTTAACTAGCTCTTTAACGAGCTCTTTTCTACGAACTGTCTTTTACATGCTCGGTTTTAATCAGCGCCAAGACTGCTAAAATGAGCGCTGGGAAAAGAGTGCTGAGAAAAGAGTATTGAGGATATGATTGAAATCGGTTAATCAAGCCGTGGGCACTTGCCTGGTATTGCCATGATCATCAATGGCGACAAAAACGAATTCACCTTCAGTCACTTTTACCTGCTCAGCAAACTGACCATCGACCGGGTCGAGGTCGCTCTGCATGTCGCCCGAGGCATTATCAATCCAGGCTTCAATCAAAATGCGAATCGAGCTGGTACCCACAGAGAGCGTCTGCGCATAACAGCCAACCACCGCGCCAACCGGCACCGGGTTGAGAAACGACATGCTGCTGATCGCGACCGTGGCAACCCGGCCGCGGGCAATGCGACCCGCCAGGATGGCGCCAGCAAGGTCCATCTGACTTAATAGCCAGCCGCCAAAAATATCGCCATTGGCATTGGTCTCGCGGGGCATGGCTATAGTCTGAGAAATCAGCTTTCCCGATGGTGCCGGAGATTGCGTCTCCATGGATGTCTGTTCTTTATGCGATGTCATTAGTTGTAAATTACTCCCGGCAGCCAGGTGGCCAGCGACGGCCACAGAGACAGCAACAACAGCAGTAGCAGTTGAATGCCTATAAAAGGTATTACGCCGCGATACATATCGGCGGTCTGCACCGATGGCGGCGCCACACCGCGCAGATAAAACAGTGCAAAACCAAATGGCGGCGTCAGGAACGATGTCTGCAGGTTGATGGCAATCATAATACCCAGCCACACCGGATCCAGCCCCATGGCCAGCAACACCGGGCCGACAATCGGCACCACCACAAAGGTAATCTCGATAAAGTCGAGCACAAAGCCAAGCAGGAAAATCACCAGCATCACCAGAATTGTGGCAGTGACCACGCCGCCCGGCAGGGTGGCAAAAAACTGTTCGACCAGCTCCTCACCACCAAAACCGCGAAACACCAACGAAAAGACCGCCGCGCCGATCAGAATTAAAAATACCATCGAGGTCACTTCAGTAGTGCTCTGGGCAACCTCACGCAGGCGTGACAGCGACAACTGATTTTTAAACAACGCCAACAGCGTCGCACCAAAGGCGCCGACACCAGCGGCCTCGGTGGGCGTGGCAGCGCCGGATAGAATGGAACCCAATACCGCAGCAATCAAAAAGATCGGTGGCAACAGATTGAGCATCGCCTGCGACAGACCCAATTCCACCAACGGCTCATCAGTCTCGGCGCGGGATCGCGGGCGCACAAACAGAATCACATAGAGGCTATAGAGCAGCACCAGAATCAGACCGGGAATAATGGCGCCGACAAACAGATCGCCAATCGAAACCACCTTGGGGGTAAAAATGCCCATCTCCAGCTGCGCCTGCTGGTAAGCACTGGAGAGAATATCGCCGAGCAGCACCAGTGCGATCGACGGCGGAATAATCTGCCCGAGGGTACCAGTGGCGCAGATAATCCCGGTCGCCTGGGACGATGAGTAGCCGCGTTTAAGCATGGTCGGCAGCGACATCAATCCCATGGTCACCACGGTGGCGCCGACAATACCGGTGCTTGCCGCCAGCAGCGCGCCAACCAACACCACCGAGAGACCGAGTCCGCTGCGAAAGCCTTTCAGCAGGTCGGCCATGCTCTCAAGCAGATCTTCAGCCAGCCGCGATTTCTCCAGCATCACGCCCATAAATACAAACAGCGGCACGGCAATCAGCGTGGTGTTTTTAATGGTGCCAAACAGCCGGTTGGGCAGCGCCTGCAAAAACGCCATATCGAAAGTGCCGGAGGCATAACCGACCAAGGCAAAAATCAGCGCCGTACCAGACAGCGACAACGCCACCGGATAACCCGCCATCAATACCAGGCAGATCACCAAAAACATTAACAGAGGAATAAATTCAGCCATCAGATCGGTGTCTCAAGGGGGTCAGGTTGATCGAGCTGCCGTTCGCCCAGCAACACCAGTATGTCTTTGCCAATTTCAGCAATACCCTGCAACAGCAGCGTCGCGGGCATCAGCAGTAGCAGAGTTTTTAACAGATAGATGCCGGCTATGCCGGTGCCCTCTTCTGAGGTTTCGCTGATCGACCAGCTCGCCGCCACATAATCCCATGACATAACAAAGATCAGCAGCGTCACCGGCAGTAAAAACAGTAGCCCGCCTATCAGATCGACCAGCGCCTTGCGCTTGGGGGAAAATCCTCGATAAAAAATATCCACTCGCACATGGCCGCCGCGCTGCAGGGTAAAGGCGATGCCGAGCATAAATACCGTGCCGTGCAGATAGGTGATCGACTCCTGCAAGGCAATCGAGCCGCTCTCAAAATAGTAACGTAGCACCACAACCACAACGGTCATCGCCACCATGGCCAATGTCAGCCACGAGATCACCCGGCCGGTAACGTCGGTCACGCGGTCAATGGCGCGGATTAGTGTGTTCAGCGTATCCACGAAGCGAGTTTTCCTGAGGTAAATATCAATGTCGAGTATAGCTGGCTTCAATAGCGGTCGGAAGCACAAGCTCCGGAAAGAAGGTCAGGACATCCAGGCGAGGCCTGGGGAAAATAATGTTACAAAAGAATTAAAGTTATTCTAAATAATGTCGATCAATAATTCAGATTGGGCCTAAAAGCCCCCAAAGTTGTTAGTTCAGAACGAGTCAAAGACAATAAAGCGTCAGGTTCGTTGTAAACCTCAATTCGTCATTGCGACAAATTTAATTGGTGAATGACATGTCCTCGATAGACATCAGCCCAAAAGTTGTAAGCTCTCCAGCGGGGGCCAATAGTGCGCCGACAAATGCCGGAGGCCGAGCTGTAGCCAAACCAAAAGCAGATCTGCCAGCACCCACTCAACCAATGGTGTCGATCAAAGATGTTGTGCATGAAGCCGCTCAGAGCAAGTCAGCAGCGACAGACCAGATCGTCAAGACCGCAGAAGAGGTGAAAGCGTCAATCGAGGCGCTCAACCAAGCCATGCGAGATGCTCCAACTTCTTTGCAGTTCTCAATCGACAACAACTCTAAGCGCTTTGTAGTGCAGGTGACTGATACGGATACCGGCGAAATCATTAAGTCTGTTCCGGGTGATGCCATTCTGCGTATTGCAGAAAATCTCGAATCGCTTAAAGGCGTGCTTTTCGACGACCTGTATTAATTTTTCTGCCTTTAAAATTTCCTTGCTCTAACTACCGCCGCAGACTTTAACGAATGCCGCGGGCTCTCGACAAATATTTTCTAGCTGTAAAGTGCCAAAATGGTCTGCAGGTTAACTGGAACTAAAGCGGCACAGGTTTGCCGGTTAGTGCCACCGGCATTGCCGGATTGCCCGATGCCGCGCCTGTCCCGCATAAGCGTGACGCCATAACTACCTGATTCCCACAGCGATTAAAATTGGCATGTATTTTGCTTTTTGGTTAGGGAATAGTTCCCGACGCAAAATATCTGAATTCGAAAGATGGGCTTTTGGCTTCAGTTTTGCTCACAATTGGAGTTGACCAATATGGCCATCATTAATACCAACATCAGTGCAACTGTCACATCAAATGCACTGGCAAAAAACGAACGCACGCTTCAGCAGACCATGGAGCGCCTCTCAACCGGTAAACGCATTAACTCCGCGTCAGACGATGCTGCAGGACTGGCCATTGCCTCCAAACTGACCTCTCAGGTCAACGGGCTTAACCAGGCTGCTCGCAACGCTAATGACGCGATCTCGATGATCCAAACCGCCGATGGCGCTGCCATCGAAATCGGCAATATGCTGCAGCGTATGCGTGAACTCGCCGTTCAAGCCAGCAATGGCACCAACACTTCTTCGGATGTCGACAATCTGAATATCGAGTTTGCCGCACTGGCAGATGAGATCGACCGCATTGTCGATGCCACCGAGTGGAATGGCATGGCCATTCTCGATGGCTCACAGGGCTCAGGCTCCAACGGTCAAATGACCTTCCAGATTGGTGCCAACGACGCGCAGACAATTACGGTTGATTTTGCCGATTTCAACTTGGCCGACGGCACCGGTGGTTCAAACACAGTGACTGCCGGTACGGCAGCGGTCTACTCATCAACAATTGATATCAGCAATTACAGCACGGGCGACACCATCGCTGTAGCCGGCGTCACCTACACCGTGACCGGTTCTGAAACCGACCTCTCAGCACTGGTAACCGCTCTCAACGCCAGCACTGCAACCACTGCCACGCCTTACACATTCTCTGCCTCAAGCTCCACATTAACCATGACAGCCGACTCGAACGGCGTGGTCGCCTCTGACCCCACTGCAGTGAGCTCTATTTCAGTGACTAATGCTGAAACAACAGCCGGCGCGACTGACGCTTTTGCGGTTTACACGTTGACGATTGACGTGACCGACTACGCCACCGGTGACACCATCACTGTGGCTGGTGAGACATATTCCGTTACCGCAAGCGATGCCGACCTCTCCAATCTGGTCAGCGCATTGAATTTGAGCACGGCTTCCACTGCCACGCCGTACACCTTCTCGGCTTCAGGCTCTACACTGACCATGACCGCTGACGCGATTGGTGTTAAATCTGATCCAACAGCGGCCGGTGCAGTTACTGTATCTGCTGCAACTGCAACGACTGGCACCGCCAATGTCGCATTTGGTAGCTTCACTTATAGTATCGACGTCACCACGTATGATACCGATGACGTCATTACTATCGCAGGCTCTACCTACACCGTGACCGGCAGTGAAACAGACAACACAGCGCTGATCGCAGCACTGAATGCCAGCACCACCGCTGCGACTGCAGCCTGGACTTTTACAACATCTGGAACTGATGTTGTGCTGACGGAAGATGCTGCCAACGCAGCGGCAGAACCTGCCGCCACCGTGGCCAAGGCTTACAGCGCGACGGAATCAACAGCCGGTTCGACAGCCGCTAATGCAGTCTATACCAGCAGTATCGATGTCACCGATTATGCAGCTGGTGATGTGATTTCCGCCAATGGCACGACCTACACCGTCACTGGCAGCGAAACCGATAACACCGAGCTGGTCGCCGCACTGAACGCCAGCACTGCTACTGCAACAGCACTTTACACCTACTCAACCTCTGGCGCTGGCAACCTGGTGATGACCCAAGATACGGCTGCCGCAGTAACAACTGATCCAACAGTTTCGGTGGTTGCCGCTAACACAGTCAGTGAAACCGCCGTCGGTGTTGCTGACGTAACGGCCTCAACCAACGGTGTTCTGGGTGTGGCTCTGGGTGGTGCTTTGAGCACAACAGCCACCATCGATGCAGAGACCGCCAACATTATTGCCACTCTGGATACAGCGATTACAGGCATCGCGTCACAGCGCGCCACCTTCGGTGCGGCGATGAACCGACTGGAGTATGCAGTGGATAATCTGACCAACGTCTCGCAAAACACCAGCGCGTCAAGAAGTCGTATCGAAGATGCGGATTACGCCGCTGAGACAACTGAGTTGGCGCGGGCGCAGATTATTGCGCAGGCCGGAACAGCCATGCTGGCTCAAGCTAATCAGCAGGCGCAGAACGTGCTAACGCTGCTCAAAGGCTAAACTGTTGCGTCCAGCTATTAATAGTATCAGGTGACTAAACAGCATCAGATAAATTAACAGCTAAACCTATATAAACAAACTCAGCCTCTGGTTGGGTTTGTTTAACAGTTTGTGTTTGAGCCCCCAGCCATCGCCAGTTAATACCCCTCCGCAATTAATCAATACTTCCTGACTATTTAAATCTAAAGAATTAAAAGTATCTGTCGATCAATATTCTGAACACGAAAAATGATGCACCAGCATCCACTGGAATTTGAATTAACCATTATTACGAGGATACTCAAATGGCTGTTATTAATACCAACATCAGTGCAACTGTCACATCAAATGCACTGGCAAAAAACGAACGCACGCTTCAGCAGACCATGGAGCGCCTCTCAACCGGTAAACGCATTAACTCCGCGTCAGACGATGCTGCAGGACTGGCCATTGCCTCCAAACTGACCTCTCAGGTCAACGGGCTTAACCAGGCTGCTCGCAACGCTAATGACGCGATCTCGATGATCCAAACCGCCGATGGCGCTGCCATCGAAATCGGCAATATGCTGCAGCGTATGCGTGAACTCGCCGTTCAAGCCAGCAATGGCACCAACACTTCTTCGGATGTCGACAATCTGAATATCGAGTTTGCCGCACTGGCAGATGAGATCGACCGCATTGTCGATGCCACCGAGTGGAATGGCATGGCCATTCTCGATGGCTCACAGGGCTCAGGCTCCAACGGTCAAATGACCTTCCAGATTGGTGCCAACGACGCGCAGACAATTACGGTTGATTTTGCCGATTTCAACTTGGCCGACGGCACCGGTGGTTCAAACACAGTGACTGCCGGTACGGCAGCGGTCTACTCATCAACAATTGATATCAGCAATTACAGCACGGGCGACACCATCGCTGTAGCCGGCGTCACCTACACCGTGACCGGTTCTGAAACCGACCTCTCAGCACTGGTAACCGCTCTCAACGCCAGCACTGCAACCACTGCCACGCCTTACACATTCTCTGCCTCAAGCTCCACATTAACCATGACAGCCGACTCGAACGGCGTGGTCGCCTCTGACCCCACTGCAGTGAGCTCTATTTCAGTGACTAATGCTGAAACAACAGCCGGCGCGACTGACGCTTTTGCGGTTTACACGTTGACGATTGACGTGACCGACTACGCCACCGGTGACACCATCACTGTGGCTGGTGAGACATATTCCGTTACCGCAAGCGATGCCGACCTCTCCAATCTGGTCAGCGCATTGAATTTGAGCACGGCTTCCACTGCCACGCCGTACACCTTCTCGGCTTCAGGCTCTACACTGACCATGACCGCTGACGCGATTGGTGTTAAATCTGATCCAACAGCGGCCGGTGCAGTTACTGTATCTGCTGCAACTGCAACGACTGGCACCGCCAATGTCGCATTTGGTAGCTTCACTTATAGTATCGACGTCACCACGTATGATACCGATGACGTCATTACTATCGCAGGCTCTACCTACACCGTGACCGGCAGTGAAACAGACAACACAGCGCTGATCGCAGCACTGAATGCCAGCACCACCGCTGCGACTGCAGCCTGGACTTTTACAACATCTGGAACTGATGTTGTGCTGACGGAAGATGCTGCCAACGCAGCGGCAGAACCTGCCGCCACCGTGGCCAAGGCTTACAGCGCGACGGAATCAACAGCCGGTTCGACAGCCGCTAATGCAGTCTATACCAGCAGTATCGATGTCACCGATTATGCAGCTGGTGATGTGATTTCCGCCAATGGCACGACCTACACCGTCACTGGCAGCGAAACCGATAACACCGAGCTGGTCGCCGCACTGAACGCCAGCACTGCTACTGCAACAGCACTTTACACCTACTCAACCTCTGGCGCTGGCAACCTGGTGATGACCCAAGATACGGCTGCCGCAGTAACAACTGATCCAACAGTTTCGGTGGTTGCCGCTAACACAGTCAGTGAAACCGCCGTCGGTGTTGCTGACGTAACGGCCTCAACCAACGGTGTTCTGGGTGTGGCTCTGGGTGGTGCTTTGAGCACAACAGCCACCATCGATGCAGAGACCGCCAACATTATTGCCACTCTGGATACAGCGATTACAGGCATCGCGTCACAGCGCGCCACCTTCGGTGCGGCGATGAACCGACTGGAGTATGCAGTGGATAATCTGACCAACGTCTCGCAAAACACCAGCGCGTCAAGAAGTCGTATCGAAGATGCGGATTACGCCGCTGAGACAACTGAGTTGGCGCGGGCGCAGATTATTGCGCAGGCCGGAACAGCCATGCTGTCTCAAGCTAATCAGCAGGCGCAGTCAGTACTTGCTCTGCTGAAGTAATTACTTGCTGAGTGTGTCAAAACTGTGGGGGAAGGACGCCCTCACTAACGAAAAGCCCCAACTGATAACAGTTGGGGCTTTTTAATGAGGGGCTTTTTAGCTTAACTAAGATAGCCAGATAACTTATCATACAAGTCTAAAAAGTCTTATGAAGAATGTTCTAGCGTTTACCTTGAAAATATTTTGATCTGCCTGAAAAGGAACCACAAATGACAAACTCTTTTGAGTCCAACCTGAATAGGGCACATTTACTCAGATTGCTGGGACAATTTGACGAAGCAGAGACTCTGCTAAATGATATTCTGCAATCAGATCCGCTAAACAAAGCGGTTATCGATAATTTAAAGGCCCTTTACGTCAAAAAAATCAAGGGGCAACAGCCCGACAAACCACTTCCAGACAATATTTTTGCACCTGTTCGCGCCACATTTGAAAAAGGGCTTTTTCACCAGGCAGTTGAGCAGTGCAACACACTGCTGGAAAGCTACCCTAATTCAAAATTAATCATTAATCTTGCTGGCGTTGCCAGTACCAAAATAGGCCTGTTTGAACAAGCCATTATGTATTACAACCGGGTTATTCAGCTGGATCCCAAATTTGCTGTCGTCTACAACAATAAAGGCGCTTGCCTTAAAGAAAGTGGTGATCTGAGGGCTGCTGTCGAAAACTTCGAAATAGCAGTGAGCTTAAAACCTAACTATGCCGAAGCTTACAGTAACATGGGCGCCTCTCTAGGCCTGCTCGGCGAGAACCAGGCGGCACTCAAAATTTGTGCTAAAGCTGTCAAATTAAAACCAGATTATGCAGAGGCATGGAATAACAAAGGAATTGTATTGTCGGCAATGGGTGATGACAGGCCGGCAATTGAGGCATTCTCTAAAGCCATTAAAATACAGCCAAATTATGCTGAGGCCCACCTGCACAAAGCGAACTCATATATCCATCTTGGTGATAATGAAAACGCGCTGAAGTTTTATACCAATGCCGCACGCTTGAATCCGCGCCTCTCAGCAGCTCATCTTGGAATTTGTCAGTCGAAAAAAATTGAAGTTGATGACCCGCAGATTGAAACCATGATGGGACTAATGGATGACCCTCTTCTTCCTAAGAATGACAGAGCCAACCTCAATTTCGCTCTTGCCAACGTCCATGAAGGGCTAAAAAATTACGCTCTGGCTTTTGAGTTTTTCGCTGTAGGAAACAAGCTTAAGAAAGAATTATCGCAATATAATGTTGTTGTAGATAAAAAATTGTTTGCGGATATTAAAGCCGGCTTTAAAAATAAAATTGCACCAATTGACTATGACAAACGCTCACTAAAGAAAGTTAAAAGTACCCCTGTTTTTATTCTCGGTATGCCTCGCTCGGGCTCAACGCTTGTCGAGCAAATTATATCGAGCCACTCTCGCGTCCATGGTGCTGGCGAACTGGGATTTCTAGCAAAAGCTATCAGCGCAATGAACTGGGATACAAAAGGACTTTCCACAACTCAGCTGGAAGTCTGTCGAAATCACTATCTGGAAGCTGTCGGCCCACTTTCTGACAATGACTTTATAACCGATAAAATGCCTCTGAATTTTCGCTGGATTGGTCTTATTCTGTCAGCAATCCCAGAGGCGAAAATAGTCCACATACAACGGGAAAAAATGGCTACCTGTTGGTCTATTTACAAGCACAACTTCTCTTCAACCGGCAATGCCTATGCCAATGATCTTAAAGATGTCAGTATCTATTATGATTTGTACACTGATCTGATGGATTTCTGGCGCGCAAAATACCCTAACGCTATCTATGATTTAAACTACGAAAAATTAACCGAAAATCAGGCACATGAAACCGAAAAACTGCTCGAATATATCGGTATCGACTGGGAAGATGCCTGCCTCGACTTCCATCAAAATAAACGCGCTGTTGCCACCAGTTCCGCACGTCAGGTGCGCAATAAGATGTATAAAAACAGCTCACAGCAATGGCGTCGCTTTGAACAGCAAATTTTGTCTGTTATTGACGAGGATCGCGATCAAAATCAACGACAGCAACCACCGACTGAGCACAATGCGGAACCACCAGATGAATTGATGTTGCCGATTATCGCCATGTTTGAACGCGAAGATAATCAGGGAGCCCTCAAGGCACTTGATACATTGCTTGACCGCTTTCCTCGATCATCCGTTTTGCTGAACAACAAAGGGTTGATTCTTGCAAATAAATTCTCCAGATATGAAGAAGCGCTGGATTGTCTGAATAAGGCAGTGGAAATAAATCCGGCCTTGGCCGACATTTATAACAGTTTGGCAGCCACGTACAAAGGCATGGGGGAGATAGATCTCGCCGAACAGTTCGTCCGCAAAGCCCTGTCGATTAAAGAAGCCTATCCTGAAGCCCACAATGCACTGGGCATTATTTTAAAATCCAAAGGTGACTCCAGCGGCGCGGCGCAAAGCTATGCGCGGGCAATTGAGATACGACCCGAATTTGCTGTGGCTCATCGACACCTTTCCTCGGTAAAAAAGTACAGTGCGTTCGATGCTCAATGTGAGCAAATGCTCAAAATACTCGAGAAACCCGGACTTGGGGATAGCCACAAGATCGATCTTAATTTCGCCTTGGGCAAAGCCTGTGAAGATCTCAAAGAGTATGACAAGGCATTCGATTATTTTGTGGAGGGAAACCGGCTGCGAAAAATTGAGCTGAACTATGACCTTCAATCTGACAAGAAACTCTTTGCTGGTATTCTGAAAACCTTTATGGGCGATGTACCAAGTCTGGTGCCCGGAGAGGATTTTCAACAAGTGCTTGATCAGACACCTGTTTTTATTCTTGGCATGCCGCGATCCGGGTCGACTCTTGTTGAACAGATTCTTTCGAGTCACTCAAAGGTGTTTGGCGCAGGAGAACTGAACACCTTGAATGAATCTATTCCAACTATTAACTGGAAAGGAACAACTCTTTCAAAACAACAGTTACAGCAGGTCAGATCATTTTACATTGCCAACACCGCAGGTATCTCGGATCAGCCTTATCTGACCGACAAGATGCCGCTTAATTTTCGCTGGTCTGGCCTGATTTTGGCCGCTATTCCAGAGGCAAAAATAATTCACACTGTGCGCGACCCGAAAGCTATATGTTGGTCAATTTTTAAAACCTATTTCTCTTCCAACGGCAATGGTTTTGCTCATGACCTGGCGGATTTGGTTCATTATCAAAGGATGCAGACTGATCTGATGGGCTTTTTTAAAGCCAAATACCCGGGTCGAATTCTTGAGCTAAATTATGAGTCGTTAACTGAGAATCAGGAACAGGAAACTCGCAATTTGCTTGATTACGTGGGGCTGGAGTGGGAAGAGGCATGTATGAATTTCCACAAAAACAAGCGCGCGGTGATGACTGCGTCGAATAACCAGGTCACGCAAAAGCTTTATAAAAACAGCTCTGAGGCCTGGCGCAAGTACGAAAAGCATCTGTCGATTTTTTTCTAGTCGACAGATACAGAGCCAAGATCAGTCCGACTTGTAGGCGCTGGAAAGAACTTCCAACTGACCGGTGAGATACTCTTTCACGTTGTTGATCTTGTCAGTGATCATTTCCATGGCAGTGAATTGGGACAGATAGCGCGCGTATAACCCATCCATGCGAATCTCAAGCGCCGCTAACTCATCTTCATAATCTGCCATCAGCTCTTCAGCATTGCTTTCGCGCGAGGCCAGCACGCCATCAGATTCAAGTAAGTCATCAATAATGGTCGCAATATCCTGTGCCAACCCCATATTATCGGTGCTGTATAAGCTCTGATCGTTGGTATTAGCGGTTAGCATCATGACAACATCGTCGTAGCTGTCTGCAATGGCTGTATCAAATGTGGCTTCATCAAAAGTCAGGTCGCCGTTTCTATCGATGCTGATACCGATATCCCTGAATGCCGAGATATCGCCGGAAGCACTAGATGAATCATTCAGTAACGCGCTTCTAACCTGCTGAGTCACATAGCGTGCAGTGGTCAAATCGCGCTGGAGGGCCCCGCTTAGTTCCACATCTTCGTCAATGGTCGATGCAGTCAGCTCATCCATCAGATCACGGTAGTCATTGTAAAGTGTGACAACATTCTCTAGCTTAGTTTTCAGCGCCGAGGTGTCACTGTAGATAGCAACCGTCGCGGCCGATGTAGTCGTATCGTAGAGAGTAATGGTCGCACCACTAACCACATCGGAAAACTCGTTGCTGCCACGGGTAATAGTGAGGCCATCAAAATTAATTTGCGCATCTTGGGCTGACTGTAGTGTATTGCCACTATCGCCAAATCCCAGGTCAGGATCGGAGCTGACACTAAATACAGCTTCACTGCCCGTGTCCCCAGTCAAAATTATTCGATAATTAGCACCGTCAATTCCAGTGTCAACCAATGTCGCGGTGATGCCAATATCTTCGTCATTAACAGCATCGACAACGCCCTGCGGCGTCAATGTGTCGACTGTAATAGCTGTGGTTGTGGTCGTAGAGCCGCCAATGGTAATCGAAATATCAAATGACTCGGTATCCAGCACATAATCGGTCGAACTGTATTCGTCCGAGATCACAATCTGTTCCTGAGCGAGCTGACTGACGGTTATGTCATAGCTGCCATCCACCTCGGTGCCGTCAAATGCTGTAAAGGCAATCGCTGAATCCGTGGAACTGGCAAAACTGTCCGCAACCTCATTGGCATCATTGAGGTCTTCGAAGGCGGTCTGCAACAGACCCAGTTGATAAGAGATCAAGCCATAGGCGGAAACCTGCGCATCTGCGGCATCAATAGCACTCTGAATCGCCGCCTGCTTGGGAACCTGTTCGGCATCGGTCAGATTGCGCGCCAGACTGACAATATCGACACCAGAGCCCGCGTTCAGTGATGACATTATCTGTGTCGAGATAGATGTTGAGGTATCGGCCATTTTTAGTCTCTTGATTGCGTGTGCAAACGCGCACGGTTATCGTCCGAATCTTTTATTCGGACACAATTAAATTATCGGATATAGTCGAATAAACTTAATTGTGAAATTTTAATAAAACTGCTCTGCCCCGCTTCGAGAGACATAATCTCTGCGGTCAGCTCGGCAATAGCCGTTGTATAGTCGAGATCCTGTGCCTCGGAGAGCAGGCCCTGATAGCGAATTTTGGTGTCAGCTAGAGCATCGGCCTGAGCCTGCGCGATATTAATCCGGCTTCCTACATCAGCGAGAGAGACCGCCAGATTTTCTGTCAGCCCGTCGATTTCACCCAGGCTCTGCTCAATAGCAATTGTGTCGTTGTTATTTAGTGCAACAGTAAAATCATCGATAACGGCAAAAAAACCAATCCGCTCTAGAGAGCCATCTTCACCCTCGCGCAGCACGCTGGAATACACTTCATTGCCGGAAATATTAAGCGGGAGCTGGCGCTGATCAGAAACGTCGACCATCTGTTGGCTGTTGTCACCCTGATAGGCCATCACGCCATCGGCGCCTTCAGCAAAGGGAATTGTACGAGTCATAGCTCCGGCAAAAATATAGTTGCCCGATGCATCTGTACTATTGGCCAGTGACAATAGTCCATCCCGCAGAGCGCCAACCTCGGCAGCAATAATCTGTCTGTCCGTCGGCGACAGCGTATCACTTTTGGCTTGCACCGCTAGCTCACGCACACGCTGTAACATGTTTTCAGTACTTTTCAAGGCGCCCTCTTCGGCACCGAAACGGCTATTGATTGCAGTTAGATTTTTTTCATAACTTTCCTGACGCTGGTAGGCCGAAGTCAGACGTTGTATCAATGCCGCCTGATCGGGATTGTCGCTCGGGCGCACGACCTGCTTGCCGGTCGATAGCTTTGTCTGCATATCCGAGACATTGGACTGCTGCGCAGACATCCGGGTCATGGCGCGCTCAAAAATCTGGCTGGTAGAGACCTTCATCAGTCAATTCCTCAACGAACGTTCAAAATGGAATCAAATAGCTTGGAGGCTACCTGAATAATTTGTGCCGACGCCTGATAAGCCTGCTGGAAGCGGATCAATTCTGCTGCTTCTTGATCGAGGCTAACACCGGAGATCTGGTCTTTAGAGGCAACCGCCTGATCATAGACCACCTGCATGGCCTCTTTGGACATGGTCGCCAACGCCGCTTTGCCGCCGACGGTGCCCACCAGAGAGAGATAGGCCTCACTGAAGGTACGCCCACCATCAAGTAATTCTTTATCTCGCAGAGCAACAATGCGCAATATATTGCCGTTGTCGCCAATACCCTCGTTATTGCCATCGACGGCAAAACGATCACCCGCAACCGGGTTGCCATTAATAGCTACCAGCATACCTTTATGGATAATATCGTCGCCCGCGCTATAGCTGCGTGTGGCGACTACGGTGCCAGTAGCATCGTCAGTGATGTTGTATTGGGTTGCTGACACGAAATTAATAGTAAACGGTTGTTCAAGACTCTCGGCAACCGTCGCCTCAGCGTTGTCTGGGCGGCTAAAGCCGGCGGCTACTGACGCTGAACCGGTGCCCGTGACAAACACAGCGATATCCTCAGCTACCGGGCTCTCGACATAGATACCTGTGCGCAGACCTAAGACCGCCAAATCGGCAGGCAATCCGCCCGAACCGAAGGTAAAGCGAATTTCTTCATCACCCTGCAGCGCCAATTGCCCACTATAAATCTTATTGGCCTGACCCAGCGCATTACTACTCGACGAGCTATCTGGGTTGCCAAGGGTAATATTATCGCCCTCAAAACCATCGGCATTAATGAGCTGCAGGTCGCCACTATAAGTTACCCTGGCGACCACGTTGGTGCTGGCGCTGGAATCGTTAATCGCATCGGCAAGCTGAGTGGCGGATGTGAGCAACGAGCCATCCCCGATGGTGATTCCATTGATTGTTACCCGCTGGGTGTAGTCAATGCTCTCGGCCTCAACCTGGATCAGATTACTCGCGGTCGCGGTCACTCCGGTTGAGTCGCTGGCACTATTCAGCCAGGTTGCCATCATTGCCGCGGAGCTGGTGTCACCCGCCGCCAGTGACAAATTATCAAGAGAAATACCGTTTAGAACCAATGCATTGTCGCTGATCATATCGATGGGAACAGAGGCATCATTATTAAGCAAGCGCACCATCTCGGTTGTGACCGATGCGGTAATAGTGCTGGTTTCAAACTCATCACTAATGCCATTAGCGTCCACCTGCCACGCTTTGCGCTCCACATCGCGAGCCAAAAACCCGTATGTCATATCGAGATCCAGATAGGCATCAGAACCGGTTTGGTTAAGATAGCTATCACTGTACAAGCTATCACTGCGGAAGCCGGAATCACCAGACAACATTGTCTTCTGCGTACTTTCATCGATGCTGTGGCCAAGCACATGAACGCCGTCAGCGGTCATAACCTGAAAGCTGAGATTGCTGTCGTAGGCTACCTCCATCATCAGCGATGTCTGGCCGGTGCCCTTGGGAATCACAAAGGCCGGCGACAGATAACTGGCGCTTACCGTTTCGCCCGCGGCGGCACTCGGGTTATTGCCGAGATCATAGATCGCTGTGCCTGCATTAAAGCCGGCTCTGCTTGGGGCTTGCTCCAGACTCACGGTCGCTTGCCCGATATTGCCGCTATCACTGATCACGCGCATGGTGTCAGCCGTGGCCACCGCCAGCGGATCAGTCTGAATTAAACGGAAGCCGCTGGCCGGTCGTGAGACCGGATTAATCAGATAGGTTTCACCATCCCGCGGCATCTGGTCGACAGTGATGTTCAATCCGGCATAATCAAAGTTGGCCGGACCCGGCGCACCTTGAGTAGTAACTCCGCTGCTCACATCCTGTATACGCCAGCTGTTTTGCTCGCTAACCCAAGTAATACGAAACGGTGAATAATCAAATGTCTGAGGATCGACCACCTGTATTTGGATATCGGACTCACGATTACCGCCTTGCACTGAAATTTCAAATATCGGATCTATGGCAAACAGGTCTGCGCCTCGCTCGCCACGACCATCGAGGCCGGAGCTGTGAATCTGATTTAGCTCGGCGACCAGACTCTGGGCGAGCAGATCAAAACTGTCCATGGCCGGCGACAGTGTCTGGGTGCGGAAATTTAACAGCCCGCCCAGTGTGCCACTGCTCACTGCGCTGGCCGCACGGCGGTCGCCGTAGGGTTCGATAATCAAGTCCACACGACCCGGATCGCTGCTGTCAAAAGCCACGCCGAGATCGTAGGCGGTTTTACTGTCGGCGATCAGGCTGCCGGCACTGCTGCCAAGACGCACCTGCACCTGGCCCGAGGCCGACTCTGTAACATGCACTTTGGTCACCGCAGACATATCGCGCAGCAGTTGATCGCGCTGGTCAAGCAACATAGGTGGCTGACTGTCGAGGGTTAGATTTTTATTCAACTGCTTGTTCACAAAGACGAGTTTGTCGGACAGGCTGTTAAGCCTACCAATCTGTGTCTCAATGTTCTCGCGGGTTTCGTTTTCAACGGCACTGAGTTGGCCGGACAATTCGCGAAAGCGCGACGCCATACCCTCAGCTTCGCGGAGAAAGTTACTGCGCAGGTTAATCGATGCCGGATCGGAACTGAGCGCACTGGCCGCGGCAAAAAATTTGTCCATGGCAGTGGAGAGACCAGAGGCCTCGGAACCCATAATATCGACCACGCGATTGGCGTAATCGATCAGCGGCTGCTGAGTAGAAAGCTTACTGCCACTGTCACGCAGACTGGCCTCGGCGAACTCATCGTAGGCGCGCTCAATATTATCGAGACGCGCACCGGAACCGACATACACGGTTCCCTGCTGGCTCGGCGTGTTCTCCGATGTCTCGGATATCTGTCGCGAATAACCCTCAGTGTTGAGGTTGGCAATATTGTTACCGACAGTTGAAAGGGCCTGGCGATACAACTGTGTCGCGCCTGCTCCGATCGATAGAATATCTGCCATAGCTCCCTCCTTTTTGTACGTCGTTAATTAATGAATTTCTGTCTTTTACTGTCAGCGCGATGTTAGCCGCGGGTATCCAGTGGCAGAGCAGAGACCGGCTCGCCACGCTTGAGCGATATAGGTCGGGCCGGATCACTCTTATGCAGCGGCATTGCCGCCGGCGTCTGTTCATAGGCGTCAATCGCCTTGGCCGCGGAGGATGCCTTAACCTGATCGCTGAGCCACTTGCCCATGCCAAAGGTGCCCTTCTGCGCCATTACCTGCGACAGCTCTTCGTGATACATCTGCTCAAAGGTATCGAGATTGGATGAATCCATCAGCTCGCTCTTGAGCGGTGCATTGGCTTCGCGCATGGTCTTGAAAATCATCTGCAAAAACATCGCTTCAAACTGCTGGCCGACTTCCTGTGCCGCTTCTGCCTCGTCACGTTTAGCGCGTGCCTTGAGGTTGCCGAGACCAGAGAAATCGAGATAGCTTTTGGTCGAGAGATTAATGTCTTGCATCTAGATCACCACCAGCTCGGCACGCAAACTGCCGGAGCTTTTCAGCGCTTCAAGAATTGCAATAAGTGAAGAAGGTGTGGCGCCAACCTGATTGACCGCATCGACTATGTCGCGCAGATCAACGCCGGGCTGGAACAGGAACATCTTGTTGTTAGGCTCTTCAACCTCGATATCGGCGTTGGTCACGCCCGCGGTGACACCTTCGCCAAAGGCATTGGGCTGGCTGATTTCATTGGTCGCGGAAATCTTCACCGAGATCGTGCCGTGGGTCACCGCAACCGCGGTGACTTTGACATTGCGATTGATTACCGCCGTGCCGGTGCGCGAGTTGACTACCACGCGCGCAGGCGGCTCGCCCGGGGTGACATCGAGATTTTCGATCATGCTCATAAAGGCAACGCGCTGGGACGAATCCGCCGGCGCCATCACCGCAATCGAGACTCCGTCCAGAGCGCTGGCAACACCGGCGCCAAAGGTGCCGTTAATCGCCTGGGTGATCGCCGTCGAGGTAGAGAAGTCGTTATCTTTAACGTTGAGAACAATATATTCAGAGCTATCAAAAGGGGTTTCCACCAGGCGCTCAACCGTGGCGCCATTGGGTATACGGCCCGAGGTTGGCACACCGATAGTGACACTGCTGCCCGCCGCATCTTCGGAAATACCGGTGACAGTCATCGCACCCTGGGCCAGTGCATAGGTCTTGCCATCAACACCGCGCAACTGGGTCAGCAACAGGCTGCCGCCACGCAGACTTTCGGCGACACCGATTGCCGAGACATTGATATCAATGCGCTGGCCGGGCTTGGCAAAGGCTGGCATATCGGCGGTAACCATTACTGCGGCGACATTTTCCAGTTTCATCTCTTTCTGTGCATTCTGGGTCGCCAGCGAGGCCATGGCATCGCCGAGATCAAAATCACTGACCGGGCCATCGACACTGACACCCAGACCAGAGAGCATGGTTTTCAGACTCTGGGCCGAGAGCGGCAGATCTTTGCCATCACCCGTGCCCTGCAGGCCCGCAACCAGGCCAAAACCGATCAGTTTGTTGGAGCGCACACCGGCGACATCGGTGAGATCCTTGATGCGGTCGGCGCTGACACTGGTGGCCAGCAGGGCGCTTAACAGGATCAATAATTTTAGTTTTAACATTCTGCTCTCTCCGACAGCCGCTTAGAACGGCCAGAATTTAAACAGAAGCCCTGTGCCCCAGCCCGGCTTTGACGCCTTGGCCAGTGCACCGGTGCCCCGGTAGGAAATTTGTGCGTTGGCAATGCGCCGCGATAACACGGTGTTGTCTGGCTGAATATCCGCCGGGCGGATAATGCCTTTAACCTGAATAAATTCGCTGCCCTCGGTCAGCGCCAGCTGCTTTTCACCCAGAATGACCAGATTGCCGTTGCCCAGCACTTCAACCACCATGGCCGAGATCGAGCCGGTCAATGAAGCTGCCTGATCCGCGGTGCCGGTGCCATTACTGCTGACATTGCCGCCGTCTAATTTAAAATCACTAAAGAATCCGGTGCCGCGACCGATCTTATCCAGTACAGAGTCTTTTTGAGCTACCGTCACTACGTCATTAGCGGCCGCTCTGCTGGTGGAAATATCGCTGGTGCGCGAAGCCTGAGTCGTTTCGCTGAGCAGAACAGTAATCAGATCGCCGACCTTGAGGTCTCCGCCCTGATAGCTGCGCAGATCGCCAAACAGACCCATACCATTGTCAAAAATGGCGCCGGTGGCCACGGCTTTGGGTGCGGCCGGCACAGGTTGTACCGGAGCAAATTCCGCCGTTGGACTGAGGCTGGGTTGTGATGCACAGGCGCCTAAAAAGACGGCTGTTGCACTAATGATCAGGGCGCGCAAAATAGTCATATCCAAGCCTTAAAGGTTATTGTTGAGGAAACGCAACATGCCATCTGCCGCTGCGATCGCCTTGGAGTTAACCTCGTAGGCGCGCTGGGTCTCAATCATATTAACCATCTCTTCAACCACATTGACGTTGGATGCTTCGATAGCTCCCTGCATTAACATGCCGGCACCATCCACGCCGGGCAGGACCACAATCGGGTCGCCACTGGCGTTGGTTTGCTGCAACAGGTTGCGGCCAATCGGCTGCAGACCGGAATTATTGACAAAACGCGACAGCTGCAACTGGCCAATCTGGCTCGAGCCGCCGCCATTGGCGAGTTCCACCGTAACCGTGCCATCGCGACCAAAGGTCAGGCTGGCGGCATTTTGCGGCACCGTGATGGCGGGCAACACAGCCTGGCCTCCGGCGGTGACCACATTGCCTTCGGCAGAGAGCTTGAAGGAGCCGTCGCGGGTGTAGGCGATGGTGCCGTCGGCCTGCTGCACAGAGAAATAACCGTCACCGGAAATCGCCAGGTCGAGCGCGTTTTCGGTGGTGATGATATTGCCCTGGGCGTGAAGTTTTTCCGTGGCGACAACCCGGGTACCTGTACCCAGCATCAGTCCGGTCGGGGTTTCCGACTCGGCATCGACCTGGCCACCGGCGGGAACAATGTTTTGGTAGAGCAGGTCTTCAAACACCGCGCGATCTTTCTTGAAACCGGTAGTGTTGACGTTTGCCAGGTTGTTGGAAATAACCGACATGCGAGTCTGCTGAGCAGTCAGGCCGGTTTTAGCAATCCACAGTGAAGCATCCATTGTTTATCTCCTCTTCATTTACGCCTTACAGGGCCTAAGGAAGTCTCATCATTGTTGAGCCAGCCTCATCGATGGACTGGGTTTCTTTAACCAGCTTTAACTGCATTTCAAACTGGCGACTAAAATCGAGCATTTTGACCATGGCCTCTATCGGGTTGACGTTACTGCCCTCAAGCATGCCCGGGGAAACCGAGACCGGCTTTGGGCCGCCGGGAAAATCCTGCCCTTTCAAGGCTTGGGCACGCGGTTCAAACAGGCCGTCTTTACGGCGCACCAGCTGTGTCTCACTGGCATCGCGTAGCATCAACTGGCCCACGGCAACCGCAGCAGTTTCGGGCTCGGTTGGCAGCTGTGCGAACACGGTGCCATTCGGGCTGATGGTGATCAGATTGCCGACCGGCACAGTAATGGCACCGCCCTCTCCCATCACCAATTCACCGGCCGCATTTTCCAGCACGCCGGTAGCACTGACGCGAAGGTCACCGCGGCGGGTAAAGGCTATATCACCTTCCGGGGTTTGCACCCCCAGCACAGTCTGGTCATTCATCGAAATATCCAGCGGCCGCCCGGTACTCATCGGCGTGCCCGGACTAAGATTGATAATATCCTTGATTGTCAAACCGGGCTGAAAGCGTGACTCATGACCGGGTCCGTCAAACTTGACCGCGGCAGAGGCAATCTGAAAACTCTCCTTAAAGCCAACCGTCGAGACGTTGGCCAGGGAGTTGGTAATCGCCGCTCTGACCACAGACTGACCCTGCATGGCTGACAGTGCTGTGTAGGCTAATTTATCCATTTCAGATTCCTCTTATTGCTTATCGCGTCCGCGTGTTAAAGCGCTTCTTAACCACGGATCTGAATAATGGTCTGGGTCAACGACGAACTGGTCTCGATCGCCTTGGCGTTAGCCTGGAAGTTTCGCTGGGCGGTAATCAGATCAACCAGCTCAGCGGTCAAGTCCACATTGGAGCGTTCACGTGCACCTGCACGAATGGTTCCAAACCCTGCCGCACCCGGCTCACCCAAGGTAGCGTCACCGGAGACCGACGTGGCGTAGTAACTGGTGTCACCCACCTGACGCAGACCTTTCGGCGTGGCGAAGTTGGCGAGAATAATTTTACCCAGAGACTTCTGTGAGCCATTTGAATAACTGGCTACAACCAGACCATCATCACCGATGTTAACGCCCACCAGATCGCCTTCCGGCGCACCATTTTGAGACTGGCTCAAGACCGAGAATGGGCTGTTGAACTGAGTACTGTTGTCGTAGTTAAGCGTGATATCGCCACCGGTAATACCCGCACTCTCCAACTTGACGCCGGCAACCGGTGACACCAAGGAACCGCTGGTATCAAAGGTCAACTCGCCTTTATCGAGGAAGATCGGGGTCCAGTACGGCACATCATTGGAGTCAAACTCACCGCCATCGGTCGTTTCAATCCAGTCGCCATCTTTGGTCTGGGTGACATAAACAGTACTGGTGCCAGAGGTGTCCGGGAACAGTTCAATAAAGGTTGAGGCTTCGCCAAATCCGGGAGCAATATTTTCCAGACCCCAGTCAGCATGGCCGGCAATCTGAATAAACGAGTTATCGGTTGTGGTAGAACCGGTAATACGCAGTGTCTCTGTAGCATCCTGATAATCAACGGTGATACCAGAAACGGTACGCCCCAATGAATCAGCCATCAGATTAATTTTTTCTTGCAAATGCTCGGTGAAGGTACCAATTGAGTAGAGACCTTCATCGAGCTCAATCTGCGCCGATATCGAGTCGATAATCACGGTCATCGAGCTGTTGTCAGCGTTCACTGAAAATGATTTGCGCGGATCGATACCCATTGGGTTACCGGTTACCACGGCTGGCTGAGAGGCCTGACCGCGAACCGCGGGTACGTTGTAGATCTGCGACGTCTCCGGCTCAACTATATTGCCAACGTCAGAGATGCCGAACAGGCTTTGAGCCATCTCAGTGGCGTTGGCCAGGGCCAGACTTGAAGTATCACCCGTGGTGCCAGAGGAGACCGTAAAGGCGCCTTCGGCATAGCTCACCTTCATACCAAAGCGCTGGTCACGAGAGGCGATAATGTTTTCGCCATTAGGTAACACGCCACCGAGCAAAACATCAGCCTCGTCGTTATCCAGTGGCACCAGCAACTTACCCAGAGTCGTTAGGTCTTCGGCGTTATAGTTGCTCTCAGCAGGCACACCAAACACTGCATTGGCTGTGTCGCCGCCATTTAGATACAGCGCGCCTGTGGAACTGCCCGTCTGAACAAACCGAAAGCCCTGGTTACTGGCACTGTATGTCACTTCGACATCAGAAAAACTGGCGTTGTCTGCAAGTGCCGCGTTGATCGCGAAAGCCAGTGGCTCGGCTGCCACTTGACCGTCCCAATCCGCATCCGTGGCGCTGGTCAACGTGGTATAGGTTGCCAGAATCTGAGGAATATTGAGCTCTATAGAGGTTGTATTGTCTGAGCCGCGATAAATCCGCAGGGTCTGATTGGCGGCACTTGAAAAATCAAACTTCTTGCCGTCACCAAAGCGTTCATTGATTACATTGGTCAACTCAAAAGCGATTTCAGCACCTGACATGGGCGCCGATGAGCCAGCGAGATGCTCGAGGCCAATACTTACTTGGCTTGAGTCATCTATCGACAGCGTGAACATGTTTTCCAGCTGAGCACGGCTCATTGTGCTGAAATCCACACCATCACTATTGTTGGTCAGATTAAGGGCGTCTGAGTAAGCTGAATCATCGGCAATCGTCAGCTTGGCAGTTGCCGGAACAGATTGAGTAGGCTCGGAAAGTACGTCATAAGAATACTTCTTGTACAGGGTGCCCTGAGTGATCAGATACTTCTCACTCTCTGCGCTGGTGCTCTGCAGTTCAAGCAACTCTGAACGGGTTTTGAGTTCGCCGTATTTGTTAATAAAGAACTGGTCACCAGTCGTATCAGATGCCTGAATCAGAGCGGTATCGACCTCTTGGTCATCAACATAAACATAGGTCTGCCATTTGTTGTAAGGAGACTCTGCTGTCGCATTGGCTGTTTTGACATAATAGATGGTGGCCAGGTTGGCTGATCCCGATGTGCCGTAAACAGTCAAAGATGTTGTCTTGTGATAGGTATCTGGCTTGTCCGGATTGAAAGTCGCTGTAATAGGCTCAACCTCAGATGGCAGATTGAGTCCCAGCTCTACCTCAGTTGTCGGCAGGAACTCTGATACTGTCGAGCGAGGAATAGTCAATGCGCTGGGGTCAACACCAAAGTCGGCTTTGTTGGTCGAATCCACCGGCAGTGATTGCAGAGCCTGACCGGCGCTGTTTACCATTTGGTTCTGCTCATTGAGCATAAAGGCGCCGTTTCGGGTATAAATTTTGGTGCCATCGGATGACTCGAGCGGGAAGAAACCATCACCTGTGATCGCCAGATCGAGGGAGTTTGCCGAAAATTCGATATTACCCTGACTGAATTCCTGACTTACTTCCTTGAGCGATACACCACGACCTACAACACTGGATGCCTTCTCCAGAGGAGAGGTCGCAAAAATATCGCCAAAGTCGGTGTCGGAGCGCTTGAAGCCACCGGTACCGGAGTTAGCGATATTGTTCGAGGTTACCGCCAGCTGTGTTGTGGCAGCGTTCAATCCTGTTAACGAGGTATAAAATGACATAAGTTATTCTCCAATTACCTTTCTATTTATTCGATTAAATTCCAATGCGTTCAATATCGGTGAGAGCGACAAACACGTTGTCACCCACTTCCAGAGTTATCTGCTGTGCGCTGGGGTCCCAGCTGACACTTCTTACATTTGCCATGGTAGTGACCGGAACTGTTTCCAGCTTGCCGTTGATGACTGCGCTGGCAGTCATCATGTAACTGCCCTCTGGCACAATTTCACCGCTGCGGTCGCGGCCGTTCCAATTCAGTTCGGCACGGCCTGGCAGACGAGCGCCCTGCGTGTCGCGATAGATCAGCTCACCACTGGCAGGATCATAGACGCTGAAAATAACTGACTGAGCGCCGTACTCGAGGTCAATCGACCCCTGCGTGATGTCGCCGTTGCCGCCGTTAAAGTGGCCGCCGGCCACCTGTACTTTTTTGCCCACCAGGTTGGCGCCCGCCACCATCTGATCCTGGCGCATGCCATTGACCATATTGTCGAGGGAGCCCTGCATACCTTTAATCCCCTCCAGAGAGGAGAACTCAGCGAGCTGAGAGACAAAGGCTTCGTTGTCCATCGGATCGAGCGGGTTCTGGTTTTGCAACTGCGCGGTAAACAGGGTCAGGAATGCCTCCTGGCCGAGTTCATCTTCGCCATAGGTAACCGCTTTCTGCTGCTCGTTATATTGAGCGCTGGTTAAAAATGCTGTGTCGGTGACTGTGCTGACCATGGTTATCTTTCCTAGGCTTTGGTGATATCAAGCGTACGCATCATCAGCTCGCGCGCCGTGTTGACCACTTCAACGTTGTTTTGATAGCTGCGCGCAGCACCCATCATTTCAACCATTTCCGTAACCTCATTTACATTAGAGCCGTAGACAAAACCGTCTTTATCGGCCATCGGGTTGCCCGGATCATGCATTTTTTTAGTCGCCGCCTGATCGTCGACCATGCCGACAATTTTTACGCCGCCAAGAAACTGCGCACCCTGGCTCAACTGATGTTCATGCAATAGCGCCTGAAACACCGGACGCTTCGCCTTATAGGCATCGTCTGGCGATCCACCCACGGTGCCGGCGTTAGCCATATTCGACGCCGTCGAGTTCATGCGCACCATCTGTGCATTCATTGCCGATGCGGCAATACCAAAAATATTTCCAATAGACATCGTACTTATTCTCCTCGCAGGGCTTTGCGCACCCCTGCAATGTTGCCTTCAATAAATCTCAACGTGGCCTGGTACTCAGCCGCAGCCTTACCGTACTTTGCATGCTCAACACTGATATCAACGGTGTTGCCGTCCAACGCGGTGCTGAACGGCACGGTATACAACATGTTTGTACCGGCATTAGCGGCCTGACCTATATGCTTGGCATGCGTTGTATGCATGGTCCCGGCGCGTTTAACATCGTTAAGCACGTTTTTAAAATCTATGTCCCGCGCCTTAAAGCCGGGCGTGTCTGCGTTGGCAATATTTTGTGAAATGACTTCCATGCGCTGGGCGCGAAGATTGAGCGCCTTCTCGTGGATGCCAAATGCTGTATCAAATATTTTCATAATCGCCCAACTGTCTCTCTATCATCCGGTTACTAAAGTTTTTGTTCTGTGTGTCGATTAGTCTCTGTAGGGTCTGTTTAAAAAGCGTCAGTTAAAGACCCGTCGAATCAGATAATGCAAAAGCGATGCCAACCATTCCCGAGTTGCCGCATTTGCTATTGAATGTTGTTTATAAACAATGTGTTATAAAAACCTTAGGTGCGCTCACGAATACCGGTTGCCGCTTTTTCGGCAGATGTTTGCCGCCTGAGATTGCCGCTATGTCGGTATTGCGTCACCAGCCACTAGCACGCATACTCGGCGCATGTTGAGGCCAAAAATTCTGCTGCTTGTCAGCTGCCTGATAACCATCGCTCTCGGTACCCCCGTGCTTGCAACCAATGTCGAAAACCCTGCCGGGTTTGCTGCAGAGGGCGTTGATAGCAGCGTGGATAGCAAACATATACTGGTATCACAGACCCAGCGCTGGGTAGCGGGTGATCGTCAAATAGATCAGTCCGCAGTCGAGGTAGCACCATCAGATCGACGACTTATTATTCCCCTGTGTGACAGCCCATTCGAATTTAACTATCCCTTTAGCAGCAGCCGCAAAACCCTGCGCGCTAGCTGCCCGGACACTGGCTGGCAGATTTTCCTGGGTGTCAGTATTCATGAGACTGACAATGCACTCCGTTACACCGGCAGTTTTGAGGCAGGCCATCAACTCACCACTAACGATATCGAATCCGTCAACCTGACTAGCGCCATTGCCGGACTGGCGACGGATGCCAAGGCGATTACCGGCTACAGCCTCAATACCACGGTCAGAGCAGGTGACCTGGTCATGCAGCGCCAGCTTGCCACCAGTGTTGAAGCCTTTCAGCTAAGCCGAGATATTGCTGCAGGAGAGACGCTCACTGATGACGCTGTGGAATCGGTTATGCTAGCCTCCAACACACTGTCCGACAGTCAGAAGCTCTCCGCTGCAAGGCTTAAAGGCGCTAAGGCGGCACGGGATTTGAAACGCGGAAGACTGCTGACTCACTACGACATCAAGGAGCGGCACCAGGTTTTAACAACCCAGATGGGGATCGCCAGAGGCCAGGCAATACATCAAGATAATGTTGCTATAGAGGATTATTACGGCAAATTACCTGCCGACACATTGAAGGATTACGCCAGCGCCAAGCAGATGCAGGCAATCCGCAATCTGTCCGCGGGCAGCCCGCTGAGACTGTCAGACCTGACACCGGTCAATGTTATTCACAAGGGCGACAACGTTCAGCTCAGCGTGCGTGCAGGAGCACTGGAGATCACCGTCACCATGCTAGCGCTGGAAAATGCTCGCCTGGACGAACGCGTGCTGCTATTGAATCCGGAATCCGGCGAAGAAATTCAGGCCATCGCCACCGGCACGGGTCACGCCCGGGGACTATAACGTTTCGCTGGCAAGCCCAGCCGGCGTGGCTCGAGACTGAATTTTGTCGAGCAGAATAGCCTTGTATGTCAGTGTGGAAATTATTTAGATATTTCCCTATAGAAAATATAACTGCTGCCGATATACTAAGAGACGAGACACAATCCTAGGCGAATAAGCCCGGAAGGAAGACGATATGACAGACGGTATTTCAAAAATTGGGCGCAGCGCTGTTGAGATGAACAGCACTGCTGACAAACTCAGAAACAATAAAGCGGCAGCCGAAGCCGCGGCTGACAAGTCTGATGCTGCGAGCCATGCACCGGCCAATGATGAAGTCATTCTCAGCAAAACTGTGGAGACTGCCTTAGCGGCTGGCGATTTTGACGAAGCCAAAGTTGCTGAAATCAAACAGGCGATTGCTGAGGGAAGCTATCCTCTGGATGAGCGACGCATCGCTGAAAGTTTTGTCGCAATCGAACGCATGCTAGGTGGCAAGTAACCGCGATCAAAATCAGCCTGCCTGAAAGCCTAGATCTTAGGCTGCCAGTGACTATAAAGCCTTTAGAAGCCTGCTTCTGAAGGCTTTTGTAATTTGGCCAACATTAAAACCCTCAGCCTGTCTGCCAATTCTCTTCCGTATTAACCTGCTTACCAGTATGCTGACGTCATGACTCAATTTGATCTCGACCACCTCACTCAAACTGTGCACAAGGCGCAGGCGTTAAAACGCCTGCTCGAGAGCGAATTTGATGCGCTCAAGCAGCAGGATTTGACAACATTTGAGACCCTTCAGGCGCAAAAGCTCGAAATACTGCACTTTCTCTCCAGTGACGAGCTGCTGGAAAAAATACGCGCACACACAGATGACCAGGACAAAGCGGCTGCAACAGTCGTGATCTGGGACCAAGTGGTGACCTTAATGAGTGAGTGCCGCGATCTTCATCGGCGCAACGAAATCTTGATTAATCACAAGCTCGAAACCATACGCGGTGCACTTCAGACCATTCAATCACCCGACCCGCTGAATAGCGTCGAGATCTATGATCGGCTTGGAAAACTGCGTCCCAACCGCAATCGCAACCCCATGGGCGATGCCTGATTCAACCTTCTATGCTAGATCCTACCTGACTTTTTCGTCACCCGGCTCCATTCCTTTTAGCCAGTAAACCCAGGACAGAATTACAGACACCGCAACATAGAGACTCTCGGGGATTTCGTCATTAACTTTAAGCTGCCCAAGCAATCCCACCAACTGCGGATCTTCGGCAATGTGAATGCCCTGCTTTTTTGCCTCTTCGATAATCAGCTCGGCAAGCTCGCCCTGGCCTTTGGCCGTCATCACGGGCGCCGAGCGCTGACCATACTCAAGTGCGACTGCCCGACGAGGCGGTTTATAGGTGCTCATGTGCTGACATCCACAACTTGGCCACTGCCGCTCAACCCATCACTCAGTGCAGGGCGCGGAGCACTGAGCACTTCGAGTTTTTGCAGTGTCAGACCAAAGCGCTGCAGTTCGGACTCCAGCTCACTTACCGAAGCCTGAGCACGCTGCGCAACGTTGCCATAAGGCGCCCACATAATCATTTCGATTGCGCTAGCCGATTTGAGCGTGGTCTTTAACCACAGCTTGCCGAGGCTGGGGGATTCGGTGTGTAGATTGATCACCCATTCCTCTGCACCATCCACGCCCTTGGCAGGTTCACGGTAGAGCTCCATTTCGACTGGATTGGCATCGGCAAAGGGCAGCACAAAGCTGTAGTTAAGCTCTCTCGATTGCTGCGCCTGTAAACTGTCCAGCTGCTTGCTTTCGACTTCGTCGATCGCACTATCCAGCTCTGCGGCGGCCGCACCTTGCGGCGGAATGCTGCGTATTAATAGACGCAGTAGCTGTTTGATATCAGGTCCCTGCACTGGAATGCCGGCGGCAATGCGCGCCTCACCAAAGAGCCCTGAGTTGAGCAGACCGCGCCTGATCTCCTGGGGCGACAGTTTAGTCGTCGACAACATAAGACTAGCCAGCAGCGGTTGCTCATGGGCGCCGAGCTGTGCCACCACTGCGTCGAGACCGCCGGGTTTAAACAGGCCGGTCAGCATTGAAGGCTGCGCTGGACGATGCATTAGACTGAGCAATCTGGGGGAGAGTGGCTGCGCGGCTGCGCGCGCGACAGGGCGGCCGAGGGGAACCAGTGCGCGGCCAAAAATGCTTTGCTCGACTCTGAAGTCTAGCTTATCCCCAGCATTGAATCGGCCACTAACCGGCCAATCCAGTTCTTGATTATTAACCAGCAATTTCAGCAGATCACCGCGCGCGGCAATCACACCTTGCACCACCTGTCCGTCCTTAAGACCAAGATCTCTGGCCGCCTGCTGGGTGAGCTGAATAGACGCCGAGCCCTCGAGGAAAATCGGGGTCGGGCGCACAGTGAAATTGATCAGCTCCGGTCCAAGCACTTTAATCGCCTGCTGTCTGGTGTGGTTATCAAGCCGCGTGCTGCATCCCGTAACCGGGAGCGCATAGGCGCTAAGGGTATTTAACCCAACTCAGGCGCTCATCACGTTTGGATTTTTTGTTTTCCGCTTGCTCGACAAAAATAACATTGTGGATATCGTCAGCGCCAGGAAGGCGCAACTTTTTGTTGGCGTACATCCAGTTCGGATTACTGCGCTTAAAGGCATGGGGATTGGCCTTGACCAATGCCTGCCGCAAGATGGCCTTTTTGACCGGCATATTTGGCAACATGGTTTGCAGAATCATATCCACCGTATCACCTGGCCGCGTGGTGTAGTAACCGTCTTCGCTTTTGTTTGCGGCCAACGTCGGTTGCAAGCGTCGCACATCTTTTACCAGTTGTGCCAGTGCGCGCTCGGCATTTTCCGAAGCCTCCATGGTGCTACTACTGAGCAAGCACAGCAAAAGCACCGATGCAGCTGCAATATTGGTTGTTACACGCTTCCATAAACGTTGCATCGTCTGTTCTCCTCAAACTATCCTAAAAGTGGATTGCCACATAATTTGTCAGTGTCTTGGCTGCTTGACCGGCAACCGCTACCAGCGTGGCCGACTGCGGACTAACGGTCGACACTTCAGCCAGAACCAAATCTTCGATATCGTTGAGACGGGCCCCGCTGCCGGTAATCTGCGGTGTCCGACTGAGCAAAAACTGGTCGCCAACCTGAACACCGGCAACGCTACCTGCATTTATTTTCATCCGCTTGCCGGCATTGCTGTCGTCATCAGCTGGCCTGGCCCCTGCGCTGACATGGTAATAAGGTGCCTGGCACTTCAGCACTTCGTCCGCCCGGGCTACAAAGCGTGTTGAAACAGCCGACAGCTGCTGAACGAACTGCACTGGCAGTTCTGCTTTATGGTAAGCACGCTGCAGACTTGGGTAATCAATCTTACCTTCTTCGACCAGTATAACCTCACCCAATACGGGGTCGATCAGGCGCAAGTTCCACGATAACAGCTGCGAGGGCCAGGGCTGTTTATTGGCTATGGCGGGAATTTTCGAGCCACTCCAAAACAACGCCTTGGCGCCTTGCTGACTGATATATCGCTCCATTTCAACGATATTGAGCGCCGGCTTTCGCTGCTCTTCACGCAAGCTGATCTGCAATTCAAGAGGTGGCTGACTACCAGCACTGGCCGCCATTTTCTGATGATAACGGCTGGCGAATGTCTGCGCCTGAACCACTGACCAGCTGCTGGAACCTGAGAGTTCTGAACTGATATTGTGGCGAGCCAGCGCAGCAATTTCACTTAAATAATGCCCGCCGAGACGCGGATCGACCAAGCCATGGTCAACGCTGACCAAAACCTGTCGTTTCAACCCCGGCCTTTTGACCGCACATTCACTGGTTGCCATCGCCGCCTCAAGGCTAGCGGTCGTCATGCCCGCTTCTTGCAGATAGGCCAACACACGCACACCACGGATCTGCGCCTGGCTGGTCACCAGCGACGACTCGTGCAAGACACCACGTTCATCGACATAGGCGCTGGTGGCCAATCTGAGTTCGGAGCCGAGACTGAGGTCGACCAGCGCCTGCTTGATCGCATCGAGGCGTCGATCAGCCTCTGATGCCGCACCAGGTCCCGCAACACAAAGCAGCAAGGCCAAAACGAGGCTGCGTCGGCACGCGCGCTGAAGATTCAATAAAGTCATCATCAAGTCCGCAACCGTCTGCTATCAAGCCCCTGGACGACTGGTCATTTGATCCAAATAGAGCGTCCGCAGATCTCGGACAATATCGCGGTCCAGAGACATGGTGACTTCATAGGTGTCCTCTCCCACTGGCGTTATGCTGACCAGATGAGCGCCATAGATCACACCCTGAACCCGCGCGCGAAAGGTATCGTTTTCAACAACCAGCTGACCGACAGTCGTGTTGGCATCCAGGTACTGACCGTAGACCTGTTCCATCAATGATCTGTAGGCATCCAGTTTTGAGGCCCTGATTGACAGCAGCCGTTGTTGAGCCGGATTGTCATGGGGCTGAACGCTGATAACCGCGTAACCGGTCGCGAGAATATTGCCCTTTTCGCTGACCAGGGTCTCAACCACAGCGGCATTGTATTCATCCATCGTCAGCGAGCAGCTTGCCAACAGCAGTACCAGGACGCTGAGAACGGGGGTTTTTATAGTTTTCAATACAGGTTTGATCATGATAGTTCCTGCTACGGTCGAATCAGTTAAACGCCATCAATAATGGTGTCATGGCAAATCAGCTCTGTCCGCACTGCACAGCTAATTTCTCTGTATCTCTACTATCGGCAGTTCTGCGCCTGTCTTTAGCGCCGTTGAGCCAATAAGTGGTCAAGCCGTCTGGTTATGCCTTCACAATCGGCGAGGCTGTATTTAGCTCCTTTGTATTCTATGGCACAGATATTGCTATGCATTGGTATGGAACGGAAATGCAACCAAACACCAATACTTAACTTATTGTTTTCACGGGACTTTATTTAATGGCAAGTGCGATACTGTCAAACATACGACAGGATATGTCGAAAATCGAACTGTCAACGCTGGCGGTTCCGGCACTGGTGTTGTTGATTATTTCCATGCTGATCCTGCCATTACCGGCGTTTTTACTGGATTTTCTGTTTACCTTTAATATTGTTATCGGGCTGGTGATCATTATGGTCGCCATCAATAGCTCCAAGCCGCTCGACTTTTCGTCGTTTCCTTCTATTTTGCTGCTCGCCACGATGCTTCGGCTCGGCCTTAATGTTGCCTCCACCCGCCTTGTGCTGGTCAAGGGTCATGAGGGCTCAGACTCAGCCGGCAAGGTCATCGAGGCATTTGGTGAGTTTGTTATCGCCGGCAATTATCTGGTCGGCTTTATTATCTTTTCCATTCTCATGATCATTAACTTTATTGTTGTCACCAAAGGCGCAGGACGCGTTTCCGAGGTGATCGCACGCTTCACTCTGGACGCAATGCCCGGCAAGCAGATGGCTATTGATGCCGATCTCAATGCGGGTGTGATCGATCAGGAAACCGCAAAATTCCGCCGTGAAGAAATCTCCCAGGAATCAGACTTCTTCGGCTCGATGGATGGTGCGTCGAAATTTGTTCGTGGTGACGCCATCGCCGGCTTATTGATTCTGATGATCAATATTGTCGGCGGACTGATTATCGGTATCGGTCAGCACGACCTGAGCTTTTCCGAAGCTGGTCGAATCTATGTCTTGTTAACCATTGGTGATGGCTTGGTCGCGCAGATCCCCTCACTGCTGCTATCACTGGCTACCGCGATTATTGTGACCCGCGTAACCACCTCGGAATCAATGTCAGACCAGGCCAAGACGCAACTCAACAACCCCATGGCGTTCTTTGTTGCGGCCGGTATTCTGATACTGCTCGGCCTGGTTCCGGGAATGCCGCATGTTATGTTTTTAAGCCTCGGGGTCGGCTCCGCTGTACTCGGCTATGTGCTTGGCCAAGATGCGCAGCAAAGCGAACGCACGGTGGCAATGGAAGCCGCCGCAACTGAAACCGCAAGCGCCAATAAAGAAGAACTCGGCTGGGATGATGTCGATCAAGTCGACTTGGTCGGGCTCGATATTGGCTATGGCTTGATCCCGCTGGTCAATGCCGAAGCCGGAGGTCAACTGTTAACACGGGTGAAAGGCGTGCGTAAAAAGCTCTCGGCAGAGCTTGGTTTTCTGATTCAGCCAATTCGTATTCGCGACAATCTCGATCTCGCTCCAGACGTCTACCATATCGTGATGAATGGCGTGGTGCGCGGGAAAGGAGAAATCAAAATAGGCCGCGAGATGGCCATCAACCCCGGCCACGTGCATGGCGAACTGGAAGGCACTCGCACAAAAGAGCCCGCCTTTGGCCTCGACGCTGTATGGATCGACCCCAGTCAACGCGATTATGCACGCACCCTCGGTTACACCGTTGTCGACTCGGCTACGGCTATCGCAACCCATCTTAATACGCTGCTGCGCAACAATTCCTCAGAATTGCTCAGCCACGATGAAACACAACAGCTGCTCGACAAAGTCGCCGCGCGCGCGCCAAAACTGGTCGAAGATCTGGTGCCGGACAAATTACCACTGGCAACGATTACCAAGGTGCTGCAAAACATTCTCGATGAGTCGGTCTCGGTGCGAGATATGCGCACGATTATCGAAGTACTGTCGACGGAAAGCGCCCGCACTCAAGATGCGGATGACCTGACTGCCGCGGTACGACCACGACTGGGGCGCATGATTGTGCAGGGACTGGTCGAGATTAACGACAATTTACCGGTAATCACGCTCGAACCCTCGCTGGAACAGATGCTGCACAATGTCTTGCAGCAGAGCAGCAACAACCAAAGTTTGGTGATTGAACCCAAGCTGGCTGAAGGTTTGTTGAAAGCGCTGGCCGAAAATACCCGACAAGTTGAAAACCAGGGACTCCCCGCCGTGCTGGTTGTGTCGCCGGGCATTCGTCCCTGGCTGTCAAAAATAATTCGTCACCGCTTAAGTGATCTGACGGTTCTCTCCTACAGTGAGATTCCAGAGGACCAGTCAGTAAAAGTGGTGGCAACCGTCAGTATTGAAGAAACGAATTAATTTAAGGTACGTGAACGATGGAACTACAACGCATTCTCGCCCGTGACACCCGCAGCGCCATGGAAAAAGTATTCAACCTCTATGGCAACGATGCAATGATTGTCGCCAATAACAAGGTCAAGGGCCAAACAGAAATTATTGTCGCGATCGATCTGATATCAGAGGTTAAAGCAGCCCTGAACAAGACACCGGACGTGACAAGAGACGCTGATGCGAGCGCCAACTTCAGTGCCGTTATGGAAACACAGGTGCTCGGACACCAAGGGTCAGAAGCCAGCGCTTACGAAGCTGATAACGGCATTGTGTTTGGCTCGGCATCGCAACCGGTGGAAACCAGAACGACGGCAAAAATGCCAGCGCTGGATCCCCTGGTAGGGTTATCAATGGATAATGTAACTAACGCCATAAATGGCGAAAACTACAAAGCGGCAGCGGACCGTGAGTATTTAAAAGCCCGTGAAATAGTCGATCTGGTTAAACAGGAATTAAGCGTAATGCGCGACGAATTCAAACTGGCGCAGCAAAAAGATTCCTGGACTGGCACCCTGGCGGTCAGCGAAGAGATGCGACCTCTGATTGAGGCATTCAATGAAACCGGCATGCCCCTTGGCCTGCGCGAGTCAGTAATCGAAGTGATTAACCAAAGTGACTCAATGGGTCAGGCCATTGCTGAAATCAGTTCTGCGATCGGCGACGAGTTGGAAAGTGTCGATTTACTCAGCAACATGCAGGGTGTGCATGTTATTGCCGGTAGTTCAGGGGCAGGAAAAACCCTCATGGCAGGACGACTCGCGAATCAGATGGCCCAGCAGTATGGCGAAAACAACGTTGCGTTAATCAGTTTCAATGATGTCCGCATTGGTGCCTGGTCACAGATGCAAATGATCGGATCTCAGGCAGGTGTCGACACGTTTCGGGCCAGCTCGATCGATATGTTGAGCCAACTGATGGCCGAAATTGGAGAGCGCAAGCTGGTGATAATCGATACCTCAGGCGTGGATATTGAACACCAGCTCAGTCAACTTGATGAGGCGCTGCCAGAGGCCCAAAAACATTTGCTGATCGCTGCCGATGCATCAGAAGCGTCAGCTCGGCGTCAGCTCAATCAGAACACCAGACAATGGGACTCAGTGATGCTTTCGCGCTTTGAAGATGGCACCCATCCCTGGGCAATTATCTACCTGCTACTGAATCATCCAGTACCGCTGTCGGTCGCTGCAGTCCGTCCAACCATAGCTGACGATGCAATCCCGTTAAATGGATTGACGCTTGCAGGGCAGGCTCTATCGCAACTGCCGATTCATTTCGTTTGACTAGGTATAGCCGATCAACGAAAATGGGTCGAGAAACCAACAAAACAATAAATGTAGGTGCAAGGCGGTATCGGCAACCTATCCAGCAAGTTTTAGCAAGATCACCACCACAGGGAACGGATTCGGTGCGACAGTCCCAGGTCGATTAGATGTGGGTGCGAGCGAATCAATAAATTCCGAAAGAGTTGAAGTATAAAATTATGGCGAAAGCGACCACGCAAATTATCGGCGTTGCCAGCGGCAAAGGGGGAGTGGGTAAAACCACTGTTTCCATCAATCTTGCCGTAAAGCTGGCATCACTCGGTAAGAAAGTGATGATTTTTGATGCCGATCTGGGGCTGGCTAATGCACAGCTCGCGCTCGGTATTCGTGCGCCCTTCAATTTTAGCCATGTACTGTCCGGCGAAAAAACCCTTAGTGAGGTGATTATTCAAGGGCCAGCTGGCGTCAAGCTTGTCCCCGGAGCCAGCGGCATTCAGAGAATGGCGGCACTGGGTCCGCAGGAAACCGCGGGCATTATCCAGGTGTTTTCAGAGCTCGAAGATGAACTTGATTATCTGATTGTCGATGTTGCTGCAGGACTATCGGATGCCGTAATGGCCTTTATGAGTGCCTGTCAGTACAGAGTGGTTGTGCTTAAAAATGAGCCCTACTCTATTGCCGACGCCTACAGCACGATCAAAGTGATGATGCAGGAATACGAGCTTGATCGAATTTTTCTGGTGCCCAATGGCGTCGAATCGCAAAGAGAGGGACAGCGACTCTACACCAGCATCAATACAGTGGTGCAAAATTTTCTTAATGGCCAGGTTAAATACCTGCACTCAATCAGTGCCGACAGTATGGTCGTGCAGGCGATGAAAGCTTCGCAACCGGTAGTCACCTATTCGCCCGCTTCACTTGCCGCACGGGATTTTGGTGATCTGGCGAAAAAAATACTTCAGCTCGATAACGATGTGCCACTGAATGGCAACATTCAGTTTTTTGTTGAGCGGGTCGCGGCACAGCTGACAGACAAGGCCTCCTGATCATGTCTGATGCAAGAGTATACGAAGAGATTCAGAACACCAGTCAACCCGGTGCGTCACTGATTGACCATATGGGCTTAGTCAAACGTGTTGCTCTGCATCTCAAGGCTCGCCTGCCAAATTTTATGGAGCTCGAGGAGCTTATTCAGGTCGGAATGATTGGCTTGATTGAGGCCGACAAGTCATTTGATGCCAGCAAGGGCGTCGAATTTGAAATATTTGCCAAAAATCGCATTCGCGGCGCGATTCTCGATCAGGTGCGCAAGATGTCTTATTTGCCACGTTCAGCAATCGTCAGTATTCGCGACCACAATGAGGCGACTGAAGCATTGACCGGCCAACTGGGTCGTGCGCCCTCTCAATCCGAGCTGGCCGATTTTATGGGAAAGGACGCCGACACGTTTCAGAAAGAGCGCACCCATGCCCATCGCTTTCAGACTGTTTCGATTGAATCGCAGCTACCTGAATCGGTGGACCTGCCCAACAGCCACGGCAATGAGCCGGAAGCCGAGTTGGTGGAAGAACAATTTATGGACGCCCTGGCGGCATCGATCGGCAAGTTGCCCGAGCGGGACCGGACAGTCGTCTCGCTCTACTATGTCGAAGAGATGAATTTAAAAGAGATTGGTGCCGTTCTGGAGATAAGTGAATCCCGAGTGAGTCAGATCCTGTCTGCCTGCGTCAACAAACTCCGTGTCCAGATGCACGACCACGTAACCGACGAATAACCAGGAAGCCAAAATGGTATTACCAATACTGAAAAATCGAGCGATAAAGAAAGCCATGGAAAGCGCCAAAGCATCTTATGTGAAGGCAGCAGAACTCAGCGGTGTATCGCGTGAATCGCGCATCTTTAAGTCACGTATTGGCGGCCGTTGCCGAGTGCACCTGGACAAGGTCTTTGTCGAGGGTGCAGAACAGGCTGAGGCCTATCAGGCAGCCTGCCTGGCAGCCGCATCAGAGGGAAATGAAACACCCCCTATGCCTGAGCCGCGCCCGTTTCAAACCGTTAAAACGCAAAGTGAAACCGTCTATACCTATGTGCCATCGGAGTTTGCGCAAGAGATGTATGTGCTGGGGAATATGTACCAAACTGCATCCATCGGTCCGAGTGAGACCCTGAAGCTGGCACAGGAATTAGCCGACAAGGTCAGTTTCGATCTGGGTCTCGATGAGTCCTTTACCGCACTTCAATTCCTCCGCGATGAGCTCGAAGAATCTGACCAAAGTGATGAGGACGGTGACGATGACAGCGGCGACAGTGAAACTGCGGAGACAAGCTCCGACTAGTAATCAATAGGTGACAAATATGGCAACCATACTGCTTTTGGCTGTACTTTTCGGCAGTCTCGTCGCGATCATTTTAATGGTCTACCTGATCGATCGGGTTAAACGCCTGGAGATAATTTCACTGCAGATAAACGACCGCGAAGAAAGTCAAACTGCGCCGACTGCAGACAACGGTTTTCTCGGTCTGTCCGGGAAAACACTGTGGGATGCCATGTCTGGCAAAGTGCCCGAGGGCTTTAACGAATCTGACTTGGTCGCACTCAAGCCTCGCTTTGCTTTTGTTCTGCAAAACCATATCGAGATGCTGTTTAAGCTGGGCAAGAAAGATGCTGCTGAAGGAAAAGTGGCTGGCTCGGCAAAAAACCCTCTGGACATCTCTACGCTGCGAGGAACCATTTCATCATGGCTCCCCACTCAGAGTGCGTCCACACTCTACAATGCTGGGTACGCTTCGTTTGAAGCGGATGAGATCGCGGTAAATCGTTTGAGAACCGATATCGATGAAATCGCTGGCGAGCTCTATGTAAAAGCCGGCTTAACCAACAGTCCGTCGTTCTCCGACAAGCTGTTGTCATCCGTCCCGGCAGTCAAAATGCCGTCAAGCGCGGCTCTCGACGACACCATTGACGAACCCAATGAGGAATAACCCTCTCGCCAATGGCGATTATCTGCTACCCGAAATGATCGGGTAAACAACGATTGATGGTGGCGGTTCCTGCGCTGGCGGCGCATCCTCTGCCTGACGTGCCTCTTCCAGAGCGACCTGGCGACTCAGCACCTCTAGATAGTTTTCCCGCTCAAGAGTGATTAACGCCTCAACATCGGCATTCAGCTTCTGCACATTACTCACCCGCCCTTCAAGCGATTTCATCTGCGTTCCCAATGCGCCCACAGCTTTTGACAGTTTGTCGACAACGGCAGCCTGACCTTCGAGATCTTTACCCAGATTGGCAACCTGTGCGACAACCTGATCGGTTTTCTCACCCACCTGCTGAGCAGCCAGGCCCGGCAGTTCAGTCGCCATTGAACGCGCCGACACTTCGCTGCGTGACACTGCTTCGACCAGAAGCATCTGTCGCTCGGCAAATTGTGCTTGCCGTCCGGCAAGCTGCTCGATGGAAAAGCGCAGTTGCTCAAAGGTAGTGAGCGCGCTATTCATCTGGACTATTCGTTTGCTCACGGCCACCAGCATTGAATCGACCTGCGTCACACGACCAGCCAGCTGGAAAGCAATAAAACCATAGACGAACACGGCGATAACCAATGAGGACACTGCGCCAATCATTACCCGACTGGCGAGCAGCGCACTTTTTTCACTGGCACTGTTTAGCGAATCAACTCGCGCCTGAATTTGGCCAAGGCCTTTCTTCAGATTGACTGATGCTTCACGATTAACATCTGCAGCGCCATTGGCTGCTTCAGCCGTTTCGAGGACACCGGGCAGCAGGGAATCGATGCGCGCAGAAATTTCCTCTATCCGGGCGCTGAGACTGTCGACACTGTCTTCGACGGCTTCTCTGTTTAACTCTGCATTTTTACCTGCATCCGCCGCTTGGTCCTCTGCTTCGGTCACGCCTGTTTCAACACTGCTGGTTTCGGTAGGTAGATCATCTTGTGGTGTTTCATCACTCATAACGGTTCCGAAGCCTCTTGCTCATCAGTAAATTTTAATTCTCTCAACTGACGGAAAATATCGGCAGTTTCCTGTTTTACTTTAGCAATACGGCCGCTGAAGACACCTTGATAGAGAGGTCTGATCACTTTGTCAGATTCAGAGGCCTGCCGCTGGCCTGACGCTAAAACCCCTGGCGGAGTGAGGCGATTAGCCTGCCGCGCTTCACTTAGCGGAACAAACACTATTTTTGCAGGCGCTGGTGGATCGACAAGGTCGCCTTGATTGACCTTGACCGACCCGGCGGAGCCATCCTGTGTGAATAATTCGGAAGCTGCATTATCCGTCATGATTAACGCCTCAAAATAGCCTGTAGCTGTGCTGCGTTGCGTATCCAGTAGTCATCCGGTACGCCTGGGTTTTGAGTAAATGATGCTGCCGCAGGCCGCGAACTAAAGGGACCTGAAATAACCGCCCAGGCACTCTTTTGTGCCACCCGCACGGGTACCACTCTGGCCTTATTCAACGCCGTGTAACGCCTTATGTATGCGCTGGCGGCCGCTTCACTGCTCAGCACAATATGCTGCACAAAATAGTTGCTCGACGGCGCTGCCGAAACAAGCTCAACAGCGCTGTCAGGCGCTATCGCTGGTGGTTGGCTTGGGGGGGCTAGAGATTCTGCCGGCGCCTCTGGCTCTGCTACTTGATCGACATCAGCGACATCAGATGTCGCGGTTAGCGGGAGCACTTCTGCAGCGGCTTCACTACCTTGGTTATCCTCGATGACAGCAGTCTGTTCGGCTGCCACCTCCGCTGTGATTGGCGCTGCCTGCTCTGAGGTTAGGTCGGACTCTTCAGCAACGTCTATTGGTGCCGCAAGCGCTTCAGCCTCCTGGCGCTGGACTTGCCGGCGCTTAGCTTCAAGGTCTTCAGCGGTGGGTAGTGTAATAGCTTCGATACGGTAACCGGTGGATTCAACTTTTGTCTCGGAAGATAGTCCTTGCGGGTCCGCCTGCAGCGAGGAATCTGTGGTCAGATAACCCGGGTAGAGCCAGCTGACCATCAGCAACGACAGCGCGGCGCTTATGCTGACAAACATCAACGTGGGCCACAACCAACCTCTTCCCGCCGGGGTATTAGCGTCGTCTAAAAACTCGTCGTCGGCAGTGGCGCCAATCAAGACATCCACATCCAGCTCTGGCAACTGCGGCAGGTCCGGGTCATCTTCTTCCTCACGGCTATCCTGTCGACTACTGACGACTGCGCCTAAACCGGCATCGATCAGCAGAGCTTCGGTTTCAGTTTGATAGCCATTCTCTGCGGCAGCATCCAGCAGTTCACGCGCTTCCGTAATCGCCGGGGCTTCAACAACCCAGCGATGCATTCGACGTCCCAGCGTGTTTAAAAGATTTTCATGGGCCGGCCAGCCTGACTTGTTGATCACCAGTATCAGACGCACATTGACCCCGGGGAAATCTGATAACAACCTTGCCAAAAGACTCCACTGTTCCTCATTGATCGTGCGCGCATCGTTGATCACCAACAGGCGTACCAATTGATCGTCCGCGGGAGGAGCGGCAGCTTGCTCCATACTGATTTCGGCAAGCATTTCATTGAAACGCGTCAGCAAGCTGTCGGTCGTGACTGGCAGAAACATTTCCAGCTTGAAGTGTTCGTGATCACGAATGCGTGACACCAACATACGGTAATAATGGTCCAGAATCGCTTCATTGGAACCGATTACGGCAACACCGAGATCGTTTTCAACAATTGCCTCTACGGCTGAAAGCAGCCGTTTTTTGTCTTTCGGACGGCAAAAAATATCACCCCCGTCAAACCATTCCTGGAATTCAAAGGTCGGCTCTGTCTGATCTTCTCTCATAGATTATTCTGCTTATTTATTTTTCTATAATTATTCTTTTTTACGGCTCTACAGTGGGCCCGCTGACCAACGTGCCGTCAGCGTTGTAGCGCATATTTTCCGGCACTTTGGGGTTGGGTCTCTTCGCCGCTCTGGCTCCGCGCTGGAAACTGTTGAGATTGAAGATATAGGCTATCACCTGAGCCACGGCGTAGTACAGCGATTCGGGGACCGCCTGATTAATTTCGGTGGTATAAAATATGGAGCGCGCGAGCGCCGGTGCAGAAAATATTGGCACGCCCTCTTCTTTGGCGCGCTCACGAATACCCTGAGCGAGAAAATCAGCACCTTTGGCGACCATAATGGGCGCGCCATCTTTCGATGGATCGTAACTCAAGGCGACAGCAAAGTGTTCCGGATTGACGATCACGACATCGGCATCAGCGACTGCGGCCATCATCATGCCACTGGCGATCTCGCGCTGCTTGCGACGTATCTGTGCCTTCACCTCGGGTCGTCCCTCGGTATCCTTCATTTCGTCCTTGATCTCTTTTTTAGTCATTTTCATCTGCTTGTTAAACACATGCAGCTGATAGGGAACATCAATAGCCGCAGCGATAAGCAGTGTTAACGTGACCAACACCGTGCCGAAACCAATTATCCGCCCCGCCTCTTGCATGGCGGGTTCCAATTCCATAAAGCCTAGCTGCAGCAAACTGGAAAAATTTTCACTCACCACCAAATATAAAACGCAGGCGACCAGACCAAACTTGCTTAACGCTTTACTCAGATCAACGACTGCCTTGGTGCCGAACATGCGTTTCAACCCGGAGAGCGGATTGAGCTTGCTGCCCTTGGGAGCAATGGATTTTAACGAAAAGATATAGCCGCCCATTGAGCCGGCGGCAGCAATAGCAATAATTACGGCGAGAACAAATATCGGCACAACCACCAGCATGCTGTCCAGCGCCTGTCGACCAAAGGCCGGAGCGAGAAGGTTTTCCGCGAAAACCGCTTTGCGATCGAAGCTGAAACCGGAGGCAAATACCGTGGTTAGCCGGCTGATAAAATAGCCACCAAAAAGATATAAAAAGAAGGCTACGCCAATCATCATGGCTGCAACTGACAGCTCTTGAGAGCGCGCCACCTGGCCGTCTTCCCGCGCCTTCTCAAGGCGCTTGGCGGTGGGCTCTTCGCTGCGTTCTTCGCTGGTATCTTTCTCTGCCATCAAGTCACCCCCAAGGCCTGGCCAACAACTTCAAATGACTGTCGCCACAACCACTGAATGCGATAGCCAATACTCGACATCGACATGGCCAGCAATAACATGCCGGCCATAATCATAGCCGGGAAACCAACCGCAAAAATATTCAGTGCCGGGGCCGCGCGGGTAATCACTCCGACACCAATATTGACGAACAACAGACTAACCATGATTGGCAACGCCAGCAGCAGGGCCCCGAGAAACATCATGGCACTCCACTGCAGCAGCACGGCCATCAACATATCAGGCGCCAACATCTGGCCTATAGGCAGCGATTTAAAGCTCTCCAATATCAGAGTAATAACCACAACATGGCCACCCAAACCCATAAAAATCAGTGTCGAACAAATAATAAAAAACTGCGAGATAACCGGGACGTTACCCATATTCGGGTCGACCATATTGGCCATGCCTAATCCCATCGAGCCGGAAACCGCCTGACCACCAACTACCAGAGCAGCATTGACGATCTGCAACAGCATGCCCATAACGGTACCAATCAGCACCTGGTTAAATATTTCACGCAGACCGGCTGCCGAGTAAGGATCGATCAGCGGCCACTCAACCAGCGGATATACCATCAGGGTTAACAGCACTGCCAACAGTACGCGAATACGCACGCTCACAGCGCGCAGAGAAAAGAATGGTGCGGCCAACAGAAAGGCGGAGATTCTGATCATTGGCCAGAGCAGGGTATAAAAGCGTTGCACGACCTCGCTGACTAGTAAGTCCATCAGGTGAACAGCGCGGGGATACGCTCATAGATGCGTTGGAAGAAATCGACCATTACCGCGATCTGCCAACTGCCAAAAACCAGCAGCGCCACAACCATAATACCGAGCTTGGGAATAAAACTCAGGGTCATTTCCTGTATCGACGTTGCCGCCTGAAAAATACCCACAATCAGACCCACTGCCAGAGCGACACCAAGCAGCGGCGATGCCACAAGCACGGCAATCCAGAGCGCTTCACGACCTAAGTCAATAACCTGTGCAGCATCCATTTCAGTCTCCTAGCCTAGCGCAAAGCTTGCGGTCAAAGACCCCATTATCAAGGTCCAGCCATCAACCAGAACAAACAGCATCAGCTTGAATGGCATTGAAATCATCATCGGCGAAAGCATCATCATACCCATCGACATCAGCACACTGGCGACAACCAGATCGATCACAACAAACGGGATATAAATAAGAAAGCCGATGGAGAAGGCGCTTTTCAACTCAGAGGTAATAAAAGCGGGGACCAGCGTCAAAAAGGGCACATCCGCCGGCTCGGCAACATCAGTGTTACCGGCAATTTCCAAAAACATGCTGATATCAGACTCTCGTGTCTGATTGAGCATAAAGGTTCTCACCGGCGCCTCGGCGGCAACCAGGGCCGCTTCAAAGCTGATCTGCTCCTCAAAATAAGGCGTGATGGCATCATCGTAAATCGAGGTTAACACCGGCGACATAATAAACAGTGTCAGGAATAGCGCGAGCCCGACCAGCACCTGATTGGGTGGGGTCTGGGCAGTACCGAGGGCCTGACGCAAAAGCGAGAAGACAATAATAATGCGCACAAAAGAGGTCATCATGAGCAGTAGCGATGGCAGCAGTGTCAGGACCGACATCAATGCCAGCAACTGCAGTGTCAGGCTGTATTTGGTGGCGCCCCCCTCTTCAACCATATTGACGATGGGCAGCCCAACTTGAGCTGCTGCCGGCATGGCGATGGTTAGCGCTAACAGCGCAAAGATCGAGATACCACGTTTGACGAGACGAGACGGGTTGGCCATCATAATCAGCTCTTGTTACCGTCAGCACTGCGATCATGGACCTGGCTGAGTAATTGTTTAAACATGCCGCCGCTTACCGAAGAATCGGTTTCTTCACTGCGGTCTGACACCGGCCCCTCTAAATCACTCTGGGGCTGAGAAAACTGCGCAGCGTCATCAGCGCTCGAACTGCCTGTCCAGTTGGCCAGGCGATTGATTGAATGGGGGGTGACGCCAAGCAGAACCTGATCACCATTGACGCTGACAAGAATTAATTTCTGTCGTGGCCCGAGGTTATGGACGGCATCAATTTGCAGGACGTTGGCAGCGGCTTTGCCATTGCTAAGCCCCATTTTTTTCAGCGCAAATAACGTGACACCGAGCAGCGCCAGAACCACCGCAAGTGATGTCATCATCGACAACCATTCACTCCAGCCAATATCAGGCATTGCTCAGCGTTCCTTAAAGATTCTTGACGCGGTCAGCGGTGGGAATCACGCTGGTCAGGCGGACGCCATAACGATCATTGACCAACACCACTTCGCCCTGGGCTACCAGAGTATTATTGACCAGCAAATCGAGGGGTTCACCTGCAAGGCGATCCAGCTCAACAACACTGCCCTGAGTGAGTCGCATCAAATCGCGAATTTTCAGCGATGTGCGACCGACTTCAACAGAAATGGTAACCGGAATATTCTGCAGCACATCGGCGTTGATTTTTTCTGACAGCCCCTCCTGAGGGGTCGGTGCCAGCTCGTCAGTTAAAACATCTGTTTTTGCTTCAGCCATTTTTATTCTCTCAGTGATATAACAATATTTATTTTAAGGGTGACAGAGGCTTGACTATCCGCGCAGCCATCTGCGGACCATTGGCGCCGATATCTGCGTCGAAGACCGGCACGCCATTGATGTACATACGTGCATGATCACCCTTGCTGAGGGGTATAACGTCGCCCTCGCGCAGAGATTCGAATTTTTTCAGCGCCATCTCCAATTTGGCTAACTCAACCGTTACCTCAAGCTCGGCATCCACCGCCGCCGATTGCAGTTCGGCACTCCACTCTTTATCAGAAACATCATCTCCGTCACCCGTCTGAACGCGGCTGCGCAAGAGGTCACGAATTGGCTTAAGGGAATTGTAGGGATACACCAGGTCAACGTTCCCGGTGACGTCCCGACCGAGGTCAGCGACAAAACGGCTGACAACAACCAAATCGTTCTCATCAGCAATCTGGGCAAACTGTGGATTTATTTCAGAGCTGACATGCTCGCATTTGATCGGCAAAATCGGCGCCCAGGCTTCCTGCAGTGAGCCGAAAAGTACGTCGAGCATAATTTTAATAATGCTGGATTCGGTGGGTGTAAACAGGCGTCCCGGAGGTAGCTTGTCAAAGCCACGGCCAAAGCCGCCAAAGAAATTATCCAGGGCAGCAAAAACAATCGATGGCTCAATCACAGCCATTGAATATCCACGCAGCGGGTTTAATCTGATGGTGTTGACCGAAAGCGGCGCGGATAGCCCCTTTAGATATTCACCAAACTTCATAATCTGCACATTCGCCATGTTCACTTTTGGCGTGGTGCGCAGCACTTCAAGCAGCCCAAGACGGAACTGACGGATAAAGCGCTCGTTTATCATATCTACGGCACCGACATTGACACCCAAAGACGAATCTTCGTTGGTCAGATCGTGGCGCATCACTCGAATATCATTGTTGAGCCCGGTGTCGGCCTCTATTGAGCCGTCTTCGAGCCCAGCAGTGAGCGCTTCAAGTTCTTCCGGGGATAATAAATTTTCGCTTTCAGCCATTTTGGCCCTCACAAAAGCTTTATGATTAGTCTTTCGGCAACCGCGTTACGCGGCTACTGAACAACAAACTCGGTGAAATAAACCGCTTCAATACCGCCAAAATCTTCGAGCGTTTCAAGCACGGCATTCATTTCTATTTTCAACGTTGCAGCCAGATTATCCTGGAAATCCTTATCGCTTATTTCCGCTTCGGTCACCTTGCGCATAGCCGCCAACATCGCGAAGCGCAGGGGGAAATCATGTTTTTCAACATTCTCAATTACCCTGCTATCGTAGTGCGTCATAATCGCAACAGTCGCCTGCATTACCTTCCTTGAATTAGCAATATTCGCTACCAGCGGCTTGGGCAACTGAAAATAGGATTGCTCAAATCGGGTTAGCTCTGGAGAATCTTGCTTAACCTTTTCCGGCCCTGCAGCCGCAGCCTCGGCAGCTGCTGCCTGAGCTTCCGCTTCCGCTTCCAACGCGGCAATTGCCTCTTCTGCATCAGCCTTCTTATCGGCATCAAAGAAACCACTGGCAAACAATGTGCCGCCAATCGTCAAGCCAATCAGAAGCAAAACGCCAACGACAATTAAAATAATTTTTAAAATCGGGCTTTTCGCGGTTTCTTCTTCCAGTATCTCTTCGCTCATTATTTAATCCTCAATTGCGCGGCTTGGTCTCGCGCTGTTTACACCAATATATTCAGGCCATCTTCGTCCGAAGCTGCACCTGTTAGTTTGTTTTCCGGCTTGCCAATGTCGCCCTCTTTTTCTGCGGCCAATCGATCGGCTATTCCGTTGTCGCCGTCACCAGAGCCTGTCGACTTTCCGTCAGAAAAGCCCTGATTTGCTGTACCTAAGTCTAGGTAAGCAGTTTCCGTGCCATGTTGCTGAAAAGCCTCGCGCAAGCGCGGCATTCCTTCATTAATCAGATCTCTGGTCGCTGCATTTGCCGCTATAAACCGCGCTTCAAGCTCGCCATTTTTCATTTCCAGCTGAACCTCAACACGGCCCAGCGTCTTGGGGTGAAGATCCATTTCTACCGTCCAGGATCCCCGTTGAATCTGCGCAACCAGCCGCTTTCCCAGCGCGTCAGTCAACTGGCGCGAAAGCTGCATGTAATCATCCTGCCGGCGCAGCAACTCCTGTCGCGGATCTTCCACTGGCAAATCGGTGGCCAATTCCGTTGTTGGGTCGGCCTGGCCTGCCGTCACTTGTGTATCAACAAAAAATGATGAAGGCACCGCGCTGCCGGGCAAGCCTGGTGCTACAGAAGGGGTCATCGGGCCGGTAGCGACTAGAGCTTTAACCGACGTTAACGTTATCGACTCCATTTTCTCCGCCGGCAGGTGTCGACGACCTTCATGCTGCTTGAGAAACGCCTCCGCCTCACGGCGGCCAATAGTCAGTTTTGCGACCTCTGGCCGACCAGTCTGAGGGCTACTCATCTGTTCTTCTGCGCTGCTCAGTTTACCATTAGCAGTGAGCGTTTCAGCCTTTATATGAAGCTTTTTCTGCATATCGCTAAGCATGCTAGCCGGGTTAATTTTTAGCTCTGGCTTGTCAGTGACAGTTTTCGCACCTGGAACAGCAGCTTCTAATTGAAGCGTCGGCTGCTGATTGCTTTTGTCGAAGGGCGCTGGATTACTCGGGCTTAATGTCTGAACCGTCAATTTGGCAGCATCTGCCTTCGCGGTAACTGTTTTGATAAGAAGCGCTTGAGGCTGCGCAACAATCAACCCAGGGATTGCTGGCACGTCGGACACTGGCACTTCAGACGCTGGCTCGTTAGTCTCGACGGTGGCTTTTGATGCGGCCGTGACCGCTGCTGGCAATTTATCGGTCACTGGCGCGGCGGCAGCGGCTGGGAGCCCGCTGGTATAGGCTGCGGAGGCGGCTGGGAACGCCAGCACATCAGCGCGCTTGTCAACGCCATTGAGGACGCTAGCACCTTCGCGATTAACCCGGCGGTTAAACTCCACTTGCAGATTATCGCTGAGGGCGGGCTTAAAGCGTTCACTGCTGTCGTAGGTTGTACCATTTTTCTCTGCCAGCAATCCAAGCGCGCCAGGATCCATTCCCTGAGCCCGGGCAAAGGCAACCAGGCCTTCGTCTGTTGGCTCATCTCCGCCGATAATCAACGCGGTACCGCCCTTTAAGGTGCGACTAAAAAGGAGTGCTTCAGAGGTGAGGGCCATAGCCTCACTTTCTGCTTCAGCGCCAGCTTCCACACCCGTTTTCGCAGCAACGTCAGCCGCGTCAATCGGCGGCAAATCATTGCCGCTTTTCGCCGCTTTAAGCGTTGCCGCTGCGTTATCAAAAACATGTGCAAAATGTCCCGGGCGTTGTCCGGCCACTTCCTGGCGCGCCTCTGAAAGGCCTGCAGCGTCTGATGTTGCGGGTCTGCCAAGATCGAGAATAATATTTTTGGAATCGAGCATTGTGTTTGTTCATCCTGTACCAAAGGGGAGTTACAGGAGATATTTGCAAGAGCTGTGCCAACACGAGCAGCGAGCCAAAACCACGCGCTCAGATTGCTTGTTTTGATGCCGGGGAGGCAAGAATGAGAACGGGACGGATTAGTGAGAGAAGAGCGATTTTCACCCGGCGGGTCTGACTTATCACTTCCTTGTCTGATCCTTAGAAGACCCCTATCAACAAATTCCTATCAAACCCCTGCCAAACCCCTGCCAAACCCCTGCCAAACCCCTGCCAAACTAGGTGGATATACGTGCGCGAAAATTGTGCTGGGCGATGGCCTGACTGTCATTACTGCGAACTTCAAAGGCATCGGCTTCGCGCTGAAGTTTTTCACGTGCCCGCGTCGCGAGATGTTCCACTTTTATGCGCTCACGCTCGGCGGCCACTAGTCTCTGTCGCGTCTCATGCCACTCGATTTCAAGGCGTTGCTGTTGATACTTTGAACGATTTTTCAGCTCCTGAAGCTGAACAATAAAGTGTCGATAATTATTCACCTCAGAGGAATGATGACTGCGCTGCTGAACGCTGGCCAACTGTTGGTTGTAATCAAGCAATAGCGCGTCGACCTTGTGTTCTTGCTCGGCTGCACTCTGGCGCCGGCGGCTTACGTCGGCGAGCCTGATCTGGGCTTCGCGTGTGCCGCGCTCCGCTTTAGCGAGCAGTGCTGACCACACCGTCTTCACGGTTTCACCTGCGCGACCAGTTGCATAATAAGTTTTTGACTCTGTTCGAGCGGCACCGACTCATCACTGGCCTGACGCAAAATAGCCTCCATCCCTGGACGCAATCGAATGGCGTGGTCGAGGTCGGGGTTGGTGCCGGCTTCGTAGGCGCCAACCTGAATCAGATCTTCATTTTGTTGATACAGCGACCAGAGGCGACGGAAATGATTGGCTGCCTTGAGCACATCGCTATTTACCAGATTCGACATCACCCTGGAAATTGAGCCCGACAGATCAATGGCGGGATAGTGCGCGGCATCAGCCAGCGTTCGTGAGAGTAAAACCTGTCCATCCAGCGATGCTCTGGCGATATCGACAATCGGATCAGCACGGTCATCACCCTCGGCAAGTACCGTATACATTGCGGTAATCGATCCATGGCCATGACGACCAACCCCGGAGCGCTCTATCAGTCTCGGCAACATGGCAAACACGGAGGGTGGGTAACCTTTTGCAGTGGGCGGCTCACCAATTGCCAGGCCGATTTCGCGCTGAGCGTGGGCAACCCTGGTCAGGCTGTCACACAGCATCAGAACATTTTTGCCACGATCTCTAAAGTATTCGGCCACCAGATGCGTGAGGTAGGTGGCTTTAAGCCGCAGCACGGGTGACACATTTGCCGGCGCCGCAACCACAACAGATTTAGCTAAACCTTTATCACCGAGGGTGTGTTGAATAAACTCCTGTACTTCGCGCCCGCGCTCGCCAATCAAACCAATCACGACGACGTCGGCTGCTGTGTTGCGTGTCAACATACCCAGGAGCACGCTTTTACCCACGCCAGAACCAGCAACCAGGCCGATACGTTGTCCCTGCCCAAGGGTCAGGCAGGTGTTGATTGCCTTGATGCCGGTGTCGAGTATTTTATTGATCGGGCCCCTTTCCATCGGATTGATTGCCAGTCCTTCCAGACCCAGCTGTTCGCTGTAGGCAATCGGGCCGCGGCCATCAATCGGTTCGCCAAGGCCATCGACCACACGACCTAACATCGCTTCGCCGAGGGACGCTTTGGCATGACGGGAAATTACCCAAACTCGTGCACCCGGACCTATTCCGGTCGGTTCGGAGAAGGGCATGAGGTAAAGGACATCATCGTTAAAGCCAACCACTTCGGCGTCGACATAGGTGCCCATATCGATATTCTCGACCCGGCAGTGGGCGCCGAGGGGAGCAATGATGCCCTTGGCTTCTAGCGTTAAGCCAACCATCCGGACCAGCTTGCCACTCAGCAACGGCGGCTGAACCTGCAATTGGGTGATTTGGCAATCAATATCATCGGCAAAATCAAGCATCTGGATTCTCATCACTGTCTTCGGACTGACTCAGCTCGCCGCTGGGATCGATTTGCTGGTCGCGCATGTCAACTTCGCTCAACTCTTCTTCGCTCAACTCTTCGGCAATACCTTCAATGATGGTGTCAAGGTCTTCCTGATCGTCGATTACTCCATCGACGCCAGCTTGAGCGGTAAACGTTTCACTCTTTGATAATGCGGCGGAGTCCGAACTGGACAAACCGAGTAGCTTGTCACTCAGCGCCTTCAAGCGCGTTTCAATTAGGTCTTCAACTGCGCTGTCATCCATGCTGATTCTTACGCTGCCACGGCTCAATTCGGGGTCGATGCGGAGACTAATGTGCTCGAGATCACTGCTCAAATGGCGTGTGAATTGTTCATGATCGGCAGCGCTGAGGCTGACGACAATAGGGCCCTCACCCTGCTGTTCAATATCTTTAATCGCCGCATCGACAAGTCGCTCTACGGCGCTGGTGGCAAGTGTCAACTCACCACGAACGAGCTGCTCTGCTAAATGCAAGGCGAGCTTCTTGAGGGGCTGATAAAAATCATTTGTGCTGGACTGCGCTCTGCGCAGCGCGTCGGTAAGCGTAACGAAATCACTGCGTGAACCGCTCCACTTTTGCTCGGCTTCCAACATGGCTTGCTGATAGCCCTGGTCAAAACTGTCTTGACGAGCCTGCTCAAGAGCCTGTTGATCGATGGTGGGAGCGGTCTCTTCAAGCTCCTCTTCAATAGCCTCCAGCTCAGCGTCTGGCGCGGCATCTGCTTCAGCAATTGGCTCGTCGTCGAGTTCTTCGCCGATCAGCACTTCACTGACTTGCCTCTCACCCCCCAGAGCCTCTGGCGTCCAGGGTACAAAGTTGGTTTCAGCTTCCGGGGCGTCAGGTTGAAACCATTCAGCTGTGGCAAAGGCCTTGGCTTTTCGGCTTGCTGTAAGCAGCTCATTTAAACGCCAGCTGACAGAAGATTCGGTGTCGGTGGCAATACCGGAATCTGCTTCAGTGGCTGGCTTGGGGGTTGTATCAGACAAAGTCATCTCCCCGTCCAGCAAGCACAAGCTCGCCTTTGTCCGATAACACTCGTGCCAGACGCATAATATTCTTCTGTGCATCTTCCACATCTGTGATTCTGATCGGTCCTTTGGCTTCCATATCGTCGAGGAACATAATCCGCGCGCGCTGCGACATATTATCGAGGAACTTGTCACGCACTTCTTCGTCTGCACCTTTCAGTGCGGTCATCAACAGGTCGGATTCAACGCTGCGCATCAGTACCTGAATGGCGCGGTTATCCACACCAGCGAGATTGTCGAAGGTAAACATATTGTCCTGAATCTTCAGTGCCAATTCTTCGTCGAGACCTGCAACACCGCCCATAATCGCGGTTTCCAGATCGACCTTGGTAAAGTTCATAATTTTCGCTGCGGTGGCAACACCACCAAAGCTTGACGACTTGGCCGATGAGCTAGAGGAGAACTGCTGCTTCATGATACCTTCAAGCTCGTCCATCGCGGATGGCTGAACCGTTTCAAGGCTGGCCACTCGCTGCATGATTTCGGCGCGGTTCTCTGGAGGCAAAAAGTTCAGTACGTCGGCTGCTACATCGTATTCGAGGACGGAGAGAATAATTGCTACAACCTGGGGATGTTCATCACGAATCATGTCGCCTATCGAGCGGGCATCCATCCACCGCAGAATTTCCAGTCCCTTGCTCGAAGAGCCCGGCATAATGCGCCCCAGCACCGTGGCCGCTTTATCCTCGCCCAGTGCACGATTGAGTACTTTCTCGACATAGTCACCGGTGCCAAGACCGAGACTCGTCTGCTTTTTAATCGTTACGACAAAGTCATCGAGGACGATATTAACCGCCTCTTGAGAGAGGTCGGCAACGCCAACCATCGCCGAACCCAGGGCCTGAACTTCGCGCGGACTCAGGTAACGAATAATGTCCGCAGCCTGTTGTTCGCCGAGCAGTAACATGATGACCGCCGAACGATCTGTGCTGGTGAGGCGGCTCAACTCGTCACGCAGCGCCTCTGACATCGGCGGCGCTTCTACAGCTGGGATCTCGTTTACTTTTGCATCTGCCATTTTATCTCTCCTCGCCGGCCTAGACTGGGCGAATCATTTTCTTCAGTACGTTGGCAACTCGGCCGGAGTCTTCTGCAACCAGCAGTCGCACCAATGCCACTTTGTCATCATAAGTATTTGCCGTATCCAGCATTTCTGCTGATATGGTCGATTTCTTCGGCTTCAGTTTGGCTTTGATATCTTCGAGAGACTCGCCATCACCCATTTCAATCATGCGCAGCTCTTCTGCATTGAGCTCGCCGTCTTTGTTGCTGCCCTTGAGTTCGTCCGCCAGGCTATCGTCAACAGCCGGCAGGTACGCTTTAACCACCGGTCGCACTACTGCAAACAAAATGACCAGGAACACCGCTGCGGCACCAAGGCTTTTAATGGCACTGATAATCTGCGCGTTTTCGAACCACGGAATATTAGATTCAAAGGCTATCGGTTTCTCGAACTTGGCGGAGACAATAGTGACCACATCGCCGCGCTCACCATCGAACCCAACTACACCTTTTACCAGATTGCTAAAGCGCTCAAGCTCAAGCTCAGAGAATCCTGCCGCTACAGCTTCTTCACCTTCGAGGCCAGGCTGAGAGGTCGGCTCATTAACCACCACTGCAACAGAGATCCGGTCAACACTGCCTCCCTGACGCTTGACATGGCGAACTGATCGGTCCATTTCATAGTTTCGCGTCGTGGTGCTGCTTGATGTTCGCAGTTGGTCTCCGGCTTCTTGCCCGTCGAGCTGACCGTTGACAATCGTGGTCGGTGTGACCGGTACCGTATTGGTCGTCGCGCCTGGAACGCCCTCTGCAGCCTGAGTTGCATCTTGGTCTAGAGAAAGCACTTCAGAGCGCGCTTTGGGACCATTGCCATTGCCGTCGTACTCTTCAAAGGTGGACTCCTCTTCTGTGAAGTCGATCTGAACATCAACTTCAGCACGCACGTTGCCCATGCCGACAACGGGTGTCAGCAGTGCATCAATGCGATTGCGATAGGTTTCCTCTATGCGCTGCTTGTGTTCCATCTGCGCGGAATTGAGCTGCATCGAGGCAAAATTGGTGGCGTCGGTGAGCAGCTTGCCTCGTTGATCGACAACCACTACATCTTCTGTCGCCAAATAAGGGATGCTCGACGAGACCATATGGATGATTGCCTGCACCTGGGCGTCGGATACCTGCCTGCCCGGATAGGGTGAAACGACTACCGAGGCTTTTGCCGGTGTGCGGTTGCGCACAAAGACACTCTGCTTGGGTGAAGCAAGGTGAACGCGCGCTGAGCGGATGGTTGTAATTTGGCTGATGCTGCGCGCCAACTCCTGCTCCATTGCCGAGACATAGCGCACCTGCTCCATAAACTGACTCGACGTCATAGATGCTTCGTCATTTAGAGAGCTCATGCCGCCGGTGGTGCCCTCTTGAGGCAAGCCGCGTGAGGCGAGGAAAATTCTCGCTTCGTGATAACGGCCGTCGGGAACTTTCAATTCACCGGTACCACTATCAATACGCGCGTTGAAATCTCCACCTGATAGCGCTTCGAAGGCGAGCTGGCGATCAGCTTCGGAGAGCCCGGGATAAACTGTTCTGTAGATCGGGTCCTGCATCCAAGAATAAGCGATCAAAAAAATGGCGACGCTCAAAAAAGCGATAATCGCTGGCATTGCTTTCCGCACTGCCGGCTGCTGCATCACTTCCTTGACGCTGGGCAGCACTGTGGTGGCGGCTTGCAGCTGTTGTGGCGTCTGGCCTGACTGAGTGGCCGCTGTGGGCATGCCCGCGGCGGTTGTCGCCAGACTTGGTGTGGTGGTTTCTGCTGTTGTGGTTGCCATGTCTTATTTCTCTTTTTAAACGGGCATATTCATAATGTCTTCATAGGCTTTGAGTACTTTGTTGCGAATCTGCAACGTTGCCTCAAAGGCCAGTGACGACTTCTGCATATTCATTACGACATCGGTGAGCGGAATATCCTGCCCACTTTCGTAGGCGGTACGTGACGCTTTAGCCGTCATCTGTGTCGCATTCACTTCATTGAGTGCGCCTTTAACCGCGTCAGCAAAACCACTGCCCGCAGCTGGTTGAGTATCGACACGCTCGCTCGGCGAGAGATTGACTCCCTGTGCCGCCTGATTTTGATATTGACGAATCTGACTCAACAGCGATTCGACATTACCTGTGTTCACTGGACTGACCATAACGAATTCCTCTAGCGCGCGTAGGCACGGGTAACATTGACACCCTGCTCACGCAATCTCTGCAATTTGTGGCGCAGGGTTCTGGGACTGATGCCGAGCTGCTCGGCGGCCTGCTCGCGACTTCTTGTCCCTCTTAAAGCAGACATAATGGTCTGCCACTCACTGTGCTTAACGGCCTGACTCAGATCTTCTGGATGCACCTGCCCCATGGAACTGTCCATGGAACTCGCCGTGGAACGCCCCGCAGAATTGTCAGCATAATTTGCTCTCGAGCCTGGCTGACTGCGGGTGGCTGAAACATGGTGACTGGCAAAGGGGTTGTTAGATTCATACCGACCATGGTCGGTGGCACTGTCTGCGCTCTGAATATCGTCGAACAACAGATGCTGAACATCGATCGGCGCGCCGTTGGCCAGCACCATGCCGCGCACCAGGACGTTTTGCAGCTCGCGCACGTTGCCAGGCCAGCGATAGTTTTCCAGGCTCAACTGAGCCGCCCGGGTTAAGCGTAAGGCCTGGGAGTCACCTGTTTGTTGGGCCAGAAACTGCTCAGCGAGCGGCAGAATATCTTTTGGTCGCTCACTCAGCGACGGGATTGCGAGTTTGAATGCCGTCAGACGGAAGTAGAGATCCTCTCTGAAGCTTTTCTGTGCAATAGCAGCCTTGAGATCTCGATTGGTGGCGGCAATAACGCGAATATCCAACGCGATGGATTTCTGCCCTCCAAGTCTGACCACCGAGCGCTCCTGCAAAATACGCAACAGCTTTGCCTGCAAGTGAAACGACATCTCGCCAATTTCATCGAGGAAAATGGTGCCGCCCTGAGCTTGTTCGAACAGTCCCGGCTGTACTTTAGAGGCGCCGGTAAAGGAGCCTTTTTCGTGCCCGAAAAGCATATCTTCAATCAGATTTTCCGGCATCGCTGCACAATTGAAGGCTACAAACGGCCCCTGATGGCGAGCCGAGGCATCGTGCAGGATCTTAGCAAGCACCTCTTTACCCGCTCCGGTAGGCCCGGTAACCAGTACAGTAACGTCTACTTGAGCAACCCTTTCGGCTAGCGCCAGCAAGTTTCGGCTTACCGGATCAGCAAACACAAAGGCCTGCTCTGTACGGTTTTTTTCCGGCCTGCACTGCGCCAATTCCAGAACATCGCTCCACTCCGCTGAGTCGAAGTGCGGACTGGAAATGACACTCAACGCGCCTTCACGCATTGCGCGAATGCCAAGTTCAAAATTGCTGCGCTCGACCCGCGCGATAATAGGCGCAGAACTATTGACCGCTGAAAGCCGTGATTGAATATCTTTCAGACACTGGGTGGATTCAGTCAAACTAACAACAACCAATTGGGCGCCAAACAGCTCGACATTGTCAGGCTCTGCACCTGTCTGAGTAATTGCCAGACCGTTTTCAGCAAAGGTTGTCACCTCAACGGGCGATAGTTGCGCTGTTGAGTCCAGCCAGAGAACATCAATCATCTTATGATTTGTCACAGTTATGTACCTTTCCCCATAATCACTTTGTGTTGCTTTCCCTGGTTTTTGCAATTTACATGCCAAGTATTTTATTGCTTATATTTCAGAGGGTTAGGCTAAATGTGGCAAGAAACCGTCAGGTACTTGCCGCTGGCAAGCAGTCGGCAATTTGACACCGGTTAGGCTGAAGATGATTGATTTGTGGCAAGGCTTTGCCGGATAAACGGGCTTTGCAGTCGGCATAACAGCCGACTAAGGCGATTGAAACAGAGGCTATTGGTCCGGTTGAAACTGCCTGTGGTCAGGCGCTATCGGCAAGGCCGTGCTTATTGATTTTTTCTATCAGGGTGGTGCGCTGGAGGTTGAGCAGCCGCGCCGTTTTGGAGACATTGCCCTCAGCACTGCTGAGCGCATGGCGAATCAGATTACGCTCAATATCCAGCAAATGCTGCTTGAGTTGCAGACCTTCCTCGGGGAATAGCCCGCCGCCCTGTGCGAGCAAAATAGTCTGCTCAACCTCATGATTGAGCTGGGCATCCTCAATGCGTTCCATCTTTTCCTGCTCCGAGCATTCCGCGCTACTCACGATCGCGCTCAGAACATCAGCCGTCAGTTGCTCGGTAATGCGCGGATCGGATTTGACTGTCGGCGCCTGACTTCCCTTTTCGCTCCAATTGGCAAGAGCTCGGATGCCTGGCGGCACCATGCTCGGAATCACCTTGCACAGATCAACTTCCTGACCGGGGTAGAGCGACGAGTAGCGGTCAACCAGGTTGGCCAGCTCTCTGACATTACCCGGCCAACTGTAATCGAGGAAAAGTTGCATGGAGCTGGGGTGCAATCTGATCGGCTTGTTGCCGTTAGTAGTATGCTGTCTGGCAAAATGCTCAAACAGTACCGGCACATCATCCAGACGCTCACTCAATGTTCTGATCTCGATCGGCATCACATTGAGTCTGTAGTAGAGGTCTTCCCGAAACAACTGCTTTTCAATCAGGCCGACGATATCTTTGTGGGTGGCAGCAATAACTCTGACATCAATTGGCACCGACAGCAGTGAGCCGACTGGGTCAATAAGGCGCTCCTGCAGCACACGCAACAATTTAACCTGCAGATCAATTGGCATGTCGCCAATCTCATCGAGAAAAAGGGTTCCCTTGTCCGCCAACTCAAAACGCCCTTTGCGATCAGAGATGGCACCGGTGAAGGCCCCTTTGCGGTGACCAAACAGTTCGCTTTCCAGTAATTCTCGAGGAATCGCGCCACAGTTGACCGGAATAAACGGACCGCTGGCGCGAGCCGAAGAATCGTGCAGCGCTCTGGCCACCAACTCTTTACCGGTGCCGCTATCACCGAGCACAAGAACCGTAGAATCACTTGGCCCCACCATATCAATAAGCATACGAAGCTCTTCGATAGCAGTGCTCTGGCCAATAATATGTCTCGAACTCGTCAAAAGATTAGATTCTCACTTAAATGCGGCAGCTCTGATTGAATCCTTTTTACACTTCTCTGAAAGGACGCATCAATCACTTGTGTCGCACTGTAACCAATCTTGATCATACATCCAAGCAGCAGTGTGACCGAATACACTGTATATAAAGTGTTTAAACAACATCAAGCGAGCCTCGGAATCTTTGACCGGATCTACACGAGTCGATAAGCTGTCGCCGGGCAGTGATTATCTGTTTTTATTGGAGCGTCAATTATATGACCAAGGTACGTGATGCATTATTAGAAGTGGTTGTAATCATTATTGTCGGGGGACTGATTGGCGCTGTTTTGGCTATTGTCTCCAACCTCTTTGTCACCGGCGTGCAATGGTTCGGGCAACAGCGCGCGGCCAGCGATATGTTTTCACTGACTGTTGGCGGAGAATCGCTCTCGTTTTCCAGTGTGGTTTTTTTGTGGGCCGCCGCCGCTGTGGTGGTGATCTTAAAAACCGGTCTCGGTATCGGCCGCTGGGCGGGTCCAGCAGACTCAATGTATGCCGCCCATCAGGTCAATGAGCCGCTGGATATTAAAACCGGTCTCGCCTCAACTCTGGCAGCATTTGCCTCCGCCAGTGGTGGCGCCTCTGTTGGCCAGTACGGGCCTATCGTGCACTTTGGTGCAACCATGGGCATCTGGTTTAAGCGCTTTATCTCAAGTCGCCTGTCTCACGAAATCTATCTTGGTTGTGGTGTTGCCGCTGCAATTTCTGCCGGTTTTAATGCGCCGATCGCCGGGGTGGTGTTTGCTCATGAAGCGATTCTGCGACATTTCTCAGTTAGAGCGATTGCGCCGATCACTGTGGCGTCAGTTTCTGCCAGCGCTCTCGGCAATCTCTGGTTTCCCCACAGCAAAACATTCGAGATCAGTGCCGTGCTACCGCCTCTGGCGGAAGTGGTGCCGGTGCTGGTGGTTCTGGCGCCCGCGTTTGCTCTGGTGGCTATCTGCTTTATGTGGGCTCTGCGCTACTCAGCACAAACCGCGGCAAAAATGAAAACCTCACCGCTACTGCTGCCGTTTATAGCGGCAACTATTTGCGGTCTGGTGGGAGTTTGGATTCCGCAAATTCTCGGTCTGGGAATCTCCAGCATCAACAATATGATCGCCGGTGACTTTGCTCTTTCGCTACTGCTGACGGTGTTGATTGCAAAGCTGTTGATGACTGCACTGTGCATTGGCTTTGGGCTGTTTGGCGGCGTTTTTTCACCCTCGCTGTTTATTGGTGTCGCCGCCGGTGCGCTTGCCGGTCAACTGTTAGTCCTGTTTGGGTTTGCCGATATCGCCAGTATTATCAGTGTCGCCGGCATGGCGGCGGTGAGCTCTGCCGTTATCGGGGCGCCCGTCTCTGCTGTCTTGATTATTCTCGAGCTGACTCAGTCCTATGAGTATGCCGTGGCGGCAATGATTGCAGTGATGGTCTGCAATTTGCTGACGAATCGGGTATTTGGCAATTCATTTTTTGATCGACAGCTGCTTGATCGAGGAATTGACCTGCTTAAAGGGCGCGAGTCAATTGCCTTAAACCAGCAAACTGTCGCACCCTTTGTTAGCCAGGATTATGTGCGTGTGAAATCCTCTGTCAGCGGTGCGGACCTGCTCGATGAAATGCGCAGCCGAGGACATACCGAGGCCTATATTCTCGATGACGACAAACAGTTTGTAGGGAAAATTTCTATTTATGAAGTGATCTCAGCTGTCGATAGTAATATTGAGGCGCATATCGACAGACAACCGCTAACACTCTATGCCGACGATAGTCTCGCCGAGGCGATGGCCAAGGTCAGCCAGTTTGTGGGTGAGAGCGTACCAGTTGTGGATACAGCAACCGGGCAGCTGTGTGGCAGCCTCGCGGAAGGCGCCCTGTTTCAGGCCGTGATCGACGTACAGAATCAAGCCCGCAGCCTTGAGCGTTAAAGACAGCCTTGGGCCAGAAAACAGCCTTGAGCGTTAAAGACAGCCATGAGCGAACAGCGCACCACAAGCCAAAAAGGTGTTACGGCAGTCAAACAAAACCACATCATCGTTTTTAGATATTAGGGTCACCATGAAACAGCTATTTATCGCAATGTTATTTCTCTCGCTGATCAACACTTCAGTTTGGGCCGGCCCATTCGAAGCAGGTATCAGCGCCCTCGACCGAGCGCACTATGCGACGGCCATGCGTGCCTGGATTGATCTGGCTCGCGACGGTGTACCGGAAGCGCAGAACAATGTCGGCCACCTCTACGAGCAGGGTTATGGCGTGTCGCAAAATTACACTGAGGCAATGACTTGGTATAAGCAGGCTGCTGATCAGGGATTGGCTGAAGCTCAACACAATGTCGGCATGCTCTACTATCACGGCTACGGTGTGGCGGAAAATCAACGCGCTGCCACGTCTTGGTTCAAACGCGCGGCGGTGCAGGAACTTGCTGATTCCGAGTATATGCTTGGGCTCGCCTATCATGAAGGTAAAGGGGTGGAGCTCAACTATCAGATGGCCAAGTACTGGTTTAAAAAAGCGGCCCTAAAAGCCTATGGCAATGCACAGTTTATGTATGCTTTTATGCTCCAAGCGGGCGAAGACGGTGGCGAGTCCAAACCCTTTGAAGCGCTGGTCTGGAGCGAAGTCGCACGTCTCAACGGACAGCCGGCAACATCTGATATTGCTGATATCGCTAAGCTCAAACTGGACGACGAACAGGTCGCTGAAGCAGAGCAACTGGCCGCTCAGTGTATCTCCAGTAGTTATAGTGACTGCCCCGAATAAGCGGACTTTCAGGCAGCCCATTTTTGAACCCATAAATTTATTGATTTTTAACTAAAGAATTTACCCGTTGTCCCGATTCTATTATTAAGTGAAACAAAACACTGAATCGGAGATCCGCCACATGACAATGAACAACAAGGCCCTGAATGCATACCGCAATGTTCACATTGCTTCCGCGGTACCCTACGCCGACGGTATCCAATTGATTCAGATGTTGTTTGATGGTTTGATCGAGACCCTTTCTGCGGTCGAAGGCGAAATCGAACGAAAAAATATTGCCGAGAAATGCCGCTTTCTCAATCGTGCGACAAGCATTGTTTATGGGCTGCAGGATTCGCTGGACTTTAAAAAGGGCGGTGACCTGGCGCGCAACCTGAGTGATCTCTATGAATATATGGTGCGCCGCCTGATGCATGCGAATCTTCACAATGATGTTGACGCAATCCGTGAAGTTAAAAGCCTGGTAAATGAGATTCGCAGTGCCTGGGAATTGCTGCCTACATTGCTCAAGGATCAACCGCCTGTCGCTTTGGCGTCCTGATCCAGTGATCGCTCCTGCGCTCGTCGCAGGGGCTTTGCTCACACCCTTCTCTTTGCCTTGACACCCCTCTTGCCACCATGGCATAACTGACAGCACTATAAAAATAGGTGTGGTCTGCGCTGGGGGATTGTTCAAAATGTGGCTGAATCAGAAGAGGATGATGACAATCCTCAACAAAGGCAGTAATGGCGACAAAATAAGCCGTGGCTGCGATTTCTTTCTTTCCGTTCTAATTATTTTAAATCTGATTGCCGTGTGTCTCGAATCTGTGGGGAGCTTCAATAACCTCTACAAACAGCAACTGTTTATCTTCGAAGCGTTTTCGGTATCTGTCTTTTTGCTCGAATACTGCCTTCGCATCTGGTCAGTTGCCGCGGATGAAGAGAGTGTTGCAGCGACTGCCAGCGGACGCCGGGCTCAGTACATTTTCAGCTTTACCGGCATTATCGATCTGCTGGCCATATTGCCCAGTATCCTGCCGCTGGTGATGGGTGGCGTTGATTTGCGCTGGCTGCGCGTCCTGCGTCTGGTGCGACTGCTGAAAATATCCCACTATTCATCGGCACTGGAAGACCTCTTCTCGGCCATTTACCAGGAACGTCGTTCGTTTCTTGCCGCGCTCTATCTGATGGGTATAGCACTCTTTCTCTCGAGCTCTTTGATGTATCTCGCCGAGTACGATGTACAACCTGAGAAATTTGCCTCGATTCCACAAACCATGTGGTGGGCGCTGATTACACTGACCACGGTCGGCTATGGCGATGTCTATCCGATTACCCCTCTGGGACAGGCTATTGGCGCATTTACCGCCCTGCTGGGTGTCTGCACTGTGGCGCTGTTAACCGGTATTGTCGCCTCTGCCTTTTCCAATCAAATGGCCAGACGGGAAGCAATTTTTGAAGCTGAAATTGCGTCAGCGATGAGCGACGGTATAGTCACCGATGACGAACAAGCCCATATTGAAGAGTTGCGTGAACGATTCTCGATTACCGAGGAGCACGCTCGGGCAATCTTTGCGCTAATTGAAGAAAAACGCGACAAACACCTTTAGCTGCCATCAATAATCACTTCGATGCGACGATTCTTGGCGCGTCCTGCGGGAGAGTCATTGGGCACCAGCGGCTTGGTATCGGCAAGTCCTGTTACCGTCACCCGGCCATCTTCGATGGGCGAGCTATCGAGCAGGTAATCTGCCACGGCCGCAGAACGCGCAGCTGACAAATCCCAGTTTGAGCGGAAGCGCTCGCTGAAGGCCATGGGGATATTATCGGTGTGGCCTTCTATAGTAATCAGGCCGCTACTGTCGGCAATCGACTCACCCACCTTGTCGAGCAGCGGTTTAAACGCTGGCTGTAGATCAGCATAGCCACTGCGGAACGAACCGCGCTCGGCAAGACGCACAATAATTTTATCGCCATCACGCTCAACTTCGGCAAGCCCTTCAGCTATCTCATTGGACAGGCGAGCGCGAATTTTTTGGTACTGGTCGTCAATTGCCTGCTCTCCCGCCTGATTACCGCGGCCACTGAGGTCGCCATCCAACGTTTCCGGGGATGCATCGAGCACCTCGATTTGCGATGCAACCTGAGCCTGGGCAGAGGCGACTTTGGCGTACACTTCGAGATCGCTCTGCATCACTTTTGAGCCAGACTGCGACTTGTTCGCTTCGCCTTGATTGCCGGTTTGCGCTTCTGCAATCACCTCAACAATCAGCTGTTTGTCTTTAACCGTTACCTTGACCTTGCCCTCGGCAATTTCCTTGGCCAAACTTTTCTTCAACACTTCGGCATCTGAATTAGTTTCGGACTGATTTTTTTTCAACGAGTCTTTTAGTTCCGGATCTTCAGGTTGCGGCTCGGACGTGGTCTGCTCTTGGATAACATCGAGCAGCGTCGGATCAACCTTCGCAGTTTTATATTGTTTGGCAATAATATTGTCAGCTGTCGGCTGTTCTACGGTCGGGACAATTTTCTGCACACCGAATTTATCATTCATTGAGCCACTGACTTCTTTGTACTTTGGCACGTTCATATGCGCAAAGGAGAGAATCAGAACGAAAAACGCCATCAACAATGTCGCCATATCGGCAAAGGTTGCCATCCACGCCGGCGCGCCACCTTTACACGGCGGGCACTCTTCCTCTTCGGGGGGATCTTCAGGCGGGGGCGGCGGTGCTGAGGGCACAACCTCTTCCGTCACCTCTGTCTCAGCCACTACGGGCAGCGGCGCTTCACTGTTGTCGAGTTCAGTATTGTCTGTTTCATCAACCATATCAGCACCTCCCTGCATTCAGAGGAAAAGCCAATATAGACGCTGCTTGCTGTTCATGAGCCATCGACAATCACCTCAATGCGACGGTTGCGAGCGCGACCCGCAGCAGTGTTATTACTGTCGATAGGCCTCGTGTCGGCGAAGCCCGCCACGGTGATGGCACTCTGCTCTAGCTCGGAATTACGGGAGAAGAAATCGGCCACCGAGGCCGAACGTGCGGCAGAGAGGTCCCAGTTGGAATTAAAGCGCTCACTGAAGGCAACGGGAACATTATCGGTGTGGCCTTCGACCCTAACCTTGCCGTTAGAGGATGAAAGGGAGTTGCCCACACGCGTTAAGAGGCCGGCAAAGCCCGGCTGCAAATCGGCACTGCCCGAGACAAAAGAGCCCTGACTGGCAAGTCGAACAATAATCCGGTCGCCATCGCGCTCAACCTCTGCGAGCCCTTGCTGAATGTCCGCCGCCAGGGACAGACGAATTTGCTGGTACTGGTCATCTATGTCCTGACGACGCTGATCGGCACTGCCGCCGGAAGAATTATTGCTATCGCTGTCTGACTGCATTCCACCAGCCTGTTCACCCGACGCCAACTGCTGTTTGCGAACTTCAATTTCCGTCGAGACCATCGACTGCAGATCGACTACTTTAGAGGCGACTTCAATCGTTGCCTGGCTGATTGGCCCGCCCGCGCCCTTACCTGGATCAGGTTTACCTTGACCGCCACTGGCATTGTCCGACTTCAACTCAACAACAACCTTATTGTCTTCAAGACGAACTTCCACCTCGCCCTGCTCAATCTGTTCGGCGAGCGCTTCCTGGACGCTCCGGAATTCTTGTTGCGTTTTAAAATCTGCAACACCGCTTTCGGTCTTTTTGACAATATACTCCTGAGTAATATCTTCCGATCGCTGGCGCTTTTGATCGATCACCGTGGGTTCTGCAATCGCCGGGGTGTACTCCTGCTTGACCAGGCTGGTGGCGGTGGGAAGAGAAATCTTCGGCACAATGCGGGCAACACCAAAGGCCGATCTCAGGGAGCCGGCAATCTGTTTGTATTTGGGAACATTGACTTCCGCAAAGGAAAGTAACAGGACGAAAAACGCCATCAGCAGCGTCGCCATATCAGCAAAGGTTGCCATCCACGCCGGCGCACCGCCCTTACAGGGCGGACATTCGTCGGCCGGTGGCGCGCTGGGTTCTTGAGCCCCAGCGCCCTGTTCGACCTTTTCCTGTTCCTGATCGTCAGCCATCGGAAATCGTCAGCTTAGGCTGCAGCAGCAAGTTTGGAGCGGGCTTTCGGCCCGAGGAATGAAGCCAGGAAGTCGCTCAGTACACGCGGGTTGCCACCATCCTGGATAAATAGAATGCCCTCAATGATGAGCTCATTGTTCGCCGCTTCAAGGTCAGCCTGGTTTTCAAGCTTCATCGCAATCGGCAAACAGATAACATTAGCCAAAATTGCTCCGTACATGGTGGTCAAAAGGGCCACCGCCATCGCCGGGCCAATTGATTTTGGGTCACCCATATTACCGAGCATCTGAACCAAGCCAATCAATGTACCAATCATACCCATCGCAGGGGCAATCTCGCCCCAGGCAGAGAATATTTTGGCGCCCATGGCATGGCGCATCTTAGTACTGGCCAACTCTCTGTCCAGTGAACTTTTAATGATTGTTGGATCGGTGCCATCGACCAGCATCGAGACAGCCTTTGACAGAAAAGGGTTATCGATTTCCTGCCCCTCAAGAGCAATCATGCCATCTTTGCGCGCAATGGTGGCCAACTCGACAATCTGCTCGATCAGCTTGGCCGGCTCATCGAGTTTGTTTTTGAACGTTTTACCCATCACGCTGACAGCGCCGAGAAACTCGCCGAGAGAAGACCGAAACATAACCACCATGATTGAACCACCCACCACAATCAGCAGTGACGGTGTGTCAATAAAGGCGGCCATATCGTCGATGGCCATAAAAATCAAACCGAAGGCGCCAAGTAAACCAACTAGCGTTGCGATATCCATGAATATTCCTTACAACAGTGTCAAAATTTATAGCTGCCCGGTGGGCTAACCTGGCAACAGCAATCATTTTTTCGGTGCTAGATGTTTAGCCCTAAAAGATGTTTAACCCTAAACATTTAGTGCAAATCAAATAATACCGCTTAAAGCGTCAAAGGCAGTACTAATAATTACTGACTACATCTTAATATCGGCAGCTGCCGAAAATTATTGAGCCTTGTTCATTATCCAGGCGCACCGGGGTGCCAACCAGGTTCAGCTATTTTAAGTTGTGCCGATTACACTGTTTGACTGCGGGAGTCCGATTGCGGATTTGCAACGTGGTGCGTTATGCTGGTATTGCAGTGTAAAAACAAATCCATCGGGGGGGTATATTGTGATGTTCAGATCGACCAGACTTTTCGGCCGTGCTCTTTTTACCACCGTAACGGGATTGTCGGTGTTGCTTCTATTAAGTAGTTGCAATGATTATCAAACCGAAGAAAATTGCGCTGATGCTATTCCGCGAGGTGATAAGGGACGCTTTGAAGTAACCAACGCGGGTCTTGCACGCGACACTGTGACAGGCACCATTTGGTACCGATGCTCGGCCGGGCAACGCTACTCCAATTTCCGCTGTAAAGGCGACATTCTTTTTCTGACATGGGACCAAGCCATCGAATACGCTGAAGAGTTTTCTCAAAAATCGGGCGTGGTTTGGCGTTTGCCTACAGACGACGAGATGATCTCGGTAACCGAATCAGCCTGTGTCAATCCAGCGATCAACCTCAACGTGTTTCCTGAGGTTTCTGTCGACAACCACTGGACTTCGAGTAAAGGGCTACATCAGGATGTCTTTCGCTGTGCCGTGAATACTTACAGCGGACGTATGTCTTGTCGTCAGGCGCGCAAAATTGCTCAGCCTTTTCTGCTGGTAAGAGACGATTCTTAACTCAGCGACCCGCCGACCCGCTAAGCTGCGAATGATTATTTATGTGGTTTGTTGGCTGAGGGCTTGGCCGTAAAGCTGAGGCATGGATTACCATCGACCTGAGCCACAGCAATACAGGGAAGCACCTTGGATTTAAACCCCATTGCCTGACAGCTATAGGGCATCTTTGGCTGATGCGTTATCTGAAAGTGGCGGCAGCCCCAGCAGTCAATCTTTGTTTTTTCGGGCAGCATCGAGCTTGGGTTTCCAGAATTCATGGTAGGCCTTCCACAAAATTGTAACGACCAGCATCGCGCCAATCATCGTGGCGAACATATCCGTTAAAGCAAAGCCTTTCAGGCGACTGACTTCAGGTCTGATCCACATAATCAAAATAATTGGCACTGCCACCAGCAGGTAGATCCGCACCAATCTGCACACCGCGCACGGCGGCTTTTTTTTGTCCTTCTGCATGCTTTGAGTCCCCGCTAAAAGTCTCTAGCTACAAGCCCTTAGTTAAAAGCCTTTCGCTAAAAGCCCCTTGTAAGTTAGCGCCAGTCTATCAGAGACGCGCAATGCGCACTGATATCATAATGTATATCAATCCAGTATTAATCGTCACTTTTTGTTCGGACTGAAGGGCACAATCAGTTTGTACTAGCCAATATTCGCCTCGGTGACTGCTACGGGTCGTGTAATAAAGCTCTTTTTATGTCGCCTTCTCCATTTACCCTGCATTGGATAAGTCCATCTCTAGCTAACAAGTCAGGTCGCACGCAACGGATGCAAGTTGATATAATGACGACTCTAAATACTAATAACTTCTACCAGACGATGGCAGGTTTTCATGTTAATTGTTATTTCCCCGGCGAAAAAGCTCGACTACACAAGCGCCTTTGACACGCCTTCGCTGTCACAACCTGCTCTGCTGGAGCACGCCGAAGAGCTCTCGCGGGGGTTAAAAAGCCTGGCACCACAGGATGTATCTAGCTTGATGGGATTAAGTGACAGTCTCGGCGCACTTAACTACGCGCGCTTTCAGGAATGGCAGACGCCTTTTAGTCGCGACAATGCGCGACCGGCGGTGCTGGCATTTAAGGGTGATGTCTATCAGGGTCTCGACGCAGACAATCTGGATGCAGAGGACTTAAGCTGGGCTCAAGACCACCTGCGAATCCTCTCGGGACTATATGGCGTTCTGCGGCCGCTGGATTTGATGCAAGCCTATCGCCTTGAAATGGGTACCCGATTTAGTAATGCCCGCGGCAAAGATCTCTATCAGTTTTGGGGTGAACTTATCACTCGGGAATTAAATAAAATGGCCTCGCCGGTGCTAGTCAATCTCGCATCAAATGAATACTTTAAGTCCGTGCGCAAAGCCGATATCTCTGCACGTATTGTGACGCCCGTGTTTATGGACAAGAAAGGCGACAAGTACAAAATTATCAGTTTTTATGCGAAAAAAGCGCGTGGGTTAATGAGTCGCTATATCATTAAAAATCGCATCACCGAGGTTGAAACAATCAAAGCCTTCGACAGCGATGGTTATCGATTTAATGCTGCGCTCAGCGAGCAGGATCAATTTGTCTTTGTTCGCGATTAGCTCTTTCATGATTAGCTCCTGGGTAATGAAAGCCTGCCCGGTTAAAGTACACCTCACCACAGACTAAAATCAGGAGAATCCCAATAGCCACGCTGCAAGAACCGCCCTTCTCTCAGGCCTGTGAAAACAATAAGGCGCCTATTTTTAGTCTTCTGGCGCCGCTTTTAGAGAACAGCACTCATCTGCTGGAAATTGGCTCGGGGACTGGCCAGCACGCAGTTTGGTTTGCCCCGCAGCTGCCACACCTGATTTGGCAGACCAGCGACCTAAGGGACAATCACCAGGGCATTATGCAGTGGATTAGCAAGTTCCCCGCGGACAACCTGCGGCCGCCCATCGAACTCGATGTAGGTGCAGGGCCCTGGCCGGAGCAAAATTTTGATGCGATTTACACGGCCAACACCGCACACATTATGTCTTGGTCAGACGTTCAATCGATGTTCGCCAATATCAGCGCCCAACTGCTGCCCGGAGGCCTGTTTGCGCTCTATGGGCCAATGAAATATCAGGGCGAATTCACCTCAGAGAGCAATCGGCTTTTTGATCTACATCTGCGCGAGCACGTTGCCCATCGCGGCATTCGCGAATTTCACGAGATTAATCAATTGGCTATTTCGGGACAGCTTGTGCTGCTCGACGATCACGATATGCCCGCCAACAATCGACTGTTGATTTGGCAAAAGGCCTGATCAGGGATTGACCAAATAGTCCGCGGCGAGCCCAACGAAGATCATCATGCCGACGCGGTTGTTGTTGAGAAAAGCGCTGAAACAGGCGTCGCGGTTGCGGCCGCGACTGATACGGTGTTGCTTAATGAAATAGCTTGCCGCGACACCCAGGCCGGCAAAATAGAGCAGTCCACGGCCAAATAACAACCCAGCCCAGCCCAACAGCAACAGCACGGCCGACTGCAATAGCGCAATAATCAGCAAGTCATAACGGCCAAATAAAATCGCGGTTGATTTGATCCCAATCTGTAGGTCGTCATTGCGATCAACCATCGCATAGTACGTATCAAAAGCGATTGTCCAGCAGACAATCGCTGCAAAGAGTACCCAAAGTTCACTGGGTAAATTGTTGCTTTGCGCCGCAAAGGCCATCGGTGTTGACCAGGCCCAGGCGACACCTAGACCGAGCTGCGGCCAGTGGGTGATGCGCTTGAGGAACGGATAGAGGGCCGCAACGCCAGCGCCGCCAAAGGCCAGAATAATGGTGAGCCGGTTAGTCAACAACACCAGAATCAATGCGACCAACAAAAGTACAAAAAACAATTTCAGTGCGGTGGTGGCAGTCACCTCTCCCGAAGGGATTGGTCGATGCCGAGTGCGCTCAACATCGCCGTCGACATGGCGGTCAGCATAATCATTAATCACACAACCTGCCGCCCGCATCGCTACTACTCCAAGCGTAAAAATCGCTAGGTTGGCGGCGCTGGGGTGGCCGGCGCCGGCAAACCAAAGTGCCCACAGCGTAGGCCAGAGCAGCAAATAAGTGCCGATGGGTCGATCGAGACGCATCAGCCGAAGCCAAGGATGCGCTGTGCTAAGTTGAGTGCTGGGGTTGGCCATAGGGCTTAAAACTCGGTAAATATATTTCACACACCAGTAACGGTTTCGCCGACAGTTTAAACACTGAGCGACGGCCCCAAGCCTGGACCTGAAGTGGCGCGAGCGGTACCGCGAGCGGCTCGTCACCAGGTTCAATGCATGCCCACTGCAACGGCTCTCTGGTCATTGTGGGATCATTAAACAGCAGCGCGCCGAGCGGCCGATTATCGAGATGGCGCAACCTGCGCAAGCGGCCGGTGACGGTGGTCAGAGGAAGAATACTACGGGCAAAGACCCAGGGCTCACCGCAGCCAATTAATAATACCTCGCGGACCAACGCTAGTCGATTAGCCGGCAGAGAGAGGGCTTGACGCTCAGAAAGACTGGGCAGCTGCAGTTTTTGACTTAACACTTCGACCTGCAACTGACCGCGACTGGCATCAAGCAAGCGGCGGGTGAGCGATCCGGTGTCAAACAACCAGTCTCGCCAGAACGACGGCACGATATTAGGCGCCACCATGCCAAGATCACGCCATTGCGTGCGGTCGGAAAAGTGGGCTCGCGGGGTAAAGTGGATGCTGTTATGCATTTTTGGCATAGATGTCGCGGCCGTCGGGTTGGACGCGAAAACGTTTGTACTCCCACTGATACTGCTGTGGGTCAAGAGCAACAATGCGCGCGACATCATCGTTGAGAGCAGTCACCGCGGTGACCTGATCGTCGCTGTAGAGTGCATCACTGGCCGGTAAAAAGTGTAACCTCCAGCCTCCTGGCTCACGCAGGGCTGTGGCCAACAACGCGGTACAACCGGAGCGGTCTATCAGATTCGTCACCAATGTCATGGTACGCGCCGGCACCCCCATAAACGGAACCATTACCCCGCCCTGAGGACCGGGCTGCTGATCGGGTAAAATGGCCGTTGTCTCCCCTCGTTTCAATGCTTTAATCAAGGCAGCAACACCACGCACGTCGGTAGGAACTAACTTGGCACCGGACTGCTCGCGCGAAGATTTTATCCAACTCTCGAGTTGCGCAATTTTTGGCGGTTCATATAGCGACGTCATCTGAGTCTGGGCCGAAAGCCATAGGCCAACCACTTCCCAGTTACCCTGGTGCGGAACGATCAACAACAGGCCACGATTATCATCCACAGCTGCCTGCAACAGCTCATGCCCCTCTACGGAGAGTATTTTCCCCTCTAGCCACGACGTCGAGCTACTCCAGACCCGGGGGGTTTCGAAAAATGCCTGCCCAAGCTGTAACATTCGCGCCCGGCAAAGTTGTTCAATTTCAGTTGTCGCGAGGTGGGGGTAACATCGTTGCAGATTGACTCTCGCAACCCGCACTGGAGTCAGCTTTAACGCAAAGATTGCGCGCCCCAGCGCTCGACCCAGTGCCCGACTCACGGATAGCGGCAACCAGGCGAAACTGCGCAGCACCCATACCAGAATTACGTTTCTCAATGCTCTTGCCTAACCTCTTTCGGGTCGCTCGGGGAATACGTGCTGCCTTGGACGGCAATGGATTGCTTACAGTTTTGCGGCGAGTTCATCGCGCAAATACGTCCGCAGATCATCACCAATTTCAGGGTGTAACAAGCCAAGCTCAATATTGGCTTTCAGCAGGCCCATTTTGCTGCCGCAATCATAGCGCGTGCCAATGTATTCATAAGCCAGAACTTGCTCTTCGTTAAGCAGAGTCTGGATCGCATCGGTGAGTTGAAACTCACCACCTGCGCCGGGCTTGAGCATCGCCAGATGCTTGAATATCTGCGGTGTAAAAATATAGCGCCCGGTTACCCCAAGGTCTGAGGGCGCATCTTTCAGCGCGGGCTTTTCAACAATTTTGTCCATCAAGTAGACTCGCTCAGCCTGCGCTTTACCACTGATTACACCATAAGCTGAAATATCGGGGCCCGGCACTTTTTGCACGGCAATCACCGAGCTTTTATAAAACTCATAAAGCTCTACCATTTGCCTAACCGCACCTTTTTCGCCATGGATCAGATCGTCGGCAAGCAGCACTGCAAAAGGCTCATCGCCGATAAGGTGGGATGCTGTTGATACCGCATGACCCAGGCCCAGAGCTTCGTTTTGGCGAATATAGGTGCAGCTGACGCCTTTCGGGACAATATTTTGTGCAATCTTCAGAAGCTCAGTCTTGTTGCGCTGTTCCAGCTGATGCTCAAGCTCATAGGCTTTATCAAAATGGTCAGCAATGCTGCGCTTGTTGCGGCCAGTGATAAAAATCATTTCGGTGATGCCGGCGTCTACAGCCTCTTCAACGGCATACTGGATCAGGGGTTTATCGACGACAGGCAGCATCTCTTTGGGATTCGCCTTGGTGGCGGGTAAAAACCGGGTACCCATCCCTGCAACTGGAAATACTGCTTTGCGAACTTTGTCGCCACTCCGAACATATGCCATCCATTCAGCTCCCTAGCTTGAGTCGTTTGTTACTTCGCTTTTTAATTCTCATTTTCACAACGCCTGCTTCGACGCTTGAAAAATCAGCGTACCCAGTTCTGTCGATCGTTCCTGAATCTGAAAATTGCACCGAATACAAACCGTATTATATCCATAATTGGCCGTAATCCGTGGAGTTTAATTGCCGCTTTACCACGCATCCACTCTTTCATTATTAAACCTGCGCCTTATAATTGCGCAATCTTCTCATAAACACATTTTAAGCTGTTCCAATCATCCGCAGGTATCTAACTTGAGCAATGTCGGCACACCCCCTGATACATTTCAGGCGCTAATTATCAGACTGCAACAATACTGGGCTGACCAGGGTTGTGTAGTACTCCAGCCACTGGATATGGAAGTCGGTGCCGGCACCTTTCATCCCGCGACATTTCTTCGTGCAATCGGTCCCGAGAACTGGAACAGCGCCTATGTCCAAGGCTGTCGTCGCCCTACTGATGGCCGCTATGGTGAAAACCCCAACCGACTACAGCACTATTATCAATTTCAGGTAGTGATGAAGCCCTCACCAAGTGACTTTCAAGAGCTTTATCTCGGATCCCTGCGCTCACTCGGCATCGACACTCAGGTGCATGATGTGCGTTTCGTTGAAGATAACTGGGAGTCTCCCACGCTCGGGGCATGGGGGATCGGCTGGGAGGTGTGGCTCAACGGAATGGAAATTACCCAGTTCACGTATTTTCAGCAGGCCGGCGGTCTCGAGTGCTACCCAGTGACCGGCGAAATTGCCTATGGGCTCGAGCGTATTGCCATGTACCTGCAGGGTGTCGACAGTATCTACGATTTGATTTGGGCTCACGGTCCTCAGGGTGATGTTACCTATGGTGATGTCTTCCACCAGAACGAAGTGGAGATGTCGACATTTAATTTTGAGCACGCCGATGTCGATGCGCTGTTTGCCCAATTTGATCAATGTGAGAAAGACAGCCTGCGACTAACCGAAAACGGCCTGCCGTTGCCAGCCTATGAAATGGTGATGAAGGCCTCGCACGCCTTTAATTTACTCGATGCACGCCACGCCATCTCGGTTACTGAGCGTCAGCGCTTTATCTTGCGCGTGCGCACGTTGGCTCGCGCTGTGGCACAGGGCTACTTCGATTCAAGGTTGGCCCTTGGTTTTCCATTGGCAGACAAAGAAATCGCCGAGGAAGTGTTGGCGAGAGTGGTGCAGGAGAACCTGCAACTGGAGGCCAAACAGCAGCGGGCCGCCGCCAAGGGAGCAGCCAAGTGAGCAGAGATTTTCTGGTAGAGATCGGCACCGAAGAGCTGCCGCCAAAAGTACTGCGCGAGCTGTCGGAGAGTTTTACCGCAGGCATCGCTAGTCGCCTGACTGAACAGCAGCTCAGGTTTAGTGAAGTGGTTAGCTATGCGGCGCCACGACGTCTCGCGGTCTGGGTAAAGGAGCTTGCGGAGCAAGCGCCGGATCACGATAGTGTCAGTTGGGGGCCACCCGTCAAGGTCGCCTTTGATGCCGAGGGCAACATCACCAAAGCCGCGCAGGTATTTGCCAGTAAAAACGGGCTTGAAGTCTCTGCACTATCAGGTTTGGTGGAAAATGATGGCCAACAGGATAAGCTCTGTCTGCGCCAGACAATTGCCGGTAGCACAACTCTGTCTTTGCTCGGTGGTGTGATCAATGAAGCGCTTGCCGCGCTGCCTATTCCCAAGCCCATGCGCTGGGGCAAAAGCCGTCAGGAGTTTGTGCGGCCAGTACAGTGGGCAGTAGTGCTCTTCGGCGCGGACGTTGTCGAAGTCGATATCCTCGGCGTGCGCAGCGCCAACCTGAGTCGCGGGCACCGTTTCCACAGCAGTGGCGATATTATCATTGCCGAACCCAAAACGTATCGCGACACCCTATATAGCGCCTATGTCATTGTCGATTTTGCCGAGCGCCGTGAATTGATTCGTCACGGCGTGATTGCGGCCGCCAAAGCTGCCGGTGGCTTTGCAGTGATTGATGAGGATCTACTTGATGAGGTTACCGCACTCAACGAGTGGCCAGTGCCTTTAACCGGCCGTTTCGAAGACCATTTTTTACAGGTGCCCGCTGAAGCGCTTATTTCATCTATGGCCCAACACCAGAAATACTTCCACGTGATCAACCGCGACAACCAGCTTATGCCGTTATTTATCACGGTAGCCAATATTGCCAGTAGCGATCCGCAGCAAGTGGTCAGTGGGAACGAGCGAGTTATTCGCCCTCGTCTAGCCGATGCACAGTTTTTCTATAACGCAGACCTTAAGGTCTCTCTCCAGGTACGCCGGGAATCACTGAAGAAAATTATTTTTCAGTCTGAGCTTGGTTCGGTGTATGACAAGACTGTGCGAGTCGCAGCATTGGCCAAAGCACTAGCTCCCATTGTGGGTGCTGAGATCACCTTGGCTGGACGTGCAGGTGAGTTGTGCAAGTCCGATCTCATCAGCGAGATGGTTGGTGAATTTGACGACTTACAGGGCGTCATGGGCCGCTACTATGCGCTCAATGACGGTGAAGATAGCGCCGTCGCCGAGGCGCTTATGGAACAGTATTTACCCCGCTTTGCCGGAGACCACATTCCTGCAACCGATGTCGGCGCGGCACTGGCTCTGGCCGACAGACTCGATACATTGGTGGCCATTTTCAGCATTGGCCAACGGCCGTCCGGATCGCGTGATCCTTTTGCGCTGCGCCGCGCTAGCCTGGGTATTCTGCGGATTATTATCGAACGCAATATTGATCTCGATCTAAAACAAGCTATCACTACAGCCGCCCAACAGTTAGCCCTTAAGGGCGATCTTGAGGAGCTGTGCGAGCAAGTGCTTACTTACGTTATTGAGCGCTTCAAAGCTTGGTATCGTGATGAAGACATCAGCCCGGAAGTATTCGCATCGGTCGCCGAGCTGGATCTCTCAAAGCCCCTTGATATCGATGCTCGAGTGAAAGCGGTCGATCAGTTTTCACGCTCTCCTGACGCAGTGGCGCTCGCCGCCGCGAATAAACGGGTACTTAATATTCTCACCAAACAAGGGCAGCTAGACAAACTCAGTCCGGTGAATGTGTCCCTTTTTGAGAGCGCTGAGGAGACACGGCTTGCAGCAGATATTGAGCGCTTGAGTGCGTTAGTCGCGCCGCTGTTAGAGAACCGGGATTATGCTGGTGTGTTACGTGCATTAGCCTCTCTGCGTAAGCCTGTGGACAGTTTTTTCGACAATGTGCTGGTTATGGTTGATCAGCCCGAGGTTCAGGCCAACCGTTTGGCTCTGCTGCAAAATTTGCGACAGTTGTTTTTAAATGTCGCGGATATTTCACACCTGGTGGTCGGCAAATAGCATTTTATCAAGGTAGGTTAATGACAAAAATTTGGCAGAGCATCAGGGCACTACTCTTCTACAGCGGGTTGATCTTGTTGGTTTTACTGATGACTATCGCACTCTGTCTGGTGGCTATTCTGCCTTTTCGTTATCGCCAGCGCTGCGTCACCTTCGGCAACAAACTGTTGATGTCTTGGCTCAGGATTACCTGTGGTGTAAAGATTAAAATTGAGGGCCTAGAAAACATTCCTCAACAGGCCTGCGTGGTGCTGAGCAATCACCAGAGCACGTGGGAAACGTTCTTTTTACAGTACCTGTTTGTGCCGGCCAGTGTGATTCTCAAGCGCGAGCTGCTCTGGATACCCTTTTTTGGATGGGGCCTCTACTTTATGCGCGCCATCGCGATCAAGAGATCGAATCCGGCTGGCGCTATCCGCCAGGTATTAAAACAAGGTAAAAAACGACTATCACAAGGCATTAACGTCATTATTTTTCCGGAAGGAACCCGTGTTCGGACACCCGAACTGGGCGCCTTTATGACCAGCGGAGCAGCACTGGCCAAGGCCGCCGGAGCGCAGATCTTGCCGGTGCGGCACAATGCCGGCGACTACTGGCCTGCAGGAAGCTGGCTTAAGACCCCTGGAACAATTACCCTCGCGATTGGCCCGCCGATTGAGACGACAGAGGGCACGCCCAGGGAATTGACCGAGCAGGCGCGGCAGTGGATTGGCGCAGCCGTTTAAACGTCGAGATTAACCACTGACAGTGCATTGGTTTCAATAAAGGCGCGGCGCGGCTCAACTTGATCACCCATCAGTGTGGTAAAGATCTGGTCCGCATTGATGGCATCTTCAATAGTCACCCGCAACATACGGCGAGAATCCGGATCCATGGTCGTCTCCCACAGCTGGCCAGGGTTCATCTCACCCAGCCCCTTGTAGCGCTGAGTACTGATCCCGCGGCGTGATTCCGCCATCAGCCAATCAAGCGCCTCATCGAAACTTGCCACAGACTGCTGCCGCTCGCCGCGCTGAACAAAGGCTCCCTCTTCAATCAATCCTTGCAACAATTCCCCAAGGCCAGCAATCGCCTTGTATTCATTAGACGCAAAAAATTCGCGACTCAACAGGTGATAATGGGGTATACCATGGGCCGTAATTTCAATTTTGGGTTCGAAAATATGCCGCTCAGTGTTCTCTTTCTGGAGCACTTTATAGCGGTGCGTTCCGCTGTCACATTTTTCGAGTTTTTCCTGGAGATCGCGACACCAAACATCAAGATCGTCGCTTTTTTCAAGAAGTTCGCCGGATAACTTGGGTGCGTAAACAAGCGCTTTGAGCACCTCTTTAGGATAGACAAGCGACATCCGCTCAACCAAACCCATCACATGACGGAATTGACTAACCAGCGCCTCAAGGGCTGTACCCTGAATGCCCGGCGCCTTGGCATTGACATGCAAGCTGGCGTTCTCCAACGCCTTTGAGGTCAAGTAGACCAAAAGCGCATCATCGTCTTTAACGTATTGCTCACTCTTGCCGCGACTGACCTTGTAAAGCGGTGGTTGGGCAATAAAGATATGGCCATTCTCGACTAGTTCGCGCATCTGGCGAAAGAAAAAGGTCAACAACAGAGTTCGAATATGCGATCCGTCGACATCGGCGTCAGTCATGATGACAACCGTGTGATAACGAAGCTTCTCGAGATTAAATTCCTCAGTGCCAATACCACAGCCGAGCGCCGTAATAAGCGTGCCCACCTCAGCACTAGAGAGCATCTTATCGAAGCGCGCCTTCTCCACATTAAGAATTTTGCCCTTCAGCGGCAGAATTGCCTGGGTCCGGCGGTCACGTCCCTGCTTGGCAGAACCACCCGCTGAGTCACCCTCCACAAGGTAGAGCTCTGATAGCGCCGGGTCTTTCTCCTGACAGTCCGCTAGCTTGCCGGGCAACCCAGCAATATCCAGCGCACCTTTGCGTCGAGTCATCTCTCGAGCCTTTCGCGCTGCCTCACGGGCACGTGCTGCATCGATCATTTTATTGACCACGGCACGCGCGTCTTGAGGGAATTCCAGCAAAAAGTCGCTGAATTTTTCACCCATCTCCTGCTCAACAGCCGTTTTAACCTCGGAGCTCACCAGCTTGTCCTTGGTTTGAGATGAAAACTTGGGGTCGGGCACTTTAACCGAAACAATAGCCGTCAGACCTTCACGCGCATCATCTCCAGTAGTGGCAACCTTGGCCTTGCCGTTGATGCCCTCTTTCTCAATGTAGGTGTTTAGCCCGCGGGTTAGTGCCGAACGGAAGCCCGCAAGGTGCGTACCACCATCTCGCTGGGGAATATTGTTGGTGTAGCAGAGAATGTTTTCCTGAAAACCATCATTCCACTGTAGCGCCACCTCAACACTAATTCCGTCTTCACGCTCAGTGGTGAAGTGCATAATTTTATTAACCGTGGTCTTATTGGTGTTAAGAAAGTCTACAAAGGCACTCAAACCACCCTCATAGGCATACACCTCTTCTTTGCCAGTGCGCTCATCATGCAGAACGATGCGCACACCAGAATTCAAAAATGAAAGCTCGCGTAGCCGCTTGGCCAGGATATCAAAGTGAAACTGAATGTTAGTGAAGGTGTCAACCGAGGGCTTAAAATGAATCTGTGTGCCCGACTCCTCGGTGTCACCAACAATTTTAAGTGGCCCCTGAGGTACGCCGTGAGAGTAGGTCTGCTCATGGACTTTGCCCTGCCGACGAATCGTCAATCGCAGCTCTGCCGACAGCGCATTAACCACTGAAACGCCCACCCCGTGCAACCCACCGGAGACCTTATAGGAGTTGTCATCGAATTTACCGCCAGCATGGAGGACGGTCATAATCACTTCGGCTGCTGACACACCCTCGTCGTGCATCTCTGTCGGAATACCGCGGCCATTATCCGAAACACTAATCGACTCATCAGGATGGATAACAATTCGAATCTCGGAACAGTGGCCTGCCAGCGCTTCATCGATAGAGTTATCGACCACCTCAAAGACCATATGATGCAAGCCAGTGCCATCATCGGTGTCACCAATATACATACCCGGGCGCTTGCGCACCGCATCAAGGCCCTTAAGTACCTTAATACTCGAAGAATCGTAGTTCTGTTCGTCAGTCATAAGCCCTCTACTTCCCGTTTTTATTCCGCGTTTAATGCAACTATCTATCAAGCCTGCTCAGCTGAAGCCACGCCATGTTCCATGTGGAACATCGCGTGCGGCACAGCCTCCACCAAAGCCTCAAAATCTCGTCTATCAACACCTGTAATGAAGTACTGGCAGCCTAATTTATTCAAATACGTAATCACCTGGCCTCGATGCTGGTAATCAAGCTCTGCAGGCAGATCATCCAGCAAGAACAGGCAGGAATCACCGGATTGATCGCGATAATGCCCAGCCTGCGCCAATTTAAGCGCATAAACCAGAAGCTTTACCTGGCCCCTGGACAGATGATCCGCCGCAGGCCGGCCATCTACCTTTATCTTTATATCCGCTCGGTGAGCGCCGTGATTGGTGGTTTTAGTGGTAATGTCTCTCACCCGATCACGGCTGAACACCTCATCTAGCGACAAGCTATCATCCCAGCCACAATAGTATTCAAGCGAGACTTCACCCAAACCATCAAAAGCGCTTATCGCACGACTCAAGTGATCTGCCAAGCCATCAAGATAGCCCCGCCTGAACTCGGTAATCACCTCACAAAGCGGAGCAAGCTCGGCGGTCCAGGTATCCAATAAATCGCTGTCTATTCTACCATGACGCAGCAATTGATTGCGCTGTTTTAGCGTTTTTTGAAAACGGCGCCAGACATCGGTGTAACCATGTTCCACGTGGAACACGCCCCAGTCGATAAACTGCCGTCGCTGTAGCGGTCCACCCTCCAAAAGCATAAAGCTATGGGCGTCAATTAGCTGCAAGGGAAGCTCGGAGACCAGTTGCACCGCAGATTGTAGCGACTTACCATCCAAGCGCGCTTCGAACTGACCTATCGAGGTGCGCCTGATGCCGATCTGGTGCTGAGTGCCAGCCGGCTGGCGGTGGAGCCGTCCGGACACTACTAACTCTTCAGCCTGATTATTGACCACCACTCGCAAATCGCGGTGGCGAAACGAACGGCCACGGCCGAGCATATAGATCGATTCAAGAAAGCTGGTTTTACCGCTACCATTGGCGCCGTAAATAATATTCGCTTGCGGGTGACAGCAGACACGAACGGTCTGCAGATTCCTAACCTGAAAGATATCTAACTGGGAGAGAAACATCGGTAGCGGCGCAGGCTACTATAAAGGCGTGAGAGCTATCCCTTATAGTCGCATGGGCATAACAACGTAGACGGCAGAACCGTCGGCCGCATCTTCAACCAGCGCGCTGCTGTTTGAGTCAGAGAGCGTCAGCCGCACACTGTCGCCTTTGAGCACGTTCAGCACGTCGAGTAAATAACTGACGTTGAAGCCAATTTCCAACTCTTCCCCGCTATAGTCGACGCCTACCTCTTCTTCAGCCTCTTCTTGCTCGGGATTGTTGGCGACCATTTTAATTGCGCCGTTTGACAACATGATGCGAACACCGCGGTATTTTTCATTGGATAGAATCGCCGTGCGACCAAAGGCCTGCTTAAGCTCTGCGCGATCTCCTGTAACCAGCTTATCGCCACCCTTGGGTAACACCCGATCATAATCAGGGTAAGCACCATCAACCAACTTTGAGGTAAAACAGTAGTCTGTACCATTGACGCGAATATGGTTTGAGCCCATTGCAACCTTTACAATTCCTTCGTCGGCCACCAGGCGCGACAGCTCAATAACTCCTTTTCGTGGCAGAATGGCTTTCGTCAAGTCTGACACCTCGATCGCGCACTCAGCATCACACAGCGCCATACGATGCCCATCTGTGGCAACCGCGCGCAGTTTGTTAGCACTTACTTCCCACAACATACCGTTTAGATAATAACGGACATCCTGCTGCGCCATCGCAAAAGAAGTCGAATCAATCAGGCTTTTCAGGGTCGCGGCATCAACCTCGAATTCGATGTTGTTTTCACCGTTATCAACCGAAGGAAACTCATTAGCTGGCAACGTGGCGAGCGTAAACCGGCTCCGCCCACTTACCACCTGGGCTTTACCGTCACTGCTGGAAAAACTAAGGCTGGCGCCATCTGGTAGCGAGCGGCAAATATCGAGCAACTTGCGAGCCGAGACGGTTACTTCGCCGCCCTCTTCAGCACTGGCGACATCAGCACTACCAACAATTTCCACCTCAAGATCAGTGCCTGTAACGGCCAAACGAGATCCATCAAGAGTAAGCAGAACATTCGACAGAATGGGAAGTGTCTGGCGCCTCTCCACCACACCAACAACCAGCTGTAACGGCTTAAGCAATACTTCTCGGGCAAGGCTAAATTTCATGGTAGTTTTCTATCTCCAGCACTGTTTAATGGCTCTTGTAACACTCTCTTCGCACGACCGCTCTCTAATACTACGTCCAGCTTAGCTGGACAGCGTTCTGTACAGGTTCTTTAAATCACGCTCCACTTCACGATCAGTGGCCTCTAACTCTTTTACCTTGCGACAGGCATGTAGCACCGTAGTGTGATCACGACCGCCAAATGACTCACCGATCTCTGGAAGGCTATAATTGGTCAGCTCCTTAGCCAGGGACATCGCCACTTGCCGTGGTCGCGCAACCGAGCGACTGCGGCGCTTTGAGAGGAGATCAGACATCTTTAATTTGTAGTAATCCGCCACCACTCTCTGAATGTTGTCTATGGTAACCAGCTTGTCTTGCAGCGCCAACAAATCTTTCAAGGATTCACGAATTAAATCGATGTCAATTACACGCCCACTAAATTGGGCGTGCGCCATAACCCGCTTGAGGGCCCCTTCAAGCTCGCGCACATTGGAACGAATTCGCTGAGCGATAAAGAATGCCGCATCTCGTGACAGATCCATGCCAACCTGTTCTGCCTTGTTAATCAGGATCGCTACTCTCGTCTCCAATTCCGGCGGCTCAACCGCAACGGTAAGACCCCAACCAAAGCGAGACTTAAGCCGCTCTTCTACTCCGTCAATCTCTTTAGGGTACCGGTCACAGGTCAATATCATCTGCTGACCACGCTCAAGCAACGCATTATAGGTGTGAAAAAACTCCTCCTGACTTCGATCTTTACCAGCAAAAAATTGAATATCATCAATCAGCAGCGCATCCACCGAGCGATAGAATTGCTTGAACTCGTCAATCGCCTTCAACTGCAGGGCCTTAACCATATCCGCAACAAATCGCTCAGAATGTAGATAGACGATCTTCGCATCAGGCTTGCGCTCACGCAGAGCATTACCGACAGCATGCATTAAATGCGTTTTACCGAGGCCAACACCACCATAGATAAACAGCGGGTTGTAAGAACCACCAGGGTTTTCCGCAACCTGCTGTGCTGCAGCGAGAGCCAGCTGATTAGACTTGCCTTCAACAAAGCTATCGAAGGTGAAAGCGCTGTTAAGATTACTTTTAAGGCTATGTTCAGCGGCTGAAGTAATAATAGCTGGAGCGGCAATGCGCTCAACAACCGGCTGATCTTGGCGCGCAAAGTGCGACAGGCGGGGCTCGCCAGAATTTGCGCTGACCGCCGCGCCATGTAAAGAGCGGCTGATGGAACTATTGGGTAAGACCCCAGAAACAGGTGGCTCGCTCTGCTGATATCCACTGGCTGGTCCCGGTTTCACCTCTCTGAACGCGGGGCTCTTCTCTGCCTGGGCCACGACCGCAACACTGCATCGTTCACCGCCAAACTGAGTAAAAAGTTGCTCAACCCGGCTCAAAAACTTATTTTGAACCCAGTCTTCAATAAACCGGTTTGGTGCAACCAACTGAACCCGAGGCAGACTATCCCCTCCACCTAAGGATGCGTCACCAGAAAACAATTTGGCCCGCAGAGGCCTTATCCAGGTATTAAACTGTTGTGCCGGCAACTCATCAGATAACTGTCTAATGCAGCTCGCCCAAACTGTTTCCAGACCTTTTTCATCCATTCGCTGCTCACCACTGATAAGGGCGTGATCACCGCTTGCTGCAGTGCCAGACCCGTGCTCTGAAAATGGATGTAATTCCACTGTTTTTGATTCTCGATTCAATGCCAACCCCAAGCTTTTGCCGTGCGCTAAAGACAGCTCGCGCCCGACCAACCCATCACTTTCTTTTTATTAGTATTGCCGCCCGCAATGGTTTCCCGTGAATAAAGGCTTCCAGAGAAACTGCACAAACCTCATGGAACCATTACCTTACTGGCCGCTGACTGACCCACTCATAAAAACCAATAGTGCGTGCACTGCTGCTGCGCACCAAATAACAGAGAAAGCCCACAAAATGACAGCGAAAAGTAACCTTTGGCTGAACATGGATTCTATACGTGGAAAAACAATTTATCCACACAGAAAATTTAACCGCTTTTGCCGCAAAAAATATAAATCCCATTAAATTCAAAACGTTATATAATATCAAACTTATATTTATTAACAGATTTAAAAAATAATCTGCTTAAATTTTAACCAACATTTGTGGATATCCTGTACATAACCAGTTCAGAACCAGTGTTTTAAGGAGTGGATATTAGTACTTGTTAAATATATCGTTAAAGCCAATCCCGGAAGGTGACCGCAGCAATAATAATGGTCACTTTCCGATACAGAATGAAGAAAAGATTCGCCCAAGAAGATCATCTGAAGTGAAAGTACCGGTGATTTCAGAGAGACAACTTTGTGCTTGTCGGAGATCTTCGGCAAGCAGCTCACCGGCGCCACTACAGCTTAGTTGTCGCCGCCCAGTGGTGACCAGATCGAGTGCCTGCTGCAGTGCCGCGAGATGGCGTCTCCGCGCAGAAAAGAGTCCTTCGCCGGTACTCTCAAAACCCATACTCGACTTTAAATGATCAACCAATACATCAACCCCGGCACCGTACTTTGCCGACAGAGCAAAAGTGTTACTTCCGATCTGGTGGCGCCCAGCTCTGTGTCCTGACTGATCAACCTTATTCAGCACTACAGTAATCGGCTGACGACAGCTGCCCTGACGCTCAAAATACTCGGGCCAGATGGCGCGTAAATCGGGGTTATCCGTCTCGGTCGCATCCACCAGAAACAATACTTGATCGGCTTGCTCGATTTCATGCCATGCTCGTCTAATACCCTCTCGCTCGACTATATCGTCACTTTCGCGCAAGCCCGCAGTATCGACAATATGCAGCGGCATACCATCCAGACTAATCGTTTCACGTAGAACATCACGTGTGGTACCCGCCTGTGCCGTCACGATCGCAGCCTCCCGACCGGCCAGCGCGTTTAACAAGCTCGATTTGCCGGCATTTGGTTTGCCGGCCAAAACCACCGTCATGCCATCCCGCAGCAATGACCCCTGCTGTGCTTTGTTCAAGGTATCTGAGAGATCCTCGACCAGCCCTGCAAGATTGTCCGCCAAGCGCTCGTCCGCCAAAAAATCGATCTCCTCTTCAGGAAAATCAATAGCCGCTTCAACATAGATTCGAATAGCAATTGTTCGCTCAACAAGCTGGTTAACCAAACGCGAAAAATCACCCTGCAGTGACCGCACCGCACTGCGTGCCGCCTGCACTGATGAGGCATCGATCAAGTCCGCTATCGCCTCTGCCTGAGCTAGATCCAGCTTGTCATTAAGGAAAGCGCGCTCACTAAACTCCCCAGGGCGGGCCAATCGAGCGCCTAACTCGACACAGCGCTTTACCAGCGCATCAAGGATTACCGGACCACCGTGCCCCTGCAGCTCAAGCACGTGTTCTCCGGTAAATGATGCTGGCGCAGGAAAATAGATCGCCACACCTTCATCCAGCATCGTCCCATCTGAACCGAGAAACGGGCAGAACGTTGCAACTCTAGGGGAGAGCGTTTTGCCGGTAATGTGGTCTGCGAAATAGGCCATATTGGCGCCAGATAGGCGCACAATACCGATACCTCCACGACCAGGTGGTGTGGCAATCGCTACAATACTATCGAGGTTGTTTTGCACAAATTACCCTCAGATAAAAAAGGCCCTCTAAAGGGCCTTTTTGTCTTGGTACCCAGGGGCTTCTCTATCCCCCAGCGGTTACTTTTTGGCCTGATTTTTAGCTTTGCCCTTGCCTGGTTTTGAGGCGCTCGCCAGCTCTAACTGCCTGTTTACATACCACTGTTGCAACATCGACAGCAGGTTGTTGACTGTCCAATAGAGAACTAGACCAGATGGGAAAATCATAAAAAAGAACGTAAATGCTATAGGCATTACTTTCATCACCATCGCCTGGGTAGGATCAGTCGGCATGGGCTGCATCTTCTGCATTAACAGCATACTGGCACCCATCACCAGCGGCAAAATGAAGTAAGGGTCTTTAGCTGATAAATCATGAATCCAGAATATCCATGGTGAATGGCGAATCTCAACACTTTCCAGCAACACCCAGTAGAGCGCCAAGAACACAGGCATCTGGAGTAACATTGGGAAACAACCGCCAGCAGGATTAACTTTTTCTTTTTTATACAGCCCCATCAATTCCTGAGACATCTTCTGACGATCGTCACCATAGGTCTCTTTCAAGCGCTCCATCTTAGGCTGCAAACTACGCATCTTGGCCATTGATTTCAGACTAGCCGCCGACAGGGGATAGAGCAGTACTTTAATGCCAATCGTCAGCAGAATAATCGACCAACCCCAATTGCCCACCAATTCATGAATAAACTGCATGGCAGCAAAAATAGGTTTTGCTAACATCCACAAAAACCCATAGTCCACAGTCAGGTCAAGATACTCAGCTAACTCTTCAAGCCTCTCTTGATCCTTTGGCCCAACATAAAACTGTGCTGTGTACTGCCCTGAGGCGCCTGGCGCTAGGGATATTTTTTCGCCAGTAAAGCCCAATAGATAGACATCTTGGCCACTGAGTTTACGCAAACTAAAGCTGTTTAGCTGGTCCGCAGGTGGAATCCAAGCACTGATAAAATAATGCTGAACCATTGCCACCCAACCACCTTCAATAGAGGCTTTAATAGAACCGTCTTCAATATCGGAAAAATCATGTTTAGCAAAATTCTTGTCTACTTCTCTCAGCGCGGCACCAAGGTACGGACGAATACCACCACTAGACTCAATAAGCGGCTGATGGGAATCACGCTTAATTTGACCATAGAAAGTTGCTTCCCAGGGTTCATAACTGGTGTTATTGATTAGGTAGCTGACCCCGATCGCATAGTCAGATCGAGTAAAGCTAAAACGCTTAACCAACCTGACACCATCTTGATTCACTGTTAAATCAACATTGAGTGTCGATTGACCATCTTGCAGACTGTATTCACTGCTAGAAGCGGCATATACAGCTCGCCCTTCTCGTGTATCGGTGCCGTTTTTGCCGATCAATCCACTCTGGGCGATATACTCATTGCGTGACGTTCGTGTCAGCAGGGTAAAGGCTTCGCCACCATCTTCATCCATTTTGGTGAGATGCTTAAGCAGCTTAACCTGAACGATATCTCCACCCAGGGTATCAATGGTCACCTCGACTGTGTCTGTGGTGACTTTGACCAGCCGAGTATCGAGCGCAGATTCCACTACCGGGACAGGCAGTTCCGCTAATGCCGGCAATTCGTTCGCAACCTGATTCACAGACGACGGGATTTGCTGGCTGCTTGATGGCTCAGGGCTTGATGTCACTTGCTGGGGAGATTGTGGAATCAGTAACTCAGGAGCCTGCGTCACAACCTGGCTGGCAGCATTATTCTGAAACTGGTTCCATTCAACAATTAACAACCAGGCGACGATACCAATTGCGGCGATATTAAGGGTTTTCTTCCAATCCATTCTATTTATGATCCTGTGTGATGATCGTTTATGGCGTTTGTAGCATCCGATTTACCAGAATGTTCTACCGGCAGCACCGGATCGTAACCCCCTGAATGGAAAGGCTGGCATTTTACTATCCTAATCACCGTAAGATAACCCCCTTTTATCACACCAAAGCGTCGAAAGGCTTCTTCCGCATAATTGGAACAGCTGGGATGAAAACGACAATTGGAACCGAGCAGCGGGCTGATCGCATACTGGTACCCTTTGATGAGAGCAACAACCAGTTTACGCATGGCCAACATTCACCTTATCAAGCTGCGCTCGAAGTCTTACCCAGGTATGTTCAATTAGAGCAGCCATATCTTTAGTTGAGAGAGCACCAAGATCTTTGCGAGCAAGAAACACAAGATCGATACCAACAGGCAGTGACGTACTCCGGAACCGTTCGCGTACTACGCGCTTGACACGGTTGCGAGCGACAGCTGTGGGAACATTTTTTTTACCAATAACTAACCCCAACCGCGACGTTTCCGTGCCGTTGGGTTCAGCGAGTATCAGAAGATTGGGATGAGCAACTCGAACACTGTTGTTATCAAATACTTCTTTATATTCGAAGGACTTGAGTAAGCGTCGATTTTTACCGAAGTTAGCTCTGGGCATAAAACGCCCTGATAGCACTTAAGCTGCTAAGCGCTTGCGGCCTTTGGCGCGACGACGATTCAACACGGCGCGACCGCCTGCAGTTGCCATACGAGCTCTAAAACCGTGTGTGCGTTTACGCTTTAATACGCTTGGTTGAAATGTTCTTTTCATAACGTCTAATCCGACAAAAGTCTAAAATATCTATTACCTGTCAACACCTCAACGCTAATCATTAGGCCTTAAAGGTGTCAGGGCGCGGGAGTTTAATGAAAATCCCCCATTGATTCAATGATTAATATAAAAATAGTCCTTATTTAAAATCCAGGTTTCTCTTAAAAAGGGTGGGCCGACACGGAGCCCCACAGGGTTGAGAGCCAACTACCCTCAAAAAGCCCACAAGATATCCCCAGACATAGCACCTGAGCCGGCAAAACAACGCTAACCTGTGGGTGACCGGTTTACAAAATTAAAAACCATCCACAGAAAAGCACCATATCCAGCAGACTTCGATTTAGCCTCAATATTTATACAAAGCCCGACACTGCTAATACAGGCTGATAGTTCATCAGTAAACAGTGTTTTACAATTGGTTTTTATCTTTAACCTTTTGATATTTAATTGTTTTTTAATCTTACCCACAAAATGTAGCTCTGCTAACAATAACAATAATAACCATACATACTATTTAACAAGGTTAATTAACTAATACTTTACTAATAAGCTATTTCCCAAAAGCAAAAAAATAAAGTGATTAAACTTTAATCAGTCCCACGTATAATGGCGGCCTCGTTTCCATACGCTGTAGATTTCATTTTATGCTTTACCCTGATTCTTTCGATGTAATTGTTGTTGGCGGCGGCCATGCAGGCACTGAGGCCTGCCTGGCAGCTGCGCGTATGGGTTGTCGCACGTTGCTATTGACCCATAATATGGAAACCCTAGGTGCCATGTCGTGTAACCCAGCTATTGGTGGGATCGGGAAGAGCCATTTGGTTAAAGAAATAGACGCCTTAGGCGGCGCGATGGCAACGGCAACAGATCTTGGTGGCATCCAATTCAGAGTACTTAATTCGCGTAAAGGTCCAGCTGTAAGAGCAACTCGAGCCCAAGCAGACAGGGTTTTGTATAAAGCTGCGATCCTGAATATTCTTCAAAGTCAGAAAAACCTGACAATCTTTCAGCAGGCGGTTGACGATCTTATATTGGACGGAGAGCGTGTAACGGGCGTCATAACGCAGATGGGACTAACCTTTAAGGCGAAAACTGTGGTTGTAACGGCCGGTACGTTTCTGGCTGGCAAGATTCATATTGGAATGCAAAATTACTCCGCTGGGCGCGCCGGCGATCCGCCAGCGGTAAAGCTGTCTGAGCGCCTTAGATCACTACCTTTCAGGGTTGAGCGTCTAAAGACAGGAACGCCTCCGCGAATCGATGCACGCAGCGTCAACTTTGAACAACTGCCTGAACAGTGGGGCGATAAGCCAGAACCGGTAATGTCTTATATTGGCTCTGCGGAGCAACATCCTCAGCAAACTTGCTGCTGGATCACCTACACCAACAGCCGAACCCACGAAATTATTCAAAGCGGTATGGACCGCTCGCCGCTCTACACTGGTGTAATCGATGGTGTTGGGCCTCGATACTGCCCGTCGATCGAAGATAAGGTGGTTCGATTCGCCGATAAAGATCAGCATCAAATTTTTATTGAGCCCGAGGGCTTGGAGACTTATGAGCTCTATCCTAATGGTATCTCTACCAGTCTCCCTTTTGATATTCAGATTGAGTTAGTGCGTTCGATAAACGGTTTTGAAAATGCTCATATCACTCGTCCAGGGTATGCGATTGAGTATGATTACTTTAATCCGCAGGACCTAAAGTACTCCCTTGAAACCAAAGCGGTTAAAGGGTTATTTTTTGCTGGCCAGATAAACGGTACTACTGGCTACGAAGAAGCCGCTGCTCAGGGCCTGCTGGCTGGCACCAATGCTGCATTACTGGTTCAGGATCGTGAGAGTTGGTGCCCGGGTCGAGATGTAGCCTACACAGGTGTGCTGGTAGATGATCTGATTAGTATGGGTACCCAGGAGCCTTACAGAATGTTTACCAGTCGAGCGGAATATCGGTTATTGCTGCGAGAGGATAATGCCGATATGCGGCTAACTGAGAAAGGTCGTGAGCTGGGATTGGTTGATGATCGACGCTGGGCACTGTTCAGTGAAAAGCGTGAAGCAATTGAGCTTGAACGACAGCGTCTGAAGGGTACCTGGATTCAGCCTGCGAGCGATATTGCTGAAAAGCTTTCGCAGCATATTGAGAACAAGCTCGCGCACGAATACTCGCTGTTTGAGCTGTTAAAGCGCCCGGAAATAAATTATCAGCTTATTGGATCACTCTACCCTGAGCACCCTGTTCAACCGGAAATTGCTGAACAGGTAGAGATTGACGCCAAATACTCTGGTTATATAACCCGTCAGCAAGACGAGGTTGATCGCTTGCGGCGCCATGAAAAAACACGTATCCCTGAGGGTTTTAACTATCAAGCTGTCAAGGGGTTATCAAATGAGGTCAAGCAGAAACTCTCAGCAGCAGCTCCTGATACATTGGCACGCGCGAGCCGCATCCCCGGCGTTACCCCAGCTGCCATCTCATTGTTAATTGTGCAGTTAAAAAAACATGCTGCGTGAATTGAGCATCAGCCCAATGCTGATGAACCTCCTTGAATCTGGTATGCAAGGCATGGGTTTACAATACAGTCCACAGCAGCGCGATCAATTAATGGCCTATTTGCAGCTTCTGATCAGCTGGAATAAAGCGTATAACCTAACCGCGATTCGCGACCCTCAACAGATGGTCGCCTTACATCTTCTTGATAGTCTTGCCGTTTTCCCCTACTTGAAGGGTGAACGTCTAGTTGATGTCGGCACCGGTGCCGGCCTGCCAGGCATACCGTTGGCAATTATGTCTCCCCAGCGACGCTTTACCTTGGTTGATAGCAATGGCAAGAAGACCCGGTTTTTGTTTCAGGTGCGGTGCGATCTAGGGCTTTCCAATGTCATAGAAAGACAGTCCAGAGTTGAGGCCTATCAACCAGATCAGGCTTATGATGCGGTGATCAGCCGGGCCTTTACCTCGGTTTCGGATATGGTCGACAAGTGCCAGCATCTACTCAAACCAAATGGCCAGTTTCTGGCGATGAAAGGTAAATTCCCGCAATCAGAGTTGAGTGAGGTGGTGAAAGACTATAAGGTCGACGCATCACATGTGCTGCAGGTTCCGGGTGTTGAAGCTGAACGCCATTTGATCGTTATCAGTCAGCGCCAACAATTAACGCCAAAAGCGTAACAACGAAACAGTTTAAAGGTTAAAGCAGTGCCACGAATCATCTCAATAGCAAATCAGAAAGGCGGCGTTGGCAAAACTACCACCAGTGTCAATTTAGCGGCGTCTCTGGCTGCGTATAAACAGCGCGTATTGCTCGTCGATCTCGACCCGCAGGGCAACGGCACCATGGGCGTGGGAATTGATAAACACCAATGTAAATACAGTATTTACCATGTGCTGACGGAAAAAGCGCAAATAGAAGATGTGATCGTGCCGTGCCCAAAAGCAAAGATTCATCTGTTGCCATCAAATGGCGATCTGGTTGCCGCAGAAGTGGAGTTGATGCAGGAAATTGGTCGTGAAACCCGTCTGCGCCATGCATTAAAACGTGTTTCCAATAACTATGACTATGTGATTATCGACTGCCCGCCCTCTTTAAATATGCTGACGGTCAATGCACTGGTTGCTAGCAACAGCGTGATTATCCCTATGCAGTGCGAGTACTATGCGTTGGAAGGGTTGTCGGCCCTGAACAACACGATAAAACAGATTGCCAAATTGATTAATCCCACTCTTCGCATTGAGGGGATTTTGCGCACCATGTACGACCCGCGCAACAGTCTGACTAATGCTGTGTCGGCGCAATTGAGAAAATATTTCGGCAGCCGCGTTTACCGTGTCAGTATTCCACGTAATGTGCGACTGGCTGAGGCGCCCAGCCATGGTCTGCCGGCCTTGGTGTATGACAGAAACTCAAAGGGATCGCTCGCGTATTTAGCTTTGGCGGGAGAAATTCTTCGTCAAGCGAAAGCTGGCGCCGAGCCGCAGGCGGAAATGGCGCCATCACCAACAGCAGGACAATAGGATTATGGCAACAAAACGACAAAGCCTTGGCAAGGGGTTGGATGCCCTGCTTGGAATGGCTGACAACACTGACTTTGATGCGCCGGACTCAGCGCAGCCCGCAATAGCTGACGGGGAGTTAAAACAACTGCCGGTAGATCTATTGCAAAGGGGCAAGTATCAACCACGTCGGGATATTCATTCTGATGCGCTTGAGGAGCTGGCGAGCTCTATTCGAACCCAAGGCGTGATGCAACCACTTGTCGTTCGACAGATTGACGATCAGCGTTACGAAATTATTGCTGGCGAACGTCGTTGGCGCGCTGCTCAACAGGCAGGACTGGATTCGGTTCCAGCTATTGTCCGCGATGTTACTGATGAAGCAGCCATCGCGATGGCCTTGATTGAAAATATTCAGCGCGAGGACCTCAACGCAATGGAGGAGAGCCTGGCGTTGCAGCGACTGCAGCAAGAGTTTCAGTTGACCCAACAGCAAGTTGCTGATGCGGTAGGCAAGTCGCGCTCCGCGGTGACTAACCTCATGCGGTTGACCAGCCTCCAGTTAGAGGTTCAGAAACTGCTCGAACGCGGCGACCTTGAATTGGGCCATGCCAAGTGCTTGCTCGCACTGGAGGGATCCGTTCAGGTTAATGCAGCGCGAACGGTTGTTGGCAGCAGTATGACTGTGCGTCAGACCGAGGCGTTGATCAAAAAACTTCAGTCTGGCAGCCGCCCAAAAACCATGACAGAAACCCAGAACAGCCCAGATATTAAATATTTGGAAAACGAATTGTCCGAAAAACTGGGCGTGCCGGTGAGTATTCAGCATGGGGCAAAAGGAGGCGGCAGGCTGCTGTTTAAATACAATAGTGTTGACGAATTGGAGGGTATTCTCGCCCACCTAAAATAGACTTTTACCCGTTTATGGATAAGCAACTCAACAGTGATCTAAATATTGACCAACAGTTTGCTTGCCAGAGACCGAACTTTCCCTTTTTTTGAATCGATCCTGTGTTGAATATCAGCATTACTATACCTATAATGCGCAGCCGCCGAAGATGGGGCTTAGACCTTATAGCACCGTTGGTAGTAAATCATCCTCTGGTTGGCTGTGAGATTTAGCCTTTGCTGGCAGTGTAAAGAAAAGGCTTAAGGTATAAAGGTGTAGGTGTCAGAGTAAAAATATGGCCACCATTTCATTACCTGTAGCTCTAGCGGCAAAGAAGGTCGCACTTTACCAGTTACTGTTGCTCCTGCCTGTTGCAGCTGCACTGTTAACATCGGGCCCGGTGCTCGCGTACTCGGTGCTGCTTGGTGGCGTGATTCAAATAGGCCCTCAAGTCTGGTTTGCACGCCAAGCATTCAGGTTTGTAGGGGCTCGGCAGGTGCATTCCATTGTCCGGGCTATGTACTGGGGTGAGACTGGTAAGGTCGTTTTAACAGCGGCGCTGTTTGCTTGTGTATTTATAACAGTTGCCCCGCTTCATGTCGGGGCCCTGTTTTGCTCGTTTGCAATAATGATTTTGGCTCAGAGTTTGATTGTTTTCATGTTACTGAAACACTAGCCGCTAAAAATAACGCTCTATTAACAGTGAGCATAAACCCGTTTAGAACCAGTTGAGAGACACAGATGGCCGGCGAAAATCCTGCAAGCACGACTGAGTATATTCAGCACCATTTAACCAACTTGGTTTATGGGAAGTTGCCGGCCGGCTATGAGCGTCACACAGACCAGGGTGTCGAGGTTCTGCAATCTGACACCTGGACTATGGCGCACGGCGGTCAAGAAGCTGCGGATATGGGGTTTTGGGCGATTCATGTCGACTCCATGGCCTGGTCGATTGGTTTGGGCTCGCTATTTTGTTGGATGTTTATGCGGGCAGCCAAAAAAGCCCACACAGGGGTTCCTGCCGGGTGGTTAAATTTTGTAGAAATGGTTGTTGAGTTTATCGATGGTGCGGTGAAAGACAGTTTTCACGGCCGCAATAAAATGGTCGCCCCGTTGGCGCTGACTATTTTCGTTTGGATATTTCTGATGAACTTAATGGATCTGCTGCCGGTAGATCTGATTCCGTCGCTGTTGGCATTGACCGGTATCCACTATCAAAAAATTGTCCCGTCAACTGACCCAAATATCACCTTGGGGATGGCGTTGGGCGTGTTTGTTTTGATGCTTTATTACTCATTCAAGATTAAGGGTACCGGCTTTATTAAAGAGCTGACTATGCACCCCTTTAATCATTGGGGTTTTATTCCTGTAAATCTGTTTATGGAAACGGTTGGCCTTTTGGCCAAGCCCTTTTCCCTCGGTTTGCGGCTTTTCGGCAACATGTATGCCGGCGAGATGATTTTTATCCTGATCGCAACCATGTTTGCGGCGGGAGCAGGTGCCGGCCTTGTGTCCGGTGGTCTGCATGCACAACTCTTTGGCGAGCAAACCAGCGCCTACTTCTGGCTAGTCATCTTTGTACTGGTCTGTGGCGTATGTTGGTTAAATCTCAAAGGGAAAGTATCTACGGGTAAAACAGTACTTTTATCGATGGCCTTTATGGCAATTGGTGGCGGTGTGTTTGCTCTGGGTGGAGGGTTAATGCAATGGGGCTGGGCGGTATTCCATATTCTGGTCATTACCCTGCAGGCATTTATTTTCATGGTTCTGACTGTCGTCTATTTAAGTATGGCGCACGAAGACCACTAATTTTACTGTTAATTTTTAATGACTGAAGTCAGGAGTCTACGATGGAACTAGTAATCATTGCTGCGGCAATTATGCTTGGTTTGGGCGCGTTGGGTGCGGCCGTTGGTATGGGTTTGTTGGGTGGAAAGTTGATCGAAGCAACTGCTCGTCAGCCAGAGCTTGGTCCAATGCTGCAGGGCAAGATGTTTCTGCTCGCTGGTCTGATCGATGCTGTGCCTATTATTGGCGTTGGTATCGCGATGTACTTGATCTTTGTTGTTGCTCCTGGTGTTGGCGCGTAACAAAGCGGTTGGCGAAAATTAATCCATTCTTTAACGAGGTATTGGCGTGAATATTAATCTAACGCTTTTTGGTCAAATGGTGACTTTTGCATTCTTTGTGTGGTTCTGCATGAAGTTTGTATGGCCGGTCATTATTGAAGCAATGGAAGAGCGACAGAAAAAAATCGCCGACGGTCTTGATGCTGCTGATCGTGCTATGCGCGATCTCGAACTGGCGCAAAACAAAGCCACTGATCAAATGAAAGAAGCTAAGCAAGAAGCGGCGGGCATCGTTGATCAGGCTAACAAGCGCGCGAATCAGATTGTTGATGAAGCCAAAACTCAGGCGCGCGCCGAAGGTGATCGTCTGAAGGTTGCGGCTGAAGCCGAGATTGAACAGGAAGTCAATCGCGCCAAGGAAGAGCTACGCGCTACTGTTGCGGGGTTGGCCCTGGCTGGTGCTGAGAAAGTACTCGAAGCATCAATTGATGAAAAAGCCAATCGCGCATTGGTCGACAAACTGGCAGCACAGCTGTAACCGAGGTTAATCATGGCAGAATTGAGCACCTTAGCTCGCCCCTACGCGAAAGCGGCTTTTGAGTATGCCGCCAGTGCAGGTGATTTGCAGGGCTGGTCGCAAAGCCTGGCACTTGCCGCAGCGGTTGCTCAGCACGCTAATGTTGTGCAGCTATTGAGCTCGCCGAGCATTACGGCAGGTCAGCAGGTTGAGCAGTTGATCGCTATCTGTGGCGACGAGCTCAGTGAACAGGGCAAGAACTTTTTGGTCGTTCTTTCTGAAAATCGCCGACTCCAGTTATTGCCTGAGATTTCGCACCAGTTTGATATTTTGAAAGCCAATCGCGAAAAAGCGATTGATGTTGAAGTGACAGCGGCTCTAGAGCTGGACGCTGGTCAACAACAGATGCTCAGCGACGCATTGAGTGCGAAGCTGGAGCGCAAAGTAAATATGCAGGTTCGTTTAGATAAGAGCTTGCTGGGTGGTGCGGTTATACGCGCCGGGGACACCGTTATTGACGGGTCCATTCGTGGCCGTTTGGCCAAACTCGCCGAGTCATTACACTCCTAAGGATTTGAGGCCTAAGCATGCAGCAACTGAATCCATCAGAAATCAGCGAAATCATTAAGAGTCGCATCGACAACCTTAATATTTCGTCAGAAGCCCAAAATGAGGGCACCATTGTTTCCGTATCGGACGGTATCATTCGTATCCACGGTCTTGCTGACGTGATGTATGGCGAAATGATCGAATTCGATGGCGGTGTCTACGGTATGGCACTTAACCTCGAGCGCGATTCAGTCGGCGCCGTGGTTTTGGGTGACTACCAGGCACTGGCCGAAGGACAAAAAGCCCGATGCACTGGACGTGTATTGGAAGTTCCCGTTGGGCCTGAGTTGGAAGGTCGCGTAGTCGACGCTCTGGGTAACCCGATTGACGGTAAAGGTCCGGTTAACGCCGCGCTCAGCGATGCGCTCGAAAAAGTAGCGCCAGGCGTTATTGAGCGTCAGTCAGTCGATCAGCCTGTGCAGATTGGTCTAAAAGCGATTGACGCCATGGTGCCAATCGGTCGCGGCCAGCGCGAACTGATTATTGGTGACCGCCAGATCGGTAAGACGGCGATTGCGGTTGATGCGATCATCAACCAGAAAGGCTCCGGCATTAAATGTATCTATGTCGCTGTTGGCCAGAAGGCCTCTTCGGTGGCTGCTGTTGTGCGCAAGCTCGAAGAGCACGGCGCGATGGAGCACACCACGGTTGTCGCGGCGACGGCCTCTGACCCTGCTGCGATGCAGTTCCTGGCGCCGTTTGCCGGTTGCTCCATGGGTGAGTATTATCGTGACCGCGGTCAAGACGCACTGATTATCTATGATGATTTGACCAAGCAGGCCTGGGCCTACCGTCAGATCTCACTGTTGCTGAAGCGTCCTCCGGGTCGTGAAGCCTATCCTGGTGACGTTTTCTATTTGCACTCCCGTTTGTTGGAGCGCGCGGCACGTGTTAACGCCGATTACGTAGAAAAATTTACCAATGGTGAAGTTAAGGGCAAGACCGGTTCTTTGACCGCCTTGCCGGTAATTGAAACTCAGGCTGGTGACGTCTCTGCCTTTGTACCTACCAACGTAATTTCGATTACTGATGGTCAGATCTTCCTTGAAGCGGACATGTTTAATGCGGGCATTCGACCTGCGATGAATGCTGGTATCTCAGTATCTCGTGTAGGTGGTGCAGCACAAACCAAAATTATCAAGAAACTCTCCGGCGGCATTCGTACCGCGTTGGCCCAGTATCGTGAACTGGCTGCATTCTCTCAGTTCGCCTCAGACCTTGATGAAGCAACTAAAGCTCAGCTTGATCACGGCGAGCGTGTGACTGAACTGATGAAGCAGAAGCAGTACTCTCCGCAGACTATCGCCGAAATGGGCGTGATGGTCTACGCAGCAGACAACGGCTTCCTCAAGTCAGTTGAAGTTAGCAAAATTGGTGATTTTGAAGCGGCCCTGCTCTCGTATATGAAAGCTGAGCATGGCGATCTGATGAGTCAAATTAATGCATCGGGTGATTACAACGACGACATCGCGGCGGGATTCAAGGCTGCGCTGGACAAGTTTGTTGCGACACAAACCTGGTAAGTTACTGTAATCAGACAGGCATAAGAAATGGCAATCGGAAAAGAAGTCAAAACCAAAATTGCTAGTATTGGCAGCACGCAGAAAATCACCAGCGCCATGGAAATGGTTGCGGCGAGTAAGATGCGACGCGCCCAGGACCGCATGGCCCTGGGCAAGCCCTACGCCCAGCGTATTCGCGGCGTGGTCAGTCATATCGCCAGCGCTGTCTCTGAGTATAAACATCAGTATTTGGAGCAGCGTGAAGTAAAGCGCGTTGCCTATATTGTGGTTTCAACCGATCGTGGACTCTGTGGTGGCCTTAACATCAACCTGTTTAAGGCGGCACTCAAGTCGATGAAAGTGTGGTCAGACCAAGGCATTGAGGTCGAAGTTTGTGTTGTTGGCAACAAAGCGTCAGGGTTCTTTGGTTCTATTGGCGCGAATATAGTTGCTGCAGTGAAAGATATTGGTGACGAGCCCAATGCTCAAGACCTGATTGGTGGCGTGAAGGTTATGCTCGACGCCTACGACGAAGGGCGTATCGATAAGCTCTATGTGGTCAACAACGAGTTTGTTAACACCATGACTCAGACCCCTACAGTCGATCAACTGTTGCCCCTTGAGTCAACTGATGACGCTAGCCTTAAGCATCACTGGGATTACATCTACGAGCCGGATGCCAAGGAGCTGCTCGATGGGCTGTTGATTCGCTATATCGAATCACAGGTTTATCAGGGCGTTGTAGAGAATAAAGCCTGCGAGCAGGCAGCACGAATGCTCGCAATGAAAAATGCCACCGAAAATGCCGGTGAGCTGATAGATGAATTGCAACTGCTTTATAACAAAGCGCGCCAGGCAGCTATTACCCAAGAGCTGTCGGAAATTGTCAGTGGCGCAGCGGCTGTATAAAGATAAACGAATTTAAAAAGGTTTAGTAAAGAGGAACCGGAAATGAGTAGCGGAAGAATCGTACAAATTATTGGTGCCGTAATCGACGTGGAATTCCCGCGCGATCAGGTACCCAGCGTGTATGACGCACTGGTAGTGGATGGCAAGGGGCTTACGCTTGAAGTTCAGCAGCAGTTGGGCGACGGCGTAGTGCGAACTATTGCCATGGGTTCCTCTGAGGGCATCAGTCGCGGACTCAGTGTTGAAAACACCAAGGCGCCGATCTCTGTTCCTGTTGGTATAGAGACACTGGGCCGGATAATGGATGTTCTCGGCAACCCGATCGACGAAAAAGGTCCGATTGGCGAGAAAGAGCGTGCAGCTATCCACCGCAAGCCACCCGCCTATGATGAGCTCGCCGCCTCTAACGATTTGCTCGAGACGGGTATCAAGGTTATCGATCTGGTTTGTCCTTTTGCCAAAGGTGGTAAGGTCGGACTGTTCGGTGGTGCCGGTGTAGGTAAAACTGTAAACATGATGGAACTGATCAATAATATTGCGACCGAGCACAGCGGTTTGTCGGTATTTGCTGGTGTAGGTGAGCGTACTCGTGAGGGTAATGACTTCTACTACGAGATGCAGGAATCAGGCGTAGTTAATGTTGAAACACCAAGTGAATCAAAAGTAGCAATGGTTTACGGCCAGATGAATGAGCCACCTGGAAACAGACTTCGTGTTGCACTGACTGGTTTGACCATGGCGGAGAAATTCCGTGACGAAGGTAAAGACGTACTGCTGTTCGTTGACAATATCTATCGTTACACCTTGGCTGGTACGGAAGTATCAGCACTGTTGGGACGTATGCCTTCAGCGGTAGGTTACCAGCCTACTCTGGCTGAAGAGATGGGTGTTCTTCAGGAGCGTATTACCTCCACGAAGACCGGATCCATTACCTCGGTTCAAGCGGTATATGTTCCTGCGGATGACTTGACGGATCCGTCTCCGGCGACCACTTTCGCCCACCTCGATTCGACCGTTGTACTGAGTCGTGATATTGCTTCAAAGGGTATTTATCCTGCGGTAGATCCATTGGACTCAACCTCACGTCAGCTCGACCCACTGATTATTGGTGCAGAGCACTACGCAGTGGCACGTGGTGTTCAGTCTGTGTTGCAGCGGTATAAAGAGTTGAAAGATATTATCGCCATTCTCGGTATGGACGAATTGTCTGAGGAAGACAAGTTGGCCGTAGCTCGAGCGCGTAAAATCGAGCGCTTCCTGTCCCAGCCATTCCATGTTGCCGAGATCTTTACTGGCTCACCAGGAAAGTATGTGTCGCTTAAAGACACTATCTCTGGTTTCCAGGGCATTCTGGATGGTGACTATGACCATCTTCCAGAGCAGGCCTTCTATATGGTTGGCTCGATTGACGAAGCGGTAGAAAAAAGTAAAAACCTATAAATTGCGATAGGCAAAGGTTGTTAAGAAATGGCTATAACAGTTCATTGTGACATTGTAAGTGCTGATGAATCCCTTTTCTCCGGATTGGTCGAGATGGTTGTTGCCACTGGCTCGCTCGGAGAGTTGGGTGTCACAGCGGGCCATGCCCCATTGCTCAGCGACCTTAAGCCCGGTCCGGTGCGCTTGGTAAAGCAGAATGGTGAAGAGGAAATTTACTACCTGTCAGGTGGTTATCTCGAAGTCCAGCCTAACATTATCTCCATTTTGGCTGATACCGCTGTTCGCGCCAACGATATTGATGAAGCGGCTGCCGCTGAAGCGGTAAAGGAAGCTGAGAGCGCAATTGCCAACCATACGGGTGAAATTGAATACTCCAAAGCGGCCTCTATGCTGGCAGAGGCGACGGCGCAACTGCGTACGGTTCAAACACTGCGCAAAAAGCTTGGTGGTTGATCATTTTATCTGCTTTTAACAGCATAATAAGGGTGGCGTCAGCCGCCCTTTTTTATAGCTGCCGCCAACTGCCCCCAGGGCCCTATTTTCGTAATGTTACCAGGGTTGTATTCGGTCCTTATTGACAGTAACGTTGTCAGGTTGGGCATCATCTGGATCTACTTATAAGTGAATAGAACATGACAGAAACGGATATTGTTATTCTCGCTGCTGGCAAAGGCACGCGCATGCGCTCGGCACTGCCAAAAGTGCTGCACAAACTTGCTGGTAAGCCGCTGTTAAGCCATGTTCTGGACGCCGCCGATAGCATTGCTGGCGCAGAAAAGATTGTTGTCACCGGACATGGCAGCGATGTGATTCGCAAAACCTACCATGACGCGTCGATCACTCTGGTTGAGCAAGCCGAACAGCTCGGCACCGGCCACGCCGTAAGTTGCGCATTGGGACAGTTGCGTGAACAGGCTAAAGTACTGATTCTGTATGGCGATGTGCCGCTGATTACGCCCGCTACACTTGAGCGAATGTTGTCCGTAATTAATGACAACCAAATTGCGTTGTTAACAATTGAAATACCCGACCCCACCGGTTACGGCCGTATTGTTCGCGATGCCGATAGTCAAATTCAGGCGATTGTCGAACAGCAAGATGCCAGCCCCGAGCAACTCGAAATAGGCGAAGTGAATACCGGTGTAATGGGATTAACCACCAATCTATTGGCCGACTGGTTACCACAAATCAACAATGACAATGCCCAAGGTGAGTATTACCTCACCGACTTGATCGCTATAGCTCGGCGTTCCGGCTATAACATTGCCAGTATCCAGCCCGATTCTACTCATGAAGTTGAGGGCATAAACAGCCGCCAGCAACTGGCCGCACTGGAACGTGTCTATCAGTTGCAACAGGCGGAGAAATTGATGGCATCTGGCACCAGTCTAGCCGATCCGGCCCGTTTTGATCTGCGTGGCACGCTGCATGCTGGTCAAGACAACACCATCGATATCAACTGCTTATTTGAAGGGGATGTCATTATTGGCTCCAATGTCAGCATCGGTCCTAACTGCCACATTATCAACAGCCGTATCGGTGACGCTGTTGAGATCAAGTCGAATACGGTTATTGAAGACGCAATTGTTGGCGATCGGGCTGTGCTTGGGCCGTTTGCCCGTATTCGTCCCGGAACCCAATTGGGTAGTGACACTAAGGTTGGCAACTTCGTCGAAACCAAAAAAGCGATTGTTGGCAATGGCAGCAAAATAAACCACCTCAGTTACGTGGGCGATGCCGAGCTCGGCGAAAAGGTGAATGTCGGAGCGGGTACCATCACCTGTAACTATGACGGGGTCAACAAACACAAAACGATCATTGGCGATGACAGTTTTATCGGTTCCAACAGCACGCTAATCGCGCCGCTGGAGATCGGCAAGCAGGGTTTTATCGCCGCAGGCTCCACTGTCAATACGCAGGTACCTGCTGGTAATCTCGCTATCGGTAGAGGAAAACAACGCAATATTACAGGCTGGAAACGCCCCACTAAAAACAAATAGGACGTGATTGATTATGTGCGGAATAGTCGGCGCTGCAACCCAGCGTAATGTGTATAAAATTTTGATTGAAGGTCTGCGCCGTCTGGAATACCGCGGTTACGATTCGGCAGGGTTATCTATTATCGATGCCACGCAAGCTCTGCAGACACGCAAAACACTGGGAAAGGTCGCCGAGCTGGAGAGCGTTACAGTGAGAGATCCGCTCGCTGGTATGACCGGAATTGCCCACACCCGTTGGGCGACCCACGGCGAGCCGAGCAGCATAAATTCGCACCCTCATAATTCCTCCGGCGTCTCAGTGGTGCATAACGGTATTATTGAGAATCACGACGAGCTGCGCGCTGAGCTCAAAGGCCTGGGCTATACAATTGTCTCCGCCACCGACACTGAAGTGGTTGCACATTTGGTACACCATTATTTGAAAACCGCGAGCGACTTGCGTGCCGCGGTTGAACAGACCATTGCCCGCCTCGATGGTGCCTACGCGTTAGGCGTTATCTCTGATCAATATCCCGACACCATAATCGGCGCCCGCAGCGGCAGTCCATTAGTGATTGGCGTGGGTATTGACGAGCACTTTATCGCCTCGGATCAAATGGCATTGCGCCAGGTCACCGACCGGTTTATTTTTCTGCAGGAAGGGGATTTGGTTGAGTTATCGAGCGCAGGCTATCGTATCTTTGATCAATCCGGTGCCTCCGTAGAACGCCCAATCGATAAACTCGATGAGGCTGATCAGATTGCTGAAAAAGGGCATTATCGCCACTTTATGCAGAAGGAAATTTTTGAGCAGCCGACAGTGTTAGCCAATACTCTGGCTGGCCGACTCGCCGATGATCATATCCGTGAAGCGATTTTTGGCTATCGGGCTGACAAACTGTTTAGTGAGACCAAAAATATCCACATTATCGCCTGTGGCACCAGCTATCACTCCGGGCTAGTGGCCAAATACTGGCTGGAAGAATATGCCGGCGTGCCCTGTCAGGTCGAAGTTGCCAGTGAATACCGCTACCGAACAGTGCCAGTTCCTGCTGGCACATTATTTGTGACGATTTCACAGTCGGGCGAAACCGCCGACACCTTGGCAGCACTGCGCAAGGCTAAAGAGAGCCACTACCTCGGTTTTGTGGCGATTTGTAATGTTGCTAATAGCTCACTGGTCCGTGAGTCAGATATTTCATTGATGACGTTGGCGGGGCCTGAAATTGGTGTTGCCTCAACCAAAGCGTTTACTACCCAGCTGGTGGCGTTACAGCTGTTTGTTCTGTCTCTTGGTCGCCATACTGGTTTGAGTTCAGAGATGGAAAAGCAATTGGTGCAAAATTTACATCTATTACCAGCGCTGTGCGCTAAGGTACTTGAACTGGATGGCGTCATCGAAACTGTTTCGGAATCCTTTGCCAACAAACATCACGCACTGTTCCTCGGTCGTGGCGAGCAATACCCGATCGCGCTTGAAGGCGCGCTTAAACTGAAAGAAATTTCCTATATTCACGCAGAGGCCTACCCTTCAGGTGAATTGAAGCACGGCCCTCTAGCACTGGTGGACGAAGACATGCCGGTGGTAACGGTCGCTCCGAACAACCAGCTTTTGGAAAAACTCAAATCTAACCTGCATGAAGTACGCGCGCGAGGTGGCCAATTATTTGTTTTTGCCGACGCCGACAGCGGCTTTGTCAGTGAGCCGGGTACCACGGTTGTTAATATGCCCCATGTACCGAAAAGCCTTGAAGCTATAATTTATACTCTGCCATTACAATTGCTCTCTTACCATGTCGCACTACTAAAGGGTACGGATGTGGATCAACCGAGAAATCTTGCCAAATCCGTCACGGTGGAGTAGTTCCCAATGGACGTAGTTTATTGAGGGCTATTTGTGGTTCACCGTGACTTTGAGAACATCTCACCTTTGGCATTCACACTTTTCTGATTACCATGAATTGTTATCCAAAACGATTAAACGGGAGCATGCGTCACGTATGGGCTCTCGTAAGATTACTCATTGGTTGAATGAACATGGATATAAAACTCTTAGAGGGCATGAGTTCCAGAATGCTCATGTGTTTTCCCTCTTGAAGAAGCAAGCGCGGGATAACAGATTGAATGTTAGGCATAAACGTGAAAGAGAGACTTTAAGAATGTATCTCCTAAACGCGCCGATTACAGCGGATAAAAATGATAACTATTAGACTTGCTCAAGAAACAGATTTGGACTCAATTCAAAAGGTTGTTGCAACTGCGTTTTCTGATGAAGAGAACAAAGCCATTAGTAATTTTGCTGCTGACCTTTTCAAAGAAACCACTAGTCCACCAATCAAGTCATTGGTTGCTGAGATAGGTAATCAAGTGATTGGTTATGTTTGCTATAGTCCAATATTTTTGAAAACTACTTCTGGTACCTCTGGATACATTCTTTCTCCACTTGCTGTGTCTCCAGAACATCAGAACCAAGGTATTGGTTCAACTCTCATTAAATCTGGAATAGATATGCTCACCAAAGATGGTGCTGACATTCTACTGGTTTATGGTGACCCCGATTACTATGGACGATTTGGTTTCAAGGAAGAAATTGGACGCTTATTCGTTCCACCATACCCATTGGAATATCCTTTTGGTTGGACAGGGATGAAATTAAATAAAAATAATGCTCCCAACACACCAATCAAGTTTGAGTGTGTTGCTGCACTATCGAAACCAGATTTATGGTGATAGTCAGTGCAAATAAAAAATATTATCAATCACATATAGCAAGGTAAAACTCTTTTATTTATTTTTTTGTCTTAAAATAATAAACGACCAGCGTCGCAACTTTCCTACAGCTGTGACTGTCGAGTGATGTATAAGGGGAATATTATGGAGGGGTTGGCAGTGATGGGGTTTGTCTTTGGCATTATGGGGTTAGTCGCTTATGTGCGCTTGGAAAAACTCATCAAGACATTAAAAGAGACTGGTGTCCTGGAAAAGGATTACCAGGACGAGTAATCACTTGAGGGTTAAAATGGCGAGTTATGTCACGGCAAAACCCGCCAATTATCACGCTATTTTTTTGTCTTGAGTCCAGTCTTTCAGCAGGCAACTATTCTAACTGCCCAAGGCCATGACGCTTTTAGTGCTGCATAGGTTGGGAAGCCATAGGCCGCCGCTGCGCCTGCCGGGTTGGAGGCATAATAGGCCTTGATCGCACAGGTCAGGGCACGAAATGCGACCACACCTAAAATTAACAGCAGTGCGGCAGCGCCCAGTACAATTAATGCGATTGCGGCCGGTGCCAGTGCGGCAAAATAAATAATCGCGGCGGTAATAATGACAATTGCGGTCCCTGCCAGCGTCGCGTAAAAGACTTTTCCGGTCGACACCGCAAGTTTTGAATTACCCTCTTCGTATGACATAGGTTTGCTCCTTTTTGGGAAACGACTATTAAGCTATTTTGGTTTTTAAGCACGCAGAGTGAAACAACGTCTGGCGTGTTAAAAACACCACGGCTTTCGCTTTGATCTTGCAGATACTTTACAGAGCACTTCATAGAAAAGTGCCGCGCAGCCGTTGAGCTAAACGTAGACTAAAAAAAGCAGCGCCACAAAGACGTTGCCAAATCTGTGGTGAGGGGATTAATTACTCCGTAGAGAGGAGAGCCCGGCCTGCAATTGCTGCAGGTGAGCTTGAAGTTGCGGGCCTTTTTTCTGCGCCACACCAATAGCCAGAACATCTATCACCGCAAGGTGTGCGATACGTGATGACAGTGGCGTATAAATCTGAATATCTTCTTTGGCATCAATTTCAATGGCAATGGTTGCCCTGCGTGCCACTGGCGTACCACTGGGCGCCAGCCCCACAACAATGCCGCCGGCAGCCTTGACCAGTTCCATGGAATCAAGCAACGCTTCAGTCCGCCCCGATTGTGAGATGGCAATAACGACATCGCCCGGATGCAGCGAAGTTGCGGACATATTTTGCAGGTGTGGATCGGAGTAGGCCGCCGAGGTGATCTGCAACCTAAAGAATTTGTGCTGAGCATCAAACGCCACTGCAGCAGAGGCGCCGAAGCCATAGAATTCTACTCGCTGTGCGTTACAAACGGCTGCCACTGCGGCTTCAAGATTTTCCAGCGCCAAGCTATCACGAACCTTGAGAAGGGTATCGACGGTTGAATCAAAAACTTTGTGCGTGTATTCCCGCGTCGAGTCGGCGTCTGTAACGGCGATCTGGCCATAACTCGGGCTCGAGGCCAACTGCTGTGCCAATGCTAATTTGAAGTCCTGGAAGCCGTGACAGCCCACTGCGCGGCAAAAGCGCACCACGGTGGGTTCGCTGACACCGGCCTGTTGGGCCAGATCAACAATCCGCATTCGAATAACCCCAAGCGGCTCTTTGAGAACGAATTCTGCGACCTTGCGTTCGGACTTGCGCAGATCGATCAAGGTGTCGCAGATAGTTTGTGTCAGTTGTGCCGGTTTCATAATTCCACCAAATTAATTTATGTAAAAAATTTACAAGATAACGGTGAATAATGCCAGTTTTGTAGTAAAAAAATCTTCATGTGTGGTTTTCAGATGGCAACGATAATCTCGCTTCAAAGCAGATAATGGCCAACATCAAAGCGAAACAAGTTGCTAGAATACAGCCCCATGGATGTGACCCCGATACTCGACAAATTAAACCCGGCGCAAGAAGAAGCGGTTACCAGTGACAAGCAGCACCTGTTGGTGTTGGCAGGCGCTGGTAGTGGCAAGACTCGCGTGCTGGTGCACCGTATTGCCTGGAAAATTCAGGTCGACAATCTGTCGCCCTACAGTATTTTGGCAGTGACTTTTACCAATAAAGCCGCCCGGGAAATGCGTGAGCGAATTGATGCTTTGTTGGGCATGTCGCTGCGTGGCATGTGGGTGGGTACCTTCCATGGTCTCGCTCATCGTCTTCTTAAGGCTCACTGGCGCGATGTTAACCTGCCGGAAAATTTTCAGATTCTCGATTCTGATGACCAGCTTAGGTTGGTTAAGCGAGTGATGCGCAGTATGGACCTTGACGAACAGCGTTGGCCCCCAAAACAAGCGCAGTGGTGGATCAACGGGCAAAAAGACGAGGGTTTGCGAGCCAGCCATATTCAGGAGACCGGCGACCCCTATCTGGCAGTGATGTTGCGAATCTATCGCGAGTATGAGGAGGCCTGCAATCGCCTCGGGGTAATCGATTTCGCGGAGTTACTACTGCGGGCACTCGAACTGTGGAAGCAACATCCCGCGGTACTGGAGCACTATCAGCAGCGCTTCAAACATATATTGGTCGACGAGTTTCAGGATACCAATGCGGTGCAGTATGCCTGGCTGCGGCTGCTGGCTGGGAAGGTCAGTGATGTCACCGCAGTGGGCGACGACGATCAGTCCATCTATGGCTGGCGCGGCGCCAAAGTGGAGAATATTCTCAGTTACGAACGCCAATTTGCTGACACTCACACGGTTAAGCTGGAGCAAAATTATCGCTCCACTTCCAATATTCTCGGTGCTGCTAATGCGGTTATTTCACGCAATGCCGAGCGCCTCGGGAAAAACCTTTGGACAGACTGTGGTGAAGGCGAGCCCATCGCTCTGTATGCAGCGTTCAATGAACATGATGAAGCGCGCTATATTGCTGATCGACTGCACAGCTGGGTCAGTGAGGGCAATCGACGAGAAGATGCTGCCATCCTCTATCGCTCCAATGCTCAGTCGCGAGTGCTTGAGGCTGCCCTGTTACAGGCGGATATCCCCTACCGCATTTACGGTGGCCAGCGCTTTTACGAGCGCTTGGAAATAAAAAACGCCCTGTCTTATTTGCGCTTGATGCTGAACTGCCATGACGATACCGCTTTCGAGCGCGTGGTTAATGTGCCGCCTCGCGGAATCGGTGATCGCACCGTCGAGGCGATTCGCGAACTGGCGCGCGATGAGCAGATCTCGCTGTGGCGAGCGGCCGAAAAAACTATCGCTGAAAAGCGACTACCGGCCAGGGCAACCAATGCTGTCGCGCTGTTTTTGCAGTTGGTCAACGAGATGAGTGGCCAGTTGGATGAGCTGCAACTCTATGAACAGGCGGAAAATGCCATTCAGCGCTCTGGGTTGATTGAGATGCATAAGCGTGAAAAAGGTGAACGTGGTCAGGCCCGGGTTGAAAACCTTGAAGAACTTGTCGGTGCCTGTCGCAACTTTGAAGCGGAAGATAGAGATCAGCCAGAGCTGCCACAATTCCTTGACCAGGTGGCCCTGGATGCCGGCGATCGTCAGGCGGATCAGGATGAAGACGCAGTCCAGTTGATGACCTTACACAGCGCCAAAGGCCTGGAGTTTCCGCTGGTGTTTATTGCTGGCATGGAGGAAAATTTATTCCCCCACAAAATGTCTTTAGATGAGCCTGGTCGGCTTGAGGAAGAGCGTCGACTGGCGTATGTGGGTATAACCAGGGCGATGCAAAAACTCTATCTCACTTTTGCCGAGAGCCGGTCTATCTACGGCAGCGAATCGTTTAATTCAGTGTCGCGGTTTGTCAGGGATATTCCCAAAGAGGTGATTGAAGAGGTGCGTTTGCAGAGTACCATTAGCCGGCCAACCAGCTATGCGGCTAGTTCATTGAGTAGCGGTCTGGCAAGCGACTCCGGAAGTGAGACCGGTTTTGCTCTGGGTCAGGGAGTCAATCATCAGGTCTATGGCGATGGAGTGATTTTGAATTTTGAGGGCAATGGGCCGCGCGCCAGAGTGCACGTCAACTTTGCCGATGTGGGTACAAAAATACTGATTTTAGCCTCGGCCAATTTAATGGCGCTATAACAGCGGTTAAGGTAGAGGTATTGATAACAAAGAGGGGAACGAAATGCGTAAAGCCTGTGTAGCACTGCTGTATCTGGCACTGATTGGCTGCGGTGGCGGTGACAAGGTCGCACCTGCTGACGGCGAGCAATCCCAGCAGCGCTTTGAATGGAAGCTGGTCACCTCGTGGCCGAAAAACTTTCCCGGCCTGGGCTTGGCACCGGAGCACTTTGCTGAAGCGGTTGAGCGTATGAGTAATGGCCGCCTGAAGATTAAAGTTTACGGCGCTGGTCAGCTGGTGCCTGCCCTCGAGGTTTTCGATGCGGTCTCTCAGGGAACCGCTGAAGTGGGCCATTCAGGAGCCTATTACTGGAAAGGTAAAATTCCAGCCAGCCCTTTTTTCGGTGCTGTACCCTTTGGGCTCAACGCCCAGGAGATGAACGCTTGGCTGCATTACGGCGGCGGTCTCGAACTGTGGCGAGAACTCTATGAACCGTTTAATTTAGTCCCCTTTGCCGGTGGCAATACCGGTGTGCAGATGGCTGGCTGGTTTAATCGCGAGATTAATTCCATCGCCGATATTAAAGGGCTGAAAATGCGTATCCCCGGCCTCGGCGGTGAAGTGTTTACCCGCGCCGGAGGCATTTCGGTAAACCTCCCCGGCGGCGAGCTCTATACCTCGATGCAGACCGGCGTGATTGACGCGACAGAATGGGTTGGCCCCTACAATGATTTAGCCTTCGGCTTTTATCAGGTAGCCAAATACTACTACTACCCCGGCTGGCATGAGCCTGGCCCGGCCCTGGAGCTGATTGTTAACAAACAGGCGCTGGAAGCCTTGCCAGACGATTTACAAGCGATTGTTGAAACTGCCGCTCGGGCAATTAATCAGGATATGCTAGATGAGTACACAGCAAGAAATAACGCCGCGCTAGTAGAGCTGGTTGAAAAGCATGGGGTACAGGTGAGAAAACTGCCAGATGATGTACTGGCCGAATTTCAGCGTCTTTCCGCCGATGTTATTGCCGAGTTGGCAGCTGAGGATCCCCTGACTAAGCGTATCGCCGACTCGATGCGTGCCTTTGCGGCACAGTCCAGCGCTTATCACGGAATCTCTGAAGAAGCTTATTACAATGCACGAGGTAAATGACCGGTGCCCACACTACCAAGGGGAAAAATTATCGTCGGGCGTTCCGAGTGGTGCCAGCTACCGGAATTGAATATCCCCGCGATCAAGATGCGGGTTGATTCCGGCGCCAAAACCTCAGCTCTGCATGCCTTCAACATCAGTCCCTTTATTCGCGATGGTGTCGAGTGGGTATCCTTTGATGTGCACCCGTTGCAGCGCACCCGGACGGTTTCATTTCGCTGCGAAGCGCCGATTGTGGATCGCCGCAAAGTGAAAAGCACAAGTGGCATCGCGGAACAACGTTATGTGATCAAAGTGCCCATGGTACTGGGCAAGTTGAGCTGGGATATCGAATTGACACTGACTAATCGCGACAGTATGGGCTACCGCATGTTGCTGGGCCGGCAGGGGATGAATAAACATGTTTTGATTGACCCGTCGGCCACCCTCAATCATGGTCGTATCAGTGACGTAAGATTAAAGGCGCTCTATGCAGATAAACTGTAACCCCATCAGTTCTTCCAGAAAGTCCGGGTAAAAAGCACCAGCAGAGTAAAAATTTCAAGTCGGCCCAACAGCATTCCCCAGCACAGCACCCACTTGGCAAAGCCACCTAACTCAGCATAGTTGATTGCAACCTCCCCGAGTCCGGGACCAAGATTGTTCAGCGATGCGGCGGTCGCCGACCAAGCGGTGACATAGTCCAGCCCGGATGCCAGCAGCAGCAAGACCATGAGATAGAAAATGGCCAGGTAAGCCCCAAAAAAAGCCCAGATGGCATCGGCAACGCGATCGGGGATGCGGCGATTGTGAATCTTGATTGGCAGCAGAGCATTGGGGTGCACGAGACGATAGATCTCACGAATGCACTGCTGGCCCAAAATCAGCATACGACCTATCTTGATGCCGCCACCGGTAGACCCAGCACAGGCACCAAAGAAAGATAAAAACAGCAAAAAGAATGGCAGGAATGTCGGCCAGCCGCTGAAATTATCGCTGGTAAAGCCGGTGGTGGTCATAATTGAAATCAGGTGAAAGCCGCCTTGCCGCAGGCTCTCATTCCAGCCATAGGTGCCGCTGTAATAGAGATAGAGGCAGGTGATAACGATACCTCCGAGCAGCAAATAGAGATACATCCGCGCCTCGGGATCGGCCAGATAATGTGATAGCTTTTTGTCATGCCAGACATGGAAATGGAGCGCAAAGTTGATGCCTGAAATCACCATAAAGAAGGCGCAAATGGCCATGATGGCTGAGCTGTCAAAAAAGCCAATGCTGGCATCATGGGTTGAAAAACCGCCGATCGCGACAGTGGAAAAGCTATGACTGATAGCATCAAAAGCAGACATGCCGGCGAGCCAGTACGCCAAGGCACAGACAACTGTGAGCGCTAAATAAATTTTAAATAACACATTGGCGGTCTCTCGGATCCGCGGTGTCAGTTTGGAGTCTTTCATCGGTCCGGGTGTTTCTGTCCGATATAACTGCATACCTCCGACACCGAGCATTGGCAGGATCGCAACGGCGATCACCACAATACCAATACCGCCCAGCCACTGCAGTTGCTGTCGATAATAGAGAATTGATTTGGGCAGGTCGTCTAGCCCCGAGATCACCGTGGCCCCAGTTGTGGTCAAGCCGGAGACTGACTCAAACAGTGCATTGATAAAGCTGAGGTGGGGCGCGTCGGAAAGCATTAACGGAAGCGCACCAAACGTAGTCAGCACCAGCCAGAAGAAAACCGTGATTAAAAACCCGTCGCGGGTCCGCATTTCAGTGGTGACCTGTTTTGATGGCAACCAAAATATCAGCCCCACTGCGAGGGTGATGGCAAAGGCGATAAAGAAAGTGTCGGCGGTGCTTTCAGTATATAAAAACGCCACCAGAATTGGTGGCAGCATGGTCAAGCTGAAGATCATCAGCAGCAACCCGAGTACTCTGGCTATAACATTGAGATGCATTAGCAGCTACGCCCTAAAAAAAGTTAACACTCACAGCAAACAGTTTTTCGATGGCCTTGGTATTGGCTTTATCGACCACAAACACAATCACATGATCGCCGGTTTGAATAACCGTATCGTGGTGTGCAATCAGTACTTCATTATTGCGTACCAAAGCGGCCAGCGTGGCGCCGGGAGGCGACTTGATATCGCCGATGGCGCGGCCGACAACCTTTGAGCTTTTTTCATCACCGTGAACAATAATTTCCAGCGCTTCTGCAGCACCGCGTCGAAGCGAGTGTACGCATACCATATCGCCTTGGCGGACATGGGAGAGCAGTGAGCTAGTAGTTGCCTGCTGCGGCGAGATGGCGATATCGATCACCCCGCCCTGCATCAGGTCGGCATAGACCGGATTGCTGATCAGTGTCATCACTTTGCGGGCCCCAAGCTTCTTCGCCAGTAGCGAGGCCATAATATTGACCTCATCATCGTTGGTCAGCGCCAGAAAGACATCGGTTTTATCGATGTTTTCATCGAGCAATAGCTCTTGATCAGTCGCCGAACCATTTAGCACAACGCTCTTATTCAGCTGTTCGGAGAGATGTCTGGCACGGTCAGTGGAGTACTCGATGATCTTGATGTTGTAGTCTCGCTCCAGCGCTTTGGCGAGGCTAAAACCAATGTTGCCGCCGCCGGCAATCATCAACCTGCGGTAGGGCTTTTCCAGGCGCCGGAGTTCGCTCATCACCTTGCGAATATTTTCCTTCGCCGCGACAAAGAAGACTTCGTCACCATCTTCGATAATGGTATCGCCGGTGGGGAAAATAGCGCCATTTTTGCCAAACACGGCCGCCACACGGGCATCTGCGTTGGGCATATGCTCTTTTAATGTGCGTAGCTTCTGGCCGACCAGAGGACCATCCTTGACCGCGCGCAAGCCGACCAGCTGAATATTGCCATCGGCAAAATCCAGCACCTGAAGGGCACCTGGTTGTTCAATGAGTTTTTGAATGTAATCTTTGACTACCATCTCCGGTGTGATCATCACATCGACTGGCATATGCTTATCGTTGAAAAGCTTTTCTTTGTATTTGGGATTGGTGTAATTACGCGCTCGAATACGGGCAATCTTGGTTGGTGTGTGGAACAGAGAATAGGCAACCTGACAGGCGATAATATTGATTTCATCGCTGTTGGTGACCGCCACTAGCATGTCTGCTTCTTCAATCCCGGCGCTAACCAGCACGTCAGGGTGCGAACCGGTGCCGACAACAGTGCGAATATCCAGGCGGTCCTGCAGGCCGCGCAGCGTGGCCTCGTTGATATCAACAACCGTTATATCGTTGTACTCACGGGCCAGATTCTCTGCGAGTGTCCCACCGACCTGCCCTGCTCCAACTATTACTATCTTCATTATTCTTCCGGCTTGTTATCCGCTTGCTTCTGGCGGCTTTTACGCAATCTCGCATAGTAAAACCCGTCGTTACCATCGACTGCGGGAAACAACTGGCGCCCACAGTTGGTTGTGATGCCCCAGTCCGCTTCAATTGTATAAAGCTCGGCGTCGGGGGTCTCAGCTAAAAATTTTTCCACTACCTGATCGTTCTCATCCGGCAACACCGAGCAGGTTGCGTAAAGCAATATACCCTCTGTGTCTAATGTCTGCCAAAGGCCGCGCAAAAGCTGCAGTTGGACTGCGGCTAGCTTACCAATATCTGCTGGTTTGCGCAGCAGTTTGATATCCGGGTGTCGTCGGATCACACCGCTGGCTGAACAGGGAGCATCGAGCAGGATGCGTTGAAACAGTTGCTTGTTCCACCAGGTCTCCGGTTTACCGGCATCGGCCACGATAAGTTGAGCTTCCAGGCCGAGTCGCTGAAGATTGTCCTCGACGCGCTGGGTGCGACGACCTTCCAACTCAATGGCCACTAGCTGTCTGAGCTCTGGCTGGATTTCGAGAATATGGCAAGTTTTACCGCCCGGCGCACAGCAGGCATCGAGGACATTTTGTTCAGGCTCAAGCTCGAGCAGCGATGCTGCCAGTTGCGCCGCTTCGTCCTGCACACTGACTGCGCCATCGGCAAACCCGGGCAATTCGGCAACATCGGTTGCCGATTGCAAGAGGATACCCTGGGGGCTAAACAATGTAGCGCGCGCAGCAATATCGACGGCCGTCAATTGCGCGAGATAGTCCGCGCGCGACTGTTTACGTTGGTTGACTCGCAAGGTCATCGGTGCGCGTTGATTGTTGGCATCGATAATCTGCAGTGCGATCTCTGATCCCCAGTGGCTAAAAAATTTGTCCAACAGCCATTGGGGGTGGGCGCGAACATATATCGGGTTTTTGCCTAGTTTGGTTTCCAGTTCATCGCGCTGACGGAGAAAGTTGCGCAATACCCCATTGACTAAGCCTTTTGCCCAGGGACGTTTGAGTTTTATGACCGCAGCAACCGTCTCATTGAGTGCGGCATGATCGGCGATGCGGGTGTGCATCAATTGATAGAGGCCACTGGCCAGCAGACCCTGAACTTCATATTCTTTTTCGCGCAATGGCTTTTGCATTAACTCTTGTAATAACAACTCAATCGCCGGATACCAGCGCAGCGTTCCAAAGCAGAGCTCCTTGAACAGGCTAAGCTCTTTTGCGGCTACTTTATGGCTGTATTCCGGAAATAGTGCAGAAAGTGATTTGCCGCGCAGTACTTGGGCAATTACCTCGGCCACCGCGGCGCGGGTATTCATCAGGCGCCCAGCTGTGTGCCGGGCGCGAACAACTCGGCACGGGACTTAAGTATTTCGCTGACCGCCATACGTGATTTACCGGGCAGTTGAATTTCGCTGAGCAGCAGGTTGTTTTCTCCGCAGCGGACTAAAAGGCCGCGGTTATCGGCAGCAATAATTTGGCCCGGTCTGTGACTGTCGGGTATAACCTGGCTCTGGGGCTGTGCTTGCCAGACTTTGATGCGCAGATCATCCAGGGTGGTATACGCCGCGGGCAGGGGGTTAAAGGCACGAATTTGGTTGTCGAGAGTTTGTGCCGATTGGGTCCAGTCGATAAGCGCCTCAGACTTGTCGATTTTTGCAGCGTAGCAGCTTAGGCGGTCGTCCTGATCGACTGCGACGACACAGCCAACGTCCAGGTTGTCTAGTGTGTGTAGCAGTGCCGGTGCGCCGAGCCGTTCAAGTTTACGGTGCAGACTTGCACTGGTTTCATCCTGTTCAATAGTGCACTGCGAGACACTTAACATGGCACCCGTATCGAGCCCGGCATCCATTTGCATTATGGTCACGCCGGTTTCGGTATCGCCCGCTTCAATTGCACGCTGGATCGGTGCGGCGCCGCGCCAGCGCGGCAAAATTGAGGCGTGTACATTAATACAACCGAGTCTCGGTGTGTCGAGAATCGGTTGCGGAAGGATCAGCCCGTATGCCACCACCACCATGATGTCGGCCTGTAGCTCGGCCAGCACCCATTGTTGTTCCGGCGGTTTTAATGATAGTGGTTGCAAGACCGCTATTTGATGTTTAAGAGCGAGTTCTTTCACCGGACTCGGTGTCAGTTTCTTACCCCTGCCGGCCGGTCGATCGGGCTGAGTGTAGACAGCAACAACAGAATGATCGGGGGAGTTGAGCAGCGCTTGCAGGTGCGCCGCGGCAAAGTCAGGCGTTCCTGCGAATACAATTTTCAAGCTGGCAATATCCTATGCATTCTGGCGATGGATTTTTTCAAGTTTTTTGCGAATGCGTTGACGCTTAAAAGTCGACAGGTAATCGACAAACAATTTGCCTTCGAGGTGATCGATCTCATGCTGGATACAGACCGCCAGCAGACCGTGAGCCTCTTCTTCAAAGGGGTTGCCGTCGCCGTCGAGCGCACGAATCATGACATGGGCAGGGCGATCGATGGTCTCATAGAACCCGGGCACCGAGAGGCAGCCCTCGTCATAGGGATTGGTACTGTCGTCGAGCACCTCAACTTCCGGGTTGATAAACACTCGGGGGCCAATACTGTCGTCGCCCAAATCCATAACAATAACACGTTGGTGGACATCCACCTGCGACGCGGCCAGACCGATACCATTTGCCGCTTGCATGGTGTCAAACATATCGGCGACAAGCTGTTTGATCTTCTTGTCGACTTTGCTAACCGGCTTGGCCACTGTGCGCAGCCTGGGATCGGGGAACTCAAGTATGTTTAATATGGCCATAGTGAATGTGATGAAATTCTAGAAAAAAAGTTAAAAGCGCTGCTACCATTAAGCTAACCCGGCGGTACTTTTTGTCCATCCACCAGCTCATCAGCTATCCGCACCTCGCAAGATGACAGAAATTATACACTAACCCTGCCCGGAGAAAGGACTCAGAGATATGAAAAGATTTGGATTTCACCCGTTCCCGCCGATACTTTTATTGATTTTTTTTAGTGCGCTTAGTCTCTCTACCTTCAGTGACCCTTATTCCAGTCAGTCTGACTCTAACGCTTCAGCGCCGGCAAATCCGATTGTTTTAGTCAAGCACGATATACCCAACCGCTACACGGTAAAGCCGGGCGACACTCTCTGGGACATTTCGGCCCTGTTTTTACGCGATCCTTGGATGTGGCCAGAAATCTGGTATGCCAACCAGCAAATCGACAATCCGCATCTGATTTACCCCGGGGACATTATCTCGCTTGTATACGTCGATGGTGTGCCACAGCTCCGGATCAAGCGCAGCCGCTCGGTCAAACTCTCTCCAACCATTCGCAGTCTCGACCACGCCGAGGCAATTAGTGCGCTGCCTTTAGATGTGATCGACAATTTTTTGTCGCATACCCGCGTGACTGACGATGCCACCCTAGAAGCCGCGCCCTATGTGTTGAGTGGAACCGAACGCCGCGTACTGGTGGGTATGGGTGACGATTTTTATGCACGTGGAGATTTCGCTCCTAACGCTCCACATTATGGTATTTATCGCCGTGGGGAGCCCTACATTGATCCGGAGACCAATGAGCTTCTGGGCATAAGGGCTACGGAGGTTGGTGGGGCCAGAATTAAAGTCATCGCAGATGACATCGCCACTTTGAACACCACCCGCGCCAACGGTGAAATTCGTATTAAAGACCGTTTGTTGGTCTCGGAGCAGCGTACCCTGGCCTCAATGTTTTATCCACGTGCCCCTGAACGGCAGATTAGTGGGTCAGTATTGAGTATTGAAGACGGTGTGCGCAATGCCGGTGCGCTGGATGTTATTGCCGTTAATCGTGGTACGCGTGATGGCTTGCAGGAGGGCGATACACTGGCAATTTTTAAACGTGGAGATACGGTCGCTGACCGCGTTGCCAAGGAGCGCATTCGGTTGCCCGAAGAGCGTATCGGCCTGGTGATGGTTTTCTACACCTATAACAAAATGAGTTTTGCCTTGGTTATGGAGGCTGACCGACAAATTGACCTTGGCGATATTCTGCGCAATCCGTAAGCGCTACTAAGCCAGCACGGTTAGTCGAGTATTGAAAATAATTAAAAGCCAATAAGGAACGCAGTATGGACAGGGAGTGTCACTACGCGCTGGTGTCTCAGCAGCTGGACAATTTTACTTCTGCTTCTCAGCGCCAACTCCTTGATCACAGGGCTTCGTTCACAGATCTTTTTGAGCACTCGCTCAGCCACTATCCGGACCATTTTCGCGCGCTCTTGAGTCGTGTCCGCGAGCAATACCAACAGCAAAGCTGGCGGCAAAGGCTGGATAACATTGAACAGTGCATAGAAAGCTGTGGCGCGCGGCTGTTGCCCATCACCAGCGCTGACTATCCTGATCTACTAAAACAAATAGTAGGCGCTCCTCCGCTGCTCTATGTGCGCGGCAATATTGAAAATTTACATCTGCCACAGATAGCAGTGGTTGGCAGTCGCCGGATGACACGTGGGGGTGCCGACAACGCTCGTTTATGGAGCCAGTATCTTGCCAGTGGTGGATTTACCATTACCAGTGGACTCGCCCATGGTATCGACGGCGCCGCGCATCGCGGTGCGCTCGACGGCAAGGGCAAAACCATTGCAGTGATGGCAACTGGCATCGACATTATTTATCCCCGCGCCCATCTCAAACTCGCTGAGCAGATTATCGACGAAGGCGGAACACTGATTACCGAGTTTGAGCCCGGCAGCCCACCAGTAGCCAGGCATTTCCTGGCTAGAAACCGTATTATCAGCGGCCTCAGTCTGGGTGTCCTGGTCGTCGAAGCGGCGCTGCGAAGCGGGTCGTTAATTACTGCCCGTTATGCTGTAGAGCAGGATCGTGAGGTCTTCGCCATCCCAGGTTCGATTCACAACCCTCAGAGTCGCGGTAGTCACTATTTGATCAAACAGGGAGCACATCTAGTCGAGAAGGCTGAAGAAATTGTTGCTGAACTGGCTGGCTCGTTAAGTGGAATGGCGCAACCTGCCGGCGCAACCTCTTCAGCCCGGCACACCTCGGTGATCGAACACGCTCTGGACGACGATGAAGTACAGTTGTTAGCACTGCTCGGATACGAGCCGGTAGCTATGGATCTTCTCGCTGCAGAAGGCAGCTTTTCTGTTGCCGAATTGTCGCGTCTACTAGTTGCGCTGGAGATGAAAGGGTTGGTTGAACGTCAGAATGGCAGCTACCAAAGAGTTGGGTGAACGTCACTGTTAATATGGTCGAATACATCGCCACAGCAGCTATTGCGCAGCTCTGCAAGTTCCGGTAGCCTCCGCTTCTTTCTTAACAGGTGAGTAAAAAATGACCAAGCCCTTCGTTGCAATCCTTATGGGTTCCGATTCCGATTTGCCGGTAATGGAAGCCAGTTTTGAAATTCTGAAAAAGTTCGATATTCCCTTTGAAGTTAAGGTGACCTCCGCGCATCGAACGCCCAAGGCAACACACGACTATGTCACCGATGCGGACGCTCGTGGTTGTGCCGCCTTTATCTGTGCGGCAGGCATGGCTGCACACCTTGCCGGCGCTGTTTCTGCGACCACATTACGTCCGGTTATCGGCGTGCCAATCAATGGCTCTCTGGATGGCCTCGATGCCCTGTTGTCGACCGTGCAGATGCCCGGCGGTATTCCTGTTGCCACGGTGGCCATCGGTAAAGCGGGCGCTAAGAATGCGGCTTATCTGGCGGCGCAAATCATCGGGGTTGCCGATTCGTCTATGCATGAGAAGCTTGTTGCAGAGCGCGCTGAAAATGCCGCGGCGATTATCGCCAAAGACGCAGCGCTGCAGGAAAAGCTTAAAAACGGATAATTCATCCGTGACCGACTGGATCAGCGACCCAAAGGTTAGCCGCGCAGTTAAGCTGCTTAAACAGCAGGCGGTGATTGCCTACCCGACGGAGTCTGTCTGGGGTTTGGGTTGCGATCCCTGGTCCAGAGAGGCGGTGGAGAAATTACTTCACCTGAAAAAACGCAGTGTTACCAAAGGCCTGATTCTGATTGCCGCCGACTCGGCGCAGCTGAAACCTTTTCTCAAAGGGTTGGCGCCTGAACAGTTGGCGCGCTTTCACACGCCGCAGAAGAAGCCTACTACTTGGCTTGTATCAAACAATGGTGTTGCGCCCGAGTGGATTAGTGGTGGCCATGATACGCTGGCGCTGCGAGTGACTAATCACCCTCTGGCGTCTGCGCTGTGCAGTTTATTTGGTGGGCCTCTGGTATCTACTTCGGCTAATCCCCAGGCGCATCCGGCGGCAACCAGTGCCGAGCAGGTGATAGAGTATTTCGCACAGGCCCTTGATTTTGTTACACCTGGCGCCGTTGGCGGCGCGGCCAAACCGAGTGAGATCAGATACTTAGCCAGCGGAGACGTGGTTCGTGAAGGATAAAAGCATCGATAAAGCAGCAGTCAAAGCGTATTTGCTTGACTTGCAGAATAGTATTTGCGCCCAGCTTGGCGCTGTTGATGGCGGCGAATGGCAGGAGCAGAGCTGGACCCGTGACGAGGGTGGTGGCGGCCGCAGTCGCGTTCTGGCTGGCGGTGCTGTGATCGAAAAAGGCGGGGTCAATTTCTCCCATGTTTTTGGTGATCAGATGCCGGCTTCAGCTACTCAGCACCGGCCAGAACTAGCTGGTCGTCGCTTTGAGGCCATGGGTGTCTCGCTGGTCATTCACCCGCAAAATCCCTATGCACCGACCTCCCATGCCAATGTGCGATTCTTTATTGCTGAAAAAGAGGACGCGGACCCGGTTTGGTGGTTTGGTGGCGGTTATGACCTTACGCCCTATTACGGTAACGATGAAGATTGTCAGCACTGGCACGACACGGCTCGATCCAGTTGTGAACCCTTTTCGGCGGATCTGTATCCGCGCCTAAAAAGCTGGTGTGACGATTACTTTTATCTAAAACATCGCAGCGAACCGCGGGGCATTGGCGGGCTATTTTTTGATGACTTCAATGAGCTAGGTTTTGACCAGAGCTTTGCTTTTATGCGCAGTGTTGGCGACAGTTTCTGCGCTGCCTACGTGCCTATATTGCGGCGTCGTCACGCGACCGAATTCGGTGATCGTGAGCGACAATTTCAGCTCTATCGTCGCGGGCGCTATGTCGAGTTTAATCTGGTTTATGATCGCGGTACGCTGTTTGGTCTGCAAACCGGTGGCCGTACCGAGTCGATCTTGATGTCACTTCCCCCTCTGGTGCGCTGGGAGTATGACTGGATGCCGGAGCCGGGTAGCCCGGAGGCTGAGCTCTACAGCGATTACCTTATTCGCAGGGAATGGGTCTGACATGGTTGATCATTATGCGGTCTTCGGCAATCCGATAGAGCACAGCAGATCTCCGGAGATTCACCGGGCCTTTGCTGAGGCAACTGGTCAGGATCTTAGTTATAGCAAGCAGTTAGTCGACTTGGGCGACTTTGAGGCCGCGGCCAGTGCATTTTTTTATGCGGCGGGGAAAGGCCTTAATATTACCGCGCCTTTTAAGCAGGACGCCTACTCCTATGCTGCACGCTTAACCCCTCGCGCCCGCCGAGCCGGCGCGGTTAACACATTGACTATGCAACAAGACGGCACCGTGTTGGGCGATACCACTGATGGCGCTGGACTGGTTACCGATATGGTGAAAAACCTCGGTTGGCAGATTCGCGCCAAGCGCGTGCTGATCCTCGGCGCTGGTGGTGCAGTGCGTGGCGTGCTCGAGCCCCTGCTAGCAGAACAGCCGCAGCATATAGTCATCGCTAACCGCACTCTGGACAAGGCGCTGAATCTCTCCAAAGGCTTCGCTGAGTTGGGTTATATTCTTGGTTGCGGGTTTGATATGTTGCCTGGGCAGGAATTCGATCTGGTCATCAATGGCACCAGCGCCGGGCTGACCGGCAGCCTGCCGCCCCTTCCAGACGATTTATTGGCGCCAGGCTCTGCCTGTTACGATCTGGTCTATGCTGCCGAGCCGACGGCGTTTATGAGCTGGGGCAGGCGCCAAGGTGCCTCGGTGGCTGACGGTTTGGGGATGTTGGTTGAGCAGGCAGCTGAGTCATTTTTTATCTGGCGTCAGGTGAGACCAAATACTGGGCCGATTATCCAGTTGCTGCGCGCGAGTATGTAGACCTGCCGAACACTGCAATGGTAGCTGCCCGATCAGCTGGAGTGTTGCTCTGCCAGATATTGATCTTTGAGCCTGACATAATTGGCCGGAGAATAGGTAAAAAATGCTCGCTCACTGTCTGACAAGGGACGCAGGGTTTTACAGGGGTTGCCGACATAGACAAATCCGCTGCCCAAGGTCTTGCCAGGTGGCACCATACAGCCGGCTCCAACAATAACCTCATCTTCAACCACTGCACCGTCATTCACAATGGCGCCATTGCCGATCAGAATTCGATTACCCAGAGTGCAGCCATGCAGCACCGCGCGATGGCCTATCACCACATCATCTCCAATCTGCAGTGGCCAGCCTCGAGGGTTGAAATCGCTGGCGTGCGTTATATGCAGCACGGCATTGTCCTGAACATTGGAGCGGGCGCCGATTCTGATGGAGTGCATATCGCCTCGAATGACTGCGCCTGGCCATACCGAAGCATCATCGCCTAGGTGGACATCGCCAATAACCGTTGCCGCTGGATCAACGTAGACCCGCTGGCCGAGAGTTGGGGTGATACCTTTAAAAGACCGCAGGTGAGGGCGAAAAGAGTGATCCATATGCTGTTATGCCGGATATAATAAGGGTCCCTATTGTGATGAGTTTTAAATGGCTTTTTCAACCCAAAAACGATTTATAGCCGGTGTTACCTGCCCCAAGTGCGGATTGCTGGATAAAGTTCAGGCGTTTTCAGAACAGGGCGTTGATTATCGAGAGTGTGTCAGTTGCGGATTTCTCGATCAAATGCGGGTCCTCTCAGCGCCACGCGAGCTTGAAACTCGGGTCAGTGCCTCTCCGGATAATGGGGCGAGCCAAATCTCCACTGTTAAGCTGATCGACCCTTAACTTTTGACCGGTTGGTCGCCTTTAGTTGAGCCTGACGCGTGAATTCTGGCTCTTGAAGAGCAGGCGAATGTTGGATGATTCAGTTAAGCAGGGAAAGCGCTCGGATGGATCTAGGCCGAGGCTGCTGGTGTATTCGAGGAGCTTTAAACTGAGCTCGGAATTGTTCTTGATTGACGAGAGCAACTTGTCGTTAAGCAATTGAATAGCGCTGTCGATCTGGTTGGCAAAGGGTTCTCCGATAATATGATGAACGATTAAATTCGATCTGGTCATATTGACTGGAATCACCGGGCAGTTGAAGTGAACATTGAGTGTGTCGTTGAGGTCCTCAAGCAGTCGGTGCGCCAAGTAAGCTTGATACATGCTTGCTTCAAGGCCCTCTTCTGCGGACATAATATCGACCGGAACCTCAAGAAACTCGCGGGCTGTGGTCAGTTGTCGGGCAATTTCACCATTGACATTAGCGGCGGCGCGGAAGTCGTCAAAGGCGCCGAGAAAGTCGGGTACCAGGTCGATATATTTTTTAATAAAAGATGCTAGCGCGGCGGTGCCGTCCCCTTCTCGCAGCCTGATAGACGAGTGCAAATGCTGCACGCGCTCGTTGAGATACGCTACCAGAAATTCGCTGCTTTGGGCTGACAGTGGAGCCATGAATAACGCTCTTTAGGTGATGATGGTTTGCGGAGAAAGCCCCAGTGAAGGGGTCTGTTCCCATCAATGTTAGTTGGCTTGAACCCGATAACTATGGTGTAAATCTAGCAGATAATCTTCGCAGCGCCACAACTTTGTCCTAACTTTGCTTGCCGTAGGCGGGATCACAAGCTTGTGGCAACACAATTGGGGCGGTTTTACAGTAGTGATCACAGATTTGCTTTGGTATACTGCCGCGGCTTTCGGGCCGGCCCATTTTTCAAGAGGGTTATAAGCCCGCAAAATTAAGTGTTTCAAAATACAATTACCACGGAGAAACAAGCGATGTCGAAAAGAGCGAAAGCACTTTTCTTGAGTCTATTGAGCCTTGTTGTTTCATTGTCCTTTGCTGGAAGCGCAATCGCTGCGAGCACTGGACGGGAGCTCAATATGCCCCAAGGTGTCACCGAAGTCAGTCAAGCCGCTTATGATATTCACATGATCATGGTTTGGGTTTGTACCGTTATTGGTGTTGGCGTTTTTGGTTTTATGTTCTACGTGATGTACGCGCATCGCAAGTCCCGTGGAGCGGTGGCTGAAAACTTCCATGAAAATCTTGTTGTAGAGCTTCTGTGGACGATTGTCCCGGCGATCATATTGATTGTTATGGCGGTTCCTGCAACCACTGCACTGATGAAAGTCTACAACACCGAAAACCCCGATATTGATATCAAGGTAACCGGCTACCAGTGGAAGTGGCAGTACGAATATGTCGGTGAAGGCGTTAAGTTCATGAGTGAACTCAATACTTCCTCGGATGAAATATATGGCCGTGCGCCCAAAGGCGAGCATTATCTCCGCGAAGTGACTCAGCCGCTGGTTATTCCGGCTGGCAAAAAAGTCCGCTTCCTGATTACCGGCAATGACGTGATTCACTCCTGGTGGGTTCCCGATTTCGGTGTTAAGCGCGATGCAGTTCCTGGCCTGTTTACCTCTGCTTGGGCGAAGACCGATCAGCCCGGTATTTATGTGGGCGAGTGTACTGAGCTCTGCGGTTTGGGTCATGCTTTCATGCCGGTTGTTGTTGAAGTAAAAGAAGAAGCTGAATACAACGAATGGCTGGCAGGCAAGAAAGCTGAAGCGGCTGAGTATGCGTCGACTATCGGCAAAACTTGGACGTTCGACGAGTTGATGGTTCGCGGCGAAGAGGTGTACACGCGCAGTTGTGCTAGCTGTCACCAGGCGGATGGTAAAGGAATTCCAGGCGTCTTCCCGGCACTTAAAGGCAGTCCGATTGCACTGGGTCCCCCGGAGGGCCATATCGGTATTCTTATTAATGGCGTTGCTGGCACATCTATGCAGTCTTTTGCTGACCAACTCTCAGAAGTTGATATCGCGGCAGTTGTTCATTACGAACGCAACGCTTGGGGCAATGATGTGGGTGACGTTGTTCAGCCTGTCGATGTTCTCAACTACAAGCAAAACCAGTAAGGGAGGAGTATAAAAATGGCACACGGTCCCGCTAAAGGTATAGGTCGCTGGTTATTCACCACCAACCATAAAGACATTGGTACATTGTATCTGTGGTTCAGCTTTGCAATGTTCCTGCTCGGTGGTTTCTTTGCAATGGTTATCCGAGCTGAATTGTTTCAGCCGGGTATGCAGCTTGTAAAGCCTGAATTTTTTAATCAAATGACCACCATGCATGGTTTGGTGATGGTCTTCGGTGCAATTATGCCGGCATTTGTTGGCTTGGCTAACTGGATGATTCCGATGATGATCGGCGCGCCGGATATGGCCTTGCCGCGTATGAACAATCTGAGTTTCTGGATTCTGCCGTTTGCCTTTGCAATCCTGACCTCAACGCTGTTCATGGATGGTGGCGGTCCTAACTTCGGTTGGACATTCTATGCGCCGCTGTCAACAACGTATGCTCCGGACTCGGTCAACTACTTTATCTTTGCTATGCATATTATGGGTGCGTCATCCATTATGGGCTCCATTAACATTATCGCTACGGTAATGAATATGCGTGCTCCAGGCATGACCTACATGAAGATGCCACTGTTTGTCTGGACCTGGGTGATCACAGCATTCCTGCTGGTTGCCGTTATGCCTGTTCTGGCCGGCGCAGTGACCATGATGTTGATGGATATCAATTTTGGCACCAGCTTCTTTAACGCCGCTGGTGGCGGTGATCCGGTTCTTTTCCAGCATGTGTTCTGGTTCTTCGGTCACCCCGAGGTTTACATCATCATCCTGCCAGCCTTCGGTGTTGTGTCACAGATTATTCCGACATTTAGTCGCAAGCCTCTGTTTGGTTATTCGTCGATGGTCTATGCGACCGCGGCGATTGCCTTCCTGTCGTTTATCGTTTGGGCTCACCACATGTTTACTGTGGGTATGCCAATCGCAGGTGAGTTGTACTTTATGTACGCCACTATGTTGATTGCTGTGCCAACAGGCGTGAAAGTATTTAACTGGATCACGACCATGTACAAAGGTTCATTGACCTTTGAAACACCAATGTTGTTCAGCATCGCATTTGTGATCCTGTTTACCTTCGGTGGTTTCACAGGCCTGATGTTGTCGATTGCGGCAGCGGATATGCAGTATCACGACACCTACTTTGTGGTTGCACATTTCCACTATGTCATGGTGGCGGGTGCGGTATTCAGTGGCACGGCGGCGATCTACTACTGGCTGCCAAAGTGGTGTGGAAAGATGTACAACGAGACGATGGGTCAGGTGCAGTTCTGGGTTGCATTTGTCGGCTTCAATATTGCCTTTATGCCACAGCACTTCCTTGGTCTTGCCGGCATGCCACGACGCTACGCGGATTACGGACTGCAGTTCGCTGACTGGAATATGGTCTCAAGTGTTGGTGCCTTCATCTATGGTGGCGCGCAGCTGATGTTGCTGTTCAATGTGGTGATGACTATCAGAAACGGCAAGCCTGTTTCCGACCCCAAAGTTTGGGAAGGTGCAGAAGGCCTAGAGTGGACTGTTCCAACTCCAGCGCCCTATCACACATTTGCTACGCCACCAACGGTCAAGTAAGAGGCCAAATCCATGGAAGCCAACCGCTCCAATCGAACATTGTTAGGCCAGCTGCTTTTATTAGCAGCTGGCATGTTCGCGTTTGCCATTTTTGTGATGCCGCCTTTGTATGACCTGTTTTGCGAAATTACAGGGTTGGGCGGCAAGACCAAAGGGGTCTATGAAGCGGTTGAAGTCAAGATCGATACATCACGTGAAGTGGAGGTTCAGTTCTTGGCCTCCAATAACGAGTCGATGCCTTGGGTGTTCCAGCCAACCGAACACCATGTCGTGGTGCATCCAGGAGAGGCTCGTAAAGTGACCTTTTTTGCCCACAATACGACCGGTAGAGATATGGTGGCTCAGGCTATACCGAGCATGGTGCCAAACAACACCGCGGATTATTTCCACAAAACTGAGTGTTTTTGTTTTAACAATCAGCCGTTGGCCGCAGGCGAAAAGGCTGAGTTAGACCTTATATTTATTGTCGATCCGGATTTGCCGGCGAGCGTTAACAGTTTGACGCTCTCCTACACACTGTTTGATATTACAGACAGCGTCAGCAGCCCGGTCGCACAGTTACAATAATTTCGATACGCATCTGTAGAGAGCAAAACGGAGAGCAACAATGTCAACAGAAAGCAGTTATTACGTCCCTGAACAGAGCAAGCTGCCGATTATCACTGCGGCAGGTATGGGTTTGATCGCTTACGGCGCAGCGACTTGGGTGTTGGGCGGCACCAACATGATTTTCCTCGTCGGAATGTTGATCATGGCGGCTGTTATGTACAAGTGGTGGAGCACCGTCATTGATGAAAATATGCGGGGCCTGGCAAGTCATCAGCTCAAGCACTCCTACGTGCTGGGAATGCTGTGGTTTATTTTCTCCGAAGTAATGTTCTTTGCTGCCTTCTTTGGCGCACTGTTTTACGTCCGTGTCATTGTTAACTCTTGGCTTGGTGGCGAAGCAGCGTTTGGCATGTTTGATAACACGCCCACTGATGCCGCTGTTGCTAACAATGCCCTGCTCTGGCCGGGCTATGAAACTCAGTGGCCGGTCATGGTCACTCCTGATCAGGCAGCAAATGGGGCAGCAGCTCAGTTTTCTGGCCCGGAGCAGTCGATGAGTTTCCCCGGCTGGGATCGCCTTTTGCAGTGGCTGCCTTTGTGGAATACTTTAGTTCTTCTGACCTCAAGCTTTACTGTGCACATTGCGCACACAGGGCTCAAAAATCACGATCGCAAAAAGTTTGTTACTTGGTTGGGTATCACAGTGGCCCTGGGAGTGATCTTCTTAATCCTGCAGGCGGAAGAATACATTGAAGCCTACCAGCATATGGGTCTGACTCTGGAGTCGGGCATTTATGGCACGACGTTCTTTATGCTGACAGGTTTTCACGGCGCGCACGTCACGCTGGGTACCGTGATGTTGCTGATTGCCTTTTTACGTTCACTCAAAGGGCACTTCACTCATGACGATCAGTTCGGCTTTGAAGCTGCGGCATGGTACTGGCACTTTGTCGATGTGGTTTGGGTTGGCTTGTTTATCTTTGTCTACGTGCTGGCTTAACTTCGCCGCAGTGATAAAGGTGGGTAAAACGGCTGGGCATAACGCCCGGCCGTTTTTGTTTAAGCTATTGGTTTGATTCTGGTGCGGGTTGCTCGACAGGAATAGTGACTCGGGGATGAAGCTTTTTATCCCATGGAGCCGTACTATTAATCTGGCCGGTGTAAGCGCCATATATAATAGTTCCCAAAAGAAGTGCCGCTAAGGTAATACGGATGCCAAGTGCATAGAGTAGGCGCTTTTTGTTATCCCCGCCTAGATCTTTGACGAGAAATCGTAGGCCGCCAAACAAGCTGATAACAACAGCGATGAACAGGATAACAATAGTAGCTTTTAAAAGCATGGGAAGAGCCCTTGATTAAAAGGTGAATTTAAACACAGATGATAACAGAGCCCCAGTTAGCAGCCGATAAATTTTGTTGGCAGCCGAATGTGAAAATTCTGCTGTTCACTTGTCTGATGACGCCGTTGCTGATCAGCTTGGGGTTTTGGCAACTTGAGCGCGCGGCTGAAAAACGGCAGATCCTCTCTCACTATACTGAGAATCAGCAGGCACAGCCGATCACAGCGGCAGAGCTGGATGACGCCGCTAATCTCCGCTATCGCGCGGTATGGCTGGTTGGTAAATTGGATGCAAGTAGGCGGATTTTTCTGGATAATCGGGTTCGCAATGGAAGGCCAGGATACGAAGTTTTTGAACTGCTAACCGTTAAAGGCTACGCGCAAAAAGTGCTGGTTAATCGCGGCTGGGTACAGGCTTCTCTCGATCGTAACCAGCTGCCGGCGATCACGCCTGTTGAATCAGAGGTGCGACTGAGTGGTTCCCTGTACCGTGTTTTAAAAGGCGGCTTTCAGCTTGATGATGGGGTTGGTTTGGTTACACATTGGCCTGAGAGGGTTGGTTGGATGTCGGCTGATCGCGCGCAGCAACTCTATGCTGAAGACATTTTTCCCTATCAATTACGTCTTGCCAGTGATTCGCCTGGCGCACTCCGCACTGGTTGGCCGACCGTAGCGGTTCAGCCGGAGAAGCACACTGCATATGCAGTGCAATGGTTTGTTATGACTGCAGTGTTGCTGCTATTAACGGTGGCTGCAAACTCCAATCTGATGGAATGGCTTAAACAGAAACGAAAGGGTCAAAACGATGAATGAACAGAGCACACAGAACGGTCCAGCCAACAAGAGTATGAAGATTCAAATCTGGATCATGTTGCTGATGGTTGGCGGAGTGATGCTAGCCGGAACTTTGATGGTCCCGACGACCGAAGAGCAACGCCAGCGTATGATAGAGCTGTTTGGGACCACCAATCAGGGCAATCTGATCACGCCTGCGATCGATATTAGCAGCGCTCTTGAACAGCATGCGGCGACTTCCATGAAGTGGAAGGTTCTTATTGCAGGAGGAGAGAGCTGTGACGAACACTGTCAGAAAGTGATCCTTGAAACCCGCCAGATCCATATTTTGCTGGGTAAATTAACCCGCCGCGCAGAGCGTGTCTATCTTGCCGATCCTGAGCAGCTCGACCAGCAGGAGCTCGATGATTTGTCGCTCGCTCACCCTTTCTTGACGGTTCAGCAGACCGGGCTGGAGCAGTTTGGCGAGTTACTGGCCGCCACGTCCATGGTTTGGGATATGAGTGACACGCGTTATTTTGTGGTTACCCCGGACAATGATGTGATCCTCTATTACACCCAAGATCAAGAGGTTACCGGGCTACTCGAGGATCTCAAGCATCTGTTAAAGTATTCACCCGATCGCCATTAAATTGCTCGCTATAAGAGAATAGGACTATGCAGGAAACTCAAATTCAGACTCAATCAGTAAGTTGGAGAGACTATCTGGAACTGTGCAAACCCAATGTGGTTGCGCTGATGATTCTCACCTCACTGATCGGTATGCTGCTGGCAACTGAAGGGTTTGTCTCTTTCCAGGTTTTGCTGTTCGGCAACCTCGGTATTGCTCTCTGTGCGGGTTCCGCAGCTGCGGTCAACCATATCGTCGATCGTCGAATTGATAACCAGATGGCGCGCACCCACAACCGGCCCGTCGCCACCGGCCGTATGACGCCGCGCCAGGCGATACTGTTTGCCCTGACCACCGGCATCCTCGGAATGTTGGTTTTACTGGTATTCATCAATCAATTGACCGCTTGGCTTACGCTGGCTTCACTCATTGGCTATGCCTTTGTCTACACCATGTTTTTAAAGCGCGCCACACCGCAGAATATTGTTATTGGTGGTCTTGCCGGCGCCGCACCCCCGTTGCTGGGTTGGACTGCCGTGACTGGGGAGATTCACTATAACGCCCTGCTTCTGGTACTGATTATCTACGCTTGGACTCCGCCACATTTCTGGGCGTTGGCGATTCACCGCAAGGAAGAGTACGCCACCGCCGAGATTCCGATGTTGCCGGTTACCCACGGCGAGCAATATACAAAAATCAATATTGTGCTCTACACCCTATTGTTGATTGTTATTACCATTCTGCCCTTCCTTACCGGAATGTTTGGCTGGCTCTACCTCACTGGCGCCCTCGGTCTGGGGCTGGGGTTTCTCTACTGGTCGCTGGTTATGCTATGGGGTTCCGATGATGAGTCGGGCATGAAAACCTTTAAGTATTCGATCACCTATCTGATGGCGCTGTTTTGCATCATGCTGCTCGATCACTATTTGATTGAGCCGACCCAGTTTATTTAATCTATTCACGCAGGCTGCTTGGAGCATCATCTATGACCCAACAAACTAGAATTCGTTTGACCATTGTTTTTGTGCTGGTTTTTATTGGACTGGTTATCAAAGGCTTTATCTGGCGTATGAGCCAGCCGGTACTGATGTCTGCAGAAGAGTTGCGAACCAATGGGGCCATTGAGCTTAGCCAGCCGCGCATTTTCAGCGATTTTGAGCTGCTCGATCATCGCGGTGAAAGCTTTAGTTTAGAGAACCTTCGAGGCCATTGGACGATCCTCTTCTTTGGCTTTACCAACTGCCCGGATATCTGCCCTACCACCATGGCAACGCTGGCGCAGATGTATCAGTTCCTCAGCTCGGACGAACAGGAAAAACTTCAAGTAGTAATGGTCTCTCTTGATCCCGAGCGAGATACGCAAGAAAAAATGGCGGAGTATGTGCCCTACTTTAATGCTGACTTTGTCGGCGTCACCGGCAACAAACATTTAATTCGCCGTATGACGGCCGAGCTCAATATTGCTTACAACAAAGTGCCACTTGAAGGAGATAATTACACCGTCGATCACAGTACCCAGTTGGTCTTGATAAACCCTAGGGGCCATTATCATGGCTTTTTCAAAGCGCCTCATGGTGAGGTAGCCATGCGTCAAACCTGGCGCTCAATAACTGCGTCCTATGAGCGGCAACACGACTGAGGTTGGCAGGGCTCACTCGTTCTAGCCTCGCTGAGGCGCCGCTAGCGAAAGTAAAAATAGTAGCGCGGCACAGACCACCACCGACGGCCCGGCTGGGGCGTCGCTGTACCATGACATTGCCAGTCCCATAACGACTGTCAGCATCGCCACAAGGCTGGCCATCACCGCCATCTGTTCGGGGGTGCTACTGATTCGTCGCGCCGTGGCAGCAGGGATAATCAGCAGTGCAGTAATTAGCAACACACCGACAATCTTCATTGCAATCGCAATTACCAGAGCGGTGATCAACATCAGTGCCGTACGAACAACAGAGACATTCACCCCCTCGACGCTGGCCAGCTCGGTATGCACGGTAATATTGATCAACGGCTTCCACAGTAATAGCAGCAGAACTAAAACAGAGGCTGCAACCACATAAATAATCCAGAGATCATCGACTGTGACTGACAGCAGGTCGCCAAATAATAGTGACATTAGATCAACACGAACATCTGGCAGCAGCGAGATAAGCACTAGCCCGGTTGCCAACGCGGAATGTGAGAGAATACCAAGCAGAGTGTCCAGTGAGAGGATGCCACGCTGCTCGAGCAGCACAAGGCCCAGAGCCATTAGCAGTGGAACAGCGGCCACGGTAATACTGATATTGATGCCCAGTAACACTCCGAGAGAAACCCCGAGTAGCGCTGAATGGGCCAGCGTATCGCCAAAATAGGCCATGCGCCTCCACACCACAAAGCAACCTAGAGGCCCTGCGACCAGTGCGACACCGAGCCCGGCGAGCAATGCGTTGAAGAGAAAATCAGTCATGACTGCAGCCCTCCCCATGCTGGTGGTTGCCCATGGCATCCACCACTTCTCCGTGAATGCTGTGATGATGGTCGTGTTGATGAGCATAAATCGCCGTGGTTTGACCAAAGATATCGATATAAGCCTGGTCCTTTGTCACCTGTTCAGGGTTGCCCTGACAGCAAATGTGTTGGTTGAGGCAGATGACATGGTCGGTGGCCGACATCACCAGATGGAGGTCGTGGGACACCATTAGCACACCACAGTGTAATGCTTTGCTGAGGTCAGCAATCATCCGGTAGAGTGCGTTTTGACCATTTACATCAACTCCCTGCACCGGTTCATCAAGCACCAAAAAATTAGGCTTTCGAACAATTGCCCGAGCCAGCAGTGCGCGCTGCATTTCACCGCCAGAGAGAGTTTGGATCGGCGCCTTTGCCAAATGCTCGATGCCGACCATCTCCAGCGCGTGGTGGCAGGCACTGTGAGAGGTATTGGCCAGCTGTAGAAAGCGACAGGTTGAGATAGGTAGCGTTGGGTCAATATGAATCTTCTGCGGCATATAACCGATTTCCAGTTCTGAGGAAGGCGTTACCGAACCGCTATCGGCTTGCAAAAGCCCAAGAATAATCCTTACCAGAGTGGATTTTCCGGCGCCATTGGGGCCAATTAATGTGGTAATCTCCCCGCGCATAAGCTGCATGGAAATATTTGATAAAACCGGGCGTCGGGCAAACGATTTGCTGACCTGGTCGAGGGTAATCAGCGGCTCTGACATCTAAGTATTCTCCGAGGTTGCGGCTTTTTCGCCAGGCGCCGCTAAACTGCAGTTGGGGCAGAGGCCGAACAGCTCGAGTGTTTGGTCCTGCAGAGTAAAGTTAGCCTTATCACTGGCCTTTTGCAGCAGCTCATTAAGGCTGTTGTGAGCTACCTCGGCGGCACTGCCACAGACCGTGCAGATCAAAAATAAATTACTGTGGTTGCTGCCAGGAAAGGGGCAACCGATATAGGCGTTGAGTGATGCCAGGCGATGGATCAGCTGCAATTGCAGCAGAAATTCAATTGCCCTGTAAACGGTCGGCGGGGCGACTGTTTTACCGGAGAGCTTTGCCAGCTGATCCTGTAACTGGTAGGCGCCGAGAGGTTGGTGACTCTGCCAGAGTAAGCGCAGCACGGCTTCTCGGGTCGGCGTCAGCCGTGCATTTTTCGCTGCACACAGTTCGCGGGCGCGACTGAGGGCAGCATTGATACAGCGGCCATGATCATGGGGCTGGTGGACTAATCTTGAATTGGTCAACATAACGGTTCTGCTAGTTGAATTGATAGACCGGTAGTATACAGCGTCACTTTTGTTTAATGAAACGTTATAATATAACAATAAAGAGTATTCACCATCCGATTTTCAGGAGCAGCCCAGTCTATGGCTAAAAAGATATATTATAACGTTTTCTCGTGGATTTTGGTCTTGGGACTGATAGTGGTTTGGCAAGCAGCGCTCGCTGGCCCCAGCCCTCTCGCCAGTGAAGAAAGCCCTGATAAGCCGTTTATTGTGACCTCAATTAAACCGTTGGCCATTATTGTTCAGTCTGCGCTCGGCAATCAGGCTCGGGTGGAATATTTGCAGTCGGCAGCACAGTCAGCGCACGACGTCTCCCTGCCAGTCTCGGCGCTGAAGAAGCTTGAGCAGGCGGATCTGATCGTCTGGATTGGCAATAGCTTTGAGTCCCGGATCGCCAAGTCTATGGCGCTAATAGCACAAGACAAACTGCTCACAATCCAGTCATTACAGCTCGCTCAGCCAAACACTGCATCAAGCGAATCAGCGCATTCCCTCGCGGCGGATGATCACAGCCACAAGCATAATCACCAAGGCCTTAACTATGACCCTCACGTCTGGCTCAACCCAGAAAATGCTAATCAGATAGCGAGGCATATTCAGCGCCGACTCGGGGTTGAACAAAAAGCGATTATCAGCGAACAGCAGATAGCCCGACTAACTGCAGAGTTGGCGCCATGGCATGAGCGATATTTTCTTGTGCATCATGATGCGTTAGGGCATTTTACCGACGCATTTCATCTCCAGCCCGGCCTGTCGATACGCAGTGTCAGCGGCGCCAGTCAGGGCGCCAAAAGCCTTTACCAGCTGCGTAAGGACGCCACTGCGCTCAGGGCTAGTTGCGTTTTTGTTGAGCCACAATATGCCGACCGAGACGCTCGAGCAATTGCGCATGAGCTTTCGTTAAAATTAATCGAAGTGGATATTCAGGGCATTGACCAGCCCCTCTCTGCCGAAAGCTATACACAGTTTATGACGACATTGACGATGCGCTTCAAAAGCTGCTTTTAAGGCGTTTCAATTTCTCGCTGAGGTGATCAATTATCAACAGGATTGACTAAATCGTGTATCCTGCGAACTCCCTCTGACAGCTAACAATTGTTGAAAATATGAACACAGATACCCCGCTGATTCTGGTCGATGGCTCATCTTATCTCTACCGTGCCTTCCACGCCTTGCCACCCCTGACTAATAGCAAAGGCAAGCCGACCGGTGCCGTAAAAGGTGTGATCAATATGATTCGTCGGCTGCAGAAGGACTATCCCGAGAGCACGGTTGTGGTGGTCTTTGATGCGAAGGGAAAAACCTTCCGCGACGAGATTTACACTGCCTACAAAGCGAATCGTCCACCGATGCCGGATGATTTGCGCGTTCAGATTGAACCGATCCACCTGATTATTCGGGCTATGGGTTTGCCGATGCTGATTATTGACGGCGTCGAGGCCGATGATGTGATTGGTACGCTGGCAGTGCAAGCCACAGCAGCTCAACAGCCGGTGATTATTTCTACCGGTGACAAAGACATCGCCCAGCTGGTCAATGAACACATTACCTTGATCAATACCATGAACAACGTAACGCTCGACAGGGCAGGGGTGATTGAAAAATTCGGTATCCCGCCGGAGTTGATTATCGACTATCTCGCGCTGCTAGGTGATAAATCTGACAATATTCCAGGAGTTCCAGGTGTGGGCGAGAAGACTGCGCTGGGGCTGCTGCAGGGCATTGGTGGACTGGACGCGATCTATGACCGTCTGGACGACGTCGCCGGCCTCGAATTTCGCGGAGCCAAGACCATGTCCACCAAACTTGCCGAAAATAAAGAGCTCGCCTATCTCTCGTATACTTTGGCAACCATCAAAACTGATGTTGAAATGTCCGTCCACCTCAGCGAATTACGCAATGGCGAGCCAGATCAATCGGAACTGCTGGCGCTGTTCAAGGATCTGGAGTTTAAAACGTGGATCGAAGAGGTCCAGTCCGGTGATACATCAAGCGATTCTGCAGCCGTCAACAAAACAACCACCGCTGCAGCAGCAGACACAAATGCTGAGGTTAGCCCAGAGCCACATCCCGAGATCAGCCGAGATTATCATGTTGTTTTAACCGATTCAGATCTAAACACCTGGATCGACAAGATAAAAGCCGCCGAGCTGGTCGCTGTTGATACCGAGACCACCAGCCTCGACTATATGAGTGCTAAATTGGTGGGGATCTCCCTGTCAGTGACGCCTGGAGAGGCCGCCTACATTCCTTTTGCTCACGATTATCTGGGCGCTCCAGAGCAGCTTGACCGCGAGCATGTGCTTGATGCACTGACCCCTTATCTGGAAGATCCGGCGTATAAAAAAATCGGTCAAAACTTGAAATATGACATGAGTGTGCTGGCCCAGCATGGCATTAGCCTGCGTGGCGTTGCCTTTGACACCATGCTTGAATCCTATGTTGTTGACTCGGTGGCCTCGCGTCATGATATGGATAGCTTAGCGCTCAATTATCTCAATGAAGAGACTGTGAAATTTACCGATATCGCAGGCAAAGGGGCGGGACAGCTGACCTTTAACCAGATACCACTGGAACAGGCCGCCCCCTATGCCGCTGAAGATGCTGATATCACCTTTCGATTACATCAGGTGCTGTGGCCAAAAGTGTCAGCGCAGCCGGCCTTGAGTAAGGTCTTTTCTGCTATTGAAATGCCGCTGATACCCGTTCTTTCGTGCATTGAGCGCACCGGCGCTTTGGTTGATGACACATTATTATTTCAACAAAGTCAGGAGCTGTCAGAACGACTTGCCGAGCTGGAAACCCAAGCCTGGGAGCTTGCAGGACAGCAGTTTAACCTCGCTTCGCCGAAACAGCTCGGAGAAATACTGTTTGAAAAGTTGGCTATCCCGGTACTGAAGAAGACCGCCAAAGGTGCTCCTTCTACCAAGGAAGAAGTGCTGCAAGAGTTGGCGCTGGATTACCCGCTGCCAAAAGTACTGCTTGAACACCGTGGCCTGGCGAAACTCAAATCTACCTACACTGACAAGCTGCCGACCATGATTAACTCGGTTACCGGTCGCATTCATACGTCATATCATCAGGCTGGAACCGCCACCGGGCGGCTGTCATCCTCAGACCCCAATTTGCAGAACATCCCAGTCCGCACAGCAGAGGGGCGTCGCGTGCGCCAAGCCTTTATCGCAGCGCCCGGAAGTAAGCTGGTGGCAGCGGATTACTCGCAAATTGAGCTGCGCATAATGGCCCACCTCTCCGAGGACCCAAGCCTTCTGGCGGCCTTTAGTGCCGGCGAAGATATTCACCGCGCGACGGCAGCGGAAGTCTTTTCTGTAGCCACCGCAGACGTCACCAGTGAACAGCGGCGCAGTGCAAAAGCGATTAACTTTGGTCTTATTTATGGCATGTCGGCATTTGGGTTAGCGCGGCAGCTAGGTATTGGCCGCAAGCAAGCCGCGGAATATATAGAGCTATATTTCACCCGCTACCCTGGGGTGCAGAACTATATGAACAATATTCGCTACAGCGCTGCGGAAAACGGGTTCGTCGAAACCTTCTTTGGCCGCCGCCTGTATCTGCCCGAAATTAATTCGAGAAACGGTATGCGCCGCCAGGCCGCCGAACGCACTGCAATCAATGCGCCGATGCAGGGAACGGCGGCAGATATTATCAAGTTGGCGATGATTAATGTGCACAATTGGCTTCAAGAGAGCGATCTGCATAGCAAAATCATTATGCAGGTGCACGATGAGTTGGTGTTGGAAGTGCCCGAGCCTGAACTTGAGATCGTCAAGCAGGGTCTCTGTGAGCGTATGCAGGGTGCGGCTGAGTTATTGGTGCCGCTAGTTGTCGACGTGGGTGTGGGCGATAACTGGGATGAGGCACATTAGGCAGTTTTCAAGCGAGGTGCCGCGTGAAACGGCCTATACCAGGCCCTCGTCGGAACAATTAGCATAAATTTCACTTTTTTTAATTATTTTGTGAACTATTTCGTTTTAGCCTGTCTTACTAAGTGCAAGACATGATTGCTTACTCTCCCCCAAACTAAGCAACTGCAACGCTGAAACTCCCAAGCAAGGCAACGCAGAACCCCGGTCCACATTGGACCGGGGATTTTTTTGTCTGTTGATTTTTAGTCTTTTGTCATCCGCCGGCAGTTTCGACAAAGTCTGCGCTCATCCAATGCCCAAGTACCGACTCGAGTTCTGGTAGCCCCTGTTTTTTCAGCGAAGAAAAAACCTGCGCGCTCAACAGCGTGCAACCCGGATCCATATCGCGGAGATGGCGCTCGACGCCAAGCAGAGCGCTCTGGGCAGGGCCGCGCTTGAGCTTGTCTGATTTGGTTAACAAAATATGCACGGGCAAACCGGCTTGCGCTGCCCAGTTGAGCATTTGCAGATCAAACTCCTGCAGTGGATGGCGAATATCCATAAGCAGAACCAAGCCGGCAAGGCTCTGTCTCATCTGCAGATACTCGGCTAGATGTTTGTCCCATTCGCGCTTCATCGCGATAGGCACTTTGGCATAGCCGTAGCCGGGGAGATCGACAAGGCGCTTACCGTTAGACAGCTCAAAAAAGTTAATCAGCTGGGTGCGGCCAGGGGTTTTACTTGTTCTTGCCAGCCCTTTGGTTCGTGTCAGCGTATTAATGGCGCTCGATTTGCCAGCATTTGAACGTCCGGCAAACGCAATTTCACAGCCCAGATCGTCAGGACATTGTTTCAGAGAGGGTGCGCTGGTGAGAAATGTCACGCGCTTATAATCAATATGAGGGGAATCCATGAATAAAGGGTCATTATCTCGCTGTAAGAGTTGGCGCATGTTGGTATATAATGCGCCCGCTTTAGCCGACGTGGCTACGGGACAGATGACATCATCTGAACCGACGAAACCCATTCTAGCGGATTGCACGAGTTGATTAACCATGAAAAAAAGCTTTTTAACAATTATTTGTCTGGTAGCAGCATTTACGGCTAACCAGGTTCTGGCATCCGGTGATGCAGCGGCAGGAAAATCCAAGGTAGCGGTTTGCGCAGGCTGTCATGGTGGTGATGGCAACAGCATGGTTGCATCATTTCCCAAGCTGGCTGGCCTGGGTGAAAGCTATCTTTACACTCAGTTGAAAAATATCCAGTCCGGTGAGCGCGCAATTGTTGAAATGACGGGTCTGCTCGACGCCTCTTCAGATCAGGATCTGCACGATATGGCGGCTTACTACAATAGTCAGCAACGTCAGATTGCCGGTGCCCAGGACATTACTCTGATCGGTTACAGCGAACCTTCTCAAGTGCTGGAGTTGGGTGAAAATGTTTACCGCGGCGGCAATCTCAAAACCGGTGTTCCATCCTGCACCGGTTGTCATTCGCCTGCCGGCACGGGCAATGGCCCTGCAGGTTATCCGGCGCTAGGTGGACAGCACGCTGACTATATTGAAAGCCAGCTGTTGAAATACCGCAGTGGCGAACGCGCAAGCGGCGCCAACGCGAAAATTATGCAGGGCGTTGCAGAGCGCCTGAGCAATAAAGAAATTAAAGCGGTGGCCAACTATATTTCAGGACTCAACTGATCTGGTCCATTGAGGTAATGCGGGGGACCACTAGCGGTTACCGCGACCTGGTCGATAGGCGTGATTTTGACCGCTATTAACAGATGTACAGGAGTTTATTATGTTACGACAACTTTCCAGTTACATTTTATTAACCTCATTACTGTTTGTCTCATGGGGCTGTGCAGCTGAAGAGGAAAAATTTAAAGCCGGCATTCACTACGAAGTATTACCTCAGGCAGTGAGAACAGCTGACCCGTCAAAGGTCGAAGTCAATGAGGTTTTCTCATACCACTGTGGACACTGTTATAACTTTGAGTCGGTACTGGAGCCATGGTTTGAGTCACTGGCCGATGATGTTGATGTGCAGCGTACACCCGCGGTCTGGCAGCCTGCAATGGAGGTCTATGCTCGCGCCTACTACAGTGCCGTGATGTTGAAGGTGCTCGATCAGGTGCATATGCCGATTTTTGAGGCCATCCACGTCAAGCGTCAGCCGGTCCGGTCTGAGAAAGATCTGGTGCCTATTTTTGCCGCAGCTGGCGTGGACAGTGCGAAGTTTTCTCAGGTCTACAACTCTTTTGGCATGACCAGCATGGTCAATCAGGCTAAGGCTCGTGGTCGCAGTTATCGCACTCAGGGCACGCCGGAAATGGTGGTCAACGGCAAATACCGCATCAGTTCAAGAATGGCAGGCGGTTTTGAAGGCATGCTTAACGTTGCTGACTTTCTTATTGCTAAAGAGCGCACAGTGGTTAAATAGGCTTAGCCTGCGGTCTGAACATCCGCTTTCCTCTGGCAGTATTGTCTGGACAAATAGTCGCCATGTGTAAAAGCGATTTATAGCGCGTCTCGCTCAGACTACACTGCGAGCTCGCTCTATACCTTTCGACCCTCTGTAAACGAGAAAAGCTGTTCCCCCAATCAAGAGAAACCATTAAGAGAAGCTATCGCAAGCAATGAAACCGACGATTAAACCCGCCAACCCCAATTTTTCCTCCGGCCCCTGCTCCAAACGGCCGGGTTACAGTCTTACCAACCTGCATGTCGATACTCTGGGCCGCTCGCATCGCTCCAGTGTTGGCAAGCTAGCATTGGGTCGCGCCTGCAGCGAGACCGCTGATATTTTGGGCTTGCCCGAAGGTTATCGAGTTGGTGTTGTTCCGGCCTCAGATACTGGCGCGGTAGAAATGATTATGTGGTCGGTGCTCGGAGCACGGCCAGTTGATGTATTTGCCTGGGAATCATTCGGCAGCGGATGGCTCACAGATGTGACTAAACAGCTAAAGCTGGACAATGTGAACAGTTATACCGCTGACTACGGTCAATTACCGGATATGTCTCAGGCCAATCCAGACCATGACGTTATTTTCACTTGGAATGGCACCACTGCTGGCGTCAAAGTCCCCAATGCGGATTGGATCAGCGATGATCGCAGGGGTCTGACGATTTGTGACGCGACTTCTGCAGTTTTCGCCATGGACATGCCCTGGGAGAAGCTCGATGTGGTGACCTACAGTTGGCAAAAAGTACTCGGCGGCGAAGGTGGTCATGGTATGTTGATTCTCAGCCCGCGTGCGGTTGAGCGTCTCGAGAGCCACACCCCGGACTGGCCGATACCAAAGATCTTCCGCATGACCAAGGGCGGCAAATTGATTGAAGGTATTTTCCGTGGCGAGACCATCAATACTCCGTCAATGCTCTGTGTCGCGGACTATCTTGATGCCCTCGATTGGGTGCGCTCGATTGGCGGGCTGCCGGCAGCGATTGCCAAATCCAATGCCAATCTTGACGTGATTAAAGGCTTTGTCGACAGCCGTCCCTGGGCGCACTTTCTCGCTCAGGAAGAAGACCAACTCTCCAATACTAGCGTCTGCCTGACACTCGATCTTGAGCCCGAGCAGGTTAAGCAGGCAGTGAAGTTGCTTGATACGGAAGCGGTTGCCTACGATATCGGCGCCTATCGCGACGCGCCGGCTGGCTTGCGTATTTGGTGCGGTGCCACTGTTGAAGCATCTGACCTAAACGCTTTGCTGCCGTGGCTCGATTGGGCCTACACGCAAGTTTCTGGGTAAACCATACTCACGTAGCAAACATTGTTTAACGATTTAAAACCGGAACCTAAAACATCATGTATAAAATTCGTACTTACAACGCCATTTCATCTAAAGGCCTGAGCCGCTTTCCCACTGATACTTATCAGGTATCTGGCGATATTTCTGATGCCGATGGTGTTTTGCTCCGCAGTCAGAAGCTGCATGATGAAGTATTGCCTGAGTCGGTGGTTGCGGTGGCTCGCGCTGGCGCAGGAGTCAACAATATTCCTTTGGCCGATTACACCGAGAAGGGCATTGTTGTATTCAATACGCCGGGTGCTAACGCCAACGCTGTAAAAGAACTGATTGTGGCAGCACTGTTAATGGGTTCTCGCGATATCTACGGCGGCATGAACTACGTGCAAAGTCTCACTGAGATGACCGATTCGGCCGAGATGGGCAAGCTTCTTGAGAAAGAGAAAAAGCGTTTTGCTGGCGGAGAAGTGCAGGGAAAAACTCTTGGGGTTGTTGGCCTCGGTGCGATTGGCTCAATGATTGCTAATCTCGCACTGGATTTGGGCATGAATGTCATTGGTTACGATCCAGCCATCTCGGTTGAAGCCGCTTGGCAGCTGTCCAGCAGTGTCGAGCGCATGGAGAACCTTGAGGCATTGCTTGCCCGTGCAGACTTTATTACCCTGCATGTTCCCGCTATTCCAGCCACCAAGCACCTGATCAATAGCAAAACTCTTGCGGGTATGAAGAGCACGGCCAAGATTCTTAACTTTGCCCGCGAAGAGATTGTCAGCACTGAAGATATGATTGCGGCTCTCGATAAAGGAACGGTTGCCGGATATATCACCGACTTCCCGACACCTGATCTGCTCGGCCGTAACGATGTACTGCTGATGCCTCATATCGGCGCCAGCACTGAAGAGGCTGAAGAGAACTGCGCGGTGATGGCCGCCAACCAGCTGATGGATTTCCTCGAGAACGGCAATATTCGCAACTCGGTTAACTACCCGCAGATCAAAATGTCACGCAATGGCGGCACGCGGATTACCTTTACCAACAAAAATGTCCCGAAGATTCTCGGTAGTGTGCTGTCAGTGCTTGCCGACGCTAACCTCAACGTTGTCGATATGGTTAACAAGAGCCGCGAAGATATCGCCTACAACATTATCGATGTCGAGGGCAATATTGATGACAGTATCAAGTCAAGTATCGCCGGGGTTGATGGCGTTGTGAGCGTTAGAATTATCTAATCCGGGGACGCTCTACCGGGGTGACTTTTCTTTCACCTCGGTAGAGAACAGCTTTCCACGCACAGTGTGTCGATACTCTTTCGGGCTATTCCCAGACCACTGCTTGAAGCGCGTAGAAAACCAACTGGCATCGTTATAGCCGCTGTAGCCAGCTACCTCTAAAATTGACAAATCACTATTCTTCAATAAATCACACGCAAACGTCATGCGTACTTCGGTCAGGTAATCGCCAGGTGTTTTGCCCACAGCTGCCATAAAGCGCCGATTGAAAGTCCTTGTGGTGATACCAAGCTGCGCAGCCAGCTCTGGCACGGATAGTTGCTTGCTGAGATTATCCTGCATCCAGATCTGTGCCTGCACAATCGCCTCGTCACTATGAACTTTCTGTTGGTCGCTAAAACTGACCGGTTCCGTGAGATTACGAATCTCATGGAAAAAATTTCGCTGTGCTTGGCGCGCAATCACACGTCCAAAAATCCGTTCGACCTGATGCATAATTAATTCGGCCATGGCATTGATGCTGGCGGCACAATAGATATTACCGGCCTGGGTAGTGAAGTGCTGGCGCGCAAGCTTCAGCTTTGGATAGCTGCGTTGCAGCTGGTCGAAATAGTGCCAATGGGTGGTGGCAGGTTTGTCGTCGAGTAAGCCAGCTTCAGCAAGAAAGCATACGCCGGTGCCGACTGCGGTAAAGCTGGAGTTGAGTTGATATTGCTTTTGCAGCCAGGGAATATAGGCTTCATTTTTAGCTATTGCTGGCCGCGGGTTGCGCCATAGCGCTGGAATATGGATCAGATCGCTGTTGAAATTATCGTTAATCGAGTGGGTCGGAGTGAGCTGGAAGCCTGCAGATGTCAACACTGGTTTGCCATCGGCGCTAACCCAGCGGATCTCGATTTTGCTTTGAGCATGCCTGCCTGCGCGGGCCATAGCTTGGGCAAATTGAAATATCTCCGCTGCCAACGTGGTACTGGAGACGAGCATGTTGTCACACAGTAAAAGGGTCAGATTGAAGGTCTTCATTGGCGCACATCGCATAATTGGCTAAATAATAGTATAAAGTGGCCATATAACAAAATAAATGTTAACGCATCCTGCTTAAACTGGCAGTCAGTCAATCGCTGATCATTAAGGATATCCCATGCCCAATGCACTTCCAGTTATCGTCGGTTTTGGTGGCTACAATGCTGCTGGACGCAGCTCTTCACATCAAGCTTTTCGGCGTATGATTCTTGAGTCTCTGCCGCCCTCAGAGCAGCTCGACACGGTTGTTAGTCTTGCCTGTTTGATGGGCCAGGTGCGCAAAGCGGGTGAGCGCTATTGCGATGCAGCGGGTGCGCACTTCAGCGCCACCGAGGTTGATCAACGCTTTCGTCAGAGCGTATTGGATGGCACGTTGATACGAAAGATTGAGCTGTTTGATCCGGCCAAGGTGCCCGGCCACAAGAAGATCTCCCTCAGTGATGACGCCAGTCAGCCGATCCTGTTTACCATGCTAAAGAGAGATCTCCCGACCGCTCCACCACAGAATTGGACCATCAGAGATTTGGAAAATGGATCCGTTGAAGTTACTGCGTCGGCCAGTAACCACTACTTGGTCGAGTCACACTATGAGCTGGCGGCAAAGGCCGCCGGACAGCTTCCCACGGGCTTTGATCCAGCTAATCATTACAATAGTCGCTTTCACCCTCGCAGTTTACAGTTGGCACTTTTAGGTGCCAGTGATGCTGTGCATTCAATTGGTATTCCCTGGGAAAAGGTCTCTGATTCAGTGTCTCCAGACGAAGTGGGCGTTTACTCATCTAATGTATTAAGCCAGATGACAGAAGAGGGCTTCGGCGGTCTTTTGCAGGCGCGCCTGAAAGGTGGCCGAACGACTGCTAAGCAGTTACCTTTGGGGCTTAATTCAATGCCCGCGGACTTTATCAATGCGTACGTGCTTGGTAGTGTTGGTCATACTGAAGCCATCACAGGCGCCTGCGCCAGCTTTCTCTACGTGCTACAGGCTGCCGTGCGTGATATCCGCAGTGGTCGGCGCCGAGTAGCGATTTTGGGCAATGCCGAGGCGGCGGTGACGCCAGAAGTCTCGGAGGGCTTTTCCAATATGAGTGCCCTGGGCAGTGACGAAAATCTGTGTAAGCTCGATGGAGTTGATACCCCGGACTGGCGTCGTGCCAGTCGACCATTTGGCGAAAACTGTGGCTTCACTCTCTCTGAAGCGACGCAATATATTGTATTGATGGATGACGCACTGGCTGTTGAGCTGGGCGCTGATATTCACGGCGCGGTACCTGAGGTGTTCATTAATGCCGACGGTGTGAAAAAGTCGATTTCGGCACCCGGCGTGGGCAACTATGTTTCGTTTTCTAAAGCGGTCGCTTCAGCGATTGCTGTTGTTGGCGAAGAGAGCGTTAAACATCACAGCTTTGTGCATGCTCATGGTTCAAGCACTCCAGCCAACCGAACTACCGAGTCGTGTCTGATCGAAAATATCGCTGAAGCTTTTGATATCCACAATTGGCCGGTGACGGCAACCAAATCTTTTGTCGGCCACTCACTGTCTACCGCCAGTGGTGATCAATTGATATCAGCGCTGGGAACCTTCAAATATCAAACCATTCCCGGTATTAAAACGATTTCCCAGATCGCTGAGGACGTCTGCCAGGAGCGCCTGCATTTTCCTCTACAAGATCTAGATGTCAGCGACACAAAAATGCATGTCGCCTTCATTAACTCCAAAGGTTTTGGTGGCAACAATGCCACGGCTGTGGTGTTGTCTCCGGAGAAAGTGGAGCAGATGCTAGCCGTGCGTTACAGCACCCAATTTCCCGTTTACCTCGATCGACGTGAGGCCACCCGTTCCGCGGCCAAACAGTATGCCGTTGAGGCCGATGCTGGTGAGTTGAACGTGATCTATCGTTTTGGCGAGCCGCTGATTGACGAGGCGGGCGTAGTGATTAGTGCTCAAGGTATTCATGTTCCAGGTTTCGCTCGAGATATTACTTTTGATCTGGAAAATCCCTGGCAAGATATGCAACAAACTGTTGCAGACGCTTAATCAGCGCCTGATCGATTCGCCGCGCCTGATTTATTCGGACTTCCGGGTCGACCTTGGCGCCATCCGTTTCTGCGGGCGGAGCGTGAGCAGCCTTTGCTGCGGTGATAAACAGTGTCCCGCCATGAACTGCCACTAACCTTGCTTCATTACCGGCCGTCCTGCCAAGCTGATCCTGGAGAACTGCGCCGCCGGATGCGCCTGCACGCGCATCACAGTCGTGGAAGAGTAATTTTTCGCTGGCAAACTGTGTCGAATTAAAGGCTATGCAGCCCGCCGATTCAGTGATCTGATCAAGCGAGCTGTTATAGCCAATCAAATATAGCGGCTGGCTTTGACGGTCTTTCTGGTCCACTTCTTGTGCGTTAGATAACCGCGGCTCAGCCAGTTGCAGAGCCGGTTGTCGCGGCGGTTTTGCCAGTGCGACAAAAACGATATCCGCTTCGGATTGATGTATTTTATTGGCTGCCAGTGGCCTGAACTGATGATCTGAAACAGCGGCAAAAGGAATGGCTTCAAATCGATTGTTTTTTGGCAGATAGCTGCATGACTGGTACATTTCGCCGCTATCTTCATCAAACAATATATGTGCGGCAGTGATGATAAGCGCTGGAGTCGGGGCTGACCGCTGTGGCTCGGCCGCGGGATTAATATGGGTGGCTGTGCCTCGCAAGCCACCATCACAGAATACTGTTCCTATTGCACGGGCTTCTATGCGTGTCGAGATTCGACGTTGATCCTCGATGCCATTGTGCGGATTACCATCACCAAAAATGGCGGCGTCAATTGGCTTTGATGATGTAACCAGGATAAGGGCAATTGCGGTCAGCCATGACACGCAAAAACGGTATCTCACCGTGCGTGCCTCAGCCCATATCTCCCCAAAGTGATTGCAGAATACTGATCGCGGCAAGCGGCGCTGTTTCGGTACGCATCACTCTGGGGCCCAGCGCGAGGGCGTTAAAACCCTGTGCCATGGCATTATTGATTTCACTCTCACTCAAGCCACCCTCTGGACCAACTAAAATAAGGGCGCTTTCAGGCGCTTGATACTGTGTCAAACGTTTTTCAGTTCGGTGGTGCAATACCAATTTTAATTCACTACTTGTTGTTGTGTTTTCACTCAGCCAATGATCAAGGCTTTGTGGGTTGTGAATAGTTGGCAGTCGATTGCGATGGCACTGCTCACAGGCGCTGATGGCCACCTGTTGCCAGTGGCGAATCTTCTTGTCGAGGCGTTCGCCACTGAGTTTCACTTCGGTGCGCTTAGTAAATAGGGGGGTAATAGCAGATACCCCCAGCTCGGTAGCTTTTTGCACTATCCAGTCCATGCGTTCACCGCGAGAGACCCCAATCGCGAGATGCAGTTTTAGCGCAGATTCGCGATCAACTTCTCGGCCGTCGCCAACCAGCGCCGTCACTTGAGACTTGCCAACCGTGCTGAGCTCGGCGGTGTATTCTCCTCCCAGGCCGTTGAACAGAACAATTTCCTGGCCGGGCGTCATACGCAATGCCGAGGCGATATGGCGCGCAGCGCTGCCGTCGAGCATAACGTTGGCGCCGCTGTTTAGGGGCTGGTCGATATAAATTCGTGGAATGCGCATAGCGACGTGTTAGTTATTTTCTGTAAAGCCGAGATTACGGCATAGCGTACCAGTAACTTGCCATTGATTCATGGTGTAAAAATGCAGCCCCGGAGCGCCGCCATCGAGCAGCTTCTGACTCAGTTCGCTAATGATATCGATGCCATAGCTGACCAAGTCTTCCATATTGTCGCTGCGCTCCTTGAGTTGCCAGCGCAACCAGCGCGGAATATCGGCGCCACAACTGTCGGAAAAACGAATCAGATTGCTGTAATTAGTCAGCGGCATCATGCCTGGAATAATCGGCTCGACGATTCCGGCTTTGGCGCACTCGTCGACAAATTTAAAATAGGCGTCGGCATTGTAAAAATACTGCGTGATCGCGCGGTTGGCGCCAGCCTTGAATTTTTCGCCAAGCCAGTAAATATCTTTGCTGTAGCTTTCGGCTTCGGGGTGGATTTCCGGGTAGGCGGCGACATTGATATTAAAATGGTCGCCGGTATTTTCGCGAATAAATGTGACAAGCTGGTTGGCATGAATCAGTTGTGCAGCACCGCCGATGCCGGATGGCAGGTCGCCGCGCAGAGCAACCAGATGTTTTACACCAGACGCTTTATAGCTATTGAGCAGCGCCAGTACCTCTGCCTTGTCACTGCCACCAAATGAGAGGTGTGGTGCGACGGCAAAGCCATCTGATTGAATGGCGGCAACCTGATCCATAGTCGTTGTGCGGGTTGAGCCGCCGGCGCCATAGGTGACAGAGAAAAACTCGGGATTAAATTTTCCCAGCGCCTGGCGAGTGGTCGCCAGGCTGGCTTTCCCCTGGTCAGTTTTGGGCGGAAAAAATTCAAAGCTAAGGTGCGGGGTTGGATCAGCGCTATCGCTTTTCATTGCATGTTATTCCTTTAATAATGATTTTCCGCTTTGCGACTGCGCGACCCTCGAGGCGGGGGCCGCTGTGTCAAGCAGGTAATCGCTTAGTACTTATAGCTATCGCCTTTAAACGGACCTTCAACCGGCACGTTGATATAGTCAGCCTGGGCCTGGGTCAGCTTGGTGATTACACCACCAAAGCCGCGCACCATATGCGCTGCCACTTCTTCGTCCAGATGCTTGGGTAGCACTTCTACCTTTAGCAGAGCAGCTTTGGTCGCATCATCCTGTGCGGCATACTGCTTGCTATAGAGATCGATTTGCGCCAGTACCTGATTGGCAAAAGAGCCATCCATAATACGGCTCGGGTGCCCCGTTGCGTTGCCGAGATTAACCAGTCGCCCTTCGGCCAACAGCAATAGATGGTCATTGCTAGCTTTGTCACGATAGATCTTGTGAACCTGAGGTTTAATTTCATCCCACTGCCAGGTTTTGCGCATGTAAGCAGTATCGATCTCATTGTCAAAGTGGCCGATATTACAGACTACGCAGCCGCTCTTGAGAGCGCCGAGAATGTCGGCACCACAGACATTAAAGTTGCCGGTTGTGGTCACCAGCAGGTCGGTATGGGCCAGCAATTCCGCATTGACACCTTGAGTAGAATCACCATTATTGTACGTTGAAACTACTTCAAAGCCGTCGAGGCAGGCCTGCATGGCGCAGATCGGGTCTGATTCGGTGACCTTCACAATCATGCCTTCCTGGCGCAGAGACTGGGCGGACCCTTTGCCGACATCACCATAGCCGATTACCACCGCTTTCTTACCTGACAGCAAATGGTCAGTTGCGCGCTTAATGGCATCGTTAAGACTGTGGCGGCAGCCGTACTTATTGTCACACTTTGATTTAGTTACAGAGTCATTAACATTGATCGCCGGCACTTTCAGCTCGCCGCGCTCAAGCATCTCGTAAAGTCTGTGAACACCGGTTGTGGTCTCCTCAGTAATGCCATGCACGGCGTCCAACACCTGCGGGTACCGCTCATGCAGAAGGGCTGTGAGGTCACCGCCATCATCGAGAACCATATTGGCATTCCAGGGCACGCCATCTTTTAACACCTGTTGTTCCAGGCACCATTCATACTCTTCTTCAGTCTCACCTTTCCAGGCGAATACAGGCGTGCCATTGGCGGCTACAGCGGCTGCAGCGTGATCCTGGGTCGAGAAAATATTGCACGATGTCCAGCGGACCTCTGCACCCAGAGCCTGGAGTGTTTCAATCAAAACAGCGGTTTGAATAGTCATATGAATGCAGCCGAGAATGCGCGCTCCAGCCAATGGTTGCTCGTTGCGATATTTTTCACGCAGGGCCATCAGTGCCGGCATTTCGGACTCAGCGATGGTGATCTCTTTTTTGCCCCATTCGGCGAGAGACATGTCAGCTACTTTGTAGTCGCTAAAAGTGGCGTCACGGTTAATTGAATTTACTGAAGCGGTCATTATAAGAATCCTGTTTGCTATCGGTTTTAAAGAGCTTTCTGCAAGTCAGCAGCTTTGTCAGTTTTTTCCCAGGTAAAGGCCTCCAGCTCGCGGCCAAAGTGCCCGTAGGATGCGGTGGGTTGGTAGATCGGCCGACGCAAATCGAGCATCTCAATCAAACCACGTGGGCGCAGATCAAAGTGCTGGCGAATCAAATCGACAATCGCAGCATCGGAAAGCTTGCCGGTGCCAAAGGTATTGATACTGATTGAAGTCGGCTCGGAAACACCAATGGCATAGGAAACCTGAATTTCACAGCGATCAGCCAGACCCGCAGCGACAATATTTTTTGCCACATAGCGACCGGCATAGGCCGCGGAGCGATCCACTTTGGTGGGGTCTTTTCCGGAAAATGCGCCACCACCGTGGTGGGCCATGCCGCCATAGGTATCGACAATAATCTTGCGGCCTGTGAGACCACAGTCGCCCATCGGCCCGCCAATAATAAACTGACCAGTCGGGTTAATATGGTATTGGGTGCCAGCATGGAGCCACTCTTCGGGCAACACATGATCGATAATCTCTTCGCGCACCGCTTCTTGCAGATCACTGAGCGAGATATTTTCTGCGTGCTGAGTCGACAACACGACGGCATCGATGGCTACAGGTTTGCCATTTTCGTAGCGCAGTGTGACCTGGCTCTTGGCATCTGGGCGCAGCCATGATAGCACGCCATTTTTACGCAGCTGCGCCTGGCGCTCCATCAGGCGATGGGCGTAATAAATGGGTGCAGGCATTAAAACGTCGGTTTCGTTGCTGGCGTAGCCAAACATCAGGCCCTGATCGCCGGCGCCAATATCCTTGTTTTCTGCCTCGTCGACACCCTGGGCAATGTCGCTCGACTGTTTGCCGATCGCATTAAGTACTGCACAGGAGTTGCCGTCAAAGCCAACCTCTGAGCTGTCGTAGCCAATGCCGGTAATCACATCGCGAACAATTTGCTCCAGATCAACATAGGTAGCGGTGCGCACTTCGCCGGCAATAATAGTCATACCGGTTTTGACCATCGTCTCAACCGCAACGCGGGAATGGGGGTCGTCTTTTAAAATGGCGTCCAGAACAGCATCAGAGATCTGATCAGCCATTTTATCCGGATGGCCTTCAGAGACTGATTCAGAGGTGAAAATATTGTAGTTAGACATAAACCTTCTCGTTGTAATCTACCTTGCGGTTAGTTTTTATTGGGCAGTCTTTTGACAAACTGTCGGAGTTGGATTCGAAAACCATTGCGCTGCGCCAGATAGAGGCTGTTGCCTTCGGTTAAACCGGCCGATTCTGCCCAGCGTGTCAGTTCCTGTGGTTCAAAGCCCAGCCACAAGTCACCGCAGGCTTGTTGAACCCAATCCTGGTCGTGGGCGCATAGATCGGTGATTAAAAGCACACCGCCATCAGTTAAAAGTTGCGCGCAGTCATTGATAATATCGCCCGGTGTTGGGTTGTGGTGGAGCACCATATTTAATGAGACGCAATCGCTGCGCAGCTGCTCCTGCAGCGCCAGTCCGGTATCGCCAAGCGTAAAGGCAATATTTTGCAGACCCTGACGGGTTGCCCTGCCGCGACACTGCTCAAGCATCTCTGCTGAGTTGTCCAGCGCCGTCACGTGGGCGAATGTGCTCGATAGCTTGGTCAGGAACTGGCCATAACCTGGGCCTACCTCCAGCGCCGAGTTGCGGTTGGCGATGCTGCTCTCAAGAAAACTCTCGACGCTATCGCCATAGTCTGCCCAGCTTGCGATTAAATCCTGATTTTCCTCAAACCGCGCTGCGTTTTGGTTGAAGAACGCCACTGACGCCGCTGAACGCTCCCGATTGATCGATTCCAGACGTGTGCGCAGGGCTGGATCAAGTGCCGCATCATCAATCGTCTGGAACAATGCATGCTGCAGAGACTGCAGATCGGTATCTGGATGGCTTTCGTTGCGGCGATAGAAAATCGTGGTGCCTTCGCGACGTGTTGCCACCAGGCCAGCATTAGCTAGAATTTTCAGGTGGTGGCTCATTGCTGATTGGCGGATATCAAAAACCTGGCAGAGTTCCAGAACACCATACGCATTTTGTTGCAGCACCTTTAAAACTTGCATCCGCAGAGGATCACCCGCCGCTTTGCACAGCGCAGTAATTGCACTGGTATCAGTGGCCGCTCTGGGCTGGTTGTCTAAAAGGCTGAGGTTATTCATGGGCGAGACTTTAACACAGCGATTTTGCTATATCAAAATATTTTTATATAAGGTGAAATGGCTGGGCACAGTTGCACGTGCTGGGATATCACAGGTTTGCATGGCCCAATACATCGCCGCCCAAAAAGGCAGGGTAATCCGCCGTCCAAATAACGAATATCGGTTTACTGCCCCCCCCCGACTAAGAGACAATGCGCGCTTGAATTTTTGCTACCAGGAGTGATGATTAATGGCCTCACGTAGAGAGCTTGCAAACGCTGTTCGCGCCCTCAGTATGGACGCTGTACAACAGGCTAATAGTGGCCATCCAGGTGCCCCGATGGGCATGGCAGATATTGCCGAGGTTCTCTGGAATGACTATCTCAGCCACAACCCAGCAGATCCAACTTGGGCCAACAGAGACCGCTTTGTGCTCTCTAACGGGCATGGCTCCATGCTGCTCTACTCACTGCTGCATCTGACTGGTTACGACCTGCCGATGGCAGAAATTAAAAATTTCCGTCAACTGCATTCCAAGACTCCCGGCCATCCGGAATACGGTTATGCGCCCGGCGTTGAAACGACTACCGGTCCGCTGGGTCAGGGCATCAGCAATGCTGTCGGTATGGCGCTGGCAGAGAAGGTGCTCGCGGCACAATTTAATCGTCCGGGCCACAATATTGTCGATCATCACACCTATACTTTTCTTGGTGATGGCTGTCTGATGGAAGGTATTTCGCACGAAGTCTGTTCGCTTGCGGGCACTCTAAAGCTTGGCAAGTTGATCGCATTCTACGATGACAATGGCATTTCAATTGATGGAGAAGTCGAAGGCTGGTTCAGCGATGACACGCCGGCGCGCTTTGCATCTTATGGCTGGCATGTTATTGCCGATGTCGATGGCCATGATAGCGATGCGATTAAAGCGGCCATTGATCAGGCGCAGACTGAGACGGGCAAGCCGACCCTGATCTGCTGCAAAACGATTATCGGATTTGGTTCGCCAAACAAACAGGGCAAGGAAGATTGCCACGGTGCTGCACTGGGTGTGGACGAAGTGGCGCTGACCCGCAAGCAACTCGGCTGGAACCATGGGCCGTTTGAAATTCCTGACGAAGTCTACGCCGGTTGGAGTGGCATCGAAAAAGGCGCCGCGGCACAGACCCGCTGGGCCAACCAGCTTGAGGACTACCGCGCGGCTCACCCCGAACTGGCAGCAGAGTTTGAGCGGCGTACCCGCGGCGATCTGCCAGAGGACTTCAGCGCACAAGCGGATGCCTACATCCGTGACTGTCAGGAAAAGATGGAAAAAGTAGCCTCGCGCAAAGCGTCGCAGAACTGCCTCAATGCCTATGGCCCGATGCTGCCGGAACTGCTTGGCGGATCGGCTGACTTGGCAGGTTCCAACCTGACGATCTGGTCCGGCTCCAAAGATATTAGCGGTGATAATGCCGACGGCAATTACATTTATTACGGCGTTCGAGAGTTCGGCATGAGCGCCATTATGAACGGTATTGCTCTTCACGGCGGCTTTGTGAATTACGGCGCCACCTTCCTGATGTTTATGGAGTATGCCCGCAATGCCGTGCGCATGTCGGCACTGATGGGCTTGCAGAGCATATTTGTCTACACCCACGATTCAATTGGTCTCGGCGAAGATGGCCCAACGCATCAGCCTGTCGAGCAGTTAAGTGCGTTGCGCTCAACACCCAACCTTAACACCTGGCGTCCCTGCGACACGGTAGAGTCAGCAGTATGTTGGAAAAGTGCTATCGAACGTCGTGACGGCCCCAGCGCTTTGATATTTAGTCGTCAGGGCTTAGCCCCGATGGTGCGCAGTGCAGATCAGGTTGCCGCTATTCAGCGTGGCGGTTATATCCTGCGTGATTGTGCTAGTCCTCAAGCGATTGTGATTGCCACCGGCTCGGAAGTTGAACTCGCAATGGCGGCCGCTGAACAACTGGCCGGTCAGGGTACCGAGGTGCGTGTTGTGTCGATGCCCTGTGCCGAGATTTTCTCCGCTCAGGACGCAAGCTATCGGGATGCGGTGTTGCCGCCCACGATCAGAGCGCGGATTGCGGTTGAAGCACTACACGCTGATTACTGGTACAAGTTTGTTGGCCTCGATGGCCGCGTAGTGGGCATGACCAGCTTTGGCGAATCTGCGCCGGGCGAAGAGCTGATGAAACAATTTGGTTTCACCGTCGATAATGTGGTTGCCAATATTCTCGAGGTAATGGGGTAATGTTGCGAATAGCCATTAATGGCTATGGCCGTATTGGCCGCTCGGTGTTGCGCGCGCTCTATGAATCAGAGGCGCGCAAGACCGTTCAGGTGGTGGCAATCAATGAACTTGCCGACAGCAAGACGATTGCTCATCTGACTCGCTATGATTCCACCCACGGGCGTTTCCCGGGGATCGTCGAGGCATCTGAGGATAAGATCTGTATCAATGGCGATAGCATCACCATTCTTCATCAACAGAATCTCGACCAACTGCTATGGGCTAAACTTAATGTCGATGTTGTGCTCGAGTGTAGCGGTGCTTTTGCCGATCGCGCCACCGCGGAGCAACACCTAACCAGCGGTGCTCGGCGAGTGTTATTTTCGCAGCCGGCAGAATCCAATGTTGATGCCACTATTGTGTACGGCATCAACGAGCATCTCCTTACCGGTGATGAAACGATTATTTCCAGCGCGTCCTGCTCGACTAACTGTGTGGTTCCAGTAATCAAGGTACTGCACGACAAGTTCGGCATAGAGGGTGGCGTGATCACCACCATCCATTCGGCGATGAATGACCAACCGGTTATCGACGCCTATCACAACACCGATCTGCGCAAGACCCGTGCCGCAATGCAATCGATTATTCCGGTTGATACCGGCCTGGCTCTGGGCATTGATCGCATCTTGCCTGAGTTGACCGGGCGTTTTCAGGCTCAGGCGATGCGCGTGCCTACGGTCAACGTATCGGCGATCGATCTATCGGTAATGGTCAATACACAAGTGAATAGTGCTACCATTAACGCCGCCCTCGAACAGGCTTCGTTGCATTCTTTAGAAGGTGTGCTTGGCTATACTGAGGAGCCGCTGGCTTCCTGTGACTTTAACCACGATCCGCGCAGCGGTATTGTCGATGCGAGCCAAACCCGAGTCAGTCAGGGAAAGCTGGTTAAAGTATTGATTTGGTTCGACAACGAATGGGGTTACGCCAACAGGATGCTCGATACATTACTGCATTGGTGTAATTCAGAGACCTCTTCCCGGCCTTAGACAGATGGACGAGTTTGTGAGGGCTAAACAGAATCACGAAACAGAAGGGCTATGATGACTGTCAAATTAATGACCGAGCTGGATTTAACCAGCAAAAAAGTACTGATCCGTGAAGACCTCAATGTCCCAGTCAAGGATGGCCAAGTTACCAGTGACGCCCGCATCAAAGCCGCGCTTCCCACCATTAAACACGCCATTAGTGCGGGTGCCAAAGTTATCCTCATGTCTCATCTGGGTCGACCCAACGAAGGCGAGTACAACGCTGAGTTCAGTCTGGCGCCGGTAGCCAACTATCTCAGCGAACTTCTCGGTCAGAAGGTTCGACTCGAACAGAGCTGGAAAAGTGGTATTGAGATGAACGACGGCGATGTGGTGATGCTGGAAAATGTGCGCTTTAATCCCGGCGAAAAAAAGAACGACGACACGCTCGCCAAAGCCTATGCCAAGCTCTGTGACATTTTTGTGATGGATGCTTTTGGCACCGCCCACCGTGCGCAGGCTTCAACTCATGGTGTGGCCAAATTTGCGTCGTTAGCCTGTGCGGGACCCTTGCTCGCCAATGAACTGAATGCGCTGGAAAAAGCACTTGCGGCACCAACACCGCCAGTCGCTGCAATTGTTGGCGGCTCCAAAGTCTCGACAAAATTGATGGTACTGGAAACGTTGTCGACCAAAGTTGATCAGCTTATCGTTGGTGGCGGCATTGCCAACACCTTTCTTGCGGCCGCCGGCAAGCCGGTTGGCAAATCTCTCTACGAGGCCGCTCTGATTCCCGCCGCACAAGCGCTAATGCAAAAAGTCAGCATCCCATTGCCTACAGATGTCGTCGTCGGCAAGGCTTTTTCCGAGACGACCGAAGCCATCGTTAAATCAGTGGACGATGTCGCCGAAGACGATATGATTTTTGATATCGGTCCCGACTCCGCCGCCGCCCTGGCAAAACTCCTGCTGGGCATGGGCACCATTATTTGGAATGGCCCGGTCGGCGTTTTTGAGTTTGACCAATTTGGCGAAGGCACAAAGACGCTGTCTTTGGCAATTGCTAGGAGTCCTGCATTCTCCATTGCTGGGGGCGGCGACACCTTGGCTGCGGTCGACAAATACGGCATCGCTAACCAGGTCTCCTATATATCAACGGGAGGAGGTGCATTTTTGGAATATGTTGAGGGTAAAGAGCTACCCGCGGTGACCATTCTGCAGCAGCGGGCTAATGATTAAACGATTTTATTAACGAGATTGATGAAGGAAGAGCATCATGGCACTTATATCTTTACGACAACTGCTGGACCACGCCGCTGAGCACGATTACGGTGTACCCGCATTTAACGTCAACAACCTAGAACAGATGCGCGCCATTATGATGGCTGCGGACCAGACCGATAGTCCGGTTATCGTTCAGGCTTCCGCCGGCGCACGCAAATATGCCGGCGCTCCCTTCCTGCGCCACCTGATTCTCGCCGCCATCGAAGAGTGGCCGCATATCCCGGTATGCATGCACCAGGATCACGGTACCAGCCCCGCTATTTGTCAGCGCTCGATTCAGCTTGGTTTTAGCTCCGTGATGATGGACGGTTCGCTCGAGGAAGATGGCAAAACGCCAGCTAGTTACGAGTACAACGTTGATGTCACCAAACGTGCGGTTGAGATGGCCCATGCCTGTGGTGTGTCGGTGGAAGGTGAGCTCGGCTGTCTCGGCTCACTGGAAACCGGTGAGGCGGGAGAGGAAGATGGCGTTGGCGCCGAAGGCAAGTTGACCCATGACCAGATGCTTACAGACCCTGAAGAAGCAGCCGACTTTGTCGCTAAAACCGGCGTCGATGCGCTGGCTATTGCTTGCGGAACCTCCCACGGCGCGTACAAATTCAGCCGCCCACCCACAGGTGATATTCTCGCCATCGACCGCATCAAGGAAATCAACCGACGCATTCCGGGCACCCACTTGGTTATGCACGGTTCTTCCTCGGTGCCACAAGAATGGCTGAAAGTGATCAACCAATATGGTGGTGCAATCCCCGAAACCTATGGTGTGCCGGTCGAACAAATCTGTGAAGGTATCAAGCACGGTGTGCGCAAAGTGAATATCGACACTGATTTGCGTCTTGCATCCACTGGCGCAGTGCGACGCTTCCTCGCCGATAATCCAGCGGCCTTTGACCCGCGAGCCTATCTCAAGGAAACCACCAGCGCCATGCAAGCTATCGCTGTGGCACGTTACGAGGCCTTTGGTACCGCCGGCAACGCCCAGAGGATTAAAGCGCTGAGTCTCGATGCTATGACTGAGCGTTATTTAAGTGGAGAACTGGATGCGAAAATTAACTGATAGTTCCGTTAATGGTTAGTAGAAAGGGCGCTTCGGCGCCCTTCTTTTTCCAATCCAAAAACCTAGGATTGTCGATTTCCAGCGTTCAGTTTCCTCGTCAGGTATTGCATTAATAGCTTCGGGATAGTTATTGGGTTCTGTCTATCGGTATAATCACGCTCCCGTGCTGCAGTGAAAGCCTTTCTGCTCTGTGTAACGCTAATTTGTTTAAAGGAAATGAAGATGACCGATTTTGCCAATGTCAGTGTGAGTAAGGAAGCTAATGTCTATTTCGATGGTCAAGTGACCAGTCGCGCTATTGTGTTTGCCGACGGTACGCTGAAAACATTGGGTGTGATGCTGCCCGGTGAGTATGAATTTGGCACCGAGGTCAACGAGTTGATGGAAATCACTTCTGGCAAATTGGACGTGTTATTACCCGGTACAGGTGAGTGGCAAGCGTTTAGTGGAGGGATGTCTTTCGAGGTTCCAGCTGCGGCGAAATTTGGTGTCAGGGTGCAGCAGATCACCAACTATGTCTGTTCATACTTCGCCTAAACAATCGCGAGATTAGAGCTAATAATGAGAGATCCCGCGCAACCCAATAATCCTCTGCATGGCATTACGCTTGAGACAGTTGTTACTGAATTGGTGAAGCACTTTGGCTGGGTGTCTCTCGCAGAGCGCATCAATATTAACTGCTTCAAAAGCGACCCCTCAATCAAGTCGAGTCTTAAGTTCTTGCGCAAGACTCAGTGGGCACGGGAGAAGGTGGAAGAGCTCTATATTGTCACCTTTGAAAAGTCCAGCTCTCCAGCAGCAACTACCAAGCCCAATCCCTGGACCTCAGGGGCGTACAAGCAACGATAATTTGTTGATCTATATTCAATAAGCCATCGCTTCTGCTTTGCGCTCATATTTAATCTAGATTACGCTTTTCCAAATCTCCCCTTAGAGGTCGGCTTATGAATGAACATGAAAAGTTAAATTATGTTGAGCTCCCATCTTGTGACATGGCGGCAACCAAGGCATTTTTTGAGCAGGCTTTCAATTGGTCCTTTGTCGACTATGGCCCTGACTACACAGCATTTTCAGGGCAGGGCCTCGACGGCGGCTTCTTCAGAGCTAACCTGCGCTCTAGAACAGCCGATGGCGCAGCACTTGTTATCTTTTACAGCAAAGATCTCGAGGGTACATTGAGCAAAATCAAAGCGTTTGGCGGAAGCATTATCAAGCCGATCTTTAACTTTCCGGGCGGACGCCGATTTCATTTTACTGAGCCCAGTGGTAATGAGTTTGCAGTCTGGTCGGATATGGGTGTCTAGTGAGCGAGTGTGATTTTCCCGGTCCTATCCGGTTCATTTGCCCCGCCTGTAACGAGGAGTGGTAATGCTTACAGCTTATGCATTGTTAGTGATCAATATTCTTTCTGTTATCGCGTGCTATCAAATTGCAAAACACCGCGCAGGCAATACTCGATTCTGGGGGTGGATGGGGGTATTGTTTGGGCCGTTTGCGATTCCTTTTGCGTTTCTTTGCAAACCGTCTGATACCGCACCTCAAAATGAGAACAATAAATGACCGGCGAAACTGACCTGATAACACTGCTAAATAATTTGTCTCCCAGCCTTGATCAGCAGGATTATGTTTTTTGCACTGTTGCAGAGGGGCTGTACGGAGACCTTGCCGAGCTTAGCCCGCTGGCAGCGTTTGTAGAGGCTGAGGGGCTGACCTTGGTGCTGCCAAAAAGTACTGCCGATAGCGCGGGTATGGCTTATCAAGGCAGCTTTAAATACATTACACTGAATGTTTATTCGAGTCTGGACGCGGTGGGGTTGACTGCCGCGGTGTCAGGCAGGCTTGCCGAGCAGGGTATCAGCGCCAACGTAATCGCCGCTTATTTCCACGACCATATCTTTGTCCCCTCAGCTGAGGCTGATCGAGCAATGGCGCTGCTGCAACAGACTGACCGCTGATAACCTTTAAGTGCCAGCAGCGGTTAGTCTGAAATAGTTACTGTCCGAAGGCTGCTTTAAAACCGAAGAAGAACAGGATAGATAACCCGGCCCCGGCAGGCAGTGTCACTAACCACGATAAGAAGATTGAGCCTACCACACCGAGATTTAACGCGCCGATACCCCGCGCCAAGCCAACACCGAGTACGGCACCGACCAGAGTGTGCGTGGTTGAAATTGGCAGTCCGGTTCCCGAGGCGATAACCACTGTGCCGGCGGCACCCAATTCTGCTGCAAAGCCGCGGCTTGGGGTTAGTTCGGTGATCTTGCGACCGATGGTGCCCATCACTTTGAAGCCATAGGTTGCCAGGCCGACCACGATGCCGCCGCCACCCAGCAGCAGTATCCATGGGGGCATGGCGGCCTTGGCGGCGATGTTGCCCTCTGAGGTCACAATGCTGACCACTGCGGCCAGTGGGCCTACCGCATTGGCCACATCGTTTGAACCATGGGCAAATGCCATGCTGCAAGCGGTAAAGATCATCAGCACGGCAAACACACGCTCAACGTTTGCGAAGCGATTTCCCTCTTCAAGGCTGAGATCACGATGCACATGGGAGAGGAGATAGCTGCCAATCATAGCGACCAGTATGCCCACCGCTGACGCGATGGCGGCATTTTCGAAGAATGTCAGCGACATATTATGGTCTTTAAATACATGTTTAAGACCTTTAAGCAAGGTCACCATAGCGATCAGAAAGCCAACGAAAAACATATAAATAGGAATATAGCGCTTGGCTTTCGTAAAAGGGTCCTCCTGTAGAAGGATTAGATGCTGCACACTGCGGAACAGCAGAAATGAGATCGTTCCAGCAATGACTGGTGAGACCACCCAGCTGGCGACAATCGTGCCAACCTTGCCCCAGCTCACCGCATCGACAGAGACGCCCACTGAAGCAAAGCCAACAATGGCACCGACAATAGAGTGCGTGGTCGAGACCGGCCAGCCCATAAAACTGGCAATCAACAACCAGAAACCCGCCGCCAGCAGAGCTGATAACATACCAAACACCAGATCTTCGGGCCTATCTACGAATATTGCGGAGTCGACAATCCCTTTGCGAATCGTTGAGGTCACCTCGCCACCTGCAAGATAGGCACCGGCAAACTCGAAAACCATTGCAATCAAAATCGCCTGTTTGATGGTTAGTGCTTTTGAGCCCACGGAGGTACCCATGGCATTGGCCACATCATTTGCGCCCACGCCCCAGGCCATAAAGAAGCCGCACATAGCAGCCAGTAAAATTAGGATAGTCCCGTATTCAGTAAAGAATTCCATTGTGCCGGCTCCGAAAAAATTATCTTTTTATGCTTTTTGACCGGCTACTTAGCCAGAAGTAGCTCTACTTGATTACCAATTTGCTCCGCAGTGTCGGCGAGCGCGCCGATCTGATCAATAATGTTGTACATAAACATCACGTTGACCGGTGGTAAATCGGCTTCAAGATTAAACAGTTTTTTGCGTAGCTTGAGCTCTTTTTTGTCGACCTTTTGTTCCTGAGCGGCTAGTTCGCGGATTAGTTTCTGCACAAACTTCACTTCCGCTCCGGCAAAGCCAGTCTCGAGTAGCTCGTCGAGCTCATCGATCGCGCCGTGGGCCTTGCGGCAGGTTTCAACAGAAGACTCGGCAAAACCAATAAAGTCGGCATGCAGCGGTTGTGGAATCGCCATCTGACGGCCGAGAATAATGCCGCAGATATCTTTGGTAAGGTTGGCGAGATTGTCCTGCTGGGTGAGAATACTCAGCAAGTCGCCTCTGGAGACCGGCATAAACAAGCTTTTTGGCATATGCATACGAAACTGCTTCTTCAGATCATCGGCACTTTGCTCGTCTGCCGATATGGAATCGAAAATGGCGGAAGCCTTTTCCCAGTCATCTTCAAATGTGGCATCCAAAAAGGTTTTCAGGTTAGAGACAGAGCTGATGACCTGTGCCATATGGTCTTGCAAGGGTTTGATTGGCGAGACGCCAAAGATATTTGAGATTGAGTTGCTGAACGCCATCATCGCTTCCTTTGTGACACTTTTATGACCGCTATTCTACCCTGCTTTTTTTATGCTTGCCCGTATTGTTCGCTACGTCCGAGCCAGCGTGCGACCAGCGGGTCAACAGCAACTGGAAAATCCTGCAGTAATCTGATCGCCAAGCGCTTCACCTCTGGCAGGAGATAGGCATCGCGCTGCAGATCGGCAATGCGCAGATGCATATCGCCAGTTTGGCGGGTGCCGAGCACCTCTCCCGGGCCGCGAATTTCGAGGTCTTTCTCGGCAATCTTAAAACCATCATTGGTCTCGCGCATAATTTTCAGCCGCGCCGAGCCATTGGCCGACAGCGGTGCGCTGTAAAGCAATACACAATGACTACTCTGGCTGCCACGTCCGACCCGACCTCGCAGCTGGTGAAGCTGGGATAGGCCGAGGCGCTCGGCATTTTCAATTATCATTAGGCTGGCATTGGGTACATCGACACCGACTTCAATAACCGTGGTGGCCACTAACAGGTTAATTTCGCCGGTTTTGAATGCCTGCATAATCTGGACTTTTTCCTTCGGCTTGAGACGCCCGTGAATTAGCCCTATGGAGAGCCCCGAGAGCAGTAATTGCAATTCTTGTGCTGTGGCTTCGGCAGCCTGGGCCTCAAGCACATCTGACTCCTCAATCAACGTGCAGACCCAGTAGGTCTGACGGCCCTCTTTGCAGGAGGCGCGAACACGCTCGATAACATCGTTGCGCCTCAGCTCATTCAAGACTACGGTCTCAATTGGCTTGCGACCTGGAGGAAGCTCATCGATGACCGAGCAGTCCAGATCCGCGTAAGCGCTCATCGCTAGCGTGCGGGGAATTGGCGTTGCGGTCATGATAAGTTGATGTGGCGTCGAGTCTTCTGCATCACGGGCGTCGGGACTCACAAGCCCTTTTTTGCGTAGTGCCAGTCGCTGGTGAACACCAAAGCGATGCTGCTCGTCGATAATGGTCAGCCCGAGATTGTTGAACACAACGCCTTCCTGAAATAGCGCATGAGTGCCGATAACAATTTGCGCGCTGCCATCGGCAATAGCTGCCAACTGGACTTCGCGACCTTTACCTTTGAGCTTGCCGGTTAGCCAAGCGATGCGAATCCCGAGTGGCGCCAGCCAGGATTCAAAACTGACGCGATGTTGCTCGGCGAGAATCTCTGTTGGTGCCATCAGTGCCGCTTGTTTACCGTTGGCAATGGCCTGTACCGCGGCCAGGGCCGCCACGACGGTTTTACCTGACCCGACATCGCCCTGTACCAAGCGCAACATTGGTATCGCCTGACTGATATCGGCGCTGATCTCATTTACTACTCGCTGCTGAGCAGCGGTCAGGGTAAATGGCAATTGTTCCAGAAAGCGCTCTGAGGCGCCGGGGTTCGGCACCAGCATCGGAGCAGCTTGACGTTGAATTTTCTGACGCAGTCGCAGCAAGCTCAGGTGATGAGCGATTAACTCCTCGACGGCCAGCCGTTGCTGTGCCGGATGCTCACCCTCTGCGAGCAAATGCAGTGCCGTCCCCGGAGGTGGGCTGTGTAAAAGCTGCAGCGCGTCGGTCAGCGAGTATTTGCTGGCGCCCAATTCGGGCGGTAACCAGTCATCAAGGCCCTGGCGTTGCAGTAGTTTAAGCGCCTGGCCACAGAGATCGCGGATACGCTGTTGAGTGACTCCTTCGGTAGCCGGGTAGATGGGCGTCAGTGTCTCAGCGAGAGCTGGCGGCTCGGTCTGCTTCAGCAGTTGATATTCTGGGTGGTACATCTCCAGGCCAGACTTACCACGGCGCACTTCGCCAAAACAACGAATACGCGTTCCAGCCTGCAAGCTCTGCTGCTGCGCCTGATTGAAGTGAAAGAAGCGCAGCGTGATTAAACCGCTGTGATCCTGCACACGACAAACCAAGCTGCGGCGGCGGCCAAAGACAATGTCGCTGGCGCGAACCTCGCCTTCAATCACAACTTCGGTGAGTGGTTGAACGCCGCCGATTGATGTTATCTTGGTGCGATCAATGTAGCGCAGGGGTAAGTGAAAGAGCAGATCCTGAACGGTATACAAGCCCAGTTTATGGAGTTTTCCTGCGAGCAGAGGGCCAACCCCGCGGAGCTTGTCTACGCCGGTTTTATCCAGGGCGCCTTGCCGTGTCGTGTGTTTCGCGTCGCCGGCCATTAGTTGCGAGTGATCCCAGGAAGGTCGCTGTCATATATGGATTTGCGCAATGCATCGACAGCGCGATGACGCGGGAAGCTGGCGCGCCATGCCAGCGCGGTAGTACGCTTGGGAGCCACACCCGAAAAAGGCCGTGTAACGAGACCTTTTTGGCGAGTTTCGGCGCCAATCGCTGCAGTTTTTGGCAAAATTGTAATTCCGAGTCCGGAGGCAACCATATAGCATAGCGTCTCTAGCGAACTACCCTCGGTCATGGTTTGCACTGAGGCCGACGGCTTTTTGCCGCAGTTGATATTTGGCAGTGCTTCAATAACCTGGTCTCTAAAGCAGTGCCCCTCGCCAAGCATCAGCACATTCTCGTTGTCTAGATCGCCGCGCTCAATGGCTTTTTTGTCGCTCAAAGGGTGTGACTGAGGCAGCAGTACAACAAAGGGCTCGTCATAGAGTGGCTGCACCACCACATCCGGTTCACTAAATGGCAGCGCAACAATAATCACATCGACTTCGCCATTGCGCAACCGCTTGCGCAAGGTACTGGTGTAGCTCTCCTCGATAATCAGCGGCATCTGCGGCGCTGACGTTTGCAGCTGCGGTATAAAGTGGGGGAATAGATAGGGACCAACGGTAAAAATCGCGCCGACGTGCAGCGGACTGTTGAGCTGGTCTTTACCCGATATGGCGATATCTTTTATTGCCGCGGCTTCTTCGAGCACGCGCTGGGATTGGGTAATTACCCGCTCGCCAATCGGCGTTGGCCGGACGCTGCTTTTAGACCGCTCAAAAAGCTCAATGCCCAGCTCACCTTCGAGTTTCTTAACCGCTATACTGAGCGTCGATTGATTGACGTTGCAGCGCTCGGCGGCCTTGCCAAAGTGTTGCAGCTGCGCCAGAGTAACGACGTAGCGGAGTTCCGTAAGTGTCATATCACTGCCCCTTGAGCCAGGGACAATAATAGCTAAAATTGATTACACAGGAAACATTGATTGAAAATACTATTTGCCGGTTGCGGTGATATTGGCTGTCGTGCGGCGTCGCGCCTGGTGGCAGATTTCACTTGTGCAGGCTTCAAACGCAACCCCCAGACACTGCCCGATTTTATCCAGCCACTCGCGGGAAGTATGGCGGATCGCGATCGTCTGGTGGACGTCCTCAGCCGGGGTTTTGATATCGTCGTCGCCTCGCTGACTCCTGACGCTTTTAGCGAAGAGGGTTACCGTCGCGCCTATGTCGATAGTGCTAAAACACTGGCTGAGGCGATGACCCTCAGCGAGTCCGTGCCGAAGCTTGTGATTTGGGTCTCGAGTACCAGTGTGTACGGTGACAACAACGGAGAGTGGGTCGACGAGCAATCTGTCACGGAGCCGCAGAGTTTTTCAGGTAAATTGTTACTTGAGGCCGAGCAGCACATTGCTAACTTACCCTGTGCCAGCACGATTGTGCGTTTTTCGGGAATCTATGGTCCGGGGCGCACTCGAATGCTCGACCAGATTCGAGCCGGCAAAGGGCGTCCTGCCGAGCCAAAGCAGTGGAGTAATCGGATTTATAGTGAAGACTGCGGTGCTGTTCTGGCGCATTTGGTGCGCCGATTTGTCGACGGCGTCGAGCTTGATGGGCTCTATATTGCCAGCGACTCAGAACCTGTTACACAGCACCAGTTGCGCAAATGGCTGGCGGCACAGCTCGGTGTGACATTGCAGGAAGAGCACTCAGAGCAGAAGGCGATTCGCCGCTGCAGCAACCAGCGGCTCTTGGATACCGGCTATCAATTTCTCTACCCCAGTTACCGCGACGGCTACCGAGCGTTAATTGATCAGCAATAAATTTTTCTAGATAACCATAATTCCATCCATTTCAACCATTGCTCCCTTGGGCAACTGATTGACACCGATCGCTGCGCGAGCCGGATAGGGCTGCTGAAAATACTCGCCCATCGTCTGGTTAACCGCGGCGAAGTTGTTCAGGTCGGTAAGGAAGATATTCAGTTTCACAATATCGCTCAGATCACCACCGGAGGCTGCGCAGACTTCGCTGAGGTTGTCGAAAACACGGCGAATATGCACGCTGATGTCCCCGTCAACCAGTTCCATGGTTTGCGGGTCGAGGGGAATCTGCCCAGATAGATAAACGGTATTGTTGACTTTGACTGCTTGCGAATAAGTGCCAATGGCGGCAGGTGCATTGTCGGTATGAATTACGGCTTTATTGGTCACGGTAGTCTCCGTTGTCGTCAGTTTTTAACTCGGTAAATTCGCCGCACCTGTTTTAGGCCACGGGCACGTCTAAGAATATCTGCCAGATGAACGCGGTTACGCACCGTCAGTACAACATGCACAATGCTGGTAAAGGCATCTTTTTCATCGACGCTGATATGTTCGATTGTAGCGTCGGCTCTGGTCATCCGCGACGCCAGTGCAGCGATAAATCCGCGCTCCGGTGTGATCTCTACTTTAAGCTCAACTGGGAACTCGCCGCGCGGGCTGTTCGACCAGGTCAGCGGCATACATTTTTCCGGGTTGCTGCGAATCTCCATCAGATTGCGGCATGACTCGAGATGTATCACCAGGCCTTTCCCCGGCGAGACATGACCTAAAATTGGATCTCCCGGGATCGGACGGCAGCAGCGCGCGTACTGCAAAAGCAATCCATCCGACGCGTCAATAACGATGGGCAGTGCCGATTTTTTGTTCTCTTCAATCGGCCTGCGTTTATTTTCGGGCACCAGCACATTGGCCACCGCAAAGGGCACTCGATTACCGAGGCCGATTTGTTGCAGGATATATTCAAATGTCGACGCGCCGGTCTCTTTAAGCAGCTTTTTAATCTGCGATTTTTTCAGTTCCTTGTAGCTAGTGCCAAGACGGCTCAGGGCCTGGTCGAGCAAGCGCTTGCCGAGATCAACAGATTCATCGTGTTGTTGATGTTTGAGGTAGTGACGAATTGCACTGCGTGCCTTGGCCGTGACCACGAAGTTTAGCCAGTTAGGGTTTGGCTGTGCCTCCTGAGCGCGGATAATTTCTACCCGCTGGCCGCTTTCGAGCTGCTCCGACAGCGGCGTAAGCTGGCCGTCTACACGGCAGGCAATACAGCTGTTGCCGAGTCCGGTATGCACCGAATAGGCAAAGTCGATGGGCGTTGCGCCAGTGGGCAATTCGACAATCTTGCCTTTGGGGGTAAAGACATAGACCTCGTCGGGAAACAGGTCGGCTTTGACGTGTTCAAGGAATTCCAGGGAGTCGCCAGCCTGGCGTTGCATATCAAGCAGTCCTTGCACCCAGCGCGAAGCTCGACGTTGATTGACGTCAATATTACTCTGACCGGCTTTGTATTCCCAATGTGCCGCGATGCCGTAGCTGGCCATGGCTTCCATTTCGGCGGTGCGAATTTGCACTTCGATTACCACGCCGTGCATGCCTACCAATACGGTGTGAAGGGACTGATAGCCATTGGCTTTAGGAATAGCGATGTAATCCTTGAATTCCCCGGGCACCGGCTTGAAAACATTGTGAATGATTCCCAGGGTGCGGTAGCAATCATCGACGCTGTCAACGATCAGGCGAAAGGCAAAGACATCCATAATGTCGCGAAACGAGCGTTTTTTCTCGCGCATTTTGCGGTAGATGCTCCATAGATGCTTTTCCCGACTTTTGACTTTGGCATTGAGCCGCTCTTTCTCAAGCCGTACTTCGATTGCCTGATGAATTTCAACGACGACTTCTTTGCGGTTTTTCTTCGCCGCTTTCATTGCTTCGCGCAGGCGCCGGTGGCGCAGCGGATACATGGCGGCGAAACCGAGATCTTCCAGTTCGAGACGGACATCGTTGATGCCGAGGCGCTGGGCAATCGGGGCATAAATCTCTAGGGTCTCGCGAGCGATGCGACGGCGTTTGGCCGGTGACAGCACACCCAGGGTGCGCATATTGTGCAAACGGTCGGCGAGTTTGACCAGAACCACACGAATATCCCGCGACATAGCAAGGGTCATTTTCTGAAAGCTTTCCGCTTGCTGTTCAGCGCGAGATTGGAATTCGATGCCTGTCAGTTTGCTGACCCCGTCGACCAGATCGGCAACCGGGCGCCCGAAGCGACGGCTGATTTGACCTTTGGTGACGCCGGTGTCTTCGATCACATCGTGGAGCATGGCCGCCATCAGGCTTTCATGATCCATGTGCATATCGGCGAGAATATGGGCCACCGCAAGGGGGTGAGAGATATAGGCATCCCCACTTTGCCGCATCTGTCCTTCATGACATTTTTCGGCAAAGTGGTAGGCGCGCTCTACACGACGGACTTCTTTATCTTCGAGGTAGTAGGAGAGTTTGTCTAACAGTAACCGCAGCGCCAAATGGCTCTCTCCCTGATCAGGCTTAAACCTTGGTGACTAAAACCCTGCTTAGGCTGCGGGCTCTTCGGACGTGTCGTCCGATGTCTCGGAGGCGTCGGCTTCGACAATGTCGGTAGTCTCTGCAACCTCAGCTTCAGCTGCGTCGACTGATGCACCGTCTTCCTCAGCATCAGCATCAACAATTTCATAATCCTGACGCACTTCGGTGAGAATATCAGCGGTCACTAAACCGGCTGCGATTTCACGCAACGCGATTACTGTTGGCTTGTCATTTTCTTCAGCGACCAGAGTTGGGCGTCCTTCAGTCGCAATTTGACGTGCGCGCTTGGAGCCAACCATGACCAGTTCAAAACGATTATCAACATGATCCAAACAATCTTCTACAGTAATGCGAGCCATTTTTTATTCCGCCGGGGTAAATAATTAAAAACTTTAACGCAGCCAGATGCTGCGCGGTCGCCCAGTTTACCTAAAGTGCCGGGTTTCGACAATAAAGTTGTGGTCATGAGCCTATGACAGCAGATCAGAGATCAGGGCTTCTTGGCCGGCAACGGGCAGTCTGCAGTGCTGTGCAGTGACAATGGCCATCAGCTGACTGAGCGCGAGATCGAACTGGTCATTGACGACGACAAAGTCAGCCTCAATATAGTGGCTCATTTCCTCAGTTGCTGCGGCAATCCGTTTTTCGATCACCTCAGCATCATCCTGAGCGCGATTGTGGAGTCGCTCACGCAGCGCTTGTTTGGAAGGTGGAAGAATAAAAATACTGGTACTGTCAGGAAATAGTTGGCGCACCTGTGCAGCACCCTGCCAGTCAATTTCCAGAATCACGTCTTCACCGCTGGCCAGAGAGTCGGCCACCCATTGCTGAGAGGTGCCATAAAAATTGCCGAACACCTCAGCATGCTCAAGAAAAGCATCTTGCTCGAGCATGTCGACAAATTGCTGCTGGGAAACAAAGTGGTAATTGATACCGTCGACTTCTCCTGGCCGGGAGGCCCTGGTGGTATGCGATACAGAGGCTTTTATATTATCCATTTTGTTCAGCAGTTCACTGACCAGGCTGGTTTTTCCGGCACCGGAGGGAGCAGAGATAATAAAGAGAATGCCTGTTGCCATAGATTGTTGTTCCGTTGCCTGAGAGAGCTGTAGTCGAGAAGGAGTTTACAGTAGCGGCGAAATTATTCCAGATTCTCGGCGGTGGCACAGCTGTTTTTGTTTGTCTTAAGCATGGCCTGATCCTGTGTATCAAAGAGCTTGTTTAAACAGCCAGCAATGCGAATGCCTGCCATCAGCAGGCGCTTCTCAACCAACGGCGTGTTGCGAGCAACATAATGTTCAGTGATAGCAACCGTGCCGGGCTGAGTTTTGTAGCCAAACTCATAGACCTGTGAGCGCAGCGCCTTTGATTCTTGTGCCCAAGCTAAAAACCTGTCGCTCTGCCAATTGTGTCGTTGTTGCGGAGTCGTATCGTCGAGTGATTTGCTGTAGTTGGCTGCGCTCAATTGCTGGTGTTTAATCAACCCAGTGTCCCAGACCCAGTGCAGATTGCGCTTGGCTTTTTTATTCAGCCATTGCACATCCACTCGGTTGCCACCAAGATCACTGGAGCGGCCGACATGTAAAGGCTGATGAATATCGCCTGCAAAGTGAATAAAAAAAGCCAGTGCTTGACGGCGCTTGCTCAGGCTGAGGCTGTCATTTTTGAGCTCTTGATAGGCATTTTCCAGCGCGCTGAGTACATCGCCTCTTTTGCTGCGCCGCAATGTGGGAAATATTTCGCCATCGTCAATATTGATATAGTGCCACGGCTTGGAGTGGCGCCATTGGGCTGCGCTGCGAATTTGATCGGGCCACAGCGCGAGTGCCGTCAAACTCTTGCCATCACTAATGCGTCCAATTTCGAGACGAGTATTTTCACTGAGATGATTTTCCGCAATATGTGCGGTAATTACATGCCCATCAATGCCAAAACTCATGCTTTGAGTGCTGGTAATCATCAAGGCGATAGCCAGTAGGCTGTATAAAACCCGGCCTGTGTAGCCTCTGCAAACGAACTTAGGCCGAGCCGTCGCGGGTTGTTGGTTATTCAATATTTTGAATCTGTTCGCGCATCTGCTCGATTAACACTTTGAGGTCTACCGAGGCCTGAGTGGTCACGCCAGCTATGGACTTTGAGCCCAGAGTATTGGCTTCCCGATTGAGTTCTTGCATCAAAAAATCCAGACGTCGACCTATGGACTCTTTGCCAGTTAATACCCGACGGATTTCGCTGATATGGGCTTCCAAACGATCCAGCTCTTCGTCTACATCGGTGCGATTGGCAATAATTACCATCTCTTGCTCAAGGCGATCAGCGTCAAGCTGTTCCTTGAGGTCGCTGAGCTTTTGTTCGAGGCGCTTGCGCTGATCACTGAGGATCGAGGGCAGATGGTCGCGCACAATAACCAACTGCTGTTCAATGCCTGCCAGCCGCTGCTCGATCATCTCCGCGAGCTTGTCCCCCTCGCGCTTGCGCCCTTCGAGAAGTTGCTCGACGGTAGCTTTATAGGTTTCGGTGGCAGCCTGGTGAAGGGCTTCAGCATCCACCGTCTGCTCCTGAAGAATGCCGGGCCAACGCATAATTTCTAATGGCGAAATAGGCGCTGGAGACTGCATTTCAGCACCGATGGTCTCCGCCATGGCAATCATGCGCTTGGCTAATTCGAGATCCGCTTCGAGGCTGGCATCGGCATTATTGAAGGCCAGTTGCAATGAACAGTCGACTTTGCCGCGGCTGAGCTTTTTGCGAGCGATCTCCCGCAGAGGCATTTCAATTGGGCGCAGGCTGTCGGGAAGGCGAAAGCCGGTTTCGAGAAAGCGGTGATTAACTGAGCGCAGTTCACAGGTTACTGAACCCCAGCTGAACTCTGTGCTGCAGCGGGCAAATGCGGTCATACTCCGAGCCATGGTATCTCCAGTAGAAAAATTTACGGTGGGCCATGGTAACAAAGGCGGTCAACAGGTTGGTAGATTTGCTACACTTCGCGCCACTTTTATTTCATCAGCATCCGACCCAGGAAAAAATTATGACTCGACCCAGCGGCCGTCGCCCCGAACAACTCAGGCAGGTAAAAATAACCCGTGACTACACTTGCCATGCTGAGGGATCCGTGTTGATTGAATTTGGTAAAACCAAAGTGATTTGTACCGCCAGCGTGGTGCCCGGCGTACCACGATTTTTGCGCGGTAAAGGCGAAGGTTGGGTAACCGCTGAATACGGTATGTTGCCTCGTTCCACTGGCTCGAGAATGGATCGCGAAGCGGCACGTGGCAAGCAAGGCGGCCGCACCCAGGAGATTCAACGTTTGATTGGCCGTTCTCTAAGAGCCGCCGTGGATATGAAAAAGCTCGGCGAGCACACTATTAATATCGACTGTGATGTTATCCAAGCCGATGGCGGTACTCGTACCGCTTCTATTACTGGCGCCTGTGTCGCCATGGTCGACGCGATCCGTCACCTGCAACGTAAAAAAGCCATTCTCGATGATCCCCTGTTAACCATGATTGCCTCAGTATCTGTGGGTATCTATAAGGGTACGCCAGTACTGGACTTGGATTATCCCGAAGATTCAAAAGCTGAAACCGATATGAATGTGGTGATGAACAGCGAGGGTGGCTTTATTGAAGTTCAGGGAACAGCCGAGGCCGCACCTTTTAGCGAAGAGGAGTTGAGCGCCATGTTAGCGTTGGCCAAACAGGGCATCGCTGATTTAGTGCGCGTGCAGAAGATGGCATTAGCTCAATAATAGAGAGCCCAGTAAGAGTAGTTGGACGACTAAAATCAACAGCAGCGAAAAATACTATGACAACTGAAAATAATTACAAAACCCTATTTATCGACAACGGCCTGCGCAGTGGTGCACTCAAGTTTGGCGAGTTCACCCTCAAGTCTGGCCGCGTTTCACCATACTTTTTTAATGCCGGCCAATTTTATACAGGTCGCGCACTGGCTGAGTTGGGGCGCAGCTACGCCGCCGCCATCATCGAGTCAGGCATTGAATTTGATGTGTTATTTGGTCCAGCCTATAAAGGCATTACCCTGGCGGCAGCAACCTCAATCGCCCTTGCCGATCACTACGATCGCGATGTGCCTTACTGCTTTAACCGCAAAGAGGCAAAGAACCATGGCGAAGGTGGCAGCATGGTCGGTGCACCACTCGAAGGTCGCGTATTAATTATTGATGATGTGATAACCGCAGGTACAGCGATTCGCGAAGTGATGCAAATTGTCGACAGCGCTGGTGCTACAGCCGCTGGTGTGGTGATTGGTCTGGATCGCAAAGAAAAGGGTAAATCTGAGCTATCGGCGATTCAGGAAGTGGAGAGAGATTTTTCCATCCCAGTGGTGGGCATTGTCGATATTGGCGACATTACCGACTATTTGAAAGCCAAGCCTGAGAACGATGATTTGATTGCTGCGATTGAAGGTTACAGAGAGCTGTACGGCGTCTAGTCTCACACTAAATATCCATTAACATTTAAAATCAGCAACTTACGGCGCTTGCTCCTTTCATACCGTAGTTGATTAATCAATGGCTTAGGGTTGACTCGCTTGGTGATTTAGCACAAATCTAGCATTCTCAACTGCAACCAAGCTGTCAAACCCAGTTTTCCAGCCTCAGTGCTTCAACTCGCTCAAACTCTTTAAGGTTATTGGTTACCAGCGCCAAACCTTCACTTCTCGCATGACCTGCTATATGGAGATCATTGACGCCGATGGGTGTGTGTTCCCTTGCGCTCTAAGTCTGCGCGAATATCACCATAATGGCCTGCGGCTTTGGTACCGTACTCCAATACCTCCAAGCGGGAAGTAATGCCGCCTTTAAGCACTAACGCACCGCTCCTCTCAGGCAACCAGCCAAACACCGGCTTCGGATCACCAGAATGCCAGACAAAAAAATCCCAGCTCAAAGAACCAGGATTTTTAATATGGCGCGCTCGGAAGGATTAGAACCTTCGACCGCTCGGTTCGTAGCCAAACCACTATTAGTATGCGCACTGAGGTAGCCGCGTCGCACTAATAGCCTGTCTATAGGGATTACTCAAACATGGCGGCGGTCAACAACTGCCACTGTTCCTGCCAGTTCTGAGTGGGCGGAGTCTTAAATTGACTGCGCACAAATTGACTGATTTTTCCGTCGGCGCTGCAGAGCATTAAATTGGCTGCAGTGGCCACTGGCACCTGGAGCTTTAAACCATCGCGAATTTCCGCTTCGCGCAAAATCTGCTTAAGCTGAGATTCCAAACGATCAAAAAACTGCGCTACGCGATCATGCAGTCGCTCAGTCTCGCCGGTCAGTGCATCGCCATTAAGAATGCGCGTAATACCCGGATTCTTTTCTGAGAACGCCAGTACTAGGCTGAGGATGCGGTAGCACTGATTAATTGGGTCTGGCTCGTCACTGACAATGCCGCGCACCCGAGCAAAAATGGTCTCATCAATAAAGTCGATCAACCCTTCATACATACGTGTCTTGCTGGGGAAGTGTCTGTATAGAGCGGCTTCGGATACGCCCACTTCTGCGGCCAGTGCCGCAGTGGTAATACGTCCGCCACCTGAATGTTCAAGCATGCGAGCCAGAGCCTGGAGGATTTCCTGCGCGCGCGAGCCAGGTTTTTTCGCCATCAGACAGACTCCTCTTGGCCGGGTTCACGGTTGGTGATAAGGGTGCCGACACCTTCGTCGGTAAAGATCTCCAGCATCACCGCATGTTCCACCCGACCGTCAATAATGTGGGCACTCTGAACACCGGCTTTTACCGCATCTAGGGCGCAGCGGATTTTTGGCAACATACCGCCATAAATCGTCTCGTCGGCAATCAACTCATTGACTCGGGTGGTGGTCAGCCCGGTGAGTATTTCGCCGCTCTTGTTTTTCAGGCCAGCTACGTTGGTCAGCAGAATCAGCTTTTCTGCATTCAGCACTTCTGCGACTTTTCCCGCCACCAGATCGGCATTGATATTGTAGGAAGCGCCATTAGGGCCGACTCCGATTGGCGCAATTACCGGTATAAAACCACCATTCACCAGCATATCGATAACGCTCTTGTTGATCGATGCGACTTCGCCGACCTGGCCAATGTCGATAATTTCCGGTGCCGCCATTTCCGGCGTCTTGTGCGATACCACCAGCTTTCTGGCTTTGATCAATTGGCCGTCTTTGCCAGTCACACCAAACGCCTGGCCACCTGCGGCATTGATCATATTGACGATCTCTTTATTGACCGTTGCGCCCAGCACCATCTCAACCACGTCCATGGTTTTGCCGTCGGTGACACGCATACCGTCGATAAATTTTGATTCAATCGACAGCCGTTCAAGAAGCTCGCCAATCTGCGGGCCTCCGCCGTGGACAACCACAGGGTTGATACCGACCAATTTCATCAGCACGATGTCTCTGGCGAAGCTCTCTTTAAGGGCGTCGTCGCCCATAGCATTGCCGCCGTATTTAACCACGACGGTTTTTCCGGAAAACCGCTGAATGTAGGGCAGTGCTCGGGAGATGACCTGTGCTGTTGTCTCTGCTTCTTTGCGACTTAATGACATATCAAATGTATTCTTTTATGTTGTGGATAAAGGGCTCGAGCTCTTTGCAGAACGCTGCCTTGACCTGTGACATGGCGCGTTCGTCGTCTGCTTCAAATCTCAGCGTTAAATTTGGCGATGTGTTTGATGCGCGAACAAGGCCCCAGCCAGAGGGATATTCTACACGCAAACCGTCGACAGTGATGACCTCCGCGTGGGCAAAGCTGCAGCCTGCTTGCAATGTCTTCATCAGCTGAAACTTCTCGCTTTCGTCGATCGGTAGCAAAATTTCGGCGGTTGAGACGGTGCTTTCCAGCTCATCGATAACTTCGTCGAGAGTCTGGCCGAGATCGCAGAGGACTTCGAGCAGCCGCACCGCGGCGTAGACCCCGTCATCAAATCCGCGCCAGCGATCATTGAAAAAGATGTGCCCGCTAAACTCGCCGCCCAGCGGTGCATTGTTGTCGTGAACGGCCTTTCTGACATGGGCGTGCCCGGTCTTGCACATCAGCGGGTTACCCGAGTGCAGGCGAATAATCTCAGCAAGGCGCTTGCTGCTCTTGACGTCAAAAACAATATCGGCACCAGGCTGACGGGCGAGCACATCGCGGGCAAAAATCATCATCAGCTGATCTGGCCAGACAATGCGTCCGCGTGCCGAGATCACCACTACCCGATCTCCGTCGCCGTCAAAGGCGAGGCCGAGATCGGACTGAGTTTCTGCCACCTGATGACGCAGGTCGACAAGATTGTTTTCGTCTGCGGGGTTTGGCGGGTGATTGGGGAACGAACCGTCAATATCGCAGTAGAGCGGGAAGGTCAGGCAGCCCAGCCGCTCAAAAAGCTGATTGGCGATCGGCCCGGGTACGCTGTTGGCCCCATCTATAACCAGCTTGAACGACTGTGTGACACGACTATTGTCGACAATGTGCTGAATGTATTGCGGGACGATATTAACTGTTTCTACGCTCCCGCGGCCGGTCAAAAATTCGCCGTCGCGCATCATGGGAATAAGCTGTTGCAGCGTCTCGCCTGCAATCACCTGGCGGCCGTGAATAATCTTAAAACCGTTATACGTTTTTGGATTGTGGCTGGCCGTCACCATAACGCCATTACCGCTCGAGGCGAACTGGTTTTCACCTAAATGGTGCACGGCGAAGTTGAGCACAGGTGTGGTGACTTCACCGAGATTAATTACCTTGCAGCCGCAGGCCACTAACCCCTGCATTAATGCGTCAGCTAGGTCCCCAGAGCTGAGTCGTGCATCTCTGCCGACGTATACTACCGGATCGTTTTTTATCATCAGCGTGCCCAGCGCACGCCCGAGCTGCAAAGCAAACTGCGGAGTAATTTCACTATCCGCAAGCCCGCGAATATCGTAGTCGCGAAAGACAACCTTGGGAATCGGTGGTGGGGCGAGTGTTGCTGCTAGTGTGTCTGTACTCACTGTAAAAAACTCATCGTTGGTAGCAAATGGCGGGCACTACTGCCCCGTCAATCATCGATTTGATCAGCGATGGCGCTGATAATATCGCGAGCCAATTGGGTTTTGCTCCTTTTGCCAAATACCTTGCTGCTGGTGGCGGTAATCCAGGCGGCCTCATTGTCATCACTATTAAAACCGACGTCGCTGCGTGACACGTCGTTGGCAACAATCGCATCGAGGTTTTTGCGCTGCAATTTGTCCCGGGCATAGCTTTCGATATCCTGAGTTTCAGCAGCGAAGCCGACAACAAACAGATTGCTGTATTCACTTGCCGCTGCACTGACGATATCGGGATTTTTCTCCAGCTCGAGGTTGATTGCATCATCATGTTTCTTGATTTTCTGTGCGGCCACGGTCACGGGACGGTAGTCAGCCACGGCTGCGGCGGCAATCAAAATATCAGCATCACTGCAGGCTTGCATAGTGGCCTCGAGCATGTCAGCAGCCGAGATCACCGACACTATATTACAGCGCTCCGGCGCTATGAGATTCACCGGACCGGAGATTAGCGTCACCTGAGCGCCCGCTTCAACTGCGGCCTGCGCCAAGGCATAGCCCATTTTTCCGGAACTGTGATTACTGATATAGCGGACCGGATCGATTGCTTCGCGAGTTGGGCCCGCAGTAAGCACAAGTTTTTTACCGCTCAAGCTCTGACCTGCGAAGCAGCTGGCGACCTGATCGACGATCTCCTGCGGCTGTTGCATGCGTCCTGGGCCAATATCGCCACATGCTTGAACACCACTGTCGGGACCAAAAATACGCACGCCACGCTGTTCCAGTAACGCCATATTTTCAAGGGTTGCTGGGTGTGCCCACATGCCCTGATTCATCGCTGGCGCCACGGCGACAATTGCTGGTGTTGCCAGGATAATTGCGTTTAACAGGCTGTTACCGCGGCCATGAACCATGCTGGCAATAAAGTCGGCGGTAGCCGGCGCTATTAAAATCAAGTCAGCCCAGCGCGCCAGTTCAATATGGCCCATGCCGGCTTCCGCCTCGGGGTCGAGCAGGTCGGCGTGAACCGGATGGCTGGATAACGCTTGCAGCGTCAGCGGGCGAATAAATTGCTCAGCGGAGGGGGTCATAACCACACGCACATCGGCGCCGGCGTCTTGCAGGCGTCGGACAATTTCGGCGCTCTTATACGCGGCAATGCCGCCGCTAATGCCGACTATTATTCGTTTGTTTGAAAGGGTGCTCATTAATCATCCGGACAACGCCAATAAAGGCTGTAAGATACCATTATGAGAAGGACATCTGTAGCAATAAATAAGGACTTACTATGGCTATAACCCACTGGCCTATGAGCGAACGGCCGAGAGAGAAGCTGATTTTAAGGGGTGCATCCGCGCTCTCCGATGCTGAATTGCTGGCTATTTTTCTGCGTACCGGGCTGCCGGGGATCACTGCAATTGATTTGGCGCGAGATTTGATCAAGGAGTTTGGTGGCTTGGGCGCGCTGATCAGTGCCGACCACCTCACGTTCTGCAAGGCCAAAGGCGTTGGTACGGCGAAATTTGTCCAGCTCAAGGCGTCGGTTGAACTGACTCGCCGCTATCTTCAGGAACAACTTGAAGGCCAGCCGGTATTTAGCAGCCCGGAACAGGTTAGCGACTATTTATCGGTACAGATGCGCGACTATCGCCGTGAGGTGTTTATGCTGTTGTTACTCGACAGTAAACATCAGCTGATCGATACCCATGAGCTGTTTCATGGCACTGTCGCTTCAGCAAGTGTTCATCCGCGTGAGGTTGTGGTGCGTGCGCTGAATAAAAATGCCACGGCAGTGATTGTTGCTCACAATCATCCCTCCGGTCTGGCCGAGCCAAGTCAGGCCGATATTGATATTACTCGGCGTTTAAAAGTGGCGCTCGAGCTGGTCGATATCAGTCTTCTCGACCACTTTATTATCGGCCGGGGCCAGGTGGTCTCTCTGGCCCAGCGGGGGAAATTATAGCCAAAGGCTGCGGAAATCGATTAATAGCGGTTAATAAGGGAAATTCGTTTGATTCACTATAGCCTTTCTGGTATAAATTGCGCCCCTTTGCGGGAGGGTCCCGCGGCTGGGGTTAGATATCCAGAATTCACGTGTTGGGCGGACAATGGTCCGGTCGCCACAATTGCAAGCAGAGGCAGTAGAAATGTCCAGAGTATGTCAGGTCACAGGCAAGCGCCCAATGGCTGGAAACAATGTATCTCACGCGAAAAACAGAACACGTCGACGTTTTGAGCCAAATCTTCATACCCACCGTTTTTGGGTTGAAGCTGAAAAACGCTTTGTTAAGCTTCGTGTATCGACAAAAGGTATGCGCATCATTGACAAAAAAGGTATTGAAACAGTTTTGTCTGAGCTTCTGGCTCGTGGCGAGAAGGTCTAAGGAGACTACTGATGGCTAAATCAGCGAGAGAAAAGATTCGTTTGGTATCCAGTGCTGGCACTGGACACTTTTACACTACAGATAAAAACAAGCGCAATATGCCTGAGAAAATGGAGATCAAGAAGTATGATCCCACTATCCGCAAGCATGTGATCTACAAAGAAGCCAAGATTAAGTAAGCGGCTTCTAGTGCGTAGAAGAATCCTGCCGAGAGGCGGGATTTTTTTTGTCCGCGCAAATGGTATTTAGCGTCTTTTGATGCGTATGGATTTACAAGATGCATAAAAAAACCCCGACTATTCAGTCGGGGTTTTCGCAAATTACTGAAATTGCCTTGCGGCAGATTCAGAAATTAGTCGGCAACTACGTTCTCAGCTTGAGCGCCTTTTTGACCTTGAGTAACTTCCATAGTTACTGACTGGCCTTCTTTCAAAGATTTGAAACCATCAGCCTGGATTGCACTGTGGTGAACAAATACGTCACCGCCGCCTTCCTGCTCGATAAAACCAAAACCTTTACTGTCGTTGAACCACTTTACAGTGCCAGAAACTCTCTCCGACATAACTAACCTCACTTATTAAAAAATATACCGTTTAAGGCGTTTAAAATATATCCAGCCTCGTTACGGGGCTAGCCTACGCCCTTGCGTCAAAACTGATTTCGCGATTTGCAAGATCAGATGTGGCACAAGGGCATTACTGTTTCAACTGACACTAAAAGTGTAAACCGTCGATTCAGACCGCGCAGTGTATTGGGTTTTTTCATCTTTGGCTAATTTTTGCGTGATGTTTAATCAAATAAAGCCGAATTTTGGCTATTTTTTGGTCATATTTTCGTCTTTTCAGCGAAACAGGCCTTCCAAAAGAGCCAAATAGCGTAATTTCACTATTGCCGGATGATCTGAGGTGAGTGGTGGTGGCAGATGATTGCGGCAACTGGCGAGGGCGCGCGCTTCCCTCTTTGGCGCCAATAAAGCCATATCATGCTACTATTTTCGCGCTTCGCAACGGCAAGTGATGCTGCGCTTTACGACCCGTTTATGCAGCGCTGCTGCCACTCAGGACTTTGCTATGTTACCAGCCCTTATTAGAGATCAGTTAACCTCCATTGTTGGCGAGACGCGGCTGTTACTCGGCAGCGATGACCTCCAGCGCTATGGCATTGATCGCACAACACTGTGGCAGGCGGCACCCTGCGCGGTTGTGCTGCCGGCCACGGTGGAAGAAGTCCGCGCTATTGTGTTGTTGGCCAGAGAGCATGGTCTGGCAATTGTTCCGTCTGGTGGCCGCACCGGCCTCAGTGGCGGCGCCGTGGCCAAAGACGGTGAGCTGGTTGTGGCCATGGATCGCTTCGACAAAATTCTCGAATTTAATCCTTTGGATCGCAGCATTACGGTGGGCGCTGGCGTGGTCACCGCCCAACTTCAGCAGTTTGCCGGGCGACAGGGGCTGCTTTATGGGGTGGATTTCGCTTCCTCGGGCTCAAGTCAGATTGGCGGCAACATCGCGACTAATGCCGGTGGTATCAGGGTCATTAAATACGGTATGACTCGTGATTGGGTGATCGGGCTCAAGGTGGTCACCGGTGCGGGGGAGATTCTCGAATTAAATAAGGGGCTGGCCAAGAACAACACCGGTTATGACTTGCGCCATCTGTTTATCGGTTCGGAGGGAACGTTGGGTATTATCTGTGAGGCGACTATTCAGCTGGCTCGGCCAACCCTTCAGGCGTCGGTGATGCTGTTGGCGGTGAATGAGTTTGCTGTGATTGTGGATGTGCTGCAGCATTTTTCCGCTGGTCTCGAACTCAGTGCCTTTGAATTTTTTTCACAGTCGGCACTGGAAAAAGTCATTGCTCACCGCGGGCATGCTGCTCCATTTCAAGCAGTCGCACCATTCTACGCACTGCTCGAATTTGAGCCTGTAGACCAGGCCGTTGTCGATAAGGCTATGCAGCTATTCCAGCACTGTGTTGATCAGGGCTGGGTGCTTGACGGTGTGATCAGCCACAGTGTGGCGCAGGCACAAAATTTGTGGAAGTTGCGCGAGGATATTTCCGAGACGTTGTGGCGCTGGCAGCCGTATAAAAATGATATCTCGGTGCGGATCTCGCGCATGCCTGACTTTATTTTCCAGATTGATCAGTTGGTGGCTCGGCAGTATCCTGATTTTGAGGTGGTCTGGTATGGCCATATTGGCGATGGGAATCTGCACCTTAATATTCTCAAACCTGAGTGTTTGTCATTGGATCAGTTTCAGGCGAAGTGTGTTAATGTCAGCAATGAAATAGGGCAATTGCTGGCAGCTTGTGGTGGCAGTGTCTCAGCAGAGCATGGTGTGGGATTGTTGAAGAAAAATTATCTTCACTACTCCAGATCTGCCGCTGAAATCGCTATCATGCGCGGTATTAAATCAACCATTGACCCTGACCAGGTAATGAACCCAGGAAAATTGTTTGACTGATAATTCTGGCTGAAAGAGCGAAAAAGATGACGACCAATGACAATATAAGCGATGCCGACTTTGTCGAGAACCCAGATGCTGAGCTGAAAAACCTCGCCTTTCTTGTGTATATTTTGCAAGGTTTTGGCTTTGTGACCGGTGGCCTCGCATGGATCGCCGGGGTGATGGTCAACTACATAAAAATTGAAAGTGTTAGAGGTACCTGGGTGGAAAGCCATTTCCGCTGGCAGCTGAACACATTTTGGTATGGCTTGTTGTGGTGGGTGATCGGCTTTATCTCATGGCTGCTTCTGCTCGGCTGGCTTGTGTGGGGTATTCTGACGCTGTGGGGAATCTATCGGGTGGTCCGTGGGGCCTTGCTGCTCAATGATGGCCGGCCGATTATTTTTTGAGCCAATTGATTATTTGATTTACTAATTAGCCGCTGTCGGCCAAAACATTCCACTATTAAGAGCTGTGGCTACCAAACACTCCTACCCTTCGTTAATAAAGTGTTGATTACAACAATAGGAAAATCCAATGATTGACTACGCGCATATTATCGATGGAGTGCGCTCGACTTTCACGCCGGGGAAAATTGTCTGCGTCGGACGTAATTATGCAGAGCATGCTAAAGAACTGAACAATCCAGTACCCACAGAGCCGGTGCTGTTTATCAAGCCGAGTACGGCTCTGGCTCGGCTCGAGTCTCCAGTCGCCATTCCCACGACGATGGGCAGTTGCCACTTTGAAACCGAAATGGCGATCCTGATCGGTCAGCCTTTGAGTTGTTGTTCAGAGCCACAGGCTGCGGAGTCCATTGTTGGGGTCGGTATCGCGCTGGACCTAACTTTGCGCGATCTGCAAAGTACGCTTAAAGAGAAAAGTCTGCCCTGGGAAAAGGCAAAAGCATTTGATGGCGCCTGCCCAGTATCTGCTTTTGTTGCGCCGCAGGCAGTTTCGGATTTTCAGAACCAACAAATTCAGCTGTACCAAAACGGTGAGCTCAAGCAGGATGGCAACAGTGGCGATATGCTGACGCCAGTGCTGCCGCTGCTGGTTTATATCAGTCAGTTTTTTACCTTGTTACCTGGCGATATTGTGCTCACTGGTACCCCTGCCGGAGTGGGGCCGATCAATCCGGGTGATAGCTTGCAGTTGAGGTTGTCCGATGCGGTCGATGTCTCGACCTCCGTCATTGCAAAGGAGTGACATGGGATTGCAAAACGGCATTTACCGACACTACAAAGGGAATCTCTATGAAGTGGTTGGCGTGGCCCGCCACTCAGAGACGGAAGAGCAGCTGGTTGTCTACAAAGCACTCTATGGTGACCATTGCGATCAGCAGAATCTCTGGGTGAGACCTTTGCCCATGTTTGCTGAGACAATCGAATGCAATGGCGAGCGGGTCGCGCGTTTTGAATTTGTTGAAGCGACGCAGTAAACATGTTGCAGATTACCGCCACAGTGTCGATTCCCGAAAGCGAAATTGAGCTGTCAGCGGTGCGCGCCCAAGGGCCGGGTGGGCAGAACGTCAACAAAGTATCGACAGCAATTCATCTGCGCTTTGATATTCTCGCCTCAACGCTCCCGGAGCCCCTTAAACAGCGCCTGCTGCGGCGCAATGATCAGCGTATTTCAAAAGAGGGCGTGATTGTTATCAAGGCGCAGACTTCGCGCAGCCAGGAAGCCAACCGGGTTGAGGCGCTAGACCGACTCACGCAGCTTCTACAGCAGGTTACCTTGACGCCCAAGGTTCGTCGTGCAACCAAGCCGAGCAAAAGCTCGCAGCGTAAACGCATGGATAAAAAGACCCTGCGCGGAAAACAAAAGGTTTTGCGCTCGAAAATCTCTCGGGACTGACTTCAGCAGTGTAAACTCTGCGCAACTTAGCCAATGGTTGCCTCATGTCCGAACATCACAAACATCCCTTTGATAGTCTCAGCCCCGATCTGTTGATTGATGCCGTTGAGAGTGTCGGTTTTATCAGCGACGGACGCCTTCTGGCCCTTAACAGCTATGAGAATCGTGTTTACCAGGTTGGTATCGAAGAACAGACTCCAATGATTGCCAAGTTCTATCGCCCCGAGCGCTGGAGTCGTGAACAGATTATCGAAGAGCATGAGTTTTGCTTTGATTTAGTGGAGCAGGAGCTGCCGATCGTGGCGCCCTGGTGTAGTGCCAGCGGTGACAGCCTGCATCAATATGGCGGTTTTAGCTTTGCGCTCTTCCAACGCAAAGGCGGTCATGCGCCGGAGCTGGATAATCTAGACAACCTGTTTATTCTCGGGCGGCTAATGGGACGTATTCACGGCGTTGGTGCCGTGCGCCCTTTTCAGCATCGCCCAGTACTGGATAGCCAGAGTTTTGGCTGGCAGTCTTACCAGCTCATCAGTGAGGCATTTATTCCTTCTGAGCTGCGCCTGGCCTATGACTCGCTGGCATTAGATATTCTGAAAAAAATCGATCAGATCCTCGCCGAATACGGTGCGATCAAGCACATCCGTGTTCATGGTGACTGCCACTCTGGGAATATTCTCTGGCGTGATGACAACCCGCACTTTGTCGACTTCGACGACGCACGGATGGCGCCCGCGATCCAGGATTTGTGGATGTTGCTGTCGGGTGACCGCAATGAGCAGACCGTGCAAATTGCTGAGCTGATTGAGGGCTACTCTGAATTTTATGATTTTGATTTGCGCGAGTTAAAGTTGATTGAAGTGCTGCGCACCCTGCGCATTATGAACTACAGCGCATGGATCGCGCGGCGCTGGTCGGACCCGGCATTCCCGCGCGCTTTTTCATGGTTTAATTCGGCGCGCTACTGGAGTGATCATATTCTTGAGCTGCGCGAGCAGCTGGCGGCACTAAATGAACCGCCGCTGCAATTAATTCGCTGAGGCAGGTCTCGGAGCGTCCGTTTGCTACCAGCTATAGCTTACGCCCATCGTCAATTGGCTGTCGGTCGAGCGTGTGCCCAGAGCGGGCTGGTTGTCGTAAGTCCATTCGATCTTGAGTTCAGTAAAGAGGTTTTTTACCACCGGGACCTTAATTCCCAAGTCGGCACTGATTTCAGTGTTATCTATATCGGTCAGCGCGATAAGAATGTCGTGGCTGTGAAACAGCTCGACATTATTGCTAATCAGGCGCCGATACTCAGCCGCCCAGCTCCACGTCAGACGTCGGTCCGAGGTTTGATCGAGAAAGTCTTCACTGATCCATAGCAGACCGCTCTCAGCTGACAGAGCGCTGATTTTAGAATCCCAAAACTGACGACCAATGGCACTACCCACGGAATAAAACTGGTCAATCGAACGATCGTCATTAGCGCCCCACGCTACCTTGTTACTCCAGTACCACTTGTCGCGGAAAAACCAGTCGAGGCCATAGTTCAGGTCGTACTGTTGCGCAGGCAGCGAGCCATCAATGCTGTGGTCTTCATAATTGATGTCTGCACCGTGGCGGAAATCGCCATCGCGCCATTCAACTTCGGCTTCCAGATCCCAGTCTTCGCGATTGATGTTGCCGCTGGAGAATCCCCCAGTAAAAGAGAGGTTGCCTTTATAGGTATTCTTAAAGACCGGAGTAATGCTCACCGATAACGACGCCCCATTAATTGTTGCAACACGCTGCTTATCAATCTTTAACTTTCCAAAATTGTCCGCCAGCCAGATTATATGAGTGTCTGTCTGAGCTTCCATTTTTCCATGCAGCATATCGCCGTTTGTCAGTGTCAGCTGATCCGCAGTGCTGGCTGAGGCAAAAACCCAGAGTAGCAGGCTGAAGACAAGAGTTAATGGGTGGGATGAGTGTTTTGCCGATGGCATTAAGGGCTCCTTGGTTATTTAAAACAGGCGACGGTCGAATCAAGCGCAGTATTTTACACAATTGGGGTGGATGGTCATTAGTTCTTGAAAATAACTTTATCTTTACGTCGCATCATCAGTAAAATGCCCGGTCTCACGAATAATAGCTACAATAATTGCGAGCTGAATGACCAGACAGCTCATCGGTTAGATGTCGGTCTTGAATCTATGAACAGGAGAGAAGTAATGAGCGAGTTTCCAGCAGAGTTAAAGTATGCCAGCAGCCATGAATGGGCGAGATTGGAAAGTGATGGGACTGTGGTTGTCGGTATTACCGATCATGCTCAAGATGCCCTTGGCGATATTGTTTACATCGAGTTGCCTGAAGTGGGTGCCGGAGTTGACGCCGGCGCTGAAGTGGCGGTTATTGAGTCGGTAAAAGCCGCATCGGATATCTACTCGCCGGTTTCGGGAGAAGTAACAGAAATTAATCCCATGTTGGAAGATGAACCAGAGACTGTTAATAGTTCTCCCTATGCTGATGGCTGGCTGTTCAGGGTGGCACCCAGCGACATGGCAAGTCTGGATGACCTGATGGACGCCGAGACCTATGAGGCGTCGGTTGAAGATTAGAGCTTGAAGTGATTCAAGGTGAATAGTCTCGCAGACAATGCAAAAACCCCGGCTTCGCAGCTGGGGTTTTTTTGTGCTGACGCGGGTAATTATCCACTCCCGCTATGCGCTTTAAGCTCGCAGTGAAATAATCGGCCAGTTTTTCTGTTCCGCCACCTGTCGTAGTGCCGGGCAGGGGTCAACCGCCACCGGGTGCTCAACCTTTAGCAGTAACGGCAGGTCGTTGATCGAGTCGCTATAAAACCAACTGCCCGCCAGAGATTCGTGATGCTCTTCAAGCCAACTGTTCAATCGCGTGACTTTGCCCTCTTTATAAGTGGGCACACCAAGCGTTTTTCCGGTGTAGCGGCCGTGAATGATTTCTGCTTCGCTGGCCAGTATCTCGGTGATCCCGAGACTGTGACAGATCGGTTCAACGACAAAGCGATTAGTGGAAGTAATGATCAGGAGCCGGTCGCCGGCATCGCGGTGCTGTTGCAGCAGTGCCTGTGCTTTGGGAAGCTGCATGGGTTTGATTACGCGCTGCATAAACTGTTCATGCAGTAGTGCCAGTTCCGCCATTGTCATAGTGGTCAGCGGTTGCAGGGAGAACTCCAGATAGGCATAAATATCCAGATTGCCGGCTACATAGTCAGCATAAAATTGATCGTTGACCTGTTGAAAATGTGCTTTGTCCACGAGCTGTTGTGTAACCAGAAACTCGCCCCAACTGTGGTCACTATCGCCAGCGATCAAGGTGTTGTCGAGGTCGAAAATAGCCAGCGCCATAGAGTTACGTCATATTTGTTTAGAGGGGATCAGAGGATAACCACAGGGCTCGACGGTCTCAAGAGAAAATTGCCCGGGCAGACAGACTATGGAACAATGGGTCGGCTCTAATGCTAGCTAAAATAGGATGTAATTGAATTGGTTGATAAGGATGGTTTTCGCTCAAATGTTGCAATCGTTATAGGCGATGGCCGCGGACAACTATTCTGGGCTAAGCGGTTGGGGCAACAGGCCTGGCAGTTCCCCCAGGGCGGTATTGATAGCGGTGAAAGTGTTGAAGATGCCCTTTATCGCGAGCTCTATGAAGAAGTCGGCCTCAAGGCAGACGATGTAAAAATTGTCCAGCGCTCCAAGCGTTGGCTGCGCTACCACATTCCCGAGAATATGCAGCGCAAGCACTCCAAGCCCCTGTGTATTGGGCAGAAGCAGCGCTGGTTTTATCTGCAGATGACCTGCCACCCCGAGCAGGTTCGTTTTGACACCAGCGGTACGCCTGAATTTGATGACTGGAAGTGGGTCAACTACTGGTATCCGGTTAATTCAGTTATTTCATTTAAGCGCAATATTTATCGTAATGCGTTGCAGGAATTTTCGGTGACCAATGCTCGTTTGCAGCATGCCGACAGATCCCGAGGCAGCTGATTATGCTCGCGTCTCTGCGCAATATCGTTCAGGAAGTCAATAGCGCCCGCAGTCTCAGCGAGGTGCTGACCATCATTGTCAGAGAAGTGCGCGAGGCAATGCAAGCAGGTGTCTGCTCTGTCTATTTGTTTGACGAATCTGATCAACGCTATGTGTTGATGGCCACCGAAGGGCTGCGGCAGGAGTCGATCGGCAAGGTAAGGCTTGCGATGCGCGAAGGACTGGTAGGTCTGGTTGCCGCGCGTGAGGAGCCACTCAATCTTGAAGATGCCGATAAGCACCCGAACTTTGCCTATTTTGAAGAGACCGGCGAAAGCCCCTATCACTCCTTTCTCGGGGTGCCGATTATCCATCATCGCAAGGTGCTCGGCGTTTTGGTGTTACAGCAGGAGACGCGCAGGCGTTTCGAGGGCGAGGAAGAGGCTTTTGTCGTCACCGTCTGTGCCCAGCTCTCGGGGGCAATTGCTCATGCTGAGGCGACCGGTGCGCTGCGAAAACTGGCCTCGGCTGGGCGTGGTAAAAGCCGCGAGTCAACTTTCCGCGGCATTCCCAGTTCGCCTGGTGTCGGGATTGGGCGGGTGGTTATGGTCTCCTCCAACGTCGATCTCAATTCGGTACCTGAGCGCTTTTCCACTGATACAGCGGGTGAGATAGAAATTTTTCGTACTGCTCTGGAATCCGCGAAGCGCGATATGCGCAACTTGGGTGAAGGGCTGGAGGGCAAGCTCAGCTCGGAAGAAATAGCGCTGTTCGATATTTATATTCGCATGCTCGATGACCATTCTCTGGGGGGTGAAGTGATCGCCGCGATTGTCGATGGTCAGGCTGCGCAGAGTGCCTGGAGCTCGGTGATTCTCAAGCATGTGCGCACCTTCAGAAAAATGGATGATCCCTACCTGCGCGAGCGCGCGGCAGACGTCAATGATCTGGGTCTCCGTGTGCTGGGTTATCTGCAGCGCAATGAAAAAAATACTCAGTCGCTGCCGCGGCGCATTGTCTTGGTTGGCGAAGATCTCTCCGCGTCGGTGCTGGCAGACATTCCGATTAACCGTTTGGTGGGTATTGTCTCGATCAAGGGTTCGAGCAATTCACATATGGCAATTGTCGGTCGCGCCCTCGGCGTGCCAACAGTCATGGGCGCGGTGGAGCTTCCCTGGATCGAACTTGAAGGCCACGAATTAATTGTTGATGGCTTTAGCGGCGATGTTATCAGCAGCGCGAGCCGGAGCACCAGGCGCGCGTACTTGCAACGTCAGCGCGAGGAAAAGCAGCTTAGCAGAGACCTTGAAAAGCTCCGTGATGTACCCTGCGTTACCCCTGATGGCATGCCTATAGCTCTCTGGATCAATACCGGTCTGCGTCAGGATATTGCCTTGCGGCTGAAAAGCAGTGCTGAGGGTGTCGGCCTTTATCGCACCGAAATTCCTTTCCTGATGCGTTCGAGTTTTCCCACCGAAGATGAGCAGACCGAAATTTATCGCGAACAGTTGCAGGCCTTCGCTCCCAATCCTGTGACTATGCGCACGTTGGATATTGGCGGCGACAAAGATCTGCCCTATTTTCCGATTGAAGAGGAGAATCCTTTTCTCGGTTGGCGCGGTATTCGTATTTCTCTTGATCATCCTGAGATTTTTCTCGCTCAGATTCGCGCCATGTTACGTGCCAGTGAGGGGCTCAATAATTTGCGGATTATGCTGCCGATGATCAGCAGCGTCCCCGAGCTCGATCGGGCGCTGGAGTTGATTGACAGGGCTTATCGAGAGCTTCAGCAGGAAGAGGGTTACATGCTTGAGAAACCGCGAGTGGGGGCAATGATTGAGGTTCCGGCAGCGGTCTATCAGGTCAAGGAATTGGGGCGCAGGGTCGATTTTCTCTCGGTCGGCACCAATGACTTGACCCAGTATCTGCTTGCCGTGGATCGCAACAATCCGCGGGTTGCCAGCCTCTATCATTCGCTGCACCCGGCTGTGCTGCGGGCGCTCAAGAGTATCTGCGATCAGGCTCGGTCTGTTAACTGTCAGATCAGTGTATGTGGCGAGATGGCGGGTGACCCGCTGAGTGCGGTGATGCTGTTGGGTCTCGGTTACGATCATCTATCGATGAGCGCCAATAGCCTGTTAAAGGTTAAATCGATGCTCAATCAGGTGTCTAAAATTGAGGCCGGCAATCTGGCCAAACGAGCCCTGCGAATGTCAGATTCAGGCTCAGTGTCGCAGCTGCTTGCCGACGCGCTGAGCCGACCTGAGCTGTCCAAGCTCTATCGCCCGGTAGAGATTTCCGCAGGGCCATCTGTGGCGCTCAAAAGCTAATGACTTTCTCGAATTCCGCAACACCGCTGCTATAGGTCAGCTCGGCCATATTGGTAGTACCAGTCGCTGACATCACTACCGCAGTGGCAGCGCGAGTGCCATAGTCGTCGGCAACGATAAACGGTGATGACAGTAACTTTTCCCAATCGGCAGGCACGCCGGTATCTGGTAACAGATGTTCGGAATAGGCCTTTTGCCGCGACAGCAAGCCTAGTAACTCGGCCAAAAGCTGATGATCCCTGCAACTCGAATCCGGTTGGTTGAGGATAGCGGAGAGCTGGCTGCGGGCGTAATCTACTTTTGGCCATGGACTATCGAGCAGGTGATTGCTCAGGGCATAGACCCCCGGCGGCAGGCTGCGTAATTGATGATTGTAGTTATTGAGATAGAACAGCTCGTTGCCATCATAAAATAGCAGGTTAAAACCGCCATACAGATCCAGCGCTGGCATCACTGACTCGGCCCACGCTTTAGCCGGCTGCTGCGAACAGAGAAAATCGGTCACCAAATTGCCACGCGACAGCGGTCTCGGTTCACGGAAGCCTGGGTTCGACAGTTCCCGAAAATTGGTCACTGCAGCAAAGCGCCCATTTTTAGACAGCCCTAGCCAGGTGCCACCTGCTTCCTGATCTCTGCCTGCGAGCACGGGCATATCCTGCCACCAGTGCAGCGGCAAGGTCGGGCGCCGATAAAACTCGTCGCGGTTTGAACACACGATTAAAGGTGTATTTGTTCGCTGATGAAAGGCTAACGCAAGAAGACACATGGTCGCCAGTGTAGCCTTTTAGAAATATATTGGTTACCCCGGGTGACGGCTGGACAGATAAAAAGTTATCATCTGTGCTCTAACAACCCTCGGGAAACCAGATGCTGCACTATCCACAGATTGATCCGATTGCACTGTCGCTTGGACCATTTGAATTCAGCGACACAGTGGTTGGGCCGCTGCAGATTCACTGGTACGGCATTATGTATCTGCTCGCCTTTGCCTGCGCCTGGCTGCTGGCCTCGCGCAACAGCCAGCGGCCCTGGTCACCGATTGACAAAACTCAGGTCGAGGACCTGATTGTCTTTGGTGCTTGGGGGGTGATTCTGGGTGGTCGCTTCGGCTATATGCTGTTTTACAGTGCCGACAAGTGGCTCGACGACCCGGGGATGATTTTGCGTATCTGGGAGGGCGGCATGTCTTTCCATGGTGGCTTAATTGGCGTAGCGTTGGCGCTGCTGCTTTACGGCCGCAAGCATAAGATTGGGTTTCTCAGTCTGGCTGACTTTGTTGTGCCGCTGGTGCCCACCGGCCTGTTCTTTGGTCGCATTGGTAACTTTATTGGTCAGGAGCTTTGGGGCCGTCCCAGCGACGTGCCCTGGGCAATGTTGTTCCCCGCCGACCCACAGCAGCTCGCCCGCCATCCCTCACAATTATATGAAGCGCTGCTCGAGGGTGCGGTGCTGTTTTTGCTGCTTAACTGGTACGCAAGAAAGCCGCGCCTGTTTGGTCAGATCTCAGGGCTCTTTTTGGTGCTCTACGGTGTTTTTCGATTCATTGTTGAGTTTGTTCGCCAGCCAGACCCGCAGTTTGCCAATCAGTCGCCGTTGTTTGAGTGGTTGGGCTGGATGACTCGCGGCCAGGCACTGTGTATTCCTATGATTCTGCTCGGTTTGTGGTTTCTGCGAGCCGCACTGCGCCCGCGGGCCGGCGGCAAGGCATAAATTTACCCACGAAGGTTAATTAATGAAGCAATATCTAGAGCTGGTCAGGCATATACGCGATCACGGTGTAAAAAAGCAGGACCGTACCGGCACCGGTACCCAGAGTATTTTTGGTCACCAGATGCGCTTTGATCTCGGTCAGGGCTTTCCTCTTGTGACAACCAAAAAAGTGCATCTTAAATCGATCCTGCATGAACTACTGTGGTTTATTCGTGGTGACACCAATATCCGTTATCTGGTTGAAAATGGCGTTGGTATCTGGAATGACTGGCCCTATCAGAGTTGGTTGCGACAGACCGGTCAGGAGGAGCAGTTTCCGATGTATTCGCCGGAGTGGAAGGCGAATATGCAGATTTTTATTGAGCGCATCAAAGAAGATCAGCAGTTCGCTTTAAAGTATGGCGATCTCGGGCCAGTCTACGGACATCAGTGGCGCAACTTTGAAGGTGTGGATCAGCTTGCACAGGTAGTTGAGGATATAAAATCTAATCCTGATTCAAGACGCCTGATCGTTTCAGCCTGGAATCCAAAGGATATTCCAGTGATGGTCAAATCCGGATTGCCGCCCTGCCACAGCTTATTTCAGTTTTATGTTATCGACGGCAAACTCTCCTGCCAGCTTTATCAGCGCAGTGCCGATGTGTTTCTCGGTGTGCCATTCAATATCGCCTCCTACGCCATTCTGACTCTTATGATTGCACAGGTTACCGGGTTGCAGCCGGGGGACTTTGTGCACACCTTTGGTGACGCGCACCTCTATAGCAACCATATGGGCCAGGTTGAAGAACAGCTTTCCCGAGAACCCTACCCACTGCCAAAACTCTTCATCAATCCCAATGTCAGCAGCCTGTTTGACTTTGTCTATGACGACTTTGAGCTACTTGACTACCAGTGCCACGGTCCGATCTCAGCGCCGGTGGCGGTTTAATGGCTAAGGAGGCCTTGATTTGAAAACGTCCCTAATTGTCGCAGTTAGCCGTAATGGCGTCATCGGTATAGACAATCAGTTGCCTTGGCATCTGCCCGAAGATCTCAAGTATTTTAAATCAGTCACCATGGGCAAGCCGCTAATTATGGGGCGCAAGACCTATGACTCGATCGGCCGCCCACTCCCGGGGCGAACCAATATTGTCGTAACCAGAGATCAAGGTTGGCATGCCGAAGGCGTCGAGGTGGCACGCAGCCTGCAGCAAGCAATGACGCTTGGACGGCTGGCCTGTGCCCGCTCGGAGGCTGATGAGATCATGGTGATTGGTGGCGAACAGATTTATCAGTTAACGCTGCCCGCTGCCGACCGCCTCTATATCACCGAAGTGCAGGCTGAGGTTGAGGGCGATGCTTTTTTTCCACCTCTTGATCATAGTCAGTGGCAGCAAATCAGTGAACGCCTGCCGGAGCAGACTGACACGCACCCGTATCGCTTTTTGGTATTGGAGAAAAAAACCGCCTAAGCGGTTGCTGATTGTTACATTAGGTAACATAAGCTATCTATCCACCTTTAACCGCAATCAATTTCTGGCGCGCCGTTGATTCTTGCAGAACTCCCTGCTACAAAGACAGCCCAAGAAAATTTGTCAGTCGTTGGATTTGCAGTTTTTCCTTCAGCTGACATTAAAAAGATCACCAATCCGATAGACCCAAGTTGAGGGAACTATGAAAAAGCAACCACTAAAAGCACTGGCGATTTTTGCCGTACTTGCCGGTGGCTTAGCTGCTATTGCAGTTCAGGCTACAGAGGTAAGTGATGTGCTAAAAGCCGGCGCCAGCAAGGTTCAGGCGGCAAAAACAGCGCAGACAAAAGTTGATCGCATTGCGGACCAAACTGACGGTCTGCTCCAAGAGTTCAAGCAGGTCAACAAGCAAATTGAAAGCCTGCGTGTTTACAATTCACAGCTCGAGCGTCAAATCGCCAGTCAGCAACAAATGATGGCGGAACTGAATGAGTCCATTGAAAACGCAACCGTTATTGAGCGAGGCATCTCGCCGCTGATGGAAGATATGCTCAAGGGACTGCGCGAGTTTGTTGCTCTGGACGTACCGTTCAAGAAAGAGCAGCGTGAAGAAGCGATCGAGGAACTGTTCTCCAACCTCGACAGCGCCAGATTCTCCGCGGCAGAAAAATTCCGTCAGATTCTCGAAATCTACGATATCGAATCTGAGTACAGCCTGTCCCTAGAAACGTATCGCGATCTCGTCGACATCAATGGCGACGGCGAGGAAGTTGAAGTGGATATGCTGCGTATCGGCCGTGTTGCTTTGATGTATCAAACAAAAGATAAATCACAGACAGGTGCCTGGAACAAGGCAACTGGCTCTTGGGAAACATTGGGTTCAGACTATCGTCGGCCAGTAGACCAGGGTATCCGTATCGCCAAGAAGTTGGCGCCGCAGGATGTCTTGGAAATGCCAATTAACGCTCCGGAGACAGCACAATGAAACTGAAATTCGTTAAAGTTTGTGCCGCTTTCATAGCTGCTGCTGCGGTAAGCATGCCAGCTCTGGCACAGGACGCAAAAAGCCTCGACGAGCTTCTGAAGATGATTCAGAACTCAACAATTTCCGAGACCAGTGATTATCGTCAACGTGAAGCCGAGTTTAAGGCCGATCAGCGCCAGCAGGCTTCACAGCTGGCTAGCGCCAAGAGCACCAAGGCTTCTGAAGAGCGCCGTTCGGATCGATTGGAGCAAAATATTCGCGACAACGACCTCAAGCTGGCCGCCCTGCGCGAGCAGCGTGACAAGCGTCTCGGCTCTCTGAAAGAGTTGTTCGGACACCTGACCGGTGCCGCTGGTGATATTCGAGCCAACCTGACTCAGTCTGTTGTCAGTGCTCAGATTCCTGGCCGTACTGAGTTTCTCGACGAACTGATAGCAAAAATGAGCAGCGACACACGCCTGCCCTCTATCACTGATATCGAGAGACTGTGGTATGAGCAGCAGCGCGAGATGATTGAGAGTGGTCGCGTGGTTAAGTTCAATCGCACTGTGCTGCGTGCCGACGGTAACCAGGAAGAAATGGAAGTAGTTCGGGTTGGTACTTACAACCTGTTGGCCGATGGCATGTACCTCGAGTACAGCCCGGAAAATGGTCTGGTATCAGAGCTGGCGCGTCAGCCTTCTGGCCATAATGGCGGAGCTGAAGACTTGCAAAGTGCGACTAGCGGCTTTACCAAAGTTGGTCTGGATCCTACCGGTCCGCTGGGTGGTGGCTTGCTGCGTGCACTGATCAACACGCCAACACTGATTGAGCGCTGGCACTTTGGTGGCCTCGTGGGTTATGTGATTACCGGCGTTTTTGTCGTCGCTATCCTGCTGGCTATCTGGCGCTTTATCTTCCTGCAAGGCGTTTCGTCTAAAGTGTCTTCGCAGCTGAAGAATCCGGAATCTGCCAACCTCGACAATCCGTTGGGTCGCGTTCTGGCTGTTGCACATGCCAACCCTGGTTTAGATGCTGAGTCACTCGAGTTGAAGCTGCATGAAGCGGTGCTCAAAGAGCGTCCGTCGATCGAGTCCGGTCTCAGTCTGCTCAAGATTATTGCGATGGTAGCTCCGCTACTGGGTCTGCTGGGTACGGTGACGGGTATGATTATCACCTTCCAGATGATTACGCTGTTTGGTGCGGGCGATCCTAAGGCTATGGCTGGCGGTATTTCTCAGGCTCTGATCACCACTGTACTGGGTCTGGTCGTTGCAATTCCAACTGTATTGATGCACACACTGGTCAATGGGAAAGCGCAGCGTGTTCTGCATATTCTTGAAGAGCAGAGCGCCGGAATCGTAGCTGGTTCAGTAGAGGGTCGCTAAAATGTGGTTTGTTGATACTCTCGCAGAAGTTGGGAAGTTTATGGATTCAGGCGGCATGGTCCTTTGGGCCATTGTCGTCCTGCTGTTCGTAATGTGGACTCTCCTCTTTGAGCGCATGTGGTATCTCAAAACCAGCGTCAGTCTCGATGTTCAACACGCTCTTGATGCCTGGGAGGCGCGCGCCGAGCGCAAATCCAAGCGCGCGCATCAGATCAGGGAAAAACTGATCTCGGAAGTGAGCGTAAAGATCGATGAGAACATTATGATGATCAAAACCTTGGTTGCTCTGGCCCCGCTGTTTGGACTGCTGGGTACGGTTACTGGAATGATCGTTGTGTTTGACGTCATGGCATTTACCGGCGGCGGTGACGCCAAGGCGATGGCGGGTGGTGTATCTCAGGCGACTGTTCCGACTATGTCGGGAATGGTTGCTGCGCTTTCAGGTGTATTCGGCATGACCTATGTCGAACGCGCCGCAGAGCGAGAGAAGCACCTGCTCGAAGACCATCTGACCATGGATCACTAACCGGCGCCTGTTAACGACACGGCACCTGTGAGAGAAAACTATGCGCAATAGAACAAGTGGATCGCAACCCCAGGGTGAGGCTATTGACCTCACGCCTATGCTGGATGTGGTTTTTATTATGCTGATCTTTTTCATTGTGACAGCATCGTTTATCAAACTGCCCGGTGTCGACATTAACAAAGTCGACGCCGACACGGCAGACTCCTACAAAAAAGTGGGTATTTTGGTAGCGGTCAGCGAGAACAATGAAATCTGGATTGATAAAAAGCGCGTTGAAACGACTGCGCTGAAAATTAATCTCTCAAGACTGTATAACGAAAACCCAAAGGGCGGCATGGTTATCCAAGCCGACAATGAATCAAATATTGAAATGGTCGCCAAGGTAGCCGATGTCGCAACAGATATCGGTATTCGTCCGGTGGCAATTTCGGTAGAAAAAGACTGAGTTGAGAGTATGGCTGTTATCAGAGTTGGTATATCTGCTGCACTTGGTGTTCTTATTACCTTTGCGTTAATCATCGTGATGTATAAGTTGATTGACTCGGGCAACAAGGAGTTAGACGAAAAAGAGGCGATTAAAATCGGCGACTTCGTTCATGTTGACCGACAGGTTGCAGAGAACGCCAAGCAGTCCGAAGTTGAAAAGCCTGAAGATCCGGAGACACCTCCACCGGAAATTCCTGAAGAAAACATCGAGTTTGAAGTTCCCGAAAATGCGATCAGCATGGCTGCTCCTGCTGCCAATGCCAATCTCAAGCTTGGTGGTACTGGCGGGTTTGCACGAGACTCCGACTACATTCCGGTCTATGTGCCGCAACCGCAGTACCCGCGCCGTGCTCAAACCCGCGGAAAAGAGGGTTATGCGGTGATCGAAGTCATTATTACCACTACAGGTGGTACGCGAGATCCTGTGCTGATCGAGGAATATCCCGAGGGCTGGGGCTTTGGTCGCGCTGCGCTCAAGGCGGCGTCAAAGCTCAAGTACAATCCGAGGGTAATTGATGGCGTGGGTCAGGAAGTACCGGGTGTGTTGTATAAATTCTCGTTCCAGATGGCAAAATAAGGAGTCAATGATGTCTAGAAGCACTAAATTTCTAGCCCTGTTCGGCGCTGCCTTTATCCTGCCGCTAATGGTCTCGATGATTGAACCGCAGTCGATCTTTTCTGCATCAGCCAAAGCTGCAGAAGAAAAAGAAGAGCCTAAGTACAAAGACGTTAAAACGCGCCAGCGCCAGTCAGTAGGTGCTAAGTGTGCCAAAGCTCTTGAAAATGTACAGCCCGACATCGAAGCTGAAAACTGGCCTGGCTCGCTGCAGAAGTTGAAAGAAATTGAGGCTAGCGAGAAAACCTGCGCGAGTGACTATGAGCAGACGCAGGTGTGGAAGTTTGCGGCCTATGTGTACTACTCGTTGGAAGACTATGATGCGGCTATCCGGTCTTATATGCAGGTAGTCAATGGTGTTGGTACACCTCCTGAGTTGAAGCTTGACACGCGTTACACGTTGGCGCAGCTTTATACTGTTCAGGAAGATTACCTCAACGCGGCAAAGCAACTTGAAATCTGGATGGAAGCCTCCCTGATTGTGGGTGCAGACGCGAAGATGTTATTGGCGCAAATTTATTATCAGCTTGAGCGCAAAGATGATTCTTTACGTCTGGTTGAAGAAGCCATCGCCGATGTCGAGTCCAAGGACATACTACCTAAAGAGGGCTGGTGGGGCTTGCAACGGGTTCTCTACTACGAGAAGGGTAACTACCAAAAAGTAGTTAACATCCTTGAGAAATTGGTTAAGCACTACCCCAAGTGGACTTACTGGCGGCAGATTGGCGGCATGTACGGCGAACTTGAGCGCGAAATGGATCGTCTGGTTGCGACCGAAGTGGTGTACCTCAACAATGAGCTCGATAAAGAGAGCCAGGTGATGAGTATGGCCTATATGTATCTCGGTGCAGAGGTTCCCTACCGCGCGGCAGTGATCATTGATAAAGGCATGAAAGATGGCATTATCAAGCGCACGGCGAAGAATCTTGAGGTACTTGGCACGGCCTGGTATCAGTCGAAAGATTTGGACAACGCGGTAAAAGCCCTTGAGGACGCCTCCAAAGAGTCGGACACTGGTAACCTGCAGGCTCGGCTAGCGGGTATCTATCTCGATCTCGGACGCGACAAAGAAGCTTACAAGGCAGCGACTCGCGCAGCTAAGAAGGGAGGCGTCAAGCGTCCTGAGTCCAACTATCTGGTGATGGGTAACGCGTTGGTTAATCTTCACTGTTACAAGGATGCTGTTGGAGCCTTCAAGAAGTCGATCAAAGAGGCAAAGGACGAAAAGAACAAGCGTTATCCGCGACAATGGATCCGCTATGCCGACACCGAAGGTGATCGCTTGCAGAAGCTTCGCGATGTGGGAGCGACCGTACCGGGCTGTAGTAAAGGATAACGATTTGAGACATCAGTCGTAATCGTTTTACGATTAGTTATAAAAAACCCGGAACCGTGATGGATCCGGGTTTTTTTATGTCGCCGTTACAGACAAACGATGGTTTAAGGGTTGCCACCTTTACAGTTGACTAAGATCCCTGACTGCACCTTTATCAGCACTGGTTGCCAGTTTGGCATAGGCTTTCAGGGCCGCTGAAACCTGGCGTGGACGCTCGGCCTCAGGCTGCCAGCCAATTGCGTCCTGCGCCGCTCTGCGGACCGCCAGCTCCTCATCGGAAACTAGCACCTCGATCGAACGTTTGGGGATATCGATACGGATCCTATCGCCCTGCCGCACCAGTCCGATATTGCCGCCAGCTCCGGCCTCGGGGGACACATGACCGATAGACAGCCCCGATGTACCGCCAGAAAACCGACCATCGGTAATCAGCGCACACGCCTTACCAAGATTTTTCGATTTGATGTAACTGGTGGGATAGAGCATTTCCTGCATTCCCGGTCCACCGCGAGGCCCTTCATAGCGAACAATCACTACATCACCCGCCTTGACGCGATCATTAAGGATTGCATCAACGGCTTCATCCTGGCTCTCGGTAATAAACGCCGGGCCTTCAAACACATGAATCGACTCATCGACGCCAGAGGTTTTCACAACGCAGCCATCGGGGGCCAGATTGCCGGTCAATACTGCGAGGCCACCTTCGAGGCTAAAGGCATTTTCTAGATTGCGAATACACCCACTCTCACGATCAGCATCCAGTGATGACCAACGCGTGCTCTGGCTAAAGGCAGTCTGAGTGGGAATGCCGGCTGGACCAGCCTTATAAAAGGTTTTCACCTCTTCACTGACATGGCCACTGACAATATCCCATTTGTCCAACGCCTCGCGTAGGCTTTTTGAATGCACTGTAGGTAGATCAGCATGAATAAGCCCAGCCCGGTTTAATTCGGCAAGGATGCCCATAATGCCGCCAGCGCGATGCACATCTTCGATATGATATTCAGGTGTATTGGGCGCCACTTTGCACAGTTGTGGCACCACTCGCGAGAGTCGGTCAATATCATGCATGTCAAACTCGATGCCTGCTTCCTGGACCGCTGCCAGAAGATGCAGAATGGTATTGGTCGAGCCACCCATACAGATATCGAGTGTCATGGCATTCTCAAATGCCTTGAAATTGGCGACCGAGCGAGGCAAAACTGAGTAGTCGTCTTGCTCATAGTGGCGTCGGGTAATCTCAACAATTGTGCGTCCAGCCTGTTGGAACAGTTCGCGACGATCAGAATGTGTCGCCAGTACTGTGCCATTACCCGGCAGCGAAAGCCCCAAGGCTTCTGTTAGACAGTTCATTGAATTGGCGGTAAACATCCCCGAGCACGAGCCGCAAGTAGGGCAGGCTGACCGCTCATATTCAGCGACCTTTTCATCACTGGCGTTATCGTCTACGGCGATTACCATGGCATCAACCAGGTCGAGCTTGTGTTCAGATAATTTGGTTTTGCCTGCTTCCATAGGTCCACCGGAGACAAAAATTACCGGAATATTCAACCGCATCGCCGCCATCAACATACCTGGGGTGATTTTGTCGCAATTGGAAATACACACCAGTGCATCGGCACAGTGCGCGTTGACCATATACTCAACCGAATCGGCAATAATATCTCGGGACGGGAGTGAGTAGAGCATGCCGTCGTGACCCATGGCGATGCCGTCGTCGACCGCAATGGTGTGAAACTCACGTGCGATACCTCCTGCCTTCGCAATCTCGGCAGCCACCAAGTCGCCGAGATCCTTGAGGTGCACATGGCCTGGCACAAACTGGGTATAGGAGTTGGCGATAGCAATCATTGGCTTATTGAAATCATCATCTTTCATACCCGTAGCGCGCCACAGCGCTCTGGCTCCGGCCATATTGCGACCCTGTGTGGTAGTGTGCGATCTGTACTTGGGCATCTGAACTCTCTTTAACGAATGAATTGGCAGTAACACGCCCGCGACACAACACTGTCTCGGGCAGGGGATGGCTACAATTGTTTATTGAAAATACGTGACTGACGTTGATAGTTATACAGTGATTGTTTCTCTGAAGGCAAATCGCTCAGTGCTGCTTCAGTAAAACCGTGCTCTCTAAACCAGTGAGCGGTTTGCGTGGTCAATACAAACAGCGTCTTTAGCCCGTTTTGAACGGCATTTTCTTCGAGGCTTTTGAGCAGGCGTGAGGCAATGCCCTGATTGTGAAACTCTGGATGGGTTGCTACGCAGGCCAGCTCTCCGGCGTTGCTGGTGCCAATCGGGTAGAGCGCGGCACAGCCGAGCAGTGTTCCCTCGGGGTGAACTACAACCATAAATCGGGAGATTTCATTTTCCAGCAGTTCGCGGGAACGTTTGACGAGAATGCCTTTTTGCTCAAGAGGCGTAATTAGATCCAGAATACCACCAACATCATCAATGGTTGCCGCTCTTATCGACTCTGAGTAGTCCTTCATAATCAGCGTACCGCACCCTTCGCGAGTAAACAGCTCCCGCAGCAGGCTGCCGTCGTCACTGCAGCCCACGAGATGCACACGATCGACACCATTGCGACAAGCCTGATAGGCGGAGGCCAACAGAGCATAGGAATCTGAGCCATCGCCACCGGACTTTTTGAGTCTCGCCTTGAGATCAATTACCTCAGGCAGTGACAGACTGCGAAGCAAGTTGTTCTGATCATCGACAATGCCAGGCGCCTCGGTGACAAGAATCAACTTTTCAGCGTCCAGTGCAATTGCTGTTCGCGTCGCAACATCCTGATAACTCAGATTAAAGGCTTCCCCTGTGGGTGAAAAACCAATGTTTGACATCAACACCAGCGCCTCATTCTCAAGTTGAACATCAATCGCGGCACTGTCGATTCGACGAATCTCACCGGCGCGCTGGAAATCCACTCCGTCGCGGACACCCACCGGTTTGGCAGTGATAAAGTTGCCACCAATCACCCGCACTCGGGCACCGTGCATAGGTGAGTTCGGTAGTCCCATTGACAGCGCTGACTCGATTAGAAAGCGTGTCGCGCCGACCGCTTCTTTTACACATTGCATGGACGCAGCGTCGGTCACACGCACATGATCGTGAAAAACCGCTTTGATGTCAGCCTGTTGCAGGCGCTGTTCAATCTGTGGTCGTGCGCCGTGCACCAAAACAATTTTCACGCCAAGACTTTGCATCAGCGCAATATCGTGGACGATGCCGTCAAAATTTGCATTCATCAGCGCCTCGCCACTTATTGCAATCACAAAGGTTTTACCTCTGTGCGCGTGAATATAAGGCGAGGTCTCGCGGAAAAAGTGTATGTAGTTATTTGCAGTCATGGCGCGATTATAAGCAACAGTGACTGATAAGTTGAGATAAAAAATTAATTGTTGGCTTTATACGATCGAGTGGCAAAAACTCGTTCGGTTGATGGGCCACATCAATATCACCAGGCCCCAACACCACCACGTCCATGCCCAGCTCTTGGAGGTAGGGCGCCTCGGTGGCAAAGGCCACCGATTCACCGGTATGACCGGTCAGCTTTTCACACAGCGCAACGATTTCCGAGTGCTCGTCGCTGCAAAATGGTGGCACCAGTAACCTGTCCAGCGACCACCCCACCTTGTCGGCTTTGGCCGTCGCGGCGATCTGGCGTTCAAGATCGGCCTGCAACTGATTCAAGTCCATGCCCGGTAATGGACGAATTTCAAAGGCCAGAAAACAGTGGCCACAGATACGATTGGCATTGTCGCCGCCGGAGATGCAGCCCAGATTCAACGTCGGGTAATCGATTAAAAATCCGGGATGTTTGTGTTCTTTCATGCGGTCACGCAGTGCCATTAACTGGCCGATGATGCGCTGCATCGACTCCATCGCGTTTTTTCCCAGTGCAGGGTTGCTGGAATGACCGGAGCTCCCGCTGATGGTTAACTTTTCAATCATAATGCCCTTATGCATTTTAACCGGGCGCATATTGGTTGGCTCGCCAATCACCGCCCGGCGCGCAATGGGCTTGCCCGCTGCAACTAATGCTTTGGCGCCGCTCATCGAAGATTCTTCATCTGCGGTGGCGACAATAATCAAGGGTTGCTTGAGCGCCCGCACTTTTAACGTTTTGACGGCCTCGATTGCCAGCGGGAAAAATCCTTTCATATCGCAACTGCCGAGACCGTACCAGCGATTGTCCCGCTCACTAAGCTGGAATGGGTCGCTCTGCCACAATGACTCATCACAGGGCACGGTATCAGTATGGCCTGCTAGCACAAGGCCCCCAGGGCCAGTGCCTAACGTGGCAATTAGGTTCGCCTTGTTATTCCCCAAATCCATAATTTCGCAGTTAAAGCCAAGCTCACTTAGGGTGTTGGCCAACAGATCAATAACCTCACGGTTACCGTGATCAATTGACGGATTGATGCTGCTGATGGAGTTGCATTGAATAATGCGTGAAAGTAGGTCGGTTAGTTGCATGGGCCTTCCGCGGGTGCTTTAACCGTTGAGTGTAGCGGATTAGGGAGTTTGCGCTACCCCTAGTGGGATTCCATACTAAAATTGTTAAATGTGGCACTGGGTTGAGGAAATATTAGGGGAGTCTGCCATCATTATCAAAAGGAATTGCTTATGAAGCAAAATCATAAACGGCAGAGCGCTAACCTGGACCTTTCTGGCGTCGTAAAAGATCTGCTTGAAGACGGCATAATCACTCAGAGCGATGCTGCTGAAATAACCTCCATCTGCCACCGCGATTCAGGATCGTTGCACCCACTGGAAATTGTGGCTGCCAAACAGCTACTCCACAGAGCCGAGCAAAAACCGCTAACACTGGATCGGTTAACTGACTGGTTGGCGGCACGGGCAGATCTTGAAACGGTTCAGATCGATCCGCTGAAGATTAATGTCTCGGCAGTAACATCCATCATGTCATTTGCCTATGCCAAGCGCTATGGCATTCTCTGCGTTAGTGTGAGCCGCCAGCAGCTGGTAGTGGCGACCATGCAGCCCTATGACCGCAGCTGGCTTGAAGGCCTCGAGCAAACTTCTCAGCGGCAAATTTGTATCGTGCTGGCCAACCCCGCTGATATTAAGAAATACACTGTGGAATTTTATTCGCTGGCGAAATCTGTTTTTGGCGCGGGTTCATCGACAAGTAGCGGCACTGGCATTGCCAACTTTGAGCAACTACTGGAGGTAGGGAAACTCAAAGACGCCGATGCCCAAGACCAGCATATCGTCAACATTGTTGATTGGCTGTTGCAGTATGCATTTGAACAGCGTGCCAGTGATATTCATCTAGAGCCCCGTCGCGGAAAGGGTAAGGTGCGCTTTCGCATCGACGGTATGCTGCATCTGGTGTACGAACTACCCGACAATGTGATGACGGCAATGATAAGCCGCCTGAAAATTCTCGGGCGCATGGATGTCGCTGAGAAACGTCGCCCCCAGGACGGTCGAATTAAAACCAAAGCCCCCAGCGCTCGCGAAATCGAGTTGCGCCTTTCCACTATGCCTACAGCCTTTGGTGAAAAACTGATGTTGCGTATTTTTGACCCAGATGTGTTGCTGCGCAGTTTCTCACAGCTGGGGTTGGTGTCAGAGGACTATGCTCACTGGCAGTCGATGGTCCAGCGCGCTCACGGCATTGTGCTGGTGACGGGGCCGACGGGTTCGGGTAAAACGACTACTCTTTATTCCACGCTGAAGCAGCTAGCGGTGGATTCGGTGAACGTCAGTACGATCGAAGACCCTATCGAAATGGTGGTCGAGTCGTTTAATCAGAGTCAAATTCAGCCCGCCATTGAGTTTGATTTTGCTGCCGGCATTCGCACGCTCATGCGTCAGGATCCAGATATCATTATGGTTGGTGAGATTCGTGATCGGGCAACCGCTGAAATGGCTGTGCAGGCGGCGCTGACCGGTCATTTAGTACTCTCAACCCTGCACACAAATGATGCGCCCACGGCGATTAACCGGCTACTGGACTTACAGATGCCGGCACATCTTATCAAGGCCACCTTAAACGGTGTTATGGCCCAGCGCCTGGTGCGAACGCTGTGCCGGGAGTGCCGCAAGGAAGTCCGCTGTGATCCCAACGATTGGCACACCTTGGCCGGTTCGGCAGAGCTGACACCGCCGTCCACTTTGTTTCAGCCAGCCGGTTGTCTCGAGTGTCGTAATACTGGCTATCTCGGTCGCGAGGGGATCTATGAAATTATGCCGTTGACGAATGAGTTGCTCACCTATATAAGTACTGACTCAGATATTCAGAGTATTCGTCAGGCAGCAATTGCCCAGGGAATGAAAACATTGCGTATAGCTGGCGCAGAAAAAGTGGCCGCCGGCGTGACATCCATGGAAGAGGTGCTGCGGGTCACGCCTGAACTGGGCAAATAACAAACCGAGATCCATGTATGTCGAAAACCTTTCCGCAGCTGATCAGCGCGAGTTATCAGCGTTACCTCGATGGTTTTCAGGCTGCCTGTCTTGATTCCGCAGTTGGGCCCAGCTGGCTCGCACAGCGTCTTGCCGATTTTCCTCATTATTCGCTTTTTGCCGAACATCTGCAGCTTGTCTGGGGTAGCAGTGATTTTGTCGGACAGCACTGTGAGGCCTCTCCCGAACTATTTCAGGAGCTTGTCGACAGTGGCGATTTATTGCGTAGTTATTCGCGAGATGATTTTCAGCAGGGGATCGAACAACGGCTACCGCAGCCTTGCAGTGAAGAGCAATTAGCCCGAGCGTTACGGCTGTTTCGCCGCCGGGAGCTGGTGCGGATTATCTGGCGCGACTTCAGTCGTGTGGCAACGATGCCGGAAACCACGCGAGAACTGAGCTGGATGGCTGAGGCAGCAATCACTTGTGCGCTGCAGCAATTGCATCCGCTGACCTGCGGCGAACTGGGTACGCCCTTCTCAGAACCGGACAGCCAGACTCCGCGCGAGCAGAATATGGTGGTTATCGCGATGGGCAAAATGGGCGCCGAAGAATTGAATATGTCATCGGACATCGATTTAATTTTCGCCTATCCAGACAAGGGTGAGACCCGCAGAATTGACGGCACCGCAGGTAAAACAGTATCCAACCAGGAGTTTTTTACCCGTCTTGGACAAAGATTGATTGCCGCGCTAGACCGTCAGACCGCCGAGGGTTTTGTCTTTCGCGTCGATATGCGTCTGCGTCCTTACGGGCAAAGCGGTGCGCTGGTGTTGAGCTTTGATGCGCTGGAGGAGTACTACACCACTCAGGGTCGCGAATGGGAGCGCTATGCGATGGTCAAGGCGCGGGCGGTAGCGGGCAATATTGGAGATATAGCCCGATTAGACAGTATTTTGCGTCCCTTCACCTATCGCAAATACCTCGACTTTGGCAGCATCGACGCTCTGCGGGATTTGAAACGCACTATCAATCGCGAATTGAAGCGCAAAGGCATGTGGGACAATATCAAACTTGGCCCTGGTGGTATCCGTGAGGTGGAGTTTATTACTCAGGCCTTTCAGCTGATTCGCGGTGGGCGCAACAGGGCTCTGCAGACACCTTCACTGTATCAGGCATTGCAGCAGCTGGTCGCGGATCAGATTATGCAGGCCGATGAGTGCGATAGGCTCTGGCAGGCCTACACATTTTTGCGCAATACAGAACATGCGCTGCAGGGTATTGCCGACAAGCAGACTCAACAGCTGCCCACTGACCAGCTCGGCAAGCAGCGAGTAGCCACCCTTCTCGGCTGTGATAGTTGGGTAGAGTTTGAGCAGCAACTGCAGAACCAGCGCAACTATGTTGCATCAGCATTTAGTGACATGTTTGCGGAGCGGGATGCAGGAAAGACCGATCCGGGGCCGAAGCAAGAGGGTGAAATGGCTTGGCACGGGTCGATGGACCTGACAGAGCTGCTCGATTATTTGCAAACCGCCGGCTATCAGAACCCGCAGACCATTGCCGAGCAACTGCACAGTCTCTATCAGGGCAGGGCTGTGATAGGTCTCGATTTCGAGCCGCGCCGCCGTCTCGATCAGTTAATGCCGAAAGTGCTCACAGCCTGTGTCACCAGTGCAGACAATAGTACGACTCTGGGTCGTGTGGTTGGCTTGATTCAGGCAGTGTTGCGCCGCAGTGCTTATCTGGTGTTGTTGGCAGAGAACCCCAAGGCGTTGCAACAGCTGGTCTTGCTCTGCGAGCGCAGCTGTTGGGTTGCGCAACAGCTGACTGCTTATCCGGCTCTGCTCGACGAGTTGCTCGACACGCGCACTCTGTATACCGCGCCCACTCGCGACCTGCTCCAGGATCAGCTTCGCCAGCAGACCCTGCGCCTAGCAGATGATGACCTCGAGCAGCAGATGGAGGTGATCCGTTACTTTGTCCGAGCCAACAGCTTGCGGATTGCTGCCTGTGATCTCACCGATGTGATTCCGTTAATGCAAGTGAGCGACTACCTGACCTGGATTGCAGAGGTCGTCATAGAACACACCGTGACAATTGCTTGGAAATATCTCAGTGCTCAGTATGGCTGCCCTCAAGGCAGTGACGAAATCTCGCCGGGTTTTGTGGTGGTAGGCTACGGCAAGCTGGGCGGCATTGAGCTGGGCTATAAATCTGACCTCGATTTGGTCTTTCTCCATCGCGGTAGCTCTGGGCAGACCCTGGGCGGCACGCGCAGCATTGATAACAGTACATTTTATGCACGTCTCGGCCAGCGAGTGATCCATATGCTCTCGACCATGACGCCGTCCGGGGTCGCCTACGAGATTGATATGCGTCTTCGGCCCTCTGGTAATTCTGGGTTATTGGTCTCTACCCTCACTGCCTTCGAAAAATATCAGCGTGAAAGTGCTTGGACCTGGGAACATCAGGCGTTGGTTCGCGCGCGAGTAGTAGCGGGTGACCAAAAGCTGGCTGCGGAATTTAGTCAGCTGCGCCACAGCATCCTTACTCAGCCGCGCGACGAGCAATTTCTGCGCAGCGAGGTAGAGGAAATGCGTGTGAAAATGCGTAAACACCTGGGCGGATCGGTAAAAGATGGCAAATACTCCCTCAAGCAGGGTGTCGGAGGTATCGTCGATATTGAATTTATGGTTCAATTTGCAGTCTTGGCTTGGGCACACAACCACCCCGAACTTACCCGCTGGAGTGATAGCATCCGCATACTGGAGTCACTGGCTCGCTGTGGACTGTTATCCGAGCAACAATCCAGTCAGCTAATTGACGCCTACAAAAGATACCGCTCAGCTGGACATCGTCTTCAGTTGAAAAATCAGTTGGCAGAAGTGGATAGCTCGGAATTTTCCCAGTGGCGGAGAATTGTGACAGCCCAGTGGGACACGCTATTTAGAAAAGTTTAATCATTTTAATAATTAATGGGTTAATAAGAGGAAAAGGTCGATGTCGTTTGCAGACCGCGAAGGTTTTATCTGGATGGACGGCGAGTTGGTTGATTGGCGCGATGCCAAAACCCACCTGCTGACACACTCGCTGCACTATGGTTTGAGTGTTTTTGAGGGCGTGCGCGCCTACCACAACGACGCTTCAGGCACCTGTATCTTCCGACTTGAAGACCACACCAAGCGCCTGTTTAACTCCGCGAAAATTCTTCAACTGACAGTGCCTTTCAGTCAGGATGAGATCAATACTGCTCATCGTGAAGTGGTTCGGGTTAACAATCTCAAGGAAGCCTATATTCGCCCATTGGTATTTTTGGGTTCTGAGGGCATGGGCCTGCGCGCCGCCGGTCTCCAAGTTCACGTCGGCATCGCCGCCTGGGAATGGCCATCCTATATGTCGCCCGAAGCTCTTGAGGCAGGTATCAAGGTTCGAACTTCGTCGTTCACTCGTCACCATGTCAATATCACCATGTGCAAGGCCAAGGCCAGTGGCAATTACATCAATTCGATGCTGGCCCTGCGCGAAGCGCTCGACTCCGGTTGTGACGAAGCCATGATGCTCGACAATGAAGGTTATGTTGCTGAGGGCAGTGGCGAAAACTTCTTTATGGTACGCAACGGTGAGATCTACACCCCGGATCTGACGTCTTGTCTCGATGGCATCACCCGCGACACCATTTTCCGCCTCGCTGCAGACCATGGCATAGAGGTGCGCGAGAAGCGCATAACCCGGGATGAGGTGTATATCTGTGATGAAGCCTTCTTTACCGGTACCGCCGCAGAAGTGGTTCCCATCTGTCAATATGATGGGCGTGTTATTGGCAGCGGTAAACGCGGACCCATCGCAGAAAAACTGCAGGCGGCCTACTTTGATCTGGTGCGTGGTAAAAACGCAGCGCATGCTGACTGGCTGGCGCCGGTTGCCGAGTAACAAACAGTTCGGGGAATAAACGCTATGAGTTCAGCGGCAGCAGATAGCTCGACAGAAGTGGTCAACGTACTCTGTATGAAGTGGGGTACCAAATATCCCGCCGATTACGTCAACCGACTCTACTCAATGGTCTCACGCAATATGTCGAGACCATTTCGTTTTATCTGCCTTACCGAAGACGGTGAAGGCACACATGAAAACGTTGAGATTTTTCCACTTCCCGAGCTCTCTGTGGATCTTGCGGGTCCCGAGCGCGGCTGGAACAAGCTGGCGGTATTTGCTGAAACACTCTATGACCTGAAGGGCAAAGTTCTGTGCCTGGACCTCGATTTAATTATTACCGGCAGTCTTGATGATCTATTCGATTATCCGGGCGAAGTGATGATTATCAAAGACTGGATCAAAAAAGACGGCACCGGTAATTCATCGGTCTATCGCTTTGAGGTGGGAGCCCACCCAGAAGTACTTGCAGAGTTTGAAAAATCCTTTGAGAAAATTAAGAAAGCCCATCGCAATGAGCAGGAATATCTCTCGGCTGCACTGATGGCAAAGGGCGCTCTGAAATACTGGCCAGATGAGTGGTGCAGAAGTTTTAAGCGTCACTGCTTGCAGCCATTTTGGTTTTTGGTCGCCCGTGAAACGCGGGTTCCGGATAATGCCCGAGTGATCGTTTTTCACGGCAAGCCGGATCCGCATGAGGCGATCGAGGGTGTCAGTGGGAAATGGTATCGACGTTTTAGGCCAGCGACTTGGGTTGCTGATCACTGGCAATAGTCTATAACTGGCTATACTCTCAGAACCTAACAGAATCTAAAAGCACGCGCAGAATTTAAAAGCACAAGCACGGTTTAAACGCTCAACCTAAAGGCGAACGGATCGCCGCAAATACTATATGGACATACTGTTTTTTTCCCTTCGCGGGTCGATGTATCGATACTTTGCCATGCTCTGTCGTGAGCTACCGCTGCAGACCCGCCTGTTAGACTTCTCCCCCACTTTTTATTACACGCGCGGTGCACCGGCACCTAGTGAGTGTGACGTGGCGCTCGGCATTGACTTTCAACTCCAGCGCAAACGCTGTAAATACAGAGCTCCTGAGTGGATCTGGAAAATAATTGGCTGCTATTACAGTTTGCAATACAGGCGCTTTTATCGACGTTTTTATTATCTGATCGATCGTGAGCAACCGAAATGTATCGCTCTGTGGAATGGGCATCGTCTGCCGGAGTTTGCGATAAAGCAACTGGCCAGGGAATTTAATATTCCTGTTGTGCACTTTGAAAATGGGTTGCTGCCCAATACGACAACGTTTGATCTAAACGGTGTCAATGATCGGAATAGCTTGCCGCGCTGCGCCAGTTTTTATCGGGCCTATAAACCGGCTCATGCGTCGACTCCGATTGCTGAGCGAGAGTTAGTTACACGCAAATTTCATCGTGCTAAACGTGCTCATGCCGGGCAAGGTGAGTTTTTCGCACCATTGCCAGGAAAATATATTTTTGTGCCTTTTCAGGTGAAGTTCGACAGCCAGATATTACTCAATTCACCGCGGATTAAAACCATGTATGAGCTCTACAACTGGATTGAGTATGTGGCTGAGAACAGTTGTGATAACAGTATTATTTTTGTGATTAAAGAGCATCCATCAGACCCGCACAAATATACAGATCTCTACAACAACCATCCGCGGATTAGGTTCAGCAATCGTGATACTCAAGAGCTGATTACAAAATCTCAGGCCGTGGTAACGGTTAATTCCAGCGTTGGGCTCGAAGCATTATTGTTGCACCGGCCGGTTGTGGTTTTGGGAAATGCCTGTTTTGCAATTGAAGACTTGAGTTATCCGGTGACCTCAAAGGAAGCCCTTGTCAACATGATAGATAAACTCAAAGGCTGGCAACCGGACGTCACATTAATTGAGGGTTTTCTCAGCTACCTGAAAGAGCAATACTGCCTGCCGGTGTCATGGCGAAACCCTGATCAACAACACATAGACGCAGTGACTGAAAAATTTAAAACGGTTCTCACTGGCGGGACTAGAAATGGTAGCCAAATAACGTAATATCGGACTTAAACCACCGCTCGATAATAGCGGTCGTCTCTTGGTCATAGTAGTCGCGGTAATGACCACGGCTTGAGGTTTTTACATGCGGTAGTTCCACGGATCGATCGATCTTGCTGCACAGTGTTGCGAAATCTTCAGCCAGGTTCTCAAAGCGACAAATAAAATTTACAACAATCTCGCCACTTTCATCTTCTAGCCAATCGGTTTGCGGTTGGAACATTTTTGGTTTGTCATAATAGGCAGGGTTCTGCTCGCTATAACAAAGTTTGACCCATTGCTTGAAATCTATGTGTTGATCTGCCAATCCGGTTTGGTTGGTTTGTACCCTGTAATGATAGTGTGAAACCACTTTATCCCAGGGATTTCTAACCACGGCAAAGGAAAAACAGCTGTCCCATTTCGCTCGTCCCAGCTGGACAATTTTCTCCTGAGCTGTTTTGTGCTCTAGAGGCATATCGAAAGCCTTCTCGATACTGCTGCCGCCGGTCTTGTTGATATGAATTAAAATCAGTCCATCTGCGGCGGGTCTTACTGCCTCACGAAACTGTAAGCGGAGTTTGTTGAATCGTCGTTTTACACTATCCATATAGATTATTTCGTCTCGGTGAGGTGTTTGAAGCAGTGCGGATATAGTATGTGGAAACCCTTTCTGATATGTTACTGAGCATGCTCGTTTCACGTCAACAGAAGTTTCTTTTCGTACATATTCCGAAATCCGCGGGGTCAAGTGTTACGGCTGCGTTAAAGCCGGTCAGTGATCGACCTCAGGACGAGCTGGTCAACAGATTACTTGCCGGTGTTGGTATAAACGTCAATTGGTTTGGCCCGCAAAGCTGGAAACGCGGACGCAAACACAGCACCGCTATGCAGATGCAGTGCATGTATTCCAAAGAGGTTTTTGACAGCTACTACAAGTTTGCTTTTGTGCGAAACCCCTGGGCACTAATGGTCTCTTATTACCATTACATAAAAGCTAATGACAAACATCATCGCAGTCAGAAAATTAACAACCTTGATAATTTTGAAAGCTATCTGTACTACGAAATAAAGCGCAATAAAATCAACCAGAGTCGTTTTGTCACTAACCGCTATGGCGATGTTATTGTCGATTTTGTCGGTCGCTTTGAGAACCTGACTGAAGACTTCGGCAAGGTGTGTCACCATCTAGGCTTGGATACTGAGATTCCCCATCTCAACACCTCGGTCCATCATGATTATCGCGACTACTATAATGAACGTACCGCCAAACTGGTTGCCTATCACTGGGCAGAGGATATTCTCCGTTTCGGATATACTTTCGATAATGGTTAGGAGTCCATCGTCGGCTCCAAATATTTTATCACTGCTGATACCGAGTTTTTTATGCGTACACCCGCCCGTCTGGTCTATTCGGTCATCTTTTATCTGCTGATGCCCTTTGTGCTGCTGCGATTACTGGTGCGTGGTGTCGCTGCCCCCGGCTATTTGAGACGTTGGCCTCAGCGTTTTGGTTGGCTGCCGGCAGTTGCCGAAGATAAAAAAATTATCTGGTTGCACGCCGTTTCGGTGGGTGAAACGCTCGCTGCAGTACCACTGGTCAAGGCGCTGCAACAGCGCTATCCGGATCATCGACTATTGGTTAGCTGTATGACAGCGACCGGTTCCGACCGCATTAGCGCGGCTTTTGGCGATTCAGTTCTGCATAGCTACGCTCCCTATGACACACCTGGTGCGGTGGCACGATTTCTCGATAGGGTGCGACCAAAGATCCTGATTATCATGGAGACGGAGCTGTGGCCCAACACCGTGGCAGCATGCCATAGACGGAAAATTCCTGTGGTCTTGGCCAACGCGCGGCTCTCTGAGAAGTCGGCGCGAGGCTATGCCCGAGTAGCCAGTCTCAGTGCGGCAATGATGGCGCAACTCTCCGCAGTGGCGGCGCAAAGCAGTGACGATGGCGCTCGTTTTTCCGCGCTTGGGTTGCCCGCTGACAGTTTATTTATTACGGGCAATATTAAGTTTGATCTCGATCTCAGTGAGCAGCTGCAGGTCAATGCTAAGGAGCTGGCGCAGCAGTGGCGCGGTCAGGATCGACGGCCAATTCTACTGGTTGCCAGCACCCATCGTGGTGAAGATGAAATTGTCTTGCGTGCCTTTGCACTGATCAGACAGCGCATCAGTAATGCCCTATTGGTTTTGGTTCCTCGTCATCCTGAACGTTTTAAGCAGGTTGGAGATCTCTGTCTCGCAGCGGGCTTCAGACTCGCGCGACGCAGCAGCAACGACAGTGTCGAGGCGGCGGATGTGCTGCTGGGTGATACCATGGGTGAGCTAATGACATTTTTCGGTGCCTGCGATATCGCTTTTGTCGGTGGCAGTCTGGTTCCTAATGGCGGCCACAATATGATTGAGCCGGCGGCTTGGAGCAAGCCAGTTCTAAGCGGATCATCGCAGTTTAATTTTGCCGAAGTGTCGCGTTTGCTGCGTGAGGCGGGTGGACTAATAGTGTGTGATAGCGCAGAGGCATTAGCGCAGCAGACTGTGGAGCTAATGGAGGACCCGGATAAAGCACAGCAGATGGGTCAATACGCCGGTCAAGTAGCTGAGGCCAACCGAGGTGCACTGGAGAAGTTATTGACGGTGATCGACTCAGAGCTGAGCCGATGACCTAAAGGTTTTACCCCATAGCCGCATCGACGGCTATGGGCTTGATCAGTTACTTCTTTATCACCAGCTTGGGGTCAAGCCAGGCATTCAGTTGGTAAATGTTCTCTGGCGAGAGTTGGCCAGCGACTTCCTTTAAACGCATCATCGAGAGAATATAGTCATAACGGGCATTGGCGAAATTGCGCCGTGCCTGATACACCGTGCGCTGAGCGACCAGCACATCGACGATATTGCGTGTTCCCACTTCATAGCCGGCCTGGGTTGCCTGCAGGGCACTGTCGGCTGAGGTGATTGACTGCGCCCGGGCTTTTACTCGAGCGGTATTGGTCAGCACCAGCTGGTGCAGCGACCGAGCCGCCTGAACAGTATTGCGTTTGGCCGAGATAAAACCTTCGCTGGAGGCGATAGCCCGTTGTTTTGCCTGCCGGCGCTGTGCGTCCAGTGAACCACCGAGCCAAATTGGCATGCTCAGACTAACCGTTATCGAATTGCCGTCCTGTTGCGATTCGATAGGCGAGGTGTAGCGAATGCCGTCTGACTCTGAATCAAAGTAGCTGTAGCGACCGGTAATTTTTGGCAGACGAGCCGCTGCTGCTGCCTTGGCTTTGTTATAACTGGCATCCTTTCCGAGCTCTGCCACTTTGAGCTGGTAGTTATTGCCGACGGCTAAGTCCACCCACTCTGAGTCATTGAGGGGCTCAGGATTGGTGGCAATAAATTTTTCCGCCAGCCCGGCGAGTACATCATGGTCTTGTCCAGTAAGCACCTGCAGCTGCTGAAAGGCTATATTCAGCGCCCCCGTGGCCTCGAGACTGTTGACTGCGGCATCGTCATAGACTGCTTGTGCTTCATGAACATCGGTAACCGGCAACAGACCCACTTCGAAGCGCTCCCGAGTCTGTTCCAGTTGGCGCTGAATCGCACGCTCTTCCGCCTGACGAGTTTGCATATTGTCGTAGGCGCGCAGAACATTAAAGTAGGCATCACTAACCCGGATAATCAACGACTGCTGATCGGCGGCAAACTGGGCGCGAGCGCTTTCGCTAAGCGCCTGACCGCTCTTGAAGTTGTACCAGGACGGCACATCAAAAATCGCCTGACTCAGCGAGATGTTGTAAGAAGTGCTGTCACTCTCAACATCTCCCTGGCTGACCGATGACAATATCTGACCTTCGATAATAAATGTGGTGCGTGAGTTGTCGGTTGTTTCGCTTTCACGGTATTCGCCGGATGCCGCAATCTGTGGCAAGAGCGCCGCGCGGGTAAGATTCTTTATTTCGCGATCGGCGTTAAAATTGGCGCGAGCAGCTTTTAATACTGGGTCGTTGTTGAGCGCGCTTTCATAGATATCAACGAGTGAGTCAGACACTGCCAGTTGAGGTGCGAAAACCGCGACAGCGGCAATTAATAGATGTTTTTTAATGGTTTGCATGGGGCCTCCAATTGCACGGGCGGTAGTTTAGCAGGTTTGCCTCGAAGTCATACGCTGTCTTGATTATTTTGATCTTACTTTACAGGTCGTTGACCAACAACCACGATCAGACGCTTCGATGGTTAGACGGTTTAAATGCGGAAATGGTTGACTCAAATGCTATTATCCGGCGTAAAACCTGTATTACATGAACAGGATCTAACGACGATGAGCAAGCAACACCGCTTCGGGCGTTCCGACTATCGACTGAAATCCGTTGAAACAGTGTTTCAGGGCTTTTTCAAAATGACCCGCATGCAGGTCGAGCACCGTCTGTTTGGTGGGGGTTGGAGCCAGCCCTTGCAACGAGAACTGTTTGAACGTGGAGATGCTGTGGGGGTGCTGCTCTATGATCCACATAACCATCTTGTTGGTCTGGTTGAGCAATTTCGTCCCGGTGCACTGAATGAGTCCAGTGGCCCCTGGCAATATGAAGTGGTGGCCGGCATGTTAAAGCCTGGCGAGAGCCCCGAGCAAGTGGCGATCAGAGAACTGCAGGAGGAGGCTGACCTTGAAGTAGCAAAACTGATCCCGATCTGCGACTATCTTGTCAGCGCTGGGGGAACCAATGAAAAAATGCAGCTGTTTTGTGGTCTTGTTGACTTGAGTGCCCGCGGTGGCATCTATGGCCTCGATGGAGAGGGCGAGGACATTCTTTTCCAAGTTTGGTCCTACGATGAGACGCTGCAGGCATTTTCGCAAGGTATTCTCAATAGTGCCGCCATGTCCATCGCTATGCTTTGGCTACAATTAAACTACCAGCATTTGAGACATGAGTCTTGAATATCAGATTAAAAAGGCTAACCACGGTGAAAAAGTTAACTGCATCACGACCAGCGAGTAGAGACTTTGTCAGCATCTGAAACCAGGCGCCAACTGCATGATCTGGCACGTCTGCACAGTGAGTGTGAACTCAACTATGCACGCTTGCAGCGCTTGGTGCCGGACCCGCTAAATCTGGATCGCAGCATTCGAGTTGACTTCACTCATGGGTACGATAGTGGTATGCAGATTACCGTTGAGGAGGTTACTCGCTATACCCATTTGTTGAGTATCGTTGCCGACAGTGTGCGACCACGATGGTTGCCAGAGATTCAGATTAAAGTACGCATCTATCACGACGCGCGGATGGCAGAAGTGGTCGAGTGGTGTAGCGACAGAACGATTCCTTGGGCATTGGCTGAAACGCCCCCGATGCAGGCGCCGGACGAAAAATGGCAGTGGAATATGTTTTTAAGTGATCTGCTATCGCATGGATTGAGCCATGGTATGAGCAGAGTGAAAATATCTCTTTGAGGGGTTGCGAGAAAATTAATGAGCGCAGTGCGAATTACTCAAATTACCGATCTACATCTGGGTGAAAACGAACAGGAAACACTTGGTGGTGTTACGACCTTTGATAGTTTTCGCTCTGTGCTACAAGCTGTTGATACTCTAGGTCGCAGTGATACGCTGTTGTTGCTTACCGGCGATCTGGCCAGCGATCACCAACCCCAAGCTTACAGACTGCTAAACAGAATTCTCACTGAAAAAGACTGCGATGCGATCTGGTTGCCGGGCAATCACGATAAGCTCGAGTTGATGCAGGCCAATCTGATCAACTATCCGCGACGTCGCATCTATCATGCGGGCGAATGGTCAATCCTGCTGCTGGATAGCTCCAAAGAAGGTCAGCCGGGCGGGCATTTCTCAGATGCCGAACTGGCGTTTGCCGAGCAGAGTTTAAAAGAACTGACAGGCAGACCATTGTTGGTAGCGATGCATCATTCACCGGTCAAAGTTAACTCTACTTGGCTTGATCGCCAGCAGATCGACAACCATGATCGATTGCATCAGATGCTGGTCGAGCAGGGCCAGGTTAAAGCAGTGATTACCGGTCATGTGCACCAGCACCACGACAGTCTGTGGGGAACCATTCCGGTGTATTCAACCCCATCGAGCTGCGTCCAGTTCGAGCCTCACAGTGATGACTTCGCCCTCGCCGAGCACCCGCCTGGATATCGCTGGATTGATTTGCATGCCGACGGCACATTGCAAACTGGCGTCGAGTTCTTAAACGACTTTTCGCAGCAGTGCGATCGCAGCTGTGTTGGGTATTAAGCATTTTTTGACATAGCCGTCGTCAGTTTAGTCTGATCCACTTTGTTCCCTTTTACCTCCAATCAATCGACTAAAAAGTTATCAGTTTGGCTATAATGCGCGCACGTAAAAAAATCACTGATATCTATGCCAGCGCTACTTTATCTACATGGGTTTAACAGTTCGCCTGCGTCCGCGAAGGCACAGCAGACCCAGCAGTGGGTTGCCCAAAACGCCCCTGAAATAGAGTTTATCTGCCCCGAGCTCCCTCCCTATGCAGATCGCGCCATGGCATTGTTATGCGCCATCGTCAACGCGCAACGGTCTGATCCTATATGGGTGATTGGCAGCTCCATGGGAGGCTTCTATGCCACCTGTCTGGTAGAGAAATTTGTATCTGAAAATATTGCGGCGGTGCTGATCAACCCAGCTGTGAGCCCGGCCCGGGGTTTGGATAAATGGCTGGGTGAAAACAGCAACTACCACAGCGGCGAGACCTGGTTATTTGAGCCACAGCATATTGATGAATATCGACGCTGGGACCCGCAGGTGATAAAAAAGCAAAAAAATTACCTGGTGCTATTGCAAAGCGGTGACGAAGTGCTTGATTATCGTGATGCGCAGCAGCGCTATACGGGCTGCAATATAATTCTCGAATCCGGTGGCGATCATAGCTTTATTGACTATCATCGACATCTGGAAACCATCCACCAGTTTCTGGTTGCAGCGGCCGTTCGCAATCAGAAAAACAACCTGACCTAAAGAGCGCATGAGCACATATAACGCAGAAGATATTGAAGTCCTCACGGGACTGGATCCGGTTAAAAAACGGCCGGGCATGTACACCGACACCAGTCGCCCCAATCACCTCGCACAAGAGGTTATCGACAATAGTGTCGACGAAGCACTGGCCGGACACGCCAGTCGCATAGATGTCACGCTGCACAAGGATGGCTCTCTGTCGGTTTGTGATGATGGCCGCGGTATGCCGGTAGATATCCACCCTGAGCAGGGCCTTCCTGGTGTTGAAGTAATTCTTTCGACACTGCACGCAGGCGGTAAATTCTCCAATAAAAATTATCAGTTTTCCGGTGGTTTGCACGGGGTTGGTGTGTCGGTGGTAAATGCGCTCTCCGACAAGCTCGAGGTCACCGTGAAGCGTGGTGGCAATGTACATCAAATTGTCTTTGCCAACGGCGACAAGATATCCAATCTGCAGGTGATTGATAGTTGTGGCCAGCGTAACACCGGTACCATTTTGCGCTTCTGGCCTAATCCCGGTTATTTTGATTCGGTTAAATTCTCCCTGCCGCGACTGCGTCATGTACTGCGCGCCAAAGCGGTGCTGTGCAGCGGCCTGACCGTCAGCTTCTATGACGAGAACAGCGACGAAAGTGAAGAGTGGTATTACCAGGACGGATTGCCAGACTATCTCTCCAGCGCGCTGCAGGGTTGGGAGTTGCTGCCAGCCCTACCGTTTGTCGGCACCTATGCGGCGGCCAATGAAGCTGCTGATTGGGCGGTGCAGTGGTTGCCCGAGGGCGGTGATCTGGTGCAGGAGAGTTATGTTAATTTGATTCCCACGCCCCAGGGCGGTACCCATGTCAATGGTTTGCGAACTGGCTTGCTTGAGGCCATGCGTGAGTTTTGCGAGTTCAGAAACCTGCTGCCGCGCGGCGTCAAACTGACGCCGGACGATATCTGGGACCGCTGTAGTTTTGTGTTGTCATCGAAGCTTGAAGACCCTCAGTTTTCTGGTCAGACCAAAGATCGATTGTCATCGCGGCAGGCCGCGGCCTTTGTCTCTGGGGTGGTCAAAGATTCCTTTAGCCTGTGGCTCAACCAGCATACGGAAGAAGCCGAAAAGCTCGCTGAGCTGTGCATTTTTAGCGCACAGAGCCGTATGCGCGCAAGCAAAAAAGTGGTGCGCAAAAAGGTTACCCAAGGGCCAGCGCTGCCGGGCAAGCTAGCCGACTGTTCCAGTGGCGAGCCGGAGCGTTGCGAGATCTTTTTTGTTGAAGGCGACTCAGCTGGCGGTTCTGCTAAGCAGGCGCGCAATCGCGAAAATCAGGCGATCATGCCGTTGCGCGGTAAGATTCTGAATACCTGGGAAGTTGACTCACAAGAGATTCTCGCCTCACAAGAAGTGCACGATATTTCGGTCGCATTGGGTATTGATCCCGCTGTCGACAATCTGGAAAAGCTGCGCTACCACAAAATTTGCATTCTCGCCGATGCCGACTCCGATGGCTTGCATATTGCCACCCTGCTCTGCGCGCTTTTTGTACGTCACTTCCGGCCGTTGGTTAGCGCAGGCCACGTCTATGTGGCGATGCCGCCGCTGTTCCGCATCGATGTCGGCAAAGAGGTCTACTATGCCCTCGATGAGTCGGAAAAGCAGGGTGTTCTCGATCGTATTCAGGCTGAGAATAAACGCGGCAAGGTCAACGTTCAGCGCTTTAAAGGACTGGGTGAAATGAACCCATTGCAACTGCGTGAGACGACCATGAATCCCGATACCCGACGATTGGTGCAGCTGACTGTGGATGCCGGTGATGACACCAATTCGATGATGGATATGCTGCTGGCGAAAAAGCGTGCTCCAGATCGTCGCAGCTGGCTGGAAAGTAAAGGAAATCTGGCCGGTATTGCCGATCTTTAACTGTTTTTGAGATAGGAAAAACGATGAACGATATCGTAATGTTTAACAATGAAGGTCTAGAGCGCCGACCGATGAGCCAGTATGTCGAACAGGCCTATCTGGATTACTCGATGTATGTGATTCTCGACCGTGCGCTGCCGCATATTGGCGATGGCCTCAAGCCGGTGCAGCGACGCATCATCTATGCCATGAGTGAGCTGGGTCTCAAGGCCAGCGCGAAATATAAAAAGTCAGCGCGAACCGTCGGCGATGTAATTGGCAAGTTTCACCCTCACGGAGACAGCGCCGCCTATGAGGCAATGGTGCTGATGGCGCAGCCGTTCTCCTATCGCTATCCGCTGGTCGATGGTCAGGGTAACTGGGGTTCGCCGGACGATCCGAAATCGTTTGCCGCCATGCGTTACACCGAGTCCAAACTCTCCAAGTACGCTGATGCATTACTCTCGGAACTGGGTCAGGGTACCGCAGATTGGCGCCCCAATTTCGATGCCACCATGGACGAGCCTGAGATTCTGCCAGCGCGCGTGCCCAATGTGTTATTAAATGGCACCACCGGTATCGCTGTCGGCATGGCCACCGATATTCCACCCCACAATCTCAATGAGGTAGTGGCTGCCTGTCTGCATCTGCTGGATAACCCAAAAGCCGATATTGATGAGCTGATGGAGTTTATTAAAGCGCCTGACTTCCCAACGGACGCAGAGATTATCACTTCGCGGTCGGATATTAAAAATGTCTACGAAACCGGTCGCGGCTCGGTAAAAATGCGTGCGGTGTGGCACCGCGAAGATGGCGATATTATTGTTAATGCACTGCCGTTCCAGGCCTCGGGCTCGAAGATTCTCGAGCAGATTGCGAGCCAGATGCGCAACAAAAAACTGCCCATGGTAGAAGACTTGCGCGACGAATCGGATCATGAGAATCCGACTCGTCTGGTTATTACGCCGCGATCCAATCGTGTCGACACCGAAGCGCTGATGGACCATCTGTTCTCGACCACGGATCTCGAGCGCAGCTACCGGATTAACCTCAATATTATCGGCATTAATGGCAAGCCTGGGGTGATGAACCTGCGTGAGATTCTCAAGAACTGGCTGCTGTTTAGAACCGATGTCACACGCCGCCGACTGGCATATCGCCTAGAGAAAGTCGACAAGCGTCTGCACCTGTTAGATGGTTTGTTAATCGCCTTTTTGAATATTGATGAGGTGATTCATATTATTCGTACAGAGGACGAGCCAAAGCCAGCTTTGATAGCGCGCTTTGGCCTCTCCGATGTACAGGCGGAATATATACTCGACACCAAGTTGCGTCAGTTGGCGAGACTGGAAGAAGTGAAGATTCGTGCAGAACAGGATGAGCTGGCGAAAGAGAAGGCCGAGCTGGAGTTGATTCTCGGTTCCGACGCGCGCTTAAAAACCCTGGTTAAAAATGAGCTCAAAGCCAGCGCTGAAGAGTTTGGTGATGAGCGGCGCTCGCCGCTGGTTGAGCGCGGCGAAGCGCAGGCCTTTAACGAAAAAGATCTCCTTATCGCCGAACCGATCACGGCGGTACTCTCTGACAAGGGTTGGATCAGGGCGGCCAAGGGTCACGATATTGATCCCACTGCATTGAGCTACAAGTCTGGTGATAGCTTCCTCTCCGCAGCGTTTGGGCGCAGTAATCAGAATGTCTTCTTACAGGACTCTAACGGGCGTTTCTATGCGCTGCCGGGGCATACACTGCCTTCGGCACGCGGGCAGGGTGAGCCGGCAACTGGACGGCTTAATGTCGCTCCTGGGGCAATGTTCACTGATGTGATTATGGGTGCAGACGATCAGAAAGTGCTGCTGGGCACTGACGCGGGTTATGGATTTGTTGGCAATATTGGCGATCTCTACACCAAAAACCGTGCCGGTAAAGCGGTGGTCTCGTTGCCCAAAGGTGCTCGTATCTTATCGCCAAAGTTGGTCAATGACGCCAATGCCTTGATTGCAGCGGTCAGCAATGAAGGTCGTCTTTTGGTCTTCCCGATAGCAGAGCTACCCGAGCTGGCGCGAGGTAAAGGCAATAAAATTATTAATATTCCCGGTTCGCGACTGCAGGCGCGTGAAGAGTTTGTGATCGATTACGGGGTTATTTCCGAGGGCGATTCACTGGTCGTCCATTCAGGAAAGCGCTATCTTGTTATGAAGAGCAAAGACCTCGAGCACTATCGGGGTGAGCGTGGCCGGCGCGGACATAAATTACCGCGCGGGTTTCAGAAAGTGGATAAACTTGAAATAGAAAACACGTAGTAACGCGCCAGAGCGGCGGCAATCAACAAGGAGACAATCATGGAAGAAAAATTTGAGGCAATTCAGGCACTGGTCATTCAATATGGCATCAAAGTGCTTATGGCGCTGGTTATTTTTGCCGTCGGTAAATGGGTAATCCGGCGACTGTCGGCAATGCTCGAAAAGCTAATGGAGAAGAACGCCATCGATCCTGCGATCCGGCATTTTGTCGGTAGCCTTACTTACTATGGGTTACTGATATTTGTCTGTATCGCCGCGCTCGGCCAGCTCGGTGTGCAGACCGCCTCCTTTGTCGCCATTATTGGTGCCGCCGGACTGGCGGTGGGTTTGGCCCTGCAGGGGTCGCTGTCCAACTTTGCCGCCGGTGTGTTGCTGCTGATCTTTCGCCCGTTTAAAGTGGGCGATTTTGTCGAAGCAGCCGGCACCTCCGGGGTGATTCAAAGTATTCAGATCTTTACTACTGAGCTGCATACCGGCGACAACAAAAAAGTCATTGTTCCCAACGGTCAAATTATCAGTGGCAATATCATCAACTACTCAGCTAACGATACGCGTCGTATCGACCTGATTTTTGGTATCGGCTACCGGGACGATATAGATGCCGCACGCAGTGTGCTCGAAGCTGTGCTCGCAGCGGACGCGCGTATACTCGAAGAGCCGAAGCCGGTTATTGCTGTTGTCGCACTGGCCGATAGCAGCGTTAATCTGGTTTGTCGGCCCTGGGTTGCCAGCAGTGATTACTGGGCGGTGCATTTCAGTCTTACCGAAGCGGTCAAAAAAGCCTTCGACGCCAACGGTATCTCCATCCCCTACCCGCAGCGAGATGTTCATCTTCACCAGTAAGTGCAGGTAACATCTCTGCTTAAAAGTATCTGACTAAAAAGGGGCCTCCCGGCCCCGAATTATTCTTATTTCATCTCAGTATCAGGGATATCTGGCAAAGTATCAGCTTTACTGAAAACTGCTTTGCCCAATAATTGAAACCCTTTTAACACGTTAAGCGCTTCATAGAGCTGGTTGTCATCGGTGACACTTTTATCGTCATTCTGAGCCGGCTCGAGCTTGCTGTCGGCTTGCTCCAGATGTCCCTCAAGATCCGCTTCACGAAGTTGCTTGCGCTTGGTGTAGCGCCTAATTTCGGCGGGCTCGACAACGATGTCTGGCACAATTCCCTCGGCCTGAATAGAGCGGCCGCTGGGGGTGAAGTAACGTGCGGTTGTAAGTTTAACGGCGCGGCCATCACCCAGCGGGATCACCGTTTGCACTGAACCCTTGCCAAAACTTTGTGTGCCGATAATGGCTGCGCGCTGATGGTCTTGCAGTGCGCCGGCGACGATTTCCGAGGCAGAGGCACTTCCTCCGTTGATCAGGACAACGATTGGGGTGCCTGCAATCAGGTCACCTTCAGTGGCTTCAAAGCGTGTATTGGCACTTGGCAGGCGCCCCTCGGTATAGACTACGGTGCCGCTATCGAGCACCGCATCGGCAATCTCCACTGAGGCCGGGACCAGTCCACCCGGATTGTTGCGCAAATCGATGATTACGCCTTTTAGCGGCCCCTCTTGCTGCAGTGACTTCAGTGCATCTTTGAAATCTTTTCCCGAAGTGACCTGAAATTGAGAAACTCGAACATAGCCGTAGCCCGGTTCGAGCAGGCGACTGCGCACAGAGCTGAGCTGAATAATGTCTCTGGTGATCTCAATTTCAATCGGTGCATCCTCGCCTTCGCGCAGAACCGTCAGACGAATATTGGTGCCCTTCTCTCCCCGCAGTTTGTCTATTGCCTTCTGTACGGCCATGCCGCGAACGGGCGTGTTATCGACTTCAACAATTAGATCGCCGGCCTGTATGCCTGCTTTAGCTGCGGGCGAACCATCGATAGGTGAAATAACCTTGATCATGCCTCGTTCGGAACCGACTTCGAGTCCCAGTCCACCGTATTCTCCGGTCGCGGCTTCCTGCAGGTCGTCATAATCATTTGCATTTAAATAGACAGAGTGAGGGTCGAGTTCCAGCAGCAGTCCGGCGATGGCATTTTCCAATAGCTCGGTGTCGGCGACCTCTTCAACATAGCCGCGACGGATCTGTTCAAAGACCTGGGTAAACAGCCGCAGCTCGCGGAGTGGTAATCGCTCCTGCTGGTTCGCGGCGCTGTCGACAGCACTGGCGTCTTCGGCGAGCGTGACTTGAAGTGGTAAAAAAGCGATTGTTGCGAACAACAACAATGCTATGGGGGCGGTCAAATACTGTTTATACATAGGTTATTTTTCCATTAGAGCCGCAATCAAACCCGGTCGGGGGGTGTTGTTAGTTTGGAACTCATTTTTGTCATTTCGTTGCACGGTTAGCTGTTTTATTAAGATTGAGTGGGTGTTTGATCAGCGCGTACCGAGCCAAGCTTTTGGGTCGGCGGGTTGACCCTGTTTGCGAATTTCAAAATACAGAGCTGGCTTCTCCAGCCCGCCGGTATCTCCCGCGCGCGCAATAGGTTCGTTGCTTAATACCCAGTCGCCAGTGTTTTTGAGTAGCTCTTGGTTGTGTGCATAGAGGGTCATATAACCATCGCCGTGGTTTACGATAATTAATAGCCCAAATCCACGCATATAGTTGGAAAAGATCACCTGACCATCGTGCACTGCAGCCACTGATTCACCGCTGTCGGCGCCGATCAGCCAGCCATCCCAGCGCAGTGAGCCGCTGCGCTGACTGCCGAATGCATGGGCGATTCGGCCTTTGAGCGGCCAGCTCATGAGGCCTTTCTGTGAGGCAAAGCTCTTGCCGCCCGGAGGGCTTTTCAGGGCTATTTTTTTTGCCACGCTGCGAACATTTTGCAGCAGCTCTTCGAGTTCGCTGCGCTCTTTCTGAAGTTTACTCAACTTGGTCTTATCATTTTGCAGCGACACATTGAGTTGCTTGACTGTGGCCTGTCTTCGCTTGGTGCTGGCGAGCAGTGTTTGTTGATCTTTTTCCAGCTCGGTTTTGGCGCTGTCGAGCAGGCGTTTCTGCTCAATAGATTTCATCTGCAGCGCCGAAAGCCTGTCGACATCAGCGATGTAGTTGGAAATTTTTTCGTTGCGCGCCTCGAGGATATAACTGTAATACTTGAGTAATCTGGCCAGCTGCTGAGGGTCTTCCTGATTGAGCAATAACTTGATCGGCTCCTGATTGCCCATTTTGTAGGCTGCGGCAAGTTGTTCGCTGACCATGGCATTCTGCTTCTTGATCGAGCTTTTTAACTTGGTCTGTTGTCTGCCAAGCCCGCTAATATTGTTGCCGAGTTGGTCGATTTTGATGTTTAGTTGACGAATGTTTTGGTTCGCCTGCGCGGCTGCAATTTCGGCTTTTTTGAGTTCAGCGAGCAAGCTGTTTTTTTCGTTGTCGCGTTTATCAAGCTGTTTTTCCAGGGTGCTGATAGCACTTTTTAAACTAGCTAGCTTGGCTTTGTCGTCAGCGTTCGAAAAAGCGCTAACAGACACCACCAATAGAGCAAAGCTGAGTGCCCCATTAATAACCAGCCTGTTTAGTTTCATTGCTTGATTAACGATCGGCCAGTCATTTCTGCTGGCTTGGCCAGGCCCATCAGCGCCAACATGGTCGGCGCGATATCGGCAAGCGAGCCGCCGCTGTCGAGGCTGAGCTGACGATCACCCACATAGACCAGCGGGACTGGCAGAGTAGTGTGCTGGGTGTGGGGCTGATTGTTGGCCTCGTCGAACATCTCTTCCACATTGCCATGATCTGCGGTGATCAGTATTTCTCCACCGGCTTTTTCGATCGCGGCAACAACCTGGGCAAGACTATTGTCGACCGCTTCTACGGCTTTGACCGATGCCTCAAAATTACCGGTATGGCCGACCTGATCGCAGTTGGCATAGTTGCAGATAATAGTGTCGAACTTGCCGGAGCCAATCGCTGCAACCAGTTTTTCAGTGACCTCCGGCGCGCTCATTTCCGGCTTACTGTCGTAGGTGGCTATCTGTGGAGATGGCACCAGAATACGCTCTTCACCCGCATAGAGCGATTCGCGACCGCCGCTGAAAAAGAAGGTTACATGGGCATATTTTTCCGTTTCAGCTATGCGCAGCTGGCGCTTGCCCTGACTGGCAAGATAATCTCCCAGGGAATTGACCAACGAAATAGGCGGGTAGGCACAGGGCGCATTAATGGTGTCTTGATATTCTGTGGTTTGCACAAAGGTTGATAGTTTGGGTGTTGCCGCGCGCTCGAAGCCTTCGAATTCTGAGTCAGTTAGTGCATGGGCAATCTCGCGGGCACGGTCGGGGCGGAAGTTCATAAAGATCACTGCATCGCCATCGCTTATTTGCGTAGGGCTCTCGCCAGCGGCGACGATGGCTGTAGCCCGCACAAATTCGTCATTTTCGTCCCGAGCATAGGCATTTTGGAGTGCTTCAATCGGGTCCTCGGCTCTGTAAGTAGCCTCACCAGTGGTGATTAAGTTGTAGGCTTCAGTAACGCGATCCCAACGATTGTCCCGATCAAGGGCATAAAAGCGACCACAGATTGAAGCGATTTTGCCGACCCCGAGTTTCGACAATAGTGCCTGAGTTTTTTCCAGCGAGGGTTGGGCGCTGCGCGGAGGGCAGTCGCGACCATCGAGAAAAGCGTGCAGGTAGATTTTTTTCGCGCCGCGCTGGGCTGCCATCTCGAGCATCGCGTTAATATGATCTTCGTGACTGTGCACGCCACCAGGTGACAGCAGGCCCATAACATGTACCGCATTGCCGCTGCGCTGGGCCCGGTCGATGGCGTCGCAATAGACCGGATTGCTAAAGAAGTCACCATCGGCGATTGCTTTGTTGATACGGGTAAAATTTTGGTAGACCACGCGCCCGGCACCGAGTGTCATATGCCCCACTTCAGAATTGCCCATCTGCCCTTCAGGCAGGCCCACAGCCATGCCCGATGTATGAATCAGGGTTTTGGGGCGCTGCGTCCAGAGGGACTGCCAGGTCGGCGCGTCAGCACTTTTAATGGCATTGTATTGGCTGTCATCGCTGTAGCCGAAGCCATCAAGAATGAGCAGAACAAGTGGTTTGTGGCTATTTGTAACCGAGTCAGTCATGTTATGGGTTCTAAGGTTGTCAATTTTCAGCTGATTTTAAAGCCCCGCGTCCGATTACGCTATGTTCAAGGCTGATTTAGCCATAGTTAGCTCTGCATTACTCTACTTCAAGCTGTTCCCAGCGTTGATAAGAGTGGTTGAGCTGGTCTTGCAGGGCGACCAGATTTTGCTCGATTGGTGCAGTAACTGTGCGATCGGACTGGTAAAAGTCTGGCTGATTGATCTGTTCCGAGATCGCTGCAATCTCGGTTTCTAGTCGCTCAATTTCGCCAGGTAGATTGTCTAGTTCACGCTGCACGTTGTACGAGCGCTTTTTTGTCGCTGGTTTGTTTTGTGGTTTGGCGGCTGAAGCCGGTGCGGCAGCGGTTTTTTGCTCAACGCTGCGTTGACGCAACCAGTCATCATAGCCACCGACATATTGGTTAATGACCGCATTGCCTTCAAATACAAGGGTGCTGGTGACTACATTATTGAGAAACGCACGGTCGTGGCTGACCAGTAATACAGTTCCCTGGTAGTCGATCAGCAGTTCTTCTAGCAGGTCGAGCGTATCGATATCCAGGTCATTGGTGGGTTCGTCGAGGACCAGAATATTGGATGGCCGGGTAAACAGTTTGGCGAGCAGCAAGCGGTTGCGCTCACCGCCGGACAGGGCGCTGACCGGTTGCCGGCAGCGATCAGGGCTAAAGAGAAAATCCTGCAAATAGCTGATAACGTGCCGCGATTTGCCGCCAACGTCGAGCATGTCACGACCTCCAGAAACGTTGTCCTGAACGGTTTTGGACTCGTCCAAGGCGGAACGATACTGGTCAAAGTAGGCGACATTGAGATTTGTGCCGGTTTTGATGCGACCCTGTTGCGGCTCCAGCTGGCCGAGTAACAATTTTAGTAAAGTGGTCTTGCCAACGCCATTGCGGCCGATCAGGCCGACTTTGTCGCCGCGCTGGATCAGGGTTGAGAACGACTGCACCACTGCTTTGCCATCATCAAAGGCGAAGCTGATATTCTCGGCTTCGGCGACGATTTTGCCGGATTTTTCCGCTTGCTGGATATCCATTTTTGCTGTGCCGAGTTGTTTGCGGCGATTGGCATACTCGACGCGCAGAGCCTCCAACGCCCGAACCCTACCTTCATTACGGGTGCGACGTGCCTTGATGCCTTGGCGGATCCATACCTCTTCCTGTGACAGGCGTTTATCGAACAGCGCGTTGTGCTTGTCTTCGATCTCCAGCATCTCTTTTTTGCGCTGAATATAGGTGCTGTAGTTGCAGTGAAATTCCGCTAGCTGGCCGCGATCAATCTCGATAAACCGGGTCGCTAGATTGTCCATAAAGCGCCGATCGTGACTGATAAACAGCAGTGCACCTTCCCATTTCAGCAGAAATTGTTCGACCCATTGAATGGCATCGATATCCAGATGGTTGGTCGGTTCGTCCAGCAATAATAGATCCGGGTTGCAGACCAGAGCTCGCGCCAGCAGCACGCGACGTTTATAACCGCCGGAGAGACTGGAGATATCCACATCCGGATTGAGCTCCATTTTGGTGACGATGGCTTCAACACGCTGGTTGATATCCCAGCCGTCGACGCGCTCGAGTTCGGCCTGACAGTCTTCGAGTTCGCGCATGACCTTGTCATCGGGGTTATTGCCGAGTTCCAAAATCAGGTGGTGATAGCGCGCGGCCAACTTGCCCTCTTCACCGAGGCCTTCGGCAATAACATCAAATACTGTACCGGTTGCGTCGTGGGGCACCGATTGTTCGAGCTGGGCTATTTTCACTCCGGCGGCACGTTTCAGTACGCCGTCATCAGCAATAACTTGTCCGGTGAGAATTTTCAGCAGAGTCGATTTGCCAGCGCCATTGCGACCGATGAGACAGACGCGCTCGCCGGGCTCGATAACCAGATTGATATGATCGATCAGCGGGGGTTGGCCATAACTGAGATAAATGTCCTGCAGGGTGACAAGTGGCATCGGAGTTTTAGTCGTCCATTTAAAATATGCGTTTCAGGGTCCGCGCTCAACCGTTACCGAGTTAAGCGCGCTGTTCAGGACCCAGAGGTTTAACAATCAGGATCAGCTTGGGCAGCAGCGTCATTGAACCGAGCAGTGCCGCTGTCATCGCCAAACCCGTAAGCAGGCCAAAGTAGATTGAAGGAATAAAATTTGACAGTGCCAGTATCGAGAAGCCGACAATTATCGTAATAGCGGTGTAGAACAGTGCTAACCCAATACTGGCATGGGCGCGATGCATGGAAGCGATATAGTTTCCGTCGACACTGAACTCTCGCTGAAACCGAGTGATGTAATGAATTGCGTGATCGACGCCGATACCGACTGTGATCGCGGCAATGGTGATAGTCATCATATCCAGCGGAATGCCGGCTAAGCCCATGCCGCCGAGGACAATACCCGCTGCGAGGAAATTGGGCAGGATGGCGATAACGGAAATTTTCACCGAGCGGAACAGCACTAAAAACATTAGCATAATGCCGATAAACACCGCGCCCAAAGTCAGTATCTGCGACTTGTAGAGACTCTGTAGCATATTGTTGTAGAGCACCAGCAGGCCGGTAAAGCGAATATCCTCTGCTGCAATGCCGACCTCATTAATTGCGTAATCACGAATTTTTTCCAGCAATTCGGCCCGTCGCAGCAAACCTTGAGTTTCCATAGCGCGCAATTGAATGCGGGCTTCATCGATGTCTTCGATCAAATAAGGTGCGACCATCTGTTGATAGATATCATCGCCGAAACTTTTGCGCATAAAGGCGATTTCAAAGTCATTCAACTTGTGGCCACTGAGGTCGCTGGCGACATCATAGATTTGCACCAGCGAACTGACTTTGCCGACTTCCGGCAGTGATTCGATATAGGCTTGCAGCTTGGCTAGATCGGCCAGGCCGGTCGAGGTAAACCAGTAAGTGTCTTTTAACTGATCGCCGCTGGCCTGGTCCATTGCACCAAAGGCATCATCGCCGAATGGGTCATCGGCATAGTCGCTGTCTGCCGTTGGGGCCTCAAAGGCATCGACGGCAAATGCATCTTCACCGAAGGCGTCGTCGGTAAAGGCATCATCGGCGTAATCGTCGTCGGCAGAAAAGCTGGTGTTATCGGCAACACTTTGTTCGGATGCAGCGAAAGTGGGGGCCTGCAAAATGATATCCATGGGCGTGGTGCCGCCGAGGGAGGCGTCGATAATTTCCATGCCCTGATAAATTTCGGTATCACTGCGGAAGTAATCGATAAAGCGATTCTCCACCTCCAGTCGGGTAATGCCGACCGCTGACAGCGCGGCCAAGGCCAGTGCGATCACAAGCACCAGCGTGCCGTGATGTTCGGTAAAGCGAGCAAATACCGAGGTAAAAGAGGCTGAGTTATCATTGCCGCCGTTATTTTTACCACGGTCGAGTAACATCATGCCGGCGGGAATAATAATAAAGGCAACCACCAGCGCTAACGAGATGCCAATGGTCATCATCCAACCAAAGTCTATAACCGGGCGAATATTACTTACCACCAGGGACAGGAAGGCGACCATGGTGGTGAGCACTGTGTACAGGCAGGGTTTAGCCATTGAGGTAACGGTAGCGGTGACCAGCTGTTCCTGCGTAGCGTCAGGCTGACTGCGCTGCAGTTCGCGGTAACGGACAATTAGGTGCATGGTCAGAGCGAGAGTGATGATTAGCAGCAGCGAGACGAAATTGGATGAAATCACCGTCAGACGCCAATCTATCCAGCTGAGGAAGCCGAGAATAATAACCAGGCACAAAGCACAGGTGGCCAGCGGGAGAATCACCCAGCGCAGCTGCCGAAAAATCAGCGCTAGTGTGACGATAATAAAGATCAGAATACCGGCACCAAACACTGCTAGGTCGCTTTTTATAAAGTCGATCATATCGGCAGTGATCATGTCGGGGCCGCCGAGGAAAATGGTCGCGCGATCACGGTACCCGTCCATCAGGGTGCGCACATCAGCTACCAGCTGATGGGTTTCTGCAGCCTTGGCTGTACGGTGGTCGAGAAACTCCTTGCTGACACGATCCAGCTCGATTTGCTGATCTTGAGACAGTGCTTGCTGGCTTTTGATCAGCCGAAGTGCGTCGCGCTGGTTGACCAAGTCGAGATATTTCTGATCCAACGCAAGTGTCGCCAGCATACCGGTCGTTTGGCCGTCGGGACTCAAAATCAGGTTTTTGTAGATTGGGCTGGTGAGAAATTCTTCGCGCGCCAGTTGACGATCAACGCCCGGCGAGAGAAGTGTATTGAGATCATTTTTGAGATCTGCCACGCCAATTTTTGGACTGTAAAGTAGGGGTACATCCAGCAGCGAGAGCATGCTCTCAACACCCTCTATTTTGGCTAACTCATCGCGTAGGGATGAGAGTACCTGCAGATTCTCGTCATCAAACAGGTCGCCCTGTTTTGGTGAAAAGGTCACAATCAAAAAGTTGTCGCTGCCATAGCGCTGGACTACCTGACGAAAATAGTTGAGGTCATCGTCATGTTCCAGAGTCAGGGAGTCTGCCGAGGCGTCGAGCTTGAAGTTGGGCAATCCAAAGGCCATGGCCAGCGCTAGAGCTAGAACGGCAAAAATGGCACCGAGGGGGTGACGCAAGACGCTTTTCTGGTAGAGACTGAGCACTGCAGACATGGTTGTTTTTGTCCTGAAGCTGGTTAAAGAATAGTGTTACATATTGCTGATCAACGGGTGACGCGTATTATGCGATGTTGCAGGGTAATATCATAGCGCGCAGCGGCAAATCCCCCGGCGCGAGCTTAAAAAAGTAAATAGAAGCCAGAATAGAAAAGGGAATAGACAATATGATTACAGTGCTTTTTGTTGTCAGTGCCATTGTCGCATTGGCGGTGGTTATTCACTATGAAATTCTCTTTCAAATGACCCTGCTGATGCCGAAACTGGCGGTACCCCATCGCTTCAGAATTGTGCTGGGCGTGCTCGGGGCGTTGATAGCGCACGTTATCGAGATCTGGCTGTTTGCGCTGGCCTATTATGTTATGCACCATAATTCGGGTTGGGGCCACCTCGAGGGGACGTATACCGGGACCTTCACTGGCACATTGCTCGACTGTGCTTACTTTTCTTTCACCACATTTACCACTCTCGGTTTTGGCGATATTGTGCCGATTGGTGATCTGCGTTATCTGGTTGGCATTGAGTCGCTCACCGGGCTGGTACTGATTACTTGGACTGCGTCGTTTCTCTATGTGGAGATGCGTAAATTCTGGGATGCACAATAATATGGGTGAGACGATAAACGCCGTTATTCTCGACGCCGATACTCTCGGGCCCGATGATCTGGATTTAAATGCTCTCTTCGCTCTACCAGTGAACTGGTCGGTTTACCCGCAGACATCGCCAGAACAGGTGGGTGAGCGCATTGCCGATAGCCAGATTGTTCTGACTAACAAGGCGCCAGTCAATGCCCTCAGTCTGTCAGTGGCTCCGGGCTTAAAGATGATTTCGGTGCTGGCTACAGGCACTGATGTAATCGATTTGCGGGCATCGGCTGAGCGGGGTGTGGCGGTGTGCAATGCAGTGAAATATGGCACTGGCTCGGTAGTGCAGCATATCTGGGCGCTGATTCTGTCGCTGACCACTAAACTCGCCGACTATCAGCGCGTGGCAGCGGATGGAACCTGGCAGAAAAATTCCTTTTTCTGTTTGCTCGGCTTCCCGGTGGAGGAATTACAGGGCAAAGTACTTGGCATTGTCGGTGCCGGCGAGCTGGGGCGCGCAGTATCGAAAGTGGGTGAGGCCTTTGGTATGAAGGTTATCTATGCGGCACTCCCGGGGCGGCATTACCCGAGATATGACCAGGATGATATCCGGCGGGTGGAATTTGACGAGTTTTTAGCCGTCGCCGATATTGTCAGCCTGCATTGTCCGTTGACGCCTGAGACGAGCAATTTAATTGATCAGGCCGAGTTGGCAGCGATGAAATCGTCGGCGATTCTGATCAATGCGGCGCGAGGCGGCCTAGTTAATGAGTCGGCGCTCAAACACGCGCTAGTAAGCGGCAGCATCGCCGGAGCCGGGGTTGATGTGTTAACCCGCGAGCCTCCCCGCGATGGCAATCCGTTACTCGACACACGTATTCCCAATCTGATTGTGACACCTCACTGCGCCTGGGTTGCGCGGCAGTCACGGCAGCGGCTGATAGATCAGACCGTTGAGAATCTGCGCGCCTTTTTACAGGGTGAAGCGCTTCCGCGCGCAGTCTACGATAGTTAACTAACAGCTCTTAGTCGTTAAGCTTCAAAGCTTGTCTCGAGCTTTTTGTCGACCAGATGATTTTTCAGCTTGGCATACTGGGGGACACCATTTTTAAACGGTGGATAATCTTCCCCTACGATTAGCGGCTGTAGGTACTCGCGCGCTTTGGCGGTGATGCCAAAGCCATCTTTGGTGATAAATGAGCGGGGCATTTTCTTCTCGACATTAGCGACTTTGCTGAGCGGCGCCTCGCCCAGCGACCAGCTGTATTTCTTGCTCTTGCCGCGTTCGATGGTGACCATAATTCCGCGTTTGCCCTCGAGGGCTTTTTCGACTGCGGCGCGACCGACGGCATAGGCCTGTTCGACGTCAGTTTTCGAGGCGATATGACGCGCCGAGCGCTGTAGGTAGTCTGACAGGGCATAGTGATACTTGTGGCCGAGGCTATGTTTGACCATGCTCGCCAGAGTTTGAGCAACACCACCGAGCTGCTGATGACCAAAGGCATCTTTATGCAGCGAGCCGGAGATCAATGCGCCATCAGCATACTTGGCGCCCTCCGAGGCAACCACCACGCAGTAGCCTTTTTCTGCCACTGTGGCGTCGACCTTGGCAATAAACTCTTCACGCACAAATGGAATTTCCGGGAATACAATAATATGCGGTGGTTCACCTGCCTGCTCTGCCGCCAACCCGCCCGATGCGGCAATCCAACCGGCGTGGCGGCCCATCACCTCAAGAATAAAAATCTTGGTCGATGATGCGGCCATTGAGGCGATATCAAGGCTCGCCTCTTTGGTTGAAACGGCGACATACTTTGCCACTGAACCAAAGCCGGGTGAGCAGTCGGTAAACGGCAGGTCGTTGTCGATGGTTTTGGGAATATGAATGGCCTGAATCGGGTAATTCATGCGTTCAGCAATCTGTGCTACTTTGAGGCAGGTGTCGGCAGAGTCGCCGCCGCCGTTATAGAAGAAGTAACCGATATTGTGCGCTTTGAACACGTCGACCAGACGCTCATATTCGGCCGGGTTGTCATCGATATTTTGCATCTTGTAGCGACAGGATCCGAAGGCGCCACCGGGGGTGTGCCTAAGTGATGCGACTGCGTTTCGAGATTCTTTGCTGGTGTCGATCAGGTTTTCAAGCAACGCGCCGATAATGCCATTTTTCCCAGCGTATAGAGTTCCGATTTTGTCTTTATTGGCGCGGCAGGTTTCAATGACTCCGCAGGCAGAGGCGTTGATCACGGATGTGACGCCTCCAGATTGTGCATAAAACGCATTTCTTTTGGCCATTTAACTCTCTCTTCCATTCAGTCCATTCTGAAGTCGCTATGGTAAAGCTTTAAGGCGTAAGCAGAAAGAGACAACTAGTCGGATAGTGGCTTAAATAGGGATAATTCCACCAGCCCATAACCTCGGTTCAGCGGATTGTGCTCAGGCTGATGGTGGTATTCGACTCGGACTGAGACACTAACAGCCTGCTGAGCGCTATTTCTCACAGTCCCGTTTAAAGTGTCCTCATGAGTTTGTTGGCGGCCCCACTTGAATTGATAGCGCAGCTCAAGATGTTGCTCGCGGCCCTTGGGTTGAAGATCGAAGTGAATGGTTTTGTATCGAACCTGCCGATCAGGCGTTCGATCGCTGGCGATACGCAGCCTTCCGTGACCACTGTCCACACGCAGTGGTTGCTGCAGGGTGATACTGAGTTGGTCGTCTCTCTGCCAATTCGGCGAGCTGTATAAACTCAGTGCCCAGGACTGACTGCGAACAGCTGACTCGAGATCGAGCAGGGGCGTATCTGGCTGCATTGCGGCTCCTGCAGGGCGGTCAGTTATGCCTTGGTAGAGAGCGAAAATTCCCTGCCATTTGGCACCCAGCTGCAGATAACCGTTGATACCCGCAAAGCGTGTCGAACTCTGTTTAAACTGCCCCAGCGCTGATCCGACGGTGGTCCCGAGCAGACTATCCTGTTCGCGAATAAACCCGGCTTGAATATTGAGGCTGAGACTGGTGTCAGGGTGAACCTTGAAGTGGAGTGGCGATAAACTGTACTCAAACAGCCCGCCATGATTTTTGTGTTTGTCATCCAGCGATACGAACTTATCCACTGCTGAGCCCTGAAACAGCCCTGCGCGCAGTGTGCCTTTGCTTACATCCACGTCGCCGCCACTACTTATGCCATGTTGAGCCAGGCGTAACCAGGGTGCGGCAAAACGATTTCCGGCGGAGTCGCTGGCTGGTGTCACCAGGTTGTCTGAGTAGACGCCGAAAAACCAGCCGGGATTGGCATTTATGCCGATAAAACGCTGATTGCCTGTTGGGTTGTCAATTTGCAGAGCAAAATAGTCTTGATTTTGGGCGTCTGGATGAAACTGAGCATTGCCATTCTCGACACCTGAGCGGGCCCGGCCCAGTTGCAGTCTTGCGCCATTGTCTAGATGCTGCTGCCGATGTTTAAGGGTTGCCTGAGAGGACTGTTGGCGCCGCTTGATCAGCACGCTGGCATCGCGGTGGAAAGGGAAGCCCTGCTGATCAAACAGGGCAATGGATTCATCTGTTAGCGCTCGCAGAAGGCTCGCGCCGAGCACTCCGTGCGCGCTGTCGATGGTCCCATTAGTAAGACTGAGCAAGCCTGCGTCAAGGTTACCACCGCTGGCAATGGCGAGGCCGCCAACTGGAGAAGTGGCGGCATTTAAGTCGAGTAAACCTTGGCCATAAATAGCGCTGTCAGCGTAAATGCCTGTCTTGTTGGCGGTGCTCAGCAGCCGGCTGACCAGCTCATGATTGCCGACGGTTGGAAACATCTGTTTTAGCAGAGCCAGTGAACCACTGACCAGTGGCGCGGCGAAAGAGGTTCCGATAGCGCCTGCATAGTAGTTAGTATTCACTTCCGATGTATCATTCGGTGATGTTGGGCTCCAGATGCGTTCATGATTTTCGATAACATGATTGTTATTGCCATCGCCACCGCCCGGTGCTGTCAGGCAGAAGTCTGCGGCAACGCCACAGCGGTTGGAGTAAAAAGCGATTTCACCGCTGTCATCAGCTGCTACCACAGCCAGCATATGCTCTTTGAGTTCTGGAAATAGGTAGGGCAGGCCGGGCAGAAGTTCCGGTGAGTCGGCGTTGACCGGCTGGCCAGCATCGTCAGTATCGTTCCAGGCATTGCCTGCTGCTATAACGAAGATTGCTCGTTCTTCGCGGGCACTCGCGCGCTGTCTAAGGGCGTCGAGACTCAGGTTGAAAGCCGCTTCGACCTGAGCTTTTGAGTAGGACGTAATGACGCCGGGGAATCCAAAACTTATATTGATAATATCGACTTGATTGGCCATTAACGTAAAGCGATTGGCGAAGTAGTTATCGTCGCCAAAGGTGATATCGCCGATATCCACTGGGTTATAGGGTGTTTCGGCAGAGCCCAGCGGAATTTCATAGGCCAGCAGGTTGGCATCAAAGGCGACGCCGTGCATAGCAATGCCAGTATCGACTGGAGAATCATCTCGATTGGCAGCGATCACCCCGGCGACCATGGTGCCGTGGCTGATCGCGCTGTTGCTGCGCGGATTAGCTGAGCTGTAATCACTACCGGCAGTGTGCACTTTGTCGCCCGTGGTTGCGGTTGAAAATTCGCTGTGCGGTTTGTAGACGCCGGAGTCGATTAGGCCAACCCGGACGCCGGCTCCGGTAGCGCCCCGAGCGTAGGCGCTCGAGGCGTGAATTGTATCCAGAGCACCCATTCCGTTGTATTCCTCACTCTCAAAGGAACGTGCGATTTCGCTGTGGTTATCGGCATCCATCGGCTGTTGCTGAAAGCTGTTCCAGGGCGGCTGGCTATTGTCATGATCAGTGTTTTGGCCGGTTTCCAGCGGCGGTATACTGATCTCGGTATCGGCCGGTTGGCGGCCACCTCCCCCGCTGCTGCAACCGCAGAGAACGATAAGGGCGAATAACGCGATAAGAGTTGGAGGCTGAGTCAGCAATTAAAGGACCTGTTTTTCGACAACTGTGCGTGGAATGAAATAAGCATGGCTGCCGATGAAAGGTTGTCAGTTAACGGCTGTCAGTGGCGAGTGAGTTAGTGGGTGCAGCCGCTAACTACTGGTTTAATTCTTAGACTAAAAGCGTGGTTTTTTAGGAGTTTTTTTCGGCGAGTGCCATAATTGCCGCCACACAAAAATAAGCAGCGAGTAAAAAACTACCATGCATATTCATATTCTCGGAATCTGCGGCACCTTTATGGGAAGCCTTGCGCAGCTGGCCAAAGAGCTTGGGCATCAGGTATCTGGTTGCGATGCCAATGTCTACCCACCGATGAGCACTCAATTACAGCAGGCGGGCATTGAGCTGATTGAGGGGTTTGATCCGCGACAACTGCAGCCGGCTCCGGATCTGATTATTGTTGGCAATGCCATGTCACGGGGTAATCCCTGTGTTGAATATATGCTCGACAACGGTTTGCCATATACATCTGGTCCCCAGTGGCTGGGTGAAAATATCCTCAGGGACTCCTATGTCCTGTCGGTCTCCGGTACTCATGGCAAAACCACGACCAGCAGTATGTTGGCAGTAATTCTTGAACGGGCGGGATTAAATCCCGGGTTTCTGATTGGCGGTGTGCCATTGGACTTTGGGCAGTCGGCGCGCTTGGGTAGTACAAAAAAGAGTACAGAAAAGAGCTCAAAGGAAAGCGCCGGTAAAAGAATTTTTGTCGTTGAGGCGGATGAGTACGATAGCGCCTTTTTCGATAAGCGCTCAAAGTTTGTTCATTACCACAGCAACACTCTGATTATGAATAACCTCGAATTTGATCACGGCGATATTTTTGACGATCTGGCCGCCATTCAGCGGCAGTTTCATCATCTTATACGGACGCTGCCGAGCAGCGGCTGCGTGATCTATCCTGCTACTGAAACTAATCTGCAGCAGGTCATTGATCAGGGCTGTTGGAGTCAGATAAAAACCTTTGATGAAGCTGTCGACGACAGCACCAGCTGGCATTATCGGTTGCTCAGCGAAGATGGTTCGCGTTTCGAAATCAGCGATCCCGATGATCAGCGCGCCGAGGTCAGCTGGCAACATGGCGGGCGACACAATGTACTGAATGCCATCGCGGCTGTAATGGCGGCCAGTACTGTAGGTGTTAGTTTGGTCAGCGCCTGTGACACCCTGTGTCAGTTTGTTGGCGTCAAGCGGCGTATGGAAGTGATCTATCAGAGTCAGCAGGTGACGGTTTATGATGATTTTGCCCATCACCCGACGGCTATCACGACTACTGTTGAGGGTTTGCGCGCCAAAGTGGGTGACGAGAGGATAGTGGCGATTGTCGAGCCGCGCTCCGCGACCATGAAAATGGGGCTGCACAAGGCGGCGTTAAGTGATGCCGTGGCGGCGGCTGACCATGCTCTGTGGTACCAGGGTCCGGCGGTCACTTGGGATCTGCAGTCGGTGGCCGCCGCCTGTAACGTGCCAGCGGTGGTGTGTGAAGATATTGATCAATTATTGCGACACACGCTGACTTTAATCCAGCCGCTTTCCAATCAATCGTCCGATCAACTGCCCGACACCAAGACGCATGTTGTGATTATGAGCAACGGTGGTTTCGAGGGGTTTCATCAGCGCTTGGTTGCTGCGCTTCAGCGTTAGGGTCATATTGGCTAATGCCGAATGCCTGCTAGACCTGCAGTGAAAAGGTGACAGGTCCATCGTTGCACAGGGAGACCTGCATATCTGCAGCAAAGATGCCGCACTGGGTATGGTTGTGGATGCTTTTCGCACACTCAGTGAAATAGTTGTAGAGCGCTTCAGCATGGTCTGGCGAAGCCGCCGAGGTAAAGCTTGGACGCAGACCTTTTTTGGTGTTGGCGGCGAGGGTAAATTGCGATACCACCAACAGGCCGCCTTGGATCTCGCGAAGTGACAGATTCATTTTTCCGTCGTCATCTGAAAATACCCGGTAATTGAGTACCTTCTCAAGCAGCCTGTCTGCATCGCTGTGTTGATCGTCGGGCTCCACCGCCAACAACAGCAAAATGCCCTGATTAATCTCGCCACAGATGCTGTTGTCGACACTGACACTGGCATGACTGACGCGCTGAATAAGTCCAATCATCTTATTATTTATTCTTTCTTTTCGAGATGAAAAGCCAGTCTGTTGGTCGCGCGCACCAGTGCATCGGTTATGCCCGGCTCGCCAGAGGAATGGCCGGCGTCAGCAATAACCTCCAGTTTGGCGCTGGGCCAGGCCTCGCTGAGGGCAAAGGCCTGATTGACCGGGCAGACCATATCGTAGCGTCCATGGACGATGGTAGCGGGGATATTCTTGAGTTTGTGGGCATTGTCGATAATCTGGTTGTGGGCAATAAAGGCTTTATTGATAAAAAAGTGTGCTTCAATTCGCGCCATAGCCATTGCCAGATGTGGATTGGCAAAGCGCTCAACGACCTCATGGTTGCTGTGCAGGGTGGCACAGCGACCCTCCCAGATTGACCAGGCTTTGGCGGCCGCCATGCGTTCCAATTCATTTTCTCCAGTCAGGCGACGGTAAAAAGCCGCGACCATATCGCCGCGCTCTTCTTCTGGTATGACCTGGCTGTACTGTTGCCAGTAGTCGGGAAATATTCTGCCGGCGCCGTCTTGATAGAACCAGTTGATATCTTCGTCGCGGCATAAAAAGATGCCACGCAAAATAAGGCCGAGAACCAATTCGGGATATTGTTGTGCATACAGCAGACTGAGCGTTGACCCCCAGGAGCCACCAAAGACCGCCCAGCGCTCTATATCAAGCTGCTTGCGGATCACTTCGATATCGTCGATCAGTGCGGCGGTGTGGTTGTCTTCGAGCAGCGCATGAGGTTTTGAGTGCCCGGAGCCGCGCTGATCAAACAGGATGATGCGGTATTTTTCCGGATCAAAAAAACAGCGATCAGTGATACTGGTGCCGCCGCCGGGACCACCATGCACAAATAGTATCGGAATACCGTCTGGATTGCCTGATTGCTCAACATAGAGCTGATGGGGTTCGGTGACCGCTATAAATTGTGTCTTGTAAGGTCGAATCTCTGGAAAGCGTTTGATCATCGCAATTTCATCACTTTTAACAGGTTGCACTGAGTGATTAGCTTATACTTGGCCGGTAGCTTAGTCGACTATTGGTCATACAAATATCAGCCACCGGAGAAAATCTGATGACACAGCTCAGCCGTTGCAGTTGGTGCGGAGAGGACCCACTCTATCAGCAATATCATGACAAGGAGTGGGGTGTGCCCTGCCGTGATGATCGCACCCTGTTTGAGTTTGTGGTGCTCGAAGGGGCGCAGGCAGGGCTTTCCTGGATAACAATTTTGCGCAAGCGGGAAAATTATCGAAAGGCTTTCGCCAACTTTGATGTGCAGCAGGTGGCGGCCTTTGATGAGGATGATATTGAGCGGCTGTTGCAGGATCCAGGCATCGTTCGCAATCGTCTTAAAGTGGCCAGTGCGGTTTCCAATGCGCGTTGCTTTATCGAGGTGCAAGAGCAGTTCGGTAGCTTTAATGAGTATATTTGGGGGTTTGTCGATGGTGTGCCGATTACTAACCAGTGGTCGTCGGAGACGCAGGTTCCGGCCTCGACAGGGCTGTCTGACAGAATCAGCAAAGATATGAAAAAGCGTGGATTTAAATTCTTTGGCAGCACAATTTGCTATGCCCATTTGCAGGCAACCGGTGTGGTCAACGATCATATTGTCGGCTGTTATCGCCACCGCCAGTGTTAGGCGCTTTCGCTGCAGTCAAGCAGCGGGCTGCTTTAGCCGACGACGACCATATCGCGGCCCATATGTTTGGCTTGGTATAAGCCATTTTCGGCGGTCGATATCAGATCGTCGATATCGGTACACTTGTCGATCGAAGCAACCCCGATACTTAATGAAATCCGCAGCCGGTCCCCCTGAGCTTCCATTACCAGTTTGCCGGCCCCACTACGCAGCCGTTCAGCAATATTGACTGCGGCTTCAGAATTGGCGATGGGCAGTAGCACCATAAATTCATTGCCACCCCAGCGTGCCACCACATCCTCGCCGCGCAGTGGATCACTAAGAATTTCACCGATCGCATGAAGTACATTGTCGCCGGTATCGTGGCCGTAACGGTCGTTAATGAATTTAAAATTGTCGACATCCGCCAGCAGAATAGAGAAAGGCTGGTTGATCAGCCGATATTGCTGATATTTCTTTTCCAGTCGCCGCTCCATGTCGTGACGATTTGGCAATAGAGTCAGTTGATCCTGGTGGGTGATTTGGTCGACGCGACGTGCCAGATCTTTGTAGCGGTTGAGGCTTCGAGAATGAGCATTGTCCATGGCGACAGCAAACAGCGACAGCACTACAAAGGAAGACAGAAAACGTACCACAGTGAGATCACTGTAGGTGGGCATCAGCCAGAAGTTGCTGGCACCACCATAAAAAAGCCACAGTGAAAGGGCTAGGACTGTGCCAAGAATCAGGACACTGTATCGATAACCAAAGTTTCCCACCAATACTGGAATAATGGTCAGGCACCATAGCAGAGCTGAGCTGTCGGTGCTGTTCGCGAGAAGATAAAAGAAGCTCGCCACCAGCACCAAAGCCAGCAGTGCCCGGGCCGCTTGAGGGAAGTTAAAAATTGAGTTGATGCCCATTCCGACAAGCAGTAACGCTGCCAATGCTAGATAAAACGTCGCCAACCCCATTGCACCCTGCTGATAGGAGTAAAAGGCAAACAGTACCGTGATAATTTCCTGGCTGACCAGCGAGAAGGAGAGGAATCCCCCGGGAAGAGAGTGAGTGCTGTCGAGTTTCGTCATAGGCGATCCACCATCCATTGGTAGCAACCTAGCACTGGCATGGCGGGCCTTCGCGGCCCGCCGGATTAGTGCTATTTATTTTGGCGCGCGTTTGCGCTCGTTTTCAGTCAATAACTTCTTGCGGATACGAATGCTGTGAGGAGTAACTTCCACCAATTCATCGTCTTCGATAAATTCCAGTGCCTGCTCAAGCGTGTGCTTGATCGGCGGCACCAGTGTCAGGGCCTCATCGGTTCCCGAGGCACGAACATTGGTCAGCTGCTTGCCCTTGATCGGGTTAACGACCAGATCGTTTGAGCGAGAGTGAATGCCGACAACCTGACCCTCGTAAATATCTACCGCATGACCTAAGAATAGACGACCGCGGGCCTGAATGTTGAACAGTGCGTAAGCGGCCGTTTTGCCCTTAACCATGCTAATCAGTACGCCGTTTTTGCGTGAGTGCGTTTCGCCCTCTTTTATCGGCCCGTAGTGATCAAAGATACTAGTCATAATCCCCGAACCTGAAGTCAGAGTCAGGAACGCGCCGCGGAAACCGATCAGGCCTCGCGAGGGCATGATAAATTGCAGCCGCACACGGCCTTTGCCGTCCGGTTCCATGTTGGTGAGTTCAGCTTTGCGCGTGCCAAGTTCTTCCATCACCGCGCCCTGGTGCTGTTCTTCAACATCAATAACGACCTGCTCAAAGGGTTCGTGCACGGCGCCATCAACAATTTTCTGTACCACTTCGGGACGCGACACACCTAATTCAAAGCCTTCGCGGCGCATGGTTTCAATCAATACTGACAGGTGCAATTCACCGCGGCCGGAGACAATAAATTTATCCGGAGTGTCGCCCGGCGCTACGCGCAATGCAACGTTGTGAATCAGCTCTTGCTCAAGGCGCTCTTTAATATTACGGGTGGTTACAAATTTACCCTCGAGACCGGCAAATGGTGAGTCATTGACAATGAATGTCATGCTTACCGTAGGCTCATCGACACTCAGCGCGGGCAGTGCTTCAACATGTTCAGGGTCGCACAGCGTATCGGAGATGCTCAATCCATCAATGCCGTTGATGCAGACGATATCGCCGGCACTGGCCAGCTGCGTCTCGATCTGCTCGAGCCCTAGATAACCTTTAACATTGAGTACTTTTCCCTTGCGCTCTTTGCCATCGGCGGATTTCACGATTACCTGCTGACCGGGCTTCAGTTTGCCGCGGGTAATGCGGCCAACGCCAATAACACCGACATAGCTATCGTAGGCCAGTGCCGAGATCTGCATCTGGAAGGGTGCGTCTACATCAACCTGTGGTGACGGGACATCTTTGACGATCATTTCATAGAGCGGTGTCATATCGTCTGCCATATCATCCAGATCATGTCCGGCGATGCCATTGAGGGCAGAGGCATAGATAACCGGGAAGTCTAGCTGCTCGTCTGTCGCACCAAGGTTGTCAAACAGATCAAAAACCTGATCCATAACCCAGTCTGGGCGTGCGCCGGGACGGTCAACTTTGTTGATAACAACGATTGGGCGCAGGCCCTGCTCGAATGCTTTGGATGTTACAAAGCGAGTCTGTGGCATTGGTCCGTCAACTGCATCGACCAGGAGTAGTACCGAGTCGACCATTGACAGTACGCGCTCCACCTCACCACCAAAATCCGCGTGACCGGGGGTATCAACGATATTGATGCGGTAGTCATTCCACTTGATGGCAGTATTTTTCGCCAGAATAGTGATGCCGCGCTCTTTCTCCTGGTCATTGGAGTCCATCAGTCGCTCGGAGCCGACATCTTTGCGGTCGAGAGTCCCGGACTGACTTAGGAGTTTATCAACCAGAGTCGTCTTGCCGTGGTCAACGTGGGCGATGATTGCGATATTCCGCAGATTTTCAATGGACATGAGGGGTACCAGTAGGCGCAAAAGGACGCGATTATAGTGTAATTTTCAGAAACTGCTATGGATCTTTTTGCTATTGGTTTTAGCTGAGTTGATCAAATAGTGGATTCTTCTTCGCTAATTAAAGTGCGTTCGATCAGCATTCGGGTAATGGCAGTAGCCGGAGAGGGTGGGGCGAGCAAATTTCCCTGTAGCAGTGGGCAGCCAGTGTCGAGCAATAGATGCTGAATCTCGGGGTCTTCAACGCAGGGCGCAATACATTTCAGTCCCACTGATTTGGCTAGCTCGATAAGCCCTTTAACTAAGTTCCATGAACTCTCCATGTACGGGCACTCGGCCATCAGCTTGTGCGAAATACGAATTGTGTCGACTTCAAATTCGCGTAGCTTCTGAATCGGCAGGCTCTGATAGCCGACGTTGTCGACCACAAATCCGATGCCTAGCGCTCGGAGGCTGTTGATCTGCAATGTTAATGGGTTGTGTATTTTTGGCAGGGTTTCGGTGTGAATGTTAAAGATTAAGTTATGCGGATTGATGGCGTATTTCTTTAGCAGAGATTCAACAGTGGCGGTAAATGAGGGATGCTCCATTTCGCGCAGGCTGAGAGTGAAATAGACTTGCTGATCATCTCGCCAAATGCCCTGCCCCCGCCAAAGGTCAATCTGCTGGCAGATCTGCTCAAGCACTGCTATCGAGATATCGACAATCATCGATCCGGATTCGAGCAGTGTGATAATTTCACTGGCGGTGATTAGTTCATTGTTTGGATTTTTCCAGCGCAAAAATACCTGCAGACCGCTGATCAGATTGCTGCGGGTATCGAGTATCGGCTGATAATAGGGCAAAAAGGATTTGCTTTTGCTCTTGTCGCGCAGCTGCTCCAGCAGAGCGGTCTGAGTTTGCAGCTCGGAAGGTAATTTTTGGTTATGGAAATAATAGTTGGATTTGCCTTCGCGCTTGATTGTGTAAAGCGCTTTGTCAGCCTGCTGCAAAATGGCGTCGCCGTCACAACTGGCGTCATTAAATAACACGATTCCGATACTGCAGCTGATACGGAATTTCTCATCTTTGATAATGAAAGGCTCGCGAGCAGCGTCAATAATCTTCTCGGCGACCTGCGAGATTCGCAGCCGTGCGGGCTCCTCTTCCCTGCTCAGATTTTCCAGTAGCACGACAAATTCGTCACCTCCAAGGCGCGCTACTGCTTCTTCAGTGCGAATAATTTTGCGCAATCGCTGTGCAAAAAGCGTCAGTGCCAGGTCGCCGTAATGGTGTCCTCTGGTGTCGTTTATTTCCTTGAAGTGATCAAGGTCGATAAATAGCAGAGAACAATAACTTTGCTTGCGCTGGGCCAGTGCAACCACGCGGTTTAGCTCTTCCATCAGGCGGTGGCGGTTGGGCAGGCCAGTCAGCGGATCGAAATAGGCCTGTTGCTTTATGCGCGTTTCAAGATTGACGCGATCAGTAACGTCTTCCACAAATGACGCTGCACCGACTACATTCATGGCGTTGTCGAACAGGGGAGTGTCGTTCCACTCGCAGATAATCACCGTGCCATCTCGGGTTATGTTTTCCGCAGTGCCGGTGAAGTCCTTGCCAAACAGGAATAGATCATTTTCCACCTGTTGCAGTAGAAAGCTCTTATTATCGTCAAATAGAAAGTCTGTAGTGCGGCCCAGCGCCTCTTCTTTTGCGTAGCCAAAGATCGTTGTGGCGGCAGGATTCCAGCTGATTATTTCACGCTGCTTATTCCACTCAATAAAACCAAGCGGTGTCTGTTCAATCAAACTCGCGATTTTTTGGCTGGTGGCAATGACCTATTCAGAGCGCTCGTTGGCCTTGAGCATTTCACGGGTCGAAAGGGTAAAGGCGCTGCGGTGATTTATCGCATTGCGATTGAGAATCATATAAGCGATTGCGGTCAGCGCTAAAAGTATCGGGTTCAGGTCTTGTGGGTCAATCAGCAGTGTTATTGCCAGTGGTACGAAAATCAGGCTCAGAAAGAGATGGCGCAGCGGGTTGACCAGGGCGTATGTAAGCGGCCAGGCCAGAGCGACGGTGACCATTATACTGGTTGTTAAAGCAGACTGCCCAGGATTGCCAGGGCGATTAAAAATAATGGCTGCGGCACCATAGAGTGCGGCGCAGGTCAGAGAGCAGACGATGATAATGGCGCGTTGCTGCCTATTTCGAAGTTCTTTTTGCCAGCTCATATTCATCAGCCACAGCCATAGGCTGAGGTTAGAAGCGAAAACCAAGGCCAGCCAGATCCATTGCCAGAATGTTGTTTCAGTCAATGTGTAGGGAACGGGATCGGTGGCGAGATGGATAGTGCTGTGACTGGCATAAAAGTCACTGTTAAACAGGTTAGACAGTGCCAGGAGAAGCACGGCACCGATTGCCGATACGATAAGTCCTGCAGTAATGTTTTTAACGGCACGCTTTTCCAGCTCAACTTGAGTTGACCTATTTAACGAGCGGGGGCTGGAATATTTAACTTCCTTGAATTCCCCGAGCAGATTTTCGGTGCTCATCATCGGCTGCGTCCTGCGGCTGACTTTGGTTAGCCATGGCACGAGCTCATCGCTTTTGGCTGAGGGCTGGCCGAGACTTAAACTGAGTCGGAAGGTAGACTAAGGAATAAATATAGTCGCTTCACAGAAGGAATGGCGACTAACTATCGTTAATTATGTGAAAAAAGACGCAAATTAACCCCATGTTGAGTTCTGCTTCACGATTGAGGCTTCTGCTGGGGCGCTGTTATGGCTTTGCGCTCGTCGGCCATCCTTTTGGACTGTAAATGCCTACTTGCTGAAACCCATTCTTTTGGAGAGTGTCCGCGTGCAGCCGACTCATAATGCCTTTTTTGCAATAGAGCAGATAGGGCTGTTGGCGGTCGAGCGTGTCAAGTTGCTGGGCTAGATTGAAAAAGGGAAGGCAGATAATGGTATTGCTACTCAAGACTAACCGTTGGAGTTCCACCTCATCCGGATGTCGTATATCGATAATAATATCACCCGGCCGAGGCGTTGAGACGGTGTCGATTGTTGCCATTTGAAAGCCTTGATTTTGGTGCATGGCTGTTGTTGCGGCTATGTGCTGAATAAATTTTCACCCACGCCAGCAAGCGTCGTTTGATAATTGGCCAGAAACAGTGGCGGAAAAAATTTGTTGAGGCATTATACTGCTGCTGCTCGAAGACAACTACCGAATAAATATTGCCCAAAAGCACCAATTTAGTGCGCAATGCATTTTATGCGCACTATTTTAGTGCATTAAATCGATGCCAAGGCAGCCGCAGGGGTCTATCCTGTCGTGGTCATTAAACCACATGGCAGGCCAGGCGCCGATTTCAGAAGCTATTTCGACTGGCAATTGGGTACTCTTTCCAGGTCTTATTTGTTTGGCATGAGTATTGCAGTTTCTAGACGGAAAGTTGTGTGCTGAAAACGCTGCACTGAAAAGTCTGTTTAGAATCCCTCGGACAGTCCGGTCAGCGCAATATTTGAGCCGGAATAACATTTGTTACAAAAGTACAATTTACATTGCATATCCACATCCAAAATTGGAGGAACACATGTCTGAGAAGACTTTAAACCTGATTAAAGAAAGCGAAGCGCGCTGGGTTGACCTGCGATTTACTGATACCAAAGGTAAAGAGCAGCACGTTTCGATTCCCATTGGCGAAGTAGGCGATGATTTCTTCGTTGAAGGCAAGATGTTTGACGGTTCGTCTATTGCTGGTTGGAAGGGCATTAATGAATCTGACATGATCCTGATGCCTGATGACAGCACTGCTGTACTTGACCCTTTCACTGACGAGCCAACAGTGATTATCCGTTGCGGTATCGTTGAGCCATCGACCATGCAAGGCTATGAGCGCGATCCACGCTCTATCGCTGAGCGTGCAGAGAAATATCTTCAGTCTACCGGTCTCGGTGATACCGCGTTCTTCGGCCCGGAGCCAGAATTTTTCGTTTTCGATGACATCAAGTGGGGCGTCGACATGAGCGGTGCTTTCTATAAGATCAATTCAGAAGAAGCGGCTTGGTCTTCTGGCAACGATTATACAGATGGCAATATGGGTCACCGCCCGGGCGTCAAAGGCGGCTATTTCCCTGTACCGCCAGTTGACAGCCTGCATGACCTGCGTGCTTCTATGTGTAATGCTATGGAGCAGATGGGTCTGGATATTGAAGTACACCACCATGAAGTTGGCACTGCCGGTCAGTGTGAAATCGGTGTGCGATTTGACACGCTGGTCAAGAAAGCGGACCAGGTTCAGATTCTTAAGTACTGCGTACACAATGTTGCGCATGCCTACGGCAAAACAGCGACCTTTATGCCTAAGCCTGTAGTTGGCGATAACGGTTCGGGTATGCACTGTCATATGTCTTTCTCAAAAGATGGTGAGAATCAGTTTGCCGGCGATGCCTACGCGGGTCTGAGCGAAATGGCACTTCATTACATCGGTGGCATTATCAAACATGCCAAGTCTCTGAATGCATTTGCCAACGCCTCGACTAACTCATACAAGCGCTTGATTCCTGGCTTTGAAGCGCCGGTTATGCTGGCCTACTCTGCGCGCAACCGCTCTGCAGCGATCCGTATTCCTTACGTTTCAAGTCCACGTGGCAAGCGTATTGAAGTCCGTTTTGGTGATCCGACTGCCAACCCTTACCTGATGTTTGCCGCCTTCTTGATGGCTGGCCTCGACGGCATCAAGCACAAGATGCACCCTGGGGATTCTGCGGACAAGGATCTCTACGATCTGCCAGCAGAAGAAGCCGCGGCTATTCCTCAGGTTTGTGGTAGCTTGCGCGAAGCTCTGGAAAACCTTGACGCTGATCGCGAGTTCCTGACAGTTGGTGGCGTGTTCACTGACGACATGATCGATGCCTATATTGATCTGAAGATGGAAGAAGTCTACCGTGTTGAGCACACCACTCATCCGGTCGAGTTTGATATGTACTACAGCGTCTAATTCGCTCAGTCTATTTTCTACTCGTTAGCAAGACCCGAAAAAGCCCGCCATCTTTTCAATGGCGGGCTTTTTCTTTGTGTTGTTACTCGCACAAATACCTTTCGACATGGCATCGTGTGAGCCACGTCGTGCCGAAAAACGTCTAGCATTAAGGTACAAGGTCGCTGCAATGACCTGGAAATAAATCGCCCGAGGCACGGATAAGCATTGTTATGGACTCATTGATCTTGCGATCTCCAAACCTGATTTTTCTTCTGTTTTTGGTTCTGACATTGCCACTGCTGGCCAGTGAATCAGACACGGAAAAAGCTATCATTTACAAGGTCGTAGATCCTGGTGGCGGGGTCACTTATACCGATACGCCTCCTGTCGATCAGGGCGGCTCAGAGGTAACACTGTTGCCGATTACTGCTATACCGACGTTAAAGCGTCCCCCTGAATCCATCTCGAACCAACCGACTCATGGATATTTTGCCTACACTCGAGTAGAACTCATCTCTCCTAAGCATGAATCGATGCTGTACTATGATCAGGCTGAGGTAATTGCGCGATTGGCTCTGACACCGTCTCTTCAGGTCGGCCATCAGGTGCAGTTTTATGTGGATAATTCACCTTATGGCGGCCCGGTGGCAGCGCCCTCGCTGGCCATCGCCGGTCTTGAGCGCGGCGCACATCAGATCTCGGCACGAGTTGTAACGTCCGAGGGTGAGATGGTTGCTAGAACACAGTCCGTCACGGTGCATGTTCAGCGCCATTTCAAGCGAAACTGATCTCTGGGCTCTCTGAGCGCACCATTATGGTGCGAACCATCTTTTATTCGCTTATACTGACTTTTCTCCCTGCTCTGCAGGCCCTGCGATACCTTGTGGTTAGGTTATTGCCCATCTCAGCTTTTGGCGTACTTATTGCAAGTAATGTAGTCCAGGATGCGGCGATTTTAGGTGCTGCAAAAACTCACTAAAATAGAGAATCAACTGGCGCGAAGTATATGACCTCGGATCAACTGCATCGCTTGCTGCTCGACAACCTCAACACAGCAGTGTTACTGGTCGACAAAAGCTTATTGATCGATTACATCAATCCCGCCGCAGAAGCATTACTGCAGGCTGGAAGCGCCCGCCTGCGCGGAACGGCGGTTAGTGATCTTTTTTCCAACGATGAAACTGCACGTCAGGCGTTGCGCGAAGCGTTGGAGCTCGGCCATGCGCATACATTACGCCACGAGTTTCTCAGCCTGCCTGGTGTCGAATCGCCACAGGTGGACTATTCGGTGACGCCAATCAGTATCGGAGCTGACCAATGGGTGCTGATGGAAATGCAGCCGATCGATCGCATCTTGCGAATCAACCGTGAAGAGGCATTGCTATCAGTGCATGATACTTCACGTAGTTTGATTCGCGGTCTCGCCCATGAGATTAAAAACCCTCTCGGTGGCATCCGCGGCGCGGCGCAATTACTGGCTCAAGAAATATCCGAGAATGCGCTGGATGGAGAGACGGCCGAGCTGTGTCAGATTATCACCACAGAAACCGATCGACTGAGAAATCTGGTTGACCGTCTGCTGGGCCCAAGCCAGTTGCCGACCTTTGCCAGGCTTAATATCCATGAGATCACTGAGCATGTCGCCGCGTTGATAGAGGCTGAATTGACCGGTACCAACGTGCCGCTGCGGTTGGATGTTGTGCGTGACTATGACCCCAGCATCCCGGATCTCAGCGCTGACCGTGAACAGCTTATTCAGGCGGTTTTGAATGTCGCGCGGAATGCTATGCAGGCATTACTGGAGTCTGATTTATCAGAGCGAAAATTGACCTTTAAAACCCGAATTCAACGCAGCTATACGGTTGCTGGCGAACACCACAAAGTGCTTTGTCGGCTCGATATCATCGATACCGGACCGGGTATTGCAGCAGATATCAAGGAGCGTATTTTCTTTCCCATGATCAGTGGGCGAAGTGAAGGCAGTGGCTTGGGGCTGACTATCGCCCAATCTGCGATCAATGTTCACCAGGGCATTATTGAGTGCGAATCAGAGCCGGGATGCACCTGTTTCTCAATCTTTTTACCGATAAAGGTTTAGTATGAAGACCACATCAGAAATCTGGATAGCCGAAGATGACCGTTCGCTGCGCTGGGTGATGGAAAAAGCGATCAGCCGTGATGGCGGGGTTGTGCGCAGTTTTGAAAGCGGCGACGAACTGCTTGTGGCGCTGAGTAGCTCACTGCCTGAAATAATTGTTTCGGATATTCGTATGCCGGGAATTGATGGCCTCGAACTACTTGAGCAAATTCATTCGACGCGTCCTGATATTCCGGTGATTATCACAACGGCCCATTCGGATCTCGACAGTGCAGTTGCGGCTTATCAAGGCGGCGCATTTGAGTACTTGCCAAAACCTTTTGATCTTGATGAGCTGGTTGATGTGGTTCGTCGTGGAATCACGTTTGCACGTGAACAGCAGCCGCACGACCCTCCCGAGGAGTCTCAGCCGACCCAAGAAATCATCGGTGAAGCGCCGGCTATGCAGGAAGTTTTCCGCGCTATTGGTCGGCTATCCAATTCCAATATTACTGTGTTGATCAATGGTGAGTCGGGAACCGGTAAGGAGTTGGTCGCTCATGCCCTGCACAAGCATAGTCCCCGTCGCAATGCGAAATTTATCGCCCTGAATATGGCTGCCATCCCCCACGATCTGATTGAATCCGAGTTGTTCGGCCACGAAAAAGGAGCTTTCACCGGTGCTGCGCAGCGTCGCGAGGGTCGCTTTGAGCAGGCCAATGGCGGAACCTTGTTTCTGGATGAAATCGGTGATATGCCAGCCGAGGCGCAAACTCGTCTCTTGCGTGTTCTGGCAGATGGTGAATTCTACCGGGTTGGTGGGCATACCTCGGTCAAAGTTGATGTGCGGATTATTGCTGCGACCCACCAAAATCTCGAAGAATTGGTGGATACAAACCGCTTCCGTGAGGATCTTTATCATCGCCTCAATGTTATCCGCGTGCACCTCCCGCGGTTAGCAGATCGGCGCGAAGATATTCCGCAGCTGATGAAGCATTTTTTCCAGCGCGCCGCCAAAGAGCTCGAGATGGAACCCAAAGTACTGTCTCCAGAGGCGGAAGACTTTTTCTTTTCGCTGCCCTGGCCTGGCAATGTCAGGCAACTGGAAAATATCTGCCGCTGGTTGACCGTGATGGCCGCAGGCCGTGAAGTATTGTTATCTGATCTGCCGCCAGAGTTAAAGGCCGAAGAGGCAGGTTCTGACGTTCGTGTGCAGGGGGACTGGCAGCAATTATTACGTCGCTGGGGTGAGCGCGAATTGAAATCCGGCCGTCGTGAAATTCTCTCTCAAGCGATTCCTGATTTTGAGCGGACTATGATCGAAACGGCGCTGGCACATACTGGCGGGCGTAAAAAAGATGCAGCTGAACTGCTCGGCTGGGGGCGCAACACCCTGACTCGCAAATTACAGGAATACCAAATGGAGAGTCAGGCGCTATAGCTGTTGGGTACTTGATGGCCATAAAAAACCCCGCGATTAAAGGCGGGGTTTTTTAAAAGCTGAGCTGTCTAGTAGTTGCTAGCAGCTACTTAGCCCGATAGAGACTTGGTCTCTTAGCTTATCAGTGAGTACTGCTCTCGGTTCCAGCTTCGTTGTTCTCTTTCGCTGCCGCCTGCTGAACAGCTGCTGCAAAGAGCGCATCAAAATTAATCGGTGGAATCATCAGCGGAGGATATGAACCCTTAGTCAGTGTGCTGTCGATTGCTTCGCGAGCATAGGGAAGCAACATGCCTGGACAGGTGACATTGAGTACCTGGGCAAGCTGACCGCCTTCGATACCGCCGATATTGAACAGACCCGCCTGATCAACTTCGATCAGATAAATGGTCTCTTCTTCATGCTTTACCGTGACAGTAATACGCAGTGAAACCTCGTAAAGCTCATCGGCAATTTTGCTGGTCTTGGTGCTGAGGTCCTGGTTGACCTTGGGCTGCCACTGCTTCTGGAAAGCCGCTGCACCTTGGGGTGTCTCAAATGAGAGGTCTTTTACATAGACTCTTTGTACAGCAAACTTGGGTGCCGCGGGTTGTTCCTGTGTGGCTGCTTCCGGAGCAGTAGTTGTTTCATCAGTCATGTTCGAACCTTCGAGTGTAATAATTAAAGTTGTAATAGATCTAACGGTTTTGTTGTTCTTACTAACCTATATGGAGACAGTTTCTCCCGATTCAACCCCGGCCTGCAGTGTTGACTCGAGAGCGCCTTGTCGGTCGAGTTCGCGAAGCTCATCGAAACCTCCGACATGGTGATTGCCAAACCATATTTGCGGCACTGTGTTGCGACCGCTCTTTGTCATGACCCTGCTGCGCAGATCCGGGTCTTTATCTACAGGTATATCCTGAAAATCGATACCTTTCGCTGTTAATAAACGACGCGCGGCAACGCAGAATGGGCAAAAGCGTGTACCGAATAGTACAACATGAGACATGGAAGTTCCTATCAATGATGGCATCTTCGAGCAGCGGTGTAAGACGATTTGGATCGCCAGTTATTTATTCCGGAGAGCGGCTTGACGGCGCTCTACTTGCCGGTGACCAGTGGTAGGCTGGCGCCCTGCCATTCACTGATGCCACCGCGGAGGCGCTGTACATCATAGCCCTCCTTGCTGAGTACTTTTCCGGCACCGCCGGAGTGCTGTCCGAGCTTGTCGACCAGCACAATAATGGTGCTGCGATATTTTTCCAGCTCAGCTATTCGGCTGGCTATCTTGCTGTGCGGAATATTTCTTGAGCCATGGATATGCCCGAGATCAAATTCAGCGCTTGGACGCACATCGACAACAATCGCCTGATCGTTATTCGTCATACGCACCAGCTCGCTGGTCCCGATGGTTTTACCGCTCTTGTTTTGCTCAGTGAGCAAAAACAGAGCAATGAGTGCAATTAACAGCGCAAAAAGAAACCACTTTTCACTGACAAAGATAAAAAAGTCCACGAACCATTTTCCGTTGAAATATTAATTTTTAGCGTTGTTTTAATAAACTTCTAAGTTGTTCTAATAAACATTTAAGAAGAGTAACGCTGTATCACCTGATGGCAGGTCTCCCCCCGCGGATCAAGGCGCGCCAGTATACACAGGATTTCAGCCCTGAGCCATCAGAAAGCCCAGAGTCAATAAACGGCTCTCAGCCAAAACAGCCATCTGTCATCGCCAGCGCCGCCAGATAGCCGTACAGTCGTCTGGTAGGGGCGCAACATGACCCAGCGATGCCCACGGCTGATTGAGGCTGTGAAAATCGGAACCACATGACGCGTCGAGTCCGCTGTCTCGACAGAGTCGTGCCATGTCGCGTGTCACTGATGGCACCTGGGCGCCAGAGATTACTTCCATAGCTTCACCTCCAGCGGCTTTGAAGGCGCCGATCAACTCAACCAGTTTGGTTCTGGTTACCTTGTATTTGGTAGGGTGAGCCAGCACTGCAACACCCCCAGCATCGCGGATCCAGCCAATAACAGTGTCAAGCTCCGGCCATTGATCTTTGACATCGCCTACTTTTCCGGCGCCTAGGTAACGCTTAAATGCCTGGTCGATGGTTGAAACTGCACCAATTTTCAACAGATATTGTGCAAAGTGGGGACGGCCTACCTGAGGTCCGCTGGAAAACGATTGTGCACCTTCAAGACAGCCGGAAAATCCGAGGCGTGCGAGGCGTTCTGCAATGATCTCTGCCCTGCCCTGTCGCGCTGCCGATTGCTGGCGGATCGCTTGCTCCATGGGCTCGCTGTCAATGTCGACATTTAGTCCAACGATATGCACGCCGCGTCTGCTCCACTGGGTCGAGAGTTCAATGCCAGGGATGAGCTGTAACTGGTTCGCCGCTGGCCCAAATTGTCGGTAGGCATCCATGGTGTCATGGTCGGTAACCGAAAGCATTTTGACGTCACGCTCGAGCGCCAGATCAATCAGTGTTGAGGGATCCAGCGAGCCATCGGAAGCAGTGGTGTGACAGTGGAAATCAATATTCATTTTCGCCTAGTACTCGACCTTTTGCGTATTGTAACAGGCCTGACCGGCGATATACTGAACGCTATGATTGAACCCATATCCGAATTGCAAATGCGCCAGGTTGAGGATGCGACTGAGCGTTGTATTAAAAAAGCCTCCAAACTCTATGGACGAGAGTTTGCCAGTATTGCTGTCGATTTTGATCTTAAAGGTCGGTGCGCTGGTATGTATCAAGTAAAGGGCGGACATCGACGTATTCGCTATAACCCCTGGCTGTTCGCCAAGTACTTTAATGATAGCCTGAATGAAACGGTAACTCATGAAGTGGCCCATTATCTGGTGGATTGTTTCTATGGGTTGCGGCGGGTCAAGCCTCATGGTGAAGAGTGGAAGGCTATCATGATTGATCTCGGCGCAGAGCCGAGGGCGACGGGCGACTATGACCTAACCGGTATTCCGGTCAGGCAGTATGCCAAATTCAATTATCGATGTGGTTGCAGAACTCACCAGCTTACCAGTCTGCGCCACAAGAAGATCGTTCAACGCCGTGCGCAGTACCGCTGCCAGTATTGCCATGATTTTATTGTCGTCGATATAGCGGCCAGCGCATGAGTGAGTGGTTTGTCTATCTGATCAGGGCAACCGATAACTCCCTTTACACCGGCATTACCACGGATGTTGAACGACGTTTTGGTGAGCATCTGAGCGGACGCGCCGGAGCCAAGTATTTTCGTGGTCGCAGTCCGGCAGCAGTGGTGTTTGTAGAGGGAGGCCATGACCGCAGTAGCGCCAGCATTCGCGAGGCGCAAATTAAAAAGCTCTCTCGTCGACAAAAGCTTGATTTAATTATTTCTTGATGCAATTTTGTTGCTTGCTGATGTATATACATTTGTTTGGTTGACTGATTTAATATGCCTTATCATTTGAAGAAACCGTCTAAAGCGCCACGCCAAAAGGTTTTTGGAATGTAACGCAGGTTGAATTGAAATTGTATATACGTGTATATTGTCTATACATTAATTAAAAGGTGAACAACCCAAAGGGGCTCTACATGACCGAGGCTACCTACTCGTTACCGCGTTACGCCCACATAAAGTCGTATATCAGAAATCAAATTGAGTCAAAGCAGTGGCGTGTTGGCGACTGTATTCCCTCTGAAAACCGGCTCGCAGAAGATTTTTCGGTAAGTAGAATGACCGCCAGACGGGCCGTGCAGGAATTGGCGGATCAAGGCTTGTTATTACGGTCTGTCGGAATGGGGACCTTTGTCGCCGAGCCACCGCCACTTAGTTTGTCGCTTGAACTTCCCGATTTTGGTGAGCAGTTCACTTTCACTAATCCCCATTACAGTAACCGGATTATCAGGCTGGACACTGTTGCTGCAGACCGCGACGTGGCTTCGCTGCTAAAAATCACGGAGGGGGATCTGATCTATCACTCGGTTGTGGTACACGTTATCAACTCGATCGCACTGCAGTGGGAAGCGTGTTTTGTCACGCCGACACTGGTGCCGGCATACCTTAAGCAAAACTATCAAAAAGTCACCCCGCAAGCCTACCTAAACTGGGTGCTTACTCCCTCTCGGATTGACCACCAAGTGCAGGCGGTGATTCCCGATACCGAGACTACTGGTGCTATGGGTTTGGCGACCTTGAGCGCTTGCCTGCAAATTACCCGGCGCAACTGGCTTCAGGGTGAGGTAGTCAGTGCCACCCGCTGTATTATCCCCGGCAGCCACAAAGTTGGCGTTGACCTTGATTAGAGCGACTTGCTGGCAGGGAGTTAAAATCGTTAGCAGCCTGATCAGGTAATAATTCCGCCGCCAGGTGCACCCATGCCACCGCCCTGACCGGGGACAACGATTTTGGATGCCTGCTCTCTGCGCATCCTCTCAATTTCTCTGCCTGCCTCTTCAACCGCAATCTGTGCCTTGTCGGCAAAATCGCTCGCCGCCTCACCGATCGTATCGCCGTCGAGGGCAAAGTTTAGCGGCACAGCTCCCATAGGGGTCATCACTTGCGCCGAGCCAAAGAATTGAGTCTCGCGGTCAGGGTCGTCACTCCCATCTGCTTTAACGGGGATAAGCTTGCGAATCGCGCCCATCTTCTGGTCGGTATAGTTCTCTTCACGAAACAGCCCATTGGGATCCATTGCCGCATTGTTATCAGTCATATGATTGTCTTGTGGTTGATTTAAAGGACTGTACCCTAGCAGAGATGAACAGGCAGGAAAAGTCTGTGGTCTTTTTAGGCCGGGAGCTTGCGGGAGATAAAAGCTGCCGCCAGTAGCATCGCCGATGAGATCAGCAGGCAGGCGATCAGTCCAGAGCTTTGGTAGACCCAGCCGGACAACAAGGTGCCCACCAAGCGGCCGGCGGCATTACACATATAATAAAACCCTACATCCATAGACGCACCGTCCTCTCGGGCATAGGCAACAATGAGGTAAGAGTGTATCGAGGAGTTAATGGCAAAGAAGACTCCAAATACCAATAGCCCGAGCACCAAACTGATGGCAACCCAAAAGCTGTTGTCTCCGCTGACAAAGAGACTGACAGCGATGGCCGCGGGGAGCAGACAGAGCAGAACTACCCACTTAAATGCGCTGGTTCCGGAAGGGTGGTGTCTGTCGCCAGTCTTTGCGGTCAGTTTTGGCGCTGCTGCCTGCACAAAGCCATAGCCAATTACCCAGGCGGCGAGCAAAGTGCCCACTTGTAGATAACTCCACTGCAGCTGGCTCTGCAGAAATAACGGCAGGGCGATAACAAACCAGATATCCCGTGAACCAAAAAGAAAAAAGCGCGCCGCACTCAATCGGTTGATCCCGCTATTGTTTGAAAACAGGCTGCTAAAGGCTTGCTGCTGTTTGGCAATTCCTGTCGAGCGCTCGAGCAACAGCAGGCTGGCGACTAGCGCCAGCGCCAGAATGGCGGCCATCAGTCCAACAGCAGCCTGAAAACCGACAATCGCCAGCAGCCATCCGCCGAGAAAAAAGCCGAGTCCTTTAAGTGCATTTTTTGAGCCGGTCAGCAGGGCAACCCAGCGATAGAGTTGCCCCTGAGCATTGGCCGGAACCAGTGACTTTATGCTCGCCTTGGCGCTCATCTTATTGAGATCTTTGGCGATTCCCGAGAGTGCCTGGGCGACCATCACATAGGCGACTGTAAGCAGAGAGTTATCCGCCGCGAGCATCAACAAAGCCATGATTTGCAGCGCCAAACCCAACTGCATAGTAATAGTTAGCCCGATGGCGCTGGCCAGCCAGCCGCCATACAGATTGGTGACAACGCCGAAAAACTCATAGAGTAAAAACAGTCCGGCGATTTCCAGGGGGCTGTAGCCAAGCTGATGAAAGAACAGCACCACCAGCATCCGCAGGGCACCATCGCTAAGGGTGAAGGCCCAGTAGCTGAGGGTGACCAGGCTGTATTGCGCAATCGGAGATTTAAGCTCAAAACTCATGGTTTAAATCGACGCCGCGACCTTTGCCGCCAATTCCATCAATCGGTTGACATAGCCGATCTCATTGTCATACCAGATAAGCACTTTTACCTGAGTCTTATTAATCACCATGGTCGACAGGCCATCGACAACGCCCGAGCGGGTGTCATTGGTGTAGTCCACAGACACCAGAGGCGCCTCCTCAAACCCAAGCACACCTTTTAGGCGACCCTCTGCGGCGTCGCGCAGTGCTGCATTAACCTCCTCCACTCTGACGTCCCGTTGCAGTTCAAAGACGCAGTCGGTCAAAGACGCATTGGCCAGCGGCACGCGTACTGCCAGCCCATTGAGACGGCCCTTGAGCTCGGGAAATATTTCAGTGATGGCTGTCGCCGAGCCGGTGGTGGTGGGAATCAGAGATAATCCACTTGCCCGGGCGCGGCGCAGGTCACTGTGGTACTCATCGAGAATACTTTGGGTATTGGTAATATCGTGGATGGTGGTAATCGCACCGTGCTCAATACCAAAGGTCTTATGCAGCACATCCACCACCGGCGCCAGACAATTAGTGGTACAAGACGCTGCGGTGACAATTGCCTGATCGCTGTATTGGTCGTCATTGACGCCTACTACAATATTCAACGTGCCATCTTTGAGCGGTGCGGAGACCACTACCTTTTTAACACCTTGCTCGAAGTAGGGCGCCAGAGCAGCCTGAGATTTAAACTTTCCGGTACACTCAATCACCATGTCCACGTCTGACCAATCGGTTTCAGCAATCGTTTTGCACTGACTATAGCGCAGGGTTTTCGCATCAATGGTAACTGTGCCATCGCCGCCCTCGATCATTTTGTCCCATGTGCCATGCACGGAATCGTATTTAAGCAGATGCGCGGCAGCCTGCGCATCGCCGGCAATTTCGTTGATATGCACAATCTCATAATCATGATGTTGCCAGGCGGCGCGCAGAGCCAATCGGCCAATTCGACCAAATCCATTGATGCCAATTTTAACTGTCATGGGGGAGTCTCACTTTTTGTTGTGGATCTGCTATCGATCGCCGTCACTGCAAATTTTGTCGACACAGCTCACAGTATTTTGCATTAGTCAGCCGAACGAGAACAGTTAATCAGGGTAATTGCGAACGGTTCGCGGTTAATGGCGATTGAAAACCTTTCAAATGCGCTTCCTGTCACCTGTTCGTGTCAGCTTAAATCCATTCGTAAGGAACGCAAAATAGTAAAGGAGATATATGAATGAATGGTTACAGTCTTTTCAGTTTGTTTCTGATTGCTTGCGGCGCGGTTCTCGGAACGTCAATAGGCCTGTTTGTCTACGGTACAGATTTTTGGATTAGCACGGGGATTGGGTGTGGACTTGCCGCCTGTGTCGGTGCCAGCGAGATCTCGCCTATTTTCGATTAGACAGCTAAACCGGGTTTAACAGTTTTCCCTGCTCCCAATTCAGGCCACCATTAGGTGGCCCTTTTTTTGGCAGAGATTAGTGGTTGTGCCCGCCCGGGCCATGAATATGGCCGTGCTCCAGCTCTTCCGCTGAGGCCTCTCGAACATCTGCAATAGTGACATCGAAGTTCAAGGCCTTGCCGGCCAGAGGGTGGTTGCCATCGACGGTCACAGTCTCATCGGTGACCGCAGTCACCGTGACGGGAACGGCGCCACCCTGACCGGTTTGTGCTTCAAACTGCATGCCCACTTCAATTGTCTCGACACCCTGAAATGCTTCACGTGGTACATCCTGAATCAGTTCTTGTTGAACGGGGCCATAGCCCTCTTCAGCAGACACCTCAACCTGGAGTTGGTCACCAGCAGACTTGCCTTCCAGCGCTTTTTCCAAGCCAGGAATAATATTGCCAGCGCCGTGCAGATAGGCCAGAGGCTCCTGTCCTGCCGAACTGTCAATTTGCTGACCCTGATCGTCGGTTAATGTGTAGTGAAAGCTGACGGCGCTGTTTTGTGTAATTGTCATGGTTGAGTCCTAGTTGCGTAAAAAACAACATTATGCGTGAACGAATTTTAAATATCGACTCCGGCCAGAGGGATAAAAAATCACGGTTGTAAATCGGCAAGATCAGCCTACACTTTGCTGCTGTTGGATATCGCTGTCATATTTGTGTCATGTTATCGCTATTAAATGGGTCGTCTGAAATGAATGATGAGGTCAATGTTATGCCGAAGCATACGATCCTATTGGTCGACGATGAAGTGGCGATTCGGGATATGCTATCAGTAGCACTGGAAGCCGCCGACTTTAATGTCCTGAAAGCGGAAAACGCCCAGCAGGCTCATGCGATGATTATTGATCACCAGCCAGACCTGGCACTGCTTGACTGGATGATGCCTGGAACAACTGGGTTGGAACTGTTGAGGCGCCTGAAGCGCGATGAGCTGACCGCGAAAATCCCGGTCATTATGCTCACCGCTAAGGCGGAAGAGGACAGCAAAATTTCTGGTCTCGACGCCGGTGCAGACGATTACCTTCCCAAGCCATTTTCCCCAAGAGAACTTATTTCCCGGGTTAAAGCTGTGCTGCGACGGGTTGGGCGCGAAGACCTTCAGGAGCCGATCACGGTCGGCGAACTGCTCTTGGACCCCCTCGGACATCGCGTCAGCATCTCCGGGCAGCCGATTAATTTAGGTCCTACCGAGTACCGCTTGCTGCAGTTTTTCCTCACCCATCAGGAGCGTGTTTACTCCCGCGGGCAGATTCTAGACTATGTCTGGGGCGGCAATGTCTACCTCGACGAGCGGACGGTGGACGTGCATATCCGCCGCTTACGCAAAGCGATTTCGGTTGCAGGCCATGAAAACTATGTGCAGACTGTGCGCGGAGCGGGCTACCGCTTTTCCGTCCAACTTCAAAATGGCTAAAAGGGTACATTTTTCTTGCGACCTGGAATGCATACAGAGATATGGCGTGCGCTGCTAGTCGGCCTCTTCTCTGTGTTGTTTGGCCTTAGTCTGGGCGCTCCGATTACAATGCTTCTGCTCGGCTTGGGCATCTATATTCTCTGGACCTTCCGCATCATCAGCAGGCTATTCCGCTGGATTGATAAAGGTATGAATGGTTTACCGCCGGATGCCGATGGTGTCTGGGGCGAAATCAGCGACACCCTTAATCGTCAGCGCAGACGTCATAGGCGTACTCAGGAGCGAATGCGGCGCACCATCAATCGCATGACCCGTATCACAGAGGCGCTCGAAGAGGGAATTTTGGTGCTGCGCAGTGATCTGACCATGGATTGGTGGAATCGATCGGCGGCAACGCTTCTTGGTCTGCGTTCCTCTGACCGTGATACAGCGATCACCAATTTGATTCGTGATCCGAACTTTGTCAGCTATATTTCTCAGCAGGACTTTGCGGGTTCTATCACGCTCTCTGCTGTCAACCAGGCACAAACCATACTGCAGTTGTCTGCATCGCGTTTTGGTCAAGATGAGATTGTCCTTGTGGTCACAGACGTTACGCGTATCACCAACCTTGAGAAGCTGCGCAAGGAGTTTGTCGGCAATGTCTCCCACGAGCTGCGGACACCGCTGACGGTAATGCGGGGCTATCTCGAAACGCTTAGCGATATGCCAGACAACAGCGAAATGGTCGACAAGGCGTACACTCAGATGTCCGATCAGGTCGGCAGAATGGAAGCGCTGGCCAATGACCTGATCTTGATCTCTCGTCTTGAATCCGATACTCAAAAGCCGTCTATCGAAAACGTCGATCTATATAAGTTGTTGCAGGGTGTTGTTGAAGAGGCGCAGCTGATTAGTGACGGTAAACACAGCATCCAGCTCGACTGCGAGGAAGGTTTAGCGATTCAATCTGATGCCAAGGATATGCACAGCGTGTTGGGCAATATTGTCTTTAATGCTGTTCGCCACAATCCGCAGGGTGCAGCGATCGTGATTAAAGTGAATCGTTTCAGCAGTTTTATAACTGTTTCAGTTAGAGATGACGGCGTGGGTATCGATATGCGAGATATTTCGCGCCTGACTGAGCGTTTTTACCGTGGTGACAGTAGCCGCAGTTCGGATACTGGCGGCACAGGTTTGGGGCTGGCAATTGTTAAACATGCGCTGACACGCTGCGGAGGGGAGCTCAAAATTAACAGCCGTCTGGGTCAGGGCGCTGAGTTTATCTGCCGGTTACCAATAAGCTCTGATCAAAAGAGCTGAAGTACAACGACCTTCTGTAGTCCGTTAACGAATTCTGCTTTGCGCCCTGAGTCGCCTTTCAGTCAACCAGCCAAATAGTTATTAGCCCGCGCAGCGAAATGAAAAGTGCAGGAAAAAATCTCCTTCTGCTTGCGCGTCTGGTTCCGTCCACTGGTTTTCAATTGACCAGCCCTTAGAACAATAGTGTGCCATCTCCACATGTAGACGCTGGATTGCAATAGTCACCGACTGTTCGAACTTCGCATTCGGTCTCAGAGAGTAGGGTTGGCGTGCGGCGAAGACTTTGCCGGGACTGTGGTTCATCGAGCCCGGCGCGACAACCGGTCGTTCAGCTATGCCCGATACCGGGTCAACTGTGCCTTCGCCATAGAGTTTGGTGGCCGGCGCGATAGATGACTTTTTCTTGCTCGATATTTTCGCTGGCTGCTCTTCGCAGTCAACAATTTTGTCCATAAAGTTGGGCGAATCGGCATCGTCAGTATCAAACTCACAGTTGCTGAAAGCATTAGCTGATAACAGCCCGCTGGCGATAATCAGTGCCAATAGATAAGCGTTGTTCATGCACGGTAGACCTATATTTGAAGGATGCGTGATAGTTTAGCTGTCGCCGTTAAGGCTGTCTGCAAACTATTAAAAAAGGCGAGTCCGATACCTGACTCGCCATTCTGCTTGATGCGCTAAATGCAGGCTTAGAACTTGTGTTCCATGCCTACGCCAAATGCGCTGTCGTCAGTGTCGGCCTGGCCAACCGCTGAGTCTGTATTGTCGGTGTAAAAGACGTATACCTTGGTACCTTTGGCCAGTTTATAGTCGGCGCCCAGAGACAGAGTATTCTCCTTGTCACCGTCCACGTCGTCTTCAATAGAACCATATTGCGCTTTCAATGTGGTCTTGTCGATCGTATAAGCGGCACTGACAAAAAAGCCAGACTCGTCTTTGGTGCCAAGATTGTCTTCGTTTTGTTGGTACATAACGCCGAGCTGCAGATCATCCATTGTGTATTGAGCAACAACGCGCATCAGATCCTGATTATCGACATCCTGATCGCCCGCCACCGTCACAAAAAGATTGTCCTTGGTGTAGCTGATCGAGTAAGACATACCGTCAGCCAGGCCGCTATCGTCAATCCCGTCCTGGTCCAGATCAGCGCCTTCGCCGGGAATTATTGCTACGCTGGCAGCAAAGCCATTTATTTCAGGTGATGTATAGGCAACCATGTTTGAAACGCGGTTTTCGCCTTCAAAGGTATTTTTCAGATCGCCTTCCAGATCGTTAAACAGGTCAATCTTGTTCTGGGCCAGCTTGGTTGGCGTATCGTGCTTGCCGGCCCAAATGGTACCGAAGCTACCGCGAATACCGCCCATAATGTTGCGCTGAGTAAAGGTCTGGCCCTTGCAGTCGCCGTCGTCCACACAGACTTCAAATTCGGCTTTATAAACAGCGTAAAGTCCGTCGGCAATTTCAGTCTTACCCTTAACGCCAAGGCGCGATGCGTTGCTATTCAGTTTCCATTCGTCGCTTGAGCCAGTGTCCTGATTAACAACTGAAACATTCACTTTCCCGTAGATCGTGCCGTCGATAGGGCCTTCGGCAAAGCCATAAGATGAAACGCTTAGCGCAGAGGCGATCGCGGCAGTTAAAAGTACTTTTTTCATACAAAATCCTCAATTAGTAAAAATAATGCACAGCTTGCAGGTGAAAGTTTGAAAGCTGTGCGTGACAAACTGTGGCTGTGTTTGTGACAGCTGAGTGACAACTCTATGGCTTTAATATGACATTAATGTGACAGCAATTGACATGACATAAATTTATCAAAAAGATCGTTTTATTAAGGTACTGTCATATTTCTGTCATACAACCTCAATAGTCTATCGGTAGTTCAGAGAAAATTAACTAACAGCACGTCTGTGCTCTAGATAGCGGAGAAAGATATGATCCAAAGAACAGTATCAGCGATGTTATTCGCGGCAGTTTCTGTCGCAGCGGCCTCATCTGCCGTGGCTCGTGACAGCATTGAAGTAGTCGGTTCCTCAACGGTTTACCCATTTTCTACCGTAGTTGCCGAGCGCTACGGGCGGGCCAGCGGCAGCCCTACACCCAAAATTGAATCAACCGGCTCGGGCGGCGGTATGAAGCTATTCTGCTCCGGTGTGGGTACCAACTATCCCGATATCACCAACTCTTCACGCCGCATGAAAGCCTCTGAGTTTCAGAAGTGTCAGGCCAATGGCGTTAAAGAGATTATTGAAGTCCAGATCGGTTATGACGGCATTGTCATCGCCAACTCCGTTGAAAGCGCGACAATGCAGTTGAGCCGCAAGGACATTTTCCTCGCTCTGGCCGCTAAAGTCCCTGGCGCAACGGCTGGTGAGTTGATCGACAACCCGTATAAAACTTGGAAAGACGTTAATTCAGCATTACCCGATGTCGCTATTGAAGTTTTGGGCCCCCCGCCAACCTCTGGTACGCGAGATGCGTTTGCCGAGCTGGGCATGGAAGGCGGTTGCAAGAAGATTGACTGGATTGCAGCACTCAAGGCATCCAACAAAAATGCCTACAAAACTATCTGTCACACCATCCGTGAAGATGGCGCCTATATTGAGGCCGGCGAAAACGACAACTTGATCGTACAGAAACTTGAAGCTAACCCAGATGCTTTGGGCGTATTTGGTTTTAGTTTCCTCGACCAGAACGCCGATAAAGTTCAGGGTTCGATAATAGAGTCTGTGGAACCGACTTTTGACTCAATTGCGGATAAATCCTACCCCATCTCAAGGCCGTTGTACTTTTACGTCAAGAAGGCCCACGTCGGTGTGGTTCCTGGCATCAAGGGGTTCCTCAATGAGTTCACCAGTGAAAAAGCCTGGGGTGAAGAGGGCTATCTGTCTGAAAAAGGAATGATTCCACTGCCGACCAAGATGCGTCGAGAAATGGCGGAGAACACTAGAAATCTGGTTGCGATGACAGGCGAGGAAGCATTGAAATAAACACTATTAGTTGTCACAGTACAGCCCGGTCTGAAAGGCCGGGCTGTTTCACTATTTAAAGAGAGTCTGCCAGCAATATGCACGCGACAAATATCCTTTTTCTAGTCCTCGGACTTAGCCTCTTTGCGTTCTATCTCGGTCGCGGGCGATCTCTGGCGCTTGCCAAACCCCTTGGCGGAATCCGGCATATTCATTCGCTGCCATCTTACTACGGTGCTCATGTGGCGCTTTGGTGCGCACTGCCTTCCTTGGTGTTACTCGGGCTATGGATGATTTTCGACGACGTGGTGATTGATAGCATAGTGCTTCAGTCATTACCGGCTGGAGTTGTCTCGGGCATTAGTGGCGACGATAACTTGTTGCTGAATAAAATTTCCAACCTCGCTGCTGGTGTCTTGTCGGCAAGAGATGAAAACCCGGCGCTGGTTGCCGCTGCGGAGTCGATGTTGCAGTTACAGCTGATCTCACGCTGGGCTCTGACGGCATTGATGTTGACCCTGTCGTTGACCTGTATAGCGTGGAGCTGGTCGCAAATTTCGATCACATTGCGTGCGCGTCCCGCAGTGGAAAAGGTCATGGAAAAATTATTATTGGCCTGTGCCTGTGTGGCTATTTTTACAACGGTCGGTATTGTCCTGTCAGTACTGTTCGAATCGATTCAGTTTTTTAGATCAGTACCGTTGGATGATTTTATTTTCGGCCTGGAGTGGAGTCCGCAGACCGCAATCCGGGAAGATCAGGTTGGCTCTTCCGGAAGCTTTGGTGCGGTGCCTTTGTTTGTCGGCACTCTGTTAGTCTCCGCAGTAGCCATGATTGTTGCCGTGCCGGTTGGCCTGATGTCGGCGATTTATCTTGCGGAATATGCCTCGCCATCAGTGCGCAGCTACGCTAAGCCCGCGTTAGAAGTGCTGGCCGGTATTCCCACGGTAGTCTACGGCTTTTTTGCGGCCTTAACCGTGGCGCCATTTCTGCGTGACCTCGGCGCCAGCTTCGGTCTCACGGTATCTTCTGAGAGTGCACTGGCAGCAGGCGGTGTGATGGGTGTGATGATCATCCCTTTTATATCATCTCTGGCCGACGATGTGATTACTGCGGTGCCGCAATCGATGCGCGATGGATCGCTGGCGATGGGTGCAACTAAATCGGAAACCGTACGTAATGTCATTATTCCTGCAGCACTGCCGGGTATTGTCGGCGGAATAATGTTGGCTGTGTCGCGAGCGATCGGTGAAACCATGATTGTGGTTATGGCTGCGGGAATGGCGGCGAAATTGACTGCCAACCCACTCGACTCCGTGACGACCGTAACCGTGCAGATTGTTACACTCCTCACCGGTGATCAAGAGTTTGATAGCCCCAAAACTCTGGCCGCTTTCGCTCTGGGACTGATGTTGTTTGTGGTCACCTTGATGCTGAATATATTTGCACTGCACATTGTTAAAAAATATCGAGAGCAATATGAGTGAGCCAATGACCAATCTGGAAAAAATCAGAAAGTCGCTCAATCGACGCAACCGTTCGGAAAATATTTTTCGCTGGTATGGCCGGCTTGCCATATTGATTGGACTGGCTGCTGTCGTGGTTTTGTTTACCGATATTGTCAGTAAAGGTCATGGCGCTTTTCGCATTACTTATCTGCAACTGGAAGTGGACTATGATCAGGAGCTGATTGGCATTGATAACCTGGCTGATCCCCGTGAACTGGTTCAGGGCAACTGGCAGGCCATTCCCAAGCAAGCCTTGCGCAAGCAGTTCCCCGATGTCTCGGGGCGAACGGACAAACGCAGTCTCTACGGCTTAATCAGCAGTGGTGCCGGATTTGATCTTAAGGATCGTTTAGTGGCGAACCCATTATTGCTGGGTGAAAGCGAAAAGGTCTGGATGCTGGCCGACGATGATATTGATACCTATTACAAATCCTGGCTCGACGGCGAACCCTATGCTGCCAGGATGACTGACAAGCAAATTGAATGGATTGCTGAGTTGCACGATCAGGGCAAAATTCGTCTTCAGTTTAACAGCAACCTGTTTACCCGAGGTGATTCGCGCGAGCCGGAGCAGGCTGGTATTCGCGGCGCGGTGATGGGCTCACTGCTGACGTTGATACTGACATTGATGCTGTCCTTTCCGATCGGCGTAGCCGCTGCAATTTATCTAGAAGAGTTTGCGCCAAAAAATCGCTGGACAGACTTTATCGAAGTCAATATCAATAACCTTGCTGCCGTACCGTCGATTATTTTTGGTTTACTTGGCCTGGCGATTTTTATTAATTTTTTCCATATTCCGCGCTCGGTTCCGATTGTTGGTGGCCTGGTGTTAACACTGATGACCTTGCCGACGATTATTATCACCAGTCGCGCTGCCATCAAGTCTGTGCCGCCATCGATCCGTGAAGCGGCACTGGGTATGGGAGCGTCAAAATATCAGATGGTGCTGCATCATGTATTGCCGCTGGCACTGCCCGGCATGCTGACCGGAGCCATTATTGGTATGGCGCAGGCGCTGGGTGAATCGGCGCCACTATTGATGATTGGTATGGTTGCTTTTATTGTCGATATCCCGGGTGGCTTTAGTGACCCGGCGACCGTGCTGCCGGTGCAGATATTCCTGTGGGCCGATAGCCCCGAGCGAGCCTTTATCGAAAAGACGTCGGCGGCCATTATGGTTCTGTTGAGCTTTTTAATTGTTATGAATACCTCAGCTGTATGGCTGCGTAAACGCCTTGAGCGTCGCTGGTAATAAGGAAACGTCTATGAGCACAAAAAATCTCGCAAGAGCCGCAGCCAAGGCTAATTTGAAAGTTGAAGGCAAGCAAAATCTCGATGTGGCTGACGATCAGGTAACAGTTGGCCAGTCTTTTACCGATGCGCCGAAGATGACCATCCGCAACGTCAACGTGTTTTATGATGATAAGCAGGCGATTCACAACGTCAATGTCGATATTGCCAAAAACGAAGTGATCGCCATGATCGGGCCATCCGGTTGTGGTAAGTCAACCTTTCTGCGTTCGCTCAATCGCATGAATGATACAGTTGAAAGTTGTCGCGTCGAGGGTGAGATTTGCATGGACGGTGAAGACCTCTACGCGCCCAAACTCGATGTGGTGGAGTTGCGTGCTCGAGTCGGGATGGTGTTTCAAAAGCCCAACCCGTTTCCGAAATCAATCTATGACAATGTCGCCTATGGCCCCAAGATTCACGGGCTCGCGGACAGTCGCGTAGACCTTGATGAGATTGTTGAAAATAGCCTGCGCAAGGCGAGCCTATGGGATGAGGTTAAAGAGCGCTTACATCAGTCTGGCACCGGTCTATCTGGTGGTCAGCAGCAGCGACTCTGTATTGCCCGTGCCATTGCGGTAAGCCCGGAGGTGATTTTGATGGACGAGCCGTGCTCGGCGCTGGATCCAATAGCCACGGCAAAAATTGAAGAGCTGATTGAAGAGTTGAGTGAAAACTTTACTATTGCGATCGTTACCCACTCGATGCAGCAAGCAGCTCGGGTTTCCCATCGCACCGCCTATTTCCATCTCGGTCGTTTGATTGAAGTGAATCCTACCGAGCAGGTCTTTACTCTCCCCGAGCATGAACTCACAGAAGCTTATATCACCGGGCGTTTTGGATAAATTGAGTAAGACTTTAGTAGCTGAATCATGATGTTAAGTGGCCAGCCTCAGAGCGGCCAAGCGGAGAATAAAATGGATAAAATGAAATTTGAAAACCACTACATGAAGCAGTTTGATGACGAGCTCGAAGAGATTCGCACGCGACTTATGGAGATGGGTGGCAAGGTTGAGCAGCAGCTGCAGAATGCCGTGCGCGCGGTGACCGAAGCGGACAGTCAGCTCGCCGAAGAGGTTATCAAAGAGGAGCAGAACATTGATGAAATGGAGCTCGATATCGATGAAGCCTGCATTCTGATTATTGCTCGTCGGCAGCCAGCGGCAAGTGATCTGCGCCTGGTGATGATGGTGACCAAAGCGGTCAATGATCTCGAGCGCATTGGTGACGAAGCAAAGAAAATCGCCAATCACGCAGTGATCCTTGCCGAAGAAGGTGGCACGTCAAAAGGCTATACCGAAGTTCGCCATCTCGGCAAGTCGGTGACGACGATGCTCGGCAATGCGCTGGATGCCTTTGCTCGCTTTGATGTCGAAGCCGCGCTGCGCACCATTGAGGAAGACACCCCGATCGATATGGATTACAAAACCGCACTGCGCGAGCTGGCCACTTATATGATGGAAGATCCGCGCAGCATCAGTCGGGTGATCAATATATTGTGGGTAGTTCGTTCACTGGAGCGTATTGGCGACCACGCCAAAAATCTCTGTGAGCAGATTGTCTTCGTTGTAAAAGGCAAAGATATTCGTCATCAGTAGTCAAAGGCATCTGCTAGCGGTGTCAAAAGATGGCCTAGACCGGACACTTGTTTCGTTTGTTATCGGCCCCGCTGCGCGTCTCAAGGTATGTTTTATGAGGCGTTGGTAAACCTGCTTCATCGAGAGCAACAAATACAATTCGTTCAACGCTCATAATGACTGTGCCGGTCTTTTTCTCTCGAAGCTCGCAAGAGACTGTCAGAGAGGTCCGCCCATAGTCTCTGACCGCCAAGCCAAATTCAATTACATCCCCCACTTTGGCAGGTGCTTGGAAATTAATTTCTGAAATAAACTTTGTAACAATTTTATCGGTACCCATTTGGCAGGCGGCGAAAATGGCAGCCTCCTCATCCATCCATGCCATCGCTGTGCCGCCAAAGAGGCGCTGGGCAGGGTTTAAATCAGTGGGTTTGATCCAGCGGCGGGAATAATACTTCATCATTTTTGGCCTTCGTTCGTCCTGAAAAAAATCGTCAGAGAGACCTCTGTCGATTGACTCGTGCATATCGAGTTAAGCAAGTGGCATGCCAATAACTGCTTTGACCTCCAAACTTAATAGATTCACAACCCTTATGCCAAGTTCAGCTTAGGCACTGTTTTAAATTGGTGCGAGATTATCTCGCCCCTGCAATTTCATGGTGCTAGGTGTGCTAGTTGATGGCATTAACTGTCACAAAACTGTCACTAGCTCTTCACTGAAACGTCATTAATGCCTGTTAAATTCCCTCTCGATCAAAACCTAAATACAAATTTATCGGGAGTTTTTAATGTCCATTAACAAATTACTTATATCCAGTTCAGTTGCCATAGTGCTGACGGGCTGTGGCGGTGGAGATATCAATATTGCTCCAACCAATGAAACGGCTATTGGCGACACAGTGACTAATATCACTAATCAGGGGGCTACTAATACAGAAGTAACCTGCGCATCCTACACGTTGGCGGGCACCGTATCGCAAGGTTCCTATGATGGTACCAACTGTATCTATTCGAAAGGTTTTGTCGATATCGATAACCCTTTAACGTTTGACTTGGCCGTCCCTAATATTGGAGATGGTGTACACGTCTTCGAGGGCAGTTTGGTGGTTGGTGTTGACTATGCCACCGATGCTGAATTGTCTGCTGCTGGTCTTTCGGAGGGCGGTGATGGACCGGTCCTGACAATTGCAGCAGGTGCTACTCTTGCTTTCCGAAGCGCTGATGATTTTATGGTCATTAACCGTGGCTCACAGTTGCGCGCCAATGGCACTAAAGCCGAGCCAATCACTCTGACATCTCAGACTGATGCAGTGTTTGGCACTGTTGGTGCGGAGGATGTAGGTGAGTGGGGTGGCCTCGTGATTAATGGCTTTGGCGTCACCAACAAATGTTCTTACGTTGGTACTTATCCAGATGTCACCACATCTGATTGCCATGTAGCGTCTGAAGGTAAGGCCGATGTCGGCGAGAGTCATTACGGCGGCGACAACAATGCCGATAACTCAGGCGTTATGAAGTATCTGGTTGTTAAGCACACTGGGGCCGAAGTAGCACCGGGTAACGAGCTTAACGGCATCGCCTTTAATGCCGTGGGTAACGGCACGTTGATAGAGAATCTAGAGGTTTACAGTGTTTACGATGACGGCATTGAATTCTTCGGTGGCGCAGTTGATATCACTAACTATGTTGCTGTCTATGTCCGTGATGATGCAATTGATATCGACGAGGGCTATCGCGGAACCATTACTAATGCCTTGGTTATTCAGTCTGAAACCGATGGCAACCGCTGTGTTGAGTCTGATGGAATTGGCAGTTATTCCAGTAAGGACGAAGCGACCATAGCTGACTTTATCGCTCGTGGCTTGAATTCTCAGGCAACGATTAAAAACCTGACCTGTATCATTTCGGCGAATCAAACTGGTACTCACGAGGAAGGGCAGGGTCTGCGCATCCGTGAGGCACACTTCCCTATTATTCAGAATGCCATCGTCACCGGATCTTACGGCCCAGATGAACTCACTGGCGACCCAGACTACAACTGGTGCTTCCGTTTAGACAACGAGGGTCTGCAAGCGGCCCAGGACGGTGATCTAGAAGTAAGTTCGTCGATCCTTGCCTGCCAAGACCTGACCAAAGGCAACAGTCTGCCAAATGGCACCACCACGGCGGATTGGCTGAAGGCGAGTGGAAACCTGCTTTATCAGACCGCTGAGGCTGGTGATGATCCCACAGCAGCCAGCAATGCCGAGCTAGTGATTCTCGATGGATTCTACTCGGTGCCTGTCGCAGACATGGTAGTGGGTACGGAAACTATTCCAACACCCGTGGGCTCAAGCATCATCGGTGCTGTGGCGGCGGACAATGATTGGACTGCGGACTGGACGTATGGCTTGCACGATGGACGCCGAGCTCAGCCACTGTGGTTTGAGTGACATGTCGGGAATTGAAGTTTAGTTCTCTACATATCGTTTAAAAAGGGCGTCTCAGTGCGACGCCCTTTACATATCAAAATGCTTTTGAGCCCAAATGCTAAAGGTCCAGACATGATAGATAAAATGAAATTACTCAGCACTCAAATAGCGGCCATAACCCTGTTGGGTTTTAGCGGCGCTGTTTCCGCGCAAATTCCCAGCATCGCTGATGAGCCGCTACTCGAGGAAGTGGTGACTTTCGCCAAGCTCAAGACAGCTGCTGATGACGTCGCAGTCGAGCGCCTTGAGAGCGAAGTGGTCGCCGATATTATTGATTCCGAAACCATCGGTCGAATCGGTGATTCCACAGTGGCTTCAGCGTTGCGACGTGTTCCGGGAGTAACACTGGTCGATGATAAGTTTGTTTTTATCCGCGGGCTGGGTGAGCGCTATTCAAACTCACTGTTAAATGGCGCAGTGATCCCCTCTCCTGACTTGACTCGAAATGTTATCCCACTCGATATCTTTCCGACCTCGATAATCAAATCGATAGCGGTTAAAAAAAGCTATTCTGCGGAAATGCCTGCAGCGTTTAGTGGCGGTCTGATTGATATCCGAACACGCAGTATTCCCGATCAGTTCATGTTCAATATGGAGGTCGGCACCAAAACCAATCTTGATACCCGTGGCGAAGTACTCTCTTACAATGGTGGTAGTGACGACAATCTGGGAACAGATGATGGTACGCGCGGTTTGCCTGTTGGCCTGATGTCTGCGGTGAAGATGTATGGTGGCTCATTGAGTCCTATTGATATTCTCGCTCGCATCAATCTTGGCGATGGTACGAAAACATTGGCCGATGCGGAGGCGATTAATCGTGATTTGGCACTGCAGTTGAACCGCGATGTCGATATTACCGCACAGGACGACGATCTCAATGGCAGCATTGAGGCCAATATTGGCAATAATTTTTACCTCGAAAACGGGATGGAGTTGGGCTTCATTTTTGGCGCGGTCTACGGCAGTGAGTGGAAAAATAAGGATTCTGTTGACCGATCATATGGTGATCCAGAGGATATTTTCGCGAGCAAGATGGAATCGACTTATAGCGTGAATATAACTGGAAATGCTGGCTTTGGATGGCGCTGGTACGACGATCACCGAATTGAGACAACCAGTTTGTTTCTTCGCAATACTGACGATAGTGCAGCAATCACAGACAGTTATACCTCGAGTTTTCCCCTCAGTGATGGCCAGGGCTTCCGTCAATATCGAACCCGCTTTGAAGAGCGCAATATGACGGTCAATCAGATTCGGGGCTTTCACCGCTTTGGCGGTATCACTCGCGACCTTATTGAATTTGATAAGTTTGTATGGCTCGACGAGCTGACGTTCGACTGGTTCTATTCCGATTCTGCATCGCGTACGGATATCCCTAACGAAACCAATATTCTATACAAGACCACGGTTGACCCGCTAAGCACTGCTGTCATGACACAAAACTTGCAGGCATCTGCATCAGCGGGCGATTTCAGATTTACTGATCTTGATGACAAGGTTGAAAGTTACGGTTACGAACTTACATTGCCTCTTGAGTTATCTGCGGCTGAGCTATCTCTGACCGGCGGCTATCGCTATTCTCAAAAAGTGCGCACCTATCGGCAGTTGGAGTTTGGTCTGGGTACTGACGATGTATCCGTTGCCCAGCGATCTATTGGTATGGTCTCTGAGATATTTAGTGACGAGACGATTTTAAATCCGGACAACGAGTTTAGTGTTGCGGTAATAGGGAGCAATGGTGAGAGTTATCTTGCAGCGCTCACAAATACCTCCGCCTACGCTAAAGCTGACATGCTCTTCGACCAAACTTGGCGAATCACACTCGGCGTCCGCTGGGAAGACTATAGCCAGGTGGGTATTCCTTGGAATCCGCTGAAATTTGAAGGTTGTCAGATTAGCTGCGATGAAAATAATCTGCTCGATTCAGTCTTTAAAGACGATGATTTTTACCCGTCGCTTTCGGTGACATTTATCAAACCTGATTTTTGGGCCGAAGACTTTCAGCTGCGCTTTGGTTTCAGCGAGACGCTGGTGCGGCCAGACCTGCGTGAAATTACACCCTCCAGTTACTTGGATCCTATCACTGGCGCCCGTGTCAGTGGTAACGCTAATGTCATTCCATCCACGGTGACCAACTATGACTTGCGTGCGGAGTGGTTCTTTGCCGGAGGCGATAACTTTACCGCATCGCTGTTCTACAAGGATATCCAGAACCCGATCGAATTCTTTGAGGCAGCTGCTTTTGAAGAGGCCCTTGCAACAGAGATTATCAATGCGGAGAGCTCCATGGTTTATGGCGTCGAATTGGAGTGGCTGAAAGGTCTTGGATTCATTGATGAAAGCTTTGAAACACTATTTGTTGCCGGCAACCTTACTGTGCTTGATTCAGAGTTGACTGCTGGCGAGTTTGCCGATGCGCCCACCAATACTCAGCGTCCTCTCGCGGGAGCTTCCGACTATGCAGTCAATCTTCAGCTCGGCTACGACTCTACGGACGGCCGCCACAGCGCCATGTTGATCTACAACGTATTTGGAGAGCGACTTTATTTTGCAGGACGTAATGGATCTCCAGACGCCTATGAGCAGCCGTTTAACTCGTTGGATATGACCTATTTCTTCTATCCAACAGAGCAGTTTACGGTAAAGTTGCGGCTTAAAAATCTCCTCGATGAGAAGGTTGAAATCACTCAGAACGCCGTGGTAACCCATGAAGAGAGGCCGGGAACCGCACTTGCAATTGACGTTAAATGGAGCTTCTAGGCTGGATTAGCGCTGACACTAATAGTGATTTTGATGGGTTTAAATAATTTGGCTAAACCGACGAATACAACAGGTTGTTGTGCCGCGAAAAAGCCAATGGCTTTACGTTGAGTGCTGGTACGAATTACCTTTTCGCGGTCTTATACTTCGTCATATAGCCACAACCATCCGGTTGTGGCTAACTTCGACTCCCCTTTAACCCCTTTAAATGATGGAAGATCCGCGCAGCATCAGTAAATACGCCTTGAGCAGCACCATGCTGAGTAGGGGACGCTGCGGTCCCAGTTCGTAAGAGCCGGTTAGAGGTGCTGTTTGTTCTTCCAGTCAAATCACCGTGTGTCAAACTGCGCCTTATTTCACTGACCTCTCAAACTTCGGCCGGCTCTTGCTGATTCCTAAGCCTGACACCGTTTAACGCAAATAAGCCATGCACGGTCGCATTTGGCTACTCGACCCCTCACGCATGTGAAAACATCGGCGGCCTTGTTTTAAAACTGACTAACGCAGACGGCCCTAAGAGGTTAACACATGTACTATCCATCAAAATCGCTGGCAATGGCTATTCTGGTCACATCCTTAACGTTGCAAGCCTGCGGCGGAGGTGGTGGTTCTTCCACGCCGTCAAACAATACGCCGCCGGTCACAACTGACACCACGCCACCGGTGATTACGCTGTCTGGTTCAGAGACGGTTAATCATGAGCAGGGCACGAGCTACACTGATGCCGGTGCAACAGCCTCCGATGCCAATGATGGATCAGTGAGCGTCACTACTAGTGGAGAGGTTGGCACTGATGCGGGAAGCTACACCCTGACCTATAGTGCCAGCGATGCGGCAGGTAATACAGCCACTGCTAACAGAATAGTTATTGTAGCCGATACCACTGACCCACAGATCACTTTGAACGGTGATGCTGAGGTGAGTATTGAAGAAGGCAGTAGTTACTCAGAAGCGGGCGTCGTAGCAACCGACACAGTCGATGCATCGGTTGATGTGGAGACAATTGGCACTGTTGGTACAGCGGTCGGCACCTATACGCTGACCTACACGGCAACTGATGACGCGGGTAACTCGGCACAGGTCACCCGAACAGTAATAATTACTGCTGCGAATGCCGGTGAACCATCAGGTACTGATACCTTTGTTATTGCAGACGGTGTTGTGGATGATATCTGGGGTGGTAATGCCCAGCTCTCTTTCTTCGATGAAAAGAATGGCTACGCTGACTGTACTGACGAAGCCAATAATACTGAAATCTGCGTCAGTGTTGACTGGGCTGTAGTGGCGGACGCGGAGCGCGGTAATGTCCTGCAGGTGACATACGAGGCCGATGCAGGACATGCCGGCTTGGTGGTTGGTCCAACCACTGCGGTTGATCTTAGTAGTTATGCCGAGGGCAGTTTCTCCTTCGACATTAAAATATTAAATGCCGCCAATGCACTGTCAGATGGCTTATATATTAAAGTCGAAAGTGGTACCGCTAACTCTGGAGAGCTGCGCATTCCTGGCATTGCCTCGAGCAGCGATTGGCAGTCAATTGATTTCCCGGTTACTTCATTGACCGCTAGTGGTGCTATTAATCTTTCGGCGATTACCGCACCGATGGTGTTCTTCCCCGCCTTCCAGACTGGCGCAGGCCTGGTTTATCAGATTGATAATGTACGGTTCACCGAGACCTACGACGATGACCAGGGTGTCGACCCCACCAATCCAACCACCTATGAGATTACGTCGTATGGCGCGGGCAGTATTGCTGACAAAGTTAATCCAGCCAGCTATCGCTGCGTCGTGGATTATGGCAACTGGATCTACAATGCGGGTGTTGTTCAACCCGCTATCTCTAGTTGTAATGCCGCCACACGTATCCCTTCTGGAACACCCACGCCGATGCATCCTCAACTCACTGGCGCTGCGCTGGACAGACCCGTGCCGACCCACAAATGGTGGGGCTCGATTCCATTTGTTGGCGAGATGACAGTGGGTGATTTTAACGAGGCCGCTTATATCACGCCCGACCCAATCCGTGCTCGTATCAGTGATAAGGGTGCGCGTGTTAATGGTATTCCTGGTGGCTTCAAAGTTATCGGCAACTTCCCTAGATACGATGGCCCCGAGCCTTTCCAGGAAGTCTTTGAAGGTGTTGCCATAGCCAACTCGGCCTACGCTGATCTCAATGCCTACCTTAAAGATCATAGTGATGGTTCAGTGACCGTGCAATGGAAATCTGGTGACCAAGCGGTTATGGACGCGACTTTTGTTCACGGTTCACCCTATGTTTACTTCAAGGCCTACGTGGGCGACTTGTTATTACGTACCCAGGAAGCAGATGGCGGCGCTAAGGGAACGTTCTACAGTCAGGATAACAGCCTGGGGGTGTGGACAGATATTGCCGGTATACGTAATAACTTTCTGGTGGTAGGAGAGGGTGCAACCACATTCTCTAATAGTACCAGCAGTGAAATTACTATCAGCAACGCGACAAAAGAGCTTACCCTCGTCTATCTCCCGACGTTAAATGGCGTGCCATCGGACAGTATGAGCGGCTACTTCGCTGCTAAGGCGCGTAACGTGGTTGCTTCTGTGGCTATCGATTATTCGGTTGATCGTTCGACTAATACCGTCACCGTAAGCCACGACTATACCGACGCGCAGGGCGCAGCGGTCGATACCATAGTCGGTATGCATCCATTGCACTGGAAAAATTCTTCACAGATTACATCGGATTATAAAATTCGCAGTGCGCGAGGTGTCGTCAAGTTTGCCAATACCAGCCAATTTGATTATCAGCTGCCTTATGTTGGTGTATTGCCTAGTCTGCCCTCGATAAACGGCAGCTTTGATCAGGCCACACTTGAAGGTTTGGTAACCAACTTTGTCGCACTGGGCGCATCGAACTGGATTAATAGCACTGATACATACTGGTCTGGCAAGGCCTATAGCAAAGTCGCAGAAGTGGCAGCGATTGCCGACTCTATCGGAATGCAGGATGAAGCGACACAGCTAATTGACTGGCTCAAAAACGAGCTCAGCGACTGGTTTAGCGCTGACACCAATGGCGATTTTGATGTCTTTAAATATTTCGCCTATGACGATGAATGGAACACGCTGTTGGGTCTCGAAGAGGCCTATGGCTCCCACCAGCGGCTGGCTGACCATCACTTCCACTATGGTTACTTTGTCCGCGCAGCATCAGAGATTTGTCGTGTTGATGCTGCCTGGTGTGGCGATGATCAGTATGGTCCAGTTATTGAAATGCTGATTCGTGACTATGCCGGTGGACGCGACGATGAGCTATTCCCTTATTTGCGTAATTTTGACCCGGCCAATGGCTTCTCCTGGGCGGACGGCAAGGGCGACGCAATGCAGGGCAATAATAATGAATCGACCTCTGAGGCAGCCAACGCTTACGGCGCGATTGTTCTCTATGGACTGATCACCAACAAGACTGAGTTGTTGGAGAGAGGAATGTATCTGCATGCTTCGACTGCCGCAGCCTATTGGGAATACTGGAATAACATCGATGGTTACAACAATGTTGGTGCTGATTACGACAACTTCCCGGCGGGATATAGCAAGATCACAACCTCCATTATCTGGGGTAGCGGTGCTGATTTCTCCACTTGGTTTAGTCCCAAATATGCGCATATTCTCGGTATTCAGGGACTCCCCGCAAACCCGCTGATTCTTCATGTGGGGCTGCACTCGGACTATATGGCGGACTATGTCAGTCTCGGTCTGAGCGAATCATCTAATGGCAAGCCGTCTGGTTTGGGCAGCGATGAATGGACAGATCTTTGGTGGAACCTGTGGGCTCTGACTGCTCCGGATGCGGCAATTGCCGATTACAACTCGGTGAGTTCATACGATCCGGAAGCGGGTGAGTCGAAAGCGCACACCTATCATTGGATTCATACCTTCAGCGCTCTCGGCCAGCTGGCCACCGGAACCGGTGCGTTAACGGCAGACGATCCAGCGGCGATGGCGTTTGATAACGGCAGTGTCAGAAACTACGTGGTGTATAACTATTCGGCGCAGGCCAAGGTGGTTACTTTCAGTGATGGGCATCAGGTTAATGCGGCGGCCAATGGTTTCACAGTGAGCACGGGAACTAATTGATTATCGCAGTCTAACGGTTCAAACAGAGGCATAACCGCCGGAAACATCCGCGCGGTTATGCTGCCAACCCCCGTCAGCCTGAGATGCTGGGTCGAGAGCCCACTTGCGCATGCCAGCGCTGCAGATTAGTGCACTGTTCAGGCATTGATTTCTTCACCCAGCGGGCGAATTCAATAGTCATATAAGCCGTAATATCCGCTACCGAAAAATAATCGCCGACAATAAATTCACTGTTGCCCAGATGTTCATCGAGCATGCTGAAAAAATCTTCGACCCGCTTCAAGCCGCGCTCCGCCAGCTCGGGAATTTGCTCATAGGATCGTGGCCCCGGAAGTGCCCGGCCTTTGAAATTGGGCGACGCGTTGCGGAAGGCTTCTGCCACTGCGGCCACACCATTGTCTTGGATACGGTGATTCCACGATTCGACCCGTGCGCGCTCTAGTGGGTTTCGGCCATAGAGAGGGTTGTCTGGATAGAGCTCTTCAAGGTACTGGCAAATCGCATTGACTTGGTTGAGGCAGCTGCCATCATCCAGCTCCAGTGCAGGCACATCCTGCATGGGATTGAATGCCGTAAAGGCTTCGCCTTTGTGCTCTCCGGTCATTAAATCGACTTGCACGGTCTCCAGCTCGATGCCTTTTTCGGCAAGAAAAATGGCCACGCGACGTGGATTTGGGGCGGCAGCATAGTCATAAAGTTTCATGGTCTGTGAATCCTTTTGCTTGTTTATAGGGCGATTTTAGTTTGACTTGGTTTGGGCCGTCGGTTGCTGTAGCAGGGCCTGACGCTGACTGATCGCGACGGCGATACTCTCGGCATCCAGGCCCACCGCTGCGAGCTGTTGTGTATGGTTGCCATGGTCGACAAAGCAATCGGGGAGACCCAGATGCAGTACCGGCACCACAATGCCCTGTGCGGCGAGGAATTCGCCTACCGCAGAACCGGCACCGCCGGAAACACTGTTTTCTTCCAGCGTGACCAGCAGTTGGTGGCGGCTGGCGAGATCGCGAATCAGGTCTTCATCGATGGGTTTTACAAAGCGCATATCAGCCACGGTGGCACCGATCGTATCGGCTGCTTTTAGCCCGAAAGCCAGCAGTGTACCAAAGTTAAGGATCGCCACCTCTGCACCGTCACGAACCATCACGCCTTTGCCCAGGGGCAGGGCGGACATGGTTTTCTCAATTTCCACGCCGGGCCCGGTACCGCGGGGATAGCGCACCGCTGCCGGTCCGGAATGCATATAGCCGGTGTATAAAAGCTGCCGGGTTTCATTTTCATTCGAGGGCGCCATCACCACCATATTGGGAATGCAGCGCAAGTAGCTAATATCGTAGGCTCCGGCATGTGTGGCGCCATCTTCGCCGACCAGTCCGGCGCGATCGAGTGCAAACAGCACATCGAGATTTTGCAATGCCACATCGTGAATCAGCTGATCATAGCCGCGTTGCAAAAATGTTGAATAGATTGCCACAACAGGCTTGGCGCCCTCGCAGGCCATGCCCGCAGCCAGCGTGACCGCATGCTGTTCGGCAATGGCGACATCTTCAAAACGGTCTGGAAAGCGCTCGGCAAATTGATTCATACCCGAGCCATCACACATCGCCGGGGTAATGCCGACCAATCGACTGTCCTGTTCGGCCATATCACAGAGCCAGTCGCCAAATACCTGCTGATATTTTGGCTTGGCCTTGGCTGCTGGCACCTCTATTGCTGACTTCAGTGCCTGCTTAGGCTCAATTTTATTGAGTGCGTGATAACCCACCGGATCGTTTTCTGCAGGCGCAAAGCCTTTGCCCTTGTGGGTAATAATATGCAGTAATACTGCGCCTTTTATCTCTTTCAGCTTGCCCAGTGTTTCAACCAGCAACGGCAGATCATGGCCATCGATAGGGCCCACATAGTAAAACCCCAGCTCTTCAAAGATGGTCGCCGGCGAAACCATGCTTTTCATATATTCTTCTGTGCGGCGTACAAAGTTGCTCGCATGAGGCATGCCCCGCAGTGCTTTTTTGCCACCCTCACGAAACTGGGTGTAGATCTTGCTAGACCAGAGTTTGGAAAAATAGGTGGAGAGCCCGCCGACGTTGCGCGAGATCGACATCTGATTGTCGTTGAGTACGACCAGCAAGTTTTTGTCGACATGGGAGGCATGGTTGAGCGCTTCAAAGGCCATGCCTGCAGTCATTGCACCATCACCCATTATGGCAACGGTTTTGCGTTCTTCACCGAGCTGCGCCGAGGCCATCGCCATACCCAGCGCGGCGCTGATCGACGTACTCGAATGGCCCACACCAAACGTGTCATATTCACTTTCGCTGCGCTTGGGAAAGCCAGAGAGGCCATCCTTTTGCCGCATGCTGAGCATTTGCTCGCGACGACCAGTAAGAATTTTATGCGGATAAGTTTGATGGCCCACATCCCATACCAGGCGATCTTCAGGCGTGTTAAAAACATGGTGCAGGGCAATCGTCAGCTCGGTAACGCCGAGACCGGCACCAAAGTGACCACCGGTTTTGCCGACACAGTAAAGCATGAATGATCGCAGTTCATCCGCCAACACCAGCAGTTGTTCAGTGTTGAGATGACGCAAATCTGCCGGCACATTAACGCTATCTAACAGCGGCGTGTCGGGTCGATTGTGAGGGATCTCATTGAAGGTTTTTGCCATGCTTATTGGTCGCTAATCGTGTCTTCACTCTGGCCTGTGATGGTACACCAAATATTCAGGCGCTTCTGCCTTGTTAAATATTTGTTAATAAATAACCAGACTCTAAATTGACTGCAGATCCAGTGAACACACCCGAAAAATCTAGTGACCCCGCTGGACAATAAAACCGGCAATGGCGCGCAGTGAATCGGCGCTTTCCCCAAAGCCCTGCAGCGCTTGAATGCTGCTGTCAAAAAGCTCGTCAGCTTCTCTGCGTGCCTGCTCTAGGCCAAGAATAGAAGTATAGGTCGACTTATCGTTATTGACATCAGATCCCTGCTTTTTGCCGAGTTTTTCAGTGGAGCTCTCGACATCGAGAATATCATCCTGAATCTGGAAGGCGAGGCCAATGGCCCTGGCAAAGGCGCTCAGAGCCTGCAACTGTTCTGTGCTGGCGCGTCCGGTTACTGTGGCCCCCATCAGCACGCTGGCCTCAATTAAAGCGCCGGTTTTGTGGGCATGCATCTCTTTCAACTGCTCCAGTGCCAATGCGCTGCCGGTTGCTGCCAGGTCTATTGCCTGACCGGTTACCATGCCACTGCAGCCGCCGAGCCGGGAAAGCATTGCAATCAGCTCCACCACAACGGCAGGCTCTACGTTATTTAGCTCGGTGAGTTGCTGAAACGCGAGAGACTGCAGGCCGTCGCCGGCAAGGATCGCGGTTGCCTCGCCGAACTGGATATGGCAGGTCGGCTTGCCGCGACGCAGATCGTCATTATCCATCGATGGCAGATCATCATGAATCAAAGAATATGCGTGAATCATTTCCAGCGCAGCAGCTACCTTGGCGGTATTAGAATCACTTGCTGCGACAGACTCGGCTGCGGCAAAACAGAGTGCTGGTCGCAGACGTTTGCCGCCATTAAATACCGAATAACGCATCGCAGCGAACAGATCCGCCGCGGGTCCATGGGACGCTGGCAGTATGGCCTCCAGCTGCTCGTCTACTTGAGCGCTGTAGTGTTCTAGGATCTGATTGAAACTGATCGGACTGAGAGAAGAGGGCATTATGACGATTACTGGTCTTCAGGCTCGAACGGCTGGCTGACCAGCTCGTCGCCCTGACGCATCAATAGCTCGACTTTTTGCTCGGCAGCCTTCAGAGCCTGCTGACAGTCGCGGGCGACCTTGATGCCGGACTCAAAAGATTTGAGCGATTCCTCAAGACTTAATTCACCACTTTCCAGTGATTCAACCAGCGCTTCAAGACTCGCCAATTGCTGTTCAAAATCGACCGCTTTTTGCTCTTTTGCCACAGACATCCACCCTTTCTAATAGACTGAAAATAAAACTGCAATACAGGGCGTTCACCCTAACCAACAAGGCTATCGCGGTCAATTGGCAAAACCGCGCTTGACAGCCTCCGGCGGTAGTTTCCGTCGCCGGCGAAGTCATTGTATAGTAACCATGAACAGCGCATTAATAACTTTGTTTATATGGGTTAGATATTGGAAGGCTGTGATATGAAGATACTCAGACTCAATTTAGCCGGGCAGCCAATCAACTGGCTCGATTGGCAAGAGGCAGTCTGTATATATGCCAGGGATCTGGTGGTTTGGAGTATGGGCGAGGTGGTGCGTCAGGTTCATGGAGGTCACTCGCGCCTGAGTGGCAAGCGCTCACTGATTGAACTGCCGAGTATGATTGCCTGCGGTGGAGAACAGTTGGCAAGACCACGGACCAATCCGGCACTGACCAATCCAACCCTCTTTGCGCGCGATGCTCACCTGTGTATGTACTGTGCGCGCGCATTTGAGCCCCAGCGGCTCACGCGAGACCATATTCAACCCACCTCGCGGGGAGGCCTGGACCGCTGGGAAAATGTGGTTTCCGCCTGTCGGCGCTGCAATCAGCACAAGGCCAATCGCACGCCGGAAGAGGCCAATATGGAGTTGATCGCCTTGCCCTACAGACCCAATAATGCAGAATATCTGGCCCTGACTAACAGTCGCCGCATACTCTGTGATCAGATGGAATTTCTTCGCAGTCAGTTTTCGAAAAACAGTCGCTTTCTGTAAACGGCAAAACACCCCAATCAACTTGAGGTGCTGTGGTATCTGTGCTGCTATCGCTGTGTATACGTACTCTGTAATCTTGAGTTTTAGTCTTGAATTACAGCCTTGCAGCAGGTATCAGAAGCCCTGAGCGAAGGTCAGCAGAATTAACAACGGGCAGAAAAATTTTACATAAACCGGCCAGATTTTCCAGAACAGCCCCTGTTCAACATCCGGATTGCCGCTGCGAATCTCCGATAGAATGCTATTGCGATGAAAAATCCAACCGGCAAAGATACATAAAAACATACTCAACAGTGGCTGCGCCCGCTCAGTGGTGAGGGTGATGACAAATCCAAACAGGCTGTCGAAGTTGAATGAAATGGCACTGCTGATCGCAAAGACAATCGCCGCTATCAGCCAGGTCGCTTTAACACGATTCATTTTTCGCGCTTCCACCGCATAGGATACGGGCACTTCAAGCATAGAGATAGATGAGGTCACTGCTGCAATCGACATCAAAACAAAGAAGGCCAGACCAACCAGTAATCCGGTCGAACCCATGCTGTTAAACAGCGCCGGCAGCACCTGAAAAATCAGATCCGGCCCGGCGATCAGGCTGCCGCTCTCGGCATAAATGGTCACGCCGAGATGTTGCGCAACAAACATTGCTGGCAACACCAACAGGCCAGCGAGAAAAGCGACACCGGTATCGGTTAGGGTGACCAGTGTACCGACCAGTGGCAGATTCTCATCAGCACGAATATACGAGCCGTAGATCAGCATAGTGCCAACCCCCAGAGACATAGAGAAAAACGCTTGTCCCATGGCACTGACAATTAAATTAGGATTACTCATCTGGGAAAAGTCGGGCACCAGATAATGCTGCAGCCCCTGCATCGCGCCAGGCTGCGTCAGCACATAGAGAATCAGTCCAACAAGCAGCACAAACAGCGATGGCATCAGGCGCTGTGACCATCTCTCGATTCCCTGTTCAACACCTGCGCTGATTACCAGAGCCGTCAAGCTGATAAACAATCCAGCAAACGCCAGGTTACGACCCAGACTAAAATCGGTCAGCCAACTGCTTAACGTCGACAGTCCCACCACTGATGCCAGCGGCTCAAGCATAAAAGCCAGCATCCAGCCGGCGACAATACTGTAAAAGCAGAGAATCAAACTTGCCGTCACCATGCCGCCGATACCCACTAATCGACCGGTCAGCTTGGCGGCAGCTGTTGACGAAATGCTCTGCAATGCATTGACCATATTAGAGCGTGTGTGACGGCCAATAATCAGCTCCGCCATCAGTGCCGGGTAGGCGAGCAGAAACGCCAGTATCATATACATCAACACAAAGGCGGCGCCGCCATTCTCTGCAGCATTGGTTGGGAAGCCCCAAATATTGCCCAGCCCGACTGCGGACCCTGACGCGGCAAAAATAAACGCCAAACGAGAAGAAAACTGACCTCTTTGCATTTAATGCATCCTGTGTATTATTTTTTGATGCTCGATTCTAGGTGATTCGACCGCTAAATTCGATCTAAAAAATCTTTTTCATCTGTAGTGCAATCAATCCAGTATGTCAGTGCAAGCACTGTGCTAAAATGAAAATCTCTGGGGGCGTTTTGGATTCGACGACGGCTACAAAACCTCCGGTGCATGCCGAGATGGTGACCAATCTCGTTAATCCAAAGTCGCAAACTTATAGTTGCCAACGACGACAACTACGCACTAGCTGCTTAAACCCCAGTGTAGTGCCATCTGACTGAAGCCGTGCTTATGCGTTCAGAGTTCTAAATCCCTCGGGAAGCGGAACGCTCAGGTGTCATATCTCATAAGATCGTGATGAAGCTTGTTCGGGGCAGATTCACTAAAACCTTTACCGAAATCGCTGAATGCGTTCCCTGACAGCCGGGTTGCAAACGGTTAAAACTAATAGGCTGATCTAAGCATGTAGAGCCGCAGGCAGCGGGCTGGCGGACGCGGGTTCAATTCCCGCCGCCTCCACCAATAACAAAACCTCAACCCGACAGGGTTGGGGTTTTTTTATTGGCCGTCCGCTTTTAATATTGACTGAACCTGTTTAGCACAATCCTGTGCCGGGCTCCAATACCAGCCCTTGGGGTCCCATGCTCTGCCGCAGGTCATATACATACACTGAGCATAGGCATTTTTTGCCGCCTCGATCTCGCCGAGTTCATGCAGTGAGCGCGCTTTTGCCCAGAGAGCCATGGAGACATCGTTCATCTGGTATTCTTTTTGAATTTTAAGTCTCTCTTTGCGGCCAACACGCCCCGTGTCTGGGCAGCTTGTGCCTTTGTCGTACATCATTTTCTGTTTTTGCCCTGCCTCTGGGCCCCACTGTTTAAAGCAGGCATTCACAGTATTGACCGATTCAGCAAATTTATTCTCTGCAAAGAGCTCCACGGAGGTAATCGCCCAAAATGCGGAATCACCCAGCTCACTATCGGTAGAGATGCAGGGATTTATTGAAGCGTCGTTGTTCTCGACGGATTCCGCAGCGGCAAAGCTGGCGAGTAATGCGCCAATGAAAAGTGAAATATTGATTGCCCGTATCATCTTATCTCCTCTCCTGATTACGTCGGTGTAAAGACCATTTATTAAACGATCATCGAGAACTTAAAGGTCATGAATGTTGAAGTCTTTATCTTGCCAAACTGATTCCAAGATGTCACCTTGACTCGTATGTGGAAAACGAAATAACGCAACAGAGCAGCTGATAGGCCCGCAATGAAAATCACGGATTACCTTAGCAATACAGAACGTAAAGATTTTACTCGCCAAAGTAATTGGCTGGCCGCGAGAATGCTCACCACTAATTGGTTGATGGTGGCTGGTGCTTTTATGTTGGCACATTACTGGACGAATCCGCTGAGCATAGTGATTGCCATAGGCATTATCTCCGGCCGCCTGCTGGGAATTGGCGTGATCATGCACGAGTGTGGTCACAACAGTTTCTTTGCCAGTCAGCGATTGAACAGCTTTTTTGGGCAGTGGTTTGCGGCAAAACCGGTTTTCGATAATCTTGGGCAATACGCCAGAGGACACCTCAAGCACCATCGCTATGCGGGTACAGTGGACGATACGGATCTGCCCAACTACAGCGCCTATCCAGTCGAAACGTCGAGTTTCAAGCGCAAGATGATGCGCGACATTAGTGGTCAAACCGGGTTTCGTTTTATGGCGTCACGGGTGATTGGCACGGCGGGCATTTTTAGCGCTGACCCTGAGGTACGTCGGCAGGCGCAACCGTATCTGAGTATGTGGCTAACCCAGGTGGCTATGATTGCGGTTCTGCATTTCACATTGAGTGCCTGGCTTTACCTGTTGTGGATAGGCTCTACCATGACTTTGTATATGGTCTTTGCACGCTTGCGCCAGGTGGCGGAACACGCGGCGGTGCCCGACGCGCTGGATCGTGATCCACGTATGAATACCCGCACCACCTATGCCAATCTTCTTGAGCGGCTGACAGTTGCCCCCAACTATGTGAACTATCATCTTGAGCACCATCTTATGGCGGCGGTTCCGGCCTATAGATTGAAACGCTTTCATCAGCTGTTAAAAGCGCGTGGGGCTTATGAGGAGACTCGATTGTACGAAGGCTATGTTGATGTTATTCGCCATGTCATCAATGTGCCCGGTTCCCAAGTTGCCTAGTTATTACTGCAGCCAAACCCCATTGGTCAACTGACAGTCAACTGAATCCAGGGCCATATGAATGGTTAAACCGATTCCGACCAGTCGGGTTTTGGGGAAAAAGCACAGCGCAAAATACAGCACAACAAAGCCGAGTTGGTGCAGCGGATGAAAGCCTATGCTGCATCGATTGGGGTCGTAGATGGGATTGGCCAACAGATGATCGATATCGACCAGCATTGTGGCCATTAGAACGCTGTAGGCAAAGCGCCATTGGCGGCGAAAAAACAGCCGAACCACTAGCGCGGGTACTAAAAAGTGCAATAGTAAGTGGAACAATGGTTTAGTCCCCGCTCTGTTTCGGTTATTTTTTTGCTGACGCGGATATTACATCAAAACCACAGGATTAAGCTTGCAGAGCCAGTTTTGGCGTTCTGTCCGCTCGGTACAGACCCCAATGTTTTTCTGGTTCGAGGGGATCATCTGAGCCCTTCCAGTTTTCGTCAAAAGCCTCGAAAAAATAGACCAGTACCTGCTCGCGCTCGGCCCATTCCATTAGTTCTTTGTAATATCGCCTTTGAAATTCCTGATTGACGTGTTGCGGTTCAATGCCGAGGCCATTGGTGGCGGTTGCCCACCCGGCTTCAGTGATAATAACCTGTTTGTCTGGATAGGCTTGCGCGACGGACTGATAATTCGCGATGGTATAAGCCAGTCCTTCGGCAATCGATTTGTACTCCCAGACCGGGTAGGTGTGAATGGCGATCACATCAAGCTCGTCGACCAGAGGTGCGAGTTTATCGAGCCATGGCACATAGTTTTCACAAAATGTTACGGGCTGTGAAACGCTCTCTTTGATTAGTCTGGCATATCTGATCAGGCTGGCCGTGGGAACCAGATGGTCGGTCCAGCTAACAGCGGCTTCATTGCCGATCGAAACCGAGCTGACAATCGAACTGTAGTGGTTGGCCAGCTCTATCAGATTGCGCAGTTCATCTCGGTTGTGCTCTCGGTTTGCCAGCAGTTGTTCGGGCGAGTATTCGCCACCCCAGGGGCAATTTGGATTGTCTACCTCGGCGGTGATGTAAGCGCCGAGCATGACATCAAAGGGCAGGGCCTTATCGCGGATAACATCCAGCACGGTTTTGGAATGGGCATCGCTGGCGTAGAGGCGCAGAGACTGCCACTCACCTTCGAGTAGCGCAAGGTCCTGCTCGACTTCTGTACTGGATGGAATTTTCCCCGACTCAGGACTTTGGCCATCGCGATAGCCGGAATAGCAAATTGCCTTGCGGTAGGGAAGGGGTCTCTGGCTCATGATGCTACCACCGAAAATTTGGCTTGCTCGTCTTTATCCCAGATTCCCCAGAAGGCTCCAACGTCACCTTCCGCGCCGACTTTCCAGGACTCGTCAAAAGATGAGAAATAGAAAATGTCGATATTGTCTTGGTGACCCCATTGTTGAGTGTTTACAAAATAGCGCATGGCATTCTCATGAGAGGGTTGTGCGCCGTGGAAAGCTTCTCCCTGGCTCGGCCAACCGGTCTCGGTGATGATGACTTTTTTACCTGCTGCGGCGCTGGTCGCTCGGCGAAACATGTCTTTCATATAGAGCAGTGAGTATTCGATTGCACAGCCTTCCCAGAATGGATAACAGTTGGCCAGAATAACATCGCAGATCTCGGTGATGGCTGGACGATCCTCAAACTCATAATAGGCATCGACATAGCCCACTGGTATTGATGGCAGGGCTTCTTTAACCTGGGCGATATAGCCCAGCAGCTGTTCTTCGGAGAGGTCTTTGCGATACATGACTTCATTGCCAACAGCGGCGATATCGACATAACCCTGCTGTGCCAATCGAATGAGATTTTCAATTTCCAGCGCATTTTTTTCCAGATCATCGCTCAGCCAGGCGCCAACCAGTGTTTTGAGCCCCATTTCTTTGGCGACAACTGGGATTAAATCATTGCCCTGCAGGCAGGAGAACGAACGAACCCATTTTACACTGGGTTTAAGTATCGCCATTCTGCGCTCAATCTGTTCGCGGCTCAGCTCATCGCCTGGCTCCTGACCTTCCTCATAGGCGCTAAAGCCAATGCCGTGCATGCCTTTTTCCATGTAGGCATCAAAATAGTCAGTTAATTGTTGCGTTGAAAGGGTTGCGGTCTCTATCCCGGACAGGGACATGACCTTATCGTCTCTTTTTGACATTGGCGCTAGAATCTCTGTGTAGTTAAGTTATTTTGACAGTACGTTACATAGTGGACTGTTGAGTGTGGACTTCCGTGCCCATTAAACGCCCACTTCCAGCCATCTTCTTAGGACCAAAATGCTACCGGAGCATTTGTAAACATACAACGCACTCTGATCCCATATAACCCACGGAAGCCGCACGTTATCTCATTCCCGAGTTGATGTTGTTGCGAAAAAAACAGGCTGACCGTAGCATGCGTTGGCTTGAAAAGTGATTGGGCCATAAATTATGCGATGGCGGGAAATCGCTGGTTGAATGGTATCGATTAGTTAAAACTGAAATCTAAACTCAAGCTGGAGAGACTCTCCAGTGACAATAATAAAGATGTAGTCAGGGGAAATATGAGCAACAAACGGATCCATCTGGGCACTCAGTTACTGCAGCCAAAACAGTCCAATATTAGTGGCCAGTACGTCAGTATAGAGGGCGAGACGTTTTATCAAATTGCCAACTATGATCAGCTGAAAGGCTTTTTTATCTCTGTGGTCAGTGATTCCAATCACTGGATGTTTATCTCCTCACGCGGGGGCCTGACAGCGGGCCGCGTCGATGCCCAAAGTGCACTTTTCCCCTATTACACAGATGACAAGATCAATGATGCGTCGCCCTATACCGGCAGTCGAACTGTTGCGCTTGTCAGTGACGGCGAACAGACCTCATTGTGGGAGCCGCTCTCTGAACAGTACCCGGGTGTCTACAACATCAGTCGCAATCTGTACAAAAACGTCTATGGTGATAAGCTGATTTTTGAGGAGATCAATCACGATCTCAATCTCAGTTACCGCTATGCCTGGCGCACGTCCGATCGTTTTGGTTTTGTTAAGACTGCCACATTAGTCAATCACGGTCATGGCGATGTGCAAATCGATATTCTCGATGGAATCGAAAATCTGATCCCCTACGGTGTCGAGTCAGATGTCCAAAATGCGCTTAGCTGCCTGGTCGACGCCTACAAGAAGAATGAGTTGCAGCCAGAGTCGGGTGTTGGCCTCTACAGCATGAGCTCGATTTTGGTGGATCGCGCCGAACCCAGCGAAGCGCTGTCGACAACAGTCGCTTGGTCAGTCGGCCTGTCGGCCGCGAAAAGACTTATCTCATCGGTTCAGTTAGATGACTTTCGTCGCGGTGCAGAACTGGAGCAAGAAATTGACATCCGAGCGCGTCGCGGCGCCTATTTTGTCAATGCCAGTATTGTTTTGGCGCCAGAGGAGACTCAGCGCTGGCATATTGTTGCGGATGTTAATCAGGGTCCCGCAGCAGTTCGCGACTTGATGGCCTATATCCAGTCCGGTGCGAATATTGACGCCGATATTGAAGCGGATATTGCACTCGGGTCAGAGAATCTTGCCCGCATTGTCGGGACCTCGGATGGCTTGCAGGTGACGGAAGACCGACTCAGTGCCAACCATCATTTCGCCAACGTGCTATTCAATGTGATGCGTGGAGGCCTGTTTGTCGACAATTATCAGGTTGCCAAATCTGACTTGATCGATTTTGTGCATGGCTTTAATCGCAAACAATTAAAACTATCCGCTGCTTTTTTCGATGGGTTGGAAGAGAGTTTCCACTACAGCGATTTGATCGAGGCTGCAGATAAAACCGCTAACCAAGATCTGTTGCGTTTGTGCCTTGAATATCTCCCCCTGTCGTTCAGTCGCCGCCACGGTGATCCCTCGCGGCCATGGAACAAGTTCGCAATTCGGGTGAAAAAAGAAGACGGCTCGCAGCTGCTCAATTATGAGGGGAATTGGCGCGATATTTTCCAGAACTGGGAAGCGTTGAGCCTGTCGATCCCTAACTTTGTCGAAAGCATGATCTGTAAATTTGTCAATGCTTCGACCGCCGATGGCTATAACCCCTATCGTATTACTCGAGACGGCATCGACTGGGAAAAGCCCGAGCCCCATGACCCCTGGTCGAATATCGGCTACTGGGGCGATCATCAGATCGTCTACCTGCTCAAGTTTTTGGAGATGTCTGGGCATTATCACCCTGGCACATTACAGGACTTCCTGACTCGTGATCTGTTCTGCTACGCAAACGTGCCCTACCGCATCAAAAACTATCAAGCGTTGCTTCACAATCCTCATGACACCATTGTTTTCGATGATGCGGCAGAGGCGGTCATCACTCAGCGTGTGGCCGATGTGGGTGCCGATGGCCGTTTGATTTGGGATGCTACAGATTCGGTATACAGGGTCAACTTAACTGAAAAGCTGCTTGCTGCAGTGCTCGCCAAATTATCCAACTTTGTTCCCGAAGCGGGCATTTGGATGAACACTCAGCGTCCTGAATGGAACGATGCCAACAACGCCTTGGTGGGTTACGGGGTGTCGATGGTGACGTTGTATTACACTCGACGCTATCAGCAATATTTACTTGAGCTATTTTCCGCCGCCGAATTTGAACACGTAGAAGTCTCGGTAGAGCTTGTTCAGCTGTTGCAGAGTATCCAGCGCACGTTGCTCGATAATCGCCACCTGCTGGCGGGGAAAATCAGCGATGGCGATCGCAAGCAGATTCTTGATCGTCTCGGTGAGGCGGGCAGCGAATATCGTAACAGCATTTATCAAAGTGCGTTTTCGGGCATTCGCCGTTCAGTAAAAACAGCCGACCTGATCGGGTTTTGTGAGCTGTCGATCGAGTTTATTGATCACAGTATTCGCGCCAATCGACGTGCAGATGGTCTCTATCACGCGTATAACCTGATGACCGCCAGCGAAGAGGGCGTTGCCGTTAATTACCTCAGCGAAATGCTCGAGGGTCAGGTTGCAGTGCTGAGTTCTGGTTATTTGAGCCCTGAAGAAGCACTGAAGGTGCTCGAGGCGTTACGGCAATCTGCGTTATACACCGCGCGCCAGCATTCCTATCTACTTTATCCAGACAGAGAGCTCAGTCGCTTTGTCGATAAAAATATTATCCCGAGTGCAGAGATTGAGCGCTCGGCGCTATTACAGAGACTGATTGCCGACGGTGATACATCGCTTGTCGAGCAGAACGCGCAGGGTGGTTGCCACTTTAATGGCGGTTTTAATAACGTTGTCAGCGCAAAAGCAGCGCTGCAAAAACTAAAGCAACAGGGCTACCACGATCTGGTTGAAAAAGAAGAGTCGCTGATTGAGCAGATTTTTGAATCTGTTTTTAACCACCATCAGTTTACTGGTCGCTCTGGCGGTATGTATGCCTATGAAGGGCTCGGTTCGATCTACTGGCATATGGTTTCCAAGCTTCTCCTGGCTGCATTGGAAAATATTCAATGGGCGTCAGAGCAGGGTGCTGATGCGGTGGTGTTGGGACGACTGATCGACTGTTATTTTGAGATTCGTGCCGGAATTGGTTTCAACAAAACGCCAGAAGATTACGGTGCGTTCCCCACCGATCCGTATTCACACACACCGGGCTTTGCCGGTGCGAAACAGCCTGGTATGACAGGGCAGGTGAAGGAAGAGATCGTTACGCGACTGTTCGAATTGGGTATTCTGGTGACAGATGGCTGCATCAGCTTCAAGCCGTTTATGCTTAGAAGGTCAGAGTTTTTGCAGCAAGCGGATTCGCTGAGTTATTTCGATACGTGTGGTAAAAAGCAGACCCTGGCTCTGCAAGCTGGGCAAATTGGCTTTACATACTGCCAGGTGCCGGTTGTCTACAGTCTCTCAGACAAGACATCAATAGTGATAACGCACAGTGATGGCACCCAGCAGACCATTGATGGCAACAGCATTGATGCTCAGACTTCGATGGACATCTTTAACAAGAAGGGTCTGGTTACGCAGATTAATGTCGCGTTGCCGCCTGGTTTGGAGTGACAGTTTGATTGATTGCCAAGGCTGTACAGTGCACTTAGGCTGAACAGTTAGTTGCAAAAAAAACCGCCTGAAGAGGCGGTTTTTTTATATCTTCTCTTTGTCTTTAGAGCTGCGCCGGCGATAGCGTAGCGTTAGTCATGGGCACCTTCTGCGCCTGTTTTTCTTGCAGCTGAGCGCGAATATCATTGGCTCGCTGCTCATCCAGATCATAGTCGCGCATCACATAGATCGCGATCGACGTACCCACAGTGGGTATTAAGATATAGCTCAGGCGCAACAGAGCCAGGGTCTCATCACTCTGCACTGCAGCATTCTGGTCAAAGCCAATAAGACTTAAAATAAGGCCTGACCCTGCGCCAGCGATAGCGGCGCCGAACTTAACCATCCACCAGTAGATCGCGCCAAATGTGCCCTCTCTGCGCTCACCAGTTTGCAGCTCATCGAGATCACAAATATCAGCAGTCATCGACATCATAATGGTAAACAGACCGCCGATCCCGAAAGCGAACAATGGCAGCGGAATAAACATCATCCAGGGTTTTTCCGGCGAGAAGCCCCACCAGAATAAAATATAACCAACCAGAGACACGCTCTGAGAAAACAGAAAAGTGAAGCGCTTGCCGTAGGTTTGCGCAAGCCAGTTAACGATTGGAATAACCAGAAAACAGGTGAACAGTGCACCGACAGAACCAAACAGCGTCGGCCACATGCCGGCCTGAGCAGTGTCACCCTCGTTCATGTAATAGACAATAATAAACCAGGAAAATGCAGCGACGGTCTGGAAGGCATTAAAGATAAAGAACGTTGCAATACAGATTTTCTGAAACGGTTTGTTGCGCAGCGTAATGCCGATGCCGCTGATAAAATCAGCCATGGTTTCAGAAAAGTTTTTGCTGTCTTGGACGGGCTGGTCTTCAGTATTGGTAAACGTGCAGAAGATCGCCGGCACCAGTGCCAGCATCATGCAGGCACCGCCAACCCACAGTGAGAGTGTTCGCGCGCCTTCAGTTGCTGATGCAAACCAGCTTGGATCGTAGAGAATAATCCAGAACCACGGCGCGATAATCCAAGCCCACTGACCAATCCACTGTGCCACCGCCATCAATCGTGTGCGCTCGTGGAAATCTGAGCTCATCTCATAGCCCATCGCAACATAGGGAACGCTAAAGATGGTCATGCCGACCCAAAAAATGCAGCACCAGCTCAGAAAGTAATAAAAATTATACATTTCTGAATTATCTGCAGACAGTTGCCACATCATGACAAATGAAAAACCTGAAATCAGTGCGCCGATAAATACATAGGGGCGGCGCTTGCCCCAGCGTGACACCGTATGATCAGAAATATAACCCATCAGTGGATCAGTGATGGCATCGATCAGTTTTGGGATAAAGAAGATCAACGACCAGAGCAGCGGGCTCATGCCGAGGCTTTCTACCAGCAGCACCATAAAAATTCCCAGTGCAGCGGGGAACATTTGATTGGCCAGCATGCCGATGCCGAAGGCGATTTTTTGGTCTAGAGGTATACGGTCTTTGGCGCTTGAGTGGTTGGTCATTATTTTTATTCCCTCACGGCCAGCCAGCAATGCTTGCCACGATTTTTTCGACTTTATATTTCGCGCGAGTATAAATTAGCCTCAATCACAAATCGGTAGAGATTCGACCAACAAGGGTAAATTTGCGGTGGCTGTTCCACCATGTCGATCATCGACATAAATAAACAGGCGATATTCTCCGTTTGCCGGAGCTTTGAATTTCAAGGATTCAGCTCCATTCGGATGGCGAGTGCCCTGTGTTATCTGCTGCCAGACAGTCTCGGGGCGCGGCTCAAAGTCGCCACCATCACTCTGTTTTTGGCGCTCAACTTCTTTGAGTAATTCCCAGCGATATTGCAGCGACACGGGATCACTATGGTTTACCTTGACTGTGGCACTGCAGAATGCGTTTGATTGCAGACGTATAGAGTCCCCTGAGCTGAGGTTGTTGATGCTAAAGTCGATCAGCCTGGCAACCGGGTGCGGGGGCCGTTGGTCTGTCCATAGCTGCTGCATCACCTGTGCTGACTCTGTGTGCTCGCCGTTTTCGAGGAACATTCCATACCAGGTCGGAGTGCGCTCCTGTTTTTGTCCCCACAAAAACACAAATGAGCCAATACAGTGTGATTTATCGCTGAGAATATAATCCACATAACGCTGCTGATAATGCTTTGCCTTCTCGGAACTGGTGGCTTCAAATGGTCTATCCCAGCCCGTGCAGGGTGATTCCCAGTGGCCGGTAACACCCCACTCCGAGATGATATAAGCCCCAAGATAGCCGCTCTTGGTCAGGTAGCGCGGTAAATGGCTGATATCGCCGTAGAGCTGAAGCGAGAGTAGATCAAGATCCGGGCAGCGTTTTGAAACGAGTTTAATCACGGCAGGTTCTGCACCTGCCAGCATAGTTGTTGTAGGGTGATTGGGATCAATGCGATGAATCATTTTCGATATGTCATTTACCGCATCCCAGACCTTTGGGTTTTTATGGTGCAAGTTGAGTTCGTTGCCGATACCCCACATCAGCAATGCTGGATGATCTTTGAGTGCCAGTATGTCCTTGCGAATGGTTGCTAGCTGAGCAGCAACAGCCTTTTTGTCGCTGTAATCAAACCCGTGTCGCTCACGTGCTACATCCAGACCCATACAGACCATCAAGCCATGGTGTTGTGCGTCATCGAGAATTTCGCGCCCTGATTTTTCACCGTTGTCGACGCGCCAGGTGCGAAAGGCATTGCCGCCATAGTCGGCAAGACTTTGAATACTGCCCAGTTCGAGTCCAGCACCTTTTATGTAAAACGGGCTGCCATCAACCGTCAGCTGGTACTCGGCTTTTTGCTTTATCAATTCGACTTTGCGAGCACGCATGGTGGATTCCTGTGGTTTGCTATTTTTCCGATAACCGATGGCAGAGAGTCTAACCAATCAAACCCTGTTTCAGGCCCCGTTCGTCGCCTAAATAAAGGGTGTTCGTCGTTTCTAATCCCGTGGAAGTGCCCGATTAACACCCAAAATGCCTATAATCTGCCGCTAAATCCCATCAAATCGATGTTTGCGACAAAGGTTAAACAACGCCGTGATTAAATTACTCAGACTTTTCATTCCAGCGCTTCTTGTTATCTTTGCAGCCGCCTGTGATAACGCGACAGATGCTGCCAATTCGAATGGCCCATCGGCTGCTGATATTCTCGGCAATGCCGATTACCCGGCAGTTTCCTACGGCGGTTATCGTGAGAAAACCCGAGACATCGCGCCGACCAAGGCGCAGCTGGCCGAAGATATGAAAATTCTTTCCGCCATGGGTATCAAAGTGTTGCGGACCTACAATACCTCGCAATTTCCCCAGGCGCGGTTGCTGCTTGAAGTGATCAGCGAGCTGAAACAGGCCGATCCGTCTTTCGAAATGTATGTGATGCTTGGCGCCTGGATTGAAGCACACAACTCCTGGAATGGCGGTTACTGGAGTGAGGAAGAAAAAGCCATGATTGGCGGCACAGACCACAGTCGCGGTGACGAAGTAAAAAATGGTATGGAAATCGACACTGCCGTGGCGCTGGCTAACCAGTACCCGGATATTGTTAAAGTGATTGCGGTAGGCAACGAAGCAATGGTGCAGTGGGCGGTCAATTATTTCGTCTACCCCAAGACCATTCTCAAGTGGGTCAACCATCTGCAGGAGCTGAAGGCGAAGGGTGAGTTACCGGCCGGTATCTGGATTACTAGCTCCGACAACTATGAATCCTGGGGCGGTGGTGCAACGCTCTATCACACCGACGATCTGGTTGCGCTGATTAATGCTGTCGACTATATCTCGCTGCATACTTACCCCTTCCATGACTCGTTCTACAATCAGGCGTTCTGGGGTGTTCTGCCCGAAGAAGAAATGCTCTCAAAAGAACAGATGACCGAAGCGACAATGCGTCGCGCTGTGGAGTATGCAGTCTCGCAATATCAGGGGGTTGCCGATTACCTCGCTGAGCTGGGAATCGATAAGCCAATGCATATTGGCGAGACTGGCTGGGCATCTACCGATGCGGCGGCCTACGGTGTTAAAGGTTCCAAAGCAGCCGATGAATACAAACAGATGCTGTTCTATCGCTATATGCGTGAGTGGACTGATGCGGCCGGTATCTCTTTGTTTTATTTCGAAGCCTTTGACGAGATCTGGAAAGACTCCGGCGATGCAGCGGGCTCAGAGAACCATTTTGGCATGATCAGGCTTAACAACGAGGTCAAACTCGCGCTCTGGGATCGATTTGACAATGGCCAGTTTGAAGGGCTGACCCGGAACGGCAAGCCGCTGGTGAAAAGTTATGCTGGCGACCGAGTCGCATTGATGGCTGATGTGCACAAGCCTCCGTTTAAAAGCCAGATGGCAATACGCAAGATCAGCACGGTCAATTCCGATGCGACTGTCGGTGAAGCGGTCACCGCGAGTAAATATGTTGTCGTGCATGAGACCCTGCAGCCCGAGACAAATAATGATCTGACCTACCCCAGTGCGGCACTGAAATTGGTACCCTGGGAGGGAACAGCCAGCATCGAGATGTCACCTCAGGGTGTGATAAAGGTCGTGACCAGAGCCAGTGACTGGTGGGGCTCCAGTCTTGAGTTTCAGGCTGATCGCGGTGAGAATCTCAGTCAATTTAAATCCGGTTTCCTGCACTTTGATCTTCGTGGCGACGAAGGCACTGAGATGAAAATAGGGTTTCAGACCGGACGTTATCTTGAGGGTAATCAGGTCAATAATTTCGCTTCGTTTGGGCCGGGGCTAGAGAATCAGTTGACCGACGAATGGACCCATTACAGTATTCCTCTGGCGGATATTAATAGCGGCGCTGACATGACCGATGTGACGGGCATTCTGTCGTTGATGAGTCCAACGCCTGCGGAAAATAAGCACATCTATGTGAAAAATATCTACTACTCACAGCAGTAGAAGGCCAGGCCTGCTAGCTGTAGCCAGTTTACAGAGAGGCCAAAAACCGTTGGTAGTGCTGTGCTACCTGGTCAGGAGATTCCACTTGCGGGTAGTGGCCAATCTCCGCTAACTCTGCGAGGTAATCAAGTCGGCAGTTGAGGTCTTGATAGCGCGCCACCATATGAGCACCTGAGATCGGGTCGACCGAGCCATTGATCAAAGCCAGAGGAACAGTTGACGCTTGCAGGGCAGAGACCCAGCGCTCGCGGTGCTCAATGCGGTCGCGCATATAAGTGATCAGATTGTGGAACAGGTGCTTGCCATTATTAATATTAATCAGCCACCAAAAGTCGTTTAAATCCTCTTGTGTTGGCTTGCTCTCAGGGCCAAAAACAGCGCTGAAATTGCGCCGAAATTGACTGAAGCCTGACAACTTGTTGAGTAACCAGCCAATTGGACTCAACAGCAGCTTTTGAGTTAACAGTGCATGGTGAGTTTCCGGAAATAGTCCACCATTCAAAAAGCAGCATGAGAGCCACTCACCGGAACCACTGCCCTCGAGCTGTCGTGCCAGTAATTCCTGAGCTACCGTATCGCCATAGTCATGGGCCAGCACATGAAACTGTTTTAATTGCCTCGCCTCGATCAGGGCTTCAACCAGATCGGCCTGGAGGTGGATTGAGTAGAGTTTATTATCCGGTTTATCGGAAAAACCAAACCCCAGCATATCGACCGCAATCAAACGGTACTTGTCAGATAGAGTCTCCCAGATTGGCTGCCAGTCCCAGCTTGAGGTCGGGAAGCCATGAATCATCAAAACCGTTGGGCGTTCTGTTGCGCTGGAGGCAGGTTTTTCATCGACCACAAACAGTGAATGACCGAGCAGATTTATCAGTTCGCCGCGCTGTTGCCACTGCCGCGGTCTGGTAAAAGGCGTATCGATGGAATGCTCCACGCGTATCTCCTTATTGGTTTTCACGCTGCACTATTTTGTTTAATGAAGTCCGCCAGCAGGCTCGACAGTTTCTCTGCCTGTGACCATTGAAAAAAGTGACCGCCGCCAATCATAGTGTGAGGTTGATTTTTGGTGCCAGGCACCTTGGCCAACCAGAGCTTTTCAAAACCATTGGTGATCGGATCATTACCGGCACCGATACACAAAAACGGTTTTTCAAACTGTTCAAAGAAGTCCCAGGCTTTTTTCTGAGCCTGCAGCGACTGGTCCGGCATTGACGGAACCTGCGTCGGCATCGCGCGCACGGCCATTTTGTAATCCGGGCTCGGGAAAGGCGCTTCATAGATTTTTGACAGCTCAGTGCGAAAGGGCGAAATGTTGCGCAGACCTATCGCGCCCATCAGCAGTTCCAGCGCCATGGCTAGTGGGTTGCGTTTTTCCATTTGTGATGAAGCAATAATACCGGCGGGCACATCGCGGGTTTGCCAGGTATATTTTTGCCAGTGGGCAAACTGTTTCACGCTGGCATACTGTTCATTTGAATCACTACCACCTTTACTGCCCAAGCCATTCATTTTTTTGACTTCACGCATCATCGAAAACAGTGTCAATTTTTGAGGGCTATTACGGAAGGCTATAACATCATCTACAACAGTCTCGGGCACATCTGGATTGTAGGGCAACCCGGTATTGCCAATTGCCACGCGATCAAAACGATCACCGTTATCGGCAATCATGCGCAAACCAATTAATCCGCCCCAGTCCTGACCAAAAAAGGTCAGATGTCTAAAATCGTTTTGCACCAACCACTGACTCATCCAGTCTACCTGGTTCTGATAACTGTAATCCTCACGTGCAGCTGGTTTGTCAGATTTACCGTAGCCAGGTAAGTCGGGCGCAATGACACGGATGCCAGCCTTGACCAAGAATGGAATCATCCGCGCGTAAAGATAGCTCCAAACCGGCTGGCCATGCATGCAGAGAATAACCGGTCCATCCTTTGGGCCTTCATCAATATGATGAATTCTGAGATCGCTGCCATCGTCAGTTTTAATCACTGTGTAATGGGGGTCGAACGGGTAGCCCGGAATATTGGCAAAACAGTGGTCGGGGGTTCTGAGTATCTTCATTTTACGCTCTCAATTGGCGGGCAAACATTTGTTGGTAGCCTGGCAATAATAAATTGACAGACATAATGCCAATACAATAATTTGTCGTTCTGGCAGATGCAACCATCTTATGCTGACGTTAACGCGTTACCAGAACGCTAAAGATCGACGTTGGTCAGCGCTGGATGGGCTGGACGGTGGGTCACAACAAAGCTTGCATAGGGTCGGGTCGGCGCATACTCTAGATCGATCATAAAATAAAAATACACCTCTCTGCAGAGGGGTTTTCTAAATCTGTAAGTACTTTCTTAAAGGACAAAATGCGATGACTGAAGCGTGGATTATTGATGCCTGCCGTACACCTCGTGGTATTGGCAAACCGGGTAAAGGGGCCCTGACAGAGATTCACCCGCAGCGCTTGGGTGCGACTGTGCTCAAGGCTCTGGCCGAGCGCAATAATCTCAATACCGCTGATGTGGCAGATGTCATCTGGGGCTGCAATGTTCAGCGTGGTCAAAACGGCAATGATATGGGACGGATGTCGGCACTGGATGCCGGCTATGACGTGACCTCCAGCGGCGTCACTCTGGATCGCTTCTGTGGCTCAGGCATTACCACCGCCAATATGGCGGCGGCCTCGATTATGTCGGGCATGGAAGATCTGGTGATTGCCGGCGGTTGCGAAATGATGTCTGGCTACGGACGTGTGAGCCAGGAAATGGGCGCTTTTGTTGACTCTGGCAACGAGCACTTGCGTGAAATGTATGGGCAATCCCATCAGGGCATCTGCGCCGACACTATCGCAACCATTGAAGGTATTTCCAGACAGGACCTCGATCAGTTGGCGGTGGTTAGTCAGCAGCGTGCGGCCCATGCAATTGAAAACGGGTATTTTGATAAGAGTCTGGTTCCGGTCTATCACGACGATGGCACGCTGGCCCTCGATAAAGACGAGTTCCCGCGCCCCTCCACCACATTGGAAAGTCTCGGCGAACTCAACCCTTCATTTGCAAAATTGGCTCATGTGCCGCTAGACGAAAAGGGCACCACGTACGCTAAATTGATGGCCGTAAAATATCCCGAGGTTGAGATAAGCCATGTGCACCACGCCGGCAACTCCTCAGGTGTCGTCGATGGCGCGGCGGCATTGCTGATGGCCTCGCCGGATTATGCCACCAAACAGGGTTGGAAACCCCGTGCCAAAGTGGTTGCCTACTGCAATATGGGAGACTGTCCGTCACTGATGCTTAATGCCCCTGTGCCTGCTGCCAAGCGTGTGCTGGCACGAGCCGGGTTAACCAAAGACGATATTGATCTTTGGGAAATAAACGAAGCCTTTGCCGTAGTAGCAGAAAAATTTATCCGCGACCTAGAGCTGGATCGCGACAGGGTTAATGTCAATGGCGGCGCAATGGCGCTGGGCCACCCTATCGGGGCTACCGGTGCCGTCCTGATTGGCACCATGCTCGACGAACTTGAGCGCCGCAATCTTCGGCGCGGGTTGATTACCATGTGTGCGGGTGGTGGCATGGCACCTGCGATAATTATTGAACGAATATAAGCAGCCATATCTGATTGAAAATGGGGGGAGCTGATGAACACAGCACAGTCACACACACCGGATAGCGTCGCGATTCAGCCGCGCAATCGGCAGCACGATCTGGCCGAGGCACTGAAGCGCGATTGGATGAAAAACGATGTCTTCGCCACGGCGTGGTTTAACGCCATGTCGATCACCTTCCCCCTCGGTGAGCAGTTTTTTATCAACTCGGTGCGTCACTATCGCGAGCGTATCAGCGACCCGAAACTACAGGCGGATATGCGGCACTTCTTCAGCCAGGAAGCGGTGCATCTGCGTGAGCACAATCGCTATAACGAATTGCTCTGTGCTCAGCGCGGCTACGATCTTGAACAACTTGAAGCGCCCCTGCGCCGGCGTATGGCATGGGTGAAAAAGAATGTTCCCGCTCGCGAGCAGCTGGCCGGTACCGTTGCTGTAGAACATTTAACGGCCGTCTTGGCCGAGAAAGCCTTGGGCGATCACGGGCTATTTGCTGACGCTGATCCGGCCATGGTGGCACTGTGGCAGTGGCATGCAGTAGAGGAAATGGAGCATAAAGCCGTAGCCTTCGACGTTTATCGCGCGATTGGTGGTACAGAGAAAATGCGCCGTGCTGCGATGCGTCGCAGCACCGTGCTGTTGGCGTGGGATATTCTGCATGGTGTGCGGCATATTTTGAAAAAAGACGGCAAGCTATGGAGCCCCAAAGTTTGGTTTTCAGGTGTTCGTTTCTTGTTTGGCAGGCAAGGGTTTCTGCGTGGCACGCTGGCTTCTTATCGCGCCTTTTTCCGGGAAGATTTTCATCCCTGGCAGCAGGACACCAGCGACTTGATTACGCAGTGGGAATTGCAGCAGCAATAAGCGTGCAACTATGCGCTTGGCGGCGAGTGATATCAGTGATCTTTAAAAGGCGCTAACAGAGCGGTCCGTAACAAAAACGAGTGAGACAGATTCCATGCAACAGACACAGCTTCCCCAGATCGACACCCTGATCAAAAATGCCAAAGTTTTTAATAATGGCCAGCCCGCCGTGATTGAAGATGTTGCTATCGCCGGCAAGCGCATAGTTGCACGCGGCCAGAATCTGGATGCCTCGGCTGCCGGTCGGGTCATTGATGCAGATGGCCTCTGGTTGATGCCAGGCTTGTTTGATATTCACACTCACTACGATCTGGAACTTGAGATCGCGCCCGGCCTGCCTGAGTCGACTCGTCATGGCACTACCTCGGTTGTGATTGCCAACTGCAGCTTGGGACTGGCCTTTGGTGCGCAGCGTGACGGCACCAATGACCCGATTGTTAGCTGTTATGCGCGTGTTGAAAATATTCCCAAGCATGTGTTGCGCAACTGTGCCGACAATATTGATTGGGATAATCCGCGTGACTATCTAAACCATCTGGACAAGCTCAATCTGGGCCCCAACGTCGCGGTCTTGTTTCCCCATTCAATGTTGCGCATCGATGTAATGGGCTTTGATGAGAGTATTAGTCGAGATCCAACCGACGCCGAGCTGCAGAAAATGAAAGGCATTCTGCGCGATGCCCTAAGAGAAGGCTATGTCGGCTTTTCTACCGATGCACTGCCGTTTCACTATCTCGCGGCACAGCCTCATTGTGATAAAACGATTCCAACCCAGTTTGCCAAATACCCTGAAATCAAGCAGCTGGCCCAAGTGGTGCGAGAAGAGGGTGCGGTGTGGCAGGCCACGCCGCCTAAAGACAGCGTTATCGGCACATTAAAAACCTTTTTGCTAACCAGTGGCCGACTCTATGGTAAGCCATTGCGAACTACCGTTGTTGCGGCACTGGATATTGCCAACAACTGGCGTATATCAGGACTGGCCAAACGGCTTGCGTCGATTTTAAACTCGAGTCTGATCCGTGGCGACTTTCACATGCAGGCGCTGGGCGCACCGTTTAAAGTTTGGTCCGATGGTGCGGTGACACCATTGGCGGAAGAAATTCCAGAGCTGCGCAGACTCAATGAAACTGACCTCGAGAGCCGCGATGAGCGCCGCGCAATTCTCAATGATCCTGATTACGCTAAAGCCTTCAAAGCAATGTGGATGAAGGGCAAGCAGGGTTGGAGTCTGGCGCGCCTGAAACGCAAAATTAATCTCGAAGACTACGCCTTCAATCGTACGCTTGCCGATATGACCATTGATCGCTGTCCGCAAACCAGCTGGCAGGGTATGACCTTTCAGGAATTATTTGATCGTATTTTGGCGTTCAAGACGGGGCAGTTAAATGACTTTCTTCCCGCCGTGCCGAGTGACGAAGAGCGCAATCTGATCGAGTCGGAGTTTCTATGGATTGCCGACGAGGGTGACTTTATGTTGCAGATGTTGCGCAGCTTCGATAATGACCTCAGCTGGAGTACCGTCACCGCTAACCGCGATATGAAAACCGTTCGCGAGCTACTGATGCACCCGAATTTGCTGCCTGGTTTTAATGACAGTGGCGCTCATCTGACCAATATGGCCTTTTACGATGTGAATTTGCGCAGCCTGCAGTTGGCCGCACAGGGCGGTGATAGCGATGTGAGCTATATGGTCAAGCGCCTGACTAAAGATGCCGCCGATGTGTTTGGTGTCGAGGGTGGTAGCATTGACGAGGGTGATATCGCCGATCTGATTCTGGTCGACCCGAAAACACTTGCCGAGTACGACGCCGATAAGCATGTGCAGCGTGTCTACCGAGACGAGTTTAGCCATGAACAACTGGTCAATCGATCAGACGATGTGGTTAAACTTGTCATGATTGGTGGCCAGACTGCCTGGGAAAACAACGCCTTCTCTGGCGATTTAGGGAAAACGCCAATGGGTCGGTTATTGCGCTCGACCGCTTCTGCAAAGTAGCACTGGATTTTAACGAGCAGTGTAGGTTGAAGGCATAGCAAAATAGCCCGCGGTAACGTTGTTCGGTTGTCGCCGCGACCGATTGTGGTAATCTGCGGCACAATAGTTGAGAGAGCGCCAGCCCGGCGAAGTGTAGCGTGACAAAAAAAACTGATTCCGAATATCTCAGCACTCTTGAGCGTGGTCTGCGGGTGATGCGTTCTTTTAGTGGCAATCGTTCTGAGATGACCATTTCCCAGGTTGCGGCAGAGACTGACCTCAACCCGGCTGTCGTGCGTCGCTGTCTGCACACTCTCGAACAGCTCGGCTATATCGCCAAGCGCAATAACTTGTTTTCACTTACCGCAGAAGTACTTACCTTTGGCACCCACTATGTTGAGTCGGCGCATCTCGAGAGCACTGTGCGACCGCACTTGCAGCGAGTTCGTGATTTGGTGGGTGACAGTTCTTCGATGGCGTTATTGTCTCGCGGTGAAGTGCTCTATCTGGTCCATGTTTCCACCGACCGACGTGTGCAGCTCGACGCCAGTGTCGGCACGCGTTTTCCTGCCTACAATACCTCGATGGGCAAGGTGCTGTTAACCGGTTTGTCGCTGGCAGAGATTAATCGTTATTGCGAGCGTGTTGAGTTTGTTAAAACCACCAACCGAACGATTCAGGAGCCGGCAAAGCTTAAAGATGTGTTGCGCGAGGTGGTGGAAAACGGCTATGCAACGGCACTGGATGAACTCGACTACGGCATTGTCTCAGTGGCCGTACCTATCGCTGATGAGCTTGGCCGTGTCATTGCAGCGATCAACTGTTCTACCTCGACTTCCCGCGTCTCGTTGGATGAGATGGTTGCAACGCGCTTGCCTCTTTTGCGTGAGGCGGCAGCCGCCATTAGTGCGGAAATTCGTGATAGCCGTGCGCTGTCTCGTGCGATGACGAGTTCATCGATTCCCAACTAAATATCAAACGCCCTGATCGCATCAGCAACCTGCGCAGCATGACTTAATACCGCCATATGGCCGGCACCTTTGATCATTATTCTGTGGTGACTCTGACTGCTGGCAACATAGCGTTGCGCCAGTTCCAGGCGCGGTGGTGCTTCGTGTTCACCATTGATAAACAGCGTAGGAATATTCTGCTTTACTAATTGGTTATACACATTGCCCGGAAAACTAAAGTCATGTCCGGCGGGGGCAGTCAAATCATTGCCGCAGTAGTCCTCGGTAATATTGCTTAGATAGACCATGGCCTGTTCATCCATTCCCAAACGACAGTAGGGATGTAATAACCACTGGCGCCGAAGCTCGGCCAGCTCGCCGGCCAACGCCAATGTTTTGAAATGAGGCAGATCAATGGCGTGGTTGTCGACGCTGTCGGCTACATAGCCATCCATCACCCCGCCGCAGATAATCAGCTTGTGCACCAGTTGGGGGGCATAACTGGCAAACCGCGCAGCGATTCGCGCGCCCTGACTAAAACCCAGCACTGTTAGGCGTTTGGCCTCTAGTTTCTGCACCAGTGCAACAACATCGAGATGTTCCTGAGATAGGTCAGCGACTAGAGTCGACGCGCCGTAACCACGACGATCATAGCTGTAGAGATCAAAGTCAGCGGCCATCTCAGCGCGCAGCTTGTCGAAGATCCGTTGATCCTGAGCCCAGCCGTGAATAAGCAACAGCGCAGGGCCGACGGGATTACCTGAGCGTGAAATTGTTGCATGTGACGCTGTTGTCTCGGAGTCAGTCATTTAAAGGCAGTCGCAGTTAGTTGGCTTTGTAGTCCACGGCATCCTGCGCACCCTGCCACATGGCTGGAGCGGCTGGATTGTTCATCTCTTCAGCAAGATGTCCTACCAGGCCGGCGCAGCGGGCAGTCAGCACAATGCCGCGCATCATATACGCAGGGATGCCCGCTTCCGCCAGCACCGCGCCAATAGCAGCGCTAATATTGGTGACCAGGGTCTTGCCTGTCTCTTCGCACAAGGTGGTCTCAAGCAGGCGCATCAGTGTCAGATATTCACCGCTGCTGCCACTGTTCTCGGCAATACTCAGCAATCGCTCAACCCGTGGGTCAGTGTCCTTGTGGATCGGATGGCCAAATCCGGGAAGTGGACGTTGTTGCGCTCGGTGCTCGCGAATAATCGCACTGGCCTCCGCTTTGGGATCGTCGGCAGCATGCATGCGCTCGAGTAAATGCCCGCAGGCGCTGGAGGTGCCGGCATAGCGATCGCCGACACCCAGCAGGCCGGCGGCAATGGCACCCTGGTAACTTTCAGGGGCACCGTAATGGGTTAGTCGTGAGACTATCGCGGAAGGTACTAGCCCGTGTTCCATGATAGTAACCATGACTGTGTTGATCAGTTCTACCTGCACTGCAGTGGGCTTTTTGCCGAGAGACTGAAAGAGAAAAGCGCTGACAAAATCCATTTCACCAATAAAGTCGGTAACGAGGTTTTTACCTCTTATTTCAATCTCGTCCGCAGTGAATCCGCAGATACTGGTTGAGCCGCGTGTTTTGTCGCCGGTCATTTTTTTCTCTCCTGAAGTGATCCGAAGTTGCGTTGGGAGGGTAACATATGCATACTGGTTTCGTATAACGAAAATGTTTTCGATATGCGAAAACATTCGTGAAACCACGGGGTAATCAAACCGAGTAACGAGATCAAGAAACTAAATAAAGAAACTAAATAAAGAAACTAAATCAAGAAACTTAAGCAAGACAACATAATAATTAATAAGAGGCGTTGTTATGAAGAACTTTTCGCAATCTCTCCTGGCAGCAGCGATCATTGCTCCGATCTACGTCGTGCCAGTCCAGGCTGAGCCTATGCTAGAGGAAGTGGTGGTATCTGCACGCAAGCGAGCTGAATCACTGGAAGACAGTCCCATTTCGGTAAAAGCATTTACCGAAGATGCTATTCGTCAGGCGGGCATTCAAACGCCTCAGGATTTTGTCAATCTGACTCCCAATGTCACATTGGTTCAAACACAAAATGCGGGCAACTCCTTCCTCAATATTCGTGGCGTCTCTCAGGCCCGCAACAGTGAGATGAGTGCGGCGGTACTGGTCGATGGCGTGTTGATGTCGAATCCCGCGCAGCTCAACCAGCAACTGTTTGATATTGAGCAGGTAGAAGTATTGCGCGGACCTCAGGGCGCGCTGTACGGACGCAACGCCATCGGCGGGGCCATTACCATCACTACCAAAGCGCCTTCTGATGAGACCGAAGGTACGATTGAAGTGGGTGCAGGGTCAGGCGATTCAACCAAATTTAGAGGATCACTCTCCGGTGCGGTTGCCGGCAGCGACAATCTGCACTACAGACTGTCCGGCTCCTACACGGATACCAACGGTTTCCTGAAGAATACATATCTCAATGAGTTGGCTGATCCAGCAACTGATCAATCGATGAGGCTGCGACTGGTCTGGGACCCAAGTGATGATCTGTCTGTTGACTTTAGAATTAGCCATTCAAACCTCGAGACTCAAGCGCTCTATTTCGTGATTGATGCTGAGGCAGATGACACCGATCTGGATATTACGGTGAATAACCCGGGTAATAACGAGCGCAATTTCCTCAGCTCGTCTTTGAAGGTGGAGTGGGACACTGATGGCGGTACCTGGACAGCAATTACCGCTTATGACGATCTCGATGAAGTCTTGTCTGGTGATCAGTTCAGCTTCACGCCACGCGATCAGTCGTACTTTAACTACGATGCTTTCGGCGACTATATCAAGTTTCTTACCGGAGACAGCCTCACAGATTTGAGCCAAAATCAATATCTTGAAGTGGAATCGCTGTCACAGGAGATTCGCTACACCTCGCCCGATGACCAAGCGATTAAATATATTGTGGGTGCCTACGCTATCTCCACCGATCGCTATATTTCCACCGGCAACCAGATTGACCGCGGCAACGGCGTGTTTGATGTGTATAAAACATTCCGTCCATCGGTTTTTGTCGACCCCACCAATATATCGCCGCAGCTAAACATTCTGGCTGACAGCCAGGACAACTTTGCCTGGGCGGTATTTGGTCAGATGTCGATGGATCTGAGTGAGACCGTGGAGCTGTCCGCTTCGGTGCGTTATGACCGCGATACCCGCGAGAACACCACTGAGACACCGGCACTTTACAACACCTCTGGTCTCGACCTGCAGTTTGGTGACGCACGCAAAGAGTCCTGGTCTGAAATGCAGCCAAAATTAACACTGCGCTGGCAGCCCAATGATGACACTACTTACTACGCCGATTACAGCCGTGGCTTCAGAAGTGGCGGTTTTAACCAGACAGGTGTGGGTGAAGCGGTACCGACTGCCGGCGTAGCTGATGTCTTTGATGCGCAGGTTGCCGAAACCTTTGAAGTCGGCGCCAAGACATTCTTTATGGATCGCCGCATCAGCGCCTCGTTGGCTCTTTACACAACGGATTTCGAGAATGCGTATTTCTTCCTCTTTGATCCGGGCACCAGTACCCAAAACCTGGGTACCATCGATGAAGTGACCTATAGCGGTCTCGAGTTTGAAGCCAATGCTCTGATCAGTGAAAGCCTGAGTGCCTATATTGGTGTGGGTTTGACTGATTCGGAAATTGATAAAGCAGCTGATCCATCCCATGTCGGTAATCAGGCGCCGTTAGTCTCTGAGACGACATTGAACATCGGTGCGACCTATCGCCAGAATACCGGTCTGTTTGGTGGCAACGCTGACTTTATTGGTCGCTTCGATTACCAGTACACCGGTGACACCTGGTGGGAGCCAGGCAATGTCAGCAGCCGCAGCCCGATCACAGTGGTTGACTTCCGCATTGGTCTGGAAGCCGAAGATGACTGGTCACTGATGTTTTGGACCAAAAATGCCTTTGATGAAGAGTACAACACTGAATACTCTCCAGGTCCGGCACCGGGTTACAACTTCCTGTGGAAGGCACTGCCTAGCCGCTGGGGCGTTGATTTTATGAAGCGATTCTAAGCAGGGAGATAATGACGATGACTGCTCAATTACAAATAAAAAGCGCGCTGCACCACAACGCCTATGTCACCAATGATATGGAGTCTGTGCGCAAGTTCTACGAAGAGGTGATCGGCTTTCAACTCGCGGCCACCTGGAGTGAAAAAGCAGATTTGTTTGGTAAAGAACGCGTCTACATGCACTGCTTTTTCGATATTGGCAATGGCGCGGCACTGGCATTCTTCCAGTTCCGCGATGCTGAAGACCACGCAGAGTTTGGGCCTGAACTGGCCCATTCTGCCTTCCGTCACCTTGCCATGGTTGTCGACAAAGAGACTCAGGATGGCATTCGCGATCGACTGGCGGCGGCCGGCTATGAAGCGCCAGATACGTATATTCTCGATCACGGCTACTGCTATTCGCTGTATGTCAAAGATCCTGCCGGGCTGCTGGTTGAATTTACGGTTGATCACGAAGACGCAGAAGCAATCAACGCGCAGAAGAAAATTGAAGCGCACGCTGATCTGGCCCGCTGGCTGGGCGGAGATCACACACCCAACAATGAACAGTTTCACCGTTAAGGAGTTGTTATGAGAGTCGCTATTGCCTATCACTCAGGCTATGGACATACAGAGCGTCAGGCACAGGCCGTCGCCGAAGGAGTCAATTCAGTTGCGGGTGTCGAAGCGGATCTGATTTCGGTCGAAGACCTGGTCGACACTGAGTCGCCAGCTTGGGCCAAGCTCGATCAGGCCGGCGCCATTATTTTTGGCTCGCCCACCTATATGGGATCTGCTAGTGCCGCTTTTAAAGGGTTTATGGACGCTACTTCAGCTCGCTGGATGGAGCAAAAGTGGGCCCACAAAATCGCGGCCGGCTTTACCAACTCCGGTTCCCAGAACGGTGACAAGCAAAACACCTTGATTCAATTTTGTACGCTTGCTGCCCAGCACGGCATGGTGTGGGTCAATCTCAATCTGATGCCGGGCAATAACCACTCGGGCGGATCGAAAGATGATTTAAACCAGCTCGGCGCATCGTTGGGTGCCATGGCGCAATCGAATGTTGATGTTGACGCGGATACCGCGCCGGGTAAGTCCGATCTCAAAACCGCCGCAGCACTGGGTGCGAATGTTGCTAACGCCGCGCTGAGATGGAACAAGAGTTAAGTCCTCGGTTATACCGAATAGCTTAAGGGTAACGATATGATGTATGACACTGCCGTTGAAACACGGCCGTTGGAGGAGCAATTTGTCCGCGATAATGAGCTGTTTAAGCGCCAACTGGACTACTTGCTACAACATTCCGACTTTTATAAAAAGAAGTTAGCCGATGCCGGAATCACCAGTGCCAAGGATATCAATGGCCTGGAAGATATCGCTCGCTTGCCGTTCACCGAGAAAGACGAGATTCGCGCAACCCAGGCCAATTCGCCGCCTTACGGTGCTCATCTGGCAGTTGATCCACGAAAGCTGCGCCGGGTGTTCAGCACCAGCGGAACGACCGGCGTGCCCTGTTATCTGGGACTGACGCAACACGATCTGGATATGTATGCCACCAATGTCGCGCGTGGTTATACCGCGGCTGGTTTTAAGCCAGGCCAATCGGTTGTTGTAGGGTTCAATGCCGGGCCGTTTGTTGCCGGCGGCGTCTACTATGGTTTCGACAAGATTGGGTGCAATGTGATTCCAGTCGGCACCGGCAATACCGAGCGCATGGTGACAGCCATTCAACGCCTTGGTGCAACCGGCGTCAGCTGCACACCATCCTATGCGCTCTACCTGATCGAATGGTGCCGTGATAATGGTATTGCGCCGGAATCACTGGGGCTGAAAAATATGATCACCGCCGGTGAACCCGGTGGCGGAGACCCCATGATTCGTGGAAAAATCGAGTCTGCGTTGGGTTGTACCGTTCGTGAGTCAATGGGCATTGGCGACATTTCGTTGTCGGTGTGGGCGGAGGATGAAGATGGCAACGGCATGAACTTTATGGCCCGCGACTTTGTTCATGTGGAACTGATCGACAGCGAGTCAGGACAGCCTATTCCTTGGGTTGACGGTGCTCAGGGCGAGTTGGTGTATACCGCCCTCCAACGTGAGGCGATGCCACTGCTGCGCTTTAGAAGCCGTGATCACGTGGTGGTCAGCATGGCTGAAAATCCGACCGGTCGCACCGGACCGAGAATCCGATGTATTGGCCGTACCGACGATATGCTGATTGTGCGCGGAGTTAACTTTTTCCCGACTGCGTTGCGCTCAGTGCTACAAAACCACGCCAATGATGTGTCCGGAATGTTTCAGGTTCAGCCCTCGAAAATGGGCGTGTCGCAGCCATCTCCCCTGCCAATTTCTATTGAGTTGGGTCAGGGTATGGCAACGCCACCGAGCGGGTTAGCGGACAGTATTAAACGTGAGATCCGCGAGCGCTTGCTGGTGACCTCAGATATCAAGCTCGTCAGCTATGGTTCAATGCCCCGCGAGACCTACAAGTCAAAGCTGGTGGATTACAGCAGCGCGCTATAGGGTCAACGCTCAAGCTCAAGCGACAGAAGAGTCGCCTTGAGCGCCGAAAAGATAGCCTCCCCCGGCTAGAAAGCCCCACTCTGCCTTTTAACTGTTGGCGGGTGGGGCTTTTTAGTGGCCGTGGAAAACCGCCGTTAAGGTGTGGTGTCGGGATATTATTGAATGAGCCGAGATGTTAAAGTCATTCCGGTTTTAGGATTACACTGCCAAGTGAAGCGAAGCCATAAAATAAAAAATAAAAAATAAAAAGTATAAGAGAGGATTTTTACCATGGGTTTATCAAACCTGACGACGCCTGCCCCAATATCATGCATGAGTTTAATATTTTCTGCGCTGATAACCGCGATACCTGCGGCTGCAGCCGATCAGTCAGCCGTCTCAGAACCTATGCAGGGGGTGCCGCCGGCGCGAAGCACTCAAGTCACGATGCAAAATTACCGCGACTATCCGATGAGCAAATGGGCGTTCCAGAACACGGGTGCGCCCCTCAATGCAGTGGTGATCCCGCGACAGGGAAAAATCGTTGAACTGCCCGGTCCTTATCAACCGCAGTTGGGCGAAAAAGTCTTTGTCTCAACAGGGGGGCAGAAGCAGAGCTTCGACCAGATATTTGAGCACAACTTTGCCGACGGTCTGGCCATTATCAAGGGCAACCAATTACTGCATGAAAACTACTTCCACAGTTTTAACGCTCACGCCCAGCATATATGGTTTTCGATGAGTAAATCTCTCGCCAGCAGCGCCTTTGGCTTACTCGTGGAACAGGGCAAGGTCGACCTGAATGCCTCGCCGGCCGATTATATTACTGAGTTAAAAGGCAGTGGTTTTGAGCGGGTAACGGTTCAGCAAGTTCTGGATCACGCCACTTCGCTGGATTTCAAGGAGACCTATACCGATCTCAGTTCAGACTTTGCGCAGCATTATGCACCCGCTCTGAATATGGCTTATTTGCCTGGCGCGCGTGATGTGCAGCCTAATAATAGTGACATTTACGGCGTGCATGATTTTCTGTCACGTTTTATCAAGCCCGATCCTAATCGTGAGCCGGGAGATAATTTTGATTACAACTCGGCCAATGCAGATGTTATTGGCTGGATGATTTCACGTATTAGCGGCCAGCCTTTTAAGGACTTTATTCAACAAAATATCTGGGCAAAACTGGGTGCCGAGCACGATGCCACCTTTTTGGTCGATCGAGCTTATATGCCTGCTGTGACCGGAGGCATGAATAGCACTGTGCGTGATGCGGCGCGCTTTGGCATGATGATTCGTGACTCCGGCAAGTTTAATGGCGAACAGGTGATTCCGGCAGAATGGGTTGATGCCTCACTGAATATCAACGACAGACTGCGCGCCAATATGGCCACCAATACTAACTACAAAGAAGAGTTATGGACTGCCTATCACAATATGTGGTGGATTCTCGACGAGAGCATTGGTGAGTTTGCCGCTGTGGGAATTCATGGTCAGGTTATCTATATCAATCGCAAGGCCGACACGGTTATGGTTTGGTTTTCCAGCCAGCCGGTGGCAGGCGCGGCTCGGAATGAAACCTTTAGAGCCAAGCTTAATGCGGCGCGACAGATGGCGGCTCTGTTGTAGCCTTGCTCGTCACAGTATCACTCGCTAAGCCTCTATTTAGAGGCTTTTTTGTTTTTGTCTTAAGTGTTCTTTAAGAATCGACCAGTAATATGCGGTCGTGAAGTTATCCAATAAGAGAACAAAAAAATGAACATAGTACTTTTACGCGCACTAATGATCAGTTTGATATTAGTCTTGGCTGGCTGCGGAGGCGGGGGATCTAATGACAATGATGACGACTATTCAGGACTCGACAGCGACTCTGATGGCATAAGCGATCTTAACGATAGTGATGATGACAACGATGGTGTTGCTGACATCGATGATGCATTTGATCTTGATCCATCCGAAAGCCTCGATACCGACAATGACGGTATCGGAAATAATGCTGATACGGATGATGATGGAGACGGTGTCGCAGATGTTGATGATGCCTGTCCACTTGATGCTACTGAAACCACTGACACAGATGGCGACGGTATTTGTGATAACAGCGATCCCAGCTCAGGAATCGCTCAGCCACAGACATTGAGCAGCGGTGTCATCACTGCATTTGGTTCGATTTATATCAACGGTGTGAAGTACGACACCACCAATACCGAATTTGTTAATGGCGATCTCGATGATCTGCCTAATGCAGAACAGGAACTCGACGTCGGTGACATCGTCTGGGTGAGCGGTACAGTCAATGATGATGGGGTAACAGGTGTTGCCGACAGGGTCGTTTACGATGTTGATCTGATTGGTACAGCGTCTGCGATTGACCCCATTGCCGCCACCGTTACGGTACTGGGAAGAGTCGTACAGACTAATCTGGAGACCATTTTCGGTGACAATTTTAACCTGGCGGAACTATCTGATATCGCTCTCGGTGATGTGCTGAATATTTCCGGCTTTGATCAGCAAGATGGTAGTTTGCTAGCAACCCGTATTGATAAAGAGGGCCCCGATAGTCTGCCGCAATTCAAAGTGGAGGGCATAGTCAGCGCTGTTGATGTAACGTTATCAACCTTGAATATCGGCAATCAGATGATTGATTACACCGCTGTGGCTAATGGGTTCAGTGCATCAGTCAATCAATGGGTAGAAGTAAAAGGTAGCCTCAACAACGCCGGCGTATTAATCGCCAGCTCGATAGAGCTGGAATCTGGCCAGGGTAACTACGCACTGTCTGGTGGTTATTTCGATGATGATTTGGCGGTTGAAACTGAGATTTCGCTGGAAGGTGTGGTCAGTGAGTACAGGGATGGATCGACTTTTTCTATCAATGGTTACTCAGTAGAAACCAATGCTGAGACACTGTATGTCGGCGGTGATGACAGCGACATTGCATTGGGTGCTCGCCTGTCAGTGCGCGGTCAACGGTCTAGCGATGGTCAGACGCTGATCGCGGCTCGGGCCTATGTTCGAGCACCTTCAAATCTCGAGGTTGAAGGTACCGTGGCGGCGATAAATCTTGCCGCGAGTACGATTGAGGTAGCTGGCATTACTGTGCTGATTCAATCGACAACACAGCTCGAAGATGAAACGGGCGTCTATCGAATGTTTAGTATTGAGCAACTCGCTATCGGTGATTATGTTGACGTGAATGGCCAGTATGATGGAGCACAGTTAGTTGCCTATCGTCTTGAGCGAGATAGCAGTGACAATGATCTTGATGACTATATCGGCGCGAATACCATAATTAATGGTGAAATTTATTACTCCGACGACGATGGTTATCTACATAACGAAGCCGGTGAATATCACCTCGATAGCGATGGTAACTACAGCGATTATCAGGATTCCGATGACTATCAGGATCAAAATGATGACGATCGTAGTGGCATAAAATTAGAGGGTATTGCGACACAGGTCGGAGACAGCTCGCTCACACTTTACGGAAACATGATTAGCTATACCGCAACAACGGTTTTTGAGGTCAATGATCGCGTAGTGGCTCAGGCTACGTTCTTATCGGCAGTGAGTTCCGCTCCCTATGTCAGTGTGCGTGCTCTGCGAAGCATCTCTGGTTCTCTTACAGCACTTAAGGTAGAACTGGAGTCTGAGCGGGATGAACATTTGTCGGGCACTAGTTCAGATAATGATGACCAATACGCCTCCTATGACTTTACCGTCAAGGGCGCAGTGACGGCAATTGATGGCAGTGGCATCAGCTTAAACAATGGCTATAACCTGTTATTTGACGCATCAACTTTGTATGAAAGCTATGCGCTGGTTAGTCAGGCGCAGTTTATTGCCGCGGTTAATGCACTCAACAATCCAGTGGTTGAGGTCAAAGCCCTGCGCAATAGTACTGGTCAGCTGATTGTGACAAAAGTTGAACTGGAATCCAGCGATAGTGAGTACGATGACAGCGACAATGATGACGACAGCTATGGCGCATCTGAGCGCGAGTTTGAAGGTTATGGCTCAATTGATAGCGCAGGTGTCACTATCCAAGGTATTCGTATTGTGTTTATCACGACCACGTATTTTGAACTGTATGACCGTCAAGTTGAAAAGGCAGTATTTCTAGCCGCTGTCTCAGGGTCTGATAAGTTTGAGGTCAAAACCAGAGTCAACAGTGCTGGCACCTATGAGGCGCTTAAAATCGAGCTGGACGATTAAATGTGCGCTTGCGGTGGCTGAAAAATTGCCATTGATAGAAAAATCCCGGTTACTCTCAGTTAACCCCAGTTACTCCCAGTTACTCCCAGTTACTAAGTGACTGGGATTTTTTTATGCCCAAGTATTTTATCGAGTAAAGATATTGATCCGGTGTTGGGTAGAAAAACTTTAAAAATATCAATTTTAGTCTATGAATTAGTGTGTTCACGCGGCGGCAGCGTTTCTGTTGTTCTGTATTAGCATCTCTGCGTTACTGTTTTCCTCCCCGTGCCAATCTATACAGCTTTTTACACTTTTTACAGCTTTGCACCATTTAAATTTAAACCCTTTAGATTTTTTTATATCTCGCCAGGAAAATCAAACATGATTGAATTAACTCACTCGCTGTCATCCGCGATGTTGGTCTCTGCAACGATTCTCGGTCTGACATTTTTAGGTATTTTCACAGAACAGTTTCACGGCATTGAGCGGGCAAAATTTGCCATGGCCGGTGCCGGCGCCATTATTATTGCCGGGCAATATTTTGGCTTCTATTCGCCTCAACTGGCTCTCCAGGCGATTGATTGGAACGTGGTTTTTTTGCTGGCCATTATGATGGTTATGGTCTCGATTATAATTAGCACCGGCGGCTTCGACCACCTTGCCCAGTACCTGGCTCGTGTCAGCGGCGGCTCGCAGCTTAAGCTTCTGGTGCTGCTCGGCACGACGGTGACGGTGATATCATTGCTTATCGACAATGTCACGACAGTCATTATTTTTGGTCCGCTGATTATTATGATCTGCCGCTCCATGGGCGTTTCACCTATACCCTATTTACTGGCAGCAGCACTGTTGTCTGATACCGGTGGTGTAGCAACTCTGGTGGGTGATCCACCGAATCTGATGATCGGTTCGGCAGCGAATATCAGTTTCAATACGTTCTTTATCCACATGGCCCCTCCGGTTCTATTAGCCTGGCTGGGCATACTGGTCGTGTTGGCCATGATGTTTAAGGCAGAGTTGCATACATCGATAGCGCACAGTTTTGATCACGTGGTTGAATATAAAAATCGCCGTCTGTGGCACAAGTCGCTTTTGGTCATGCTGATTATGGTGGTGTTATTTGTGGTCCATCACCGCATTGGTTGGGAGCCATGGTTGGTCGCCGGAGCCTGCCTGACGCTGCTGATTTTCATGTCTCGCAAGATTGAACTTGAAGTCGTCACCGGGTACCTGGAAACCCCTTTACTGATTTTCTTTATCTCGCTATTTATTCTTATTGGCGGTGTTGAACAGTCTGGTTTATTGGAGCTCGTCGGTGAGTCGTTCCGCGATACCATCATCGAGCATCCTAAATTTGCCGCGCTGGAATTGTTGTGGATTGCTGCGGTGCTCTCGGCACTGGTTGATAATATTCCCTTCACTGCCGCGATGATTCCGGTGCTCACCGGGTTGCAGCAGGAGGGGGTTAATGTCAGTGTATTATGGTGGGCGCTGGCCATGGGTGTGGGCATGGGCGGTAATGGTTCGCATATTGGCTCCACCGCCAATGTGTATATCGTGACCATCTCCGAACGCCTTGCCCGTGAGACTGGTGACCATACTATGGCGATCACCCCGTTGATGTGGTTACGCAAGGGTACTCCAGCCATGCTAGTCACGCTGATCCTCTGTAGCCTGTTTGTTTGGTTCGGTTACGATTATTTATTCGTTGCTAATTGACAGCTTTTGGCCGATATTAGGAATAGTGGCAAAGACTTTATCTTTGCACAGCAGCTTCAACCAGGAACCGTTGCTCACATATAGATCATGATGCGATATCCGCTTTACCTACTGCTCGCTATTTTTGTCAGCGCCACCAGCTGCAGTGGCTGGAGTGGTATAGCGGATAGCCACAGTTTGACCGGTGTTTCTTTAACATCGGTGGATAAGGCCGGCGACGAGGCTGCTGAGTTTGAAGACAAGCTGTGTAAAAGTCTGTCGCCATATTTTCCATCGGCCATTCTCGGCCAGTCCGCTGCAACGTTCTACTACTCTACTATGGCAGTTTCCCCCGGGCTCTCGGGCTGCCATGCAATCCGTGCACCCCCCATCCTGTCAGTTTGATTTCTCAATATCTATCCTCGAGGGTAGATTCTAATTGCAATAGTAAAAAAACAGTCAGATCTGGCTGAAGACTTACTCAGGTAATCAGGCTGACAATGTGGAGTGAAATCAATATGACAAAACTTAATTTTTACAACCCAACTGAAATTGATGACTTGGTTTGGCCCGAAGAGCAACTCCAGCTAACGACGGAAAGTCCCGCTAAAATGTTTTTTTCCGATTTTCGCAAGGTGCCACCGCTGGTTATCGAAGTGACTACAGCGGCGATCGCCGCCAAAGAAATGATGCGCCGATCTCATGTGCGACTAAAGTTTGTTGTCGACAGTGACAACCACTTTCTCGGCGTGATCAGTAGTGAAGATCTCGATGATCAGGTTATGGTGAGGAAGCGCTCAGAGGGATTTGCATCCAGTGATATCGAAGTGGGCGATTTAATGACCCCGAAAAACAGTCTCAAAGCATTCGATATAAATCAGCTGCACCATGCCACGATCGGTGAAGTAATCGAGGCATTGACCCGCGAGGGGCAGCATTATGCGTTGGTGCTGGACCGCCACAATCACCAGATTCGCGGTATGTTCTCGGCGCAGGATATTTCGCGCAAATTGCACCGTGCGATCAATATCAAGGACCGGACAAAATTTTATAAGGTCTTTGCAGCATCAGACAGGCATTAAGTTTGCGATAATCACCCGCCGCAGCCGGGCAGTTTTGCCGGCTGCGTTTCAATGGGCCCTATTTAGGCGGTACTTTGAGCGATTATCTGCGCCGGTGGCTTACGCAACAGAACTACCATCGGAATCATGCAAACCACTACCCACATCATTAACTTAAAGTCGTTGATATAGGCAATCGTTGCGGCCTGTCGATTGATCTCTGCGTCCACCATCATCAGGGCTGAAACAACTTCATTGTTAAGAATTTGCGGCAATTGCTGGATTCCAATGCCCATCGAGAATGGTGTGATATGTTCGCTCAGATATGCGTGTTGGGTCTGAACGTTGCGAGCAAAAAGAGAGAAGGCAATCGATACGCCAATGCTGCTGCCAAGGTTGCGTATCAGGCTGAATAGCGCGGCTGCCTCGTCGCGATACTTTGCCTCCAGCGTGGAGTAGGCGAGGGTACTCAGAGGCATGAACACGAAGCCGAGTCCAAAGCCTTGCATAATGCCGGTGGTAACAATCATCTGTGCAGGCACAAAATTGTTGAATTGACACATCTGCCCAAGTGAATAGGCTGTGGTAATTAATCCAAACAACACGAGCCCACGGGGGTCGAGTCGGTTGCCAAATTTACCTAGCACCAGCATCGAAATCATGGTGCCAAAACCGCGTGGTGCGAGAATGGTGCCCACATCAAAGACCGGATAGCCCATAATATTCTGCATATAGGGCGGCAGCAGTGCCATGGTGGCGAGCAGAATCAGGCCGATAAAAAACATAAATATCAACGAGGTAACAAAATTGTGATCCTGAAAAATGGCCGGCGTCAGGAACGGATGTTTTGTTGTTTTGGTGTGGGTGACATAGACCCACATGGCAGCGGCAACCAGACCGCAATAGAGTTGAATCTCCAGCGAGTCGAACCAGTCGAGATGATGTCCGCGATCGAGAATCAACTGGATGCTGGCAATAAAAATGGCCAGCGCGACAAAGCCAAGTTTGTCGAAGGCGCGCTCTTCACGGTCGGAATCCGGCATCAAGGTCAGCAGAATAAACGACGCCGCAATACCCAGCGGCAGATTGATATAAAACACCCAGCGCCAGGAATAGTATTCGGTTAAAAAACCACCCAGAGTAGGGCCGAGAATAGGGCCGATCATCACGCTTACCGCCCACAGCGACATAGCCTTGCTGTGCGATTCCTTGGGATTGATATCGAGCAGAATTGCCTGCGACAGCGGTACCATCGAGGCACCAAACAGTCCCTGCAATATCCGAAACAGAATCATCTCGTTGAGCGAGTTGGCCACGCCGCACAGCAATGAAGCCAGGGTGAAACCGGCAATCGAGACCACAAACACATTCTTGCGCCCATAGCGGCCTGACAGCCAACCGACAGGTAGCGTCATAATCGCCGCCGCGACAATATAGGAGGTCAGAATCCACGCCAGCTGGTCCTGGGTTGCCGACAAGCTGCCCTGCATATGGGGCAGGGCGACATTGGCAATAGTGGTGTCGAGCATCTGCATAATTGCAGCGATCATCACTGCCGCGGTCACAGCGGATTTAACCCGGGGGCTGAGTTCAACAGCAACAGTCATGGAGGTTGGCCGACCGTCTTAAAGCAGCGACGACAGTTGGCGCACATGGCCGGTGTCAACTTTGACCACTGCACTCATGCCGGCTCTGAGGCTGGCAGGTGTGGTGGCTGGGTCAATCTCAAGTTTTACCGTGATGCGCTGCACCACCTTGACCCAGTTGCCAGTGCTGTTTTGAGCGGGCAGCAAAGAAAACTCGGAGCCGGTGCCCGGTGTAATGCTGGCGACACGACCCTGCCAGTTTTGATTAGGGAAGGAATCAATCTCGATGGTCGCCGGCTGACCCGGCTGCAGATAAGTCAGATCGGTCTCTTTAAAGTTGGCTTCGACCCAGATGTGAGCATCGTCAACCAGGCTAAACAGCGGCGCGCCGGCAATAATATATTCGCCGGTCTGCATGCCGAAGTTGGCAATCACCCCTGCGCGTGGCGCAACGGTCTGCACATGGGCCAGATCCAGTCTCGCCGAATCACGCTCGGCTAGCGCCAACAGATAATCCGGGTGTTGTTGCAGTGGCAGCTCGATATCAATCAGGCGCGCTTTGACCACTTCCAGAGCCTGCGAGGTAACTTGCATCTGGTTGACCGCATTGCGATAGAGGTATTCCGCCTGATCCACCTGCGCGCTAGAGACCGCGTTGCTTTGCAGCAGCTTGCCCAGACGTTTAAATTCGCGTTGATAAAATGCCTGCTGGGTTTTGGTTTTATCCAGATCGGCGAGTTTGTTCAGATAGTCGGCTTTAAGACTTTCGATATCACCACCCACTTTTACCAGATTGGCCTCGGCCCGCGCCAGAGCGATCTGATAGGGTTGATCATCAACCCGGAACAGCACCTGACCGGCTTCGACGCGACCGTGGTCGGTGGTCAGCACCTCAACCACCTTACCGGATATTTCACTGGCAATAGAGATCTTGTTGGCTTTGAGATAGGCATTATCGGTCTCGATAAAGCGGCCGCCATGCAGGTAGAGATAGATCGCGACAGCGGCAATCAACAGCGGGCCAGCGAGGATCAGAAAGCTACGTTTAATATTGTCAGACACGGAATTATCCTGTTTCAGATTTTTAATTATTTTTTAATTGCTTGTTATTAGTTATTAGTTATTAGTTATTTGCTGTCGCTATCTTGCGCACTGAGATTGCAGCGCATCCGCAACAGCAAATCGGTCAATTGCTGCTGCTCAGACTCCGAAATTCCCTGCAGCGCCGCCTCGCGAACCTGCTCGCTGAGCTGTTTGATCTTCGCTTTAAGCGGCTCGACCTTGTCGGTGAGAAAGACCAGTTTGGCGCGGCGATCCTGTGGGTCCTCGCGGCGAACTACCCAGCCATCGCGCTCAAGCCTGTCGACCAGACCAGTCATGGTGATCGCGGTCACACCGATAATGTCGGCAAGTCGTTTCTGTTGCGCGCCATCTTCACGAATCAACAGCGCGAGCACCGACCACTGCGAGCGGGTCAGGTGAAACGCCTGAGCGCGGCGATCAAAATCCCGGCGCAGCATGCGCGCGACATCGTGGATAATAAAGCCCAGGCTTTCGTCAGTTGAATGGCTCATGTTGAATAGCTCACAGAGATTGCGACAGCGTTCATTATTGGCTAATTTGTTATAAGCCAAATATTATAAGCATGCTAACTAACTGCGGCAATAGTACTAACAAAAGTGATGACAAAAGCGATGCAGAAATCCCCAGGAATGTCTTGCCACTAAATCTGGCCGCGATGGCTCTATCGAGTTAAGCTGACGCTGTGTTGCCAATAACAATAATCTGATATGACAGGCTGAAATCATTATGGGCTTCTACGATAAATATATTCTGCCAACCTTTCTCAACTGCGCCTGCGGCGCCAAGCCGATTCTCTATCAGCGCGGCAAAGTGGTTCCCCTGGCCGAGGGGTTGGTGCTCGAAGTGGGTATTGGTTCGGGGCTGAATATCCCCTTTTACGATGTTGCCAACGTGCAAAAGGTCATCGGCCTCGATCCCTCCCCGGAGCTCAATGATATGGCAAGCAAAGTCGCTGCCAATGCGGCTCAGGAAAAAGGTCTGACCGTAGAGCTGCTGATTGGCAGTGCTGAAGATATGCCGCTGCCTGATGATCACTTTGATACGGTGGTGATCACCTACACGCTGTGCACCATTCCCAATGCTCTGGCCGCTAACCGCGAGATACGCCGGGTGTTAAAGCCCGGCGGCAAGCTTATATTTTGTGAACACGGGCTGGCACCTGATGCTGGTGTGGCAAAGTGGCAGGGACGTATCGACCCTTACTGGGGCAAGATTGCCGGTGGTTGCCATCTCAATCGCAATATTCCCCAGCTAATTGAATCTGCGGGTTTTAGTATTGAGACTATGGAGGAAATGTATCTGCCTGGCACACCAAAGTTTGCCGGTTATAATTATTGGGGCGTGGCGACGATTGCTTAGGCAGACATTTGTGGTGCTGGCCATTGTTCAGTTATCCAAATTGCTATGACTCTCGTATAAACAGAGTTGCGAGTAAGCCGTAAGTTTTTAGGGGATTCTTAAAGCCGGCCTTTTACATAAATCATCCGCTGAGTCTAAAAGAGATGAATACAATTGACATGAAAACGCTATTACTTCTGACCTGCATTCTGAGTTTATCTGCCTGTGGTGGCGGTGGTTCCGACAATTCAGCGTCCAATTACAATCCTGTGGGAGCCGGCTCGGGTGGCATGTCCAACAGCGCGGCATCGGGTTGGGTGAGTGGTCAGTTTGCGGCAGCTGAAAACTTTGCAGACAGTTGTGCAGTGCCGCGCTCAGGGGATTATGGTGATACTCAGGGCACCATGACCGATGAAAATTTCTGGATTCGCTCTTTTAGCAATGACACCTATCTCTGGTACAGCGATATTGTCGATGTTGATCCGGGCACCGTCGCCGACCGTCTCGATTACTTTGAGTTGATGAAAACCAATGCACTCACGCCGTCTGGCAACCCGGTTGATCAATTCCATTTTACCTACGATACCGAAGTCTGGGAGCAACTCTCGCAGTCTGGTATATCAGCCGGATACGGGTTTAACTTAGCGTTGATCAGTCGTTCTCCGCCGCGTCGGATTCTGGTCACCTACAACGAACCCAACTCGCCCGCTGCAGCCAACAGCATCAGCCGTGGCGCGGAAATTATCCAGGTCGATGACGCGCTAGTTGAAGATGGCAGTGCCGATGCATTGAATGCAGGACTGTTTCCCTCGGCAGTGGGAGAGTCACACAGTTTTGTGATTCGCGATTTAAATGCTGTTGAGACACGCACCGTCACCCTGACCAGTACCGAGGTTACATCCCTGGCGGTGAAAAATAGTCGGACATTCAATGTCGCCGGCAGCAAAGTGGGTTATTTAACCTATAACGATTTTCTCGGCGCATCAGAAGTCCTGCTGATCAATGCCCTTGAACAATTTGCCAACAGCAATATCGACGATTTGATTATTGATATGCGCTACAACGGTGGAGGTTATCTGGCGATAGCCTCTGAACTGGCCTTTATGGTGGCGGGCAATGTGGCTTCAGGTCAGGTTTTTGAAGAGAAGATTTTTAACGACAAACACCCAAGTTTTAATCCTATTACCGGTGACCCACTGCAGCCAACACTGTTTCGCACCACTGCAGCCGGGTTCTCTGCCTCTCAGGGCAGAGTGTTGCCGCGATTGAACCTGCCCCGGGTGTTTGTTCTGGCAACGGGCGATACGGCGTCTGCCAGCGAGGCCTTTATTAATGGTTTGCGCGGTATTGATGTCGAGGTAATTCTGATCGGTGAGACCACTCGCGGTAAGCCCTATGGGTTTTACGGCATTGATAACTGCGGCGTGACCTATTTTACGGTCCATTTTAAAGGTCAGAATGCCAAGGGCTTTGGTGACTATGCCGACGGCTTTATCCCCTCGGACAGCGACGATATGTTCGGCGCTGAAGTGCGCGGCTGTGCGGTTGCTGACGATTTGACGCATGTGTTGGGTGATCCCGACGAGGCGCAACTGGCGACAGCGTTGAGCTTTATTGAAACCGGTAGTTGCCCAACAGTTTCGCCGACATCAAAGACACTTCGCGGTCAGTCGATCGATCCGTTGTCGGAATTCCGTGGTGAATCGTTAAGGCCGTTTCCGTTTGGACGGATTGTGCAATAACGCCAGCAGTGGACGACCGAATAGCAGATGTTAGTTTTGTTGTGATGATGTTACATTGGACCAATAAGAACAAAGACTGGTGCCCTAATAACAATAACAACAGTAGAGCCCTTCATGACTGACACTTCCCCCGCCAAAGCGGCCTCTGCAGAGAAATCCGCAGAGGCCAACGCAGATGCTGCGACACCATCTAAATCCTATCGCCGCTATGTGCTGGTCGTACTCACCTTGGTCTACTCGCTCAACTTTATTGACCGGCAGATTCTGGTTATCTTGCAAGAGTCGATCAAGGTTGATATGGACCTCTCCGACTCGCAACTCGGGCTGCTGACAGGATTCGCCTTTGCTATTTTTTATGTCAGTGTCGGCATTCCCATCGCGCGCTGGGCTGATATCGGAAATCGCCGCAATATTGTTTCGCTGGCCATCGCCGTCTGGAGTGGCATGACGGCACTTTCTGGTTTGACGCAGAATTTCTGGCAGCTGCTGATGGCACGAATTGGCGTCGGCGTCGGGGAGGCCGGCGGCAGCCCTCCGTCACATTCAATTATTTCCGACTACTACCCGCCTGAGCAGCGCGGCAGTGCACTGTCGTTTTATTCCACCGGAGTTTATCTGGGTATTCTGTTCGGTTTTTTGATCGGCGGTTGGATCAATAGCCAGTTTGGTTGGCGGGCAGCATTTTTTGTCGTCGGCATACCCGGATTTTTGGTCGCATTGCTGGTCCGCCTGACGATTAGAGAACCGGTTCGCGGCGGGCTCGACGGCCGCGCTCTGGAAGCCCCGGCCACCTTTGGTGAAACCCTGCGTACGTTGAGGGAATTCGGTTCGTTTCGATTGTTCGCCATTGCTGCTGGCCTGAATGCCTTTAGTAGCTATGGTATCGGCAACTTTATGCCCTCATTTCTTATTCGCTCCCATGACTTTACCAGCATGCAGGTGGGCACCAGCCTGGCTCTGATCACAGGTATCGGTGGTGCCATGGGAACCTATTTCGGCGGTGTTTTGGCTGACCGATATGGTGCCAACGACAAGCGTTGGTACCTCTGGATTGCGGCGATTCCCGGCGCCTGCAGTGTGCCATTAATGCTGTCTGCGGTATTTGTTGCCGATCCGCGCTTAACATTGGCCTGCTTGTTTTTCGCCACGATGCTCGGTGCCTTCTATCTCGGGCCGACCATCGCCATCTCGCACAATCTGGTGAGTCCGAGTATGCGTGCGATGGCCTCGGCGATTTTGTTCTTTATTCTCAATCTGATTGGTCTCGGTATGGGACCACTGGTAGTGGGGATGATCAGCGATGCTCTCGCCCCAGCCTATGGCAGTGAATCACTGCGCTACTCACTGGGCATTGTGTCATTGATCAATCTGGTCTCGGCGACATTGTTTATTTTGGCGGCGCGCAAACTGCTCAGCGACTTGAGGAAGGGTTGATGGGTCGTCTGCGTGCAGGGCAAATCATCGCCGTACTGGTTATCACATTAGCTGTCGTCGTCAGCTGCCAAGCAGGCCGAGAGCCGCTGCCCGACTTTGCCCAATACACTGATGTAAAACAGAAAAAAACGGCATTTTTTGACTATATGCTGCCGCTGGTTGTCGACAGTAATCAGTCGATTATCGAACAGCGTGTTGAACTACAGCAACTGGTTGACAGCACCGGTGATTTATCATTTTTCCAGCGGCGTAGGTTAAGCCAGTTGGCTAACCGCTACGCGGTGCCGATGGACAATGTCAGCGAGTCTGAGGTCATTAAAACACTGTTGCTGCGCGTTGCACCGATTCCGCCTTCTTTGGTGCTGGCCCAGGCGGCGATTGAATCAGCCTGGGGCACCTCGCGGTTTGCCCGCCAAGGCAATAACCTGTTTGGCCAGTGGTGCTACAAAAAGGGCTGCGGCATGGTGCCCTTACAGCGCACGCAGGGCTCCAAACATGAGGTGGCCCGATTTGATAATGTGAGCGAGGCGGTCGAAGCCTATCTGCATAATCTCAATACCCATCGCGCCTATCGAAAGTTGCGTGTGCGGCGCGCTGAACTCGCTGCACTCAACCCTGAGGGTCCTAGCGGGAGTCAATTGGCCGAAACACTGTTGTATTATTCAGAACTGCGCGAAGTGTATGTGCATGAGGTGCAGGCGGTCATTCGAATCAACCAATTACACAGCTATGATGTGCTGTAAAACACCAGTGAGAAAATACATGAAAAAATCCTATCTTGCGCTAACAATTATCGGTTTGGTTCTGGTGCTGTTTTTTGTCGTTGCACCACCGATGCTGGACGATGACCAAAACCCGGTCGACGCGCACCAGCCATACATTATTTCCCCCGAAGCCGCTGAGTTACACAGCAGCTTAATTGTTGGTGACTGGCATGCCGACAGCTTGCTGTGGATGCGTGACCTCACCCAGCAGTACGATTATGGGCACCTGGATTTTCCGCGGATGCAGCAGGGCAATATGGCACTGCAGATGTTTACTACGGTAACCAAGTCACCCAGTGGTCAGAACTATGACACCAATGAAACGGATGCGCGGGACAACATTACCTCTCTGGCACTGATGCAGCGCTGGCCGATTGCGACCTGGACCAGCCTTGCCGAACGCGCCCTGTTTCAAGCAGACAAGCTCCACCAGTTGGCTGCGCGCAGCCCTGACGATCTAATGTTGATTACCTCGACTACTGAACTGGAAACCTTTCTCCAGCGTCGCGAGAGCAACCCCAAGTTAATTGGAGGCCTGCTCGGCACCGAGGGTTCACATGCTCTGGATGGCGATCTGGCTAATATTCAGCGACTCTTCGATCGCGGTTTTCGGATGATGAGTTTGCAGCACTTCTTTGATAACAAACTCGGTGGTTCGCTGCACGGTACCAGTGGCGCCGGGCTGACGGAGTTTGGTCGCGAGGCAGTTGCGAGAATGCGTGAACTGGAGATTATGATTGATGTTTCACATTCCTCAGAAGCTGTGGTTGCCGACACCTTGATGATCAGCGATAGGCCTCTGTTAGTCAGTCACACTGGCTTTCAGGGGCACTGCCAATCGCCGCGCAATATCAGTGACGAACTGATGTTGCAGATTGCTGAGGCGGGCGGCTTGATTGCGGTGGGTTATTGGGATGGTGCTATCTGTGGCAACAGCCCGGCCATTGTGGCCGAGGCGATTGCCTACGGTATTGATCTTGTGGGCGAAGACCACGTTGCGCTGGGGTCGGATTTTGATGGCACCGTCACCACCTCTTTTGACGGCAGTGAAATGGCTGTGGTTACTCAACATTTACTCAATATCGGTCTCAGAGAAGAGCAGATTCGCAAGGTAATGGGTGGCAATATGTTGCGCTTTTTGCAGGCTAACTTACCGGACTAATCGCAGCGTTAGCACTGCAGTTGCGGGATCGCTCTAAACTGCTCAAGAGCTTCTGGGTTGGCGAGTGCATCGGTGTTATTCACCGCTTCACCGTGCACCACATTGCGCACCGCTAGCTCAACAATTTTGCCGCTAATGGTTCGCGGAATATCGGTTACTGGAATAATTTTTGCCGGTACATGGCGCGGTGTGGTCTCGCTGCGAATGGTGTTGCGAATCTTCTGCTGCAACCCGTCGTCGAGCGCCACACCTTCGCGCAGCACAACAAACAAAACCACTCGCACATCGTCTTCCCAATTCTGGCCAATACATATGCTGTCGATCACTTCGTCGAGCTTTTCCACCTGGCGGTAGATTTCAGCGGTCCCGATTCTTACTCCGCCGGGATTTAACACCGCATCCGAGCGACCGTGAATAATCACCCCGTTGTGCTCAGTAATTTCGCCATAATCGCCCTGCGCCCAGATGCCGGGATAGGTCTCAAAATAGGCGCTGCGATATTTCTTGTCTTCCGGGTCATTCCAAAAATAGATCGGCGCATTGGGGAATGGCTGGCTGCAGACCAGCTCACCTTTTTCCTCCACTATCTGCTCGCCCTGGTCATCGCGAATCTCAACCGCCATGCCAAGCCCGCGGCACTGGATTTCACCTTCCCAAACCGGCAGGCAGGGGTTGCCGAGGACGAAGCAGGAGATGATGTCGGTGCCCCCGGAAATCGAAGCCAGACAGAGATCACTTTTAATGTCGCGATAGACATAGCGAAAACTCTCGTGGGAGAGTGGCGAACCTGTGGAGAGCAGCGCCTTCAAGTGAGGCAGTTTATGGCTTGTGCGCGGTTTGACATCGGCCTTCTCCAGTGCGCTGATATATTTTGCACTGGTGCCAAAAATGCTGACCTGTTCTTGCTCTGCCATATCAATCAACGAGGCGGGCTGAGGATAAAACGGTGAACCATCATAGAGGACCAATGTGGCCTCTGATGCCAGTCCACTGACCAGCCAATTCCACATCATCCAACCGCAGGTGGTGAAATAAAACAGCTTGTCGTCAGGTTTTAAGTCAGTGTGCAGTTGCTGTTCTTTGAGGTGCTGAATCAGCGCACCGCCGGCACTGTGAACGATGCACTTTGGCACCCCGGTGGTGCCCGATGAATACATAATATAAAGAGGGTGGTTAAACGGCAGTTGCTCAAACGCAAGCTCCGCGCCTTGATGGGGCTGCGAAAAATCTGCCAGCATTTGCGCGTTAGGAATGGCATCCAGATTCGGGTTGTCTGCAGTTACCGGCACCACTATCAGCTTTCCAATGCTGTCTATATTGGCGCAGATCTCCTTTAGTCTCGGTAGTGAATCGATGGTCTTGCCGTTATAAAAATAGCCATCACAGGCAAACAGTACCTTGGGCTCAATTTGGCCAAAGCGATCCATCACCCCATTGATGCCAAAGTCTGGCGAGCAGGACGACCAGATTGCGCCGATGCTCGCAGTGGCCAACATCGCGATGACAGTCTCAGCAATATTGGGCATAAATCCGGCGACGCGATCGCCTTTTTCAACACCTAATTGGCGCAGTCCGGCAGCATAGGCAGCAACCTGCCTGTATAGCTCGGCGTAACTCAATGTCTGTCTTGAGCCATTTTCCAGTCGTGAAACCAGTGCGATCTTGTCACTGCGATTGCGCAGCAAATTTTCTGCAAAATTCAGTCGGGCGCCTTCGAACCAAGTTGCGCCGGGGAATTGATCGCCATTGCTGAGAATCTGATCCCAGCCCCGAGACGCGCGAATATCGCCAAAGCGCCACATCTGCGCCCAAAATGCCTCAGGTTGATCCACCGACCACTGGTGTAGCGCCTGGTAATGCGCGAATGTCAGACCGAGCTGGTCTTCGATCTGCTCAACAAAGCGCGCCATATTGCTGGTGCCGATACGCTCGGCGCTCGGTTGCCAGAGTGGTTGGTTGTGACGTCTGGTGGGCAATGAGCTGTTGTAAGGAAAGCTGGCGAATTGTTGGGGTTTTTCCATACTGGCGAGGTGTCCTTGCGTTTGCTAATTGGTTATTTTAGAGATATTTGAGATCGACTGAAACCCCAAGTGTAGATTAAAAGCCCTGCCCGCGCAGGGCAGATTAATTATCTACCGTCAGCATATAGCGCGCCACGGCCAGTTGAGTTTCCGCGTCGAGATAATTTTGTGCGGGCATCTCCGGATAGTCCGGTCGGATTTTAAAGGGTGCATTGATATAGCTGACAATGCCTTCCGGATTGCCTGCATAGCGCGCCTGAATCTCTTCTACCGCGGGGCCGATCAACTGCCCGGCATAGGCATGGCAGCCGGTGCAAACACCCAGATAAGCAATTTCACCGCGTTCCGAGGGCGCTATAACACGAGGCTGAGCGCCACCGGCCAAGAGGTAATTGTGGATGCTGTCTGTATTAGTAAAGTCACAGTCGGCGAAGTCGCCGAGGCCGACGTGGTTGTAGCGATGACGGTTGATAATGCAGCTGTCCTCGCTGGGGCCGATCTGGAAGATATCGATATCGCCCGTGTGCAGCTCGGTGAGGGCAAAGGCGCGCACTTCATCAATGGTGTCATAACCATTATTTTCCATCACATTGTCGAGAATTTTGACGCGATCAGCGTTGGGATCCGCCTCTGGATCGAGAGTGAGTCCCGAGGCATTGGCATGGTCATTGATCAGAATGCCGGCAACCTTGTTGTTAACAATAATATTGCTCTCGATAACCACATCATCTGCCGCCATCACCAAAATTCCAGTGCCCGATGGGATACCCGCCACAGTTGAACCAGGCGCGCCAAAGTTGGGCGTATTGTTGTCGATAATAAAGTTGTTGCGAATAATCACATCGTAGGTGGTCTTGATTGGCAGGCCAGGCGTGATAAAGGCCAGAATGCCACCGGTATTGTCATGCACGTAGTTATTCTCGACTATTGCATGGCGGCTGTTCTCAATCTCGATGCCGGCGACACTGTCGAACACTTCGTTGTGAGCGACATGGATATTATCACTCATGCCCACATAGATCGCCGCATCGGCAATCCCGGAGACCACATTGTGCTCGATAAGACCATTGCTGCCGAGCTGCGGAAAGATGCCATAGATCCCGGTATCGATCACCAGATTGTTGCGAATCTCAAAGTTGTTACCGGCCTGACTCATAATGCCATTGCCTTTGTAACGGGTGATTTTAAAATTCTCGATCAGAATATTATTTCCAGAGTAGAGAATCGCATCGTTGAGGTTGCCAAGTCCATCCAGCGTTGCGCGCTGACCCGCCTGAATAACACCCACCAGATGAATATCATCTTTATCGATATACACAGTTTCTGAATAGATGCCCGGCATCACCCGAATAGTGTCACCTGGTCGCGCCGCTTCCACCGCGGACTGAATGGAATCGCCGGGTTTGACTACAAGCGTTCTGCCATCGCGAGTGCGTGGTGGCAGTGCCGAATTGACCCTGTCATCAGTGGCGGGCGTATATCCACCAGCATAACTGGCGCCGCCTACACTGCTGGTAATCTGCGCTGGACTGTTAAGATCTTGACCCAGTTGCCAGCCGCCCAAAAAGGCTGCTAGCGCGATAATGACACCCAGTGTTTTAGCTCTTTTCATTATGTTTCTCGCTATTTTTGTGACAGGTTTTGTTTATAGAGTGTTGGCAGTCCTGATGGTACTGACTGAGGAATCACTGGCTGCATACTGTTATCACTCAGCGTGCGCATAAAATCGACCAGTCGATCCAGTTCGCTGTCGGTTAAGTTGGGTTCCGAAATATGCCAGTGTAACAGCAGCTCCTCACCCTCCGGCACCGCATGACCACGCCCGCCAGTATAGAACGCGGCCACCTCACGCAGTGTGGCAAAACGTCCGGAGTGCATATAGGGCGCAGTCTCGGCAATATTGCGCAGGCTTGGCACCTTGAATCCGCCTCGCAGTTTCGCCGAGTTAAAGGTTGCGCCTGCACCGATATCACGCGGCATTCCCTCTGGCTCGGGTGTGCCAATCACGGCAATCTGCTGATTGGTAAACAGCGGCGGCATATGGCACTGAGAGCAGCGCGCGACAAACGAGCGGAAAATATTCAATCCCTCAAGCTCCTGAGTATTCAGGGCTTTCGCATCGCCGTGGGCATATTGATCGTAGCGGCTGTTGAGCGAAATCAGCGAGGTTTGAAAGGCGGTCAGAGCCGTCGCAACCATTTCGATATCGAGGTGAACACGGGCGGGAAAGGCCTGTTTAAAGAGTTCGGGATAGGCTTCCACAGACTCGAGACTGGCAAGTAACTGTTGCGGATTGTTGCCCATTTCTACAGCGGAAAATAGTGGGCTTAGCGCCTGTTCTTCGAGGCTGTGAGCGCGAGCGTCCCAGAAGAACGCGTTGAGAAACGCGCTGTTCCAGAGGCTCGGTGCAGAGCGGCTGCCGCGTTGACCATCGATGCCAACACTGCGGGCCCGACCATCGCTAAAGCCCTTGCGGGGATTGTGGCAGCTGGCACAGGCGACGCTGTGGTCTGCCGATAGCAGCGGATCAAAAAAAAGCAGCCGCCCGAGATCAATCTGTTGCGGACTAAAGCCATCACGATGAGTCGGCAGAGCGGTCTTCAGACCACCAACACCCCGGTCACCCAAAGAGTCGTAAAGTTGGTAGAGATTGCGCAGTTCACAGCGGTTGTTATCGGTGCGCAAAAAACTGGGCGGGCACTGATCAGAGAGCTGAAAATCCTGACTCGCTGAAACCAGGGGAATATAAACCAGAGGAACGTAAGCCAGAGCAGCGGAAACCAGCGCGCAGAGACCTGTGCGCAGATCTGTTAACGAAAGAGAGAATAATGTTGATCGCCGCGCCATCGCACGCCCCGATATTTTTATTACTCTTATCTCTGTAAATGGATAAGATGTTTTAACCGCGATTGATTATGCCATAGCTTAAATATGAAATGGCAATCCTGATTCTGCGTAACCACGTAAGATTACCTGACTATACTTGCCGCATTAGAGGAGATTTAGAGCATGTTTCAAGGTTACCGTTATACCCGGTTATTTCGTGGCATGGCTGTCTTGACGTTACTGACAACCGCCGCACTGAACAGCGCTGCCGATGGTCATGGCCATCATTCTATGCCGCAGTCGCCAGCACCCGATAATGCCAGCGTCTATTTTATCCAGCCTCAAGATGGCCAGGAAATCGACGGTTCTGACGTCAAGGTGGTCTTCGGTCTCGACGGCATGGACGTAGCGCCCGCAGGAACGGATGCCGCCGATTCAGGGCATCATCACCTGCTGATTAATCTCGACCAGCTACCTGATATGACTATGCCACTGCCAGCCACAGATCAGATACGTCACTTTGGTAAGGGTCAGACCGAGACCACTGTGCAGCTGCCACCCGGCCGCCACCGCCTGCAATTACTGCTCGGCAACTATGCGCATATTCCGCACAACCCGCCGGTCCTGTCTGAGGTGATTGAGATTACCGTCAAGTAACAACAAGCCAAACAAATCCACCGGGCTGCAGTCAGCTCGGTGTGTGCGCTGGCCTAGCCAAGTATTTTGGCAAACTCGCCACTCTCAATCAGGCCATTCAGATCGTTGTTGCCACCGATCAACACCCCGTTCACAAAGATCATGGGAAATGAGGGCCAGCCGGTCCACATTTTCAGAGCATTGCGGCGATACCATTTTGATAGATAGCTACCGTACTCCAGATAACAGTAATCAACGCCCAGCGCATCCAGTGTTTTGCGGGCCTTTTTCGGTACCGGGTTTTGTTTCATACCAACCACCACTACCTTGTTGTTAGCGATTGCTTGCTGAACTTCGAGCACAATATCCGCATTATTACTGGCGATGGTTTGACGAATGGCGGGGTGGATGTGGTCGCTATCGAGAATATGTCGGGTCATAAAATGTCACTTTTTTATTGTTACTGTTTGGGTTGATCGTAAACACCCACAAGCTGCCTGCTCAATGCCAGCAGCTGGCCGTTGGGATGAAAGATTTTGCCTTCGGTGTGGGCATAGCCGAGATCAGCTTGCACGACTTCGCAGTGATAGTAGAGGAAATCATCTGCCGCCAGAGGCGTGCGCGGTTGTGTGAACTCCACATTCCAGGTGATGGAGCTGGTCGGGGCGCGCTGTTTCAGCATCGGCATCACTGCCGGAGGCCAGGCATCGATAAGCGCCAATATCGCACTATCTGAAAATACTGCGGGCGCTTCGTTAAAACGCATCCAGCCGCTTATAACAGTATTATCGCTGCCGCTGTAAGGTAACGCCGTGCTGGTAAAGCGTGTATCGAGGTAGTTGACAAATTCGGGCACCATGCCTTTTATAAAGGGCATCTGGATCCCCTGTTCGGGGCTTTTCTCAAACAGCATGGGTGGCGGGTTGACCTGAATCTCTGAAATGCGCTGACGGCCAAAGCAGGCGATAACTTGGGTTTTAACTTGATCATCTTGCAGCAGCTGGCCTTCCACCTGAATCACCGATTTGCCGTCCGAAAGCACCTTACAGCGTAGCTCACAGGGCGCATTTTGAAGTGCCGGTCCGCAGAAGTGGATATTGATGGTGCGCAGGTCACGGTCGTTTAGACCCGTCTGGCTCTCGATATGAGTCAGCACCAATGCAGCCGTCATGCCGCCAAAAACACTGCGTCCCTGTGTCCAGCTGCTGTCGACAGTGATGCGATTGGTTGCCTTGGCGAGTTCTTCATACGCAGAGTAATTCATTGCATACCTTATTTTAATATTGAGCACTTGATTCGGCGCAGACTATAGCACTGCGTTAGGGTCTACGCAGGTGCCGCGGTTGAATTAATCTGGTCAATTGGTGACTATTTGGACAAGCGCTTTGGTACTAGTATGGCAATCTGAAAATCACTAAAAAATAAAAGGTCCCACGTCGTGACGATCAATTTTACCAACAGTTTAACCCTTCCCTGCGGTGCGATACTTTCCAATCGCTTTTCCACGGCGGCATCTCGGCAGACCATGAGCCTGCAGAAAAAATTGCTGGCTAAAAATCATTAGCCAGCAATAGGGTAAATGCTGAACAGTCGCGCATTGCGCTAGCATTTGGATAGCAGTTTTGAGCGCGCCTTAGTTATTGGCGACTGTTCTATTGTTCCAGGGCATACGCGCCAGCATCATGCCCATGCCACAGGTATCGGTGACCCCGGCGAAAACCAGGCCGGCGCCAACAAAGCCTGACAGCCCATAAAACCAAGGATTAACCAGCGTGCCCAGTGCCACGCCAATCACTACCAGCGACCCGGCGGCAATACGCACCTGACGCTCCAGGGACATGATGGTGCCCTGACCTTTTTGGAGGCTGGCTCCGGCATTGTCGAGAGCACCGATTCCGCCTTCAATAATCACTAGCGGGCAGTCCACTTCATTCTGCAACTGCTGTGCCGCGCGTCCGGCGCGCTGACCACTGGCGCAGAGTAAATAAACGGGTTGTTCAGACCTGTGCCCCTGGGCGTCGAGATGACTTTTGACTTCGGCACAGCTAAGCGTTTGCAGCGGAAAGTGGGCAGCGCCAGCGAGTGAAACTGAGTCGACCTCTGCAGCGGTGCGAACGTCAATAATGGCGACTTTGTCGCCGCTGCTGAGCAGGGTTTTGAAGTCACTGGCACTAATGGTTGTTGATAAATTGTTCATGATTTACCTCTGGTTATGGGCAATAGATAGATTTTAAAACGCGGATAATTTTGACTGCATCATCACCGCGAAGACTATAAAAAATGGATTGCGCTTCGCGCCTGGTCTGCACCAGTTGCGCATTGCGCAGCGAAGCAAGATGTTGCGACAGAGCAGACTGACTGAGTTGGGTCATTTTGTGCAACTCACCTACAGAGAGTTCACCGTTGATCAGCGAGCAGAGAATCATCAGGCGATGTTCATTGCCCAGCTGCTTGAGCATATCGGCTGCTTGCCGAGCGTGCTTTTGCAGTTCTGTTAGTTCTGACTGCGCGATCAAGTCGGCTGAATCGAGCGCCGTGTTGTCTGATGAAGGCATTGGCTAAATCCTTGGCTGGCTTAATGTATCGAGGGCTGGATGGACTTTCACACAGTGTGAAGTATAAATTAGGGCTATCTAAATTAGCAATAACTAAATTAGAGAAATCTAATGTAAATAATTATTGTGTGCGCCATAGATTAAACGGTGCTGGCTAGACTGTGTTAGATAATGCTAGATGGGACTAACGCCACTAAATGCTATCGGGAATTTTAATAAGTGGCCAGATCTTCAGGTTATGCATTTTCATCTTGTTGCGATCGACCAGAAAGCGCACCAGGATAAAATAGATATCCAGATCAAAATGGTCGTCGCTCTCTATTGCAGCTGTGGTTTCAGCGCTGGCGTGATCTATCGTCACCGGGCCCTGCGTTGATGTTTGCCGCGGCATGGCGAGTTGGTAGCCATAATCGAAAAGATCTTCTGTCAGCGTAAGTTTGGCCAGGTAGCGCCAGTTGTGAATCAGGTGAAAGGCAACATGCTCGGCATCCTGAGCGTCACGCTCTTCAACCATTATGGCGCCAGCATAGGGCCACATGGCGATCTGATAGTTCTTCAGTGCTGCATTGACACGCTGATTGTAGTGTTCAGCATCCTCAGCACCGTGACAGGCACCAAAGCACTTTTTCAGCTGTGCGCGGAAGCAGGGTTGCTGCGCGCCCGAGGACGATTCCAGCCCGAGCAATTTATGGCAAAGAAAATATTGGTCGGCGAGTTTTTCAATCTGTTTCGAGGCTTGGCGCGGTGAGCGAAACAGCCCAAAGCGCTCATCTTCACAGCCCGATTCCATTTCAACGGCTTCAATTACAATGCGTTGATAGCCTGCGCGGTCTGCTTCGCAGCGATACTGATAGAGCTTCTTGGTTTTGCGCAACCTGCGGTTATACAGCGGTGCCAGCGCCTTAATTTGATTGCTCTCACGAATCTGCGCACCAAAGTCAGTTGGCGTTTTATCAAAATTGATATGCGCCAGCTTGCTGTTGATTTGCAGGTCTTTGGGGTTTTTATGATCCTGAGAAAAATGGCTCATCACGCGGTTGCGTATATGCACACTTTTGCCAACGTAGAGCAGCGCGCCGCTGGTGTCATAAAAATAATAAACACCTGCCGACGCCGGTAGCTTCTTGATATCCGCAGCTTTCAGCAATGGCGGTAGCGCGGGATTTTTTAGCAGGCTGGTGCAGGTGGAGGCAATTTCCTCTTCGGCAAATAGGGCGGAGGATTTCAGGAAAAATTGGTGGATCATCGCCGCGTCATCGAGCGCTCGATGGCGATTCTCAATGGCGAGCTCAAAGCGCTTGATAATCTGGTCGAGGCCATGGCGCTTAAACTGCGGGTAGAGGCTGCGACTAAATTTTACCGAGCACAGCGGCTTGGCGTTGTAGCTGGTGCCGATCCTCTCAAATTCATTTTTTAGAAAACCATAATCAAAACGTGCATTGTGAGCCACCAGAGTGCGCCCCTCGAGAAAACCGAGAAGCGTCTCCGCGACTTGTGCAAATTTCGGAGCCCCGCGCAACATACTGGGGGCGATACCCGTTAACCTTTGGATAAACGGCGGCAGGCTGGTTTCAGGGTCGATAAATGACTGCCAGCGCTCAATCACCACGCCCTGCTCAATCACCAACAAACCAATCTCGATAATCCGGTGATGGGTTGCTTTACCACCGGTGGTCTCGAGATCAAGCAGGACCATCTTTTCAGGAAACCCCGGCGACAGTGCCGCCGGAGGTCGAGTTTCATTATCTAGCCAGTTTAATTGCACCGCTAAACCGCGCCTGCATCCGATGCGCTAGTCGTCATACTGACTCACGGCGTAGCTTTAAAGTAGCGATCGCGCAACTGCAGTGAGCGGCTGGCCATGGGCACAACGTCTCCATCGATAATAACCAGCTCTGCTTCACTGGTCATTTCCAACGGATCACCGCCCCACATGACCAGATCGGCTACCGCACCGAGCTTAATTTCACCACTGACATTGGCATTAAAAAGCTGGGCCGGAGTTACTGTCATAGCGGCTATGGCAGCCAGCTTGTCGAGACCATTGGCCACGGCATTGCCTGCAGACTGGCGCACGAGGTGGGCGTTGTGAGTGCTTGAGCCCATACCGGTAAACACTAGTGTCACGCCGGCATCGGCAAGCAACTTAGCGTTGTCGAGGCGCGCGCCAAGGCTCTCATAGCTGACGGGCAAGTTGTAAATCGGGTCCATGATTACGGGCACCTTGGCTGCGGCTATCGCATCCGCAACCATCCAGCCCTCGGTGGCTCCACGGAAGATAAGCGTCAGACCATAGTCATTGGCCAATGCCAGCATGGCGCTGATATCGCTAGCGCGATGGGTGCTGACGATTAAAGGCTTGGCGCCACTAACAACCGGCTCCAGGGCTTCAAGATCGGCCAGTGACAGCGAGTAGTCACGACGTTCGCCGGCCATTGCAGCACGTTTGTTGGCAGCAAAATCGATGGTGTCGGCGAGGTTTTGTCGCAACACAGCCATGGCGGCGGCCCGCGAGTTTCCGGCCAGACTAACGCCATGCTCGGTAAAGTCCATCGCTACAGCGACGCTGTCATGGATAACCCTGGGTTGGTTGCCAAGTTCGATCAGTGAAACCTGTCCGGCAAACAGCCCGGTATTGGCTTCCGGAACCGACAGCGCATGCGTTAACCCATGGGTGCGATTGTATGGCAGCAGAGTTGAGTTGGGGTTAAACGCATCGGCCACTTTCAGTGATGCGGTAACGTTTGGATTATCGGTATAGAAATCCACGGTCGGTGCAATGGCACTCACCTCGACGCTGCCGAGATGGGTGTCGGCATTAAACAGTCCCGGCGAGATACTTTTGCCGCTGCCGTCGATTACACGATCGGTCTTTTGCGAACTGTTGCCAATTGCGGCAATACGTCCATCCACAATCAACAGGTCGGTTGACGGTAAAACCGTTTTGCCGGTGTAGATATCGGCATTTTTAATCAAAATCGATTCGGCAGCGGCATGACTTGAAAGTGCGACGAGCAGTAATAGCTGGTTAAATTTGTTCATGGGCGTGACTCCTGCGCATTCACTATGCCAAGGTTAAAATCGCGGGTTGGTTGCACAGAGGAATCTTCGCGGTCAAATCGTAGTGCGCCATCGATCCAGACTTTTTCTGCATGGCTGTAGACACTGAGTGGGTCTGCTGTCCACAGCACCAGGTCAGCGTTCTTGCCGATTTCCAGTGAGCCAATCTGCTTGTCGAGTCCCAGTGAAATAGCCGGGTTAAGGGTTGCCCAGCCAATTGCTTTCGCGCGGCTGATGTCGAGTCCCATGCGACGCCCGGCACTCATTGCCTTGGCCGTCTCTTGATTGAGTCGCTGCACCTGAATCGGATCATCGGAGTGGATAATGGCACAGGCATTGGCGTAGTCGACCAGTGCTATATTCTCGCGCACCATATCGAAAGCTTCCTGCTTAAAGCCCCACCAGTCGGCCCACATGACGCCACAGATATTTTCCTCGGCCAGAATGGGTGCTGCTTTATACGCTTCAACGGCATGGTGGAAGGCAGCAATTTTGTAACCAAACTCTTTCGACATATCGACCATCTGCGCCATTTCATCCACTTTGTAGCAGTGGTTGTGAATGCGTATCTCGCCGTCGAGAACACCCATCAGCGTTTCCAGACGCAGATTGCGAGTCGGTGGGTCGAGGTCTTCGCCCGCTTCAACGCCAGTGACATAGTCGTCCCAGGATTTTTTATACGCGGTGGCTTCGATCCAGGCATTGCGATAGCCGGCCATATTGCCCATTCGTGTCGAGGGCAGTTGATTGCGACTGCCGTAAACACGCTTTGGGTTCTCGCCGCAGGCCATCTTTAGGCTGTAGGGCGCGTCGGGAAATTTCATGCCTTGTACAGTGATCGACGGGACATTTTTAAGTGTGACACCGCGACCGCCGATCAGGTTGCCAGAACCGGGCAAAATCTGCACCGTAGTGACACCGCCAGCCAGCGCCTTCTCGAACTGGGGGTCGCCGGGCCAGACTGAGTGTTCAGCCCAGACTTCTGCGGTTACCGGAGAGGTCATCTCATTGCCGTCGGAGTGGTTGGAGGTCTCAGGCGCCGGATAGACACCCATATGTGAGTGCACATCGATCAGCCCCGGAGTCAGCCACTTGCCGCTGGCATCGATGACGGTTGCCCCCTCGGGTATCTGCAGATCCTTACCAATCGCAGTGATCAAACCGTTTTCGACAACCAGATCGGTATTGTCCAGCTGCTGATTAGTACCGGTCAGCAGGTTGGCCCCTTGGATAAGCAATGCCGAACTCGCCGGCACTTGATAGGTCGAGGGGAAGGGGTTTTTGTTTGGCAGAACAGGCTCGCCGATGGTTTTGTTGCTGTCGTCGCAGCCGGCAACCAGCATTGTGGTTACGAGCGCAGCAGCAGTGAGAGAGTGTAATCGCATAGAGAACCTTATTATTGTTATTAGACTAATGACTGGGACGAACAAGGCTGCGAATCTCGCAGCCTTTTGATTATTATTGAGCCGTTAGTCGGCAATAAAACCTTTCCATGTGGCCATATAGTGAATAAATTTTTCCCCCAGACCTTCGTTGCGTAAATGTTCCTTCGAGACGGGGTTACTCAGTGGCTCAAATTCGTTATCGGCCTGCATCAGCAATGGATAGTTATGGTGCAGGATCGCGCCGCGGCCAAGCATTACAAAATCGATATTTTCCGCCATAGCACGATGAATTTCATTTGGGGTGCGGAGTTTTCCGGCCACGCCGAGGGCGACTTTACCGCGATTCAGTTCGGTGAAATAAGAGAGTAGAGAGCGACCTTGATAAGCCTCTTCGACGGGCTCTTTAAAGACATCCCATAGCGACATATCAATAAAATCCAGCTTGCCGTCGTCCAAAAGTGTCTGGGTGAACTCAATGACTTCGCCGAGCTGCATATCAAATCGCTCAGGTGACAAGCGGATGCCGAGAACAAAATCGCTGCTGCAGCGCTCACGCACGCCATCAATGATATCGCGAATAATGCGGCCGCGATTTTCGAGACTGCCGCCGTATTGGTCTTGGCGTTGATTGATTGTGGCACTTAAAAATTGCGCCAGCATATAACCGTGGGCGCCATGTAGTTCGACGCCATCAAAGCCAGCCTTTTCGGCGCGCACAGCGGCGGCAATAAAATCTTCCGTCAGTTGCTCGACCTCTTCCGTTGTCATCGCACGGGCGCCAGTTTCTTCGTTATCTGACGGGCACAGTGGTTGCTGCCCAATGGTTTCTGCCGGTGAGCGCATGCCAGCATGGTGCAGTTGCACCAGCGAGATGCTGTCGTGTTGCCGTATGCCATCGGCGAGTCGGGTCAGTCCTGCGATATGCTCGTCGGAGAAGACCCCCAACTGTCCCGGAAAGCCCTGGCCTGCGGCTTGAACATGCGCGGCACAGGTCATGGTCAGGCCAAAGCCACCCTCTGCGCGCATGGTCAACCAATGGTATTCATCATCAGACAGTGTGCCGTCGAGATGGCTCTGAAGATTGGTCAGTGGCGCCAGAACAAAACGATTTTTGAGCGTCTTGCCGCTGTTAAAGGTCAGTGGATGGTAGAGGTTGGTATCAGGCTGAGTCATAAAAGATTCTTATTATAGGAGTTAATTTTGGGGTGGAAATTCTTGCACAGCATTGGCGTGTCGTGCAAAGCGTATTTTTTCGCCGCCATGCACCTGATCGCGATCGGGCCAGGGCCAGCCACCAAACTGAGTGCGTTGATAGTCATCAAAGGTTGCCAGCAACTGCTCGCGGCTATTCATAACAAAAGGCCCATGTTGGGCCATGGGCTCGGCGATTGGTTGGCCTTCAAGAATCAGCAAAAAGGCGTCTTGCGCGCCGTTGTTAAATTGCAGTGTGGCACTGCAGTCGGCCTCAATGCCCTGGCCAGCGCTCAAGTTATGGTCTTCAACCTGCAACTGCTCACCGCGATAAAAATAGATCATGCGGTTAACGTGAGAGCTGTTTGAGGCGGGCAGTTGCCATTTACCCTGAGCGTCAATTTTGACCGTCCAGATTCTAACGTGATTGTTGCTGTCTGCCGCCCAGGAATTGGGCGGCGGCGCCAGTGCGGCTTTTGCTGCGCCATTTGTTGTGGATGAATAGCTGCCGGCAATTAAATCGATAGTGGTTTTACGCCCATTGCTATCCAGCAGCTCTATCTGAGGCGTCTGCTCACGCCACAACATCTTGAAATGCGGTGCCACCATTTTTGAGCGAGCGGGCAAATTTAACCAGATCTGAAACAGCTCCATGGGGTTGTCGCTGTCCTGGTTTAACAGCGGAAACATCTCCGAGTGCTGCACGCCCGCACCGGCGGTCATCCACTGGGTATCTCCGGCGCCATAACGCCCTGCGGCGTTCATCGAATCGGCATGATCGACAAAACCCTGTTTGACCACGGTGACGGTTTCAAAACCGCGATGGGGGTGGCTGGGAAAGCCTGGCACCCGCGAACCGTGATACATCCGCCATCCGTCTTTAAGAGTGAAGTCTGAACCAATTTCACGGCCGGCAAGAGAGGCGTCGGGCCCAAAGATGTCGTTGCCCCGAGGGTACAGGTCTCGGTGATGGGCGCAAAACAGAAACGGGTCCGCCGTTGGCCAGTGCAAGCCAAGGGCGAAAACCTGTCTGATCGTGGAGTGAGTCATAGTCTTTGCTGTGAGTGAACGTTATTCACCTGGCTTGTAGCGCCGAGTGATGTTGGCTTTTCGCTGTTCGTTATCAAACAGTGGGTCATGCAAGATCTCGGCGGCATAATCCTCGGCCTGATCGCTGTAGTGCGGTGATTCAGTATCCAGTGTAGCAGCACCAAACTGATGAACTCCACGGACTTTTTGCACGCCCTGCGCATCCCACGAGACAAAATAATACAGGCCATCTCCGGCGATATTGGTTTGATAGCCATCCTCTTCGAGACCCTTAGCATAGATTGCGCGCAGGGTGTCGGGGCCGCCACCGACCGGCAAATTAATGTCGCCGCGGACATGGCGATTGATATCGCCCCACAGTGGATCAACTCGCCCGACGGCCGCAACCAGTTTGTCGGCGCAATTGTAGAATACCCCGCCGACATCCGGGATTGGTTGACCCTTTTGTTCCGCCAGCCATTCGGCCGCGATAACACAGGTCGACATTGCCGCACCGCGGTTATTAACATCGGTCGATAGATCCCAGTCGCGAATCACAGTTTGGGCATCGCGATAAATCTGTTTAGCCGAGTCATCCAGAGATAGATTAATCGCCCCTTGCAGATAGTGTACGGCGCGGGAGTTAGGACTAAACATCTTGTCGTGTTTGATCGCCGAGAACTCCTGCTCTGAAATTGGGCTGAGCTCGGCAAACAGTTCCAGACCGCGCACCGCGCGATTGGTCATGCGGGTCGGAAAGCCATCTTCCGGACGATAGTCGGACGGCTTAGGATTGTCTGCCTCGCCGCTAACAAAAAACGGACTCTGGTTGGCACTGTGTACAAATCCAGACGCGGGATTAATGACCTGCGGTAACTTGTCGAAGGGCATATAGTCCTGCCAGATCAGGCTGCTGTCGTCACCCGGCAGATACTGCGCCCAGTCATAGCCGGCAGCGCGTTGCGGGGTTAATGAATTGTGCACAAACATAATGTTGCCGTCGCGATCGGCGTAGACAAAGTTAAAACTGGCAAAGCTGTGAATACGCAGTGCATCGCGCCACTGTTCAAGGTTTTGCGCCTTACTCATTGCCAGCCACTGCTCTACTTGACGCATCTTGCCCATACCAGCATAGCGGATCGCATAGGTACCATGGTCGGTCTGCAACACTGGGCCATGAGCCGAGCGCAGACCCAGTTCGGTGACAGTCCAGGGCAGGAAGCCGAACAATTTCACTTTGATCTTGAGTTCAGTTGCTTCAAGCTCGTGCCACGCACCGTCCATGCGATAGCGCAGCGGGTTTTCCGGGTCGACATCAAGCACATAGACGTCTACGAGATCCGGTTTATTAACTGTTGCACCCCAGGCGATATGTTCATTAAAACCGACCCCCAGGGTTGCACTGCCGGGGAACAGGCCACCCATCGCATTGAGGCCCTCGCCACTTTGAATATGGGCTTCATACCAGGCTACGGGTCCGGTGGTTGGTTGGTGTGAATTGATCGCCAGGCGGGTTGCACCCTCGCTACTGTTAGACGGCGAAATGGCCATCGCATTGGAACCCACCGGCAAATTGTTGAGGGTTACGCCGCCGGCCGTGCTGATCGGCCGCTGCCGCTCACTGCTCATCACTTCTTGCAGCACATCAGCAAAACCGTAAAACAACAGATGACGGAACATATAGCCGGCGATCATATCCTGACCGGTAATCGGCAGCTCGGCCACGCCTCGCTCGGGGTGTCTGGCAGCGTAGTAATTCAGGCCGTCGGCATAGGCTTCGATATAGGCGCGAACCTCGGGTGACAAACTGCTGTAGTTGGCGTCAATGTCATCCCAGATACCCAGCCACTTGACCAGAAAGTCGGTCACGGCTGAATCTTTACCCTTGGTTGCTGCGGCGGTACCGCGATAAAAATCGATCGTGTCATAGACCAGTGCCCAGTTATCCTCAGCCTGGGCATAGGCAAAGCCAAATGCAGTGTCGACATCGCGCTCACCAATGATGTGCGGTACTCCCCGAACATCTCGTTCGATTACCACGTTGTATTGATCCGCAAGCTGCAGATAATCAGTGGTTGGTGGCTTATCAGCGCAACTGCTTAGCAGCAGAGCCGCACAGGAAATGAACAACGTGAGTATCAATCTGGGGGAAAAAGTCATTGCGGGAGATCCCTATTTATTATTGTTGTCTGGGCTTTACGTCACCTGTCTGGCAGGAGATTGATTTCTCTCTATTGTGCGCGGTTTTTGCCCGCTCGCCTAGTACTGTGCTGTGTTTAGAGATTGGTTATAAAAATGTTCAGCTATCGAACCTTTGACCGTGCAAAATGTCATATCCTGCGCCAAAGAGCGCCACAGAATCGCATAGCAGCCCAGATACGCTGGTTTTTTTAAAATGAGTTCTCGAGATTTCAATCTGTCCCACTCGATGCATCGACAACCCTTAGCTTATTTTAAACAAGCGGTGTCGGTGAGTATTTTGGTGCATGGAGTGGTGTTGCTGATATTGGTGGGCCGAGATGGTTTATCGGATAAATCTGTTGAAACGCAACAACAGACGATTCAGATTCAGCTGCATAGGCCCGCGCAGCGAGCGATTCAAACCACACAGACAGAAACCCGGGTGCTGGAAGCCGATGCTGTCAGTGATAGGGGTGACGTAAAACGAGAAAACAGAGTAAAACGAGAACAAAGAGTAAAACCAGAACAGGCCCACCAGATTCCTGCTGCACGCAATGTGCCCGCGACTAAATCGGCTCCAGTCCTCTCAGCATCTGTACTTCGGTCAGAGCAGCGGCGGCTGCGCGAGAGCAACGAGTGGTTTGCCACTGGATGCAATCCGGCGGAAAAATATTCTCAGATCCGTCAATGTGCAGAGGATTTTTCAGCTGATCAGGCCAGCGTGGTTGCGCGACGTTTTCAGAGCGCGGTAGGACAACTGTTTTCTCAGTCCTCTGAGACGGTTATGACTGCGTACCACAGGGATATGATGCGGGTTGAGAAGTTAGTTTTTGAGATCGAAATGCTCGACCAAATGTTGAAAGCGGGTGGGGCCAACAGTGAGACATTGCTGCAACAGCAGCATTTACTTGCGGATGAAGTCCTGAGAATCGACCATCGCTACGACTCGGTTAACCTTTTGAAGGTGCTTGGATCAGGTATTAAGATTTTCAACAATGCGGTAGAGGCCGCCAAGGCAGCCGCAGAATAAGCTCGAAGCCTCAAGCGCGCTGCCAATAGCGCAGCTGCGCTGCGTCTAGGCTGCTGCTGAGGTTTCGGAAATTTCTTCCTCAGCGTGCAGCACAGATCCTACAGGCATGGTTGCCGCCTGCAACACACTCTGTACTTTGTACTCCTCGGGCAGTGCAGGAATGGTCAGCACACGCCAGATACTGATGCCGCCGAGTAGCAACAGACATGCTGCGAGCAGAATAAAGAATGATTGCACACCAAAAATATCGAGCCAGAAGACCGCCGAAATAGGTCCTGTAATCGAGGTCAGCCCGGCGATTAGAATCACCGTACCGCTGGCAGGAATAATCTCTTTGGGTCGCAGGTGATCGTTGGTGAGTGCAACCACCAGAGAGTAGAGCGATAACGAGAACCCTCCAAACAGGAAGATAAGAAAATAGAGCGTTGCCGAGGCCTGACTTTCGAAGCTGATAAAAATCGCCACTACCACTGCTGCAAGGCAAGAGAATCCCATTACCCAACGGCGGTCAACTTGGTCTGAAAGCTTCCCCAGCGGCCAAGGGAAGATCATGCCGCCAGCCATCATTGCACCCATAAAATTGGCTACCTCAGAGATCGTAAATCCGAGCTTGGCGGCATAAACTGCCCCCATGCCAAACATAATGCTCGAGACCCATTGCGAGAGCACAATGCCGGTGACCCCCATTGGTGTGCGACGCCATAGATGGCCGATGCTGACACGTTCGGTTTCTTCCAGTGGTGGCGCGGCGATAACTGACAGCAGAATAGGCACCGCCGCCACACTGACCATTACCGAAATCAAAATAAACAGGGTGTGCCCCGCTGGGTCAGCGATATTGAGCATAAATTGACCCGCGCAAATGCCAGACAGCAAAATGGCAGTATAAATCGCCAAAATTTGACCACGGGTTTCGTTGCTTGACGCTTGATTAAGCCAGCTTTCTGCCACCACATAGATAGTCGAAAAAGCAAAGCCGGTCAGCAGGCGCATAAAGGCCCAGCCCCAGGGATTGACGTAGATGGAGTGGATCAGAATGGTTACTGAGGCTACAGCGGAGAGCGCCGCAAAGATGCGGATGTGGCCAACTCTATGGATCATTTTGGGAGTCAGTAATGATCCCGCCAGAAAGCCGGCGAAGTAACATGACATCAGCAAACCGATCAGATAATCTTCAAAACCTTCGATTTCCGCGCGAATCCCCAGTAGGCTGCCTTGAACGCCCACGGCGAGACCGATCAGAGCAAGTCCGATCAGCAGGGGCCAAAGACGAATCATGGTGACAAATGTCATAGCAAAGACCGAAAACCAAAACGCTGAAAAATGCCGACTACAGTACAGCCAAAAAGAGGATTCGCAAAGCACCTTTTAGCCTTAAATAGCCCTATAATTAGCTTTTTTGAAAGACACCAACCTCTAAAAAGTGCCCGTTGCACGTGTGAGCCTCTATGTCTGATGTTATGAAGTCCGATCAGGTCGAAAAACATATCCGTGCCTGGCTGCAGCGCTTTATTGTTGACCTTAATCTGTGCCCCTTTGCTCGGCCTCTGATTGCTGATCCCGCTCTGCGGATCAGTGTTTGTAATGCGGATAATTTGGCTGATCTGCACCATGCATTTTTATCAGAGCTGGATATGATCCAGCAGAGTAGCGATCAGCTGGTTGCCACCAGTCTGATGGTAATGCCTTGTGTTCTGGACAATTTTGACGAGTATCTCGATTTTCTGGGGCATGCAGAAATTTTGCTCGAAGAAGCAGGGCTGGATGGCATTATCCAGCTTGCCAGCTTTCACCCTAAGTATCTCTTTGCCGATGAAGACCCCAATAGCCCGAGCCACTACAGCAATCGCGCGCCCTATCCGACGATTCACTTTTTGCGCGAGGAGATGGTTTCTGCGGCGCTAGAACATGTGTCCAATCCGGAGCAGATTCCTGAGCGCAACATTGCCTTGCTGGCGGGAATGGGTCTTGAAACTGTTGAGGCGCGTTGGCGTGGCTTGACCGCCGACGACCACAATAACCTGTGAAAAATCCGGATGTGATTATTATTGGCGGAGGTGCCGCCGGCCTGTTCTGTGCGTTCACCGCCGGTCAGCGCGGACTATCGGTGCTGGTGCTCGACAGCAGCAATAAGGTAGGTAAGAAAATTCTTATGTCCGGGGGTGGGCGCTGTAACTTTACCAACCTCGATATCACGCCGGAAAACTATCTCAGCCAAAACCCGCATTTCTGTATCTCGGCACTTAACCGCTACAACCAGTGGCAGTTTATTGAGATGGTCGAACGCCACGGAATTGCCTATCACGAGCGCAAACACGGCGAACTGTTTTGTGATAACTCGGCAAAAGAAATACTCGCCATGTTGCTCGACGAGTGCGAAGCCGCCGGCGTGCAAATACAGACCCACTGTGAAATTAAGTCGGTCGTGGCACTCAGTCCGGGTCAGTCCGGGGGCGGGTTTAAGCTACAGACATCGAGTGGTCAGTATCGTTGCCAGTCATTGGTGGTTGCCACCGGCGGTCTGTCGATTCCGACACTGGGCTCGTCAGGTTTTGGCTATGAGCTAGCCGAGCAATTTGGATTGCGATTGTTGCCGCGCGCTGCCGGCTTAGTGCCGTTTACTTTTAGTGATGGTGTTAAACAAATCGCTGAAAATTTGTCCGGTCTGGCCGTTGATGTAGAGATGTCGCTGCCGAGCGCCAGCTTCCGGGAAAATATGCTCTTTACTCACCGCGGCATCAGTGGCCCCGCGGCGCTGCAGCTATCGAGCTATTGGCATCCCGGACAGACTATCAGCGTCAACTTGCTGCCGGACGAGGATGCCGCTCAGCTGCTGCTCAACTACAAAAGCAGCAGTGCGAAAAGTCTGCTGCGCAACCTGCTGGCACAGCATCTCTCCAAAGGCCTGGTGCTGGCGCTGCAAGCACTGCACTGGCCCAACTATGCCGAAACGCCGATAGCGGAAATTCCCGATGCCCAGCTGTTGTCAGTCGCCAAGCAGATATCTGATTGGCAGTTAAAGCCCTCAGGAACCGAAGGTTATCGCACTGCTGAGGTGACTCTCTGCGGCGTCGACACCGCAGAGCTGTCGTCAAAAACTATGGAGTCCAAGGCTCAGCCAGGCCTGTTTTTTGTCGGTGAGGTGGTCGATGTGACCGGGCATCTCGGCGGCTACAATTTCCAGTGGGCTTGGGCCTCGGGTTATGCCGCCGGACACTATGTTTGATTAACGCCGATTGGCCTTCGCGCGACGTCGTTTTTCGGCCGCCTTTTCGAGACGCAGTTTTTCCCGTTCTTCCTTCTCAGCTTTTAAAATCTCGACCTGCTGCATTTCGATATCGATTACATCCGGAGTTTCAAAACTGACCGTGCCCAATGTGCCGGCGCGCAGCTCATTGATAAAAATGGTCGACACTCGCTCCAGATCAACCTGGCCGCCGCTGCGCAGACAGCCGCGCTGAGCGCCGATGATTTCCAGCAGCTCAATCTCACTGCGGGGCAGGGCCTCAAACTTAAACCGTTCTTTTAACAGCTGTGGATATTTTTGCAGTAAAAAGTCCGCCGCAAAAAATGCCACATCCTCGTAACTCACCGCAGTGTTTTTAATCGCCCCGGTTGTCGCCAACCGATAGCTGCTGTTGGGGTTCTCAATCTTCGGCCAGAGAATGCCCGGCGTATCCAGCAGCATAATGCCATTCCGCAGATTAATTTTTTGCTGACCTTTGGTTACCGCCGGTTCATTGCCAGTCTTGGCAATATGCCGCCCGGCGAGGCTGTTAATCAGCGACGATTTCCCGACATTGGGAATGCCGGTCACCATTACCAGAGTATTACGTCCCTCTTTTTGCGGACACAGCTTATTGATCAGGTCGATTACCTGTTTGCTCGGATCAAAATGCTGCAAATCCAGCGCCATGGTTTTGGTGTTGTTTTGCTGCTCGTAATAATCCTGCCAAACCCTGGTGATCGCCGCATCGGCCAGATCGCATTTATTCAAAATCTTGATCCGCGGCTTATCCGTGCAAAGCCCCTGAATAAAGGGGTTAGAACTGCTGAAGGGAATGCGCGCATCGAGTACTTCAACCACCACATTGACAAGTGGCAGCGCCTCGATCATCTCGTTGCTGGCCTTGTGCATATGGCCGGGATACCACTGAATCGACATTGCAGAAATCTCTGATGGTTGGGTTGCGGGCTCGATGCCAGATCTATGAAGCGCTTGGATATTGCGCGTTTACGCCGCTATCTTTTCATAGTTGATAGGGCTGGTATAGCCAGTCCCGGAATGTAATCTACTTCGATTGTAGAATCCATGTCTATTGCTTCGATTTTCATAAATGGCAATTACAAGGCCAATTAACCCAAACAGTGCATCACGCCCGTTATCGACGACGTCAGTGCGGCTACACCTACACGGGCGCCGCCGGCCATCACACGGATTGAACAGCAGCTTGAACAGCTCACCAGAAAAACATAAAAATCTCGATAACCCTCAGGACCAGAACGTCGCCGGGGGCTACCCTATGGCTTTCAACCATCCATCAGCCCAAAAAAGCAGGATTTCTCGCAGATTAACAGGTTTCATGCACCCGAATCCCTCGATATTCCGACCATGATATCTCTATCCACCATTCTCAATAGCTATCCGTACTTGGCAAAGGGCCTTAATAATTCCTATACTCTAGCAATCGCTGCATCAGGTATTCATTGTAAAATACGCCATCCACCTCTATGGCATCTGTTTCCGTACCGTATATCCTGAACGCCAGTGATTCATACAGTGCCACTGCTGGGCCATTAGTCGTCACTACCGTGAGAGTAATTTGCTTGATCCCCGAAAGGGCTTTTGTCTTATCAATGAGTGTCTGCAGCAACTTCCTTGCGATACCGGAACGCCGATATTGCGGCTGTACATATACACCCCATATATGCCCTTTATGCCGCAGCTTCCCCGGGACGTCACGATAAAAACCGGCCACGCCGATTAATACCGATTCATGAAACGCCCCCAGGACGAAGTCCCCTGCACCATGATCCGATAAATGATGGCGGAACTCACCATCCGATTTACTGTTCACCTGTGCTATCGACTCGGCAAATGCTGACGGTGTGTCCTGGACGGCTTCAATGCGGATCTGCTTGAAGGCTTCCAGATCGTGATTTACGTCAAGGATTCGTATGTCAATGTCCATATAACCACCATAACCTTTGTATCGCTGTCGTCGGGAATGCCGTCTCATGATTGGCCGACTCAATGCTTCAGATGATTTTTGCCAACATGGCGATAGCATTTGAAAAGCCATCCCCATGGCCAACCCTTGATATTTCAATTCGTTCGTTTAACCCTGTATCACTTGTGAAGTTCAGGTCTTCATATAACGCTATTGGCAATTCAAGATTATCTTTGAATCGTTTATCTGGACCGCCTCGTTTATTAACATACTTCCAAGTTCTATCAACAACCTTTGCATCTCTTGGGACACTTCCATCTTCGATGAACCGCGTGCTTTCCACCGATATTCTAAGGTTCGGGTAGCTCACGGCCCCAACACCATTTGGTTCAAAAATAAGCACCTTATCAGGAAAGAAGTATAAGGTTTGCTTGCCAACCGGTATGGATGGAACTGACACATTAGTTTTCACATACGGCGGATTTCTTATTCCCAGTGATATTGAGGTTCGTTTGATTACACTCGTTGCACCCGCATTACGTTTTCTGTCTTTGACAGCTCCCTCCGCCTCTATATGCCATTTGCTCGACGATGATGAAAGCTGCCCGAAAGAATCATGCAGTTTCTGATAAAGTGCTTCTATTTCAGGTTCAAGCTCAAAGAATAGAACCGTTGTTTTTCTTAAACTGTCCTTGACCGATGCAAAAACAGTGAGCGCTACTGAAACGGCCGCTATAACAACTGCGAGAGTTGGTGTTTCTGAATTCTTAAAGGCGACAAACGTTAAAAGAGCGCCAAGCACTACTATAAACGGCCAGATCCTCACCTTCTTTCTATTGGCATTCATTTCAGCGACAAGATCAGCCGATGATGAGTCAACCATCTGTATGATATGCCCGCTCTCAATTTCTCTTAATGGTTCATGCGCAATCTCGGTGTTAATTTGCTGTAATTCAGGGCTATTTTGAGTTTGATTTCTCCCAGTGGAACCAGAGGGTAAGGTTTTTCTGTAATACACTCCTCCCCTTCCAATATGGACATAGTTGCCCCGAGGGCCCGTTCCAAAACGCAACCCTTTGACTCCAGCCGATACGCCAACGCCGGATTTCGATAAATTGAACCTGAAGGGTCCGACGCTAATTGCCTTGCGAATATAAAAACCCATCTATGGAACTCCCTTTTTACATCTAATGCCGTGGTTTGGGGCAGCCGAAACAGAGCAAAGCGGCGTGTAGGCTGTCCCAGCCATGCGCTTTTTGCGCGGCGAACAACACCACCTTGTTAGGCAATTTACTGGCAGTGAGCTTGGCCAAGTTTTACCCACTTGTTGTTTCTTGTAAGTTGGATGATATCGATTACTTGCACCCAAACCTTACTACCCTTAAAACCATAGTCATAGAGAGCTTGGCAGACATATGAGGCATAGCCGTCCCTGCTTGTGCCGTCATTTATGACACCAACTTTGAAAATGTCTCGCGCCGTCCAGACGGCATCTTTTGCAGTTTTTTCTTCGTTGCTTTGAAACAGCACTTTTACTTTTTCGTGATTAGCAGAATATGTTTCTGCCTTGGCCGATATTGCTCCGAAAGTGGTGGCGAAAATAAGCAAAGTTGTGATGAGTTTATTATTCATGGCGTTCTCCATTTGATTGCCTAACGCCGCCATAAACCGCGCGAGCTTCGGGCGACTGTAGGGAGCGAATTTGATGACTTTGTTAAGCATTTGGCGGTACACCGAAGAACTTCAGATAGTATGAGTCGGGAAGGTTTTTGTGCTTTATTCCAACATCTTTACATATTGCTTTCATCAGTTTGATCAGTGCTTCATCTGCCGCTTTGGGGCCTCTGGCCGACAAGGGAGTCTCAACGGCCTGAAATAGTTCCTGAACCTTTTGAACAACTTCTTCGCTGTCTGAGAAGACGATAATTACTTCATTTATTGATTCCTGAAATGAGCTGCCGGAAATCGCGTGCTTGCTGCCAAACATCTTCCTGGCAGTTTCTAACTTTATTCGTCTACGCTCCAACCGCGAATAGAACCAGGACGAAATGAAGACTCCCAATATGCCTGATATTGCAGATGAAACTAGCGCAGGAATTACCGCTTCTTTTGTCATGCTCGACTTCTCTTACTCGTTGCTTAAATTGCTAACGCCCACATTTGGGGCAAACGAAGCTAAGAGTAGTTTGTCCCAGCTGCAGGCGATAACATGGTGTTCTGTGACTTTTAAGGGGCTTCTTTCTTTGGAGGTACAGCAATTACAACATTCCCTTGATAGGTTCTATGTTTATCAGTAATTGCATCGGTGATACCTAAATCCCAGAAAATAACGCTAGCCGCCATTTTCTCTCCTTCAACTTCACTACGGATTGACCCGGTGGTCTTTCTTCCATCTTCCGTTGTACAGTCGTATACCAATGGATCATCTGATCGCCGAATCATCGCATTTGTCGTTGGAATTTGAGAAGTCCAAACCCCACGCTTATTCTTAAATGAACATTCTCCAGAGGAACCATCTGAGAAATTAAAAGCAAGTGGAATATGCGAATCATTCACTATGGTTGCACAACCAGTGATCGAGAGAACAGAAAGTGCTCCAAGAATAGTAAGTTTTTTCATATTATTTCCTTTTCGTCTTTTTTGGTAATTTGGCTAGGCGAAGGAAGTTTGCGCCTAGCATTTCGATATCGCCCACGGAGTTTCACAACACCTTATTTCCAGTTATAGATTTTCGAGACGATATAGGTGCTGCCCAGCGCTTTGATAAACGAGATCAGCGCCCACGACAGGCTGATCGAGAGTGGTATAGGTAAATAGCAATAGGTTGCCAGTTGCGGCGCAGCCATCACCAGGCCGAGCCCGGCGCCAAATGGTATGGCTTTTTTGCACTCGGTGTCTGATCCAATAATCGGGTAGAAGAATGCCAGTGCAGCGGCAAACAGAAGTTGGCTAAGCAACATGATGGCCATATTGCACTCTTCCTGGGGGCGCCATAGGCTGGCTGTTTGGTTATACAGGCCCATCATCAGATGGCCATGCACTAGCAGTTCATAGAGAAAGACAAACACAAATGCGCCGAGTGTGGCTGAGAGAAAACGTTTTGCAGTCATAACAGTGCTCCTATGCGAACGAAGGCGGGTTTCCAAATTCCTTACGATTCAATATAGAACGATTTTCTGCGGACGGCTTTTTTTAATGCGGCATTTTCAATGCTGTTGTGAAGCGACGTGGGGCGGGGCGATTTCAACCCAACTGCTGTGGCGTAAAGCTCAGGCTCTGGTCATTTGAGTTCCAGGTGATTTCACCATCCTGAATGCTGACCTGCACATCCATATTGCGTTGCACAAGTTTGGCGAGGGCTTCGGTGGTGTTCGGGTCGATATGGTAGACGCTGATATTTTTAAAGCGGGCAAGGGGTGCCTGCATCTGTTTCCACCACTGTTCCGCTGAGCCGCTGCCGTAGGTGTAGACCATCACCTGTTGGGCGCGGCCGCTGGCTTTTTTCAGGCGTTTTTCGCTGGGCAGGCCGAGTTCAATCCACAGTTCGATCTGGTCGCTGAGGCTTTTTTGCCAGAGGTCGGGCTCGTCGTCGGTACTGAGACCTTTGGTAAAGTTGAGCGATTCGCTGGCCTGCAAGGCGAAGACCAGCAGTCGAAGCATCAGACGTTCGTCGGTTTCTGAGGGGTGTTGGGCGAGGGTCAGGCTGTGCTGTTGATAGTAGTGGCGGTCCATGTCCACGACATTGAGTTCTGCTTTGCAGATGGTTGCACCGAGAGCCATGATCGAGACGCCTTTTTATGTTGTGATTTTATATCGTGGTGATATTTCGAGACTAAATGACAAGATTACAGCGCGCATTAAAACCCCAAATCTTCCTGCGCCACTTGCACGCTGACATCATCTTCGCCGTGCACCTCCGTTTGAATCAATATCGGGCGGCAGCAAACGGAGCAGTCTTCGGTGTAGAGTTGCGATTCCGATGGGTCGATAAGAACGGTGATGCTCTCCCAGCAGAAGGGGCAGGTGATCTGTTGTTCAAGCAGTTGGAAGTGCATAACCAGTCCTGTTGCGAGGTTAGTCGATGTCGGCGAGAGGATGTTGATCCGCTGGCCAGGGGCTGTGGAAAAAGGGTTCGACCATCTCGCTGGTGACGTCTTCAATACGCGCCGGGTTCCACTGTGGAGCGTGATCTTTATCGACCACCAGTGCGCGGATGCCTTCGACAGTTTCGCTGGTTTTACCGCTGCGTCCGAGATGTTCGGTGTGGAAGCAGTGGTGAACTATATTGCGTTCCATACGCAGGTCGTCGGCCATGCTCAGTAGACGGCCGCGGCGAATCTGTTCGAGGGTTACATGCAGCATCAGCGGTGAGCGTTGACGCAGGCAGTGCAGTGTTTGCGTGGCCCAGTCGTTGTTGGCTCGTTGCAGGGCGTTGATGATGTCTACCACCGTGGGCAGGGCGAAAATCGTGTCGATCTGTTGGTCGAGCCAAGTGGGTGTCGCCACCGGCGAGGGTTCGCTGACCAGATCGCAGAGTTGATCAAAGCGCTGTTGGGCGCTTATGTCAGTGTTGGCGGTCAGACTTTCCCAGAGGCTGGGCATCGCATCGCTGGCGGCAATACCGTCGGCGAGATCGGCCGCGAGAGCGTCGCCGCCGATCAGCATTTGACCGGTGAGTGCAAGGTATTCACCCAGATGACCGGGACAACGGCTGAGGAAAAAACCGCCCCCGACATCGGGGAATAGACCGATATTGGTTTCTGGCATGGCCATCTTGGTGCGCTCACTGACAATGCGCAGATCTGCGCCTTGGGCCAGGCCCATGCCACCACCCATAATCACGCCATCCATGAAGGCAGCGAAGGGTTTTGGGTAGCTGTAGAGTAGGTGATTAAGGCTGTATTCGGCCGTGAAAAAGGCCTCGAGATCTGTGTCTCCGGCAATCGCTGCATCATGGAAAAAGCGAATATCGCCGCCGGCACAGAAGGCGCCAAAGGGCCCTTTCTTGCTGTTGCCTCGGATAGCGACCACCTCAACTTGAGGATCGGTGAGCCAGTTTTCAAATACCGCTGTCAGATCGAGAATCATCTGCAGTGATAGGGCATTCAAGGCTTCAGGTCGATTAAGTGTGACCAGGCCGACGCCGGCAACGATCTCTGTGTCGATTTGGCTCAAGAGTGCTCTCCCCGATATATTTCTGCTTTAAATAAAAACCGCCCAATAGAATCCTATTGGGCGGCCTGAACATGTTTGGCTGACGCTAGTTTAAACTGTGGCGAAATCCGCTGCCAGTGCAGCCTTTACCGCGTCATTGACCTGCACGACATTGGGCTGCAGAAATTCACTGTCGATACCCAGCTGAAGGTTGCCGCCTGCACGCAGTGCGGCAATTGATTCATCGGAAAATTCGAAGCGCATAAAGTGTACACTTGAGGTTTTCTCTTCGTTTTCGCGTTCCAGGTCTTCATCGCTGATCGGCACAATTTTTGGCAGATCGTCCACTTGCATCCACACCTGACGTTCGACGCCCTTTAGCTTTTGCAGCATTACTTTGCGCTCTTCAATATCGCCATATTCAAGCATAAAGGTGGCTTTGAGGTTTTTGCCATCGGGTATCAGTGGGTTGTAGGATTCGATTTCTTCTTCGATGTCCGCCGCTTCAAAAATTTTCTCAACGCGCAAAATTTCCTGAATCTGATAGCGGATGGTTGTCAGATCTTCAAAGCAGAAGCGCGCACTGTCTGCGACAGTAATTTCGCGATTCTTTTTGTAAGCCATTACCTTTTTGCGAAACTCAGCGCGCTCTGTTGAGTACTGTTCCAGAGACCAGAGATCGTCGCGGGTTAATGAAGTTTTTTGAGTCATTACTTTTTGTTCCTTAAATTCTCTATCTAAAAGTAGGTTTAGATTCCGTAGGCTCTGCGCAGCAGAGTCATTGGGTGTTCTGCGTGATCGACATTTTCAGAGAGGTTGCCGATATGGGTCGCTGCCATTGGGCAGTCGCTGATAAAGTGATCAGGCTCTTGTTCGTTGACCTTGCGCACAACCGGACGGGCAATCTTCACAGACTTGTCATGGGTCTCGGTCTTTACCGCATAGGTGCCGTCGTGACCGGAGCAGCGTTCAATCGCGTTGACCGTGGTGTCGGGAACCAGATTGAGAATATCGCGAGTCTTGAGGCCGATATTTTGTACTCTCAGGTGACAAGCAACCTGATAGCTGATGTCGCCGAGACTCTCTTTAAAGTCGGTGTTCAATACGCCTTCTTTGTGACGCAGGAAGAGATATTCAAACGGATCGTAAAACGCCTGCTGAACCTTGATCACATCTTCATCGTCGGGGAACATCAATGGCAGTTCCTGCTTGTACATTAAGACGCATGAAGGAATCGGTGCAATCAGGTCATAGCCTTCGTCAACCAGCTTGGCGAGTACCGGAATATTCGCTTCCTTGAGTCGCTGTACGGATTCCAGATCACCCAATTCAAGCTTGGGCATGCCACAGCACTGCTCTCTTGGCACCAGGTCGAGCTTGATGTCGTTGTGGCGGAACACTTCATAGAAGTCTTCACCGAGCACCGGGCTGTTGTAGTTGCCATAGCAGGTTACATAGAGCGCTACTTTGCCTGTGGTGATGCCGGCGGCCTGTGCTTCCAAAGGCGCAGCTTTAGCGATCATCGGCGCCACGCGCTTGCGCATAGTCTTGCTGTGGTACTCGGGAACCGGCGCCTGATGATGGACGCCAAAGCCTTTGTCCAGTGCTTTGCGGAAGGTGTTATTTTTGTTCAGCGCATTAACAGTCAGATCCACCAGCGGGATGGTTGCCAGCTTACCGACGGTGTCGGTACTGGTCAGAATTCGGTCGCGCAGTGATGCACCTTTTTCGCGGAACTTAACCGCTTTGGCGCGTAACATCAGATGCGGGAAGTCTACATTCCAGTCATGGGGTGGCGTGTAGGGACATTTGGTCATGTAACAGAGATCGCACAGGTAACATTGATCGGATACCTTGCTGTAATCGGCCTTATCAATCCCGTCTACTTCCATCGTGGGAGATTCGTCAACCAGGTCAAACAGTGTCGGGAACGAATCGCACAGGCTTACGCAGCGGCGACAGCCATGACAGATGTCAAACACACGCTCGAGCTCGGCATCAAGATTTTCCTGATCGTAAAACGCTTCCGATTGCCAATCCAGCGGATGCCGGGTTGGTGCCTCTAGATTTCCCTCACGTTGAGCCATGCTGTCTCTCCTGGAGCAATTGTGTCGAATGGTATCAGTGGATTTGTATAAAACAGCTGGGGCGAGGCCTCGCCCCAGTGTTTGTGTTGCTTTTCAAACGCAGCTTTAGCGATCAAATGTCGCGTAAAACTTAAGCGTCCAACTGATCCAGAGCTTTCTGGAAACGGTTGGCGTGGCTGCGCTCGGCTTTCGCCAGAGTTTCAAACCAGTCAGCGATTTCGTCAAAGCCTTCTTCACGAGCTGTTTTAGCCATACCTGGGTACATATCGGTATATTCGTGAGTTTCACCGGCGATGGCGCTTTCCAGGTTCTGAGCAGTTCCACCGAATGGCATGCCAGTCGCTGGATCGCCAGACTCTTCAAGATACTCAAGGTGGCCGTGTGCGTGGCCGGTTTCGCCTTCAGCAGTTGAACGGAATACTGATGCTACATCGTTGTAACCTTCAACATCGGCCTTGGCGGCGAAGTACAGGTAACGACGGTTGGCTTGTGATTCACCAGCAAATGCGTCCTTCAAGCTTTGCTCTGTTTTTGATCCTTTTAAAGACATATCTCATTCCTCTATCTTTGGTTGGTTTTACTTTCATTGCAATGACATCGGAGGCACCGACTAAAGCGATCCACTCCCAACGTTAAGCACAGTGTATGGTAAATCGATATGGTTCAGCCAATTGATTTCTTCAATGGATGTTATCAATTAAATTTTGCCTGATGAGTTATTCATTTCCCTCAGCTGGCAGTTCAATTGAAATAGTTGACCACCTCTATGCACAGCCAGTTTACGCGTTGAGCAATGGCGCGGATTGCAATTGCTCGAGATTTTTACTGCCGGTTAAAAACATCGCCCAGCGCAACTGCTCACTGAAGATAGTAATTTTCTCAATCACTGCCTCGCTGGACTCTAGAGCAGGTTGCAAAAAAGGCTGTGCCATAGCAGTCATGTCAGCGCCCAGCCGCACACTGCGTGCGATATCGAGGCCATGACGCACGCCTCCCGAGGCGATAATGCCGAGCCGCCCAGATTGGGCGCGTAATCCAGCAATAAGCTCTACCGTTGGCATACCCCAGTCAAGAAACGCTGAGGCAATTTGTTGCTCCCTTGACTGATTAATTCGAGCACTCTCGATGCTCGCCCAGTTAGTGCCGCCGCGTCCGGCAACGTCAATCCAGGTGACGCCAGCATCCATAAGCCGTTGAGCTGTTGCGATGCTGATACCCGCACCCACCTCTTTAACAATCACAGGCACATCGACACGCGCACAGCACTGCTCAATCGCATTGAGAACACCGCGCCAGTCACGGTCACCATTGGGTTGGACCAGTTCTTGTAAGGGGTTGAGATGAACCACCATGGCGTTGGCTTCGATGCTGTCGATAGCCCTCTGAGCCAGCTCGACACCCTGCTGTTGCAGCTGTGTTGCACCGATATTGCCGAGTAACAAAGCGTTTGGTGCCCACTTGCGGACCTTCGATGCCAGTCCGGATTCCAGCTCGGCGCGCTGTGAGCCCACAGCCATTGGAATGGTGCAGTGCTCTGCGGCCTCAGCGAGATGGCGATTAATGGTTTCGCCGTGCTCACAGCCACCGGTCATGGCGCCAATAATGAGCGGTGCAGAGCAGTGGTGGTTGAGAAATAGCGTTGAACTATCAACGTCATCCATACACAGCTCTGGCAGGGCATTGTGAATAAACCGAATCTGTTCAAAGCCAGCTGACTGGTCGGCTTGATGCTTGGCATCCAGCGCCAGATTGATATGGTCGGCTTTGCGTTGGCTGATATCAGTCATGGTGCTCTCTCTGCCCGTGGATAAAATCGATTAATACCATATGCGGCACCGTCAGCGCCGCGAGACCGATAAAGGTCAATTGGAGTAGAGCGGGGGTCATCGACAGATTGGCTGTCCAGCTCCCTCCAGTCTGCAGGAAAAAGTACAGGGCCGCTACGGCATAGGCCAGCACTGAATAAATAACAGTTTCTCGGGCACTGCGCGGACGGTCCTGCAAGCTGATACTGCGCCAAATACGCAGCATATGGTTGCGGCTGTGCCAAAGGCAAAAATAGAGTGCAAAGCTGACCAGCGGCGGCAACCGCCAAGCCGCCACTACGAATACAAGTAGCATGATCAGTGAGCCCCGCCAGCGCGGCTGATAAACGGTGTAGATACAGTAGGCAAAAAGCGCCAAGACCCAGGGCAGCAGCAGATGATCAATCTGCTTCAGCAACCAAAAACTGTTGTCCGCGCCGATCAGTGCGCTGAACAGTGGCTGTACTGCATCCTGCTGCAGTGCAGGTATAGCGATGGTCACTAAGCCGCCATGGCAGATTAATGGCAGCGAGGCCGGCAGTGAAAACGGCGATTGGATCTGACGAATATCACTGCTGCCGAAATGTAGCGCTGAGATGAAGAGGAAAAATACCAGGCTGATCAGCGGGTAGAGCCACCAGAGCCAGGCGACGGCCGCAGCCAGTCCAATATAGAGCAGGTGGAAACCGAGCCATGGCAAAAGGCCCTTCGGCCAGCCGACCCGCCGTGCCACTGCCGCATCCAGCCCGCCATGGGGCACGCCGATAAGTAAGACAGCGGCAAGGGCCCAGTAAGAGGCGGCTGATAAGCCAATTGTCGTATTCCACTCAGGCATGCAATAACTGCCTTAAAAAAGGAATTTTGGGCATAGCCATAATCACCCGCATCCAATCACTTAGCGTTGCTCTGCCCAGCATAAACCGCGCAAATTGATCGCCATTAAGGGTCTGCGCCATGCGCATATACAGTGATATGGCGAGATCTGGCCGATTCAGTAATACCCCATTAAATAACCTGTCCATCGATGTCAGCTGACTGGAGATCGCTGGCGGAACCCGCATATCGCCTTTGGCAATACCATCAGCTAGAGCGCCGACCTGCTGCTGAATATGCTGAAAGGCATAGCCTGACGAGCGTCGCACCGCACCGCTGGCAGCACCAATTGCTGCGATCCTGGACTCCCCTGCGTGCGGGTTCGCTTCGAGTTGATCCATGGGGATGACGCCGGCCTCTTCATGGATAAGGTTTTCTACTTCAATATCGTTGTCTCTCAGCCAGCCTTCGATCGCGCTGCGATACCAGTCCCGCGCCTCCACCGTGCGTGAAATCAAGGTCGATTCGACCAGCATGTGGTGATCAGAAAAGGGCAGCGCATAAATAAAGTGCAACCCTTTGGTCTGGTCCACTCGAAAGTCCATCAAGGTAGCGATATCTGGATGAGAGATGGGCTGTTTGCTGTGAATATGCCAGCCGAGAAAATGTTGCCGCAAACCGTTTTCAATCACTTTCGGGGGACGGCTATCGTAGACCTGACGTGCGTGATAGCGCTGATTATGGGTCTCGACCAACAATCTATCACCATCAGGTTGAACGCTGCTCACCGACTCTTGGACCAGTGTTACCGGCTCGCGCAACTGTGCGGCACAGCCGAGCAGATAGTCGGCGGAGCTGAGGCTCAGATAATTGTATTGGTTGCTGTTTTGTACCACTCGGTGATTGTGATCAACCAGCTGCCAACGTTGCCAGCGTCCCATCATCGAGTGCTCAAGCTGCTGTACTTGACCGGCTTCTGCCCACAGCCCCCAACTGCAGTCACGCTGCTCGGCGGTTTGCGGTTCGATCACCACTGTCTGCGGCGGATTGGTCTGCTGAGACAGCAGTGTTGCCAGCGTTAGACCGGCATTGCCGCCACCAATAATGGCAATATCAATTTCGCTCGACACCGGCTAACCCCTGTAATGCACTGTGCAAACCCTCATCATGGGCCGGAACCTCTCGCGGTACAAGATGAATCAAACTGGCCAGGCTGAGTATGATCTTGCGCCACTGGCTCACCACCGTGCGGCCTCGCCACCACTGCAAGCCGTTGCGCTGCAGTTGTCGGCCAATCTGGCGGTAGATGCAGAGCGCCACAATAATCGCATAGCGGCTGCGCCAGGGCAGCAGGTTAATACCGGTTAGGGCGCTGGCATAGTAACGTTCGGCCAGTTCCAGCAGATGGTTGATGGCGCTGGCTACCGGCAGATGACAGTCGTTGGCAGCGCAGGCAATGGTGGTGGGGCTCAGTTCCGAGTCGGCCCAGTTAGCGGGTAGCCAGTCAGCGGGAAGGTAACGTCGCTGCATATGCGCATCTTCAAGCACATCCCGAGCAATATTGGTAAGTTGCATCGCCACCCCGAGATCAATGGCAAAGGCGTCAGCACGCGAATTCTGACAGTCGAGCACTCGACACATCATCAAACCCACAGTGCCGGCCACTGCATGACAGTAGCGCAGCAGTTCGATTTCGGTAGTCAGGGCGGTAGGGTGTTGGTCGCGCAGCATCCCATCGAGTAGTTCGCTCGCCGCGCGCAGTGGGATATTGGCCTCATTGGCCAAGCTAACAAATGCGTTTAACTCGGGAATCTGTGAGACGGCGGGGTGATTTGGGTCATCCAGTCCGGCACGAATATCTTCCAGTGAGTCGAGCCGATCGGGCAGATCACCGTCGGCGAGGTCATCGACAAAGCGACAAAATTGATAGAGACGTGCAGCGCGGTCTGCGAGGTTTGCACCGAGAAACAAGCTGGCCCAGTAAAACGATTTTCCATGCTGCGCTAATACCTGTTTTGCCTGCGGTTTATTCATCTTCTAACCGCCGGACCCGACCTCTTTGCCGGTCAGTAATTCTTCGACCACCTTGGCCGAACTCACCACGCCTGGCAACCCGGCGCCTGGATGCGTGCCCGCACCGACAAAATAAAGGTTAGAAATTGCGCTATCGCGGTTGTGAAAGCGAAACCAGGCCGATTGGGTCAAGCGTGGCTCAATTGAAAATCCAGCGCCATGCATTGAGCGGTAGTCGCTGGCAAAATCTTCTGGCGTCATCCAGAAAACCTCTTCTATCACCGATGAGAGCTCTGGCAGGATGGTCTCTTCCAAGGCGCTGACAATTCGGTCACGCAAAATCGGCGCCTCACTCTCCCAGTCGACATCGCCCTGTAGATTGGGCACCGGACAGAGTACATAGAACGACTCACAGTTTTCAGGTGCGAAGCTTTTATCCGTCGCGGTAGGACGATGAAGATAGAGCGAAAAGTCGTCACTCATTTTTTTGCTATCAAAAATCTCCGCCAGCAATTCTTTAAAACGCGGTCCCATCCAGATGCTGTGGTGAGCCACGTCAGGATAGAGCTTGCGCGTACCAAAGTAGAGCACGTAGAGCCCCATTGAGTACTGTTTTTTAATTTTTGGCAGACTGAACGAGCGCTTTTTCGCCGGCAGCAGATGTTGGTAACAGGTTTCCGGGTCGCCGCCAAATACCACCAGGTCGGCATCGAGCACCGCACCGGAGCGCAGTCGCACGCCAGTCGCCTGTTTATTCTGAACAATAATCTCATCGACATCGGCACCGTACTGAATATCAATGCCCTGGCGTCGCATCAGCGCGCCCAGTTCATCAACCAACTTGCCAGTACCACCCATACAGAAAAACACACCCCAGCGTCGCTCGAGATAGTGGATCAATGTGTAGATAGCTGTGGTCTTGAACGGATTACCACCCACCAACAAAGGGTGAATAGAAAACGCCTGGCGTATTAATGGATGCTTTAAATGGCTGTTAACCATCTGCGAAACCGTGCGGTAGCACTTCAGCATCAGCAGGGCGGGGATCTGCTTGACCATATCCCATACCCGAGTAAAGGGTCGATGCACCAGCTGTTTAAAGCCAATGTCGTAGACTTCTTTCGATTTCTCCAGCAACTTGAGATAGCCGTCTGCATCATCGGGACTGAAGCGGCGAATCTCATCAAGCGTATCCTCAATTGAGGCGCGATAGTCGAACTGACTGCCATCGGCAAAGTGAAAGCGATAAAAGGGATCGAGCGGAACAAACTCGAGATAATCTTCGAGCTTTTCATCAAACAGTTCAAACAATTCATCAAACAGAAACGGTGCTGTAATCACAGTGGGCCCGGCATCATGGCGATACCCGCCACGCTCAAAAACCTGAGCGCGACCACCGAGACTCTGCAGCCGTTCGAGTAATGTGACCTGGTAGCCGAGCGCGCGCAATCGCAATGCCGTGGCCATACCGGCAAACCCTGCTCCAATAACAACTACTCTTTGAGCATCCTGCTGAAGTTCTTCTGTCAAGCGATCTGTCCTTGGCGTTTGCTGGTCGCCTTGCCTTTTACTGAGGCAACCAGTCCGGCTGTCACCGACTGCAGTGGCGTTGGCACCGAAAGTACCAGCAGATCTGCCTGTGCCAACCAATAATCGACAAACTGATTGGCCTGCAAAATAACATCGCTGCTGGCGATACGTTTCTGCCAGTGGCTGACCTTACTGATATCGTCAGATTTATACCAGAGGTTGAAGTCATCGGCGCCAGTACCTTCCTGGGAGAATAGGCTCACAACGAGGTTGGGTTTTCGGCCGTCGAGATCACTGGAGCGGTGGCTTGAGGGAATAATGTCGTCTATATCGTTGCGTCCCTGATAGGCCAGGCCGCAGAATTCCACCAGTCGATCAAGGCTGCTCAAGTCTGCATTGAGTCCGGCTGCAATGGCAGCGCCCTTAATCGGTGCAATTAATAGCGGGGCGGTTTTGCCTTTAGCGATCCGCTCCCATTCGTCTAATTCGGCGCAGTCGCGCTGGGTAATATCAGAGATCTGACCACTACAGGTTTCCTGCATCGCCTGAGCTAACAAGGTCACCAGCGAACCCCCATGCTGGGAGTTTCTGGCGCCGAGCTCAAAGGCTTTAGCCACCATCCAGTCGCCGAGACAGAGCGCCATATCGGCACCAAAGTGCTGGTGGATACTCTCTTGCCCACGTCGGTGGGTGCTGGCGTCGCTGATATCGTCGTGAATTAGTGAAGCATTGTGCAACAGCTCGCAAGCCGCAGCCCAATGTAAATTATCTTGTTGACTTAAAGTCAGCGCATTACCGCTGGTCAGCGCAAGTTGCGCACGAAAAGATTTTCCCGGATTCTTGAAATGGTAATTAGCAGCGGCTGCCAGACTACTTTTAGCATCAGGCATTTCGCTTTTATACAGCGCATCCAGCTGAGCCAGACCATTCAATCGGTTTTTAATCTGTGTTGGGGACATTGGTAGTACCCTTTTTAAATCGTAACCTGTGTAGTTACTTGTCTTTATAATTTTTGAGAGAGAAAGAGCCGGCTGCGCCGACCCTTTCTGTCTTTCAACCGGTAGTACTTATTCTGAATCAGCTACTGCAGCTGCCCAGATAACTACACCAAAGGCGATCTTGTTCCAGAAGTCAGCCACGTTGTATACAACGTTCAGAGTGACTGCATCTGCTCCACCACCAAAGTAGCCGAAGAAATAACCCAGTGGGTAGATTGACCAACCCACAGTAACCAGCAAGGTCATTGTCTTATACGCTTTTTGTACGTGTTGATTGGCCAGTCCGGCATTGATCTGGCTGGCTTCGCCTTTGAAGATTTCCCAGATAATGTAGAACCAGGCCGCCATTGATGGAATAAACGCCACTTTGGCATCCATCAGTCCAGCTTCACCGGCGTAACCGAAGCCCAACATAGCCACGGTACCAACCAGTAAGCGCCAGAACACGCCAGCTGGAACCTTCGCTACGGCAGAGAGGATCAGATAGAACTCGATCATCAACAGGGGCACGGTGAGTAGCCAGTCGATATAGCGGAAAACCGTTGGTGAAGTGCCGGTGGCAACCCAGACATCGCGCATATAGAAATAGTGCACCGCTGCGATCAGAGTAACCAGACCAGATACTGTCAGAGACGTCTTCCACTTGCCCGCGACACGATCGCGTTCAACGAAGAAGAATGCCGTGGCAGCAACCAACGCCATGGAAATTAACCAAAAGGAAATACCAACGGGATCGTTGGCGGATAAGTTGTTAGTCATATGTAACCCCTACAGTTAGACATTTTTATTGTTATGAGCACTAGCATGCTTTGTTTTTTTTATGCAATGGAAACACACTGTGCCCCGTCAGCAGATCCCCTTTTTTGTGATTAAGGGTTCACCGCGCCCTCTAATCTATCGGTAAACAGCAGTAAGTGCAAATTTTCAAGAATCGATTTTTTATAAAGCTAAACCGGATTTTCGCTTATATAATCTGCCTACTTAAAAATGAGATTGATAATATGTTTAAGACGTTAACGACGCTTTTAGCCTTTGCAGCAAGTACATTTTTTTCAGCTTATGTTTTTTCTGGTCATCATGAAGAGGTTTCTAGCGGCGAATTTCGGCACTTACAACAAACTCCACAGGAGCAGTGGCAAGAAAAAACTGCATCTGAAGCAGGCATTGATCAGGCGAAAGTAAATCGCTTGTTTGATCTTTCATTTGAAGACAATGCCACCCAGGCTGTCGTGCTAATTAAAGACGGTTTTTTAGTGGGTGAGCGTTACGCCGAAGGCTATAACAAGTCGTCCTATGGTACTTCCTGGTCAATGGCAAAAAGTTTTTATGCTTCACTGATAGGTATTTCGATCGACCGCGGAGAAATAAAGAGCCTCGATGACAAGGTTGGTCAGTATCTGGAATATTTTAATGACGAGCGCGCTGAGATCAGTATCCGCGACTTGTTGGATATGACCAGTGGTCTGGAGATGCCGGATCATGAGCATGAAGAGATGTTTTTCTCTGCGGATCATCTCGATTATGCGCGTGCGGTTGGCGTTGAAAAGCCCGCCGGACAGAAGTTTGAGTACAATAATGTCAACTCAATGCTGCTGGCCGATATTCTGCAAAATGCCACCGGTATAAAGGCCGACCAACTTTTGCGCGAGCGCGTATTCGATAAGATTGGTCTGACTGATGTGACCCTGTGGCGCGACAGTGCAGGCAATCCACTGACCTATTGTTGTGTTGACACGACCGCGCGACAGTATTCACGTTTTGGTTTGTTATTTGCTCGCAGTGGCAACTGGAATGGCGAGCAAATTATTTCCTCTGACTTTGTTGACCAGACTTTTTCAAAAGTCTGGGGTGATTTGAAAAGTTCTACGATCAGTCAAGAGCGCGGCTATTCTTTGCACTGGTGGATTTCACGTCATGACGATAGCGCAGAAATATTTAATGCCAGTGGAAAATTTGGGCAGTATATTTTCGTCGATCGAGAAAATGATATTGTCTTTACCCGCATAACAAAATATCACCCTAGTGAAGGCTCTGTTCAGAACTGGGGAGCGTTGCGTTACATCAACTGGATTGGCTCGGTCGATTTCCGGCTAAAACTGGCAGCCTTTTTGGACAGCATTGGCGTGATCACGCTGCAGGGCGATATTGCTACACCGGCAACGTATGCGGACGGAACCTCGAAAGAATTTTTTGAGAATTACAGTACCATTATTGACGCGCTAGTAGATATCAGTCAGCAGTAGTGATTCAATTTCGTCAAGTTAAAGCGTGTAACATTAAATCTCGAACAGTCACAGTCCGTCCAGGTTAGACAGGCAGTCGTCAGCTCTTTTTAGCAGCGACTGCCTGACTCCTGCATCCATTTTTTCCCAGCTGCGATAGGCCATTGCGGTGCGCGGATTATTTGCAAAGCGCTCACTGTGGCGTTGCATAAAGCTCCAATATAAACTGTTAAACGGACAGGCATTTTCAGTGACACGTTCTTTGACGCTGTAAAAACAGTCTTTACAGTAGTCGCTCATTTTATTGATATAGCTGCCACTGGCCGCGTAGGGTTTGGTGGCGATCAGGCCACCGTCAGCAAACTGACTCATGCCCCGGGTGTTGGGCATCTCTACCCACTCAATGGCATCGATATAGATTCCCAAATACCACGCGTCCACTTGATCTGGATCGATTCCCGCCAGCATGGCGAAATTGCCGGTTACCATAAGACGCTGTATATGATGTGCATAAGCGGTCTCCAGTGACTGATCAATTGCTTGCTTCATACACGCCATTTTGGTGTCACCTGTCCAGAAATAGCCTGGTAGATCGCGATCGGCAGCAAAACTATTACGCTGTGCATAGTCCGGCATATTGATCCAATAGACCGCACGCACATATTCACGCCAACCAAGTATCTGGCGCACAAAGCCTTCGACCTGCGCCAGATCAACGCCGCTAGTTGAGTCAGCGTGGCGCTGCAGCGCCGCATCGATCACCTGCATCGGATGCAGAATTTTACTGTTTAAGGCAAACGAAATACGTGAGTGATAGAGGCTCCAGCGTGATTCACCATGCTGGGTCATTGCATCTTGAAAGCGGCCAAAATTAGGCAGGCAATGCTCACAGAAATACCCCAACAGTTGCAGCGCCTGCTGCCGATTAACCGGCCATATAAGTGTATCCGAGACACTGCCAAGGGTTGGGATATTATGTCGCTCGATACGCTGCAGATAATCTTCAAGCGGATTGGCAAACAGCAGAGGTTGTGGGATCGCCGCAATATCTGCCGGTTTCAGTTTGTTGCGGTTTTCACCGTCAAAGTTCCAGCGCTCTCCACGAGGTTGGCCATCGTCCATCAGGATGTCAAAGCGCACTCGCATCTTGCGGTAAAAAGATTCCATACGGTTGTGCTTGCCGGGCTTGATATAGTTTGCCAGCTCTTCTTTGGGCAATAAAAAATGTTCACTGTCGCAGCAACTCACCGGGATGGTTAATTGCATCTGTTGTAGCTGCTGAGCCAGACGATATTCATCGGGCTGTTGGTACTCAAAACGTTCGATACTGTGTTCACTGCAAAGTGCCGCAATCAGATCATTTAGGCTGGCATAGTCCGCCGTGTCATCGAGTGTTAAGTGTCTGACCTGGTGTCCGGCTGCGCGCAGTGCGCTCGCGAACTGTTCCATCGCCGCAAAAAACGCGCAGATCTTTTGAATATGATGACGCACGTAATGGGCTTCCTGATGCAGCTCTGCAATCAGGTAGAGCACACCATCATCTTGCTCTTTGTACCAAGAGTGGCTTGCATTGAGCTGATCGCCAAGGATCAGGCGCAGGGTATGAATTGTTTTCATTGTGGTATGTGCCAGAGTCTCTAAATGGGCCAGTCGGCTGCGTCTACCGAGTCCAGTGGTTGCAGAGGTTGGTCTCCGCCCCAGCGTCGGACAAACTGATTGTCCGGATCATAAATCTGTGCCTGTTTGGCCAAATCAAAACGGCGATGACCACGTGGATCTGCACCCACTCCAGCCAGATACTGCCAATTTCCCCAATTTGACGCGACATCATAATCGATCAGTTGCTGTTCGAAATAGCTAGCACCATAACGCCAGTCGAGATTGAGTTCGTGAACAAAACAGCTGGCGACTAGCTGGCGGCCGCGATTGGAAAGATAGCCGGTGCTGTTGAGCTGGTTCATAAAGGCATTAATAATCGGATAGGGGGTGGTGCCCGCACACCATTTTTGGAAGCGCTCGGCATAAAAACTGGTGGTTGGTGCGTGCTCTCGAATGCCAGAAAATTTGAACAGCCGGTTGCCAAACTTATGTGCATACCATTGAAAATATTCACGCCATAAAAGCTCAAATAGAATCCAGTAGGTTGAATCACTGGCGCCAGCTCGCGCTTCATAATCTTGCAGTTGTTCGACAATGCGTCGCGCCGACACCGAACCATTAGCGAGCCAGGGCGAAAATTTGGTCGAATAATCCATGCCGTCGAGACCATTGCGTGTCTGTTTATACGAACTGGCCAGGTCGCGATTAAAATAGTCCCGGATATGCCTCTCTGCAGCTCCGGCCCCGCCAGTAAAGAGTCCCGAAAGATTGCTGATGTCTTGTTGCCAATAATTGTCTGGCACTGTGCATGGCGCTGGCAGTGACTGCGGGCTGTCAAGCGGACTCGGAATCTCAAGGGCTGGTTTTTCTATGGCACGACGAAATTTGGAAAAGCTGTCGGGCAGCGCCTGGATGGCAAACGGCAGATCAGATGGCTCGAATAAAGTATGGCTGTGCAGGCGATTAAAGCTGAGCTGACCGTAGCGTTTTTGCAGTGTTCCCCACACCTCGTTCTCGTAACTGCCGACATGCACGGAGCTGTAAAGTTGCGAGATATTATGCACCGTGATCAGCTCGGCAATAGCATCGAGTGGAGGCTGTTCGCGGATTTCCAAATGTTGACCCAGTTGTTGCAGAGCTTGGTTTAAGTCGATAAGTGATTCGAGCTGGAATTGTCGGCGTATCGGCGATAGCTGGTTCGGGTGTCGCACATCACCAACCCGTGCAGGTCGATCCACGCAGTAGAGACAAATCAGTCGATCGACCTCTTGAGCGGCACGCGCCAGCGCCGCGTTATCGTCAACGCGCAGGTCATGTGTAAACCAGAAGAGACCGACTTTTAGCATGGTAGCGACCCAGAGTTTGCTTGAGCTGTGACAGATTCAACTCTAAGTACGTCGCTTTGAGCGATTTAGACTTTTAACCTTTGCGGTATGAATCATCCGAATCGCCGGAGCTGTCGTATCTTTTGCACTAAAGCGTTAATCGGCCCGACTGAATCTACTCAACCGGGCTAAGGTAGATAACCCACCGAAACTGGAGTAATCACATTGTCAGATCTCCCGTCATCCGACCGCTACCATCACATTACTGCAATGTTGGGCTATGCCGGGTCGCTGCCATTTATTATTGGCGTTGCGGTTATGCTCAATGCCAGATTTTACGGAGAGGGTTTGCAGAGTGCTGCGCTGTTTTCTTTCTACGCGCCCTATGTGTTTATTGGCTACAGTGTGGTGATTCTCAGTTTTCTCAGTGGCGCACTGTGGGAGCGAAGTCGTCTCGCGGATTCTGCAAGATCTGCTGGCGCCGCGATTCTGTTTAGCAACGCGGTGGCTCTGAGTGCCTGGCTCTCATTGCTGTTGATCTATTTGGCGCCGATTATGTCCCTGTTTGCCGTGTGCCTGTTGATGGCAGGTTTTCTCAGTTTGTTGTGGGTCGAGCGATTGGCGCTCAGGCAGCAGGCTGAATCGTCCAGCCAGACTAGTCCGACGCAGTTGCTGAGCAATGGTTATTGGTCGATGCGCGTTCGGGTAACCACTTTGGTGGTGCTAACACATATCGTAGTAGCCGCACTGATGCTTGAGGAGCTTTAAACCATGTCAGAACTGACCATTTTTTACGATGGCGGCTGTCCGCTCTGTGTTGCAGAAATGCGACATTTATGTCGACTCGACAGCGACGCAAAAATTGCTCTCGAGGATATCCATGCCGAGGGCTTTACTCAGCGCTTCCCGCACATTGATCCGGCTCGTGCGGATCAAATTCTGCATGGCCAACTCGCCAACGGTGAAATCATTTACGCACTCGATGTGACTTACGTTGCCTGGTCGCTGGTTGGTAAACGCCATTGGGTAGCCATCTTACGCTGGCCGCTGGTTAAGCAGGTGTCACACTGGGTTTATCTGTTTTTTGCCAAACATCGCTCACGCATATCGAAACTGTTGACCGGCAGTGAGCGCTGCGAGGTCTGTGAGATCAGTCGGAGTAAAGTGTGAGTGACTTAAATGTGGCACTGGTTCTCGGTGCCAGCGGTGGTTTGGCTCAGGCTATTATTGGCGAATTAATCGCTGACAGTCAGATCGATAAGCTGATTGCCGTCAGTCGTAATCCCTTGCCTGAGCACTTGGCCGAGCGCTATTCACAGGACACATTTCAGTGGCTTGAAACGGAGTACAACGAAACTGATATGGCGACGGTTGTAGAGACACTGCAGCCCTATCGAGGTTGCATTATCAGAGTTGTGATCTGTCACGGTATATTGCACAGCGAAACAATCTGGCCGGAAAAGCGTTTGGAAGATATTAGCGCAGATGCGTTGCAGGCAGTTTTTCAGGCGAATACTGTGGTGCCGACGCTGTGGATGAAGTTATTGCACCCTGTTTTGAAAGGTCCGGAGCGCTGCGTGGTCGCTGCACTCAGTGCACGGGTTGGCAGTATTGGTGATAACCGACTAGGCGGCTGGTATGCCTACCGCAGTTCCAAGTCAGCTCTCAATATGATGCTGCGATCGCTAGCCATTGAATATGCGCGACGAGTAAAAAACGTCAAACTGATCTCTTTTCATCCGGGCACCACTGATACTGCATTGTCAAAACCTTTTCAGGCCTCTGTCCCGGAAGGTAAGTTGTTCACGCCACAGTTTGTCGCTCAGCAGCTTTGCGCCATTATGGAAAGTGCAGAGATCAATGGCGAGCTCTCCTATCTCGACTGGGATAACAAGGTAATTCCCTGGTAGGGTCGTCGAATTCCCCGTTCAGTTGGTACACTGCTGCCTTTAGAGTATTTAGATAAACAAAGGTAGCAGAATGCACATTTCAACCAAGCCGCTCAATCAATACCCCTGGTATCTGCGGCCCTTTTTTTGGAATCAAAAGCGCAAGTACGGTGCCGTACTCGACCCCGGGCTGCTCTGGGGGCGAGCGCCAACACTCTTTATGACGGTTGCACTGTTGTACGGTGCCCTGGACCGCAAACGATCGCCGCTGAGTCCGGTGCTGCGTTCGTTGGTTACCGTTCGAGTCTCTCAGATTAACGACTGCCATTTCTGTGTTGATATCAATTCTGCGACGCTGGCCAAGCGCGCGGGCTCAATGGATAAAATTCTCGCGCTCAGCGACTGGCGCAATCAGTCGATTTTTGACGCCCATGAGCGCGCTGTTCTCGACTACACCGAGGCAGTTACCTACACGGATGCTGTGGTGACCGATCACATGATGGCTCGGTTGCGAGAGTTTTATGACGACGACGGCATTGTTGAGCTAACCGGATTGATTGCCTTTCAAAATTTATCGAGCAAATTTAATAGTGCGCTGGACGTCCCGGCACAGGGGTTTTGTCAGCGGCCGGATAATTCAGAGCCGTGACTACAGCGCACGTGCTTCCAGTTCGACGCTGATTTCGAGCCGGTCCTTAACGCTCAACAGTCCATTTAGTAGCGAGAAGGGTTGGATGCCAAAATCGCTCTGCAGCAGTGAAAAGTCCCCTTTGACAACCAGTTTTTCGGAGCCGTCGCGATCCAAATTCAGATTGATGGTTTGCTTCCGACTGACGCCATGCAGGGTGATGGTCACTTCTACTGCTTCCCCTTTGAGGAGCGTTTCACAGCTGTCGCTGCTGAGCTGAATAAAAGGGTACTCGGCAGCATCAAGACTGATCAGCATATTGCGGCGGGTAGCTTTAATATCCTCGGCTGATGGCGTGGTTTGCAGATTGGCGCCGGCCCGCAGATCCGGATCATCGACAACCAGCTGATCCAATGGCAGATAGAAATCTGCTCGGCAGCTTACCTCAACGGGATTGAGCTGAATAAACCCTTTGACATGGCGACTGGCGACAATATGGTCGTGTCCCAGAGCCGCCATCACCCCACCGCGAAAGACTTTAATGCGAATTTCAGATGCGCGGCCATCCAATTGATAAACACGGTTGTTCTGACCCGTTTTTGCAGCGCGATAAATAGCGTAGGGAAAATCAGCGGGATACAGGTCCTTTGAGTTCTCGCGAGGTGCGGTGTTGGGTACTAATAATGAGCACGAAGTGAACAGCGTGCTGGACAGTAACAGCACAAGCCAATAACGCATCGCTAATTGCGCTCGCTTGTCAGTCGCAGATGGACATCAAAGCCGACTCTGACATCAATGCCAATCTGATCCCCACTGGCCCATGGGCCGAGGCCAATCGAGAAGTCACTGCGTTTTAGCACCAGCTCACCGGTCATCTGGCCGTTGGAGTGCCAGTTGAAGGGCACAGTCACGGGCTGCTCGATACCTTTTAGTTTCAGGGTGCCAACAGCGATAAATTGGTCGCTGCTACCGGCCACGGCTGTAATGGCATCACTCAAAAAGCTGGCTTTAGCAAACTGGCCTGAATCAAACCAGTCGGCGTGACGAATCTCGTCATTGAGTTCGCTGTCACTCATATCGGCACTGCCGACATTCACTGTCACCTGAAGTTGCTCGCCGGCAATATAGTCCACAGAAAACTGTTTGAACTGCCCCCGAATAGGCACCCCTTGAAAATCGACCCAGTAATTAAGTCTGCTGTCCTGAGCAATGGAGCGCCAGCTCTCGGTGACAGGGTTCGAGTCCTGGTGATCGATTCCTGTGGCAAAGACTGAGGTCGTGCCGACGAGTAGGACAAGCAACGAGCTCTTTAGACCACAAAGCAATGCCCCGGCGCATACCTTGGCTTTTACCGACGCACTCATCAGGCTAGAACCACATTCGCTTGAGTACGCTGTCGCGGAACTTGAAGTGGTGGTGCAGTGCCGCGCCAATATGCACCACCAGCACCACAATCAGGATAAACACTGAGATCTCATGAATCTCTTTCGCCAGCGCTTTTAAGGTTTCGTTTGGGCCGCTGATAGCGGGCAACTCAAACAGCCAGAAAAAATTGATTGGACGATTTGCGGCCGAGGACATCAGCCAGCCACTGAGTGGCAGCACCAGTATCAAACCATACAGCAGGCTGTGGGCCAGGTTGGCCAGTCGCCGTTGAATCAGGCTGGCATCGATGCTGGTTGGCACGGTTCCCGCTATACGCCACAGCAGACGCAGGGTCACCAGCATCAAAATCAGAATTCCCAGTGATCTGTGCCAGCCAAAGAGTTCTAGCTTGAGCGGCGAGCGCTCAAGCTCATGGGCGTAGAAGCCAAGCGGAATCTGTATAAAAATTAACAGTGCTGTTAGCCAGTGCATTAATTTGCTTGGCCATCCCCACTGTTGTTCGCTGTTTTTGGCACTCATCACGCTTCTCCATTACTTTTGATGTTGGTCGCGGCGATTATTGCGCCAATCATCAGCCAAGTAAAACAATCCATAGTCATACTGGCAATCTGCTACCATAGGCGCCTTTCAATAACCCGCCACAAGATGCTGCCGCTATGGCCCACCAGACCCCTCTGACTTGCGAAATTGTCGATCTGATTCACGATGGCCGTGGCCTTGGCCGCCCAGATGGCAAAGCCTGTTTTATCGATGGCGCACTGCCAGGCGAAACGGTTGAGTTTCGACGCCATAATCAAAAACGCAATTACGATGAAGGCCATCTGGTTAACGTCATCAATGCCTCGGCCAGTCGTATTGAGCCGCAGTGCGGTTATTTTCCCCGTTGCGGCGGCTGCACCTTACAGCATCTCGATCACGACGCGCAGATCGGCTTTAAGCAACAGCAGCTGCTAGACAGCTTGCAGCGTGCTGGCATGCAGCCGGATATCGTGTTGCCCGCACTAAGTGCTCAGCAATGGCACTATCGCCGCCGGGCACGACTCGCCGTGCAGCGGGCCAAAGACGGGCAGATTATGGTCGGCTTTCGCAATGCCGGCAGCCGTCGCATAGAGCCAATCAGTCATTGCACGGTGCTCGCTGAGCCGCTCGCGGCCATGCTTCCACACCTGCCTGAATGGATGGCTGCGTTTCCCCCTGGCTTTCGACTGTTCGAGGTTGAATTGTTAAGTGCCGACAACGCCGATGTTATCGCCATCGAAGCCAGCCGCCAGCCCTCCGTCACCGAACTGCAGGCGATAATTGAGTCGATGAGCTTTAGCGAAGCGCAGCTGTGGTGGAAGGCGGACAAGGATCAAGCCTTTAAGCAGCTAACTGGTGTCGGCGAGAAATTGCGCACTGCCGTGACAGAGACAATTCAACTGCACACAGAGCCGGGTCAGTTTGTTCAGGTCAATGGTCAAATCAATCGCCAGATGGTTGAGCAGGTGTTATCACTGATTCGTCCAGTCAGGTCTCAAAACAATGACTTAGAAAAGACCAGTGTTGCCGTCGATCTGTTTTGTGGCGCAGGCAATTTCTCGCTGCCATTGGCCGCTCACTTTGACCGGGTGATAGGTATAGAAGGGCTGCCCGAGCTGGTCGCAAATGCAGAGAATAATGCACGCCAAAACCAGATTGCCAACGCCGAATTTATGGTCTCGGATCTCAATAATTGGTCAGGAATGCGCAAGCTGAAAGGCAATATCGATCTGGTCCTGCTCGACCCACCCCGAAACGGTGCTGCCGGTGTTATGCCATGGATTGCCAAGAGCAAAGCCAAACAAATTATTTATATCTCCTGTCACCCGTCAACCATGGTTCGCGATATCAAACTGCTAGGCGAGAGTGGCTACAGGGTCTGTGCTGCGGGGGTGATGGATATGTTTCCACACACTGCCCATATTGAGGCGCTGGTCTTGCTGGAAAAATGACAGTTGAAAGCGGTTTTTGACTGTTGACTGAATTCAGTTTCGGGTACACTTTGTGCCTTGTCCGTCTCCGGATATAAATATTTACACCCCGCATGTTTTTAACCACAACCTACAGTTATGGGAACTCGCTACCTATGTTCAGTAAAGACCAGTCCATTGAGAATTTTGATGCCGAAGTATGGCAGGCCATGCAGCAGGAAGATCAACGTCAGGAACAGCACATCGAGTTGATTGCATCGGAGAACTACACCAGCCCGGCAGTCATGGAGGCGCAGGGTAGTAAGATGACCAACAAGTATGCCGAGGGTTATCCTGGTAAGCGTTATTACGGCGGTTGTGAGAATGTTGATATCACCGAAGAGCTGGCCATCGAGCGTCTGAAAAGCCTCTACGGCGCCAAGTATGCCAATGTGCAACCGCACTCAGGTTCTCAGGCTAACAGTGCAGTGTTTTTGGCTCTGATTAAAGGTGGCGACACCATTCTGGGCATGAGCCTAGCCGATGGTGGTCATTTGACCCACGGTGCCAAGCCTAACTTTTCTGGCAAATTGTATAACCCGATCCAGTATGGTCTCGACCCGGAGACCGGGTTGATCGACTATGAACAGGTTGAAGCTCTGGCGATCGAGCACAAGCCAGCAATGATTATTGCCGGCTTCTCAGCCTACTCCGGCATTATGGACTGGGCGCGTTTCCGCGAAATCGCTGACAAGGTGGGTGCCTACCTGATGGTGGATATGGCCCATGTCTCGGGTCTGATTGCGGCGGGTGTCTATCCTAACCCGGTTCCCTATGCTCATGTTGTCACCTCGACCACGCACAAAACACTGCGCGGTCCCCGCGGCGGAATCATTATCACCAACGACGAAGACGTGGCAAAAAAATGTAACTCAGCTGTCTTCCCCGGCGGCCAGGGTGGCCCTTTATGTCACGTGATTGCAGCCAAAGCGATTGCCTTTAAGGAAGCTGCCAGCCCCGAATTTGTCGATTACCAAAAGCAGGTTGTCGCCAATGCCAAAGCGATGGCAGCGACCTTTATGGAGCGTGGTATCGATATCGTCTCCAATGGCACCGAAAATCATTTGATGCTGGTAAGTCTGATCGGCAAAGAGTACACCGGTACCGATGCCGACCGTGCCATGGGCGAAGCCTTTATCACCGTTAACAAGAATGCCGTCCCCAATGACCCGCGATCACCCTTTGTGACCTCCGGGCTGCGAGTGGGAACACCCGCGATTACCACCCGCGGTTTTGGTATTGACGAAACTGTGGAGCTGACCCACTGGATGTGCGATATTCTCGACAGTCTGGAACAGGGTACATCCGAGCAGGTGATTCCGCAGATTAAAGCTAAGGTTCTGGATATCTGCGCACGCTTCCCGGTCTATGGTTGATCTTTAGCTTTACAAGGTAGTCTGAAAAAGCCCTGTTTAGTGCAGGGCTTTTTTGTTTTTTACTGCTGGTGATAACGACAATTAGATAACTCATTAAAAAGAGGCTCCACTGTGAGCGAAAAAGCCATGGCTGACTTGCGGTTAGCCTCCACTGTTTTGATTTTGCGCCAGATCCCCTCCGGTCTGCAGCTGCTCTTGCTGCGGCGCAATGCGAAGTTGGCCTTTGCCGGGGGTGCCTGGGTGTTTCCGGGCGGCGCAGTTGACTCAGTGGACAGTGACAATTTCGAGGGGATGGCGCAGGAAGAAGCCAGTGCGCGCAGTGCGGCGGTGCGGGAATGTGAGGAGGAGTGCGGGTTGATTTTGCAGCCACAGCAGTTGGTGCACTTTGCCCACTGGACCACGCCCGAAAATCAGAGGCGTCGTTTTGCCACCTGGTTTTTTGTTGCCTCGGTCGATCAGCGAGATTGCGAAGTGGTTATTGATGATGGCGAAATTCATGATTACCAGTGGTTGTCACCGCGCCAGGCGCTCGCCCTCCACCGCCAAGGCGAACTGGATATTATGCCGCCCACCTATATCAGTATTAAATTGCTGGAACAGTTTTCCACGTCAGAGGAAGCGCTGCAGCGACTTGCGCTCACCGAGCCCTATTGGGTTATTCCGCGAGTCGCCCGTGATGGCGGCGCCCACGTGTTGCTGTACCCCGGGGATGCTGGCTACGAGGCGTGTGATGCTTCGCTCTCCGGTCCAAGACACCGAACCCTTCTTAGCGATGAAGGGGTGCATTATATTCACTCCGGCAAGGATGTTGGCGTTGCGGCAATGGATAAAGCCGAGGAAGCTTCAAAGGCCTGATCTTATGTTAGAATGCCGCTCCATTTTTTAGATCTTTAGTCATGTATTGTCCTTTTTGTAATGCCGATGACACCAAAGTAGTCGACTCCAGATTGGTCGCCGATGGCGGACAGGTGCGCCGACGCCGCGAGTGTCTGAGCTGTAGTGAGCGCTTCACAACCTATGAAATGGCCGAGCTGGTAATGCCGCGAGTCATTAAAACGGATGGCACCCGCGAGCCCTTCGATGAGCACAAGCTGCGCGCTGGTCTGCAGCGCGCGCTGGAAAAGCGACCCGTTTCTATTGAGCAGATCGAAGTTGCTCTAACCCAAATTAAACATTTTCTTCAGGTCACCGGTGAGCGTGAGGTTTCCTCGCGAGCGATTGGTGAAGAAGTTATGGCCAAACTGCGTGAGCTTGACGAGATCGCCTATGTACGCTTTGCCTCGGTATACCGCAGTTTTCAAGATATCAGTGAATTTCAGGATGAGCTTAACCGCCTGAAAGAATTCAAACCCCTTACGGCAAAAAACTAATGGCATGGACTATCGCTGATCGCGAATTTATGTCGCGAGCGCTCGAGTTGGCGGCCAAGGGTCGTTACACCGCCAGCCCCAACCCGACCGTTGGCTGTGTGCTGGTGCGCGACGCCAGCGCAATTGGAGAGGGTTACACCCGACCTGCCGGCGGCAATCATGCCGAAATTGAGGCGCTCGGTGACTTATCTAAAGCAGCCACCTCAGGGGCGACGGCGTATGTCACCCTTGAGCCTTGCAGTCACACGGGCAAAACCGGACCCTGTGTCGACGCACTGATCAACGCCGAAATCAGTCGCGTGGTGATTGCCTGCGAAGATCCTAATCCAAAAGTCGCTGGGCAGGGTATTAAGCTTCTCGAGCAGGCGGGTATTGAAGTTGCCTGTGGCCTTTTCGAAGATCAGGCCAGAGAGATCAACAGGGGTTTTATCAAGCGCCACGAGCACGGCACGCCCTGGGTATTGGTGAAGATGGCCGCCAGTCTCGATGGTCGCACAGCCATGGCCAGTGGTCAGAGCCAATGGATTACCACACCGGCTTCGCGTAAAGATGTGCAGCGTTTACGCGCCGCCAGCTGCGCCATTATTACCGGCATTGGCACCCAGATGATGGATGACCCGTCGCTCACTGTGCGCATTAACAATGACGACGTCGGTGTTGAAGACAGTCTGCGTCAGCCATTGCGTGTGGTGGTGGACAGCAGAATGCAGATGAGCCCCGAATCGCGGATGCTGGCGCAGCCCGGCGACACCCTGATCGCCACGCTTGATCAGTCCGAGCAGCGAGAAAAAGCTCTGGCCCTGAAAGCCGCAGGCGCCGATGTTGTGTTTTTGCCGGCGCTGGACGGCCATGTAGACCTGCAGCAATTGTTGCTTGAGCTGGCGCGCAGAGAGTGCAATAACGTCATGGTTGAAGCCGGTGCCGGATTAGCCGGGGCCTTTGTGGCCGAGGGCCTGCTCAATGAATTGGTCTGCTACTGGGCGCCAAAACTATTTGGTAGCGATGCGCGGCCGATGTTTGAGCTGCCGATACAGACCATTGATGCGCATCTTGCGCTGTCAGTGAAAGATATACGCCAGATTGGCGAAGATATTCGCATTACCCTGCGGCCAGATAAAGATTATTGATCATGCGATACCAGAAAAATTAAACACTAGAGGCACAACCTATGTTTACAGGAATTATCAGTGCAATCGGAGAGATCGCCGACCTTGAGCAGCGCGGAGGCGACGTTCGCCTGAGCATTCATGCCGGCAATTTGAGTATGGGCGATGTTCAGCTCGGCGACAGCATTGCCTGCAATGGGGCCTGTCTGACGGCCGTGGAGCTCAGTGATAAGGGCTTTGTTGCTGATGTCTCGGTCGAAACGTTGACCCTGACCACCATTGAGCACTGGAAAATGGGTAACCGTATTAATCTGGAAAAAGCGATGCAGGCCACCGACCGCTTTGGCGGCCATATTGTCTCCGGCCATGTCGATGGAATTGGTGAAGTGGTCTCGCTGCATGAAGATGCGCGCTCATGGCGTTTTCGTATCCGTGCGCCGCGGGAACTGGCAAAATACGTTGCTCACAAAGGCTCAATCACCGTCGATGGCACCAGTCTGACGGTCAATCATGTCGAGGGCGCTGAATTCGAGCTCAATATTGTTCCGCACACCATGACTCACACCATAATGGGTGATTATCGGGTCGGTACAAAAGTAAACCTTGAGGTTGATCTGGTAGCCCGGTACCTTGAGCGCCTGTTGCTCGGCGACAAAGCAGCGGACAGCCAAGGCTAAATACATACAGTCAGGATCAGAAGAGAATAAAAATGGTACTTAACACAGTAGAAGAGCTGATCGAAGATATTCGTCAGGGCAAAATGATCATTTTGATGGATGACGAAGATCGCGAGAACGAAGGCGATCTGGTGATGGCTGCGCCGATGGTACGCCCTCAGGACATCAATTTTATGGCCACCAACGCTCGCGGACTTATCTGCCTAACGTTGCATGAAGACCGCTGCAAACAGCTCAACCTGGCGATGATGGTTAACTCAACGAGCAATAACTCAAGCCATGGCACACCGTTCACTCTGTCGATTGAAGCGGCAGAAGGTGTCACGACAGGTATTTCTGCTGCCGACCGCGCACGCACAGTGCAGGCCGCCGTTGCCAGCAGTGCTCGCCCGGAGGATATTGTTCAGCCAGGGCATATTTTTCCGCTCAAGGCCCAGCCGGGTGGCGTACTGAGTCGCGCTGGCCACACTGAAGCCGGATGTGATCTGGCCAAGATGGCAGGCTTTGAGCCCGCCGCCGTGATTGTCGAGATTATGAATGAAGACGGCACTATGGCGCGTCGTGACGACCTCGAGCTGTTTGCGCAAAAACACAATCTCAAGATTGGTACCATTGCTGACTTGATCCATCATCGACTGGTGACAGAGCAGACAACCAGTTGCATAAATGAAAGAGAAGTAAATACTAACTTCGGAAAATTTACTCTAAAAACCTACGTAGATAATATCCGTGGTGAAAAACACTTCGCCTTGGTAATGGGTGATGTCAGCGACGGTGAACCGCCGTTGGTGCGTGTTCATACCAACCGTTCCGCACGTGACTTGCTGGCCATTGAAGATGACAGCGACTTCAAGAGCTGGTCTTTTCACAAAGCCCTGGAGCGTGTCGCCAAAGAGGGCCGCGGTGTTGTGGTGCTGCTCTACTATCCCGAAACCTCGAACGATATCGACCGTAGCATCGAACAGATTATCAACCCAGCACAGGTTCGCGCGCAGCCCGCCAGCGAAGTGGTCTACCAGCAGGTTGGCACCGGCTCGCAAATTCTCCGCGATCTCGGTATTCAGAAAATGCGTCTGATGAGTGCACCGTTTAAATTTACCGGCATCTCAGGCTTCGATCTCGAAGTTGTCGAGCATGTCGACTGCGAATAATCACAGGAACAGAGCATGAGTGAATACAGACCCGAAGAGGGCAGTTTTAACGTTGGCAAAGTTCGCATTGCCGTGGTTGCCGCGCGTTGGAACGCTGAAATTACCGACGGTTTGGTTGCTGGAGCCGAGCGCGCATTTGCCCGTCACGGAATCGAAGGTGCCGCACTGGATGTGTTCCGCGTGCCCGGTGCCTTTGAGTTGCCGCTGGCCAGCCAGCGTGCCGCGCGCACCGGTCGCTATGATGCTGTGGTTGCGCTGGGTTGTGTGATTCGGGGTGACACACCGCACTTTGATTACGTCTGCTCCGAAACCACGCGCGGTATTGGCGAAGTGGCCCTGCAGGAAGATCTGCCGGTGGCGTTTGGCCTGTTAACCACCGACAACTTGCAGCAGTCTCTGGACCGCTCAGGTGACAACCATGAAAACAAAGGTGAAGAGGCGGCATTGACCATTCTCGAGTTATTAACCGTTTTTAAACAGATTCAGAGCGCCGAATAGATGTCGAAACCTAAAATGCGCCAAAAAGCGCGCAGACTATTGGCTCAGGCGCTTTATTCCTGGGATGTTGGCGGTACTGATCTAATCGATATCGAAGCCGAATTTCATGTTGATAACAATATGAAAACCGTCGACACCGACCTGTTTCATGAAGTGCTATTTGGCGTGCCGAAAAACCTCAGCGAAATCGATGCTGCCTACGAAAGCTATCTTGATCGCCAGCAGGACCAGTTGGACCCGGTGTCACGAGCTATCTTGCGTCTGTCGACCTACGAGATGCTGTATCGCATTGATGTACCCTACAAAGTAGTGATCAACGAAGGGGTCAATCTGGCAAAAACCTTTGGCCCCACCGACGCCTTTAAATATATCAACGGAATTCTCGATCGCGTCGCTATCGAAAAGCGTGCGATTGAAGTGGCGGCCAATAAGAGCCGTTAAATACTGCGCTGCTCAACGAGCTGCGTCGCTCAGAGATAGGAGGTTTCACCCTGTCTGATCACCGACAACAGCCTGGCGAGTTTGAACTGATTGCCTCCTATTTTACTGGCCTCACCGCGCAGGAAGGGGTGTCTCTGGGTATTGGTGATGATGCCGCGCTGCTAGAGCCCACGCCAGGTCACCAGCTGGTGGTCGCCTCCGATACCTTGGTCGAGGGTGTTCACTTTCCATCCAGCGCCAGCCCACAACAAGTTGCCAGCCGTGCGCTGTGCGTCAATCTCAGTGATATGGCGGCCATGGGAGCTGTACCGCGCTGGTTTACCCTGGCGCTGACCTTACCTAGCGAAAAAGCCAATGCCGACTGGTTGAGCGGGTTCAGTGCCGGCTTGGCCAAGGTGGCCAGCCAGTATTCAGTGGCGCTGGTTGGTGGCGATACCACCAGTGGCCCTTTGACTATCACTCTGACATTGCTCGGAGAAGTGCCTCAGGGTGAAGGTTTAACCCGCGCCGGCGCCGCGCCGGGTGATGCGGTCTTTGTGACTGGAACACTGGGAGATTGTGCAGCGGCCTTGAATATAATACTGAGAAAAAACAGTATTTTAGGGATGAGTGATCGCTTACTTCAAAGATTTTATTGCCCTCAACCACAGATCCAGGCAGGGCTAACATTGCGCCCTGTTGCCAGCGCCTGTATCGATATTTCTGACGGCTTGGTGGCCGATCTCGGCCATCTCTGCAAAGCCAGCGGTGTGACGGCTGCAATCCAGGCTCAATTGCTACCAATAGCCGAAGATGTGCGTAATTTCGCCAATTTTAGCGACAATTTCAGCGCACTTGATTGGGCGTTAACGGGTGGCGATGACTATCAGCTCTGCTTTACGGTAGCGCCAGAGTCACTGTCAATCGTGGACGACTGGATTGAACAGGGACAGCTGCAAGCAACGCGAATCGGGGTGCTGAGTGCCGGCGATAAATCAATCGATCCGGTTACAGTGGTTGATAAAAACAATAAAATTCTCATTATCGAAAAGGCGGGGTACAACCACTTTGGCCACTAATCCAACATTTACTCAACTGCTGCGCTCACCGACGCTGTTATTGGCCTTTGGTTTTGGTAGTGGGTTGTCGCCGAAAGCGCCTGGCACCGTCGGCACAGTAGCGGCGATCCCGCTGTGGTGGTTGCTGGCACAGCTACCTCTGCAGAGCTATCTGTTAATAGTGGCGCTGGCAGCCATTGTCGGCATTGTTATCTGTGGTCGCGCCGCCGAGAAGCTCGGTGTGCATGACCACGGCGGCATTGTCTGGGATGAATTTGTCGGTTTCTGGATCGCCATGGCGGCATTACCGGTGACCTGGAATTCGTTGCTGTTTGGCTTTGTGCTGTTTCGCCTGTTTGATATTTTTAAGCCTTGGCCAATCAGTTGGCTGGACAAAAAAGTCTCTGGTGGTTTCGGGATTATGATCGACGACGTGATCGCCGGTTTGGCGGCGGCAGCGGTGATTTATGTTGCTGGAATGCTGGTGGCCTGATTGCTTAAACCGACGACTAATATCTAATCTATACTCGAACTTTGAAGAGAGGAGAAAGGCCCCCAAAGCGTTGATCAAACGCCAGAATAAACAGCGCAAATATGAATGTAATCAGAAAATGCCGCCGGATTGTGCATTTTGGTTACGCCTCTCGGTTGTGCCGTTCGGCTTTACAGTTTTAAGGACAAGCCCCCGTGAAAAGGAAGTTACTGCCAATCGCCATT
>JAHEHL010000002.1:0-103673 GCA_024644595.1 Porticoccaceae bacterium | reverse complement strand
TCGCCATTTTGGTCTCGGTTGCGATGCACTTTTTCTCATCGCCGCCGCCCAAAGCCAAATCCCCCGATACCGCTGTGGCCGTCAAAACCATACTGCTCCATCGAACCCAGGCAAAACTGGCTGTCGAGTCTCAAGGCACGGTTGAGCCACGCACCAGCACAACATTGATTTCTGAAGTGTCTGGCACCGTCTTAAAGGTCTCGCCGAAGTTTGTTGTCGGCGGCAGTTTCGAAGCCGGTGATCTGCTGTTGCAACTGGATCAAACTGATTACGAAGTGGCTCTGCAGCAGGCTAATGCCAGGCTGGTGAGCATGAATGCCCAGCTAACCTTTGAGCGGGCGCGCGCTTCTCAGGCGGAAAAAGAGTGGTCAATGACAGGCCGGCCAACTGAAGAGGCGCCGCTATTGGCGCTGCGCAAACCTTATCTGGAAGAGGCGCGAGCCAAGGTGCTGCAGGCCGAAGCGGAGGTTAAACAGGCCGAGCGCAAGCTGGCGCGCACCAGTATTCGAGCACCTTATACCGGAATGGTGGCGGTTAAATCAGTGGATATTGGCCAGTATGTCACTGTTGGCGCGCGACTGGGTGAAACCTTTGCCATCGACTTTGCCGAGGTGCGCTTGCCGCTGACCAAACGCGACCTGTCGATGATGAACAGCTTTGCCTCGGCGGACAAAGACCAGCACCTGAGTATTATTCTGCACGGCTCCAACGACGGCAATGAGACCCAGTGGCCGGCCACGCTGGTGCGTTCAGAGGGCGTAATCAGTGAGCTAAACCGCGCGCTCTATGCAGTCGCCCGTGTTGATGACCCCTATAAAAAGCACCGTTCTGAGGATTCCGGTCAAGCCGGTAATGCAGCCGTAAGCCCACCGCTGTTGATGGGCACATTTGTGACGGCCACGATCGGCGGTAAGACCCTCGACAACACCTTTGCCATTCCCCGGCATGCACTACTGGAAGGCAATAAAGTGGCTCTGGTGGATGCCGATCAAAGACTGCAGCTTAAAGTGGTTGAGCCAATCTTTGGTGATCAGCGCTTTCACTACGTTACCACCGGTCTGCAGGAGGGTGATCAGTTGGTGATCAGCGCGCTGGGCGTGCCGATCGAGGGCATGAAACTTAGCCCTGAACTGGTGATCGACAAGCCAGAAAATAATGCTAGCGTCAGTGATGATGCCAATGAAAAGTGAAAACTACGGTTTGATAGGTTGGTTTACCAAAAATCCGGTGGCGGCGAATCTGCTGATGATTCTGGTTATCAGCGCCGGAATCATCTCAGCGCTGAATATCAGCAAAAATATGTTTCCCACCATCGAGATTGATCAGATTTCCATCACCGCTGTCTATCCTGGCGCGGCGCCGGTTGAGGTGGAAAAGGGCGTTATTCTGCCAATGGAGGCGGCGCTTCAAGGGCTGAAAGGCATTAAAAAAATCACTTCGTCGGCTGCCCGTGACAATGCCAGAGTCTACCTCGAAATTGAGAGCAATGAAGATATCAACGAGGTGATGGCGCAGGTTGAAAATCGAATCAACAGTATTGTCAATTTTCCGGAAGACCTGGAGAAGCCCACTGTCAGTCGCGTTACCGATAACCTATCCCGTTGGGTTATCGGTATCGCTGTCTATGGTGCGATGAATGAACGCACGCGCAAGGAAATGGGCCAGGAGATGCGCGATGAGCTGTTGCTTTTGCCGGAGATAAAAAGCGTTACTCTTTGGGGTGTAGCCCCCTATGAAATTTCCATTGAAGTGCATGAAGATCGTCTGCGTGAATTCGACTTGACGCTTAGCGAGGTGGCGCAGGTATTGCGCAATACCTCTCTGGATTTACCTGCTGGCATGATTCGTAGCGAAGGCGGCAATATCCTGGTGCGCACTCAGGGCAAAGCCTATAGCGGTGAGAGTTTTGCCGGGCTGGTGGTGCGCAGTCAGCCCGATGGTACAAAACTGCTGTTGAGTGATGTGGCGACAATCAGGGATGGTTTTGCCGAGACCAATACAATGGTGCGCTTTGATCAACAGAGTGCTTTCAATATAGGGGTATTCTCGCTGGAAGATCAGGATATTTTGGCGATCAGTGATCGGGTTAAGCAATATATTCGCTACAAGCGCAAAACCCTTCCTGAGGGACTGCAGATTGATGAGTTTTTTGACAGCTCGTTTCACCTGCGCGGCCGCTTGAATATGATGCTGGAAAATCTCGCCATGGGGGCGGTTCTGGTTGCCGTGGTGCTGGGCCTGTTTTTAAATCTGCATGTGGCAGGCTGGGTGATGCTGGGCATTCCGGTGAGCTTTTTTGGCGCACTGTGGTTGATGCCGATCAACCCCTTTTCCGTCGATATCAATGTGTTGAGCCTGTTCGCCTTTATTATGGTGCTGGGTATTGTGGTGGATGATGCCATTTTGATTGGCGAAAGTATTTTTACTGCGGCAAAAATCGACTACTACAAAAAATTAGCCAGTAAATCGAGCCGCGATATTAGTTACAAAACCTCGGTGGCCACAGTGCTGGCCGGGGCCAAAAAGGTGGCTACACCATCTACTATTGGCGTGCTGACCACCATGGCGGCCTTTGTGCCGATTCTATTTATCGGTGGAGCGGCCGGGCCATTTTTTGAGGCCATTGCCGTTGTGGTGATTCTCTGTCTGCTGTTTTCGCTGATTGAATCAAAGCTGATACTGCCTTCCCATCTGGTGGGGCTGCAGCTCGCCCGCTCCTCTGAAACCCAACCTGCTCGGCCGATTGCCTTGATTGAGCGCTGCCAGCAGCGTGTCGACGGGGCACTTAGCCGCTTTATTGAAAGTCGTTACTTACCTTTTTTAGCGCGCTGTCTGCATCATCGCTACGCCACGCTGGCGGGTTTTTTGGCACTGTTGATTGTTTCGATCAATGCGGTAAACAGCGGTGTTGCGCGCTATGAGTTTTTCCCCAATGTGCCAGGCGATGACGTGCGCGCGGAAATTATTATGCAGGATGGCACATCAGTCCAGGATATGCGCGAAACATTGACCAGAGTGGAAGTGGCGGCCTATGAGGTCGATGCGGACTATCGCCGCAACCATCCTGGTGATAAGGGGTTGATAGAACATCTCGCTTTTTATACCTCGTCCGATATTCAAGGCATCTTTATGTTGTCGTTGACCCATGCGGAAGATCGAACTGTTAGCGCTTTTGAGGTTGAGAAACTATGGCGAGATAAAGTGGGCAATCTGCCCAATGTGCGCCAACAGCGCTACTACTCTGGCACCAATGCCGGGGGTGGCGCCAAGATCAATCTGACCCTGTCGGGGTCGGATCCTGAGCAGCTGACTCTGGCCGGCGCCGCACTTGCTGAAAAGCTCGGCGAGTACGACGGGGTCTTTGATATCTATAACTCTCAGGGCGCGGGTAGTCGCGAGATATTGATTAGCCTTAAACCCAATGCCAGCCAGCTGGGTATCAGTCTGGGTAATATTGCCCGCCAGGTGCGCCAGGCCTTTTACGGTGAAGAGGTGCAGCGGCTGCAGCGCGGCGCTGACACTTTAAAGGTGATGGTACGCTATCCGATCGAAGAGCGCCGCTCAGTCGCCACCCTGGAAACCATGCATATTCGCACACCAACCGGGCAGTCGATTGCCATTGGTGAGGTGGCCGATATTCGGCTCGGGCTGGGGCTTACAGCAATATCGCGGATTGATCGCCAGCGCACGGTAACCATTAGCGCGGACGTGGATGCCGCCAAGGCGCAGAGTGCAACGGTGATTGCCGATTTAACAGCGAACTTTATGCCCAAATTGCTGGCGCAATATTCCGGGGTTAAGTTTGGTCTCGGTGGCGCCAGTCAGGAAGAAAAGACCATGATGCAGCGAATGATTGTTGGGTTTATCGCATCACTGTTTCTGATTTATGGCCTGTTGGCGGTGCCGCTGAAATCCTATGTGCAACCGCTGGTGATAATGTCGGTGATTCCATTTGGTTTTATCGGTGCGGTGGTCGGGCATCTGTTGTTTGGCGTTTCGATCAGTATGTTGTCCATTTTTGGTCTGATTGCCCTCGCCGGCGTGGTGGTCAATGACAGTTTGATTCTGGTGGAATTTGTTAATCGCGCGCGCAGCGATAATCTCTCTATTGAAGAGGCGCTTGTCTCCGCCGGCCGCGAACGGTTCAGGGCTATTTTGCTGACTACCATGACCACGGTTGTCGGGTTGCTGCCGATGCTTTTTGAAACCAGCACCCAGGCCCAGTTTGTGATCCCGATGGCGCTGTCGCTGAGTTTTGGAATTATCTTTGCCACGGTGATCACGCTGGTTTTAATCCCCTGCCTGTATCGGGTTATTTATGATCTTCGCCAATCCAAACGATTCACCGAGCCGGTTTCAGGTTCCGATTGATCGCGCTGCTCAAAGCGTCTGAAAAGTCTGCACAAAGAGGGCGTTGAGGCTACAATACGCGGCCGATTAACCTTTTGGAGAAAACTGTGGCGCTTCGTTTTATCGAATCCTCAAAATTACCCACCCGTTGGGGTACTTTTGATATCCATGGTTTTGAAGACCCGTTCAAAGGCAAAGAGCATATCGCCATCAGCATGGGCGACTGCGCCAGCGATGAGCCGCTGTTGATTCGCATACATTCGGAATGTTTGACTGGCGACGCGTTGGGAAGCTTGCGCTGTGATTGCGGCGAGCAGTTGCAAGAGGCGATGAAGCGTATCTCGGAAGAGGGTCGTGGCGCCATTCTCTACCTGCGTCAGGAAGGGCGTGGCATTGGATTGGTGAACAAGATTCGCGCTTACAATTTGCAAGACCAGGGTGCCGATACCGTTGAGGCCAATGAGCGATTGGGTTTTGGTGCCGATATGCGGGACTACTCCATCTGTGCCTCAATGCTCGAACATCTCGGCACCAGTCAGGTTAGATTGATGACCAATAATCCGCGCAAAATCAATGCACTCAAAGATCTCGGCATTAATGTCGTGGGCCGCGAGCCGATTCAGGCCGACAGCAATCCCCACAATGTGCAATATCTTTCAACCAAAGCGGGCAAGCTTGGACATATGTTTAAGGAAGAGAAATGAGTCTCGCTAAACGCATTATTCCCTGTCTCGATGTCGACAAAGGTCGAGTCGTTAAAGGCGTGCAGTTTGTCGATATCCGCGACGCCGGCGATCCGGTAGAAGTCGCACGCCGCTACAATGAACAGGGCGCCGATGAAATTACTTTCCTCGATATTACCGCCAGTCATGAAGCCCGCGACACCACTCTTCACACAGTGGAACGTATGGCCGGTGAAGTGTTTATTCCGCTTACCGTCGGTGGTGGCGTGCGCGAACTGCAGGATATTCGCAATCTGCTTAATGCTGGTGCCGACAAGGTGGCAATCAATTCAGCGGCGATTCACAACCCTGAATTTGTTCGCGAGGCGGCCCAGCGTTTTGGCTCCCAGTGCATTGTTGTGGCGATTGATGCCAAGCAGGTTGAACAGGGCGGCGCACCGCGGTGGGAAATTTTTACCCACGGTGGACGCAAGCCGACCGGTATTGATGCGATTGAGTGGGCGAAAAAAATGACTGCCTACGGCGCCGGCGAAATTCTGCTGACCAGTATGGATCGCGACGGCACCAAGAATGGTTTTGATCTCGACCTGACCTCACGCATTAGCGATGCAGTCAATGTGCCGGTTATAGCCTCCGGCGGTGTCGGCAACCTGCAGCACCTGGTCGACGGCATTATCGAAGGTAAAGCTGACGCCGTGTTGGCAGCCAGTATTTTTCACTTTGGTGAGCACACTGTACCCGAGGCAAAGCAATACATGGCTGAGCGCGGTGTGGCGGTAAGGTTGTAGCGTTTAGGTTTTGCTTGCGAAAAAAAGCGCCAGATGGCGCTTTTTTTGTTATCCCCCGGCTGCTTTTAGGGCTTGGACATAGTCGTCGCCATGGCCGTGTTCGCTGGCGATCTGCGCAAGGGTTTTGCCATCCGGGTTGGTGGCGTTGAGGTTGTAGCCGGCTTCTCTGAAATAGTTTAGGAAGGTTTCAAAGTTATCGATATTCATGCCGCGATAGGCTTTTTCCAGCAGGTGGAAGTCTCTGTCGACACCGGCGGGTGGCAGATAGTCGAGGAAACTTTTGACTCGCTCGTCGTCGAATACTTCGCCGAGTACTTTTTCTTTGTCTTTTTTTAACACACTTTTTTCCTGTCTGATTTACAGTAATTCATTTAGTTTTTGCAGCAGGATCTGGTTGACTTGCTGCGGATTAGCTTGGCCTTTGGAGGCTTTCATTATCTGGCCCATAAAGCCGCCGAGCTTTTTCTTGCGCTTGGCTTCGTCGGTGTTGATGTAGTCGTCGACCATCGCTTGGTTGGCGGCCAGCACGTCAGCCACGATCTGTTCGAGCGCGCCACTGTCCGAAACCTGTTTCAGACCGCGTGCTTCAATAATCTCATCGGCGCTGCCTTCTCCGGCCCACATGGCTTCGAAGACTTGTTTGGCCATTTTGCCGCTGATGCTGTTGTCGGCAATGCGGGCAATCATGCCTGCAAGCTGTTCTGCGCTTACCGGGCTTTTGCCGATACTGATATCTTCATTGTTTAGACGTCCGGCGAGCTCGCCCATAGTCCAGTTGGCGGCCAGTTTGGCGTTGCCGGACTGGTCTGTGACTGTTTCAAAATAGGCCGCCATGGGGGCGTCGCTGCCGAGAATGCCGGCATCATATTCCGATAAGCCGTACTGCTCGACAAAGCGCGCCTGTCGTGCATCGGGCAGTTCCGGCATGCTGCGGCGCAGTTGTTCGATGGTCTCGTCGCTGACGATGACCGGCAGCAGGTCCGGGCAGGGAAAGTAGCGGTAGTCGTTGGCCTCTTCTTTGCTGCGCATGGAGCGTGCGGTTTTGGTGTCGCCGTTGTAGAGACGGGTTTCCTGAATCACGCTGCCGCCATCTTCGATCAGGTCTATCTGGCGCTCAACCTCTTTGGCGATCGCCTCTTCCATAAATTTAAACGAGTTGAGGTTTTTGGTTTCAGTGCGGGTGCCGAGCGTGTCGCTGCCGCGTGGCTTGACCGAGACGTTGACGTCAAAGCGCATACTGCCCTGTGACATCTCACCGTCACAGATGCCGATCGAGGTAACAATGCTGTGTAATTTTTTGGCAAAGGCGACGGCTTCTTCGGCACTGGTCATATCCGGTTCTGAGACGATTTCGATCAGTGGGGTGCCGGCGCGGTTGAGGTCGATGCCGGATACACCATGGCGAAAATTGCCGTCATGTAACGATTTTCCGGCGTCCTCTTCGAGATGGGCATGGTGAATACGGATGTTTTTCTTGCTGCCATCGGCGAGCTGAATTTCAACTTGTCCGCGACCAACAATGGGCTTTTCGAGCTGTGTGGTCTGATAGCCTTTGGGCAGATCCGGGTAGAAATAATTTTTCCGTTCAAAAGCAGATTCTTTGCCAATTTCGGCATCGATCGCGAGGCCAAACATCACCGCATAGTGGACGGCTTGTTTGTTCAGCACTGGCAGAGTGCCAGGCATGGCCAGGTCGATGGCGCAGGCTTGGGTGTTGGGTTCGGCACCAAATGCGGTGCTGGCACCGGAGAAAATTTTGGTTTTGGTGGCCAACTGCACGTGCACTTCAAGGCCGATAACGGTATCCCAATTGCTCATTAGACAAGACCCTCCGGTGCCGCATTGTGCCACTCGGTGTGTTGCTGATATTGATGGGCAGCATTGAGCATGCGCGCTTCATCGAAGTAGTTGCCGATAATTTGCAGGCCCACCGGTTTGTTGTCGACCAGACCGCAGGGCACTGACATGCCGGGCAGGCCGGCGAGGTTGGTGGCGATGGTATAGATATCTTCGAGGTACATGGCCACCGGGTCGTCGCCTTTTGAGCCAAACTTGAAAGCCGGTGAGGGGCAGGTGGGACCCATAATCAGATCGACCTGTTCAAAAGCGGTGGCAAAATCCTGCTGAATCAACTGACGCACCTGCTGGGCCTTGCCGTAATAGGCATCATAGTAGCCGGCCGACAGACAGTAAGTGCCGATCAGAATGCGACGTTGTACTTCTTCGCCAAAGCCTTCGGCGCGGGTGCGGCAGTAGAGATCTTCAAGATCTTTTGGCTCTTCGCAACGATAGCCGTAGCGCACACCATCGAAGCGTGACAGGTTGGCGGAGGCTTCGGCCGGGGCAATAACATAATAGGCGGGCACGGAGAGTGCCGAATTGGGCAGGCTGATTTCGACCAGCTCGGCACCTTGGGCTTCGAGTTCGGCGAGCGCACTGCGAACGGCTGTTTCGGTACCTGGGTTCAGGCCGTCGGAGAAGTATTCTTTGGGCACGCCAATTCTTAAGCCCTTGATGCTGCTGTTAAGGCTGGCGCTGTAGTCGGGCACCTCGCGTTCAATGCAGGTGGAATCCTTGTCGTCATAACTCGCCATGCAGTTGAGCAACAGTGCGCAGTCTTCGGCGGTACGTGCCATGGGGCCGCCCTGATCGAGACTCGAGGCGAAGGCAATCATGCCCCAGCGTGAGACGCGGCCGTAGGTCGGCTTGAGTCCGGTAATTCCGCAGAGTGCAGCGGGCTGGCGAATCGAGCCGCCGGTGTCGGTGGCGGTGGCACCTGGAGCCAGTCGCGCGGCAACTGCCGCGGCAGATCCACCGGATGAACCGCCGGGCACGCAGTCTGTGGCCCAGGGATTTTTAACCGGGCCGTAAAAGCTGGTTTCGTTGGAGGAGCCCATGGCGAACTCGTCCATATTGGTTTTGCCTAGCACTACAGCGCCGGCCTGTTCGAAGTTTTCAACCACGGTGGCGTTGTAAGGCGGAATAAAGTTGTCGAGCATCTTCGAGCCGCAGCTAGTGCGCACACCGTTGGTGCAGAAAATATCTTTGTGCAGAATTGGCACGCCACAGAGTGCCGGTGCATTGCCGGCAGCCAGGCGCTGATCAGCTGCGGTTGCTGCTTTCAGAGCTTGCTCGGCGGTCACTGTAATCACGGCGTTATAGTCGGGGTTGAGCTCTGCGATACGATCGAGAAAGTGCTGAGTCAGTTCAACGCTGGTAAATTTTTTGCTCTGCAGTCCCTGGACTAGCTCGGCGATGGTGAGGTTGTGCATGGGTTAATCGCCTTTTATTCGATCACTTTTGGGACTAGGAACAGGCCGTCTTCGGTGTCAGGTGCTATGCCCTGAAATGCTTCGCGTTGATTTATTTCACTCACTTCATCTTCACGCAGGCGCTGATTGGCTTGCAGTGGGTGCGACATGGCGTCAACGCCGCTGGTGTCGACGGCCTGAAGTTGATCGACTAGTTCGAGAACGCTGCTGAGTCGCTGCGATACTTGATTGATAGTTTCTTCGTTAATGGCAATACGCGACAGCGTGGCCAGTTTTTCGATTTCGTGCCGTTCGATATTCATGCATTAAGTCCGTTGATCTGTGGGGCCGGCAGTGGCCATGTTGCAGACTGTTATTGTGCTTGTTCAAGGGGGCGTAAGGTATCATAAATGGGCTGATCAGGTTAAGGGGCAAGATTGGATTAAAAGCTTATTTGTCAGTGTTTTAACTGAGCTTTTTTAGGGATTGCAGCAGGTTGCCGCCAGATTAGTTAAAATGCTGCGAAAACGGGGGTAAATGAGGCAGTGAATGCTTGCTCTACTGAGCAGCCACTGTTAAATTTGATGGTTATATTTTTGACTGTTTGCTTGCAGCCTGCAAACCCTGTCAGAGCCGTTACTTTTAAGGGAAACTTAGCTCAATGTTTAAAAAAATTCGCGGGTACTTCTCCAATGACCTCTCGATCGATCTTGGAACAGCAAACACGCTGATCTACGTTCGTGAAAAAGGTATTGTTCTGAATGAACCTTCTGTAGTTGCTATTCGCCAACATCTCGGGCAAAAAATTATTGAAGCAGTGGGCGTTGATGCTAAGCGTATGCTCGGTCGCACACCGGGTAATATTACCGCGATTCGGCCCTTGAAAGATGGCGTTATCGCTGACTTCCAGGTCACCGAGAAAATGCTTCAGCACTTTATCAAAAAAGCTCACGCGGCCAGCTTTGTTCCCCCCAGTCCACGAGTACTGATCTGTGTGCCCTGCATGGCGACAGAGGTAGAGAAACGCGCAATCAAGGAAGCTGCCTACAGCGCTGGTGCGAGGGAAGTGTTCTTGATTGAAGAGCCAATGGCTGCGGCGATTGGTGCCGGCCTGCCGGTTGAAGAGGCAGTGGGCTCGATGGTAGTGGATATCGGTGGCGGTACGACCGAGATTGCTATTCTGTCGCTCAATGGTGTGGTGTTTTCTGATTCGGTGCGCATTGGCGGTGACCGCTTCGATGAAGCAATCGTTAATTTTGTCCGCCGCAACTATGGCAGCGTGATTGGTGACAGCACCGCAGAGCGTATCAAGTTGGAAATTGGTGGCGCCTATCTGAGTAAAGAGGTGCGTGAAATCGATGTGCGTGGCCGCAATCTAGCCGAAGGGGTTCCCAAGAGCTTTACCCTTAACAGCGACGAGATTCTCGAGGCGCTGCAGGAACCACTGGCGGGTATCGTGCAGGGTGTTAAGCGTGTACTTGAACAGTCGCCGCCGGAATTGGCTTCGGATATTGCTGAAACAGGTATTGTGCTGACTGGCGGTGGTGCCATGTTGCGTGACCTCGATCGCCTAATCACCGCTGAAACCGGATTGCCGGTTATTCTTGCCGAAGATCCGCTGACCTGTGTTGCACGCGGTGGCGGTGAGGCGCTCGAGATGATGGATAGCCGTAAAATTAATTCGTTAACTTTCTAAGGGTGAGGGCTGGAAACTACCGGCTCTCAATATCCCCCAGCGCTACTCAGGAGAGGGTTTATCAGAACTGTTTTTAGCCGATCATCCTCTCTCCGGAGAAAGATCCTCTCTGTTGCTTTTGTCGCCATTTCACTGATGCTGATGGACAGTTTTACGCCTTGGCTAAAACCGGTCTACAGCGCGGTTGATAATCTGGTCCGGCCACTCTATTGGGTTGCAAACCTTCCGCTGCGGGTGCAGGAGTGGGCTGCGAGCAGCGTTACGCCGCGTTCACAAATAGAAGCGGATAATCAGCGCCTCACCAAAGAAAGTCTTATCTATCACGGTCAGTTGCAGCGAATGTCTGAGCTGGCTGCAGAAAATCTGCGCCTGCGACGTCTGCTGAATGCCACCGAGCTGCTTCAGGACAGTGTTCTGGTCACCGAGGTTATCGGTGTATCGGCCAACCCCTTGCGTCATACCTTGACCATTAACCGCGGTGCTGCAGACGGTGTGTTTGTCGGTCAGCCACTGCTCGATGCCGAGGGATTGATGGGGCAAATTATCGAAGTCCACCCGCATCACAGTGCGGCGCTGTTAATTACTGATAGCGATCATGCCTTACCGGTACAGGTATTGCGCAATGGTCTGCGCTCGATTGCCGAAGGTGTCGCCGACTACAATTTATTGAGTTTGGAGTTTGTCTCGCCCACTGCGGATATTCGTGAAGGTGACGAGCTGGTGAGTTCCGGGCTCGGTGGACTCTATCCGGTTGGCTATCCGGTTGGAACGGTAATCCGTATTGCCAGCGTGCCTGGTGAAAGTTTTCTCAAGATCGATGTTGATCCCTCTGCCGAGATCGATCGCAGTCGTCATCTGCTACTGGTGTTCAATTCTCGAGACAGCGCTGCGGGCGCGGCTGAATAATGCAGCCTGACAATCACGGCATTGCTGTCTCGCTAACGATTCTGCTGGCCCTTGCCTGTAGTCTGATGCCGCTGAGCGGCGATTGGATTGTCTGGAAACCCAATTTCCTGCTGCTGGTGGCAATGGCTTGGGTTTTTCGTTGGCCCAATGAATTCGGCGTGATTTTTGCGGCTTCTGTCGGACTGTTAGCGGATATTGTTATGCGCACCTCAGTGGGCCATTCAATATTGCTCTTCGCGTTCTGTGCCGCAGCCATCCTTTTGGTAGCGCGCTGGATAAAATACTTGTCTCTGGTGCAGCGTATGTTACTGGTGTTGCTGATTCTTCTCCTTGCCGGTCTGTTAGAGGCAGGCATCTACAGTTTTTATGAACAGCCTTCGGGAATTGAGTATCTGCCGATGAGAATTCTTTTGTCCCTGCTGGTGTGGCCGCTGCTCGATCGCTTGGTTGCTGGCAAACATCAACAGCGAGACTAACCGATGCCCGATCCAGTTGATTTAATTCTCGCATCTGCGTCACCTCGTCGCAGCGAATTGCTGCGTCAAATTGGTGTCCACTTTGCGGTCCTCGCGGTTGATATCGATGAGAGTCGTCTGCCGAACGAGTCGCCCGTAGACTATGTTTCACGTTTAGCGCTGGAAAAAGCCCGCGCTGGATATAGTCGCCAGCACGGTCAGCTGCCGAGTCTGGGTGCCGATACCATTGTTGTCTGTCAGGGAGAGATTTTTGGCAAGCCCGCTGATCAGGCGGAGGCAGAGGCGATGTTGTTGGCACTGTCAGGTAAGACTCATCGGGTTTTGTCTGCGGTGGCGGTGTCTCAAGGACCCTGTTCATCGGGTCGGCTTTCAGAAACTCAGGTGCGTTTCCGCACAATTGACCAATCTGACTGTCTGACTTACTGGCAAACAGGAGAGCCGGAAGGGAAAGCCGGTGGTTATGCTATCCAGGGTTATGGCGCGGTGTTTGTTCAGCACCTTGAGGGAAGCTACAGCGGGGTGGTGGGCTTGCCGTTGAATGAGACCGCCGAGATACTCGGAGAATTTGGCATTCCGGTTTGGCGATCCAATCTGCCGGAATCAACCGCAGGTTAGTATAAGAGCATATTAGAAAATAATGAGTCAGGAACTGCTGGTTAATATTACGCCGATGGAGACGCGAGTCGCTCTGGTTGAAAACGGTGTGCCTCAGGAAATTATGATTGAGCGCAGTAACAAGCGCGGCCTGGTCGGCAATATCTACAAAGGCAAGGTGGTACGGGTGCTGCCGGGTATGCAGGCGGCATTTATCGATATTGGTGAGGCGCGCACGGCATTCTTGCATGTCGATGATCTGCTGCCGCGCGATCACAAAAACAGTGCAGAGTCAGCGGAACCAGATATTCGCAAGTTACTGCACGACGGCCAGCAGGTTGCTGTGCAGGTGATTAAGGACCCGGTGGGGACGAAGGGTGCACGTCTGACGGCGCAACTATCAGTAGCGTCTCACTATTTGGTCTACATGGCGAACGCTGACCATGTGGGTGTTTCCCAGCGCATAGAATCCGACGAAGAGCGTGAGCGACTCAGAGTACTGCTGGGGGATATTGTTGAACAGGTTGCCGCTGAGGATATGGCTCACGATCAGCTTGCCGGCGGGTATATTTTGCGCACCTCCGCTGAGGGCGCCACTGACGATCAGCTGCGTGGCACGGTGCGTTTTTTAAGGCGGCTATGGCGCGATATTCTCGAGCGCAAAACCACCTCCAAGGCGCCCTCTTGCCTGTATGAAAACCCGTCGCTTGCAAAGCGTGTGCTGCGCGATATGGTTAGTGCTGAGGTGGAAAAAATTCGCGTCGATTCACGCGAGGTTTTCGATGCACTGACAACCTTTGGCAATAAATTTAACCCGGATATTGTGCGGCTGCTTGAGCACTATCCCGGCGAAAGACCGCTGTTTTATATGTATTCGATTGAGGATGAAATCAGCAAGGCGCTGGAGCGCAAGGTGATGCTGAAATCCGGTGGCCACCTGGTGTTTGATCAGACCGAGGCGATGTCGATTGTCGATGTAAATACCGGAGCCTATGTCGGCCACCGCAATCTTGAAGAGACGATCTATAAAACCAATCTCGAGGCGGCGGTGGTGATTGCCCGACAATTGCGGATACGCAATCTCGGCGGCATTATCATTATTGATTTTATCGACATGCAGAGTGCGGAACATCGGCGCCAGGTTCTTCGTGCTCTCGAAAAGGCTCTAGCGAGGGATTCCGTGCGAACGACCATCTCGGGTGTAACCGAGTTGGGCCTGGTACAGATTACACGCAAACGAACCAATCAGAGTCTCGGGCAGATTTTGTGTCAAGATTGCCCGACCTGTTATGGGCGCGGCTATGTTAAATCTGCGGAGTCGGTTAGTTACGAGGTTTTACGCGATATTTTGCGTGCGGCGCGGGCCTATGAGTGCGATAGTTTGCGGGTTTTGGCGGCGGCGCCGGTGATTGATCGGCTGACTGATGAAGATTCCGCACAGGTAGCTGATCTCGAAGCATTTATTGGCCGCACAATTCAGTTTAGCGTTGAGGCCCTCTACGCTGTTGAACAATTCGATATTATTCCGGTTTAACTATTAAGTGACTATGGCGAAGATACAGACAGCATTAAAAACAACCGTGCGTTGGCTTTGGCTAACGCTGGCGCTGTTGATTATCGGCACGGTTATTTTGGTCGTTATCGGGCGCCAGACCATTGCTAATCTCGATCAGGCCCGCCAGCCGATTCAACAGTTTCTCACTGACCGGGTTGGCTTGCAGGTTGATCTCGGAGAGCTGCGTGGAGAATGGCCGCGGCTGGTTCCTGTTATTGAAGTAGGCGAGATCTCGGTTCATGCGGCTGAGGATGCGCCGGCGCTGATGCTTGAAGGTGTGCGAGCCGACCTCGACCTCTTTAACAGTCTGCTGCATCGATCGCCTATCTGGCGCGAGCTGGCAGTCGAACGGATGCGCCTGACTATGGTTGAGAATGCCAGTGGCCGCTGGAGTTTACAGGGCTTCAAGAGCGGTGTGCAGACCGACCTCAGTCTGATTATTGACCCACTGACCTATAGCCGGGTGATTCGCTTTGATGATATCGAAGTGGATCTGGTATTTTACTCGGGCAAGAAAATGTCTCTCAGCGGCCGCAATCTGGCGATGGAAAATACCCCTGATTTTCATCGTGCCGAACTGTCCTTGGTCTTGTCCGAGCAGATGGCAACACTCAGCGACGGCGAAGCCGAAACACCGGCTTATTTGCTGATTGAAGGGCAGGGTGATCTGGCTGATGTTGAGAGCTTTTCCGCAGAGGGTTATTTCCGTTTTCACGACTTGAATTTGTCTGAACCGCTGGCTGATCTGTTGCGCTCGCTGTTGCCCCAGCTGTTTGCCAATCTTTCTGACTTTAAAGCTAATGCCAACGGCGAGTTGTGGTTTGAGCTGCATCCAGGTGGTGCACTGGACTTCGAAGGCAATTTGGCGATTGGCGAGGTACCGCTGAACTGGCTGGCAGATGTTCCGGCGGTGACCGATATCAAGACCGATATTACCGGCTGGTTTACGCCTGGTGTCGACTGGGGCGCGCGTTTGCAGGGCTTCAGGTTTGATTGGTCAGACACTTCGATTGAGCCATTGGACCTAGTGTTTAATCAACAGCTTGGCTCGCAGTGGAAGAGTTTTGACCTTTCGGTCAATCACCTCGATCTCAATCTGCTCTCTGACCTGCTGTCAAAAACCCGTATCGCGGATAAAAAGATTCTCGATATTGTCGATCGATTGCGGCCTCAGGGTATGGTCGATGCGCTGACGTTAGGACATAACGACAAAGGATATTACGCGTCAGCCAATCTGCAGGCACTGACGCTCGCGTCGTGGAAAACTGCCCCTGGGGTTAAAGGATTAGATGGTTATCTGGAGGTCTATGGGACGCACGGACTGTTTGCGGTGTCGGATGACAACGGCTTCGAGGCGCTTTTTCCTACAGTTTACAAGCAGTACCTGGCAATTGATAAGGCGTCGGGGACGGTTAATTTTTCATGGAGCCCGAATGACAAGCTGTTGACCCTGCGCAGTGACATTATGCACACAGAGCTGGATGCCGGGGTCGCTTCGATGATGTTTTCAGTGGAGCAGTCAATTCCATCACAGGGTATTCCGCCAGAGGTCAGCTTGCTGATTGGTTCTCGGGATCTGGATATCAAACAGCGCACTAAATATATTCCCTACCGCACGCCAGAGAAGTTGAGTGAATGGTTGCAAGCAGCCATTGTCGATGGTCAGGTAGAGGAGTTTGGGTTGTTGATTCGCAACGGACCACCCCGACGTGATCCGCTGTCGCAAACCACTCAGTTAATGGTCAAGATGAGTGATGCGGACATCGATTATGATCCAAATTGGACGGGTATCCGCGAGGCCAAAGCAGTGGCGCTGGTGGACGACACTTACTCTGAGGTGACGCTTTACTCTGGCAAAGTCGGTGATGCTCAGGTAACCGATGCGTTAGTGGTTTATGACAAAGTCGGCGTGGATAACGATGCCGTGTTGACCGTGAAGGCAGATGTCCAGGGGACGTTAAAGTCAGCGATTGAGATTTTGGCAGAGTCGCCTCTGAAGAGCCGGCTGGGTGCGCTGACCGGCTGGGATTACACGGGTGATATTAGCAGCCGACTGGATCTGGTGATTCCCCTTCCCGTGGCTACTGAAAACGGCGAAAGCCGGGGAGCTGCTCCAGCAGTAAACAATATTGCGCCCCAATACAATATCACCACAGTGGTTGAGCGCGGTTCACTAGCCATTCCAGGTGGCCCAATTGCCGTTGAGGAGATTAATGGGCAGGTTGATTTCTCACTGGATAAAGGACTCTACGGCGAGGATATTGACGCCAGTTTCTGGCAGCGACCGATGCGCGCAAGACTGTTTAGACTTGGCGAAGAGCAAAAAATCGCTGTTACCGGTGACGTGCTGCCGGACAGCCTCAATCGACTGGTGAAGTTTCCGTGGCAAGAGGTGCTAAAAGGTGTGATCGCCGTGGATAGCGTGATTACACTGCCAGGTAGTCCCGGCGGAGAAGCTAATGCACAGCCAGCTGCACCGCTAACCATTCAGGTAAACAGTCAGCTCAAAGGTGTCGAATTGGCACTGCCTGCCCCGCTGGGAAAATCGGTGGCGGAATCTCGCAATCTCGATATGACGCTCTATTTCTCATCTGAGTTGGAACGTTTACAGGGAACACTCGCAGGTATCAAACGGGCCTCAAATCAGGCGGCAGATATCAACTTCGATATGCGTTTTGATCAGGGGGCGATGACGGGTGCAGCAGTTGATTACGACCGCGAAATAAGTATTCCTGAGCCGGGCATCGTGCGTGTGGCGGCTCATTTACCCAGTGGTGACCTAGAAACCTGGGAGCCGCTGATGAGTTTGTTCCAGCGTCAAGACAGTGCCAGCGTGGCGAGTTGGACGCCGGTTTTTGATCTGCGTTTGGATAAAATGGAGCTGGCGACCATTACCTTTAGTGATATTCGGGCGGTCGCAACCCTGTCTGAGGGACTGGCCGACGTAGACTTCTTTAGTGACCTGGCTGATGGGCAGTTATTGATGCCACTTGCGCAAGCGGCCTCAGGCGCCGTGCCAGTGTCGGTTCCAAAACTCAATTTAAGTCGACTTACGGTTCCCGGCTCAATGCTAGAGAAGCGACTGACTGAATCGACCATCGATCCGCGTCAGTTTAACGCGCTGGATTTCTCGGTAGACCGTCTCCAGGTGGCTGGTGAAGATTGGGGCTCGATTGCTTTTCAGTTGCGGCCTGAAGTTTCCGGTGCGTCGTTTAGTCGTATCAGGGGCGATTTTCTCGGTTTACAACCGGGAGCGTTTGATGATCAGCCGGCCACAGAGTTTTTCTGGCGCTTTGATGGCAGTGACTATTCCAGCCGTCTGGTGGGGCCGGTTGGGGTGGGCAATATCGCCAACTTCCTCAGCCTCGGTTTGGGTATTCCGAAAATTGTCGATAGTCGGTCTGGGCGCTTTATATTTGATCTTGCCTGGCAGGACCAGCCGTGGAATATCAGTCGGGGAAATTTGAAGGGTGAATTTCAGGTTGAACTCAAAGAGGGCAGTTTTTATCGCTCAGCCGGGGGTGCAGGTGCAGCCCTAAAGATGGTTAGTCTGGTCAACTTCGCTAACTGGTTGCGCAGACTGAAGCTGGATTTCTCCGATGTGGTGGGGCAGAACCTATCATATAACAAGCTCAACGGGACCTTGCAGTTTGATCAAGGCATAGCGAGCTTTAAGCAGCCACTGAAAATGGCGATGCCGTCCGGCCGTATGAGTATGGCAGGTAACTTCGACCTGCTTAACGAAGAAGTCGATGCGCGCCTGGTGGCAACCCTGCCTGTGGCCACCAATCTGCCATGGGTTGTTGCACTGCTTGGCGGGCTGCCGGCAGCGGCCGGGGTCTATGTGACCAGCAAGCTGGTAGAGAAGCAGGTAGATCGGCTCTCCAGCATCAGCTATAAACTGAACGGGCCGTGGGATGATATAGAGATTGCGGTGGACCGTATCTTTGCCTCAGAACTGCGTGGCGACGCTATTGGCTCCAGCGCTGAGAAAGCGCAAAAGGCGTCTGATCGTGAGCAGAAGTAATTACCTGTCAGTGGCTGCGATTCAATTGCGGCCAACTGAATCACTAGGTCAAAGTCTCGCCAATGCTGAGGCGCTGATTGAGCAAGCGGCCGATGGCGGTGCCCAGCTTGTGGTGTTACCGGAAAATTTTGCCTACCTCGGACGCAAGGATCTTGCCGACGTGGGTTTGCAAGAGCGCAATAGCAACGGCGCTGTTCGTCAGTTCCTCACTCAGCAAGCGCGGCGTCACGGACTTTGGCTGGTCGGGGGCACTGTGCCAATTGCTGGCTCTGACTCGACGAAACCCTTTGCCCGCTCGCTGTTGATCAATCCCTTGGGTGATGAGGCCGCCGCCTACGACAAACTTCATCTGTTTGATGCCGATGTAAGCGCTGATGCAGCGCAGCAGAAAAAACGTTATCGCGAATCCGATGACTATCGAGCCGGCAGAGATATTGTGGTGGCAGAGACCGAACTCTGCCGGTTGGGTATGACAGTCTGTTACGACCTGCGCTTTGCGGAGCTCTTCCGTCAGCTCTGTGATGCAGGTGCCGAGGTGATTGTTGTGCCGGCGGCGTTTACTGCGGCAACAGGTCAGGACCACTGGGAGCTTTTACTGCGTGCTCGAGCGGTGGAGAATCAAGTGTTTGTTGTTGGTGCGAATATGGTTGATCGCGAGCATCCGCGCCGCGCTCTGTGGGGTGGCAGTATGATAATTGATCCCTGGGGAACAGTGCTGTCGAGGGTTGATGATCAACCCGGCCTGGCAATGGCTGAGATTGATCTGGGCAGGATAGCTGAGCTGCGTCAACAGATGCCAATTGGTCACCATCGCAGATTATAAGTCGCGGTGACCGACATTCAGAGCTGCTCTACTCGCTGACCTCTCGCAGGTAAGCAAACAATTTTCGGCTCGCCGACGGCGGCTTCTTCTGTTCCATTTCTCTAGCCGCCTGACGTTGCAAATTACGCAGTTGTTGACGGTCGGCATCCGGATAACGGTCGATAAACGTTTCAATCGCGGCGCTACCCTGGTTGATTATTTGGTCGCGCCAGTCTTCCAGCTGTTTGAAATGCTGGCGATAGGTTTGGGATTGGTGATCCATTCTCTCCAGTGTTTCCTGGATAAAACTGGTGTCGATCGTGCGCATTAGCTTGCCGATATATTGCAGTTGACGGCGCTTGCCCTCACGATTTTTCAGTCGTCTTGCCTCACTGATCGCTTCCTTGAGATTTTCCGGCAGATCAAATTTTGCCAGCTTGCCAACGGGCATTTCGACCAGTTGGCTACCCATATCCTGCAGTGCCTGGCTTTCGCGTTTAAGCTGCGATTTACTGATCAGCTCATCGTCGTCGACATCATTGTTTTCAAAATCGTTCATCAGCCAAAAAATACCGTCGCAAGTCCAAGAAAAGAGACAAAGCCAACAATATCGGTGACGGTTGTCAGTATTACCGAGCCGGCCAGCGCTGGATCAATATGCATTGCGCGCAACATTACCGGTAGCAATGTGCCTGCCAGAGCAGCGGCCATAAGGTTGATGGCCATCGCAATGGCGATCACTAACGCGATCGTCCAGTCGCCAAACCAAAGTGAGACGATGACGCCCATTACGGTTGCCCAGAGCATGCCGTTGAGTGCGCCGACGGCAAACTCTTTACTCAACAGCCATTTCAAATTGCTGCGTTCAATTTGTCCCAGAGCCATACCGCGAATCACAACCGTCAGAGTTTGACTGCCAGCCACGCCACCCATGCTGGCGACGATTGGCATTAAAATAGCCAGTGCGACAACTTTTTCCAGAGTGGCTTCAAACATGCTGATCGCCGCTGAGGCGAGAATCGCAGTAAGCAGGTTCACGCCAAGCCAAAGAGCGCGGCGCGGCGTTGTTCGGGTAACCGAGGAGAAGGTATCCTCGGTGTCACTAAGGCCTGCCAGTGCCAACAGGCTGTGGTCGGCATCTTCAACAATTACGTCAACGACGTCATCGATGGTGATTCGTCCCACCAGACGATGCTTGTCATCGATAACTGCAGCCGAGACCAGATCCTGGCGTTGGAATAGTTGGGCGACTTCCGAATCGGTGAGATTGACATGAATCGCTTCAACTTCGGTGTTCATCACCTCTCTGACGGTGGTGTTAAGGCCAGAAGTAAGTAATTTACTGAGTGGTAAAACCCCTAAAAAGGTATCGTTGCGACTGACCACAAAGAGGTTGTCTGTGACATCGGGCAGTTCCTCAAAACGACGCAGATAGCGCAGTACAACATCGATGGTAATATCCGGGCGCACGGTGACGACCTCGGTGTCCATCAGTCCACCGGCAGTATCTTCGTTGTAAGTGAGCACTGACTCAACGCGCTGTCTGTCCTGCACCGACATCGCCTGCAGCACTTCGGGAATCACGCGATCCGGGAGCTGCTGCAAAATATCGACAATATCATCGACATCCAGGCCTTCGGTGATGGAGGCTACTTCCGCACCATCCATCTGCTTGAGGAACTCGAGTTGAATATCATCTGACAGCTCTTGCAGAACCTCACCGTTGATGTCTGAGTCAACCAGCTCCCAGAGCACATGACGCATCCGCGGTGGTGCGGTTTCTAACTGATGAGCAATATCCGGGGGAGAGAGATTGTTGAGAATATGCCGCACCTGATTGACGGTGCCGGAATCGATGGCGGTGCCGAGCCTGGCCAATAGGCTGTGTTCGTTATTGTTCATGCATCGCTCCCTTCTCTGCGCCGAGTCACTTCAGCGACGGTATTCTAACCAGCTGCGCGCGAGATCGATAGTGTTTACTGACGCAGAGATGCAAGCAGACACGAAGATAAGACAGATTATTGGCCTTCGCCAAAATAGTCTGCTATCAATTCGGCGATGGCGTTATGAGCCTGTTGCTCATCATCACCGTCAAATTCAAAGATCAGATTAGTGCCGCGGCTGGCGGCCATCAACATCAAAGACATTACGCTTTTGGCATCGACCAATGGTTCCTGAATACCGGTGCGTATGTGACAACTAAAGCGACCAGCGGTGCTGGCCAGCTTAGTTGCGGCTCTGGCGTGGAGGCCGAGTTTGTTGATGATCTCCAATTGGCAGCGAATCATGGTGCGGGCACCTGTTTGGTCACGACGCTAGCTCTTTGTGAGACACGTGCACAAGCGGGTGCAGCTGAGAAAAGTGCTCGTGTAGTCGATTAGCCAGATAAACCGAGCGATGCTGCCCGCCAGTACAGCCAATTGACACGGTTAGATAGCTGCGGTTGTTCTGTTGAAAGTGAGGAATCCAGCGTGTCAGAAAGCCGATTATATCGGCCAGCATCGATGCGACTTCCGCCTGGCTCTCGAGAAATTCAATCACGCCGGCATCATGGCCGGTCTGACTTTTCAGATGCTCTTTCCAGTAGGGGTTGGGCAGGCAGCGCACATCAAAGACAAAGTCTGAGTCGCTTGGTACCCCGTTTTTAAAGCCAAACGATTCAAATAAAATCGACATATGTTGCGGTGTATTCGGTACCACGATGTTTTTCACTAGGTCGCGCAATTGATGCAGCGTCAATCGTGAGGTATCAACGCTGCGATCGGCGATATCAGAGATCGGGCTGAGCAGTTGCTTTTCCAGATCAATCGCTTCCTTGAGCCCAACGCTATCACTGCTAAGCGGGTGGCGACGACGCGTCTCGCTGTAGCGGCGTAATAGGTCTGCGCGTCTGGCGTAAAGGAATATCACGCTGACATCGACGTCTTCACGGCGAATATGTTTCAGAATTTTGGGGATTTTGTTGAGGTCGCCCACCAAATTGCGCGCATCGATGCCAACGGCAACATTTAAACCCCGGTGGTTGTTGCTGGCTGTCAGTTGATCAATCAGATTCTCGAGTAGACTGGCGGGCAGATTATCAATGCAGGTAAAGCCGACGTCTTCGAGAATATTCAGAGCAGAGGTTTTGCCGGAGCCTGAGTGCCCGCTGATAACGACGAGGCGCATGGTTAAGCGGCGCGCTCGAGCTGTAATGCGGTGTTATAGAGCTCTTCACTGCTGCTGCACTGACGCAGCGATACGCGCGAGTCGTCGTTTTGCATAATGGCGGCAATCCGCGCCAAGGTGGCGAGATGCTCCTCGTTTTGCTCTTCAGGCACAATCAAGGCAAAGATTAAATCGACGGGTTGATCATCCAGCGAGTCGAAGTCCACTGCCTCTTGAAGTTTGACCAGGCAGCCATGGATACGCTTGAAGCCGGCGACGCGACAGTGGGGAATGGCAACCCCTTCGCCAATGCCAGTACTGCCTAGACGCTCCCGTGCAATCAGATTTTGGAACAGACTGTCGGCTTGCTCTCCGTCACCATCCAGCTGTTTGGTGATAAATTCAGAGAGGTTCTCCAGCACGCGTTTTTTGCTGCTGCCCGGTGCATTACACAGGGTCATTTGCTGTGTGAGTATGTCGGTGATTTTCATTGACGGTTTTAACGGCCTCGATGTTTCTCTTTATATTTGATCAGTTGGCGATCGAGCTTGTCAGTCAGTGCATCGATGGCTGCATACATATCTTCGTGTTGCGAATTGGCAAACAACTCTGCGCCGCTGACATGCACAGTCGCTTCGGCATTTTGCGATAGATTATCGACGGTAAGAATAACTTGGGTGCTGGTGATCTGTTCGTAATGTCTTTCAAGTTTGGAAAATTTCTGCGTGATGTAGTCTCGAATAGCTGTAGTAATTTCCAGATGATGTCCGCTGATGGTTAACTGCATTCGTTGCTCCTATCAATTTACGAGATTAAAAACGTTTGCGCTGGCTAGAAGATTGGATGCCCAAGCTCTCTCTGTATTTTGCCACTGTGCGGCGGGCGACTTGAATGCCCTGTTGCTCAAGCAGCGTGGTCAGCTTACTGTCACTGAGTGGCTTGGCCGGTTGTTCTGCACTGATCATTTCTTTCAGGATAGCGCAAACCGCTGTTGATGAACACTCCCCTCCTGCAGCAGTGCCAACATGACTGGAAAAGAAATATTTAAGTTCGAAAATACCCTGTGGAGTGGCCAGATATTTGCTAGTGGTCACCCGAGAGATGGTCGATTCATGCAATTCGAGCTTGCTGGCAATATCCGAAAGCACCATGGGTTTCATGGCCACCGGGCCGTGGTCGAGAAAGCCCTGTTGCAGTTCGACAATGGTGATGGCAACGCGCATCAGAGTTTCATTGCGGCTTTCGATGCTGCGTAAAAACCAGCGGGCCTCGGCGAGATTGTCTTTCAGAAACTGGTTATCGTTGCTGCTGTCGGAACGCTTTATCAATGCGGAGTAGGAATCATTGATTCGCAGTCGTGGCATATTGCTGTCGTTGAGTTTTACCCGCCAGCGGCCATTTACTTTTTCTACGTATGCGTCTGGAACAATATATTCAACGTCATTGCTACTGAATGCTTCACCGGGCCGAGGGTTTAAGCTTCTGATCAGGGCTAGGGCCCCCTGGCATTCTTCGCTGCTGAGGCCGGCCTTTTTGGCCAGGCGGGTAGTATCCATTGCAGCGATATCAGTCAGGAAACTCTCGGTTAAATGTTTTGCCGCCAGCAGGTATTCAGTCTCGGCTGACAGTTGATTGAGCTGGATACTCAGGCACTCACTGATGCTGCGGGCAAAGACGCCCGGCGGGTCGAACTGTTGAAGTCGGTGCAATACTGCCAGTAGTTCGTCTTCATGTAGGTCATCTTCAGGATCGTCGTAATTAATGTGAGCGGTGATGTCAGTCAGTTCGGCCGAAATAAAACCGGTGCTGTCGATGGCGTCGATAAAGGCGTTGGCGATTTCCCGGTCACGATCAGAGAACGGTGTCAGGTTGAGTTGCCATTCGAGATGGCCCTGAAAGGATTCGGTAACCTGATAGACCTGCTCCAGATTGACCTCGCCGCCAGTGCCAGCTGTTGCGCTGGGGGGGCTGTAGACATCGTCCCAGTTGGCGTCGACCGGCAGATCTTTTGGGATCTCGTCGTTCCACTCATACTCTGGTGTCTGTTCGCTGTTTTGTTCTGCTTGCTGGACCTGGTGGCTCTCACTGGTGGTCTGGTTGACGTCGCCGCTGGTGGCGGGCTCGTTATCTTCGTCAATTTCCAACAGCGGGTTGCTATAGAGCTGTTCGATCATCTCCTGACGCAAATCCAGAGTTGAGAGCTGCAATAGCTTAATAGCCTGCTGCAGCTGAGGAGTCATCGTCAGTTGTTGGCTAATCTTAAGCTGAAGGCCTTGGCGCATAGCAGAGAGTTATTATTAAAATTTGAAGTGCAATTTTAGTGCCAATTCATTGCTGCTGGCAATCGACGATTCACCTGAAGGGTTGATTACTGCGACCAGCCTGTCTTTAGAGGGTGAAATTTTCACCCAGATAGGTTTTCCGCACGTTGCTATTATTGAGAATATCAGCGGTGGTACCTTCGGCGATCACATGGCCTTCGCCAATAATGTAGGCGTGCTCACAGATATCCAGAGTTTCACGAACATTGTGATCGGTGATCAGGACGCCGATACCACTATCGCGCAGATGGCGGATAATCATTTTGATATCGGTTACCGAGATTGGGTCGACACCGGCAAAGGGTTCATCAAGCAGAATGAACTGTGGATTAGCGGCCAATGCCCGAGCGATCTCAACCCGTCGTCGCTCGCCCCCAGAGAGGCTGATGCCTTGATTTTTGGCCAGATGTGAAACATGGAATTCGCGCATAAGTTCTTCTGCGCGCTGGATGCGCTGGTTGCGGTTGAGTTCTTTTCGGGTTTCAAGAATGGCGAGAATATTGTCCTCGACACTGAGCTTGCGAAACACTGAGGGTTCCTGGGGTAAATAACCCAGTCCGCGACGTGCGCGGCCGTGCATTGGCAGGTCGGTAATGTCGTCGCCATCAATAGTGATCGAGCCACTGTCCTGAGCGACCAGGCCGATAATCATATAAAAACAGGTGGTCTTGCCGGCGCCATTGGGGCCCAGCAGGCCAACAATTTCACCTTGCTTGACCGACATGGAGACATCTTTAACCACTGGTCGCTTGCCATACGCTTTGGCTAAATTGCGCGCTTGTAAAGTTGACATCAGAGCGTGGTCTCCTCGGTCGGGGTTTCGCTATCGGTCTGCAGTGCAGAGGGTGGGATCACCAGCTGAATACGCTTTTGTTCGCCGAGATCGCTGCCCTTGGCTTTCCAAGTTTGCTTGTCGATATCGTAATCGATGGAATCGCCACGAATAATAGTACCGTCACGAGAGAGCATGGCTTTGCTTTTGAGGGCAATGCTGTTGTCGGCGGGCAGATAATCGATATGATCGGCGCGGGCAATCATCACTGGGGCGTTGATCTCGGGTGTCTGTTGATAGCTGGCCGGCTTGCCGTCGCATTCGATGCGAACGACTTTGCTGTTTTCAAAATGCAGAATAATTTGCTCGGCTTCGATCAACACGCTGCCCTGACTGATCACTACATTGCCACGGTAGACAGTCTGTCCTGTTTGGTCGTTGCGCTCGGCATAATCAGACTCGATAGAGATGGGCTGCCGGCGGTCATCAGGCAGTGCCAGTGCCGTCGTTGGCAATAGAACGGCGAGGATGCTCATCAGTAACGCTAAAAGCGAATATTGAAGCTCGGGGAGGTTTGGTCTACTGCGGTTCATGGGTAACCCTGACTCTGGATTGGATGGCAAAGGTTTCGTTGCGCAAGTCGGCTTTAAGGCCGGTGCCGGAGACGTTAGTCTTTGGCTGCGTCAGCGTGAAGGGTTGCTCGGTCGAGGCGACAGCGCTTTCGATAAGATAGCTCAACTGTTCGGTGGTCAGCAGTGCCGGACCCTCTTCAGTCGTAATTTCGGCACGGACAGTGCCCCGCAGGTCGAGTTTGTCGTTGTCGAGCTCACCGCGGTCTGCGCTCAGCTGCAAGGGGTAACGAATATCACCGTTGCTCACAAACTGCGGCTGCTCCAAGGTCAGCGTCGACTGGCCCTCATAGAAATTAATTCGCGGTGAACTGAGACTGAACTGCTGATTACCCAATACTGAAAAGCGGCGGCTGGTGACTGCGGTCATATAGCTGTCAGCTTGAGGGGTTTCATCGGTCGGACTAGTGGTCTGGCGAATAAATGATTCTGGTGGCGAGTCCCACACCAGCAGAAATCCACCGGCCATTAAGGCCAGTACAACAATCACAAGACCCTGTCGAATCATTGATAGGCCGCCAGTGCATCATCGAGTTTACCCTGCGCAGAGAGAATCATTTCCGCTGCTTCGCGAACGGCACCATTGCCACCGTTGCGGCTGGTTTGCCACAGTGCCGAGGCAGCGACAGCGGCATTGCCATTGGCAACGGTGATGCCGAGACCAACGCGATTGATCACGGCTAGATCTGGCAGATCATCGCCGATAAAGGCAATCTCATGCATCTCCACAGGCAAGGTTTGCAGCAGTTCGTGAAGTGCGGTGAGTTTGTCTTCACGCCCTTGAACGACCGGTTGCATGCCCAGCTCGTCAGCGCGGCGTTGCAGCAGTGCTGATACCCGGCCGGTAATAATGCCGACCTGCACGCCAGCGCGCTGCAGCAGCTTGATGCCGAGCCCGTCCTGAATATCAAAGGCTTTTAACTCCTCACCGTTATTGCCGTAGTAGAGGCGTCCGTCAGTGAGCACGCCATCGACATCCAGCAGCAGCAGTTTTATCTGTCTGGCGGCGTCGGTGACTGCTTGCTTGGGCTGATTCATTGGTCTCTCCACTGTGGTTTAAAGCACGCCGGCACGGAGAATATCGTGCATATGCAACACACCGACCGGAGAGTGATTTTCGTCTTCGACGATCAGTGCAGTGATGGAGCTGTCTTCCATGATCTTCAGCGCCTGAGCGGCGAGAATTTCGCTGTTGATCGTTTTCGGATTGGGTGACATAACATCAGCCATGGTGGCGCTGTTGATATCTACCTTGGCGTCGACGATACGACGCAAATCACCATCAGTGAAAACACCGAGCAACTTGTCGTCTTCGGTGACCACTGTGGTCATGCCGAAGCCTTTCTCAGTCATTACCAGCAGTGCCTGATGCAGTGGTTGGTCTGGCAGTACCCGTGGTACTTCACTGTCTTTGTGCATAATGTCCGCGACCCGCAACAGTAGTTTTCGGCCCAGAGCTCCACCCGGGTGGGAGAAGGCAAAGTCTTCGGCGCTGAAGCCGCGCGATTCAAGCAGCGCAATAGCCAGAGCATCGCCCATTGCCAGAGTCACAGTGGTGCTGGTGGTGGGTGCTAAATTGAGCGGACAGGCTTCGCTGTCAACACTGACATCGAGATTACTGACAGCGGCTCTGGACAGAATCGAGTCGGCGTCGCCAGTCATGCTAATGAGTGGAATACCGAGGCGTTTGATCAGCGGCAGTATGGTTACCACTTCCGCGGTGCTTCCGGAATTGGAGATCGCGATGACTACATCATTTTTGGTGATCATACCGAGGTCGCCATGACAGGCTTCGGCGGGGTGAACAAAAAATGATGGCGTGCCGGTACTGGCTAGCGTGGCGGCAATTTTATTACCGATATGGCCCGATTTGCCCATGCCGGTGACGACTACGCGACCCTCGCAGGCAAGTATCGTTTCACAGGCCAACACAAAACTATGGTCGAGGCGATGTTGTAGTCGCTCGACCGCCGTCGCTTCCATCTGAATGGTGCGCCGGGCTGAGCTGATAAAATCTGTTGCCGTCATAGAATCGGTCGCTAAGTTTAATGAGCTGGGTATGTTGGTGAGGGCATTATAGAGGCAAACGCGCGGACGGAGAACTGCCCGTTATCAGGCACCCACAATGGCCGGCCACAGCACCACGTAATAGAGCACATAGCCGCCGATCAAGAGCAGGCCAATAGAGCGTGACAAGCGTGCCTTGGTGTTTGTTCTCGACGCGCTGAACAGGGCGAATGCAACCAGCACAAACAGCAGCAGAGTCAACGCTGCAAGACTGACAAAATCACGGTTAAAGACTTCGGCGGACATTGCCATCGGTGAAATAATACCGGCCGACGACATTACCAGCATCAGGTTGAATAGGTTGGAGCCAAACACATTGCCAATCGCGATATCGTGATGGCCGCGCAGGGCACTCACGGCAGAGGCCGCCAACTCCGGCAGACTGGTGCCGATTGCGACGACAGTGAGTCCGATAACCAGTTCACTGACACCCATTGCCTCGGCAATAGTTTTGGCGCTCCACACCGTGACATGGGCGCTGCTCAGCAGCACGGCGAGGCCTAAAACAAACCAGAGGCTCGCCGCTGCCATAGTGATATCGGGAATGTCTTCGCCAACCGCTACTTCTTCCGGGCTGACGTGGCTCTTTTTATATTTCACGGTGATATAGATCAGCGGAATGACCAGCGCCATCAGCGCGAGGTTTTCGCCCCAGCCGAGATAATTATCATACAGAATCAGGCCGGATAGCGCAGTGACAACCAGCAACACAAGGCCTTCCTGAGTCAGCAGATGTTTTTGCACAGGTGTTGGTGCAATCAAAACAGTGACGCCGAGAACCAGGCCGATATTGGCCATGTTAGAGCCCAGCGCATTACCCACGGCGAGCTCGGCTGCGTGACTCAGCGCGGCATTAATCGAGACCAGAATCTCCGGTGCCGAGGTGCCTATCGAGACCACGGTAAGACCAATAACCAGCGGTGAAATACCAAAATTTCTCGCTGCGCCGGCACTGCCTGCGACAAATCGATCCGCTCCCCAAAGCAGTCCGAGAACGCCGATAATCAGGCCCGCAAAAGGCAGTAAAAGTGCGCTCATAGTGTCTCCAAATTACCGCTGTGTGGGCGGTGAGTTCTATTTCTTCACAAGGTCGGGGATGTTATAGTGCCGCACCGACAATGTCAGCAAACTTCCCGTAGATTTTTGCATCGTTTCGGTGACGGCGCACGTAGAAGTGGCGTCGCACAGGATTTATCAGGAAAATAAACGCATGAACGTACAGTTTAAGATTATTACCAAATGGTTTTTCGCCTTGGCATTGAGTGTCGTTGCCGCTCTACCGGTCCAGGCACAGGAAAAGAGTGGCGCGGATCCGTATCAGCAGATTGAGCAGGTTACCACGGCACTGCTGGATATTATCGCTACTTACCGCGAAGGTTACCCCGCGAATGAGCAGGCCTATTTCACAAGACTCGATGCGCTACTAGCCAGCCATGTGGATTTTGGCTTTATTTCGCGCAATGTTATGGGCGGTTATGGCCGGACAGCGAGCGCCGATCAACGTCAGCGTTTCGCAAGGACATTTCGCGCAGGTCTGGTTGAGACCTACGGCCGCGGTTTGATCGGTTATGAAGATCAGGAAATTGTGTTGCTTCCAGCCGGCTCAGTTGAACCAGGCCAGCGTCGCTTGACCGTCAAACAGGAAATTCGCAGTGCCGATGCCGTCTATCCGCTGGAGTACAGCATGGCGCGCAAAAAGAGCGGCGAATGGATGGTGGTCAATGTGGTCATCAATGGCATTAATCTGGGTAAAACCTTCCGCAATCAGTTTGATCAGGCCGCTCAGCGTGCGGCGGGTGATATCGACAAAGTCATCAGTGACTGGTCGACAGATTAACTATTCCGCGCTTCGCCTTTGATGGCGAAGCAACAACTGAAGAGTCGTTTATGAATCCTGAAGATGTAAAAGTACTGCTTGAAAACGCAATGCCAGGTTGCGAGTTTCAGGTTGCCAGTGAGGGCAGCCATTTTAATATTATCGCGGTCGGCGATATGTTTGAGGGTAAGCGTGCAGTGCAGCGTCAGCAGCTGATCTATGCCGCCCTGCAGCAAGAGATTTCCTCCGGCGCTATGCACGCTGTCAATATGAAAATTTTCACCCCCGCTGAGTGGCAGGCCAACGCCTAAACGACCTGATGTCGGTTCTCCTCCACGGTTTTAATCACGGTTTTTAATCAAGGCGATTTGATGGACAAATTAATCATTCAAGGGGGCGGTCCGCTCAACGGCGAGGTATGGATTTCGGGTTCGAAAAATTCTGCCTTACCGATTTTGTCGGCAACGTTGCTTGCCGAGGGCTTGGCAACCGTATCCAACCTGCCGCACTTGCAGGATGTGACCACGACCATCGAGTTGCTCGGCACACTCGGCGTGACCGTGAGTATTGATGAGCGCATGCAGTTGGAAGTGGATAATTCAACGCTGCACAGCACGACGGCGCCCTACGAATTGGTCAAGACCATGCGAGCATCAATTTTGGTGTTAGGGCCATTACTTACTCGTTATGGTGAGGCCAATGTGTCGTTTCCAGGTGGCTGTGCCATCGGTAGTCGACCGGTTGACCTGCACCTGCGAGGCCTTGAAGCGATGGGCGCCAGTATCGAAATTGAAGACGGCTATATCAAGGCGCGCAGCAAAGGCCGTTTGGTCGGCTGCCATATCTTGATGGATGTAGTGTCGGTGGGTGCGACAGAAAATCTCTTGATGGCCGCTGTATTGGCCGAAGGCCAGACGGTGATTGAGAATGCCGCGCGCGAACCTGAAATCGTCGATTTGGCCAACTGTCTGAATGCCTGGGGCGCTGATATTCAGGGCGCCGGCTCCAATCGCCTTGTGATCAATGGCGTCGAAAAAATTGCCGGTGGTCACTATCGCGTGATGCCAGACCGAATTGAGACTGGCACTTATCTGGCGGCTGCGGCTGCTACGCGTGGCAGAGTCAGGGTTACCCAGACCGACCCGTCATCTCTCGAGGCGGTGTTGCTCAAGCTACAAGAAACCGGTGCCGTAATTACTCAGGGTGAAGACTGGATTGAGCTCGATATGCAGGGTAAACGGCCGAAGGCGGTGAATATTAAAACCGCGCCTTATCCCGGGTTTCCCACCGACATGCAGGCTCAATTGACCGCGATCAATGCGGTGGCCGAGGGTACTGGCGTGGTAACCGAGACGATTTTTGAAAACCGCCTCATGCAGGTTCAAGAGTTAAATCGCATGGGCGCAGTGATAACAGTCGAGGGCAACACAGCCGTAGTCACAGGTGTTGAGCGGCTCAAGGCTGCCCCGGTAATGGCATCTGACCTGCGTGCTTCCGCAGCGCTGGTGATAGCTGCTATGGTTGCTGATGGGGAGACACGAGTTGATCGCATCTACCATATTGACCGTGGCTACGAATGTATTGAAGAAAAATTGCAGTTGCTCGGTGCCAAAATCAAGCGAGTGCCTGCCTAGACACAGTGTCCGCTATTGATGCCGGCACAGAGTTCAATACCACTAAATCAGTTACTCGACGAAAGTGAAAAAGCAGATAGGATAATGACACAGATAACCATCGCCCTGACCAAGGGACGTATTTTAAAAGAGACCTTACCGCTATTGGCCAGTGCTGGAATCGTTCCCGTGGAGGATGTCTTTTCCAGCCGTAAGCTGGTGTTTGCAACTAACTGCCATAATGTGCGCGTTATTATTTTACGAGGATCGGATGTTGCCACTTATGTTCAGTTTGGCGCCGCGGATCTGGGGGTGGCCGGCAAGGATATGCTGCTTGAACACCAAGGCGATGGCTACTACGAGCCGTTGGACTTGGGTATCGCACGCTGCAAACTGATGACCGCCGCGCCGGTGGGTGCAAAACCACAGTCTGGCCGGCTGCGTGTAGCGACCAAATATATCAATGTTGCCCGACAGTTTTATGCCCAACAGGGCCGTCAGGCCGATCTGATCAAGCTCTATGGAGCGATGGAGCTGGCGCCGATATTGGATCTGGCCCACGAGATTGTCGATATCGTCGATACCGGCAATACATTAAAAGCTAACGGTCTTGAACCGCGAGATGAAATTGCTGATATCAGCTCGCGATTGATCGTCAATAAAGCGGCAATGAAAACCAAATTTAACGAAGTTCAGGGAATTGTCGATGCGTTTAAAAAGGCGCTGGAGAACAACTGATGAGCGACTCCTCTCTTTCACCCGATAACAACGTTCGCTGTACCATCAACGCGCTCAACAGTGGTGACAATAATTTCGCCGCAAGTCTTGATCGACTGATTGCCTGGGAGGGCGTTTCGGACAGCGATGTCGAGGCGACAGTGGTCGCGATTTTGGGGCAGGTGAAGCGTGATGGTGATCGGGCTTTAGTGGCGTTAACCAACCGCTTTGATCGCAGACAGGTTGAAGGCATCGGCCAACTGATGGTTGATCGCGGTCAGCTGCAGCATGCCTTTGAAAGCATTGACGCAGAGACTCGCTGGGCGCTTGAAGCTGCGGCCGAGCGGATTCGCGATTATCACAGCCATCAGTTGCAATCGTCCTGGCAGTATCAGGATGCAGATGGCACAACACTGGGTCAGCAAATCACCCCTCTGGATCGGGTTGGCATCTACGTGCCAGGCGGCAAAGCCAGCTATCCTTCTTCGGTGTTGATGAATGCGATTCCGGCACGGGTTGCCGGCGTGAGCGAATTGATCATGATGGTGCCAGCACCGGATGGCGAGCTCAGCCCCATGGTTCTGGCGGCGGCAGCGATTGCCGGAGTTGATCGTGTGTTTTGCATCGGTGGTGCGCAGGCCATCGCCGCGCTGGCGTATGGCACTGAGAGCGTGCCGAAAGTTGATAAGATTGTCGGTCCGGGCAATATTTATGTGGCCACCGCCAAACGCATGGTGTTTGGGCTGGTGGGGCTGGATATGGTGGCCGGGCCCAGTGAGATCCTGGTGGTCTGTGACGGTAAAACCGATCCTGACTGGATCGCCATGGATCTATTTTCACAGGCGGAGCACGATGAAGATGCCCAGGCGATATTGATTGCCTGGGATGCCAACTATATCGATGCGGTGCACCAGAGTATGAGCCGCTTGCTGCCCGAGATGGAGCGCAGAGAGATTATTCGTCAGTCGCTTGAGCGTCGCGGAGCACTGATCAAAGTGCGTGATGAAAATGATGCGCTGGACATTATTAACCGCATCGCGCCGGAACATCTCGAACTGTCGGTTGCTGACCCTGAAGCCTGGCTGCCAAAAATTCGTCATGCTGGGGCTATTTTTATGGGTCGTCACACCGCCGAAGCACTGGGTGATTACTGTGCTGGCCCAAATCATGTTCTGCCGACATCGGCCACTGCGCGTTTTTCATCGCCGCTGGGTGTCTATGATTTTCAGAAGCGCAGTTCGTTGATTTTCTGTTCCGAGCGCGGTGCATCGGAACTGGGAAAGGTTGCATCAGTGCTGGGTCGCGGAGAGTCGCTGACCGCTCACGCGCGCTCGGCGGAATATCGAATACGCGATTAAGGCAGAATCTGGTTATGAGCAAATATTGGAGTGAATTTGTTACCCGGCTTGACCCCTATACCCCGGGAGAACAGCCCGCGATCAATAATCTCACTAAGTTGAATACCAACGAAAACCCCTATCCACCATCGCCGGCAGTAATGGATGCAATGCGGGATGCGGTAAACGATGACCTGCGCCTTTATCCGCCACCCAATGCCGATCAATTTAAGCAAACCCTGGCCGAGTATTTTCAGTTAACGCCGGCTCAGGTATTTGTTGGCAACGGCTCCGATGAAGTGCTGGCGCATGTATTTAACGGACTTTTCCGTCAACCTCAGTCGATCCTGTTTCCCGATATCAGCTACAGCTTTTACCCGGTCTACTGCGGCCTGTACTCGATCGAGTACAACAAAGTGCCACTTGCCGACGATTTTTCACTCGACCTCAATGATTATCGGCAGGCCAATGGCGGAATTATTTTTCCCAACCCCAATGCACCAACCGGTCGTCTGGTAAGTTTGCCGGCGATTGAAGCGCTGCTCCAAGCCAACCGGAATTCGGTGGTCGTGGTGGATGAAGCCTATATCGATTTTGCCGAAGAGGGCGCCAGTGCGGTCAGCCTGATCGACCAGTACGATAATTTGCTGGTGGTACAAACTCTGTCCAAATCACGGGCACTGGCCGGTTTACGAATTGGCTATGCGCTGGGCTCTGCGCAGTTGATCGAGGGGCTAGAGAGGATTAAAAACAGCTTTAACTCTTATCCACTGGGGCATGTTCAGCTGGCGGCGGCAGTGGCTTCGTTTACCGACCGCGATTACTTTAACGCCATGCGTGTGCAGGTGATCGACAGCCGTGAAGTGCTAGTCGGCAAGCTCGAACGTTTAGGCTTTGCTGTGCTGCCCTCAGCGGCGAACTTTGTTTTTGTCCGTCACCCCGAACATGATGGTGCGGTTCTGGCCCAAGCCCTGCGTGAGAAAAATATTATTATTCGCCACTTTAAGTCGCCGCGGATTGATCAGTTCTTGCGTATCTCGGTGGGAACGCCGCAGCAGAATCAGCAACTGGTTGATGCATTAGATGAGATTATCTCGGTTTAGCTGCGCTGGTTTCTAACGCGAGCTGGTCGGGCGAATGCCGGCCACCGCAGTCACAGTAAAGGTCTGGCCCTGGCGCCAGATCTCTAGTTCGATCGGCGCACCCGGCGCCACATCGGCAATCTGACTGATGCTGCTCTGGCGGTCAGTAACCGGCTCGCCATTGATGGTGACCACCACATCTCCAGGCTGGATGCCGACCAGATTAGCCGGGCTGCCATTATAGATGGCTCGCACCAGCAGTCCGTGAGACAGCGGCAGATTCAAGCGCTTGGCGATGACTGCAGTCAGTGGAAAGGCATCCATCCCAAGCCAGCCGCGGACCACGTATCCGTAACTAACAATATCCTGAAGAACCTTCGCTGCGGTGTCAGCCGGAATAGCAAAGCCAATGCCCACAGAACCGCTCTGATTTAGTATCGCGGTATTGATGCCAAGCAAATTGCCATAGCTGTCGACCAGCGCACCGCCGGAATTGCCTGGATTGATATCAGCATCAGTCTGAATAAAGTTTTCGAAAGTATTTAAGCCCAGCCCATTGCGGCCGGTGGCGCTAACAATCCCTTGAGTCACGGTCTGACCGACTCCGTAAGGGTTGCCGATCGCCAGGACAACATCACCGATTCGGGCCTGAGAAGGCTCACCCACGGAGATCGGTTGCAGATCATCGGCCTCGATTTTGAGTACCGCCAGATCGGTCTCGGGATCCTTGCCAACCACCACGGCAGCCGCTTCACGGCCGTCGTAGAGCAATACCAGAATCTGGTCAGCACCGTCGATAACATGGTTGTTGGTCAACATAAAACCATCCGCCTGCATGATAACGCCGGAGCCCAATGAGGATTGGATGCGTTGCTGCTGGTTGTTGAACAGGCGCCTGAAATAGGGATCGTTAAGCAGTGGATGATTGGTTGGCTTGGTGATCTTGCGGGTGTAGATATTGACCACCGACGGCGCAGCGCGCGCCACAGCATGGGAGTAAGAGACCGGGCCGCTCCATTCATTGCCTTGGGCGCGATGGTCGAGATCCATTGAAGACGCGTTATCAGGAGCATTTTGTTGACGAAATTCAGGAAACACAAACAGCAACAGAGCAGCAACCGCCAGGCCGACCAGAGACGGTTTAGCGATATAGCTGATAATAAAATTGACTGTGCGATGACTGATCACGTCTGGTCCCTATCTCCCTGTTGTTCATGCAAGCCGTGGCCAGCATGGTGCAAGAGCCACAGATTATGACATAAAAAAAGCGTCTATCAGCGCAATAAGTTAGACAGTCGCGGGTCCGGCGTTTTCGCCTTGCGGTAGATCAGCAGTGTGTGACCGATGGACTGGATCAGTGCTGCTGCATGGTTTGCACAAATAGTTTCGGTCAATTCTTTCTTAGAATCGCGATCATCGGCGACCAGTTTTATCTTGATTAACTCGTGATCGCTGAGCGCGCGCTCGATTTCATTGCTGACGTTTTCATTGAGGCCTTTGCCGGCAACCGTCACAACGGGTTTAAGATTGTGGCCTAATCGGCGTAAATGTTTTTTATCCGCATTGGATGTTGTCATAATGTGCCACTCACTCTAAAGGTCGGCCATTCTAGCGAAAACAATCCCATGGCGAAATCGAAAAATCGAAGCTGGATAAAACAGCATGTTAAAGATCCCTATGTGCAACAGTCACAGCGGGATGGCTATCGTTCCCGAGCAAGTTATAAATTGCTCGAGATTATTGGCAAGGAGCGTTTGATCCGCCCCGGCATGACGGTCGTAGATCTGGGTGCAGCACCCGGTGGCTGGTCGCAGGTTGCGATGGAGCTGGTCGGCCACGAAGGGCGAGTTCACGCTGTTGACCTGTTGCCGATGGACGGCATTGCCGGCGTCGATTTTATTCAGGGCGACTTTACCGAAGAGTCGGTCTTCGAAGAACTTATGGCGTTGATCGATAATCGACCTGTAGACCTTGTAATTTCTGATATGGCCCCCAATTTAACAGGAAGCAAGGCAGTTGATCAGCCGCAAATTATCTATTTGGTGGAGCTCGCGGTTGATCTGGCCTCGCAGGTAATGAAGCCGGATGGCGTTTTTATTGCCAAGTTGTTCCAGGGGGAAGGCTTTGATGAGTTTGTGCGTCATGCCAGAACAATGTTTAATACAGTCAATGTGCGAAAACCTGACGCCTCGAGATCAAAGTCTCGTGAAGTGTATATGGTTGCCAAGGGTCTAACGGCTCATTAACGAGGATATAAACTTGAACGATTTGGTAAAAAATATTGTTGTCTGGCTGGTTCTGGCTGCCATTCTTATGTCTGTTTTTAACAGCTTCACGCCGCAGCAGGAAGACAATGAAGTTGTCTATTCAGACTTTATTACTGAAGTGCAGAATGAGCGTATCTCAAGTGTCTCTATCGACGGCCTGATTATTCAAGGGCAGCGCCTCGACGGCTCCAAGTTCAAAACTGTGCGACCCAATGTTCAGGATCCAGGGCTGATGAGCGACCTGCTCAACCACAAGGTCAAGGTTATCGGCAAAGAGCCAGAGACCCCTAGTCTGATCTCGCAGTTACTGGTAGCCGCTTTCCCAATACTATTGATCCTTGCCATTTTTGTCTTTTTTATGCGCCAAATGCAGGGTGGTGGCGGTGGCAAAGGTGGCCCGATGAGCTTTGGCAAAAGCAAAGCCAAGCTGCTTAACAGCGACCAGATCAATACCACTTTTGCCGATGTTGCCGGTGTCGATGAAGCCAAGGAAGACGTGAGTGAGTTAGTTGAGTTTCTCAGTGACCCCACCAAATTTCAACGCCTCGGCGGACGCATTCCCAAGGGCGTGCTGATGGTAGGCCCTCCTGGTACAGGTAAAACATTGCTGGCCAAAGCTATTGCCGGTGAAGCTAAAGTGCCGTTTTTCTCCATCTCTGGTTCTGACTTTGTCGAAATGTTTGTCGGTGTAGGTGCCTCACGGGTCCGCGATATGTTCGAGCAGGCCAAAAAACAGGCACCGTGTATCATCTTTATCGATGAAATTGATGCCGTTGGCCGCCACCGTGGTGGTGGCTGGGGTGGCGGCAATGATGAGCGCGAGCAAACGCTCAACCAGCTGCTGGTCGAAATGGATGGCTTTGAAGGAAATGAAGGCGTGATAGTGATCGCCGCCACCAACCGTCCGGATGTATTGGACAAAGCCCTGCTGCGGCCAGGCCGTTTTGACCGTCAGGTCTATGTCAGCCTGCCGGATATTCGCGGCCGCGAACAAATTCTCAAAGTCCATGGCCGCAAAGTGCCAATCGATGAAAGTGTTGAAATGAGTGTGATCGCCCGCGGCACACCCGGGTTCTCCGGTGCTGACCTGGCTAACCTGGTCAATGAAGCCGCGCTGTTTGCTGCTCGCGGTAATCGACGTGTTGTCGGCATGGAAGAGTTCGAGAATGCTCGTGACAAAATTATGATGGGTGCCGAGCGCCGTTCCATGGTGATGTCGGACAAAGAAAAAGCCAATACTGCTTACCACGAAGCGGGTCATGCGATTATTGGTCGACTGGTTCCGGAGCACGATCCGGTGCACAAGGTAACCATTATTCCCCGAGGCCGTGCGCTGGGTGTAACCCAGTATCTGCCCGAGGAAGATCGCTACAGCATGAGTCGTCGTCAGCTATTCAGCCAGCTCTGCAGCCTGTTTGGTGGTCGGATCGCCGAAGAATTGGTCGGTGGACTGGATGCGGTGACCACTGGTGCTTCGAATGATATCGAGCGTGCCACGCAAATGGCCCGCAATATGGTCACCAAGTGGGGCCTGACCGAAAAAATGGGTCCGGTGCTCTACGGCGAGGACGAGTCACAGCAGCCCGGCGGTGGCAATGCGCATTATTCTGAAGATACCTCGCGAGAGATTGATCAGGAAGTGCGAACGATTCTTGATGATGCTTACAGCCAGGCGAAAAAACTGCTCGAAGATAACCGTGATATTCTCGAAGCGATGAAAGACGCGCTGATGGAATATGAAACCATTGATGCAGATCAGGTCGATGATCTAATGAATCGACGCAAAGTGCGTCCACCGCATCAGTGGGATGATAACGACACAGATAAAGGTGCAGGCAACCATTCTTCAGAGCCAGTCAAAAAAGACGGCCCGATTGGCGGCCCTGTAGAAGAGCTATAGTGTAATCAATTAGAACCAGCCCTGCTGCCAGATTGGTTGCGGGGCTTTTTCACTTTTAACCCCTCAGGTAATAACCCAATGAGCAGAGCAAAGACTCTAACCTGCGGCAGCAAGACACTCGACCTGTCCCGCCCAGCGGTGATGGGCATTCTCAATGTAACGCCGGACTCATTTTCTGACGGTGGACGGCTGTATGCCGGCGAACAGATCGATCTGGATAAAACCCTGCAGAGCGTCGAATCGATGCTTGAACAGGGCGCGGATATTATCGACATTGGCGGTGAATCCACGCGGCCAGGCGCCTCACCTGTATCAGTCCAGCAGGAGTTGGATCGAGTACTGCCCGCAGTACAGGCGGTCAACAGCAGATTTGATACGCTGATTTCGGTGGATACCAGCACCGCTGAGGTGATTGCTGAGGCATCCCACGCAGGCGCCAATCTGATTAACGACGTTCGTGCACTGCAACGGCCAGGGGCTCTTGAGGCAGCGGCTGTCAGTGGTCTGCCGGTCTGCCTGATGCATATGCAAAATCAGCCCGACACCATGCAGGCTAATCCGTCCTACATCGATGTAGTTAGCGAAGTGCTGGAGTTTTTGCAGCAGCGCAAACAGGTCTGTGTCGACGCTGGCATCAGCAGCGATCAGATCCTGCTTGATCCGGGCTTTGGTTTTGGTAAAACACTGCGGCACAATCTAGCTTTGAACACAGCACTCGATCGCTTTGTCGACACCGGGCACAGTTTGCTGTTGGGGGTTTCACGCAAGAGCATGATTGGTCAGCTGATCAATTCAAATATGGATAACCGGTTGGTTGGAAGTGTTATTATGGCTCTATTAATGGCTCAGTCTGTTGCTGCCAGACAGGCTCAAGTTAATAGCCACAGTGGACTGATTTTGCGTGTTCACGATGTGTTGGAAACGGTTCAGGCATTAACTATTTGGCAGGCAACCCGCGCATTTAAGGAAGAGGATAATCAGTAAATGGCAAATTCGATGAAACGAAAATATTTTGGTACCGACGGCATTCGCGGGCGCGTCGGTGAAGCACCCATCACCGCAGATTTCTTTCTCAAGCTGGGCTGGGCGGCGGGTAAAGTGCTGACAAAAAATGCTACCGGCAAAAAACGCGTGTTGATTGGCAAGGACACCCGCGTGTCAGGCTACATGTTTGAATCAGCTCTCGAAGCCGGTTTGATTGCCGCTGGCGTCGATGTGGATATGCTCGGCCCAATGCCGACCCCTGCTATTGCCTATCTGACACGCACCTTTCGAGCCGCCGCCGGCATTGTTATCAGCGCGTCACACAATCCGGTAGACGACAACGGCATAAAATTTTTCGCCGCCGATGGCTACAAATTACCCGATCAAGTAGAGATGGAAATTGAAGCCCTGCTCGATCAACCATTGATTACCAATGACTCAAACCATCTCGGTAAAGCGCGCCGGATCAGTGACGCTGCCGGCCGTTATGTGGAATTTTGCAAAGGCAGCCTGCCCTCGGGCTTTTCCCTGAGCGGAATGAAAGTGGTGCTGGACTGCGCTCACGGTGCCACCTACGACGTGGCCCCCAAAGTATTTAAGGAGTTGGGGGCAACAACCCTGACCATAGGCAATCAGCCCAACGGGTTTAATATTAATGATCAATGTGGTTCCACTCATACCGCTGCGCTAGCATCCTTAGTCTTAGACGAGCAGGCACACATGGGCATTGCCTTTGACGGCGATGGTGATCGCGTGCTGTTTATCGATGATCAAGGTGAACTGGTCGATGGTGACGAATTGCTCTTTATTATCGCCCAGCACCGCCATCGCATGCAGGGCGGTTGCACCGGTGTTGCCGGAACCCTGATGAGCAATCTCGGCCTCGAGCTGGCCCTCGCGGAGATGCACATTCCTTTTGCACGCACAAAAGTCGGCGACCGCTATGTGGTTGAGGCGATGAAAGAAAATAACTGGTCCCTCGGCGGTGAGGGTTCCGGGCATGTGCTGTGCAGCGATCTCAACACCACAGGCGACGGCATCGTTTCGGCGTTGCAAGTGTTAAGAGCCGTTGTTGATAGCGGTAAGACACTGCGGGAATTAAAAGCGGGCATGAACAAGCTGCCGCAGTTAATGATCAATGTACGACTGCCCCGGAAAATGGATATCAGCGCTGACCAAGACATTAATCGTGCCGTTGCCGATGCTGAGAAAAAGCTTGCCGGGCGCGGCCGCGTATTACTTCGACCTTCAGGCACCGAGCCACTGATTCGGGTAATGGTCGAAGGTGAAGACAGCGCGCTGGTTGAAAGCTGCGCCAAGGCGATCGCTGAAATTGTCGAGCACCGTGTCAGTACTGTGAAAAGCTGATTTGCTTATTGTATCTTCGTCGACAGTCGGGTAGGATTTGCGCCCTTTTGCGGCACTGCTCTCAAGGGAGTATCTAGGATGTGTAAGGCGCTAATCGCGGGCAACTGGAAAATGCATGGAACCACTGAATCGGGTGTAGCGTTAGCCTCTCAGTTGAGTCGCCATTGGGTCCAGGAAACGGGTCACGACGAGAGTCCTGAAATGGTCGTTTTTCCGCCTTTTGTGCATATCCCGGCCGTTGTTGCGGCCACTGCCAACGGCAATATCAGTGTCGGCGCGCAGAACTGCTCGCAGTACCCCGGCGGAGCATACACCGGGGAAGTGTCTGTCGAGATGTTGGTTGATCAGGGCTGCAAGTATGTTCTGGTTGGCCATTCAGAGCGACGCGCAGTACTGGGTGAGAGCGACCAGACAGTGGCTGAAAAATTTAAGGCCGCGCAGACCGGTGGATTAATACCGATTCTTTGCGTAGGGGAAACACTTCAGCAGCGTCAGCAAGGTGAGACGCTGGAAGTGGTCGCGGCACAAATTGCTGCGGTCATTGCCGAGGTTGGTTTGTCGAGTGTTTGTCGCGGGGTCGTTGCCTATGAGCCAGTTTGGGCGATAGGAACGGGTGAGACTGCAAGTCCACAGCAAGCTCAGGACGTGCATCATGCCATCCGCACACAGCTTGGCGAAGCGGGCCGGTCGACGACCTTGCTCTATGGGGGCAGCGTAACCCGGAACAACGCAGCAGAATTGTTTGCAAAACCAGACATCAATGGTGGACTGGTTGGAGGGGCCTCTTTGAAGGCGGATGAATTTTTGAATATTGCAAAATCGATAGAAGCATAATCATGGAAAATTTTATTTTAATCTTTCACTTTCTGATCGCAGTAGTATTGATCGGTTTGATTTTGATACAGCAAGGCAAAGGCGCAGAAGCCGGCGCATCGTTTGGTTCCGGTGCATCGCAAACCGTTTTTGGCAGCTCCGGAAGCTGGAACTTTTTTAGTCGCATGACAGCGATTTTGTCGACCATCTTTTTTGTTACCAGTATCAGCCTTGCTGTTATTGCAAAAAACAAAACCGTCGTTGACAGCGTGTTGTTACCAGAGCTGGAGGTCATTCCTGTTGAGCCAGCGCTGGAGACAGATCTTCCTGCAGTGGAGAACACTGTAGAAGAGTTGGAAATCCCTCAGTAGTAAAAGTAAGAATCGTTTGAGAAATGCCCAAGTGGTGGAATTGGTAGACACGCTATCTTGAGGGGGTAGTGGCGAAAGCCGTGCCGGTTCGAGTCCGGCCTTGGGCACCATCTCAGTTCTTCACAGAGTTATTCGAGTAAAACCCGGTGTGCTTTAGCGCAGAGTCCGGGTTGATCAATGCCTTCCTGGTATGGACCCTTCGGGCAACTGACAAGCAGTTGTCGAAATTCGTTCCCGACGAATTTGTGTGCACCATCTCAGTTAAGCGGCAGACCCAGAGAGTAGTTTATTGCCCAGTCAATATCGCCTTGAACGTCGTCTTTACGATGCCTGGAAGCATTCCAGTATGACTGAATTGAAATAGTCGAGCCTTCAGCAACAGAAACCTCAAGTGCGACATCACACGTCATTACATGCCCTGAACCCGTTCTTGGGTCAACAATGTGGCCAGTCGGCGCGCAGCTACTACCTGTCGGTGCTCCATTGACGACGGCGGTAAAATACCAATCGCCAGAGATCGCTTTGTGCCCTGCGCCAACGCTAATATAAACTGCCAGACCGGTAAGCGTTACGCTCTGTCCGGTGGTAATACTGACAGTGCTGTCTTAACCTTCAACCATATCGAAGACGGCGTTAGGCGCACCATAAGCAGTAAATGCCGTTTCATCATCACCTCTGAAATTAGCCTTGGTGCCACCGTTCCAAACACAGCTGCTTGAAGGAACACCCCCCAGTCCTATCCAGTTAAGATCAATAGCTGAGTCCCAGTTGGCACAATTTGAGATCTCAGATCCTGGTTCCACAGAGTTGTTGTCGCTAAGTGCCCAGTAAGGCAAATGATTATGCAGCACCATTTGGCCTTCAATATAGCTATTCGACCCCGACCAAGTTCCTGCATAGGCATTACCTGCAGGTCCTGTAAGTCCGCGGGGGCCAGCTTCGCCAGATGCCCCAGTTTCACCTTTGGCTCCGGTTTCCCCTTGAGGTCCAACGGGACCTGCTAATCCGGTGAGACCCTGTGGACCAGTTAAGCCTGTGGCGCCAGTTTCGCCTTTGGGTCCGGTTTCTCCCTTGGGGCCGACGGGACCCGCTAACCCAGAGGAACCCTGTGGGCCAGTTAAGCCTGTAGCGCCAGTTTCGCCTTTAGGTCCGGTTTTACCTTTAGGTCCGGTTTCACCTTTGGGTCCGGTTTCACCTTTGGGTCCGGTTTCACCTTTGGGTCCGGTTTCACCTTTGGGTCCGGTTTCACCTTTGGGTCCAGGTTCGCCTTTGGGTCCAGGTTCGCCTTTGGGTCCAGGTTCGCCTTTGGGTCCAGGTTCACCTTGGGGTCCAGGTTCACCTTGGGGTCCAGCTTCTCCTTGACTTACACCGGCTGTGACAACTGATTGAGTGCTTAATTGAGTAATGTAATTAGTAATGGTCTCAGGGTCACACTGGCCACAGTTGTCAGATATATCCTGGGTCAAAGCAGCGTCACTAAAACCGATTAGCGAGCGCAGAATTAAGAGTCCATCAGTGAATGCATCGACGCTGCCAGAGGCATCAATATCTAAGATCGCGATACCGTCTGGGCGCTGAACATTAGCTTGAGTTAAGCCTTGTTGTGGCGCTGTCAGGCAGGCAATGAGAAAAATAAAAAAAGACGATCGAACAACTAATCGATGCGCAGCACTATTGCTGAAACTAGTTTTAAACACAGCGATAAACCTCCATTCAGTCCGTGAGACGAACATATCCATAAATGAATACCGGTTTTCAAATTAACAATATTATTTATTTATGTATAGTCGTTTTTAGATCAAATAGCTTTATCGATATAGCAATTACACTTATATACAAGTGTAATTTTAAAAATAGATTTTTAATTTATACCAAAAGAAAGAAAATAGCCGAGGTTATAAGTGCTATGAAGAATGATCGGCGCCGCGATGATTTTGTAGCGATCCATTACAAAACCGAAAATTAAAGAGGGAATAAAAGTCGAAAGCGCCCAGTAGGGCGAATGATTAATCAGGTGGCTAAGCGTAAAAAGAAGGCTTGTCAGGATATTTGCGGTGGAGAGTCTAAGCAGGCTGCCACAAAATTTTCTCCCCAGCCACTGTTGAATAGTGCCCCTGAAAATAATTTCCTCAACAACAGGGTACAGAGCACTCACCGTTAGCAACGTTAGAAGCAAGTCTTCATTAAAGTTAAAAGGGTGATTATTTAAAATCATCCAAAATGGAATAGGAGATAGAAATAAGCCTATAAAAATAGGATCAAAATAAAATCGTCGCATAATATTTCTACTATCATTTTGGTATTAGAGATTAAAAAAAATAACACTGTGGGACTTTTTTAACGGTTAATTAAAAAAATAATTATTCATTGTTGAATTTTATATCAGACTGTAGTGTCATAGGAACAACGGAAATCTATCGTATGGAACATGGTATGACTCGATTCGTTGTTGTGTTTGGTTTGATTCTAAGCTGTGCTGGCTATGCCGGAGCTGCTGTTGGGCAAATACAATCTGTTACTGGGTTATTTTCTCCTTCTAGTCTATCCAGCGACCAGCCTGCAAATCTCACACTGTCGTATAGTGTAACGGGAAACCGTTTGCTCCCAGGTCTCGGATTGCGCATCCATTTTAACAGCGCCGACTTAACCGCTGGTGATCCGCAACAGTTATTGCCTGCGGAGCTGCAGGGTTTTCAGCTGCAAAATGATTTAGAGGACTACGATGCCGAACCCTCTACCGATAAATATCTGCTAATTGCCTGGGCCGACCTGGCGGGTGCAGGATGGCCTCAACAAACCGGTATGCCAGCGCAATTAGCTGTGCTGCCGTTTACCACCTTGAGTGGTTTTAGCGGCACCCAAGTGAATTTTACTGCCTCCTCTTTACCCTATGGATACAGTCTTGAAGCTCAGAGTGCAGTCTTGGAGTTGGCGCCAGAGCGACTAGCAGCGCCTGTGGACAGTGATGGGGATGGACTACCCGACAGCTACGAGATCGAGCATGGGCTTAACCCCAATGACCCGACAGACGCTGAGTCTGATCTTGATGGTGACGGAGCATCTAATATTGACGAGTACATAGTGGGCTCCGATCCAACTCTCGATGAGCTGCCACCCGAGTTAGTAATCCCGCAGGATGTAACTGTTGCGGCGACTGGCCATTTAACCGCTGTGGATATTGGTCAAGCCACCGCGACGGATGACAGTGGCATTGACCTGCTGCCGTCGGCAAATAGCGTAGGCCCATTCGTATCCGGGCTCCATGAAATCCTGTGGTCTGTAGCAGATGCAGCCGGCAATACGGCGAGTCAGATACAACATCTGCGTATATTGCCGCTGGCTGAGCTAACCCCTTCAGTTATCGTTACAGAGGGTACGGTGCATGAGGTGACCGTTATTCTCAGCGGTAAAGCCCCGGCATATCCGGTAACCATTCCGCTTATCATTGAAGGTTCAGCCGACGCAGAAGACTTCAGCTTATCGGACCTGCAGGTGGTGATTGAGCAGGGCACAGTCGGTAAGGCTAGCCTGACTATTGAGCGGGATAGGTGGGTCGAGCCTGATGAGACCATTGTGATCCGTCTGGGTGAGCCGGAAAATGCTGTACTCGGTGTAACGTCTGAAGGCACAGTAACGATTACTGAAGAGAATATTGCGCCCACCCTGACATTAACTGTTGAACAGGACGGGCGTCAGGGTAGGCTGGTGACGGCTGACGGGGGTTTGATCCGTGTTAAGGCTCGCTATAGCGATCTTAATCTCGAAGACAGCCATTGGTTTGAATGGGCTCCAGAGATCCATGACTTGCCGATTGTGAAAATAACCAAAAATACCTTTGCCCTTGATCCCGCCCAGATCACTGCTAAAGGAATAATCATCAGCGCGAGTGTCCGCGATAACGGCAGCCCCATGCTTTCGACAATGCAAAAAATTGTACTTGAAGTGCTACCGTCAGCTCCGGTCTTAGCTGTTAACGATGACTCGGACGGCGACGGTATTGTTGATGTCGAAGAGGGCTTTGGCGATGCCGATGATGACGGCATACCTGACTACTTAGACAACCTGAATAATCGTGAGGATCGTTACCTGTCGGAGGTTACCCCAACTGGCAATGTTTTCTTGCAGACAGAGGTCGGCACCGAAATTCAGCTTGGAGAAGCGACGTTTGAAATGGGTAACAACAGCGTTGCGTTAACGGAAGAGCAAACTGAAAACCTGGTCTGTGATCCGGACCAGACTTATCAATACTCTAGCGGTCTATTTGATTTTTCTGTCACGGGCAAGCAGTCGGGTTCATCCTATGACGTCATAATTCCCTTAGCAGAGGCGATCCCGCAACAGGCAGTTTATCGGACCTGCGTAGACACCAATATTGGCTGGCAGAATTTCATTGTCAACGCCTACAACTGGGTTGCCTCGGCCAAAGCGGTCAAAGGCGCCTGTCCCGAACCCGGCAGTGCGCTTTATAGCAGGGGCCTCACACCAGGTGATAACTGTCTTGAGATCCATATAGAAGACGGCGGCCCCGATGATCTTGATGGGCGCGCTGACGGCACTGTGACAGACCCCAGCGGCATAGCGGTGATGCTCTCCGAGACAACCTCCGAGCCGCCAACAATGGCCACCAGAGGCCAAACTACATCGCCAGCTGCTGTTCCCCCCGCCGACAAGCCCTCCTCAGGTGGCGGTTGCACAATAGGTGATGGCAAATCTCCGGATAGCTCGTTGGCGCTGTTAGCGTTGTTCGGGCTACTGCGGTTGTGCAAACGAAAAACCTCCCCCAAACAAAAGCCATCTGTTTACTTGCCCGTTCGCTCAGGCTAACTCGACGGCTCGGAAACCCGTACAATGCGCGCCTATCATTAGTCGATTAAATAGAAGGCAGAAAAGATGGTGGCAGGAAAACTCATTGCGGGCTTAATAGGTCTGGCGGTTGCTGGTCCGATAGGCGTCCTGATCGGTGTCTATATCGGTCATCAATTTGACAAGGGGCTGGGCGGACTTCGGCCCATGTCAGCTCAGCAACAGGCCGAGGTCAGAGGCGTCTTCTTTGACACGGTGTTCAGTCTGTTGGGCCATCTGGCTAAGGCAGACGGCAGGGTGTCTGAAATTGAGATCTCCCATGCTGAAGCGCTAATGAGCAAAATGGGGCTCACCGCAGAACACCGCAAAAAAGCGATCGCCCTGTTCAAGGCGGGTTCACAGAGTGGTTTCTCCATTGATCCGACGATGGACAAATTTATGGCCACCTGCGGGCGTCAGAATAATCTCAAGCGCACACTACTGAACTACCTGATCTCGCTGGCAGTCGCCGACGGCGAGCTCGATCAAGCAGAGCAGGCCGTATTGCGAAAAGTTGCCAGTCGCCTCGGCTTCTCTGGCGCGCTGTTCGACCAGTTGATAGCCATGATTATGGCGCAGTCTCAATTTCGCCAGACCGGCGGTGGCAGCGGCGCTTTCAAGCGAGCACCCACGGCAGACAGGTTGCAGGCCGCCTATATGGCGTTGGGCGTTAAGCCGAGTCAGACAGACACGCAAATCAAGCGTGCCTATCGAAAATTAATCAGTGAAAACCACCCCGATAAACTGATCGGCCAGGGCATGCCAGAAGACATGATTAAGCTTGCCACCGAGCGTACTCAGGAAATTCAGACCGCCTACGAACTGATCGTAGCTAGCCGCAAATAAAAAGTTGTTTGTTTTCCAATAGTTTATTGACCTTGTACTGCCCTCTACCTATAATGCGCGTCCTCTCCAGGGAGGGCGGTTTTAAAGTAAGCCGTTGTGTCGGTGCGGGATGGAGCAGTCTGGTAGCTCGTCGGGCTCATAACCCGAAGGTCGTTGGTTCAAATCCAGCTCCCGCTACCAATTTTCCCTACTCATTAGAGTAGCGAAATTGGCAGAAAAAGATACCGATACGAAGTTAGCTGATTGGGCCAAAATTGTTTGGCTGTGCTAAGATCAGCAGAGTAGCAGCAGATGTTGCGCGGAACATTGCACAACAGGCTTTACCGGAAAATTCGCGTCGGGTCCGGCGCACATCGAGGAGCCCCATTTTGGGGCTTTTCTTTAGCAGTAAAAAAATGGGCCAGCGGCCCATTTTTTGTTTGTCAGGAGAAGTTATGGCTGTCGCCGACAGTACATTAAAAGCCTTGCTGCAGCCCGTTATTGAAGCACTCGGTTGTGAATTGTGGGGCATCGAATTGCAGACCGGCGGCAAGCGCAAAGTGTTGCGCATCTATATTGACCGCGAAGAGGGTATCGGTGTTGAAGACTGTGAGCGCGTCAGCCGACAGTCCAGCAGTGTGCTTGATGTTGAAGATGTAATAAGTGGAGAGTATGTTTTAGAAGTATCCTCTCCCGGTATGGACAGGCCGCTTTACGAGCTTGACCAATATCAGCGGTTTGTCGGTGAAGACATCTCGCTAAAGCTGCGCTTTCCCTATGATGGAAGACGTAATTTTAAAGGTCGTCTCGTCGGTATTGATGGAGATGAGATCGTTTTGGTGGTGGCAGATACCGAGTATCTGTTTCCGATTGAAGGAATTGACAAGGCAAATGTGGTGCCGCGATTCTGAGGCATGTGAGGTTTGAACAATGAGTAAAGAAATTTTAATGGTTGCTGAAGCCGTATCCAACGAAAAGGGTGTGGATCGGGAAATTATCTTCCAGGCAATTGAGCAGGCATTGGCCACAGCGACCAAAAAGCGCTACGAAGAAGGTGCCAATATCCGCGTTGTGATCGACCGCAAAACCGGTGATTACCAATCTTTCCGTTGGTGGCAAGTGGTTGCCGACGATGAGCTGGCCGAGCTGGGTACTGAGTTCACCACCGAAGAAGCTCACGAACAAGACCCTACTCTCACCGTAGGTGATACCTTTGAAGAGCAAGTGGAAAATATCGCCTTCGGCCGCATCGCCGCCCAGACTGCCAAGCAAGTTATTGTGCAAAAAGTGCGCGACGCTGAGCGAGAGTTGATTGTAAACCGTTTCCGTCACCGCATTGGTGAGTTGCTCAACGGCACCGTCAAGAAAGTAACCCGCGACCATATTATCGTCGATTTTGGTGACAATGCTGAAGGTCTGCTGCCCCGTGAAGAGCTTGTTGGCCGTGAAATTTTCCGCATCAATGATCGCACTCGCGTGATCTTGACCAGCATTCGCGACGATACCAGAGGACCACAATTGCTGGTTTCGCGCGCCGCACCGGAAATGTTGATTCAGCTGTTCCAAATCGAAGTTCCCGAAATTTCAGAGGGCATCATCGAAATTAAAGGCGCCGCTCGCGACCCAGGCCAACGCGCCAAGATAGCAGTCAAGAGTAAAGATGCCCGCATCGACCCGGTTGGTGCCTGTGTTGGTATGCGTGGAGCCCGTGTTCAGGCGGTGTCAGGAGATCTTGACGACGAGCGCATTGATATTATCCTGTGGGATGACAACCCGGCACAGCTGGTCATCAATGCCATGGCCCCGGCGGAAGTAGAGTCGATCGTTGTTGACGAGGACAGCCACTCAATGGATGTTGCGGTCAATGAAGACAACCTGGCCCAGGCCATCGGCAAAGGCGGTCAGAATGTTCGCCTCGCCTCTGAACTGACAGGTTGGACCATTAATGTTATGACCCTTGATCAGGCTCAGGAAAAACAGCAGGAAGAGTCTTCAAGCTTTGTTGAAAGTCTCATGAATGCGCTGGATATCGATGAAGACGTCGCCATCGTGCTGGTAGAAGAAGGTTTCACCAGCATTGAAGAAGTGGCCTACGTGCCCCTCGAAGAGATGAGCGATATCGAAGGTTTTGATGAAGACATTGCCGAAGAGCTGCGCGCTCGAGCCAAAGATGCCCTGCTGACCATGGCATTGGCGAGCGAAGAGCAACTGGCCAACGCTGCGCCGGCAGAAGACCTGCTGACAATGGATGGCATGAATGATGCGCTGGCAGTTGTGCTGGCAGGAAAAGGCATTATCACCATGGAAGATCTGGCCGAGCAGGCTGTTGATGATCTGATGGATATAAACGATATGGATGAAGAGACCGCAGCGGCATTGATTATGACTGCGCGGGCACCTTGGTTTGCAGAACAAGGTGAATAATTAATCGGGTGGTAATAGAGGACAACCGATGGCTCAAGTTACAGTAAGTGAACTGGCAAAAACCGTAGGCGCATCTGTCGATCGTTTGCTTATGCAAATGAAAGAGGCAGGTCTGCCGCATGCGTCTGAGGACGCGCCCGTATCTGATGAAGAGAAGCAAACGCTGCTGGCCTATTTAAAGGGCCTGCACGGCGACAGTGCGCGTGAACCGAAAAAAATCACCTTGCAGCGCAAAACGCTGAGCACGTTGAAATCGGGCAATCGCAAAACCGTCAATATTGAGGTTCGTAAAAAGCGCACATACATCAAGCGCAGCGATGAAGAGATTAAAGCTCAGGCTGATGCCGAGGCCGAAGAACTGGCGCGCCGCACAGACGCCGCCGCAACCTCTTCCTACTCAACTGATGACGTCGAGTTAAAGCGTCAGGCGGCTATTGAAGCGCGTCGCAAGGCCGAAGAAGAGACCAAGAGCGAGCAAGAAGCCAAAGCCAAGGCGGATGAAGAAGCCCGCAAAGCGGCTGAAGCCATCGTAGCAGTCCAGGCAGAAGAAGCGAAAAGTACTGGCAAGGCGGCCCCAGCGCCCAAGCCTGCAGTGGCTGCTGACCCGGTACATGAAAAAGGCCGACGCCACGGCAAGTCGCTTGATGATGACGATGACAAGCCCGGCAAAAAAGGCAAAAAAGTACTCAACAAGGGCGGCAAAAAGAAGACCCGCCTTGAGCTTGAAGAGGATGAAGCCGCGAGCAAGGTTCCACGCTTGCGATCAGGCATACCTGCGCCACTAAAAATTGATAACAAGCATACTTTCCAGAAGCCGACTGCAAAGAAAGTACTGGAAGTGCCCGTTCCTGAAGAAATCAGCGTTGGCGAGCTGGCCCAGAGAATGCTCACCAAGTCAGGTGCTGTGGTTAAGCAGCTGATGAAAATGGGCGTGATGGCATCTATCAACGAAGTGATTGATCAAGAAACTGCCTTCCTGGTTGTTGAAGAGCTCGGTCACAAGCCCGTCGAAGAGCAGATTGAAAGCATCGAAGATCAGCTGGCCAAGCAGTTCGAAGAAATTAAGAGCGAGGGCACAGAAGAGCCACGCGCTCCGATTGTCACAGTAATGGGTCACGTTGACCACGGCAAAACCTCGCTGCTGGACTATATCCGCAAATCCCGTGTTGCCTCAGGCGAAGCCGGTGGTATTACCCAGCATATCGGTGCCTACCACGTCGACACCCCCAAGGGCATGGTCACATTCCTCGATACCCCTGGTCACGCAGCATTTACCGCCATGCGCGCACGCGGAGCAAAGAGTACCGACGTGGTAATTTTGGTTGTTGCTGCCGACGACGGCGTAATGCCGCAGACGGAAGAAGCGATCCAGCACGCCCGCGCGGCAGGTGTTCCGATTGTTATCGCGATCAACAAAATGGACAAAGAGGGTGCCGATCCAGAGCGCGTCACCAATGAACTGGCCGCCAAAGACGTGATCCCTGAAGAGTGGGGCGGCGACACCCAGTTTGTCAAAGTCTCCGCCCACACCGGTGATGGTATCGATGAACTGCTCGAAGCCGTGTTGCTGCAGTCAGAATTGCTTGAACTGACTGCGCCGATCAATGTTCCCGCTCGCGGTGTCATTGTTGAGTCACGCGTCGACAAAGGCCGTGGTGTAGTTGCCACGGCGCTGGTTCAGCAAGGCACACTCCGCAAAGGCGACTTTATGCTTGCCGGAGAGAGTGTCGGCAAAATCCGCGCCATGACCGACGAAGCCAAAAAGCCAACGACAGAAGCGGGCCCATCGATACCAGTAGAAATACTTGGCCTCGACGAAGCCCCCAACGCCGGCGATGAATTCTTTGTTGTTGCCGATGAGCGCAAAGCTAAAGAAATTGCTGAGCAGCGTCATGCCAAAGCTCGTCAAGAGCGCATGTCACGCCAGCAGGCCGCCAAGTTGGAAAATATGTTCACCGACATGGGCGCCGAGCAGGTCAGCAAACTTAACCTGATTGTCAAAACCGATGTGCGTGGTTCATTAGAAGCCATCAATTCCGCGCTGCATGACTTTGCCACCTCTGAAGTTGCCGTGGATATTGTTGCCTCAGGTGTGGGTGGTATCACCGAATCTGATATCAACCTGGCACTGACAACCGGTGCGATTATTCTCGGCTTTAATGTTCGTGCCGGCAGTTCCGCGCGCGAGCTGGCTGAAAAAGAACAGGTTGAAGTGCGCTATTACAGCGTAATCTACAACCTCCTCGACGAAGTCAAACAAGCCCTGTCTGGTATGTTGGCACCGGAAACTCGCGAAGAAATCGTTGGTATCGCAGAAGTTCGCGATGTTTTCCGTTCGCCGAAGTTCGGCGCAATTGCTGGCTGTATGGTGACAGAAGGCACCGTTTTCCGTAACAAGCCTATCCGTGTGTTGCGTGACAATGTGGTGATCTATCAGGGTGAACTTGAGTCGCTGCGTCGCTTCAAAGACGATGCACAGGAAGTTCGCAACGGCATGGAATGTGGTATCGGCGTGAAAGACTACAACGATGTCAAACCCGGCGATCTGATTGAGGTCTACGACGTCACTCAGGTGCAGCGCACGCTGTAAGCACAGACCACGATAAGCGCATACCACTATGCCAAGAGAATTTACTCGCGCAGAACGCGTATCAGATGCCATACAACAGGAGTTGGCGGCACTGATACGCAGCGAAGTCCGCGACCCGCGCGTCGGCATGGTCAATGTCAATGAAGTGCAGATCAGTCGCGACCTCGCCTATGGCAAAGTGTTTGTCTCGTTTGTCGATGAGCGCGACCAGTCTCAGATAGACGAAGCCATCAACGCACTCAATGGTGCCTCCGGCTACCTGCGCAAACTACTCGCGTCCAGCATCACGTTGCGAATTGTTCCCAAGATCAGCTTTATCTTTGACGAGAGCGGCCGTCGCGGTCAGCACCTCTCGGCACTCATTGATCGCGCCATGTCAGCCGACAAAGCATCGCAGGCCGCAGCTGACGACGATGCCCCGCAGGCAGGTGGCGAGGAACAGTAAGTTTGGCTCGACGTCGCAACCGGGGCCGCCCGGTCAATGGAATTTTCCTGCTCGATAAACCGCTGGGACTCTCCTCCAACCATGCTCTGCAGCGCGTGCGACGACTATTCGATGCCAACAAAGCCGGCCACACTGGCAGTCTCGATCCATTAGCCACCGGGCTGTTGCCCATCTGTCTCGGCGAAGCCACCAAATTCAGCCAATTTTTGCTCGACGCAGAAAAAGGTTACCGCAGCACCTTCAGTCTTGGTGTGCGCACCGAGAGCGGAGATGTCGACGGCGACGAAGTTTCGCGCATCGACGCATCGGCTATCACCCTGCAGAAAATTGAACAGGCAGTAGAATGCTTTAAAGGCGAGATCAAACAGATCCCATCGATGTATTCGGCCCTCAAACACAATGGACAGCCGCTCTACAAACTTGCTCGCCAAGGCATCGAAGTCGAGCGCGAAGCGCGTGCCATAACCATTTTTGACTACCAGATTCTCGATTTCCGCCCCGGCACCGTCGCTGAGCTGGATGTGCAAGTGCACTGTAGCAAAGGCACCTATATTCGCTCTCTGGCTGACGATCTCGGTCAACTGCTTGGCTGCGGTGCCCATGTCAGCGCGCTGCACCGCACACTGGCAGGGCCCTTTCACGAAAAGGATATGCTCAGCTTGGACGCGCTCGAAGTATTGCTCGAAGAGGGTGGAATGGAACAGCTGGACACGCTTTTAAAGCCCATGGATATCGCCGTAGCTGACCGGATGGCCGTAACCTTGTCACCCCAAACAGCCGAATATTTCCAACTCGGACAGCCAGTAATGTCCACACAGGCCTTTCGCAACGGGCAAGAAGGCGATATAGTGCGCGTCTTTCGCGAAGGCGGCGCATTTCTAGGTGTGGCCACGGTCACTGAAGAAGGCAAAGCTGCCCCGAAAAGACTGGTTGTTGAAAATCAATAATCACCGCAAGACCCAAATTTCGAGCGGTTCTGAAACCAAAGTGTCTCAGGTTTGCTCACTAGGTTGTCTGTAAATATGCGCGGACAGACCTGAATTCCTTTAATCGCATATTGGAGAGTAAGAAAATGGCATTAAGTGCTGAAGAAAAAGCTGTAATCGTTGCTGAACACGGAACTGGTGAAAATGACACTGGTTCCCCTGAAGTACAGGTTGCACTGTTAACCGTAAACATCAACAAGCTCCAGGGCCACTTTGGCGATCACAAAAAAGATCATCATTCACGTCGCGGCCTGATTCGCATGGTAAACCAACGTCGCAAGTTGCTCGATTACTTAAAGAGCAAAGACATGCAGCGTTATACCACGCTAATCAAGAAGCTTGGTTTACGTCGATAAGTGTTCACGATGCGGCTCCCCCCAAAAGGTGGAGCCGCACTGCTGTTAACGAACACGTCAATTAATTGCCTGACTATTCTTCCATAATCTCGCTGATCGAGTTACTCATGCATACCCAGCCGGTATTTATGAGTAACCCGAGCAGCACACATTGGAAAAATATGAAGGCGCAAAATGGTAAACATACCAAGGTAATAAAATGACTCCTTTAATTAAAAAGTTTCAATACGGTAATCACACCGTCACGCTCGAAACTGGCCGCATTGCTCGTCAGGCGACTGGTGCAGTACTCTGTTCAATCGACAACACCTCAGTACTTTGTACAGTGGTTGGTGCACGCGAAGCAAAAGCGGGAATGGACTTCTTCCCACTCGGCGTTCACTACATCGAAAAAGCCTACGCAGCGGGTAAAATCCCCGGTGGATTCTTCAAGCGCGAAGGTCGTCCAAATGAAAAAGAGACCCTTACCTCGCGCCTGATCGACCGTCCGATCCGTCCGTTGTTCCCCAACGGCTTTAAAAACGAAGTACAGGTTGTCTGTACTGTTATGTCAGCTGAGAAAAATATCGATCCTGATATCGCCGCCATGATTGGCACCTCTGCTGCACTGTCTATTTCAGGCATTCCATTTAACGGCCCAATTGGTGGCGCCCGCGTCGGTTACACCGAAGAGCAAGGCTACCTGCTCAACCCAACTTACAGTGAACTCGCCGAGTCATCACTGGACATGGTTGTAGCCGGCACCAAAGACGCCGTGCTGATGGTTGAATCTGAAGCCAGCGAACTGCCGGAAGACACCATGCTTGGCGCCGTACTGTTTGCTCACCAGGAAATGCAAACCGTCATCACCGTTATCGAACAGCTGACGGCAGAAGCCGGCAAGCCACGTTGGGATTGGCAGGCAGAAGAAGAAAATGTCGAGCTGAAAACAGCGCTCAATGATCTGGTTGGTGCCGAACTCGACGCCGCCTATCAAGTTGTCGACAAGCAAGAGCGTGTCGTCAAGGTCAACGCCCTGCGCGATCGCGCCACCGAGCAACTCGCAACAGACACTGGCCCATCAGCTGAAGACATCAAAGACGCCTTCAAAAAGCTTGAAAAGCACATTGTTCGCGGCCGCATCATTCGTGGTGAGCCACGCATTGACGGACGTGACACCAAGACAGTTCGCGCCATCGACGTAGAAGTAGGTATTTTGCCCAAGGTTCATGGTTCAGCACTGTTCACCCGTGGCGAAACCCAAGCCATCGTCGCCGCAACACTGGGTTCAACCCGTGATGCACAGATGATCGACGCCCTCGAAGGCAAGCGCGACGACCCCTTTATGCTGCACTACAACTTCCCTCCCTACTCAGTGGGCGAGGCAGGTCGCATTGGCTTTACCAGCCGTCGTGAAGTTGGGCATGGCCGTCTGGCACGTCGCGGTATCAATGCCGTGTTGCCCTCACCAGAAGAATTCCCATACGCCATGCGTGTTGTTTCCGAGATCACCGAATCCAACGGTTCAAGCTCCATGGCCTCAGTCTGTGGTTCAAGCCTTGCACTGATGGACGCGGGTGTTCCGCTCAAGGCGCCTGTTGCAGGCATCGCCATGGGTCTGGTTAAAGAAGATGCTGGCTTTGCCGTACTCACCGACATCCTCGGCGACGAAGATCACCTCGGCGACATGGACTTTAAAGTAGCTGGTACAGCCGCTGGTGTGACTGCACTGCAGATGGACATCAAAATCGAAGGCATCACCGAAGAAATTATGGAAATTGCCCTCGAGCAAGCCATGCACGCACGTCTGCATATCCTCGGCGAAATGAACAAAGTTCTCGCTACAGGCCGTGCAGAAGTCGCTGAGACTGCTCCACGCATGGGTGTTATGCAGATCGATTCAGACAAGATTCGCGACGTGATCGGCAAGGGTGGCGCAACCATCCGAGGACTCTGTGAAGAGCACAACTCCACCATCGACATTACCGACGATGGCGTAGTTAAGATCTACTCCGAAGACACCGACGGCCTCAACTCTGCCATGGACGCGATTGCAGCAATCGTTGCCGACCCAGAGCCAGGCACAATCTACGACGGTAAAGTCGTGCGCATCGTTGAGTTTGGCGCCTTCGTTAACTTTATGCCCGGCACAGACGGCCTGGTACACATCTCCCAGATCGCTCAGGAACGTGTTGCCAAAGTAACCGACTACCTCAGCGAAGGTCAGGATGTTCGCGTTAAAGTTCTCGAAATCGACAACCGCGGCCGCGTAAAACTGTCCATCAAAGAGGCTCAAGCGGACGAAGGCACTGCTCCAGAAACAGCAACAGCCCCTGCTGCGGAAGCCCCTGCAGAGCCAGCGTCTGAAGAGTAAGTTCAGGCGCTACCTGAGGGTAGCATCCTAAAGCAAAATCAAAAATCCCCGATTGCAAACGCAACCGGGGATTTTTTTGTTCCAAGTCCAATCCCCAATCGTCACTCTTGTTATCGCCACCGTTAGATGATCATCGAGTACAAGTCGAAAATTCCAATAATATTTACTCAAGATTTTTTCTATAAAAAACACGTTTTGGAAATCTGTTTTTTGTAAAAAAATATCCCTAAGAAGTTCGACGATGTCTAAACATCGCACTTTATTCAAGGGCCCGATTTCCACTTTGTAACATCGAGGCCCGTTATCTCTCGCTTCCTATTTATCGCTTAACTGCGCCAATTTACTGTGTCCAAAAACGATAATAGGTTGGCCGCGTCAGATAACTTTCCCACTGTTAACTACGCGTAATCTCTTCACGACTATAGCCCCCGATAGGTCGAAAAACGACGCCGATTTGGAGTGTGAGATGCTCTCGGTATGGATGTCAGGGCCGGATTATAAAACCATCAATCAACCCTCGAAGCAACGGCACTAGAGCTGTTGCCAGTGGGCATCACGCTTCGTCAAAGCCGGTGACGGCATGGTGCGCGCCGTTGGTACCGCCTTTACCGTGCGCATAAACCCAGAGGCGCTAAAAGTAATCGTCACAGAAGGCAAAGTCGCATTAGCCGCGGCGACAAAAGTGCTGCCAGCAACAACCGAATTAGACACGACGCCAACAGCTCAACCACAAACAGGCCAGTCAGATCGCGGCTATTTAGTGAAGGGCCAAAGCGTAGACTTTAACCCCCAAGCGGACACCGGTTTCGGCAATCAAATTCAACAGCTCAAAGAAGATGACCTCGGCCAGCAGCTCGCCTGGCGTAAGGGGCTGCTGTTATTTGCCGGGGAGCCACTCAGCGAAGTAATCGACGAAGTTAACCGCTACACCAAGCTCGACATTCAAATTATCGACCCAGAAATCGCCGACATCAGCATTGGCGGCCAATTCAAAGTTGACGAGATCGAAACCATGCTTAAAGTTCTAGAAACCAGCTTTGGCATAAATGTAAATCGCCCGAGTCCATCCACGGTGCACTTGGAGTATAAGAAAAATAAACGCCCTGTCCGAAATTCCACCACTTATCGGTGAAGGTCTATGAAACCTGTATTTACCGGAAAATCTTCAAAATTGAGCGCGAAGCAGTGCGTGGTTTTGTTTTTGGATGCCGTTTCTTTGCGATTCTCAGCTGCCGGACAATAGGTAGCTAATAGAAAAGGGCTTTCCTCCTGCGTTTACTCGTCCGATATATCCCTATCCAACACAAGCCAAAGTGGCTATTTATTACCACCTAGGTTGGTGTCCGGTTTTATTAGGCCACTACACCTTCTATATCTCTATCACTTCAAAACCCAGTCCCGCATGGCTTTCAAGCCGTTTTAACAGCGCATCGCCCATTGCTACTGAGGGTGTTGTGAAGCCGCCGGGGTGATCGGTTTTGCTGATATCCACTGCCAAGCAGAGTCCAGCTTGGGCGAGCATTTTGGCGGTGGAGCCATAGCCGGGGTCGCGGTCGCCGGTGACTTTGACGGTGACATTGTTGCCATGGTCGTCGCGGCCGTGGACGCGTACATCAAAGTAGCCGTTGAGTTGTGCTTCTGGGCTTGGGCCTTCGCCGGGGGCGGGCAGCACAAATTTTGTCAGCAGGGCGCGGGTGGTGTTGAAGTAGAGGCAAACGCCGACCAAACCAAAGCCGACTGCTGAGGCGATGGCGGCGACGCGGCCTTTTAAGCCTGTGCCGGTGAGCATGCCTTCGGTGTATGAGAAGTTTTTGCCATAGGCCATGCCGAGCAGAGCGTTGGAGTGCAGCACGACGCGGGAGTTGATGGCTTCCATTACGAAGGGGGCAATCCAGTTGTTAAACTCTCTGTCGAACTGGGGTCTGGAGACGCTCAGGCCGCGCTGGGAATACTGGTGGTCGCTGCCGCACAGCAGATAGGGATTGCCCATTTGTTTGCGCACGGCGGGGTCGGCCTTGGCGGCTTTGAGTGCTTCAATCATGCTTGCGATGGTGCCGCCCGAGGCGCCGCCTTTCATGGCTTTGACGCGCAGTTTGGCGTGTGGCATGGGGTGACCAAATTGGCTCTGTGCCTGTTTCTGCATGGCGAAGACGCCCATGTCTGAGGGGATTGAGTCAAAGCCACAGCAGTTGACGATGCGGGCACCGCTGGCCTGTGCTGTCTGTTGATATTTGTCCTTCATCTGTTTGATCCAGTGGGCTTCACCGGTCAGGTCGGCGTAGTCGGTGCCGCTTTCGGCGCAGCTTTTAATCAACAGTTCACCATACAGTGCATAGGGTCCGACGGTGGAGAGAATCACCCTGGTCTGGTTGCAGAGGTTTTGCAGTGAGGCTTCGTTGTGGGAATCGGCGAGCAGCACCGGCAGGTCATTGGCGGCTTCGCCGAGTGTGGCTTTTAACTCGGCGAGTTTGCTTTCTGAGCGCGAGGCGATGGCCCAGGCAATGTCGCCGTTGACACCCAGGTGTTGAACTAAGTAGGTAGTCATTATTTGGCCGACAAAACTGGTGGCACCGAAGACAATGAGATCGAAGGGTTTGGGGGCTGCAGGAGTAGACATAGTTTTACCGGACCTTTTTTGGCGATACATGTTTTAGTGATGCATGAGTTATTATTATTTTTCGTTATCGTGATTAGTCATGTTTTTTTGTAATCCGTGTTGGCCAAATACTGGAAATACTGTGTCTCCAAATCTGCCGATTTTATATTCTTTCCGTCGCTGTCCTTACGCGATGCGTGCGCGGATGGCTCTGTTATACACGAGTATAAACGTCGAGCTGCGTGAAGTCGTGCTGCGCGACAAACCGCCATCGATGTTGGCAGTTTCTGCCAAGGGCACGGTGCCGGTGTTGCAGTTGGCGGATGGCAGGGTGCTCGATCAGAGTCTGGATATTATGCACTGGGCTCTGGCCGATAGCGATCCTCGGCAGTGGCGCCGGATTGAGTTTGGCGAGGCAACAGACGAGTTGATTGCGCACAACGATGGCGAGTTTAAAGCGGCGCTTGATCACTACAAATATTGGGAGCGGTTTCCCGCCGAGTCGCAGGACTATTATCGGGCTCAGGGAGAGCTGTTTTTGGCGCAGCTGGAGTCGCGGCTCAGTGCGAAGCGCTATCTGTTCGGTGAGCAAATCACCCTGGCCGATGTCGCGCTGTTTCCGTTTGTCCGTCAGTTTGCCTTTGTTGATAAGGCTTGGTTTGATCAGTCACCGTATCCCAAGCTTCGCGCTTGGCTGGATGAGCATCTGGCCTCTGAGCTGTTTGTCAGGGCAATGAAAAAATCACCGCCCTGGCAGGACGGTGATTCTCTGATAACGCTGTTTTAACGGTTTGCCTGTTTCTAGTTCCAGTCGACAACCACTTTTACCTGAGCCTCTTTTGGCGCGTTCTCTGAGGGCTCGCCGAGTTTAAAGCTCATGCCCACCTCAGGAATATTGGCGCCGCCAAACGGCAGTTTTGGGCTTTGGTAGCGGTTGGGTCGCGCGTCGCTAAATGCACTTACCGCCGGGTAGGCACTGCTGCTCTGTTCAACCAGCTGTTGTCCCTCGGCTGCATAAATTGATACGCCTTTTTCGAAAGGTTTTAGCGCAAAGGGCGCATCGCCCGAGTGGCGGTTGCGCAGCGAGCGATCATAGAGCCGATACTGGGTTTCGCCTTTGCGAATTCGCAGGTCAAACAGTGTTGAAACGCCTTTAAATTTTAACCGGTCGGCGCCCGGCAGTAGACTGTTGATGAGGGTGTAGCCATACATAAGTGGGCGGCCATCCCAGCTAAGTGATTCGACTGGTGGTAGGCCATTGACCAGTGATTGACGACAGCGCTGGCGATCTTGTTCGGTGACATCGCTGGCGTAGAATGCCTCGCGGCGCTGGTGGCACATAACATCGACAAAGTTGTCATGCAGCCAGGGCTGCGCTTGGTCGTCAAATTCGTAGAAGGTCCAGCCGTCCTGATTTTTATAATACTGCTCTGGCACGCTGGGCAGTTTAAATTCCTGCGGGTTGGCATCCACCAGTAACAGGAAGCCATTGCCCGGTCCAAACTGTGCTGGTTCGTTCTGACTCCAGAGATATTCGCCGTTGTAATACCAGGCCAATACGCCGGGACGGTAGTTGGCGCTAAATGCTTTCATCTCGCCGTCGTCATCTTTGTAAAACGAAAAGCCGGGCTTGGCGATGCTGGCATCGTAATTTTTGACTTTGTCGAATTTGGCGTAGGGGTCGCGGTATTCGAGCAGATAGAAGTGCGGCACGGCAATGCGGTGCTCGCCGGAGCTCAGAGTGAAGCCCTGACTGCTCCAGCCCTTGATGGCGCCGCTTTCAAAATCTTCGCGGTAGTCGATTGCGGGGAGGGCAATATTGTCGACCAGAGCGCCATCTTCGACCGCTGCGCCGTCGGCAAAGTAGTGGAAGCGAATGCTCACCTGTTTGCCGCGATAGGCCTCTAAGTCAAATTCCACCAGGATCCACTGGGCGCTTTCACAGGGGTTTGCTGCACTGTTGGCCAGTCGATCTTCTGCTAAAACCGTGTTTGCTGTCGGGTCACAGCCTTGCGCGGTTTCTACTTTGCCGTCGCCATCCATATCTCCTGAGCGTCCGCTAAAGCCGGGCAGCGAGCCTTCGCCCTCATGGCCCTTTTTCGAGGGCATGCTGCTATTGGTGTCGGCGGCGTTGTCTTTGTCGGTGGGCAGCAAGCGTTGATATTCTCCGCCGTCCGATGACGCTTCTATATAAAGGTAATCCCAATCCGACTCGATTTTAAACCAGCTGTCAAAACTGAGCGTCAGTGGCTGATCGGCGGCCACTGTGCGCAGGTCAAAGCTGCGGCTGAGGAAGTTATGCAGGTCATTGCCCTGACCGGAGTAGGCGGCATAGTTGCCCTGGGCTGTTCCCAGTGGTCCAAGATTCAGTTCTCGAATCTTGGGCGGCAGAATAACCATACTGGCATCGCAGACGCCGCGGCTGGTTTCAGTGCCGGGTTTGTTGGACCAGTCATTCATGGTTTTCAGATACATCGAGCTGCGCTTGTCACCACCAAAACTTGGTGGTCTGACGATGCATGGATTCAACCAGCCGAGTACCATGCGCGACCAACTGCTGAGTTCCTGTGGTTCTGGAGAGCTGGTCGATGACATGGCTTCCCATGACGCCGTGGAGTTGTTGGTTGAGCTGGCATAGATATCTGGCAGACCCAATGAGTGGCCAAACTCATGGATAAACGTTGAGACCTCGGTGTATTCCGACTGCATATTGTAGTCGTAGAGCCACAGGCCATCTTCAATCTTGATGCCGCCGCGACCATTGGTCATACCTTCGATGGTTGGGCCTTTGCCGAGGTCGCGATTGAGTGAGCTGCGGTGCGGCCAGATGCGATCTGCACAGTCGCGCTCGGCCTGGGGCAAGGTGTCAAAGACACTTTCATCGGCATTTACCGTAAATTTTTCGCTGAGCTTATACAGGCCCTGGCAGGAGGACTGACCTTTACCGGCATAGACAATTACCAGATGGTCGAGATAGCCGTCGGGTTCAGCGCGATTGCCGTCGCCGTCAAAGTCTTGTGGATCCCAGATGTCGTAGTCGTGCCAGGGGAAATCCGGGTTGTCACTATAGGCGGAGCGCAGTGCATCGATGACCAGTTCGTCGGTGTGGTTGTCATTGCGCCAGCTGCCATCAGCATTTTGTATCGGGCGGCCATAATAAGAGAGCGGTTTGTCGACTGCCGCCGTGGGCATGACCTTGCCGGTGACGTGATAGAGGCCCTTCGACTGGTGACGATAATAGTGCGACAAGGTGCCGGGATTGGGACGTTTGACGCTGCCGCCGAATAATAGTTTTTGCAGGTAGTTGCGATTTTTGCTGTTCTGATTTTTGTCGCCGGCAAAGCGGTCATAACCGAGCTCAGGAAATTCGACTGCGATCACCAGCAGCTGATGAGGGCGATCTGCGGGGGCCAGCACCGGTTTGATTGAGTCGCTTTTTATTTGCGGGCTGCCGAGTTTATCAAACTCGAGTTTGGCGAGATGGTCAATCATTCGCTCTGCTTCAAGATCGATCGCAGCCACGGCTGGCAGACAGAGGATAAGCGCAAGGCAAACGAGTGGCGCAAATAAAGCAGTTCGAATAGTCATTTGTTTCTCCTGACAGGGGCTGGATCTTGTTATTATGGCGGCCGCACATCAGTGTGACGAGTATTAACCTGATCGCCTCATCATAGAATTTAAAAATAGGATTTTAAATGTTCGGTTTTTTTGAACGTCTGGTCGACCCTTTTCCGAGTCATTTACCACAACGCCCACCCCGTGGACTCTATCAGTTCTGTCGTTATTACACCCGTGGTATGGAGCGCTGGCTGATATTGATGGCCGTGCTGACGGCCTTTACGGCAGTGGGTGAGGCGATGCTGTTTGGAATTCTCGGGCAGGTGGTGGATTGGTTGGCGACCAGTGATCCCGAGACATTTTATGCCGACTCCTGGCCCACGCTGCTGGCCATGACGGTATTTATGCTGGTGTTGATTCCGCTGGCCAATGCGCTGCAATCGCTGGTGGTGCACCAAACACTGATGGGCAATTTCCCCATGACGGTGCGCTGGCAGGCGCACCGCTATCTGCTTAATCAGAGCTATGGTTTTTTTCAGAACGAATTTAGTGGGCGCATTGCCACCAAGGTGATGCAAACTGCGCTCGCTGTGCGCGATACGGTGATGAAGTTGCTCACCGTGATTCTGTTTGTGGTGATCTACCTCACCACCATGTTGATTCTGGTGGCCAGCGCCGACCCGCGCTTGTGCCTGCCGCTGGCGATCTGGCTGGTGGGTTATATTGCGATTCAGCGCTTTTTTGTGCCGCGTATGAAGCATATTGCCATGCGCCAGGCCGATGCGCGCTCACTGATGACCGGGCGTATTGTCGACAGCTATACCAATATTGTGACGCTCAAGCTGTTTTCTCACAGTGCCCGTGAGTCGGCTTATGTCAAAGAGGGTATGAGCGAATTTCTCGATACCGTGCATCCGCAAATGCGTTTGGTGACCAAGCTTAATATCTCGCTGTGGACTTTGAACATGCTGCTGGTGTTCAGCACCGCGGCACTTGGCATTCATCTCTGGGTAAGCGGCTCGGTTACGCCCGGTGCGGTGGCGGTGGTGATGAGTCTGGCGATTCGACTGACCGGTATGTCACACTGGATTATGTACGAGATCACCAGTTTGTTTGAAAATATCGGCACGGTACAGGATGGCATCAATACCATCTCGATTCCCCACGCGATCACTGACACTGAATCAGCATCTGTTCTGCAGGTTGAACGCGGTGAGATTCAGTTTGATCAGGTCAACTTTGCTTACAATCAGGATCAAGATAATCCAGAACAGGTGTTTAAAGACCTGAATCTGACAATTGCCCCTGGCGAAAAAGTTGGCATTGTCGGTCGCAGTGGTGCCGGCAAGTCGACGCTGGTGAATCTGTTGTTGCGGTTTTTTGATGTTCAGAGCGGTGCCCTGAAAATCGACCAGCAGGACCTGCGCGATGTTTCACAGGATAGTCTGCGCAACAAAATTGCCATGGTCACCCAGGACACCTCGCTGCTGCACAGGTCGGTGCGCGAAAATATTATGTTTGGGCGCCCCGAGGCCACAGAAGAGCAGATGATTGCCGCGGCGAAACAGGCTCAGGCCCATGACTTTGTGCTCAGTTTGCGCGATAACAAAGGCCGCCGTGGCTATGACGCCCATGTTGGCGAGCGCGGTGTAACCCTGTCTGGTGGTCAGCGTCAGCGCATTGCTATCGCGCGGGTGCTGTTAAAAGATGCACCAATTTTGGTGCTTGATGAAGCCACATCTGCGCTCGATTCAGAAGTTGAGGCGACTATTCAGCAGAGTCTCAATCAATTGATGGGCGGTAAAACGGTGATCGCTATCGCCCACCGCCTGTCGACCATTGCCGCAATGGATCGCCTGATCGTGTTTGATAAGGGAGTGGTTGTTGAGCAGGGTAGTCATCAACAGTTATTGGTCAAAAATGGCCTCTATGCCAGCCTCTGGAGCCACCAGTCCGGTGGCTTCCTCGGCCTTGAATAAGCGCGCGCTATGATTACGTTAACTGATATCGAGCTGCGACGTGGCACCAAGGTGCTGTTGCAGGATGCCGAGCTGGTTATCCATCCTGGACAGCATATCGGTATTATTGGCGCCAATGGCTGCGGCAAGTCGACTCTGTTTAAACTGCTGATGGGCGAGATTGGCCCGGATGCAGGCGAGTTGTATATTCCCGCGGACTGGCGTATCGCCCATATGGCTCAGGAGTTGGCCAACTCTGAGCACAGTGCGGTCGAGTTTGTACTCGATGGCGATCCGCTGATTCGAAAGATTGAACGGGCGATTGAGCAGGCGCTGCTCGATGAGGATCACAATCGTCTGGCGCTGGAATATGAAAAGCTCGATGCCGCCAACGGTTTTGATGCGCGCTACCGGGCCGAACAGCTATTGCATGGTTTGGGGTTTGCACAGTCAGAGATAGAGCGACCCGTGAACAGTTTTTCCGGTGGCTGGAGGATTCGCCTGAATTTGGCACAGGCGCTGATGAGCCCATCTGATTTAATGTTGTTAGATGAGCCGACTAATCACCTCGATTTGGATGCCACGCTGTGGTTGGAGCAGTGGTTGCAGAGCTATTCGGGAACGCTGCTAATTATTTCTCACGATCGCGATTTTATCGATAATGTTGCCGAGCGAATTGTGCATATTGAGCACAGCAAAATAAATGCTTACAAGGGCAACTATTCAACCTTTGAGCGTGTTCGTGCTGAGCGTCTTGCGTTGCAGCAGGCGAGTTTTGAAAAACAACAAAAACGTCGTAAAGATGTTGAGGAATTTGTTGCGCGGTTTCGCTATAAGGCGTCAAAAGCGAAACAGGCTCAGAGCCGTTTAAAAGAATTGCAGCGGATGGAAGACATCGCGCCGGCTCATATTGACTCGCCGTTTTATTTTAATTTTTCTGCAGCAAAACAAGCTCACAGTGCCCTGGCAAATTTAAGCCAGGCAACGCTTGGCTATAAACAAGAAACAGCCATTTTGTCGCAGGTTAATTTTGATTTGCAGCCCGGCTCTCGAATCGGATTACTTGGTCCAAATGGTGCTGGCAAGTCGACATTAATTTCGACACTGACGGGCGATCTAAAGTTGCTGCAAGGCGAGAGAGTTTATGGCGACAACGTAAAAATTGGTTATTTTGCGCAACACCAATTAGAAGTTTTAGACTTGCAGGCAAGTGCATTTTTGCATTTGCAGCGAATTAGTCCCAAAGCGACCGATCAGGAACTTCGCAATTTTCTCGGTGGATTTGATTTTCATGGTGATCGCGCGCTTGAGCCGATCAAACTATTTTCCGGTGGTGAAAAAGCCCGTGTTGCGCTGGCCTTAATTGTCTGGCAGAAGCCCAATTTATTGTTGCTTGATGAGCCGACCAATCATCTGGATCTGGAAATGCGTCAGGCGCTGACCATGGCGCTGCAGAATTATGAAGGCGCATTGGTTGTGATCTCCCACGATCGTCATCTGCTGCGCAACACAGTCGATGAGTTTTATCTGGTGGCCGACGGTAGGGTGAAGGAGTTTGATGGCGATTTAAAAGATTATCAACAGTGGTTGAAGAACTTTAATCGCGTGCCGCTGGTTGCGGGTGCGCAGTCAGCAGATACTATTGCGCCGAGTGACGATTCTGCACAGGTTGAAAAATTAACCGCTGACGATAAAAAACGACAACGCCAACAGGCAGCAGATGCGCGCAAGCTGCTCGCACCCTTGACCCAAAAATCGTCACAACTGGAATCAAAAGTTGAAAAACTGCAAACACAGTTAGGTGGTGTGGAAACGTCGCTGGCAGATGGTGAAATATATTCCGACGATAATAAAATGAAATTAAAACAGCAGCTTTCGATGCAAGCTGATCTTAAAAAGCAAATCGCCCAGATAGAAGAAGAGTGGTTTGATGTGCAGCAGCAAATCGAACAATTCGAGAGCTAATTTTTTAAATTTTTGTGGATATTTTCTCAATATAAATCAGGTGGTTAGACTGGATGATCTGCGCATAACTTGATAGCATGGTCGGCCGTTTTAAAATTGAGATTGGTATTTGTAATGTTTAATCGTAAAAAAGAGTTTCCATTTGCCAAGGAAGTTGGCACATCTCAATCTGTTTCAGGTGAGAAATTTAATGGCGAGGCGTCTGTAAAGTCTCCTTATTCCGTTGGAGGAAAAGCGATGATTGGTTCAACAGTTGTTATCGAAGGTCAAATTACCAGTGGCGAAGATCTGGTTGTCGAAGGAAATGTTTTTGGCACAATTACCGCTAAAGAGCATGAAGTAACGATAGGAAAATCGGGACAGTTAAAAGCTGATATTGTCGCCAAAGTGGTGCGCGTTGAGGGCAATGTGCAGGGCGATATTTCAGGTGGCGAGAAAGTTATTATTGCCAATACGGGCAATGTGCTCGGCAATATTGACGCACCTCGCGTCACTCTCGAAGATGGTGCCAAGTTTAAAGGCAGCATTGAGATGGATCCTGATGAGCCCGCAACAGCTGAGTCTCCGGTCAAAGCGGTTGTGAACGGCAAAGCCGATCTGTTCCCTGTGGGTGCCGATAGCGAAACATCGAAGGCATCCTGAGCCGCGTTTAGTTTAATCGGATCAATAATAAAAAAGTGAAAGGGTAAGCGCTGTGCTTAAAGAGGTTGGTGCGAATGCGATAGCGAGGTCCGAGGCGGTCGAGACCTACGCACTTTGCACCCAGCTTCGCAGTAATCTTGCGGCGTCTCTGTTTACCTCTCTTCCCGACGATCGGCAGATAGTTGTTCTCGATATGGGAATGGCTATGGCCGCCACCGTCGATCTGTTTAGTCAGTTCAAAAGCAAATTACTTTTTGTCGATCTCTATTCCGAACCTTTTATTGCCGATATCGGCGATGACGCCAGTCACAGTGAGCTGGTGTTGCAGTTTCGCCGTGGGCTGGGGTTGGAGCAGCACATGATTATCGATATCTGTCTGTTTTGGGACTTTTTTAATTATCTCGATGGCAGGTTATTAAAGGCCTTTGCCGAGGCGCTTAAGCCGAATGTTGGCCGATATACTCGCGGCTTTGGTCTTGGGGTGCTCAACGCGCGCTGTCAGTTGCCGCACTCATGTTACGGTTTGATGAGTGACAGCAGCCTCACCCAGTGTCCACGCGATGGTGAGCCGATGCCGGTGTATCCTCACTCGCAGCGGGATCTCAATGATTTTCTCGGTTATCTGGAAATTGATAAAAGTCGTTTGATGGCAGACGGGCGGGTGGAATATCTGCTGGCTTGGCACGACCCTGAAGAGCCTGCCTTGCAGCCGATTTTTTAGTCGCTGTTTTTTTCTGCCTGCCTGTCGATTACGTTTTTAACAGACTAGATCTCCTTTTATTCGTTACACTACCTGCCTTTAAGCCGCGGTCCGCGGTTGTTTAACACAATAACCATAAGCTGTTTAACGCAGCACCGAGGAAAATTTTATGAAGCAAGCGATTATTGTTGGTGCCAGTTCGGGTCTGGGTTGGGAGCTTGCCGTGCAGTTGGCGGCTAAAGGATATCAGCTTGGTGTGATGGCGCGTCGCGAGGAGCTTTTAAATCAGCTGGTTGAGCAGTTGCCCGGCAAGCACTTTGTGCAGAGGACCGATGTTACCAATGCGGAGCAGTCCCAGCGCGAGCTGGAGGACCTGATTGCGCGAATGGGTGATGTTGAACTGATTGTTCTCAGCTCCGGTGTTGGATTGTTTGAGCGCGATCTCGATTGGGTGGTTGAGCGTGAAATGATCGACGTTAATGTTCGCGGGTTTGCTGCACTGTCGCTGGTGGCGATGGCTCACTTTACCCAGCGCGGCGCTGGGCACTTGGCCGGTATCTCGTCGGTTGCCGCACATTTGTTTGGGGCTAAAACCCTGACTTATCATGCTACCAAGGCATTTGTTTCAAATTATCTTGCCGGGATGCGTTCTCGGGCTATCCGGTCTGGGCTGCCGATCACCATCACCACGATTGAGCCGGGTTTTGTTAAGACACCTATGGTGCAGGGCACGCCGATATGGACAGCACCCGTTGAAAAGGGTGTGGCGCAGATGGTTAGCGGGTTGCTGAAAAAGAAGAATCATATCTTTATCACCAAGCGCTGGGGCGTGGTGGCGCGACTGGTCGATCTGACTCCAACTTGGCTGCTGCGCAAATTTGTGTAATTTGCACTAGAATTACGGGTTTGGATAAGTGTAAAAAGAACGGCGCCTGATGCAAAAATCTCGTATGGTTAAACTCGCCACAATTCGCGGTATTGTGGATATGTTGCCGCTCAGTTTGGCGGTTTTGCCCTGGGGTATTTTGTTTGGCTCGCTGGCTGTGCAACGCGGCTTTAGCTGGCTTGAAGCGCAAATGTTCTCCGGGATTATTTTCGGCGGCGCGGTGCAGATTGTCACCGTTGAGTTAATCGCTGATAACAGTTCATTGCTAACCGTCTTATTTACGGCGTTTGTGATCAGTTCGCGGCATTTTCTCTATGGCCTTTCGCTGCGTGAACGCATGATTCAGCATCCTTTGCGCTGGCGAGTTCCGCTGGGATTTTTGTTGACCGATGAACTGTTTGCGCTGTCCGGCCATCGCCGTGCCTACACCGGCAAAGTGCGACTCTATTACGGTTTGGCTGCCGGCGGCAGTTTTTACCTAGCGTGGAATTTGTGGACCTTTGTCGGCATTGTCGCGGGTGCTTCGCTGCCGGATCTGACTGATCTGGGCCTCGATTTTGCCATTGCCGCGACCTTTATCGCGCTGGTGGTTCCGGGTATCAAGTCCCTCGCCATGTTGGCCGCTGCGGTCACAGGAGCCGTGAGCTCCATTCTCTTTACCCTCTGGGACTTTGAGTTAGGGCTGATCTGTGCGGCATTGCTGGCGATGACTGCCGGTTTCACTGTCAGCAAGTTAAGGGGGCTGGCATGACCATTGTGACGATCTTGCTGCTTGCCTGTGTTACCTTTGGCACCCGCTATCTGTTTCTGATAAAACGATTACCCATCCGCCTGGGGCCGAATATGCGCCTGTTGTTGAGCTTTAGTGGTCCGGGTGTTTTGGCAGCCATTTTGGCGCCGATTTTGTTGGTGCGTGGTGGTCAGTTGCAGTTAACGCTTGCCAATCCCTATCTCTGGGGCGGGGCCGCAGCCATAGCCGCTGCCTGGAAAACGGGCAATATTTACTGGACGATTGGCGCTGGGATGCTAGTCTTTATTGGGGTTGGCCAGATAGTCTAATGCCGTTTTATCTCCGGAGATGGGAACGCTGTGGTCACCAAAAGGCCCCTAATTGTCATGCCGATGGCGTTTTGCCTATGCACAATCGCGCATAATTACCGGCTAGTGCAACCTAACGAAAAGTTGTTCGTTAAAAGCAACCGAAACAGAATGAGAACCCAATTATGATTCCACGCAAGCTGTACGATTCCGACCACGATATGTTCCGCGACTCTGTGCGCAAGTTCCTCGAGACCGAAGCTGTTCCCCATCATCTGCAGTGGGAAAAAGATGGCATGGTCAGCGACGAAATCTGGTTGAAGGCCGGTGAGCAGGGCTTTCTTGCACCGACTGTTCCTGAAGAGTACGGCGGCGTCGGTGTCGATTTCAGATATAACGCCATTGTTAATGAAGAGGTTTGTCGCGCGGGCTGCAGTGGACTTGGCTGGACGTTGCACTCGGATATCGCGGTGCCTTATTTAGTTCGCTATGGCAGTGAAGAGCAGAAGCAGCGCTACCTTCCCCGCTGTGTCAGCGGTGAGTTGATCACTGCAATTGCGATGACCGAGCCCGGTGCTGGATCTGATCTGCAGGGAACCAAGACCACCGCGGTTCTCGACGGTGATGAGTGGGTTATCAATGGTTCCAAGACCTTTATTACCAATGGTCAGAAATCTGGTCTGGTGATCGTGGTAGCCAAAACGGACGTCAATGCCGGCTCGAAAGGGATTAGTTTATTTTTGGTTGAAGCCGGAACGCCAGGTTTCTCAAAGGGTAAAAATCTCGAAAAGCTGGGTATGAAGGCTCAGGATACGTCAGAACTGTTTTTCCAGGATGTCAGAATCCCGAAAGCGAATCTGTTGGGTGAAGAGGGCCGCGGTTTTATCTATCTGATGCAGGATTTACCACAGGAGCGACTGTCTATTGCGGTCAGCGCCAACGGTATGTGTCAGGGTGTGCTGCAGTCGACCATCGACTATGTCAAAGACCGCAAGGCGTTTGGCACGACGATAAGTTCTTTCCAGAATACACAATTCAAGCTTGCTGAACTGGCCGCAGAAGTCAGCGCCGCAGAGGTTTTCTTGGATCGCTGTACCGAGCTGTTGATTGAAGACCAGCTGGACACCGTAACGGCATCCAAGCTGAAGCTATTGACCACAGACTTGCAGTGTCGGGTAGCTGATGAATGTCTGCAGTTGCACGGTGGCTGGGGGTATATGTGGGAATACCCGGTTGCGCGTGCTTTCGCCGATGCGCGCGTGCAGCGTATTTATGGTGGTACCAATGAGATTATGAAGCTGATTATTTCGCGTGACTTAATGAAGTAGAGATGTAGAACCTGTGTTGGGGCGTGTGTATCGACGTGCCCCAACACGGTCGCTGTTTAGCCTGCCTTCCCCTAGTCCTTATATGACGGATCGATTCTGTCCATTGTGCGCACCAGTGCGTTGAACTCCAGCTCACCGACAGGGTTGCCCATTCCCTGCTTTAGCATCAGCTGCTCTGACCGCGCGAGTACTTCATCTGCCACCGGTATCAGTGGTCGGCCGGTTGCATCGCAGGCGACCTGAATCTCGCAAGAGCGCTGCATTGCCCACATGTTATAAAACGCTTCAGCAATTGTCCGACCGCAGGTCAGCAGGCCATGGTTGCGCAAAATCAGCATGTTTTTGTCGCCCATATTGGCGATCAGGCGCGGTTTTTCATCATCCATTACGGTGATGCCTTCAAAGTCATGATAGGCAATGCGGTTGTGTAACAGCGCGGAATAGAAGTTGTCGCTGCGCAGCCCCTCTTCGGAACAGGCTACGGCCATCCCGGCAGAAGTGTGGGTGTGGGTAATACATTTTACGTCATGTCGTGCAGCATGAATGGCGGTATGAATCAGGATGCCTGCCGGATTAACGGCGTAGTCTGTTGGCTCAACGATATTGCCTTCGATATCGACCTTGACCAGGTTTGAGGCGGTCACCTCACTGTAGTGCAAGCCGTAGGGATTGATTAAAAAGTGCTCTTTGTCACCGGGCAGTTTCACGGTGATATGGTTGTAGATCATCTCTGACCAGCCGAGATAGTCAAAAATGCGATAGCATGCTGCGAGTTGAACGCGCAGTTCTTGTTCTGTTGAAGCCATTAGTTCGCCCTCTTTACAAACTTGGTTAAGATCACAATCTGTGTGCCGTTGACTCGGCCTTCTATCTGTTCGGGGTTGTCCTGAACCAGTGAAATATTGCGCACAGCGGTGCCGCGTTTGCCGACAAAGCTGGTGCCTTTTACATCCAGATCCTTGATTAGCGTCACTGTATCACCGGCACTGAGCACGGCGCCATTACTGTCTTTGTGCACTACTGTGTCAGCGTCAGACTGGCCTTCGCCCGTCGCCTTTGCCCAAGCCAGGGTCTTATCGTCGAGATAGAGCATTTCCAGCAATTCCTGCGGCCAGCCCTCGGCGCTGAGGCGGGTCAACATACGCCACGCCACAACCTGCACGGCGGGCACTTGCGACCACATGCTGTCATTGAGGCAGCGCCAGTGATTGATGTCGATATTATCTGGATTGTTGATTTGATCCTGGCACCTGTTACAGGCTAACAGTGATTGCTCAGTGCTGCCGTCGCTATCAGGTGGTACCGCATAGGCACTCAGGTTTTCAGTGTTGGCGCAGAGTTCGCAGGCAGAGCCGCTGCGGGCATGAAGATCAGACATAATGGATGACTATTGGTGGTTAAAATTGAGCGCCCAGTATAGCCAATTAGGATCGGTTTACGTTAACTCGGCAACCAAGCTCTCAGCGGCAGCCCAGCCAGACAACACTGCGCCTTCAAAGCGCGGCCCGGCAAAGGCGTCGCCGGCCAGTGCAAGTGGCGGCAGTGCCGTCGCCTTGCTCAATAACAGACAGGCGTGATCGTCAACCACTGAGGGTTTACTGTAACGCCATCCATGCACCTGATATTCGGTGACCCTGGCGTCGCCAAGATACGCTGCCGCGGCATCGATTAACTGCTGACCTGCCTGCATGCGGTCCTGTTCAAAGTGCTCGGCGCTAAAGGCGCCACTGCCATGAATGGTCACCGCGGGAATATTGGAGACACCTTTCTGCTGGTTGTCGCTGATCCAGGCGATTGGCCCGGTGTCGAAGGCGATGGCGCCTGGCGCCGCGATTGAGGTCGGGCCATCGAGCACTGCCATTACTGCAATGCAGCTTTCATAGGCAATTTTTTCCAGACGTGCGCGATGGCTGGCAGAGATCTTAATATTCCCTGAGGCCAACAGGTCGATGGTCTGCGGGACTGGCGAGGTGATTAGCAAACCCTTTGAGCTGATTGTTTCACCGCTGTCGAGCCGGCAGAGCCAGGTCTGCCCGTGCTGATCGATGCTTTCAACGCGTGTCGCGCGGCGGACATCGATATCGATAGCCAGATATTTCGCGATAGCCGTCATGGTGGGCACGCCGCGATAGCGTGGATGGCCATTTGCCTGCCCGGGATAGCTGCTGTACCACTCTTCGGCGACGCCGGCATTGATCCACTCTGCGACATGGGTTTGAAAGTCCGGGTCTCTGGCGGTCATAAACTGCGCACCATGGTCAAACGTGGCGTCGCCAATTCTTCTGCCAGCCAGACGTCCACCGAGGCCACGACCTTTATCGATAACCAGTACCTCAAGGCCTGCCTGATGCAATTTGTTGGCCGCACTGAGTCCGGCAAGGCCGGCGCCAATAATCACAATATCAGCGTTGAGAGTGTTTTGCGGGGCGGGTGAAGAGGTCATAGGTCGGGACTTTTAATAGATGATTTTCGGGCGTCAGATTTACAACGCACGGAGCAGTATCGCACTTCGTCCCAGCAGCGCTGCCATTTTTTGCGCCAGACAAATGGGCGCTCGCAGGCCAGGCAGATCTTGCTCGGCAGGTCAGATTTTTTACGCATGGTTGGCATAGAGGGATTATGCCAGTATCGGCAAGGTTACGCCGCTGCTAACTCACTGCCTTGCAAGGTAATGCGGTGCATCAGTCGCATCTGACCTTGATAATCATTGTCCGCCTGATGCCAGGTGCAGCGATTGTCCCAGAAGGTGACGGAGCCGGGCAGCCAGTTAAAGCTGCAGGTGAATTGTGGCTGTGCGACATGCATATAGAGTTCGTCGAGTAGCTTGCGGCTTTCGGCAAAGTCCCAGTCCTCAAATTGAATTGTGTGTCCGGGATTGACGTAGAGCACTTTGCGACCACTTTCTGGGTGGCGAATGACGACCGGATGCGTGGCATCGCCAACACGATCCATTCCGCCCAGTTGGCTGGCCAGATCAGTTAGTCGGTAGAGGCCGTTCTCACCATATAGGTGCTTGTTGGAGTGAATTGCGCGCAGTCCTTCAATGCGTTTTTTGAGGTCGTCGGGCATGGCGTCGTAGGCCGCGGCCAGATTGGCAAACTGCGTGTTACCGCCGCTAGTTGGCAGCGTTCGCGCAACCAGAATTGAGCCCAGTGCGGGAATCTCGTCATAGGAATGGTCGGTGTGCCAACCACCACCAATATTGGTCTGCTGGTCTTTCTCTTTGCGCACTTCGGCGATCAGTGGTGACTCTTCGCTGGTCTTGAAAAATTTATTCACCACGATAGTGCCAAAGCGCTGGGCAAAACGCAGATGTTCCTGTGGTGGCAAGTCCTGATCACGGAAAAACAACAGCCCGTATTCGGCAAACACGGCGCGCAGTTCTGCCAGTTGGTTGTCGTCTAGGGTGGCAAGCTGAAGTTCGCTGACCACGGCTCCACAGTTTTCCGAGTAGGGGGTGACTTTCATAGTGAGATTCTTTTTGTTTTTGTTCTAAGCCTTATTTGAGCATGTTTTACAAAACCTGTCATCCGGAGCGCAGTTGAGGGATCTCTCCATGTCGCTGCGTTTCGCCTTGAGGCCTCTAATCAAACTGCTTGTCAGCACTGGCAAATATCAGATAAAACAGCATGCCAAACAACGATACCGCACCGGCTAGCTGGAACACCATGACCCATGAACCGGTTGCTTCGAGAATGTAGCCTGCGGCATAGACACCAATAATGCCCGGGATCGCGGCCATGGTGTTGGTAATGCCCATCAGCGTGCCGGCATATTTGGGTGCAATATCCATATGGTTGACCACAAATCCGCCGATGGCTGCGGAGCCGAGAATATTGCCGAGGGTCATAATCCCGATGGCGACCCACACGCTTTCGGCGTACCCCACCACCATCATGGTTGCGGCCATACCGCCGAGGCTGACGGACTGCATGATTTTGCGCACTTTAACTACAGCCATACCGCCCTTAATCATGCGGTCGGCGATATTGCCGGAGATATTGTAGAACAGCACCGAGATAATAAATGGCACCATGGTGAAGTAACCGACTGAGGCGTAATCCACGCCCAGCCCTTTGTTAATAAAGGTCGGCAGCCAGGTCAGCAGTAGAAATAGCGACCAGTTATTGCAGAAGTGCGCGACCATGATGGCTAATACGGCGGGGCTTTTTAACAGCTGCAGTATCGGCGGTGCGGTCTCGGCTTTGCTGGGTTCGCCTTCTGCTTGAATGTGGGCCAATTCTTCAGGGCTGATGTGCGGATGAGTGCTAGGCTCGGAGGAGGTCGATTGCCAGAATACAAACCACAGCACGCCAAGTAAGCCATAACTGTAAAACACCATTTCCCATCCATAGGCTTGAACAATAAGCGGTGTGATAACCAATGCAACTACGGTGCCCAGCGGAATGCCGCTATTAATGGCACCCATTGCTCGAGCGCGCTCGGATTGCGGCACCCAGCGTGCCAGCAGGCTGTAAATTGAGGGGTAGGTAACGGCTTCGCCCATGCCCATGAATATCCGGTTGAGAATCAGTATGGCCAGCCCAAACGACGCCGCAAGGGGAGTCAACACAGTAAACAGTGACCACAGCAAGACGCCAACACCGAGCACGACTTTGCCGCCAAAACGATCTGACAGGGTGCCACCAAGGATTTGCAGCAGCAGATAGCCGACAAAAAATGATGACAATACGCGTCCCTGTGTCTCGGGGCCCCAGCCGTATTGTTCGGCCATGGGAATAATAGTGACAGACATGGCGATGCGGTCGATATAGCAAATAAATACGGCCACCATTGAGAGCATGACGAGTTTGTGGCGCTGCTGTAGAGCACCTGGGGCAATTGAGCGGAGCATGGAGGATCCCTGTGGTTATTGTTTTTATGGACCAGAATTTTTTCTAAGTTTACAGGCTTTTGGTTCTTTTGTGGGGGTGATATTTTTCTCGATTGCGGGCTAAATCAATGTAATTATCGCTAATCTAGGCGACTCAATTAGGCTAAAATAGGCCTATCTTTGGTCTTTCTGTGATCTTCTTTCATGCAAAAAAACAGCTCTGATTTGCCACTCAAACACGGCATTGGTATCGACTTTGGCACCAGTAACAGTGCCGCTGCGGTTTTTGATGGTGAACGCGTGAAGCTGGTTCAGTTGAGCCAGCTCAATCCGATTATGCCGTCGGCCAATTATATTGATCGGGATTTTTTCTCGACTATCGGCCAGCCTGCTATCGACGATTACATCAGTGATAATCAGGGCCGCAAGGTCGAGCTCAGTGCCGAGTTGATCGGTGAGGCGCGAACCTCTGCCGGTACGGCAGATGGACCTGCCAGTGAATCCGAGACCAGCAAGGTTTTCGGCCAGGCATTTAATGATGCCGGGCTGCCGGGGCGACTGTTTCGCGGCACCAAGCGTTTGCTGGGTAATACTGCCAGCGATAAAACGGTTATTTTTTCGCGCCCCTTTCGCCTGGTGGCATTGGTTACGCCGATTTTAGTTGGCATTCGCAAAGCGTTGCAGCTGAGTGTTGCTGACAGCAGTCATGCCTGTATTGGTCATCCGGTCAACTTTGAGGGGCTGGAGCAGGGGCGCAATAATGTCGCCCTGGAGAGGCTGAGTGAATCCTATCGTCATGCCGGCATTGTCGAGCAAACGTTCTGTCCGGAGCCCACTGCAGCGGCGATTAGTTATCTGTACAACCATCCCCACAGCCGTGACCAGCTGATGTTGACCGTTGATTTCGGTGGCGGCACTCTGGATTTTTGTATTCTGCGCCGTGAAGGCAGTGACTTTAACGTGGTGGCCACCCATGGCATTGCGTTGGGTGGTGACAAGATTGATCAGTGTATTTTTCGCGAGCTAGTGTTTCCACTGCTAGGCAAAGGAGAGCGCTGGCGGCGGACTGTCGATGGATCCGAGGTTGATACGCTCTTTCCGTTTGCCGATTTTGAAGAGCTGCTGATCAATTGGCCGATCAGTTATATGCTCAATCAGAACAAATACACCGCTCCTGTGATGCTGCGCATGGAAGAGGCCGATGAGGGCTCGATCAAATTCCGCCGACTCTATGATCTGATTAAACAGAATTACAGCTACCAGGTGTTTGAGGCGATCAAAGTCTTTAAAGCCGAGCTTTCGGTTGCCGATTACGCAGTGTTAGATATTCCGGAGATCGACATTGAAGTCACACTCGAGCGCTGGGAGTTCGAGCTGATGATCTCCGATCTGTTGTTTGAGCTGGAACAGGCGATTACCCTTATTCTCGATAAAGCGGGCGTCGTGGCGGGCGATATCGATCTGGTGCTACGTACCGGCGGCTCTTCATTAATTCCTGCGGTGAAAGATATTCTCGACAATCAGTTCCCTGGAAAGGTGGTTGAGCATGATCCGTTCACCAGTGTGGCTGCGGGTCTGGCCATCGCTGACTACCACGGCTTTGGCTCGACTGTCGCCGAACAGCCTGTCGGCGGGTAAATTATTCAGCGACCCGTCAAGCAGGCTCGCAGTGCCCGCAGTTGCGGGATTGTTTTTTATTTAACTTACTTGCATGTAACAAGCAAGATTATTAAACTCGCCGTATTACTTCGCTAATGAGTCAATATTATGAGTATCTCAGCCGTTCCAAATACCGCCTCACCGGCCAATCCTGAGCAAAAAAAGGGCATTCCTCTGCGTTTTGTTACCGCTGCCAGCCTGTTTGATGGCCACGATGCAGCAATCAATATTATGCGCCGCATTCTTCAGGGCGCCGGGGTTGAGGTTATCCATCTGGCGCACAATCGCTCGGTGGCTGAGGTGGTGGAAACTGCCCTGCAGGAAGATGCCCAGGGCATCGCCATCAGCTCCTATCAGGGCGGCCATGTCGAGTACTTTAAGTATGCGGTTGATCTGTTAAAAGAGGCCGGTGCCGAGCATATAAAAATCTTTGGCGGTGGCGGTGGGGTGATTGTGCCGGCTGAGATCAAGGAGCTTGAGGCATACGGTGTCGAGCGTATTTACTCGCCCTACGACGGGCAAAATCTCGGTTTGGTTGGGATGATCGAGGATATGATCGCGCGCTGTTCGCTGGGTACCTACAGTGACATCAAGGTTAATGCCGATGCGCTCTCAGGTGCTGCCGGACGCAAAAACCTGTCCCGTTTAATCACGGCGATTGAGCGTGATGAACTCAATGAAGAACAGCAGAAATCGCTTCGCGAACAGGCTCAATTTCTCAGTGCCATGGTGCCGGTTCTGGGTATTACCGGCACCGGTGGTGCAGGTAAGTCGTCACTAACCGATGAGATGATTCGTCGCTTCCGACAGGACAGTGCCGACCAGCTCAAGATTGCGGTGCTGGCGATCGACCCGACTCGGCGTAAAACCGGCGGCGCACTGCTCGGTGATCGGATTCGCATGAATGCAATCTATCACCCATCTATTTATATGCGTTCAATCGGCACCCGCGGTGCCACCGGTGAAGTGCCGGCGGCGCTGAAAGATATTGTCTGCGCACTGCGCCTTGGTGATTTTGATTTGGTGGTGGTTGAAACGCCGGGTATTGGTCAGGGCGATGCCGGCATCGTGCCTTATGTGGATGTGCCAATCTATGTGATGACACCAGAGTTTGGTGCCCAGAGCCAGCTGGAAAAAATCGATATGCTCGATTATGCCGAACTGGCGATTATCAATAAGTTTGACCGTAAGGGCAGTGATGATGCCTATCGTGATGTCTGTAAACAGGTGCAGCGCAATCGCGAGGCATGGGATCAAAATCCGGAGCAGATGCCGGTGTTTGGCACCATCGCTTCGCGCTTTAACGATGATGGCGTGACGGCTGCGTATCAGGAGCTGCTGAACCTCTTGCAGGCCCGTGGTCTGCGTAGCTTTGAACAGCATCTGGCAAAAGTGGATCGCCGTACACCATCGGAAAAAACCGTGGTTGTGCCGGCCGATCGTCAGCGCTATCTGGCCGAGATCGCCGCCACTCAGCGCGGTTATCATCAGCAGGTTGAACAGCAGGCAAAACTGGCTCGCCAACAGCAGCAGCTGGCGGCAACCAAAGCGATGTTATTGGAGAACGGCAGCGATGCGCCGCAAACGATCGATGTATTGATTGCTGAACGCAGACAGGCCATGGACAGCAAGGCCAGCACGCTGCTCGACAATTGGCCTGCTGTGGTAGAAGCCTATTCTGGCGATGAAAAAATTGACCTGCTGCCGAATGGCAAACAGGTTGTCACCAAATTAAACAGCGTGTCGCTGTCGGGCAATAAAATTCCGCGGGTGTCGTTGCCGCGCTTTGAGGATCACGGCGAACTGCTCAAGTGGCTGATGCGTGACAATTTACCGGGCGAGTTTCCCTACACTGCGGGGGTGTTTCCGTTTAAGCGTGAAGGCGAAGATCCGGCGCGTATGTTTGCCGGCGAGGGCGATGCCTTTAAAACCAACCGCCGCTTTAAAGCGCTCTCCGAGCACTCTCCTGCCAAGCGTTTATCTACTGCCTTTGATTCGGTCACGCTGTATGGTTTTGATCCCGACGAGCGGCCGGATATTTACGGCAAGGTCGGCAATGCCGGGGTGTCGATCTGTACGCTGGATGATATGAAGGCGCTGTACGACGGTTTTGATCTCTGTCATCCCAGCACCTCTGTATCGATGACGATTAATGGCCCGGCGCCGACTATTTTGGCGATGTTCCTGAATACCGCTATTGATCAGCAGCTTGAGCAGTTTGTTGCTGAACACAGTCGCCAGCCCAGTGCCGATGAATACCATAGCCTGCGCAGCAATACCTTACAGCGGGTGCGCGGCACCGTTCAGGCGGATATTCTCAAGGAAGATCAGGGCCAGAACACCTGTATTTTTTCGACTGAGTTCAGCCTGCGCATGATGGGTGATATGCAGCAGTATTTTATCGATCAACAGATTCGCAATTTCTATTCGGTGTCGATCTCTGGCTATCATATCGCCGAGGCAGGCGCTAACCCGATCTCGCAGTTGGCCTTTACCCTCTCCAATGGTTTTACCTTTGTGGAAGCTTATTTAGCGCGAGGTATGCGCATCGATGATTTTGCACCGAACCTATCGTTCTTTTTCTCCAATGGTATGGATCCAGAGTACACAGTGATGGGCCGTGTCGCTCGGCGCATCTGGGCTGTGGCTATGCGTGATCGCTATGGCGCCAACTCGCGCAGCCAGAAACTGAAATACCATATTCAGACTTCGGGTCGCTCCCTGCATGCCCAGGAGATGAACTTTAATGATATCCGCACCACGTTGCAGGCGCTGATTGCGATCTACGATAATTGCAACAGCTTGCACACCAACGCCTATGATGAAGCGATTACCACTCCTACCGAGGAGTCGGTTCGCCGGGCGCTGGCGATTCAGCTTATTATTAATCAGGAGTGGGGTCTGGCAAAAAATGAAAACCCCAATCAGGGCGCCTTTGTGATCGATGAGCTGACTGACTTGGTTGAAGAGGCAGTGCTGCAGGAGTTTGAGAAAATCTCCGATCGCGGCGGTGTGCTTGGTGCGATGGAAACCGGTTATCAGCGTGGTAAGATTCAGGAAGAATCACTTTTTTACGAACACAAAAAGCACGATGGCTCGCTGCCCATTGTCGGCGTCAATACCTTCCTTAGCGACGCTGACCCCGAGTCGGTGGACATTGAGCTGGCGCGCTCCACTGAAACGGAAAAGCAGAGTCAGATCAAACGTCTTCGCGCGTTCCAGGCGACCCATGGCGATGAGTCTGCGGCAATCCTCAAGCGCCTTCAGGACACCGTCAAAGAGGGTGGCAATGGTTTTGAGGTGTTGATGGAAGCGGTGCGCTGTTGTTCGCTGGGGCAGATTACTAATGCCTTGTTTGAGGTCGGCGGCCAGTATCGGCGGTCCATGTAACCGGGCTGGTGAGTTAACAAAACAGGATAATCCCAATGGCTAAAACCCTGCGTTTGACCCAGATTGAGCGCAAAGAAATTTCCGATGCCAAGATGCTTGAGGCGGCGGTTGCGTTGATTGTGGAAAATGGCGCGGGTCAACTTACGCTGAAAGACGTGGGCGAGAAGGCGGGCTATTCCCGTGGACTGGCGGGTTACCGATTTGGCAACAAGGCCGGGCTGTTTGATTTTGTGCTGCGCTCGGTGGGAGAAGACTGGCTGGCTGAGTTGACATCGGTGACCAACAATAAGCGCGGCTATGAAGCCATTGCCGCGGCGCTGGATGCTCACCTGGCTTTTTGTGAAGATGCCCCGATTCATGTCGAAGCGTTCTATCGGTTGTGGTTTGATTCTCTGGCCCCTGACTCCGCGTTGCGAAATGTGATTCTGGGAATTCACCGCCGTCGCCGCGCCGATGTGTTGGGTTGGATCGCTGAGGCCATCAGTGCCGGGGACGTTCCATCCACGGTCGATGCGGAGCTGCTTGCCGATCACTTCACGACGTCGGTCAGCGGTATTGTTTATCACTGGATGACCAATCCCGACGATCTGCAGCAGATACGCACGCTGCACAATGCGCTCAAGCAGGCGATGAAGTCGATGCTCAAAGGCTAGTCTGCGCGCAGTCGAACAACGCCATTGTTGATTCCCGCCGGTCACGGTTGTCGCCGTGTCGCGCTTGAAGTTTTCCGGATTGTTCTGCACTCTGTGACAAATAATAAAAATCCGGTTTCGCAATGATTACTTTCCAATTAAATAACCGCGCTGTGGCGTTTGACCTCGACCCCGACACGCCTCTGCTCTGGGTGGTGCGCGATCACTTTAAACTTAAAGGCAGCAAATTCGGCTGTGGCATGGGTCTCTGTGGGGCCTGCACCATGCATGTGAATGGTGAGGCGCTGCGTACCTGCACTCTGCCTGTCTCTGCTGTTCAAGGCGCGGCTATCACTACCATCGAAGGTCTCGGCACGCCGAATAATATGCATCCCCTGCAACAGGCCTGGGTTGAGCACAGTGTTCCCCAGTGTGGCTACTGCCAGTCTGGTCAGTTGATGTCGGCCAGCGCGCTGCTGAGCAAAAACCCCAACCCCTCAGATGATGAGATTCACGCTGCGATGGATGGCAATATCTGTCGTTGTGGTACCTACGGAAAAATTAAGGCAGCTATTAAATCAAGCGCTGCCGCGATGCGTTCAGGGGCTCTTGCGGAGTCAGCTGTGCAGAGCTTTGATCCCGCCAATAGGGGGGTTGAGTCATGAATACACGCTCACTTACGCGCAGGCGTTTTTTGCTTACCACCGGAGCGGTCGCCAGTGGCTTGATTGTCGGGTGCTCCACCAGCCATGCAAAGTCGGTGGGTTACGCGCCGGTGGTTGGGGCATTTGAACCCAATTCGTTTATCCAGATTACGTCTGACAATCAGGTTATTTTTTATCTCCCCAGCAGTGAGATGGGGCAGGGCATTCTCGATGGTTTGAGCACTCTGATCGCCGAGGAGTTGCGCGTCAGTCCTGAGTTGATTGAGGTGCGTCATGCCAGTCTGCACGAGGATTACAAGAATCCGGAAATGAAAATGCAGGCCACGGGCGGCAGCAATGCGACTCGCGCCCAGTTTTTGCCAATTCGACAGGCTGCAGCAGATGCCGCCGCGGCGATTCGCAACGCGGCGGCGCAACAGCTCAATCAACCTGTCGATAAATTGCTGTTGGCCGATGGTCAGGTGCTGGCTGATGGTCAGCGCTATGCCTACAGTGAATTTGTTGCGCTGGCGGCGGCATTGCCGGTGCCGGAAAATTCGCCGCTGCGAAGCCCGCAGCAATTTGACCAGATTGGTCGTGAGCGACCGCGACTCGATGCGCTGGCCAAGTCTACCGGCACAGCAATTTTTGGTATCGATGCTGAGGTGGAGAACCTGTATCGCGCCGTGGTGGTGAGAGCGCCAGTTGTTGGAGCCGCGGTGCAGCGGTTTGATGGCACGGCCGCGTTGCAGCAAGCTGGTGTGGTGGATGTGATTGAATTACGCCATGGTGTCGCCGTGGTAGCTGACAGCTATTGGCGAGCGCGCAAGGCGGCTGAGTCGATTGAGGTGAATTGGACTCAGACCGAGTTGGCTGGCTGGTCATCGGATAGCCTCTACCAAGAGTTTGTTGAGACACTCAACGATGCATCGGAAAAAGGGTTGGAATGTTGTTTGGAAGGCGAGGGCGACAAGCTGCTCGATCAAGCCGAACACAGGGTGAGCGCTGATTACTTTGCGCCCTATTTGGCGCATGCGACGATGGAGCCACTCAACTGCACGGTTGAGATTGACGGTGATTCCTGTGCGGTTTATGTCGGCACTCAGTCGGTTCAGGCGTCTGCCGGTGCGGCGGTTTATTACGGTGATTTTGATGCCGACAAAGTGAAAATGCATCCAGCCTTTCTCGGTGGTGGTTTCGGTCGCCGTGGTCTCGGCGATGATGTCGCGGAGGCAGTCGAGATCGCGCGCAAGACCGGACGCAATATTCAGGTGGTCTGGAGTCGTGAGGATGATATGCGCAACGACTTCTACCGGCCGCCGGCACTGGTGCGAATGCAGGCTGGAGTCTCAGATCAGGGCATTATCGAGACCTGGTCGGTTCGCCGTGTAGGGCCCAATATTATGGATCATGTTCTCGATCAGTGGGTTGATGTGCTTGCACCGGACTATCTGAACAAAGGTTTTGTCGATTGGTTGAGTAAGTTTGGCTACTCGGTATTTAAACGTTTTAAGGCAGACCCCAGCGCTGGCGACGGTATCTATAACGATTACGACACGCCCAATAAAGAGGTGCGGCATATCCCCCGAGACCCGGGATTGCGTACCGGTTTTTGGCGTGCGGTCGGTAATTCGTCGAATGCGTTTTTTAAAGAGTGCTTTATTGACGAGTTGGCACAGCGTGCCGGTATCGATGAACTCGCGTTTCGTCTGGCCAATCTGCAAAACAATCCGCGCCTGAAAAACGCGACTCAACTGGTTGCTGAAAAAGCCGGCTGGGGCAAGCCGTTGGCGGCGGGCCATTTCCACGGGCTGGCCGTGCACAGCTCATTTGGCTCGGCTGTGGCGCAGATTGCCGAGGTCTCTGTTGAAGGCGACAAGATTATTGTGCACCGAGTCACCGCTGCGATTGATTGCGGTACGGTGGTCAACCCCGGGATTGTCCGCGATGCGGTAGAGGGCGGCATCATCTATGGCCTCACGGCAGCTCTGTACGGCGAGATCACGCTTAAAGAGGGTGTGGTGGAGCAGAGTAATTTCCATAATTACCCGATGCTGCGCATGGCCGAGACGCCGGCAGTGGATGTGCATATTGTCGCGAGTCAGGAACATCCCGAAGGCGTGGGTGAGCCCGGTCTGCCGCCTTTGGCACCGGCTGTTGCCAATGCGGTGTTCAAGGCCACTGGTCAGCGTCTGCGTCATTTGCCTCTGCGATTGAGTTAATTAAACAGTCATCGGGCGGTTGGTTTTAGCGCTATGAATAGTCATTTGATGCAGCTTTTGCAGCACTGGTATCCGCTCCGAGACAAACACCTCTGGGTATTGGGTACGGTGTATCAAACCGTGGGCCCCTGTTATCGCAAAGCCGGCGCGATGATGCTGTTTAATGATCTCGGCCAGCAGTTTGGTCTGCTGAGTGGCGGATGTCTGGAGGCTGATATCCAGCGTCAGGCGGCGCGTGTTATGCAGCACAAAAATTCCCTGACCCTGAGATACGATGGCAGCGATGAAGACGATATCGCGTTTCAGCTCGGGATTGGCTGCGGTGGCACCGTGGATATTCTGCTGCAGCCGATTTTGGCGGAGCTCGACTACCTGCATCTGAGTCAGGTTTATAACCACTTGATTGCTGGTGGTGTCGGGCAATATCAACAGCTCATTGCCAGCGATGGTGCCGTTGCTACGAAATGGTCTGCGGCCACAGGTCAGCGCGGCACCGTTGATTTAATTGAAGAGGACGGCCAGAGCTGGTTGCAAACGTCGTTATCTCCACCACCACATCTGCTGATTGTCGGCGGCGGTGTCGATGCGCAGCCCCTCGCGGCGTTGGCAAAAAATCTGGGTTGGACGCTGAGTCTTTGGGATTCACGACCGGCCAATGCGCGACGGGATTACTTTCTTTCGGTTGACCACATTTTGCGTCAGCCGCTTCACCAACTGCTTGAGGATAAGTTCGCGACACACTGGGATGCGGCGGTAGTGATGTGTCACAACCTGGAGCTGGATGCTCAAGCAATCAAGGTCTTACAGGGCTCATCGCTTAAATATCTGGCGCTGTTGGGCCCGCGATCTCGTCTGCAAAAAGTCTTGGAATTGGCGCAGCTGACACGTCAGCGGTTAAGCATTCCGCTTGCCGGGCCCGCCGGACTCGATTTAGGTGCCGATCTCCCTGAGGGCATTGCACTGTCTATTTTGGCTGAATGCCAGGCTGTCTTGCGCGGTGCCAGCGCAGCCTCCTTGAGTGGGGTGATTCATGGCAGCGTTGAGTCCCTGTGCTAATGAGCGAGCGGGCAAGCGGGCAGACAAGATGACAGATAAAATCGCCATTTTGATTCTCGCTGCCGGCGCAGCCACCCGTTTTGGCTCGGCCAAGCAGTTATTGGTACACAACGGTAAGTCGCTACTGCAACACTGTATTGATCGCGCTAATGCCGTTTCCCCTGGCCATGTCTATGTGGTTCTCGGTGCTAACCATGATCACATTCAGCCAACTGTGTCCGCTTCCAGGATTGTTTTAAACCGCGATTGGCGCTCAGGGCTGGGCTCATCAATTGCTGCCGGTGTGCGCAGTCTCGAGCAGGATTATGCCGGCGTGTTAATTCTTCTTGCGGACCAGGCTGAGGTGGATCGCGACGATTTAGATAAGTTGGTCGGCGCCTTTGATGGTGAGCGCACAGTAGCGGCGTATTATGCGGGCAAGTGCGGTGTGCCGGCGCTGTTTCCGAAAAGCCTGTTCCCCCATCTTGCAGCACTGAGTGGTGATAGTGGCGCTAAAACCTTGCTTAACCAGCCTGGTAAGGCGGTGCTACAACTCGATTTACCTTGCGCGGCGATGGATATCGATAGCCCAGAGGATTGGGTGGCATTTAACGCACGATCGTAGAGAGCGCCCCATTCACCGAATAATGATTGAACATCTGAGTGCCGCGACATAAGCTGCTTTGAGCAAGTATCGAATAACAATAAATCTGTATTACTACTTTTTGAGAGAGGGGGTCACATGGCAGGTTCATCAGCCGATGGTTCGTCGGCAACAGTTGTAGAGGGTCAGGCTCAAGGCAAGCAGACATTTGCGTTTATCGCGATGACCTGCCTGTTTTTCTTTTGGGGTTTTATTACCGTTCTTAACGATATTTTGATTCCCTTTCTAAAGGAGTCATTTGATCTCAATTACACTCAGGCGATGCTGGTGCAGTTTTGCTTCTTTGGCGCCTACTTTATTGTTTCGCCCTTTGCCGGCAGATTGATTGATAAAGTCGGCTATCAGCAGGGTATTGTGATTGGTCTGTTGACCACTGCAGCCGGGTGCTGTCTTTTTTACCCGTCAGCCAGTCTGCATCTCTATGCACTGTTTCTGTTGGGCTTCTTTGTGCTCGCCAGTGGTATCACCATTCTTCAGGTTGCTGCAAACCCCTACGTTGCGGCACTGGGACCAGAGAAAACAGCGGCCAGTCGCCTCAATCTGGCGCAGGCTGCTAACTCCCTGGGCACGACCGTTGGGCCGATTATCGGTGCTGCACTGATTCTTGGTGTGGTAGCAGCAGATGCCTCAGCGGTGCAGGGCCCCTATCTGATGATCGCCGGTATGTTGGTTGCTGCGGCTTTGGTTTTCCGCAGCATTAAATTGCCGGTTCTGGCTCATGTCGAAAACACTGACGACAATAGTGAGTCGGTCTGGAGCCACCGCCATCTGGTGCTGGGTGCGCTGGCGATCTTCCTCTATGTGGGCGGTGAGGTATCCATTGGCAGCTTCTTGGTTAACTATTTCTCTGAGAGTTCGATTGCTGGCTTGAGCGTGGAAGATGCCGGTGAAATGGTGGCCTATTATTGGGGCGCAGCGATGATTGGTCGCCTGGTCGGCGCCGTGTTGATGAACTACATTGCCGATACCAGGTATCTGGCGGTTAATGCCGTGATTGCGGTGGTGATGATTGTGGTCAGCATTAACACCACGGGCGATGTTGCCATGTGGTCTATTCTGGCCGTCGGTTTCTTTAACTCGATTATGTTCCCGACTATTTTTACCCTTGCTGTGAAAGGTCTTGGGTCGATGACCAGTAAGGGATCAGGCTTTGTCTGTCAGGCGATTGTGGGTGGTGCGTTGGTGCCGTTAATTCAGGGTGTGGCGGCTGACAATATTGGTATTCAGCTGAGCTTTATCGTGCCGCTGGTGTGCTATCTGTATATCGGGTGGTATGCGTTGGCAGGCGCCGAGAAACGCTAGTTTGTGAATAAAAAAAACCGGGTCTAAATCATCAGACCCGGTTTTTTTGTTTGTGACAATTGCCTGTCTATCCGAGTTCAATAATTCGCTTCATATCTGTCATATAACCGCGCAGTTCGTGGCCGATGAGTTCAACATCGTGATCGCGGATGGCGTCATTAACTTCAATTAAACGAACATTGTCTACCGCATTGGAGCTGTTGGCCAAGCCTTCACCCAGATCTTCCAGCGTCAGAGAGTTGGCGTGATCCTGCAGCAGTGGCACGGCGGCGTGGGTGAACAGGTAGTTGCCGTACTCGGCGGTATCGGAGATCACCACGTTCATTTCGTAGAGCTTGTTGCGTGCAATACAGTTAGCGATCAATGGCGTTTCGTGGAGTGACTCGTAGTAGGCCGACTCTTCGATAATGCCCGACGAGACCATGGTCTCAAAAGCCAGCTCAACACCGGCTTTAATCATTGCAACCAGATAGATGCCTTTGTCGTAGAATTCCTGTTCCGTGATTTCGATATCGCAATCCGGCGCCTGTTCAAAGGTCGTATTGGCTGTTTCGGCGCGCCACTTGAGCAGGTTGGCATCGTCGTTGGCCCAGTCGATCATCATGGTGCGAGAGAATTCTCCTTCGATAATGTCGTCCATATGCTTTTCAAACAGCGGGCGCAGAATGCCTTTCAGCTGTTCAGACATATCAAATGCTCTGATTTTTGCCGGGTTGCTCAAACGGTCCATCATGTTGGTGATGCCGCCGTGCTTGAGGCCTTCAGTGACTGTCTCCCAGCCATATTGAATCAGCTTGCGGGCATAGCCAGCATCAACGCCCAGATTGAGCAGCTGCTGGTGACCGAGAACGGCACCGGTCTGCAACATACCGCAGAGGATGGTTTGCTCGCCCATCAGGTCGGATTTTACTTCGGCGATAAAAGACGATTCGAGAACGCCGGCTCGATCACCGCCCGTCGCAGAGGCGTAGGCTTTAGCGATAGCCAGACCATTGCCTTTGGGGTCATTTTCAGGGTGCACGGCAATCAGTGTTGGCACGCCAAAGCCGCGCTTGTACTCTTCGCGGACTTCAGTGCCTGGACACTTGGGTGCCACCATGATTACAGTCAGGTCAGGGCGAATCTGCATGCCTTCTTCAACGATATTGAAACCGTGAGAGTAGGCCAGTGTTGCACCTTGTTTCATCAGCGGCATAACCGCTGTAACGGCTGCGGTGTGCTGCTTGTCTGGCGTCAGGTTGAGGACCAGATCGGCATCGGGAACCAGTTCTTCGGCGGTACCCACGGTGAAGCCGTTATCGGATGCCCACTGGAATGATTGACGCTTTTCATCGATTGCCTGCTGACGCAGTGCATAGGAGATGTTCAAACCGGAGTCGCGCATATTCAGGCCCTGATTGAGGCCCTGGGCGCCACAGCCGATAATGACGATATTCCAACCTTTGATCAGATCACAACCGTCGGTGAATTCGCTGCGGTCCATAAACCGGCATTTGCCGAGCTGAGTAAGCTTGTCGCGCAAGCTGAGGGTATTAAAGTAATTCGCCATTGTTAGTCTCCGGCCACCTATGGGTGGGTGCTATTGATTTCGGTCGCGCATTGTAGCGGGTTTTGTATATTGCTTAAAACGTTATATATTCACCAATGTGTTGCATTTTTTGCAACGTAAGCGTTTATTGCTTAGTATGCGCCATGGATATTAAGTCGCTAAAATTATTCCAACACGTGGCCAACAGTTTGCATTTCGGCAAAACCGCGGCTGTCTTTCACCTCAGTCCCTCAACTCTGAGTCGCTCGATTCAGCGCTTGGAGGAAGAGTTGGGAAGCCAGCTGCTAATCCGCGATAATCGGTCGGTGTTTTTGACCCGCGAGGGGAAACAGTTGCTCGCCTATGCGGATCAGCAAATCGTGCAGTTTGAGTCGTTAAAGCAGTCGCTCAATGCCTCTCAGCAGGAGCTGTCGGGATCGCTGAATATCTATTGCTCGGTCACTGCTTCATATTCCTACCTGCCGCCGCTGTTGGAAAAATTCCGTCAGGCTCACCCCAATATAGATATTAATCTCGACACCGGTGATGCGGCCGATGGTATCGATCAGATAAAAAATCAGCGGGTCGATTTGGCGATTGCTGCTCGTCCCGATGATCTGGTTTCCAGCATTCATTTTCAGACCATCGCTGCTGTGCCTCTGGCAATTATTGCGCCCACGATCAACTGCTTGGTCAAGCAGGCCTGGCAGGCCGAGACCGTGGACTGGGCAAATCTGCCGATTATTTTGCCGGAGCACGGGGTGGCGCGAAAACGGTTTGAACAGTGGTTTAGAGCTAAGCATCAGGGTCGACCCAATGTCTATGCACAGGTGTCCGGTCAAGAGGCTCTGGTCAGCATGGTCGCTCTGGGTTGCGGCGTGGGTCTCTCGCCTATTGTGGTGGTGGACAACAGTCCGGTTAAAGAGCGAATTCAAATACTGGCGGACAGCAGCATTCCGGCTTTTGATCTCGGGCTCTGCTGTTTTAAAAAGAAACTCGAAGATCCAATTGTCGCCGAGTTTATGGCTATGGCCAACGAGCCCTTCAATGCTGCGGCAATGTCACCTTAAGCCTTGATTGCCAGGCTCTATGAGTTTGCCATGGTTTTATTTTAGCGCTGTTAATCTAGATCTTTAGTGGTTATGGTGAGAATCTTAATCCAATCCAACCGCTACTGATGTTCTGCGCGACGAGTGATGCTGTCATCGACGAGTTTATTTTAAATTGGCTAACTGCCAACAAACAAAACGCCTGGATGGTTGTGCCGATTTTGGCTTTCCTGGAGGCCTGTCCGGGTATTGGGCTGCTGGTTTCCGGGGTTATCCTGCTGACTATCTCGACCGTTCTTTACACTGAGCAGCTAGCCACACTGTCGCAGATAATGACTCTGGCTTTTATGGGTGCCTTGTTATCAGACCATATTGGTTTTTATCTGGGTCGTTGGCTTGGTCCCAGATTCCACCATCATCCGTTTGCTATCAAGCGCGCGAAGCAGTTGCAAAAATCTGAGGCGTTTATTTTAAAGTATGGCGCAGCGGCCATTATTCTCGGCCGCTTGATGACCGCGGTAAGAAGTCTGGTGCCGATGCTTGTGGGAATCAGCGGTACCAGCCGGGTAACCTTTAGTGTGATTGATGTGGCTGCCTGTGTGATCTGGTCGCTGGGTCTGGGTGGGCTGGTCATCGGTCTAGACAATCTGCTGCCGGGTTAGCCTCTGCCGTTCAATTATTAACCTCTACCGTTCAATTAGGCCTGTCTTAAAAACACGCTATTTCGTGATTAAATAATCCTTCATCTGGCACCACGCCAAGACCAGGGCCAGTCGGCAGGGCGATATGGCCGTCACGAATAACGATGCCGTTGCGCGAATCATAATGCCCCTCGATATAGGGCTGCGCCAGCCAGGCGCCCTCAAAGAGCTTGGGTTTAACGGTAGCGCCGAGGTGGACACAGGCGGCGGCAATAATATCGCCACCCCAGGAATCGTCAGAGGTGTGATGCAGATTGCGCGCTTCGCAGATATCACGAAAGCTGGCCATTCGGCAGAGTCCCCCAATCCGCGTAACTTTCATACCAAAGCCATCGACTAATCCACTCGCTGCGGCGCTGATGACGGTCGTTAAATCGACCGAGCTTTCGTCGAGATAGACCGGGTGATGGAGCTGCTGGCGAATCGCTCTAATCTCGTCGAGAGAGTCACAGGGTTGCTCAAGAATAAACGGAATATCGGCACACTCACGGCTGAGGCGCAGAGCATCTCGGGTCGTTAAACCGCGATTGCCATCTACTGCCAGACGCATTTTGTTGCCGACGGTTGCCCACACCTTGCGCACTACTTCAATATCAATCTCAACCGGCCGACCGCTAATTTTTATCTGCATTCTTGGGAAACCCTGGGCCGCTTTGTCGGCGGCAATACGAGCGATTTCATCGGGCTCGCCGACTGCGCTGGCATAGTAAGACGGCACCTTGTCGGTGACTGCGCCACCTAACAATGTGGCGACGGACAGGCCGGTCTTTTTACCTAGCAGGTCGTAGACCGCAATATCGATGGCGGCTTTGGCGTAGTTATGGCCGTTCAACAGGCCATCCATGCGCCGATGTATTAACCGCGGCTGGGTTGCATCGGCCCCGATCAGGCCGGGCCCCATTTCCATCAATGCCGCTCGCGCGCCGCCAGCGTGACTGGGTGCATAGGTCGAGCCGACTGGACAGGTTTCACCCCAGCCTACCAGTCCGCAGTCAGTTTCCAATTTCACCAGAGTGGTGTCGAGGCTGGTCACCAGGGCATTGGCCATGCGATATGAGCCACCCTTGACGGGCAGGTCATGCTGGTAAATAGTCAGTTTGCTGATTTTCATATTAAGCCCGCCAGGGAAGGGTTAAGCCGCGGTGTAGCCGCCGTCAACGGCCATAATTTCGCCAGTGATATGCCGTTCTGAGGCAAGAAACAGAACCGCCCGAGCCACTTCTTGGGGTTGTGCTACCTCGCCGATGGGAATCGAGTTTCGGTTGCGTTCCACCACAGAATCAGCCAACTCTTGGGTTTGGTGCTGTGAGAACAACATGGGGGAGTTGATTGCCCCGGGTGCCACTGCATTGACATTAATCTTGCGTCCGGCCAGCTCCAGCGCCATGGTTTTGGTGAGCTGATTGACAGCACCTTTGCTGGCACAGTAGGCCGCCAGACCGGCCGCGCCAACCTGACCGCAGGTGGACGAGACATTAATGATGGCACCGCCATCGTGGGCTTGATTGGCAAATGCGCGACTGAAATAAAACAGGCCGTTTAGGTTAGTATCCATGACGTGCTGCCATTCGCTGTCGCTGGTGTTGCTGGCATCGCTGCGCAGAATGGTTCCGGCATTGTTGATCAGAATATCCACCGGACAGTCGAGTTCACAGTTGGCAAATGCTACTGCCTGCTCGGCAAATGCCGAGTCGCTGACGTCGCCGGCAAGCTGCCAAGCCTGAGCAGCATATTCGGTTTTTAATTGTTCGCAGGCGCGTTGCAGTTTGGCGCTGTCGCGACCAGTCAACAGCAGGCGGGCGCCATGGCTGGCAAACAGTTTGGCGCATTCAAAGCCGAGCCCGCTGCCGGCGCCGGTAATCAGAACGAGTCGGTTGTTAAATGTGCGCGCTGCGCCAGGGGTTGCATTTGTCATGGAGCGCTAAGCCTCAAAGAGTGCATCTTATAAATTAGGCAGCGGTAATTTCGCCAGCCTGCCACCATCGACTATCACTTCCTGTCCGCTGATAAAACCCGACTCGGCACTGGCCAGCCAGTGCACCGTGTTGGCGACGTCGGTCGGGCTGCCGAGACGGCCCACTGGATGCAGTGCCTTAATCTCAGCATCGACGGCGGCGCGATCCGGATATTGCGCCAGCAGCTGTTCATTAAAGGGGGTGTTGATCCAGCCAGGTGCTACGGCGTTACAGCGAATTCCGTAGCGGCCATATTCCAGCGCAGTGTTGTGGGTAAACCCGGCAACTGCGGCTTTGGACGCGGCATAGACTGCGTGCAGCGGATTGGCGCCCAGCCCTTCAATGGAGCTGATATTGACAATCGCCGGATGGCTTGCCGCCTCTTGTGTCATCAGTGGCAGGGCGTATTTGCTGGTTAAGAACGTGCCGCGGACATTGATTGCCATCACCCGGTCCCACTGTTCGACGGTGGTTTCATGAAGCGGCGTTTCGATACAGATGCCGGCATTGTTGACCAATACATCGAGATGCCCAAAACGCTCGCTGACCTCGTTCATCAATGCGATAACACTGGTTTCATCGGCAATATCGGTGCGCACATAATGCACGGTTTTATCGGCGTGGGGATTGAGGTCGGCACAGACTACAGTGGCACCGTCACGCTGAAAGCGCTCGACAATGGCCGCGCCAATATTTTGCGCGCCGCCGGTCACAATTACAATTCGCGCTGCGGTCATCAGAGCTTCTCGGCTGTGGCGTAAAGTGGCCGATAGGCTTCGACCACGCTGCGCTGGGCGCCAAGTTTTTCGATGCGCGCTTCCATGACATCGCCGGGCTTGAGATAGACCTGAGGTTTCATGCCATAGCCGACGCCTGCCGGTGTGCCGGTCATCATCACATCACCGGGCTGCCAACTGACGTAGTTGGAGAGAATCGAGACCAGCTCGGCAATGCTGTACATCATGTCAGAGGTGTTGCTGTGTTGCATGGTGACACCATTGACCTGCATGGAAATTTCGAGATTGTTGGGGTCGCCTACTTCATCGGTAGTGACCAGCCAGGGGCCGAGCGGTTTTAAGGTGTCGGCACTTTTGCCTTTGGTCCACTGGGTGCCGCGCTCAAGCTGAAATACACGTTCGGAGACATCATTGCCAACGCAGAAACCGGCGACATAATCCATCGCCTGGTCGACTGGGATATTGCTGCCCGCTTTGCAAAACACCACTGCGAGCTCTGCTTCCCAATCGAGCTGAGTTGCTCCCAGAGGCATAATGACCGGGTCATGGGGGCCATTGATTGCGCTCGGTGCGGTGAGCATAAACATGGGCTCGGCAGGCGGCTCAAGGCCAGCTTCGGCGGCGTGTTTGCCGTAGGTCAGGGCACAGCCGACAATTTTGCCGACGCGGTCAACCGGCGCGGCCAGGCGGACATCGGCTGCGACCACGGGAAAGTCGGCCATTGAGATTGACGCTACTTGCTCGAGTGTTGCACGGTTAAGGGTCTTGTAGGACCAATCCGAGATCACCGAGCTGATATCGCGAATGCAGCCGTCACCGTCAACCAGTCCGGGCTTTTCAGCACCGCAGTCTCCAAACCGCACTAACTTCATGAGTTTCGCTCCACTGTTTTCAGGAACAGATCATTCAAGTCAATGCCGCGCTCACGGGCCTGATCAAAACTATTCAATGTATCTTTCACGCCTTCTGCCATGCTGCGGCAGGGGGCGATATTGAGTAGCGCATCCAGCTCGCCATTTTCCGGGTTGGCCGGGAAGGGCATGGCATCGCCTGTGTAATCAAGCTGACCGGATGCGCGCTGGGCGCGGACCAGTTCGAGCACGTCGGGGATACTTGCTGGGGTGCCGTTGAGGTCAAATACATGGGCGCCCTGGTAAGACTTGGTCGCTGCTGCAATAAAGCGCGAGGCTGCATCTTCAACGTGAACGAAACTGATGTCACCGGAAAACGGGATGCTGTAGTGCTGATCAACAGTCGCCGCCAGCATTGCAACGGTCGGCGCGGCGCTCATGCCCTGATCACGGCCTGGACCGTAGATTATCGCCGGGCGAATGCCGACACTGGGCACGCCCCAGTCCTGCCAGTAGACCGCGGCCATCTGCTCGCCACAGACTTTGTGCGCACCGTAGAGTGTGGCTAGCCACTCATTGTCGGCCATTGCCGGTGCTGCGATTGAGCTGGCATAGCTGAGGCGGCTGATGCCACGCTGACGGGCCAGCTCGAGAATGTTGACGCTGCCCATAACATTAATTTTGGTGCTGTTAATTGGGTCGGCTTTGCAGAACGGCACTTGCAGTGCAGCGAGGTGAATGATTGCCTCGATATTGTGCTTTACGGCGACGGCGGATAAGCGCTCGAAGTCAGTGATATCCCCCAGCTCCCAGATAACCGATTCTGGGTCAGACATAATCAGTTCGAGTCGCTGTCGATTGTCGGCAATATCAAATACCACCGGCACGGCGCCAGCGTCGCGCAGCAGTTTTACTGTCCAGGCGCCAATGCAGCCTGCGGCACCGGTAACGAGGACTGCGCGGCCCTGAAGGTCAGACGAATGGGTCATTAGTGCTTGTCCTTGAGATTATTGGTGAAGGCGACGAGGCTACCCAGAGCCAGGTTAATGTCGTCGCTAAGTTTTTGCGGGTTGTCCTCAAGGCTGATGTTGTCGAGTAGGGTTTCGAGCCGGGCGGTCGCGCGCCAAATTTCGTGTCGCGCCAGTTCGGGCCTAATGCCGGGATCAGCCCAGTCGGTCATATTGATTGAGTTGGTCGCATCTCTGGCATCGGCTGGAATAACTTCGAAAGACGGAATCATGGTGATGCGTTTGGCGCGTTCCAGCAGTCGGCAGGCGCGGTGAAAAATCATCGTGCCCTGTTGCAGAAAACCAAACCCCGAATCAGGAAAAGGCACAGTGATAATCCGTTCATCCGGGAGCTGCGCATCTTTACCTTCCTCGCCAACAATGCCGAGCAGCTGGCGGCCCTCATGTTTGGTGCCATTGAAAATCTGAAACTCGCCACCTTTTAGCGTCTTGGGATCGGACAGCATCATCACAATATCAAAGGCGACGGAGTCGACATGCCAGGTATCTATCGCTTTGGTGATGTCGTCCGGTGCGTAATTAATGCCACAGGCAACGGCCGGCACAGAATGTCTGCCGAGCTGTACTTGAGCGATCTCTGAGAGGTGTTGTGCCAGCTCTGGGCTATCGCAAAAATCGCGAATAAACTGAGATCGATAACCGGCTCCCCGCGCATAGCTGCCGAGACGGTTGGCACCGGTGCCGGCACTGGTATTGCGGTTGTGATAAATGCGATCACAGATCTCGGTCATCACGGCAACACCCTCGACGGAGAGAATGCGGAAGGCGCTGCAATAGGCAAAAGACGATTCGCAGTCACGCATTTCATCTGCACTGTAGCCGAGCTGATCAAGCGACATGATCGAGCTGGGTGCTTCGAGTGCCAAATGCAGCGACGGATTAAATTTGGGCTCATTATCGAGCGGTAGGTATTCTGCCGGGCGACCTGGGGGAAAGGGGAGAGGTTGTCTAAAGTTGCCCATCGGATCTGAGACCTTAGTTTTTATTATTATTTGAGTCGCATAGTAGGTCTCAGGCAGACTCTATTCAAACTGTTTTTATAGCCATAAGTAACTCTAATAATCCATGTCTAATCGATCACGAGAGCGGTGTGTTATCTGGATTTGTATTTTACAGCTGAAAAAGTTTGCGCGGACGCGGACTGATAGCGTGAGAGTGAATAAGCAGGTTGGTTAACCAGTTTATATAATCGGATGAATGCAGAAGCATATCTTTTACATTCTTGTCCTCTGCTTCTGCGCGGAACGCACGTCGAAAAAGCGGTGAGTAGTAAAGTGGCTTCCCGAGGTATGCTGCAGCACTGGAAAGCTCTATACGAACCTCATTGAAATCCTCACGACTATCGACCATGGTTGGAAGAATGACCACCGAAGGCAGCTTTGCGGCATTGGTGCCTGCTTCGCTGGAAAATAAGTCTTGCAGAGAGTTAAGAAAATTTCTGGTCGCAAAAATATCGGCGTCGCTAACCGAAGTGGGGACAAAAATAATATCGCAGCTCAGAAAGAACGCGCTGCGCGCCGGCTCAGATCCAGCAGGGCTGTCAAAAATTAAATAATGATTGTTGTGATTAAAGCTTCCCTTTTGCTCAATATGGCTGATGATCTTAGAATTGTTGGGAAAGCCATTTCCAAGAAAAAATGCATCGTCCTGCAGCACCGAGAAGCGCCGGTTGGCAAAGCGTTTTAGTGAATCGCTGCTGGTTGCTTGAGGGTCGAGGTCGATCAACTCAATTTTAGAATCACCATGGCGGGTGGCTAGGCCCATGCTCATTAGCAAGGCAACGGTGCTTTTACCTACTCCGCCTTTGGAATTCGCAAAAATTGCTGTTTTGGTACGACCATTCACTGACGAAGATCCAGAAGTAGTTAGAGTTATTTTGTCTAGTTTGGATTCCGAATTATTTCTCTTACTACTAAACGGATTCATCCGCTGGTTCTTCATTACCACTGTTGAGAGACGCAGTGAAGGCCTCTAATCTATCTGATATAGCTGGTTTCGGAGTGTAAGAGTCTTCGTCCCAGTCGGTGGATATTTCGCCGACCAATTTGGCGCCTTCGATAGTCTCTAAAGAACCATAGTGAATCTTTCCGCGAATTCTGCCCGATGAGCAAACAGTCAATTTTCCAGTGAGGGTCAGTGTGTCTTCAACGACGCCCTCTACAGTGGCTGTTTCACCGGAAATGTCGCCTTGGACTACTCCGTTCGGGCCAACTATCAGGTGTTTTACCGAAACGCGACCAACAATTTTTCCGTCAATCCTTGCAGTGCCGCTAATAGCCAATGATGCACCCTCGAGCTGAGTGCCTTCGCCTACATAAAATTCATAATTCTCATTTACGTCTGACATAGGTTAGTGCCTTTTACAAAATTCAATAGAACAAATGGTTAACTCTTCATGCAATTCCATCTGAGACTCACATCCTCAGGCGATGGTTTCTTTCAGCAGAACCCATCACGTCGCGGGTCACCCTCGAGTGTATCCGAGGAGCTATGCCGCCAGAGCTGCACCAAATATACCGGAAGTGTATCAGATTGTATGGGCAGAACTAGTACTAATTACAGTGTCTGGTATTGCAATTGACACTTGAATATAAGTTTATTAGAGCACTTGCCGATGCTCTGTTGGCTTGCCGATTCTGTTTTTCACTTGCTAAAGGTAAGCTCCAACTCCTCTAATGATTTGCCTTTTGTCTCGGGCAGCAGCCATGCAACCAGAATCAGGCCGACCAGGGCAAACGCTGAATAGGAAAAGAATGTCAGAGCTGCGCCGAACACACTGAGCTCTAGCGGGAATAATAGCTGCACCAGAAAACTGGTCATGCTATTGATCATGCCGACAAAGGAAATAGCCACACCCCGTAATTGATTGGGGAAGATTTCCGAGAAGAGCGCCCACATGACGGGCCCCAGCGACATGGCAAATGAGGCGACGAAGCCGAGTATGCCGACCAGAATAAGCGTGGCATTGATCTTCGCGGCGCTTTTGATCAGAACGCTCTCATGTGTGCGCGCGGCCTCTGCACCCAGAGTATTTTTTAGTGCAGCTTTAAACTCGATGTCGCTCTGGTATAGCTGTCCAACCATTGTGCTCAATTCGGCAATGTTGAGATCGGATTTGCGCTGTTCCAGTTGCACAAGACTGTCCTGCTTCAGCTCATAGGTGGCCTGGGAAAATCCATAGCTGCACAGGGCCATGCTGATGGCAATGCCGGACAGGCCAACCAGTAACAGTGGTCGACGACCCCAGCGATCGATCAGTGCAATGGCAACCAGTGTGAAAATTACGTTGATCACACCGACCAAAACGGCCTGAGCAAATGCTGCATCTGTGCCGATACCGCTCTGCTCAAAAATAGTGGGTGCATAGAAGAAGATGGCATTGATCCCAGTGATCTGTTGCACCACAGCGAGGATAATTCCAACGCTTAACGCGAGCCGCATCTTGGGCCCAAACAGGGCGCCTATGCGAGCCCACAGTGACTCTGTTTCTGTGGCAGAGCTTTGCTTGATAAGCTCAATTTCGCGGTCAACCTCAGCAGCCGGCAGTAGTTGCTTTATCACCTCGCGCGCTTTGACTTCACGTCCTCGCTGTATCAGCCATCGCGGACTGTCGGGAATGACCCATAAACCAAGGAAAAAGATGAGTGCAGGAATAGTCTCAAGACCGAGCATCCAGCGCCAGGTGTTGGTATCAATGCCCCATGCGCTGACCCAGGCGGCAGTGGATGAACTTTGAGTGATCAGGAAGTAGTTGGTGAAATAAGCCGCCGACAGTCCGACAACAATATTGAGCTGATTGACTGAAACCAGCTTGCCGCGCAATTTTGCCGGCGCGATTTCGGCAATATACATCGGCGCAATAACCAGCGAGGTAAAGGCAAAACCGCCCAGTGCCCGGGATGCCAGCAGCATGGTGTACGACGTAGACAATGCTGACCCCAAAGCGGAGAGAAGATAGACAATGGCAATACACATCAGCACTTTTTTACGGCCCAACGCGTCACTCAGCGGCCCTATCATTAATGTACCGATAGCGGCTGACAGGGTAGGTGCGGCGACTACAAATCCTGCTTCTATCGGCGTCAGACCAAACTCTGAGCTGACCGGGCCGACAACCCCTGAAATAACTGCGGCGTCGAAGCCAAAAACAAAGCCGCCCAGCGAGACGATAACGGCGTAGTAAATAGCCATATTAGTGCGATCTTTCATGGATGTTCCAACCGGTTATTTTTAGAGTTTTTTAATGGGTCGCTTTTAATGATTATTTTTAATACTGCGATCTTGTAGTGCTAGAAGCTCAGTCTAATCTTGGCCATTTGCCTCTGGAATGCGCGGCTGTCGTCCCAGCGCACGATATCTGACTGCAATTTTCCCGCCAGCAAATCGCAGCTTACCTGTTCGATTTGGTGATTGAAACCTTGCTGTGTGCGACTTTCCGAAAATCGATCAACACATTCGGCGCCATGATAAAGTCTGGCCTCTCTGGCCGCCCAATAATCGGCAATGGTTATACTGCCCTTGTCGCCAATCAGTGATAAGTAATTGTTCAGTTTGCAGCGAAAAGAACTACACAGCTGGGCAGTAGCACGATCGTCGCCATAGCGATTTAAAATAACCACATCGTCATCAACACCATTGTCGGCCTTGTGATGCCATACGCTCTGACTATCCGGATCCTGACGTAAAAACAGCCACGCCATTGCGATGGGGTAAATCCCCATATCCAACAGGCATCCACCAGCAAGACTGCTGCTGTATTCGCGTGAATCTGGGTTGTAGGGTATTGGAAAACCAAAGTCAGCCCTGACATGGCAGAGAGTTCCGATCTGGCCCGCATCGACCCACTGCTGAGCTTTTTGAATCACCGGGAAAAAATAGCTCCACATTCCCTCCATAAAGTAGCGCTGCTGTGTCTCGGCAACTGCCAACACTTCTTCCAGCTCCTCGGGGGTAACGGTGGCGGGTTTTTCGCAGAGGACGTGTTTGCCCGCGCGCAACGCCGCGATGGACTGATCTTTGTGGTAGGTGTGAGGTGTCGCAATATAGACCGCATCTATATCCGGATCGTTAAACAGTTCAGCATAGCTGCCGTAAGCGCGTTCGATATTAAACTCTCGCGCAAACCCCCGAGCTGACGCCAACTGCCGAGATGCGACAGCGTTCAATGAGGCATGCTCGGCGTGGACTAAGTCGCTGGCAAAGGTTCTGGCTATTCGGCCTGGACCAATAATCCCCCAGCGAATGGTTTGCGGATCCTGACTCATAGACGTTCCTCAACGATGGAGTGGGTAGAGAACTGATAGCGCATATTTCTGTAGACACATATATCGGTCACATCCGTGGGAGTGTTGGCAGGACAGCAGCGATAATTAATAGAAGCCCGGTAGCGCCCGTGCACAGGCTTAACACGATGCCAAAGATGACCATGGATCATAATCAATGTGCCTTTTTTGGGGCTTAATGCAATCTCACCAGCAAGCACCTCATCACCATCGCCAGCGCTGATAGTCCCTATCCGATGCGACCCAGGTACCACCAGCGTCTCGCCACCAATACTGGCGTCGATATCCATGCTGTAGACCAGCCGATTTAAATTAAACCGCGATATGTCTTCGGGCGGACAGTCTTGATGCCAGCTCTGGCCCTTTGAGCCCTGCTTGCTGAACATCACCATGCTGTAAAGGCTCGCCCAGCCGCCCCCTAAAATCGCCTCAGTCAGCGCCTGCAATCGAGAATCCTGTTCAACGATATCAAACGCATCAACACCATCGCGCTGCGGAAACCAAGGAATCACATCAGTGTTTGATCGCTCTAGAAATTCCTCGTTGTGGACAAAATCGGGATCATCCCCAAACTCATCAAGAATATGTTTTTGGCAACGATCCATTAGCTCATCATCAAAAAAGTTATCACAACAGAGATACCCTTTTTGCCAAAACTCGGCCGCCATAGATTGAAAGTTCATTACGACGCCAGCCCCGCTTTTATCATTATATTGTGTTGGTCGATATTCTAAACGCTCTAGCATTCTAGTATGGCTGGCTCTGCAGTGGTAGGCCATGGTTTGTGGAGTATTTTTAAAGGGGGTAGTTTTGAACTGACTGTGTGGCAGTGAACAGACCTGTTCGAGCTTACAACTAAGCATCTTAAAAGTTTCCCCGTCAGAAACGAAGGTCAAACGCAGAGAAGTACGAGTCTGCAGAGACAAACACCCACAAGAGAAACTGGCCAGAATGGCCCCTGTTCCTGCGGATCTGGTCCTAGATTTCACGAAGCGTGGTATGCGGGCGAAAAGATTTGAAGGATCGCTTCGTGACGACTACTTTTAGGCAATGAAATCAACATCTAATAACTGCCTTCAGCATGATGGGTCGCCTACGGCGGCCGCTGTCGGAGCCAGGCGTTAGATCGTGTGTAATTGAAATTTAAGATAGGGAGGCTAGATGAATATTTTTAGTAAGTTATTTGGCAGGAAAAAACATGGTTCTAGGTTAGAGTCTGATAATAAAAATGCTACTCAAGAGAAATGTAATAGCTGCAGTGATGTGAATTTTCTTGATGAGTGGGAGTCTTTGGTTGCCGAGTGTGAGCGGTGCAAAAGACGAGAGACAGTTAAAAAGCGTGATAGAACTTGGTATGCATCGGTTCCCAATGGAGCATCGCTTGAAGAAGAGGACAATTATGCAGAAAAAATGGCACTTGAAGTAATTGATGCAATAGCTAGAAGTTCTGTCAATGGAATAGTATTAGTTTGCTTTAGATCCGGACAGGCCGTACATAAGTTAGGGAGTGTAATGTCTGGATCTAAGATGCTTAAAAAAACGCCAGAAAACTTGGAGGTTTTTAAGATGGTTGGCTCATCTCCCGAGCATTGGCAAGCTTATAAAAAAGAAGTCATTAGAACTTTAGAGGAAACGATTGACCAATTAGATCATTCAATCGTGATAATAGCTACTGATGCTCAGAGGGATCTTAGGAGGTCTGTTGAGCAAATTGATGGAATAAGCAAATATATTACATTCTTAGGTTATTAGTTATTGTTGTATCCAAACGACTAGTCCAAAAAATAGCTCTACCGGACGTCTACTCGCTTCGTTCGTACGCCGCCACTGAGCTGTGACGTTAGCTTTGAAAGGTACCGAAAATGGCATACCAATCGATAAATTTTGAAAACAAATTAGGCTTATTCAGTGAGCAATGGACACCTAAAGTGATAGCCGAAATAAATGACTATCAATTCAAAATAGTAAAAATTGAAGGTGATTTTGTTTGGCACAGTCACGCTGATACAGACGAAGCCTTTATAGTTTTAGACGGGCAGTTGCGCATAGATTTTAAAAATGGTTATGTGAATTTTTCTGCAGGTGAAATGTATGTTGTCCCTAAAGGTATGGAGCACAAACCATATGCGGAAAAGGAAGTAAAAATGCTCCTAATTGAGCCACGGGGGGTATTAAATACTGGCGATGAACAGGCGAGTGAAATTACGGCAGTCAATGAATCGCCACTAGTTTGCTAGACACCTTTTAGTCGCACACAATAGCGTCTAGAGAGGTGGAATTATGAGCAGAAAGCGATACCCAGAAGAATTTAAGATTGAGGCGGTTAAACAAGTCAC
>JAHEHL010000006.1 GCA_024644595.1 Porticoccaceae bacterium | reverse complement strand
GAAGAGCCCTCAGCGGATGAAGAGCCCTCAGCGGATTGAGAGCCCTCAGCTCCGGATGAAGAGCCCTCAGCGGATGAAGAGCCCTCAGCGGATGAAGAGCCCTCAGCGGATGAAGAGCCCTCAGCTCCGGATGAAGAGCCCTCAGCGGATGAAGAGCCCCCAGCAGACCCACTGCCGCCAGATGGAGCAGAGGGCATTGATGAACCGCCGCCGCTGCCACCAGGGCTGGGTGTAGATGGTGCACCTGAAGATCCACCGGCACCGCCAGAGGAGGGTATCGATGAGCTGGAACTCGACGGTGATGGCATCTGACAGGCAACCAGTGAACACAGCAATACGCCACAGGCAAGCAAGCCTGATAATTTCGATAGGTTTTTTTTGTCAGCTTTAACGGGCAAGAGTTCGATCATTATTATTTTTATCCCTGTATTTTCTGGCTTTGGTGTGGACTAGGGTAGGGGAAGATAATGCTGCTGCTGATTGCCTGTCCGTTGATCAACTTGGGGCGATAACGGGTGCCGCGAATATCATTTATGATTTTACGATGAGTCTTTTTATCCAGATTTTCTGGTGCATTGAGCACTTCAATATTCTTGGGCACGCCATATTCAGAAATGGTAACCGAGATCTCCAGCTCTTCCGCCTCGGCGTTTGTCTGTTCTGAGTTATTCGCGGCCAGGCTAAAATGGTGTTTCGAATTGAGCTTGGTAAAGTCGATCAATTTGGCTTCGCCAAAGAGCGATTGCTGGAGCTGTTCAGTCTGTTCGCTACCCTCCAGTGATTGATAGGCGAGATCATACGCTTTGTTGGCAGAACCGCGCTGACCAAACACTAAATACCAGTCTCCTAGCTCGGCCATCGCATTGGCTTGATCGAGTGCCGAGGGGGAGTCCTGTTGCTCGAGTGATTCAATCACTTTTTGCAGCGCGTCCTCACCGCGCTGATAGTGCATTCGAGAAGTGGTGTTGGCGCTACTGACGGTTGCCCCACTGTTAAACGAAAAACCATTTTCTGCCGGTTCGCCGTGCTCTTTGAGGTGATCGGCAATAAAAAAGTGAAGATGACTGAGTTTGCGATAGAGCTGCGGCACTTCTGGATCCCCGAGGTCGTCGGTCTGTTGCAGGATGTTGTACATACGGTCGCCGAGTTTTTCGGAGATCAGGAGATTTTGATAGCCGCCGTTGGCTGGTCTTTCACTGTAGGTGGTCAGATACCAGTCGAGTAATTCATCGAGCACAGGGAGCATGCGTGGATCATTTTCACCGTAGGCTTGGGCGTTGATCAGATAAAGGTTTTCCAGTGCCTGTTGTGACTTGTCCCAATTGCCGAGATAGCTTTCAGTCTCGGCGATGGACATCAGATAGGGAGTTTGAGAGAGACTGTGAAGCCCATAGTTGACCCGTTCAATTTGCATACCGCGCTGAAATGCCTGGCGTGCGGGTTCATATTCCTTTCTCGAGAAATGTGATTTACCCAGTCCTAAATAGAGTTCGGCAAGCTCGGTTGAGTAGGCACTTGTCTGAGACTCGGCCAGTTCGATGGCGTTGAGGTAATCACTGATCGGATCACTCTGTTTAAACTCCGGGAGCTCGGATTGAGCCGCAGCCAGGCAAGAGAAAACCGCGCAGAAAAGTACTGCTGCGGTTGGCTTGTGTCGACTCAACTTTAAATCAATGCTGCCATCGTTCATCAATGCTTCCCCCGTTGACTTAAAAGCTTAGAGTGGACATATTGCAGCCGGTTCCATAACGTGTGGGGCGGAATATGAATCAGGCGGTGTTTTTTAATTTTATAATCCACCGACGGCTTATCGTCACTTTTCACTTTATAGCTACTATGTATTTTATACGTACTATGAGGTTTATAGTCGCTATGCGTTAATCTTAATTTTCCAGTCATGATCCTTCTGGTAGGCTTGTTGCTCTTTTATAAGTCTAGTTACAGTTTATACACTGGGCCGAGAGAATTCATGAGCACAGAGAAGTTTTTTCAATTATTTAAAATGGTTTGATAATGAGTAGAGCACTTGAGGGATTGAGAGTTATTGAGTTGGGTCAGTTGCTTGCGGGGCCGTTTGCCGGTTGCATGCTAGGGTATTTTGGCGCCGAGGTGATCAAAGTTGAACCCCCGGGTGGCGATCCTATTCGCAATTGGCGTGAGGTAAAAGATGGTACTTCACTGTGGTGGCACAGTCTGGCACGGAATAAAAAGTGTATTTCTCTAGACTTGAAAACCGAGCAGGGACGCGGTCTGGTTAAGGAGCTATTAAAAACCGCCGATATCGTTGTGGAAAATTTTCGTCCCGGTGTCCTCGAGGAGTGGGGGCTGGATCCTGAGTCGCTGCGCGCGGAAAATCCTGATCTGATTTATGCTCGTATTTCAGGCTATGGCCAAACTGGCCCGAATTCGTCCAAGCCCGGATTTGCTTCAGTCTGTGAAGCATTCAGTGGCTTTCGTTATGTTAATGGCTATCCCGAAGAGGTTCCCGTGAGAGCCAATTTGAGTCTTGGCGATACCATTTCCGGACTTCATGCTGTGCTGGGTATTTTGATGGCCCTGCGCGCCCGTGATCGAGGCGACGGTGGTCAGGTTGTCGATGTGGCGCTGTATGAGTCGATGTTTAATCTGCTCGAAGCTGTAGTGCCAGAGTACGACGGTGCCGCGGTTGTGCGTGAGCCGGCTGGCACCACCGTGACAGGTATCGTGCCGACCAATACCTATAAATGTGGCGATGGTAAATTTTTGGTTATTGGTGGCAATGGTGATTCTATCTATGCTCGTTTGATGACGGCGGTTGGCCGCCCTGAAATGGGTACAGATGAAAAGTATGCTACCAATGCTCTGCGTGTTGTTCATGAAGCCGAGATTGATCAGGTGTTGAGCGATTGGTGTGCCAGTCTGTCATTGGACGATGCTATCCGGATCCTTGAGCAACACCGCGTTCCCTGCGGTCCGGTCTACAGTGTTGTCGATATGATGAAAGACCCCCATTATCAGGCGCGAGGACTATTTGAGTCGGTCGAGATCAATGGCGAGCCGCTGAAAATTCCGGCGATGATGCCGAAACTTAATAACACGCCGGGCGGGACTCAGTGGCCGGGTCCGAAAATTGCCAGTCATACCGATGAGATTCTTGAGGGGCTGGGTCTCGACAGCGAGCAGATCGCGGCGTTAAAGCGCAGTGGAGTCGTTGCCGATAGCGATTGATTGGCCGCGCCAAAAATTTACCAAGACAGAGAGAAAGGACAGTTCAATGGCTATTAGTTCATTTAACCCACCTCACCGCACGCTGATGGGCCCGGGACCATCCGATGTCAGTCAGCGCGTTTTGGACGCGATGGCCAGGCCCACCGTCGGTCACCTGGATCCGACTTTTATTGGCATGATGGATGAGGTTAAGCAGTTGCTGCAGTATGTTTTCCAAACCTCTAATGAGTTGACCTTTGCTGTTTCTGCGCCCGGCTCTGCGGGAATGGAGTGCTGTTTTGCCAATCTGGTGGAGCCCGGTGACAAGGTGATTGTCTGCCAGAATGGGGTTTTCGGTGGACGCATGAAAGAGAATGTCGAGCGCTGCGGTGGCGTTGCCGTGATGGTGCAGGATGACTGGGGTTGTGCGGTGGACCCGGAAAAGCTCGAGACAGCGCTGCGTGAGCACCCGGATGCTGTGCTGGTGGCCTTTGTTCACGCGGAGACCTCTACCGGTGCGCAGTCGGATGCCAAAACGCTGGTGGCGCTTGCACATCAGTATGGTTGTTTGACCATTGTCGATGCCGTGACTTCGTTAGCGGGCACTGCCATCAAGGTGGATGAGTGGCAAATTGATGCGATTTACTCCGGTTCACAGAAGTGCCTTTCAGCCTCCCCGGGGCTGTCGCCGGTTAGTTTTAGTCCGCGTGCGGCTGAAAAAATCAGCCAGCGCCAGAGCAAGGTTCAGAGCTGGTTTCTCGATCTCAATTTAGTGATGGGCTATTGGGGCGGTGAGGGCAAGCGGGCCTATCACCATACCGCACCGGTTAACTGTCTCTATGGATTACATGAAGCGCTGGTGATGGTGCAGGAAGAGGGGCTGGAAAATGCCTGGGCCCGGCATTACCAAAACCATCTTGCGCTGCGCGATGGCCTCGAGCAGATGGGTATCAGCTTTTTGGTTTCGGAGCAGGATCGCTTACCCCAGCTCAATAGCGTCATGATTCCACAAGGTGTCGATGACGCTGCCGTGCGCACTCAGCTGCTGAACGATTACAATCTTGAAGTCGGTGCCGGACTGGGTGCCCTGGCGGGAAAGGTGTGGCGTATCGGGCTGATGGGCCATGCCAGCAATCAACGCAATATCGATCTCTGCCTCTCGTCCCTGAGGGCAGTGATTTAGAGTCGATTATTTTCCAGCTGGCATGAGATCCAGCAGCGCCAATACTGTTGCCTGCACGCCGCGGGTGACTGAGGGCTGCGGATCAATTTTAAACAGCGGGCTGTGGTGAGATGGAATGGCCGGGCCACCCGAAGCGGCTGCTGCAAGGTCTGCCTGGCTGGTGCCGCCAATATTAAAGTAAACGCTGGCGATGGCCGGATCGGTGGTGAAATAAGGGAAGTCCTCCGCCCCCATGCCCTGTGAGCTAATCGAGAATACTTGATCTTCTCCAATACCCGCTTGCCATACCGCTTTTAGACGTCTCACCAGATCTGTCGTGTTAATCGTGGGCGGTGTCGATGAGGGTGAGTAAATCACTTCAGGCAGTTTGTCTTCCGGAAGACCTGCGGCGCGGCCGAGATTTTCGGCGATGCGTTTAATCCCTTTTAGCAGCGTATCGCGGGTTCCCAGATTGGTGTTGCGCACGGTCAGCTGCAAATGGGCGCGATCGGAAATAATATTATGCTTGGTGCCACCGTGGAATGAACCCACCGTTACCACGCCGGGTTCGCGCGGTGGAAGTTCCCGAGAGACCAGTGTTTGCAGCGCCACCACAATCTGGCTGCCGAGCAGAATGGGGTCTTTGCCGGCATGGGGAGAGGCGCCATGGGCACCGACGCCGTGAACAATAATGTCGACAGTGTCTGCTCCGGCATAGGGCGAGCCCTCTTGAACATTGATTATGCCGGCGGGAAGGCCGGCACCAACATGAAAGGCTAGCGCATAATCTGGTTTACCAAAGCGCTGCCAGAGGTTGTCGTCCATCATCGCCTTGGCGCCGCGAATACGTTCTTCAGCCGGCTGGCCGATAAGCATCAATGTGCCCGACCACTGGTCACGGCGCTCAGACATTTGTTTGGCCGTGCCGGCCAGGCTGGTGATATGCACATCGTGTCCGCAGGCGTGCATGACCGCTACCGAGTTACCGGTGATCGGGTCAATTTGCGTGACGGTCGAGGCATAGTCGAGTCCGGATTTCTCCTCTACTGGCAGGCCGTCCATATCGGCACGCATCATGACTAATGGGCCATCGCCGTTTTTCATGATCGCGACTATACCGGTTCCGCCCACTCCTTCCGTGACCTCAAAACCGCTGCCGCGCAGCTCTTCTGCCAGGCGCTTGGCGGTTTTGACTTCAACCAGGCTGAGTTCCGGATTTTTATGAAAATGGGTGAACAGTGCCCCGAGGCGATCGTTGTAATCCTGTTCGATTGAGCTGGCGAGATTGTCGCTGACCGCGGCTCCCGAGCTCAGCAAAGTGCTCAGGCAGGTAACGAGAGCAAGTCGTGCGGTAAGTCTGTTCATAGCTGTCCCCAATAGGGTTTTATTTTGATGGTGCTTATTTAGCATCTTGTTGGTTAAGCGGTGCGTTAGTGTCGAAAGTGTAAATTAATTCAGTAATAACATCTCCCACCTTCTGCAGGCTTTCTGCACTGCAGCGTTCAATACTGTCGGCTGAGGTGTGCCACGAGTCTGGAAAGGGCCAGTGAATCAGGTTGACAACCTCTAATCCGACCTTAATAAAGGGCAGGTGATCATCTTCGATAAAGCTGCCACTGCGATCTATAAAGACATCGCTAGCCTGGTTTGCAGCGATTTGCCAAATATGATCTTGCAGCCGCGCCGCGCTCTGCCGTGAGAATCCTTCGCGGGGAATGACCAGTTCACGGTCGCAGACCATATCCACCACGACACCGGCAGCGGGCCGGTAGAAGCGGTTTTTGCGCACGAATTCTGTGGCGCCAATGGAGAACGGCAGACCATTGATATTGCCCATATCTTCGAGATCAAAAAAGATCAGGTCGACCGTGACCGGTGCCGGTTGGGCTGCTAGCTGTCGTGCGATTTCCAGCAGCACGGCGACTCCCGACGCACCATCGTTGGCGCCGATAACTGGTTGCGAACGATTCCGGTTGTTACTGTCGCGATCGGCAATGGGCCTTGTATCCCAGTGTGCGGCGAGCATAATCCTGCGTTGCGGGGTCGGTGATTTTGAATCAGCATAAAAACTTGCCCAGAGATTATTGCCGGACAGTTCGTCGCGTTGAAATGGCTGTATCACCCACTGGTCGGCATCGGGCTGCAGCAGTTTTTGAATGTAATCGATGGTTTGCTGTTTGGCTTTATGGCCGGGGCTGCGCGGGCCGAAACTAACCTGTTGGGCGATATGCTGCAACGCCCGTTGACCATCAAAGCGATCGGCGGGGGGCGTTGCAGCAAATGCCATCACGCCCCAACAGGCGAATACCCAGCAGGAAAATCTAAGTGCGATGCTATTGATGGCGTTGGACATGGTTGTTCCGCTAGCGCTTATCCAGCTGTTTTGGCCGCACCCTCCGCATTGCTTTCGGCGTCATCCTCAATAAGTGGCAGCTTGATCTGATAATAGCCATAGAGCATGGCGACCAGTGGGCAGAGGAGATTAAAAAATGCAAACGGTGCATAGTAAAACGTGCTGACACCCAGTGTCGCGGACATATAGGCACCACAGGTGTTCCAGGGGACCAACACACCTGTCAGCGTGCCGGAGTCTTCTAGGGTTCGGGAGAGGTTAATAGCGCGCAATTTGCACTGTTTGTAGGAGTCGGAAAACATCTGTCCCGGAATTACAATTGACAGATATTGGTCTGCTGCCAGTATGTTGGTACCGATGCAGGTGGCCACTGTGGTACTGATTAGTCCGCCGGCAGATTTTACGCGACTCAATGCGGCTTCGACGAGACGCTCCAGCAGTCCGGTGCGCGCCATGGCGCCACCAAAGGCCATGGCGTTGATCACCAGGCCGATGGTCAGCAGCATATTGTGCATACCACCTTTTGAGAGCAGGGAGTCCATCGCTTCATTGCCGCTCACCGAGTTGTAGCCGAGGAACATGGCCGAAAACAGACCTTTAAAAATAGCCGCGACAGTGTTGAGAGCCGGGTCCGCTGCCAGCGTAATAACGGCATCCCACTGGAACACGACGGCAAATAGACAGCCGGCGAGGGCGCCGCAGACCAAAGTCGACAGTGCCGGTTGGCGACGTACTGCCATAAAGAGCAACAGCACCAGGGGCCCAAGCATAAATGGATTGACCATAAAGGTCTGTTCCATTGCTAGCTGCAACTGTTCAATATCGTCGACCCGGACATTGGTTTCGCTGCCGATGCCGAGGATAAAAAATAGTACCAGAGCGATAACAAAGCTCGGCAGGGTGGTCCACATCATATGCTGTATATGATCGAACAGATCAGTACTGGTTACCGCGGCGGCGAGGTTGGTGGTGTCTGACAGTGGCGACAACTTGTCGCCAAAATAGGCGCCGGAAATAATGGCGCCGGCACTCATGGGCAGCGACAGGTCGAGCGCCGCCGCGATGCCCATAAAACCGATACCAAGTGTTCCGGCGACGGTCCATGAGCTGCCGATACTAAATCCAACTAGAGCGCAGACCAAACAGCAGGTCATGTAAAAATAGTCTGGCGACATCAGCTCGACGCCGTAATAGATCATGCTCGGAACAGTGCCCGAGAGAATCCAGCTACCAATCAATGCGCCGACCATCAGCAATATTAATATCGCATTCAGCGACACGGTGATGGTGTCGATCATGCCCTGCTCGACTTCTTTCCAACTGAGACCATTTTTGATGCCGATAAGCGCCGCCATGGCAGCGGATAAAAACAGGGCTACTTGGTTGGGGCCGAACGAGTCGAGACCGAAAACATAGACGGTGCCGGCAAGCATGGTGATCAAAACGACAACTGGAATCAGTGCGTCGACGAGGCTGGGTTTTACCACTGGTCTGCTCATAAAATTTCCGGGGATACGTATTTTGATTATTATTGTGTTGATTTTTTAGCCGAGCGTGCACGGCAAGCGCTATTTTTAGGCGCGACATTTCAGCGCAGTAAGTTAACAGTACTGCGTCTATCTATCTACCTTTCTCGACAACACGATGTGACTTAATGTCTTTTCTACGCCGTCGAGATCGGCGATGTAGTCAATGGTTTGGTCGAGCGCTTCAGTGGTAGGCGCTGTCACCTTGGCCAACAGATCATATTGCCCGCTGATGGTGCAGAGCATATCCAGCTGTTTGTGTTTTTGCAGTTGGCGAATGATATCGGTGCTTTTCCTCGCCAGTACTCTAATCATGACGTATGCGCTGACCTGCTTTTGCTCAAAGTGGGGGTCCAGTTTGATGGTATAGCCTTGAATTACGCCGCTGTGCTCAAGTCGCTCCATCCGCTGCTGCACAGTAGCCCGGCTGATGCCCAGTTTGGCGGCGATATCGGAGACTGAACGGCGGCTGTTTTCACGCAGTAGATTAAGCAGTTGTTGGTCGTTTTTCATATCAAAGTGCCACTTTAAATATCAAATTGTTAGTTAATAATAAACAAATTGATCGGTTTGACAATACAAAGTGACAGTACAGAGGCTTATTATTTTGCCTTCGTAAACCTTTTAACTCTTTTACTGCTGTTTTTAGAGGTGCTCAATGAATCCACTGTCAGTCAATCCCAAGGTTGTTCCCTTTAATGATGCGTCGCGTCTTCTGGTCGAAGAGGATGTGCGCCGTCAGGTGGCTTTTGCTGCCGCGCAAGCGGTCGATTACAGTGGCCCACTGCTGGTTCTTTCCGAGCAGCGTTTGCGCGACAATGCGCGCCGGTTTATTCGGGCAATGCCGCGGGTAAGGCCTCACTTTGCGGTGAAAGCCAATCCTGATGCAGCGATTTTAAAGGTCTTCTTTGAGGAGGGTGCAGAGTTTGAAATTGCCTCTTCAGCGGAACTCGATGCGCTGCTGAAGCTGGGTGTTCGCGCGCGCGACGTGTTTTATTCCAATCCGATTAAATCTCCGACTGCGCTCAAATATGCAGCCGCCAAAGGTGTGCAGTGGTACTCCCTGGATAGCGTTGACGAGCTGCAAAAAATTGCCGCCATTGTCCCGCAGGCAAAACTGTACATCCGTATTGAAGTAAGCAATGAGGGCTCAAGCTGGCCGCTGGCAGGAAAATTTGGTGCCAGCCCGGCAGTTGTTGACACGATTATTGCCGCAGCTAAAGAGCTACAGGTGGATCTCTGCGGCGTGACCTTTCATGTCGGTTCGCAGTGCTGTAACACCGAGAACTGGGTTGAGGGTATCAAATCGGCCAAGGCCATTTTTGAAAAGCTGACGGGCAATGGGTTCACTCCTCAATTGCTCAATCTTGGTGGCGGCTACCCGATACAATTTACCGGGACCGAGCCAACTATCGAAGAGATCAGTCTGGCGATCAGTGCGGAGCTGGCGTCACTGCCTGAGTCGATTCAGGTGATGGCTGAACCCGGTCGGTATTTTGTCGGGTCGGCCGGTTGCCTGGTATCTCAGGTGGTTGGCACAGCGAATCGTGATCAGGCGCGCTGGTTGTACCTGGATACAGGTTATTACGGTGGATTGATGGAACTGGTGCAGGGGTTTCCGTTGAAACTGGTCAGTGAGCGCACTGGGGCTGCCGAGCTCTGGGCTCTGGCGGGGCCTACCTGTGATTCTATCGATGTCTTGGGCAGTCATTATCTGCCCAATAATATGCAGGCTGAGGATTTAGTATTTTTCCCCAACCTTGGTGCTTACAGCTCATCCTGCGCCTGTGATTTTAATGGCTTTCCGGCCCCGAAACTGGTTGTCGTCGACTAGTCAGCACCGGAATTGATCGCTAGAATACGCGCCCATAACCTTACCCGCCAGGCTATTTGAGTTTTCCTCAGTATGCTTGGCGGGTGAGATAATCATTTAAATGTTTCGAGGGGATGTTGCTGTGAAGTGGGTTTTGAAGGCGCTGAAGTATCTTTTTTCTGTCGTATTGGTTGGTGGTCTGGCCGCCTATTTGTGGTTTTGGGCACTGCCGGTTGGGCTCAATAACTACGTTAACAAAGTCTCGATTCAGATGGTCCTCGACTCTCCGGAGATGATCACTTCGCTGGGACTTGTCGATAACACTGTCCTTGATTTCCACAGCGATAAACTCGACTCCTACACTGCCGAATCAGAGGATCAGGCGCTGGCGTTTTTGCGTGAGGCTCGCGAGGGGCTGGATGACTACGGTCCTGAGGGGCTTGAAGGTCAGGAGCTGCTGAGCTGGAAAATAACCGCCTGGTTTTTCGATAATATTTTGCGCTCTGCTGAGCACAAATATTCTGGCTATCGGGTCAATCAGATTTCCGGCGTGATGGTTAATATGCCGCAATTTCTGACTGATCAGCACCGGATTGCGAATGAGCAAGCCGCGGTTAATTATCTCGCCCGGCTAAAAGAGTTTGGTCGTGTTATCGACGAGGTGAAAGTGCGTGTTTTGGATGACCGCGACAACGGCGTTGTGGCGCCAGATTTTATTCTCGATAAAGCATTAGTCGGTATGCGTTCATTTTCGGATAATCCAGTCGCTAACAATCCACTGGTGACATCGCTGCAGTCATCGCTGGATAAGCTTGATGATATCGATGCCGAGCGCAAAGCAGAACTGGTCGCCGATGCCACTGCGCTGGTCGCCGAGGAAATTATTCCCGGCTATCAAGACATGATTAGCCTGTTCGAGGAACTGCAGTTATCGGCCAATCACGATGCTGGTATCTGGCGACTCCCGAATGGCCAGCAAATCTATATCGATGCGCTGCAATCCAACACCACAACGACACTCAGCGCTGAACAGATTCATCAGACCGGCCTCGACGAGGTGGCGCGTATCGAGTCGGAAATGGAGGCGATTCTGGTTGCCCAGGGTTATAGCAAAGGTAGCTTTGTCGAGCGTGTTCAATATTTGATGCAAATGCCTGAGCACAATTTTGCCAATACAGATGAAGGTCGTATCGAGCAGATTGCCTACCTCAATCAAGTCAATGATCAACTGATGGCAAACATCGGTGACTATTTTATAACCATCCCGCCGCAGCCGTTGGAAATTTTGCGGGTTCCCGAATATGCACAGGACTCTTCACCCGGTGGTTATTATATGTCTCCGGCACTGGATGGTTCGCTGCCGGGACGTTTTTATATCAATCAGAAAAATACCACTGACAACCCACGCTGGACGCTGCCAACACTGATGTTTCACGAGGGCGCGCCAGGGCACCATTTCCAGATCTCCGCATCACAGCTGATCGAAGGTGTACCGTTGCTGCGCAAGCTAAGCCCGTTCACAGCCTACACCGAGGGCTGGGCGCTTTACTCTGAGCGCATGGTGGTAACAGATATGAATATCTATGCCGATGATCCGCTCGGCGATCTCGGTCGACTTCAAGCTGAGATGTTTCGCGCTGTGCGCCTGGTTGTCGATACAGGCATGCATGCCAAGCAGTGGAGTCGCGAACAGGCGATCGCCTACATGCTGGAAAAAACCGGCATGACTGAAGCTGAGGTGACCCGCGAGATTGAGCGTTATGTGGTGTGGCCGGGTCAGGCGACAGCGTACAAGGTTGGCCAGCTGGCGCTGTTGGATCTGCGTGGCCTAGCCGAGGCTGAGCTGGGTGATAACTTTGATCTGCGTCAGTTCCATGAAATGATTCTCATGAATGGCGCGATGCCACTGGAAATATTAAAAGAGTCGGTCACAGAGTGGATTGCCACACAGAAATAAGCTCGACCCGAGACCAAAAAAAACGGCCAGTGTAAGAACTGGCCGTTTTTTTTTGCGTTGTTAACGCAATTTTGGGTCTTGATAAACGTCGGTTTTAGACTGCTTCTTGCAAGCGGGACTAGACGGAAAAATGTTCGGCAGTCTGGTCCAGTGCTTTTTTTGCTCGCTCAATGAGCAGGTCAATTTCCTCATGGCTGCAGATCAGCGGTGGCGCGATAATCATTGAGTCGCCCACGGCGCGCATCACCAGCCCATTTCTGATCGACAGGTCGCGGCAGATGCCGCCTGAAACCTGATCTGGTGCCAGCCGCTCACGGGTCTGTTTGTCGCGCACCAGTTCCATTGAGGCAAACATTCCCAGGCCGCGGGTATGACCCACTATTGGGTGTTCACCGAGTTCGGCCCAGCGTTTTTGCAAATAAGGTGCAGCGTCGTTGCGCACTCGCTCAATGATATTTTCGCTTTCCATAATATCGAGTGTTGCCATGGCGGCAGCACAGGCGATTGGGTGCCCTGAGTAGGTAAAGCCGTGGCCAAATTCACCGCCTTTGGCTGTGATCACACTGGCGACTTTATCGCTGACAAGTACGCCGCCGAGAGGCTGAAACCCATTAGTGACTGCTTTGGCAAAAGTGATGAGATCAGGCTCAGTGCCGAATGTTTCGCAGCCAAACAGTTGACCGGTGCGACCAAATCCACAGATTACCTCGTCGCTGATAAACAGAATATCCCGGGCTTTTAAAATACGTGCGACCTCTGGCCAGTAACTGTCGGGTGGCACAATTACACCGCCGGCACCCTGAACGGGTTCGGCGATAAACGCAGCGATATTGTCCTCACCCAGTTCATCAATTTTTTGCTCGAGCGCGCGTGCTGCCTGCAGGCCAAATTCCTCGGGACTGAGATCGCCACCATTAACAAACCAGTTTGGATCGACGATGTGCTCAACGTAAGGCAGTGTCTCAAACTGCTTGTGAACGAAGTCAAAACCACCGAGGCTAGCCGAGGCGATAGTACTGCCGTGATAGCCGTTTTTGCGTGACAGAATAATCCGCTTGTTGGGTTTGTCCTGCAGGTCCCAGTAGCGACGAACCAGGCGAATGTTGGTGTCGTTGGCTTCGGAGCCCGAGTTGGTGAAGAACACATGGGTAAAATTATCCGGCGCCATATCCACTAAGCGCTCGGCCAACTCAACAGCGGGCACATTGCTGCACTGGAAGAAATTGTTGTAGTAGGGCAGCTGCTGAAACTGGCGGCTGACGGCATCGGCGATAGCCGGTTGGCTGTAACCGAGGCTGCAGCACCAGAGTCCGGACATACCATCTAAAATCTGATTTTTATCGGTATCATAGATATAGATATGTTCTGCGCGCTCAATCATCCGCCCAGGCTTTGCCGCGTAGTCATTAAAGTCGGTAAAGGGGTGCAGATGTCGCTGTGCATCGATCTGTTGCAGTTGCGCTGTGGTTCGGGTTTTGTTCATGATAGTAGTGCTTGCCGTGTGGTTAAAGTTCACCCCAAGAGGGTATTTTGCAGGGGGCGCTTATGGAACAGTATCTGAGCATAGAAAAATTATCGGGTCATGTACCCAAAGGGGTGGGCAATTACCGCTCGCACCTGGTTAAAGGAGACATACATTGAGTAAAAAATTGCCACTGGTGGGGATTCCCTGCGACGTTATCCAGAATGGATTGCACAGTTTTCAGGGTATTGGTGAAAAATACATCAATGCCGTTGCTCATGGCGCCGGTGCCATGCCAATAGGGTTGCCGGCGTTTGGTGGTAGTGTTGATCTTATTGATCTGTCGACACTTTATGGCATGGATGAGATTGTCGAGCGTATAGACGGGCTGTTTCTGACCGGGAGTCCGTCCAATGTTCATCCTGATAATTATAATGGCCCGGCGCCGAAGCCCGGCATCATGGAAGATCGTCAGCGAGACAGCTTAACCCTGCAGCTGATTCGCGCCTGCGTTGAACAATCCGTGCCAATACTGGCTGTTTGCAGAGGTTTTCAGGAGCTCAATGTTGCCCTTGGCGGCTCATTACATGCGGAGGTGCATAATGTTCCCGGGTTTCAGGATCACCGTGAGGACAAGCAATTGGATCGGCAGGGGCAATATGCTCCCCGTCACAATGTGAATTTCCCCGACCATGGCTTGTTTGCGCAGCTTACTGGAGACAGCAAGTATCAGGTAAATTCACTCCACGGTCAGGGTATTGATCGTCTTGCCGATGGTCTGAAAGTTGAAGCTACGGCTGATGATGGTCTGATCGAAGCGGTGAGCAAAATTGATCACAGCAACTGGGTGGTAGGAGTGCAGTGGCACCCTGAGTGGCTCTATCAGAGCAACCCGCTTTCAGTGGCTCTGTTTAGGGCGTTCGGACAACAAATGCGGAAAATCGATTAAAAAAATCTGGTTAGCGGGGATTTCACACTATAAACTTGTTTCAGTTCGATTGGCGCCAGCATAGCTCTACTGATGCATTAAAAGCCTTCATAGAAAGATTGTTTGGTGTTTTGTTTGGGGTTGTCTATTGACGTTTTGACGTAGACTGTTTTGTTGATTGGGGAAAAAATAATGTCCAACCAGATTGTTAGAAAAACCTTGATTTCAGCGGCTGTAGCAGCGGCCACTTTTGGCGCTGGCCAGCTCTCTGCGGCACAGATTGAAGAAGTGATTGTCACCACGCAAAAGCGCGAACAGTCGCTGCAGGATGTTCCTGCTTCGGTTTCGGCCTTCACCGGTAACTTTATCGAAAAGGCGCAGATCTCCGACGCCAAAGAACTGGTGTTGTTGACACCAGGCGTCTCGGGTGACACGGATGACTCTTTCCTCGATTCAATTAATGTTCGCGGCATTAGCACCAATGACTTTGGTGTTGGCGCTGAACCCTCTATTGGCGTCTATCAGAACGGTATTTATCTCGGTCGCACAGGTGGTGCGCTGTCGAGCTTCTTCGATATTGAGATGGTCGAAGTGGTCAAGGGTCCCCAGGGCACCTTGTTCGGCCGCAATGCGTCAGCCGGCGCGTTCTCAATTACATCGGCCAAGCCTAATGCCGATGGCGGCGGTTCGCTGGAAGTCGGTCTCGGTGAAGATGGCTACGGCGAATTAACCGGCGTTATCAACCTGCCGATTAGTGATCAGCTGACCGGACGCGTGGCGGTTTATCATCAAGAGCAGGATGGATGGGTGACCAATGTCAATGACGGCAAGCAGGTCGGCAGCACTGACAACTCTGCTCTGCGCCTGTCGCTTGTCTATCAGGCGGACAATATCAGTGCCGATTTTGTCGCTGAGTATGAAGATCGCGAAGGGTCTCCAACCCTGTATACGGCGTTTGATCCCGACAATGTCGGTTTTGCCTATTACGATTTTGGTCTCGATAAGCGCAGCTTTACTTCAGAAGTTGACTCAGACAAGTTGATCGACGAAGGCGAAGTCTGGGGTGTTAGCCTCAATGTTGAGGTTGATCTCGGCAATGATTACACGCTGACCTCGATCACTGGTGCGCGCGGTCATAACTATTACTACTTTGAAGATTTTGATGGCGGCGATCAGGCGATCTTTAACTACAACCAGATTCAAAAGCAGACCTACTACAGCCAGGAGTTTCGTCTTAACAAAGAAACGGATGCAGTAAGCTGGTTTGTCGGCGCCTCCTGGTACAAGGAAGATCTGCAGACACGTTTTAACCAGACATTTGATGAAGACACTATGTGTTCATCACTGGGTATTTACTACGCGGCTATTTATGCTGAGGAAGAGGGGCTCGATTTTGATCCCGCATACTTTGAATCCGAAGTTACCGATTGCTCCTCTTACTATACATACAGCGGTTATGCCGACTACGGTCCAGGTATCGGCACGCGCAATGACTCGGTCGATATCGATGCCGAATACGATGGTTGGGGTATCTATGGCGACGCCACCTGGCACGTCAGCGAACAACTCGACTTCACACTGGGTGCGCGCTACACCGAAGATAATCGCGACTTTGGTCAGAAGTTTGGTGGCGATGAGCGTAACTACTACTGGTACTCGTTCCCGTTCTACTCTTCGGATTATGTCCGCGGCAGTGATAGCTGGAGCAACACCTCCCTGCGACTGGCGGCCAATTATCAGTTAAATGATGATGTCTCGGTCTACGGCAGCTATTCAACTGGTTACAAGGCGGGTGGTTTCAATACCTTCTTCCTGGTGTTCCCGGACTCTGTGACTGACGAGGACATGGATGGCGCCGATGCGCTGGATCTGGGTGCTGTGCCAGAAAGCTTTGAAAAAGAAGAAGTCACCAGCTTGGAGCTGGGTCTCAAGGGCCGTTTCTGGGAAGACCAGTTGCAGGTCAATGCCAGTCTCTACAGCTATTCATTTGACGGTATGCAATCCGGTTATTACGTTGGCTCGCGCTATAGTGTCGACAATGTCGGTGATGCCGAAGGTCGCGGTGCTGAGCTGGATATCCGTGTGTTGCCCACCGACAACCTGGATATCTATCTGGGCTTGGCATGGGCCGATACTGAGCTGACCGATCCGTCGGCAGATTTCTGTGATCCAGCGGATTGTAAAGGTGCGCAGATTCCAGGCACTATTGAGTTCAGTGGTGCACTGGTTGCCACTTACACTGTGCCCATGCAGGGCGGTGATCTGGCGGTGTCCCTGGAGACTTTCCATCAGGGTTCAAGCCCGGGTTTTGGCGTGTTCTCTAATGACCCGTTAAAGCTGGATGGATTTACCACCAGCAATCTGCGTGTTGGTTACGACAGCTCGGATCAGTGGTCGGTCACCTTTTGGGTTAACAACATCACCGATGAGTTCTACTACAAAGGTGTTGCCGGGGGTGAAGCTAATATTGCACCGCACTACTTTGGCTTCTCTGAGCCACGCCGTATGGGTGTTGATATAGGCTGGACGTTCTAAGCTAATCCAGCTGCAGCGCAAGCAAAAAGAGCCGACATTATTTGGTTATACTGTCGGCTCTTTTTTTTGTACAAAAAATAAACGACCAAACGGCTTTTTGATGCACGTTTGATACCAGGCTATCCGGAACATAGTATGGACCCTCAACAACAGTTCTTTCAGGCTTTGTCTGCATTGCGCAGCGGAGATTTAGACCGTTGCGAGACAATCTGTGCGTCGCTGCTGGCGATCAATCCCCGCGAGGTCAATACCCTGCGTCTGCGCGGTCAGCTGCTCGAGCGCCGCGGTGAGATGGCAGCGGCGGCGGCAGCCTTTAATCAAGTGCTTGAGATCGCGCCGGATTTTGCCCACACCTGGGCCGATCTCGGCAAGCTTCAGCACGGACTCGGCGAACTCGAGAGTGCCGAGCAGTCGCTGCGCAAAGCATTGCGGCTTGATCCACGTTTAAAGGCGCCGGCCAAGTTGCTGCAAACTGTGCTTGAGCAGCTGGGCAAAACCCGCCAGTCTGCCGAAATTGAAGTGATCAATAAAAACCATGCCGCACTCAAGGCACAGGTTCAGGAGGCTTTTCAGTTGACCAAGGCCGGCGATGCTGCCGGTGCAGAAAAGCTCTGTCTTGAGGTGCTCAACAGTGATCCGGAAAATGTTGGCGCCAAAGAGCTCTTGATCGATCGCGCGCTGGAGACAGACCGTGCACGCTGGGCAGAAGAGATGTCGAGGGCACTGATTCGCAAAATGCCTGAACGACCGAAATGGTGGCTAAAGCTGGCTGCCTCACTATCGCGTCAAGACCAGATGTTGGAGGCGGAAGAGGCGGCTCAGCAAGCCATGAAAATCGACACCGATCCGAGTGAGGGGCATATGATGCTCGGCGCGATTTACAGCAAAGACAATCGTTTTGATGAGGCCCTGCAGCAGTATGATCTGGTGCTGGCACGGCGCCCGGACTATGTTGCCGCGCTGTCGCAAAAAGCCACGGCACTGAAGACGCTGGGGCATCAACAACAGGCGATTGATGCCTATCGGCAGTGCCTGCAGCTAGATCCCTACTTTGCCGAGGCCGCCTGGTCGCTGTCTAATCTCAAGACCTATCGATTTGGTGATGATGAGGTCGAGCGTATGCAGACTATTCTGGATAGGGCTTCCATTATCCAAACCAACACCAACACCAACACCAACACCAGCAACAGTGACGATAACAGCCTCAGCGACAAGGCGAGGGTGCAGTTTAACTATGCTCTTGGCAAGGCCTTTGAACACCGCAAGCAATGGGATAATGCCTTTGCCTGTTACGCGGCGGGCAATGCCGTTCAGAAGAGCTTGGTGAAATGGGATGCGGATAAATTCAGTCGTCTGGTAGACAGTATTATCGCCACCTTCAGTGCCGAGTTTATCGCCGCCAACGCGGGTGCTGGCTGCGCCGATAATGCACCGATCTTTGTTCTTGGTCTGCCGCGCTCTGGTTCGACGTTACAAGAGCAGATACTGGCGTCGCACTCGCAGGTTGAGGGCACCAGAGAGTTGCCCTATATTCCGTGGCTCGCCAATCAGTTGCATCGTCCGCCGCGGGCAATGGCTTCACAACCGTACCCTGTGGGCGCCACTGAGCTAACGGCTGAGCAGTGGCAGGAGCTGGGAACAGAGTTTTTGCGGCGCGCCAAGCGTCATCGTCAGACCGATGCACCATTTTTTATCGATAAGCTGCCGAATAATTTTCTCTATATTGGACTGATTTTGTTGGCCATGCCGAACGCGAAAGTTGTCAATACCGTGCGCAACCCGATCGATAACTGTTTTGGCTGCTTTAAACAGCTCTGGGCCGAGGGTCAGAACTTTACCTATGACCTGGTCGATCTGGGCCGCTATTATCGTGACTATCACCGTCTTATGTGCCACTGGCAGCAGGTGTTTGCAGAGAAAATTTATTCGGTCAACTATGAAGCCGTGGTCGCTGATCTGGAGGCAAATGTCAGGTCGTTGCTGGATTACTGTCAGTTGCCGATGGAGCAGCAGTGCCTACGCTTCCATGAAACCGAGCGCGCGGTGAATACTGCGAGCTCCGAGCAGGTGCGGCAGCCAATTTATGCTTCTGCGGTGGCCTATTGGAAACACTTTGAAGCCCACTTGCAGCCATTGAAAGAGGCGCTGGGTGACCTGGCGGAGGGCTGATTTTTTTTTATAATATGACGCAAGCGACAAGCAACCCGCCCATAAAGGGTATTGCTACTCAGCGCCACAAGTGTAAAGCTCCGGCCTTAAAGAACAAGAGAGCACTATGAGATCCACTAAATTGCTGGACGCCTTTTTACAGGACCATCCAGAAGTAGAAATGTTTGAAGTCATTCTTCATGATCTGAATGGGATTCATCGCGGAAAATGGCTGCCGTGCGAGCAGATTTATAAGCTCTTCGAAGGTGGCTACAAGATGCCTCAGAGCACCTGTTCACTGGATACCTGGGGTCGCGATGTCGAACAGTTGGTCGCCGAAACGGGCGATACTGATGGCATCTGTGTGCCGCACCCGGAAACCCTTGCAATGGTGCCCTGGGCTGAGCGGCCCACTGCACAGATTATTGTGTCTATGCTGAGTCCCGATGGCGAGAGCGATTATCCCGCCGACCCGCGTGTGGTATTACAGCAGGTTCTCGAACGCTATAAAAAACTGGGTCTGACCCCAGTGGTGGCGAGCGAGATGGAATTCCATCTATTTGAAATTGACCGCGATCAATTTGGTCGGCCCAAGCACACACAGCGCTCGCTCGACGGCTCGCCTGCTCTTGGGGGTGAAACCTACAGCATTGATGCGATGCGTGAGATGGCACCAATTATGGATGCGATCAATAGTGCCGCCAGCGAGCAGAATCTGCCCGTCGATACCTTGATCAGCGAGTTTGGCGCGTCTCAGTGTGAGATCAATCTGCATCATCAGGACTGCGCGCTGCGTGCCTGTGACCAGGCCAGTATGTTGCGACGAGTGATTCGCAGTGTTGCCTATCAGAAAGGCAAAATGGCTACTTTTATGGCCAAACCATTTGCCGAGGGCGTTGGCAACGGTATGCATATTCACTTCAGTCTCAAGGACAGCAATGGCAACAATGTTTTTGATAATGGCACGGCTGAGGGCAGCGAGCTGTTGCGCCATGCGGTTGCCGGTTGTCTGGAAGTTATGGTCGACTGTGTGGCTATTTTTGCGCCGAATATCAATTCTTATCGACGTCTGGTGCCGGGTTGTTTTGCGCCGACCTCGCCGACTTGGGGCTATGAAAATCGTACCACAGCACTGCGTATTCCCGCGGGTGAAGGGCACGCTATGCGGGTTGAGCACCGTGTCGCCGGAGCGGATGCGAATGTCTATCTGACCGTTGCCGCGATGCTTGCGGGTGCTCTGTATGGCATTGAAAACAAACTGACACCGCCCGCGGATATTGTCGGCGATGCCTCTGACATGGAGTTGCCAGCCGAACAGCAGTTGCCCTGTTTCTGGAATGATGCGCTGCCGATATTTGAGCAGTCGACATTTATCGGCGACTATTTAGGTCAAGAGTTCCAGGCTTTGTATGCTCAGAGCAAGCATATGGAAAAGGCCGAGTTTGATAGCCGTGTCACGCTGCTTGAATATGACGCCTATCTTTAATCGTGTCTTTTTGTACGCCTTATAATTTGCGCTTTAGCAGCAGACTATCGATCGCATTCTCTGACAGTTTAGTGCGTGCATAGGCCATGCTCGATGCATCGGTAAACGGGCCAACCAGAACACGATGCCATTTCTCACCACTACCCAGTCCGACTGTTTCAACCTTGGCAGTTAAGTTGAGCAGCAGCAACTTGACCCTGAGGGCTTCGGCATCGGCGGCGAGTTTGAATGAGCCCGCCTGCAGCAGATAGGTGAAATTCTCCTCAGGCTCCTGATCATCCGCATCGGCAGATTGATTGTTGGGAACAATGATTTCGGTATTTTTAAGCAGCGTATAAAAATCGAATTTGAGCTCAGATGCTTCAGCCTTAACCGTTTCACTAACATTTTCAATTTTGGCACTGGTCGAAGGCGACTTATCCATCAGTCCGGGCAGAATACTGCTGATCACAACGCCAAAAACCGTTCCGCAAAAAAACGCTGGCAGTGGCGAGCTGCGTTTCGCCGGCTGCTGCTTTGCTCGGCTGGAATTTCTGTTGGCGTAATCTCGCGACATGGTTAAAGCTCCTGAACTGAGCGGCGATTGTAGGGGATCAGGAGGCTGTTAGGCAAACACCAGAACGCGGAAAAAAGTGCCGTCCAAACTGGTCTTATCAAAGTTCCTGGGGGTCGACGTCGATGCCCCAACGCACCTGCCGCGCCGCGGGCAACTTCTCCAGTTGCAGCACCAAGTGAGACAGCAGGTAATTTAGATCACTGCGTCGCTCACCGCTGATTTGCAGCAGATAACGGTAGCGTGAATTGCGTCGCTCCATCAGTGCCGGTAGCGGCCCGAGGTAGCTCAGTGATGGCGAGGGTGAAATAATCGATTCGGCGATCTGTCGCGCCTGTTGCAAAAATGCCTCGGCGCTATCTGGTCTGTCGGCGTCGGCGCGAATCAGTGTCAATTGGCTGAAGGGTGGCAATTGCAGCAGTTGACGTTGCTCGCTGAGAAGATTGGCGAAATGGCTATAGCCCTGTTTTATCAACACGTCCAGCAGTGGATGATCAGGTTGGTGGGTCTGCAGTATCACGCTACCGGCAATTTTTCCGCGACCGCTGCGCCCGGCTACCTGAACCAATAACTGTCCAAGGCGCTCATGGGCACGGAAGTCCGCACTGAACAGTCCGCTGTCGGCATCCAGAACTGCTACCAGGCTGATGTTGGCGAAATGGTGACCCTTGGCCAGCATCTGCGTGCCAATAAGAACGCAGGGCTCGCCACTGTCGACGGCGTCAAACATTTCTTGCATAGCATTTTTTTTGCGCGTGGTATCGCGATCGATTCTCAGCACCGGTGTGTCGGGGAAACGGCTTTGTAAAAATCCCTCGCTGCGTTCAGTGCCGTCGCCGGCCGCAACCATACGCTGGCTTTGACAGTTCGGACAGCACTGCGGCAGACGTCGAGAATAGTTGCAGTGATGGCAGAGCAAGCGCTGGTGGCGGCGGTGCACGGTCAGTCGGGTATCGCAGTTGGGACAGTCGACAGCAAAGCCGCAGTCGTGGCACAACATTGCCGGGGCAAAACCGCGACGATTGAGAAATACCAACACCTGCTGATTCTGGGCAACGGCTTCGCGAATCGCGCTGAGGGTGGATGTGGCAATGCCGCACTCCACTTGCTCAGCGCGCAGGTCGACCATGCGCCAGTGGGGCTGAACTGCCTCTCCTGCACGGGCTCTCAGCAGCAAATGGCGATAGCGCCCAGTGGCGCAATTGTTCAGAGATTCCAGCGAGGGCGTCGCCGAGCCAAGGATGATCGGGATTGTTTCCTGTTTGGCGCGAATTACCGCCAGATCCCGAGCCGAATAACGAAAACCATCTTGCTGTTTGTAGGATTGGTCGTGTTCCTCGTCGAGAATAATAATTCCCGGCCGCTTTAGCGGTGTAAAGACGGCTGAACGTGTGCCGAGCACAATGGCTGCCTCGCCTCTTGCGGCCTGTGCCCAGGACTCGAGACGTTCCTGATCGGTCAAGCCTGAATGGAGCATCACCAGCGGTGCATTAAAGCGATCGCGAAAGCGTTTTTCAGTCTGTGGTGTCAGACTGATCTCAGGAATCAGCACCAGTGCCTGGCGCCCGTAGCGGATAATTTTTTCGATGCACTGTAGATAAATTTCGGTTTTGCCGCTGCCAGTCACGCCGTCGAGCAGCCAGCTGTTGAAACCGTGGCAATCGATCGTATCCATCGCTTGCTGTTGCGACGGATTGAGCGTTAGCGGCGGCTGGCGGAGTAGATTTTCGACATCAATCTCTTGCGGCCCGATGAAGACTATTTCGGCGACCTGTTTCTCAAGCAAGCTGTTTAGCGTCGCGCGACTGTAGCGTTTGAGAAGATCGTTTTCAATTCTCAGGGGATCGGCCGCCAGCTCGTCGAGCAGTGCGCGCTGTTTGGCGCCCCGCAATAGCTCGTGGCCATTTTCTATCCCTGTTTTTGTTGCCTGCCAGAGCCGGGTTAATCTGGGTTCCGGAAGTGGTCGTCCCGTGCGCAACAGCACCGGTAATGCGGTAAACAGGGCGTCACCAATTGGGTGGTGATAGTAATTGGCAGCCCAGTTAAACAGTTTGAACAGAGATTTTGGCAGCAATGGATCAGCATCGACGATTGCATCGACAGGTTTAAGTTTATCGAGGTCAAAGTCACTACTTTCGGCGAGCTCAATTACCAGGCCGATAACCGTGCGTCTGCCAAACGGCACGCTGACCCGACAGCCGGGTTGTGGGGGTGATTTGGCGAGTTCATCGGGCAACAGATAGTCAAAGCTGCGGCGCAGTGGAGAGAGAACCGCGACGCGAACAATCAGGGGCTTTGAAATGCTGGCCAAGGGCTTTAAATCCGCCATAATAAAAGTTGAGAATTCCTTTTGTAACCGGGTTTATTTCTGCTAGAATCCGCGCTCTTTAGAAATGGCCTGCCGTGCCATACGTGAGTTGGACTGTTCCACCAGGTGTTTATAGTAGTTTATCTGGACGGGCATTCTACCAGTTCATTGATAGGGTGGCGGCATGCGAATTGGAGTATATGATGAAAGCAGAGATTCACCCAGCCTATAGCGAATTAAAAGCGACCTGCAGTTGCGGTAACGTTTTCAGTGTCGGTTCAACCCGTTCCGAGGGCCTTTACCTCGACGTCTGTTCAGCCTGCCATCCGTTTTACACGGGTAAGCAAAAAGTGGTTGATACCGGTGGACGAATTGATCGCTTTAACAAGCGTTTCGGTTCAAAGAAGTAAGCTAGCAATGAATAGTAAAATGCGCCGCCGGTTCTGCCCGCGGCGCATTTTTTTGTCTATTTTTTGGCGTCTTTTTTGCGCTGTGGAGAGCACAGAGTACAATGCTGAGACAACCCCGTTTCGTTCGCATGATCTGTGGCGAAACTAAATCAGTAAGGAGAGATCAGTGAGCGCGCTGTGGACATTGCTAAAATTTTTACTGCTATTGGCGATTGCCGCTGTGGGCGCATTTTTTGCCCTGGAAAACAGCCAGCAGATTAGCGTTAATTTTGTGCTCTTTCAGAGTGTCAGTGTGAGCCTTGGTTTGTGGTTGTTAATCTTCCTGGCTGTAGGCTGCCTGCTCGGTCTTTTGGCGAGTTCAGTACTGATAACATACTACCGGCGCAAACTCCTGCGCGCCGCGAAAAAGGATTGATCCGCTGATGAGTTTTGCTGCCCCGGTAATTGTCGCCCTCGATTTTGATAGTCAGAATGCCGCGTTAGCGCTAGCGGAGCAGCTTGAACCCGGTCAGTGCCGGCTCAAAGTTGGCAAGGAGCTATTTACTGCGGCGGGTCCGGAGCTGGTGAAAGGGCTAGTCGATCGCGGTTTTGATGTTTTTCTCGATCTCAAATTTCACGATATCCCCAACACAGCCGCCAAGGCAGTCAGTGCAGCAGCAGATCTGGGTGTGTGGATGACCAATGTTCATGCATCCGGTGGCAGCCGTATGATGAGTGCCGCGCGCGAAGCACTGGAAAAGCAGCGCAGCGAGATGCTGCTGATTGGCGTGACGGTGCTTACCAGCATGGATGCATCTGATCTGCTCGAGATTGGTATTCAGCGCAGTCCAAGTGAGCAGGTGCTGCATCTTGCGCAGTTGACCCAGAGTTGCGGTTTGCATGGTGTGGTCTGCTCGGCCCAGGAAGCGAGCGCGTTAAAATCGGCACTGGGCAGTGAGTTTCAGCTGGTGACGCCGGGGATTCGGCCAGCAGATAGCGCTGCCGATGATCAACGCCGAATTGTAACGCCCAGTGATGCAATGCGGCTGGGCAGTGATTATTTGGTGATTGGCCGCCCGATCACTCAGGCTGCCAGCCCTCTGCAAGCGCTGAACCATATCAACCAGTCGCTTGGGCTTTAAATTACCAGTCCACACCCGTTACCTGGCACTGGTTACACGCCTCCAGTGACATTCTCCTAGTTAAATTCATCCGCCCAGACCGGTTGGTCATTGGCATTGGCCTCTGGCGCGTAGACTCTTACGTAATCGACTTCCATTACGTCCTCAGTAAAGAAAGCATTGCCTTCGACGGCAAAATTTAGCAGCAGGTATTGATCGGCATCAAATGGCCAGGTCGATGAGTTTTTACTGTTTGGCGCGTACCGGTAGTGCTCATTACCATCAACGCTAAAAATCATTTGGTCAGCGTTCCAGTCCAGTGTGTAAACATGGAATTCTGAAGAAACTGTGCCAATGTACTGGCCGCCAACATTCACCGTGCCACCGGAGCTGGAAGGAGTATGCAGCGCGCTGGAGACATAGTTCTGATTGTTTCCCCAGTGTTCCATAATGTCGACTTCACCGCAGGCGGGCCAGCCGGTTGTACCAAAACCCTGAGTCTGCCAATAAGCGCCGGGTTCGGTAATATTTTTACCGAGCATCCAGATCGCGGGCCAGGTCCCTGGGCCCTCAGGCAATTTGGCGCGCACTTCAACACGGCCGTAGGTAAACGCATATTTAGAATTGAGTCGTGCCGAGGTGTATTGCTTGGTCACACCCTGATCGGTGTAACTCTCTTTTTTGGCGACTATTTTCAAGGTGCCGTCACTGACATAGGCGTTTGCGGTGCGATCTGTGTAGTGCTGGACCTCACCGTTATACCAGGAGTTGCCATTGGGTAGACGAGTCTGGTGAAACCATTTGTTGGAGTCAATCGCCTGGCCGCTTGCAGAGCCACCGGAATTGCCACTACTGTTTGCTACAACGGTGACGGTACGGGTTGCGCTAACGGCGTTTCCGGCATTGTCCGTGGCGGTATACGTTATCGTGTAAGTGCCGACAGCGTCACCCACTGTTCCTGAAGTGCTGACATCGACAAATCCATCGACAGCATCCACGGCGCTCGCGCCTTCATCAATGTAGGTTTCTCCCTGAGTGTGATCAACACTACTCGAACCGGTAACAGTAATCACAGGCGGCCTGGTGTCAACAGTCTGTACCGAGCCGGAATTTGAGTCGGAACCGCCGCCACCGCAGCCACTTAACAGGCTCACTAGGGCAATGGTGGCCAGAGCCACGGACGGAATGAAACTGGTTAATGGACGGTTGCGAGAAACATCATTCGGCGTACGCATAGCACTCTCTTATAGTTTTTTTGATGAACGGCCTGCTTTTAGCGCTAAATTATCTTGGATTTGAGGACTCGGCTCTAGCCTAAATAGTTCGGCTGGTCACTTTATGCGGTGGTTGGGAGCAGGGGGGTTAGGAGCAGAGTAGTTTGCTGGTCTGTTTTGTTGGCGGTATTTGCTATAATGCCCGGCGCTGAAAATCCTCTCGGCGACACATGTTATTCGTAAACCGTATTTGATAGGCCTCCAGTATGTCCGAGCAGTATATCTCCTGTGCACTGTATAAGTTTGTAACCTTGGCCAATTATGCCGCGCTGCGCAGTCCTCTATTGAAAACCATGACCGAAAACAATGTTTTTGGCACTCTGTTGCTGGCCCATGAGGGGATTAATGGCACTGTTTCCGGCACGCGTGAGGGCATTGATCGCCTGCTTGAGTGGTTGGCTCAGCAGCCCGGTCTTGAAGGCATTGAGACCAAAGAGTCCTATCACGATGAAATTCCGTTCTACCGCACCAAGGTTAAGCTGAAAAAAGAGATTGTGACCATGGGTGTTGAGGGTATCGACCCGAAAAGGTCTGTGGGCACCTACGTCAGACCGGCGGACTGGAATGCTCTGATCAGCGACCCGGATGTCGTGCTGGTTGATACACGCAATGACTATGAAGTTGAGATCGGCACTTTCAAAAATGCCGTTAATCCCAAGACCAAAACCTTTCGCGAATTTCCTGCTTGGGCAAAAGCCAATCTCGACCCGCAAAAGAACAAGAAAGTGGCGATGTTTTGTACCGGCGGTATTCGCTGTGAGAAATCCACTGCATACATGAAAGAGCAGGGCTTTGAAGAGGTTTATCATCTGCAGGGCGGGATTTTAAAATACCTTGAAGAAGTGCCAGCGGACCAGACCCTGTGGAATGGCGAATGTTTTGTCTTCGATAACCGGGTCGCAGTGGACCATGATCTCAAACGCGGTTCATACGACCAGTGCCACGCGTGCCGTATGCCGATTACTGAGCAGGAAAAGCAGCACCAACACTATCAGGAAGGGCTCTCCTGTCACCACTGTTTTGGCACCCTCGACACAGAGCAAAAACAGCGTTTTGCTGAGCGTCAAAAGCAGATTTCACTGGCCAAACAGCGTGGTGAGGAACATATAGGCAATGCCGCTCAAGAAGCGACTGAACGGCGCCGCGCAGAGAAACGAGCGGAAAAAGAAGCGGCGCGCAATCGCCCGCCGGAGCCGGAACTATAGTCAGGCATTACCCGGCAGTCGGATGTCGCTACAAACAGGTGCCGGGCGTGCGAGCGAAAATTCGCTCAATCATCGGCACAAAATGCGCCAGCGGTTGATTCTGATACGCCGGGTCAAACGAGCACTGATCCCAGTTGGCACAAAAATCCACGCAGTCTTGATAATACGGGTGATCGGCCAGCTGGTCGCGCATGTTGCGCTCCTGGTCGTAGTGATGCATCCAGTAATAACCCTGAAATAACCCGTGGTTGAGCACAATCCAGTGGTTCTTGTCACTGACATAGGGACGCAATAATGCAGCGGCAGCTTGAGAGTGATTGGCCGGTGCAATGACATCACCAATATCATGCAGCAGGGCGCAGACTATAGTCTCCTCATCGGCGCCATCGCACTCCGCTCTGGTGGCTGTTTGCAGGCAGTGATCAAGACGACTGATCTGATAGGGCGAATCGCCATCCATTTGCTGCAACCAAGAGACAACCCTGCCTGCCTGGGTGGCAATATTCTCAGCGTCATGGGCAAATACCAGATCATAGTCATCACGGGTTGCGTGATCCATGGCCGTAAAAGTGACCTGTTGTGGCATGGGCGTAATGTCCTGTTCTATGTCCTGTTCGATGTTCTGGTAAGTTCTCGGGCCAGTGCTCTATGTAAGTGCTCTATGTAAGTGCTCTATTGTCGTTTTAGCCAGACCAGCTTGTTGACCAGATTATCCAGTTCAAAGTAAGCATCTTGCAAGTGCCGTCTTCCCGTCGGGCTAAAGGCTTCACGGGCGTGCAGAACACGGTGCGCGGCAACCAGGATAATCTGACCGCCTTCCAGACGAAAAGTGGACTTGTATTTCGGGTCAGTAACCCGGTTACAGAGCTCGTGATAGGCGCGATAGAACTCTCTGATACCTTTTTGCTGCGGGTTGATCATCTGCATCAGCTGATTGCTAAAACGTAAATTAATAACCTTGCCATCGCTGTCGCATCGGATCATGGGTTCAACTGCATAGGTCTCGTTGTTATCGTCGAATTCACGGAAAGGAACCGCAAAGTCACACAGGCTCTGAAAATAGTCCGGGTGATCTGTGCGCAGATCATCAGCGACTGCCCAGCCATCGACAATGATCGATTCACCGCCGGCCACTTCATTGTGCAGCATATGTAACGCCTGCACCGAGGGTGGGAAACTGTAGCTGGCAAAATCATTATGTGGTGGCAGCCCCAGCGAGGTGTGAGCAATATTGTAAACATGGCCCTCCACCGACACATTGTGAATGCGGTCGAACAGCAACTCACGAATGGGCCCCGTTACAGGCGCTAGCAACTCTAGGGTTTCAGGTTCTTGTGGCGCGTCGGTGATAACAATAACCCCGTGGCGCATAAACTCCTCCAGCGCCTCGATTAAAACCCTGCTGTCATGCAGGAATAAATCCCAGCTAAACGTCTGCGGGGTAAAATTCTCGGGCCAGGAGTGCCGCTGTTTCACCTCAGGCTGAATCAGGGCTCGCAGAGTATCAAGTGGATACAGGCTCTGGTGACTGTCGGGCCAGGTAATCGTCAGGTTATGGCTATCAACTGTGACATCGCTCGGTGATAGATCGGCTGGAACAGATGCCAGGATAAAGCGTTTTTCCTGAGTTTGCGGCACTCGACAATCGTCACAGGGGCAATTGTCGCGCAACCACAAATTGGGTAAATCGAGATCGCATCCATCATCCAGATGCAGCAGCACAGAGCCGTCGACTAGTTCGACAGGATTAACCAGAGAATTCATAAAGTGGACCTATAGACCGTATTTTTTTATTGTTTTTTTATAGGCGCTTTTGATACTGCAGAACGGCTCGACGAATGCACCTGTTTAGCCGCGAAATTACCATAAATTATTATGCTTAAACACCAATATTTTTGGGGTCTCAAGCGACTTTAGGGGCGAGTAATGTCAGGCCTTTAAATCGGTCAGAATGGCTTCGGAGATCTCGAGATTATACTGTCTGACGATCCGCTGGCTGAAAAACAGTTGAGGCAGCTCAATAATCAATACCAGCACAATGATTGGGATACCAAAAGAGCCGATAAAGGCCAGACCAATTAAAAGCAGCCCAAGGTTAAAGGCGCCGCGAACCCACCTTCCAAGATAAAAGTAATGTAGCCCGCAGACAAAGAACCAGTTGAGAACGGCATAGGTGTCCGGATCTTTGAGGTTTTCCCGCTGGCGCCGGTAAAACTCGGATCGGGTGTCACTGGCCAAGTCGGCTATCTTGTCCCGGAGGGCATTTTCCCTGTGGTTGAGTTCATCATTAGTTAACATCGGGAGACCTTATGGAATTGGATCAGATATCTTGTGCAGGCAGTTGGGGTCGCAGCAGCGGCCGATACGTTTCAGACCAAGACGCCAGCCCTTGATGGCACCAAACTTGCCGATGCACTGCTTGGTGTATTCAGAACAAGTGGGCTCGAAATTGCACTCAATCGCAAAAAAGTGCTTCGAGCCGCCTCGTTCTTGATAGGCATTAATAAGTCTAACAGAAAGACTTTTCAGCACAGCCTAGTTCTTGCCCAGGGTTACAATCATCGCCTCGCGTGTCCAGAACAACAGGAAACGCTTGGATTCGATCACTTGAAAAACGACCTGCCAGCCCTTGCTCGCCTCTTCATTCAAGGTTGCTTCAATTTTCTGCAACGGTAAACCCGAAGAGCCAAGCAGAACCGTGCCGCAGCCACCTTCGACGATGTGTAAAACTTTATATTGGCTATACATATAATCTTTCCTGATAGGGTTATTGGTTAGCCCCCAAGTGGAACAAAAATTAGCGCGATGCGCAAATTTGAAATCGTTAGCACAACTCAAGAGCGCAACCCAAGAGCGCAACTATCTCCTCTCTTGTAAATCTAGAAATTACTTTTAAGAAAAGACAATCGTTCCGCCTGTTTAAGCGCAATCGCGGAAACACGAAAACACGGAAAGGGGAAGTTCGAGAGCGGCAGGGGACGTGAACGATACTTAACTAATCGTGAACTATACTCGAGTAATACGGTTTGCGGGCCACCAAGTAACCGCTATCCGAAATGGCCTGACATATGCTGCATAAAAATATAAAACTGTTTTATTTATTTCTCACTAGAGGGTTTGTTTCCCCGCTAAGTTATATCTCAGCAAGACCGCATCGTGAAGGGTGTGGCCATGGGGTTAACAGCCTGCATGGGAAAAAAATTGGCGCAGAGAAATACATGAGAGCGCCAACAGTAAACCGGTGGCAAGTGTCAGAATGAGGACATTACTACTTGTCGTCAGTCTGGGATGGTGTGGGGTATCACAGTCGCTTTGTGCACAAGAGGAATCACGCCGTTACGACGTGGACCTCCCGAGACAAAGTGTCGCAGCTTCCCTGAATCAACTGGCAAAACAAACCGGCGAACAATTTCTCTTTCCTTATGACCTGGCAAGGCAACGGTTGGCAAATCCCATGGCAGGACAGTACACCTTGATGCAGGCAGTAACGAAGTTACTGCACTGCACCGGGTTTACAGGCGGTTTTGTTGATGGGGTGTTGACCGTTGTGAGTGCAGAATCAGTATCGGCACAGCAGTTGGCGGTAGCGTGCCCCGATGATCAATTTCAAAGACAGGGAGAAGGCGATATGAAATTCAAGAATAATATCTTAACAAGTGTTATTGCATTTTTAGTAAGCGGTACTGTGCAGCATGGGATGGCAGAGGAGCTGGATCAGGAGCAGCAAAGAGTATCAAGAGGGCTGGAAGAAATCATTGTCACCGCCAGCAAGCGCGAAACCAGTTTGCAGGATACTGGCTTATCGGTTAGTGCCATTTCCGGTGGGCAGATGAAAAAAATGGGGATCACCTCCTACGATCAAATTATGGCCACTATCCCGGGGGTAACGGTTATCGAGTCGGGAGCGGGGTTCAGCCCCACCGTTTTTCGAGGGATTGCCACCAGCAGCGGTGGGGATCCAATCAACGCAAGCACCTCCACCTATGTGAATGATTTTCCACTGGGTTTGAAGAATCAGGATATCAAGCTGGTGGATATGGCGCAGATTGAAGTGCTGAAAGGGCCGTAGGGGACGTTATACGGGCAGAGTGCGCTCGGGGGCGTAATACGTTATATCACCAACAAGCCGGATTTTGACGCCGTTGCGGGCGGCGCCGAATTGACCTATCAAGACATGGCCGATGGGGATAATAGAAATGTGGAGGATGAGATATGAATATCGTTAGCTTACTAAGGATGATGCTTTTGGGCATCTGTGCGATATGGAGTGCCGTTGGATTGACTTATTAATGTAGAAATTGCTAGATAAGAACTAAAAAGCCCCTGCAGTCTAATGAATGCAGGGGCTTTTTAGTATGCATGGTACCAGTGGCCGGACTCGAACCGGCACGCTTTTAAGGGCGCGGGATTTTGAATCCCGTGTGTCTACCAATTCCACCACACTGGCATAAAATCGGTGCTGCTAGTCTTGCTTTGCATTGTTGCTTGCCAGCGCGTGGCGCTGGTCCGGGTGGTCGTTCCCGGACGTTCTGTCCGTCACGACACTCGAGCATCCTGCTCCTTGTCTACATTGCCCACCCATAACAGATAACGGCACGTCTCTGGGTCGGGCGGCGATTATAGCAGTGATCAAAAGGGGGTCAACCGCTATTTCCTGAGCTGATTCGCGAGTTAAGAGCCGGTCTGCATGGACTGTTAATTTTGTGAGTTGCCATTTAGTCGGTGAAGGGTGAGCTTGTTTGAGCTATGGCACGTAAAGTGAGCTGAACCCGCATCGCTAATCCCTGTTTTATGAGACACTGGGACGGCGATTATTACTTTTAATAACATTTTTTCTTCGCAAGGAATCTCAATGCACAAACAGTCCAGTTCATTTGTCGCGACATTTTTAAAGATGGAGTCTGCGGGTGGCATCCTGTTGATCTTCGCGGCTGCGCTGGCGATCGTGATGGCTAACTCACCCTTTGAAGGGTACTACCAGCTTTTGCTTTCGACGCCACTCGAGATCCGGCTTGGCCCTGGTGAGATTGCCAAGCCGCTGCTACTTTGGATTAACGATGGGCTGATGGCTGTATTCTTTTTCCTGGTTGGGCTGGAGTTAAAGCGGGAGTTGATAGAGGGCGAGTTGTCCGACAAGCGGAATATTATTTTACCTGGTATCGGTGCGATTGGTGGCATGCTGATTCCGGCGTTGGTGTACCTGTACTTTAATCATCACGATCCCATTGCCGTGCAAGGCTGGGCGATTCCTGCGGCGACTGATATAGCCTTTGCCTTGGGTATTCTGACCTTGTTAGGGTCACGGGTGCCGACATCGTTGAAGATTTTTCTTACGTCGTTGGCGATCTTTGATGATATTGGCGCGATTGTGATTATCGCGCTGTTTTACACCTCAAAAATTTCTGTTATGGCGTTGGTGACGGCGGCGCTGTGTACGCTGTTGCTGGCGATATTTAATTACCGTGGTGTGATATCCAAGAGCCCTTATTTACTCGTCGGCTTGGTGATGTGGGTGGCCACGTTGAAGTCTGGTGTGCACGCGACACTTGCCGGTGTTGTGTTGGCGATGTTTATTCCACTTAGCTGTAAGTCGGATGAGAGTATTTCGCCGCTAAAAAATCTCGAACACGATCTACATTCTGTGGTGGCATTCTTTGTTTTGCCCGTTTTTGCGTTTGCCAATGCCGGGATCAGTCTCACTGGTGTCGGTGTTGAGGACTTTCTTCATGATGTCCCGATCGGTATTTTGCTCGGTTTGTTTGTCGGCAAGCAGGTGGGTATTTTCGGTCTCTGTTGGTTGTCGATAAAACTGAAACTGACGCAGTTGCCGGCGCAAATGAATTGGTGGAATCTCTACGGTGTTGCGGTGCTGTGCGGGATTGGCTTTACCATGAGTTTGTTTGTCGGCTCTCTGGCCTTTGAAGAGACCGGTGTCAATTTGCTCTTTGATGAGAGGTTGGGGATTATTGCCGGCTCCCTGCTGTCTGGAATCGTGGGCTTTGTGGTGCTGCATAAAAGTTTACCGTCTCAAACGGATCAGCCTGATTAAAGGATTTGGCCTTTGCCGGTAATTTCTATACCCTTGCCGGCTTATATCAGACAACCGTTAATATCAGGCTTTGACTCGACTATTTATGCGCCGTGACCTGTTTCAATTTGACCTTCCCGATGAGTTGATTGCCCGTCAGCCCGCCGAGCAACGACGGGGCAGCCGTCTGCTTTATTTAGACTCTGTGGCCGATGATTTGCGCCACCAGCAGTTTGCCGACGTTCTCGATCATATTGCGCCGGGCGATCTGATGGTATTTAACAATACCAAGGTGATCGCGGCGCGGCTGTTTGGTCACAAAGCCAGTGGCGGCAAGGTTGAGGTGTTGGTTGAGCGGGTTTTGAGTGCCGATTTGGTATTGGCGCATATACGTGCCAGCAAGTCGCCGAAAATGGGCAGCCAGCTGTTATTTGATGAGGGTTACAGTGCCGAGATGCTCGGCCGTGTCGATGATCTGTTTGAATTGAAGTTCAGTGCGGCGGTGCTGGATGTGCTCGATCATATTGGACATATGCCGCTGCCGCCCTATATCGATCGCGCTGATACAGATCAGGACAAAAACCGCTATCAAACTGTTTATGCTCAGCAGTCCGGTGCGGTGGCGGCACCAACGGCGGGATTGCACTTTGATGATCAATTGCTTGACGAGATTAGAGCCAAAGGTGCCGAGATTGCCTTTGTAACATTGCATGTGGGTGCGGGCACCTTTCAGCCGGTGCGCGCGGACAATATTCACGATCACAAGATGCATTCCGAGTGGTTACAGGTCAGTGATGCCGTCTGTGCCCAGGTGGTGGACACCAAAGCGCGCGGTGGTCGAGTGATCGCAGTTGGCACTACCAGTGTCCGCTGTCTTGAAACGGCGGCCAGCAGCGGAACCATTGCACCCTATGAGGGTGACACCGATATTTTTATTTTCCCCGGCTATCGCTTTAAGGTGGTCGATGGGCTGTTGACCAATTTCCATCTGTCGGAGTCGACTCTGCTTATGCTGGTCAGTGCCTTTGCTGGTTATCAGCCTATCATGCAGGCTTATCGCGAGGCGGTGGCTGAGCGCTATCGTTTCTTCAGTTATGGTGATGCGATGTTTTTGCGTCACAACCCCAATGCCGCCGAGGAGTATCCGCAGTGACTGATCTATCTAAAACCTCAGCGGCGCGCGAGTGCTGTATGTCATTTTCTGTTTCGGCAACCGATGGCAAGGCGCGTCGTGGCGAAATTAAATTTCCCCGTGGCAACGTGCAGACCCCCGCTTTTATGCCAGTCGGCACTTACGGCACGGTAAAGGGCATGTTGCCCCGAGATATAAAAGAGATCGGCGCTGAAATTATTCTCGGTAACACCTTTCATTTGATGTTGCGGCCCGGTACTGAGGTTGTCAAAGCACATGGCGACCTGCACGATTTTGCCCAGTGGCAGGGGCCAATACTGACCGACTCTGGTGGATTCCAGGTATTTAGTCTTGGCGATATGCGCAAGATCACTGAGGAGGGCGTCAAGTTCAAGTCGCCGATTGATGGCAGTCCGGTGTTTATTGATCCCGAGACGTCGATGCAGGTTCAGAGGGATCTCGGCAGCGACATTGTTATGATCTTTGATGAGTGTACACCGCATCCCGCGACCGAAAAGCAGGCCAGTGACTCAATGCAGTTGTCTCTGCGTTGGGCGGCGCGCAGCAAGGCCGCCCATGGCGACAGTCCTTCGGCGCTGTTTGGTATTGTTCAGGGCGGCATGTATGAGTCACTGCGCGATAAATCTCTGCAAGGGTTGGTGGATATCGGTTTTGATGGCTATGCGATCGGTGGCCTGTCGGTCGGCGAACCCAAGGCAGACATGATGCGCATACTCGATCATCTGGCGCACCAGATGCCCGAGGATCGGCCGCGCTATCTGATGGGCGTGGGCAAGCCGGAAGATCTGGTGGAGGGCGTGCGTCGCGGCATTGATATGTTTGACTGCGTGATGCCGACCCGCAATGCGCGCAACGGCCACCTTTTTACGAGTACTGGGGTGATCAAAATTCGCAACGCCCGTCATCGACATGACACCGCGCCCCTGGATGCAGAATGTGATTGCTATACCTGCGGTAATTTCAGTCGCGGATATCTGCATCACCTTGAGCGCTGTGGTGAAATGCTTAGCGCGCAACTCAATACCATTCATAACTTACGTTTTTATCAAACGTTGATGGCGGGTCTGCGTGAGGCGATTGCTGAGGGTCGGCTGGATGCTTTTGCCGCTGAATTTTATCGCAAGCAGGGAATGGATGGGCCGCAAGTATAGGTTGTTGTTGGCCAAAGCCTTTAAATCGAAAATTCTGCCCCCAACTATTCCCTTAATGCCGCTATAATGCGCGGCTGAATTGACTGGACTGTGTCGCCATGCCTAACAAATTTCCCCTGTGGAAGAATATAACAATCCTTTTGGTTATCGCCTTTGGCTTTGTCTATGCCGCGCCAAACCTCTATCCGCCGGATCCTGCGATTCAGCTTTCGGGACAGAGTGGTGCCATGCAGATCGATGCTGCGGTGTTGCAGAAGGTTGAAGACTCCCTCGATGAAGTGGGTATTGGGCACTTTGCCGGCACAGCCGATGGTGAGGCTTTATTGGTTCGCTTGAAAGATGCCAACATGCAATTGCGTGCCAAAGAGGTAATTCAGGCGAGCATGGGTGGCGATTATATTGTTGCGCTCAATCTGGCACCGACAACACCTGATTGGCTGCGCGATCTGGGTGGTATGCCGATGAAGCTGGGGCTCGATCTCAGCGGCGGGGTGCACTTTTTGCTCGAAGTCGACCTCGACTCGGCGCTGAAAACGCGCCTTGAAGGCGACCTTGAAGATGTTAAAACCGCCCTTCGCGACGAGCGTATTCGCTACCGCAGTTTTGAGCTTAGCAACAACCAGATTATTGGTCAGTTCCGCGATGAAGAGGAAGTTGAGCGTGCCAAGACATTGATTCGCACCAACTACCGCGACCTGCAACCCCAGTCGCAGCAGGGGCAAAACCCGCTGTCGCTGGTGCTTAAGCTCAGCGAGCTTGCCACGAGGGAAATTGAGGATAACGCGATCAAGCAAAACCTCACTTCACTCCGCAATCGAGTCAACGAGTTGGGTGTCTCTGAGCCTCTGGTTTCGCGTCAGGGCAAAAATCGTATTGTCGTCGAGTTGCCTGGGGTTCAGGATACCGCCGAGGCTAAACGTATTATCGGTAAGACTGCAAACTTGGAGTTCCGCCTCGAATCCCTTGACCGCATTGGCGAGGTGTTTGAATTTCGCAATCCGGAAGGCCAAGGCCCTGATGCGCGTCTGGAGAGCAGCGCCGTTATCACCGGTGAAAATGTGACCGATGCCCGAGCCAGCTTTGACGAAAATGGCCGGCCGCAGGTCAATATCACCCTTGATGCCAAGGGTGGTTGGCAGATGGGTTACGCCACCCGTGACAATGTTGGTCGGCGTCTCGGGGTGTTGTTTATCGAGTTTAGAACCAAGCTCGAAAAATCTGTCGACGAAAGTGGTGAACTGGTGCTGACACCTGTGCCTTTTGTTGAGAAAAACATTATCAGTCTGGCGACGATTCAGTCACAGCTCGGTAAGCAGTTCCGTATCACCGGTCTCGAGCAGCGCGAGTCCTCGGAGCTGGCGCTGTTGTTGCGCGCCGGTGCCTTGGCGGCACCGATGTATATTGTTGAAGAGCGTACCATCGGTCCATCGCTGGGCGCAGATAATATCGAACTGGGTGTTAAGTCAGTGACATTTGGTATGGTGCTGGTGCTGCTGTTTATGCTGGCGGTCTATCGCGGCTTTGGTGTGTTTGCCAATATTGCGCTGGCGATGAATCTGGTGCTGCTGGTGGCGTTTATGTCGCTGCTCGGTGCAACCCTGACTCTGCCGGGTATCGCCGGTATCGTGTTAACGGTTGGTATGGCGGTGGATGCCAATGTGCTGATCTTTTCGCGGATCCGTGAGGAGTTAGCGGCGGGCGCATCGATTCAGGGTTCTATCAGTGCCGGTTATGATCGTGCGTTTGTCTCGATTCTGGATGCCAATATCACGACATTAATTGTCGCACTGATACTGTTTCTGATTGGCTCTGGTCCGGTGCAGGGCTTTGCTGTGACGCTGTCGATTGGTATTTTGACCTCGATGTTTACTTCGATTGTGATGACCCGCGGACTGGTTAATTTGGTTGTCGGTGGTCGCAAAATCAAAACCCTGTGGATATAGGAAGAACAGCATGACTGACATAAAAGTGTACAACTTTATGGGCCTGCGCAAGGTCGCAGTGGTCTTCTCTGGACTGCTGTTGGTGGCGTCGATTTTCTCTCTGTCGACCAAAGGGTTAGTGCTGGGACTGGATTTTTCTGGCGGCACGCAGATTGAGGTCGGTTACCAGCAGCCGGCGGATGTTGCGTCGATTCGCGAGCGACTTGAAGCAGCCGGATTCGAAGGTCCGGTGGTGGTACATTACGGCTCCGAGACTGATGTGCTGATCCGTTTGCAGGGCAAACCGGAACAGGGCCTCTCGGAAAAGGTGTACGCAATCCTGGAAAACGCCAACGAGACCGTTGAGCTGCGCCGAGTGGATTTTGTTGGCCCGCAAATCGGCGAAGAGCTGCGTGAAGATGGTGGTCTTGGCATGCTTACTGCGCTAGCCGTGGTGATGCTCTATGTTGCGATGCGTTTTCAGCTCAAATTTGCCATCGGCGCAGTGTTGGCGCTGGCCCACGATGTGATTATTACCCTTGGCTTTTTCTCCATTGCCCGCCTTGAGTTTGACCTGACGGTGTTGGCGGCGATACTGGCCGTGGTCGGTTACTCACTTAACGATACCATTGTGGTATCGGACCGGATCCGGGAAAACTTCCGCAAAATTCGCAAGGCGACCTCAATTGAAGTGATTAACGAATCTCTCTCGCAGACTCTATGGCGGACCATTAACACCTCCGTGACCACCATGTTGGTGCTGTTAGCCCTGTATTTTATCGGCGGAGAGTTAATTCATAACTTCTCTGTGGCGCTGATGGTGGGTGTTGGCATTGGTACCTATTCCTCAGTTTATGTCGCTGCCACGGTAATGCTGGCACTCAATGTTGATCGCGAAGATCTGCTTGAGCCGGTCGAGGGTGAGCTGGTCGACGACCTGCCCTGATCTGATTAGATACTGCATTCGGCATACCGGCGGTGTGCCGTTTCATGTCACCTCTTTCCTCTCCAAATCGACGTATTTCGTCGCTGCCTCCTGCAGCACCCTGTGCTATGTTAATCAGAGCGTGTAATATTCCCCAGTTGGGTGAGTTTCATTCATATATGAATAATTTTATTGGGCCGTACAAGTTGGAAATCAAAAGTTGATTGGATTTTCGTTTTATGTCTAGTTGTTCGCTATCCGGTATCTCGGTCGCTCTGATAACGGCCATGCTGTTATCGAGCTGTGCTCTGGTTTCCCAGTGGATGCCTCCTGAAGAGTGCGCGGCAGTTGATGAAGTCAGCACTGAGTCCGCTGAGCCTGGTGAGTCTATCGAGGTGCAAAGCTGCCCTGAGCCTCAGGTGATTGAGCGCATAGTGACCAAAACCGTTACCGCACCACCGCCAGTGGCCGCCACAGCCGGTCAGTTGCATTTGCCGATTGTCGGTGCAGTTGAGTGGGCGCGGGTGCAGCCGGCGGATCTCTGGGTTGAGGCACGTATCGATACCGGTGCCGACACCACATCCATTCATGCCGAAGATATTCAACTAATTGAAAAAGATGGTAAACGCTATGTGCGTTTCGTTCTGATCGATGCGGTGACCGGTAGTGCCTACCAGCAGGAGCTGCGGCTGCGACGTCGGGTGCGAATCAAGCAGAGTGGCTATCCGGATGAATTGCGTTATGTGGTCAGGATGTGGGTGACACTGGGCGATATCCGTTCGCGAATTGATGTCAATCTCTCTGATCGCACCGATTTTGAATATCCTCTTTTGATTGGGCGCAATTTCCTTGTCGACAATATGATTGTCGATGTCAGTCGCCACCATACGTTGACCGTGCGACCGGAGAGCAGCAGTGATTAACTCTCGTGTGCAAATTGCCTTGATCGCCGGTGTGTTGATTGCGCTGGGTGTCGGGCTGACTCTATACAAAGCGGTGAGTCTTGATCTGCCGCTGGTGCCTGGCGAATACCGCGAAGTCTGGACTGTCGAGTCAAAGGCTAGTTTTACGCCGGGCAAGGGACCGGTCAATGTCGAGTTGAGTTTGCCGGTATCGCTGGCGGGCTGGGTTATTATCGACGAACACTTTGTCTCATCCGGGTTTGGTTTTTCCATCGTCAGAGACAGCGACAATAACAGCACGGCGCGTTGGACGCGTCAGTCGCTGGAGCGTCCCACCACGCTTTATTACAAGGCGCAAATCTATCGCGCTAATGCCGACCGCGAATTACCGGATATGGCGGTTGAGCCGCCGATCAAACCCCTGTTGGAGGCGAATCAACAGGCGGCGATGAACCGGCTTGTGGATCGGATTGCCCAGCAGTCGTCAGATAGTGAGAGCTTTACACTGTTGCTGTTACAGGAATTTCAGCGCGATGGTCAGGAGCAGGATGTCCTGTTCCTGATCGATTCGTATTCGGATGATTGGCTGACCCTGGTACTCGATGTTCTGGCCAGTGCCGATATCAGCGCTCACGAGTTGCGTGGTGTCGAGCTGGAAGACGGGCGTCGTCGGCAAACCCTGAGTTCACTGCTTGAAGTACACACGGGTGAGCGCTGGATTGTGGTTGATCCGATCCGTGTCACTGTCGGTGTGCCGGATAACTTCTATATCTGGCAGCGTGGCGACGGCGCTGTGCTCAGAGTGTCTGGTGGCCGCAATTCGAGTCTCGAGTTCGCTCTGGTGAGCAATAGTCTGCCGGCCAAGGCAGTGCTGGGTATGGAGCAGCGCTCTGAGGAGTTTGCATTGCTCGATTTCTCCATCTATAGCCTGCCTGTCGAGCAGCAGGGTATTTTTAAAGGACTATTGCTGATTCCAGTTGCCGCGTTGGTGGTGGTGATGATGCGTCTGCTGGTCGGGGTGAGAACCTCGGGCACCTTTATGCCCATTTTGATCGCGCTGGCGTTTATCCAGACCACATTGCTGGTCGGATTGATTATTTTTTTGGTGCTGCTATGCACGGGTCTGTGGATTCGCTCCTATCTCAGTCGGCTTAATTTACTGCTGGTCGCACGGGTTGCCACGGTAATTATTATGGTGATTCTGATGATGGCGGCTCTGGCGGTGGCAAGTTATAAGCTAGGTCTCGATCAGGTGCTCAAGGTGACGTTTTTCCCGACGGTTATCGTTGCCTGGACCATTGAACGCATGTCGATTCTGTGGGAGGAAGAAGGTGGCCACGAGGTGTTGATTCAGGCCAGTGGCAGTTTGGTCGTCGCGGTGCTGGCCTATATGGCAATGTCCAATCATCTGGTTGAACATCTGACCTTTAATTTTCCGGAGCTGATGTTGAGTCTGCTGGGCGTTATTTTATTGCTCGGTAAATATACCGGCTACCGATTGTCCGAGCTCTACCGATTCCGCGATTTAGCGGATCCTCAGCCTCATGAAAAAGCGCGGCCATCTGTTTCGCAAGCGTCTCGAGACCAATAGCAAAATGGCTCTATTGGTCTCGCCAAAGCGTCTGCGCGAGCTGGGGATTCTCGGTATGAACCAGCGTAATACCAGCTTTATTGGGCGCTACAATCAGCGCAGACACTACGCCTTGGCGGACAACAAACTTATGACCAAGAGCGCCGCGATCGCTCGCGGTATTGCTGTTCCGGAGCTCTACGGTACGGTGGACTATCAGTTTCAGGTAAAGAGCGTTAGTGATCTGGTTGATGGGCATGACTCGTTTGTTATCAAACCGGCGCATGGCAGCGGCGGTAAGGGCATTCTGGTGATTGTTGGGCGTGATGGTGAGCAGTTTATCAAGTCCAATGGTGCGCGAATCAATGCCAGTGCCGTGCGTCGCCACAGCTCCAATATTCTTGCCGGACTGCATAGCCTTGGCGGTCGCAATGACCGCGCTATGATAGAGGCTCTAATTGAATTTGATCCGATTCTCCAGGACTACAGTTATGAGGGAGTGCCCGATATAAGGGTGATTGTGTTCCGCGGTGTACCGGTGATGGCGATGTTGCGCTGCGCCACGCATAGTTCTGATGGCAAAGCCAATTTGCACCAGGGGGCGGTGGGTGTGGGCATTGATATCGGCAACGGCCGCAGTGTTTGTGCGGTGCAAAACAGCCGTATTGTCAGTTGCCACCCGGATACCGGGATGGGTTTCGACACACTGCAAATTCCCCACTGGCAACAGCTGTTGGAACTCGCCGCTGGTTGTGCTGAATTCTCAGGACTTGACTATCTGGGAGTGGATATTGTCCTCGATCGACTGCGCGGACCCATGTTGTTGGAGCTCAACGCAAGACCAGGTCTGGCAATCCAGATTGCCAATCAAACCGGACTGCGCCAGCGCCTGCGAGTGGCGGAGCAAATTGCTGATGGTTGCGACAGCGCTGATGAGAAAATTGCATTGGCGCGCAAGCAATTTTCCAGTGAGTCGACGGTGGCGCTATCAGATGGTTTTTAGCTTTTTAGCTTTTTAGCTTTTTAGCTTTTTAGCTGGCGATCAGAACTCGTATTCAAATAACAGTCTCAAGGTAAGATCGGGACTTTTCTCATCAAGACCAAAAATCGCAGCGCTCTCCCACTTGAGTTTCTGACGCATTCCCCAGCGCAATTCACCCATTATCACCGGACCAATCGCAAAGGTATCCTGACCTTTATAAAACTCGATGCCGGGTTCAAATAGTTGGCTGTAACGGTAGCGGCTCTGCACTGCTAATGAGGATTCGAGTTCGTCAACAATATCGTTTCCCCACTCCTGCTCGACAATAAAGTTAGCCGTATGACTCCAGTTGCCGAATTCTTTTTCTGCAATAATCCCGCTGGCGACTTCGTAGATATTTTCATCGATGGCTTTGGATACCTCGAACAACATACCCCAGTCAGCCCAGTACTCGCCCTGTTCGGTTAGCTGCCACTTCAACTCAATTTCGACAGCGCGCAGATCGAAACCGACCTCATCCGAGCGATCGCCGGTGAGATAGACTTCGGCAAACCAACGATCGTTAAGTGACCGGCCGTAGGCAAAGCGGTAGAGTTGATTGTTATCTGGTGCGATAGGTTGATGGTCTTGAATCACGGCTCTGAATTCAAGCTCCTGCTCGGTAGCCTGCACATAGGGATGGTAGACTTTGTCGATCACCATGCCGTCTGCGCTGGCGCTACTGTTGAGCAGCCCGCCGATCAAGCTGACAAATAGCATTGTTATAATTACAGGTTGCTTTGTCACTGGGCTATTTCTCCGCTGTTCTGATCAGGTTGGCGATTGGCTGTTAAGAGGTGCCTGTTAGCTGCCAGCAAGACCAGGCACGTGGCAGCAGCATAGCTAAGTACCTGTGCTGCGGTTGGTTTTGATTCATAGCCAATCAAGGCATAGAGCAACTCGCCGATTAGGCTGTTTTCGGCCAATATGGCTGAGCTATCCCAGAGTGGTGCGGACTGTTCAATCCAGTCCACCTGTGTGAGTTGCAGCACCGACTGCGAGAGCATGGTGCCGGCAAACAGGGCCAGCAGGGTAATGGTCACGGGTCCTGACCACTTTTGTGGCAGACCGGCGAGGCTGTAAAACAGCAGGATGCCTGTGCTGGCACCGATGCCAAAGCCGATAATGCTGCCGATAAATACTTTTTGAATATGCTCACTATTGCCCAGGAAACCGCTCAGATAAAGCATGATCTCCTGACCTTCACGAATAACCGCGAGCATAATAATAACCGTGCAGAATTGTCCGAAGCGATTTCTGGCCTGTTGCGTGCTGTGTGGCAGCTGCTTCATTCCCGCGATCAACCAGACCGTTACCACGATCAGCAGACAGATCAGTGATTGCATCACCGCGTTCAATACTTCCTGTCCAGCGTAGTCAAACCAACTCGAGATGCTGCCCATATTTACGGCTGTCACAAAGGCGATCACTGTTCCCAGCCCCAGTCCCCGCCACAACCAGCCATGGCTATTGTGCATTCGCGCGTTGATTGCCAGCAGCACGCCAATAAGCAGTGCGGCTTCGAGGGTTTCCTGCAGTATCAAAATAACGGAGTTCAATAACATAATCAGTTTGCCGGTTACTTAACCAAAATTTTTCCCTGAGCGGTCTTGGGATAAAACTCTCCAAAGAACGGGTAGGTGCCTGGTTGCAAAGGTCCGATAAAAATAACGGCGCGACTATTGCCGGTAATCACCTTTTCGCGGTTGAGTTCATAGCTTTCAAACTCCTCCGGTGTTGGATCGAGATTGTGGATCAGCAGTTTTACTTTGGTGTTGGCCGGTATGGTGAACTCTGCGGGAAAAAACAGATGATCTTTAATGTCGATTTCGACCACCGGCGTTGATGCTTGTGTTGCACTTGTCGCGAGGGTGCTGACCAATATAGCGATGACCATACCCAGCGCTGCTGACAAGACCTGTTTCAGTTTAGAAAATATCATAGTTGTTCCAATTGGGAGGGACTTGGCGCGTGAAAACGCAAGGTAAAAGCACAACCGCTCGAAAACACTGATGGTCCGACGTCGACTGTGGCATGGTAGAGTTCGGCAACCCGCTTGACGATAGCCAGGCCGAGGCCGCAGCCTGGCTCACCCGACTGATGGCGATCTCCGCCGACGCGATAGAAGCGCTGGAAGATTCGTTGAGTTTGGTCTTCGGCAATGCCTGGTCCGGAATCTTCAACTCGCAGCAGAATAGCGTTACCCTCGCGACTGACACTGACTAAAATCTGCCCGCCTTCGGGGGTGTATTTATTGGCATTGCTAAGTAGGTTGTGAATAAGTGTCTCGAGGGAAAAGCGTTCGCCGAGAATAATCTGGCCGTCGCCCTGTAATTCAATGGTCTGGTCTTTGCGCTCAAAGCTGCTGTATTCCTCAGCGATAATGTCTTGCGCCACAGCGGTCAGATCGAGCGGGGAAAACTGTGCATTGTAGTGATCCGGAGAACTCCGATAGAGAGCCAGGATTTGCTCCACTACGTGTTCCAGCTGGTTGGCTGTTTGGGTGATTTGATTAACGCTGCTATCCTGGCTGGCCAGTTCTTGCGCCATATTGTGCAGCTGAATTTTCAGGCTACTGATTGGCGTGCGCAGCTCATGGGCGGCGTCGGAGGCAAATTGCTTCTCACGCTGCAGTGAGGACTCAAGGCGCTGTAACAGTCCATTGGTTGAGGTGATAATCTGAGCGAGTTCCTGCTTGGGCAGAACCGTCGACAGGGGTCGCAAATCATCTGCCTGTTTGCCGCTCAGCTCTTTGGCTAGATTGCGCAGCGGCCGCATTCCTCCGCTGACAATTAACCAGATTAACAGCCCCAATACAGGCAGTCCGATCAGGGTTGGCAGCAGCGACTTGGTCACGACATTTTCCGCCAGACTAAAGCGAATATCACTGCGCTCCGCGAGCATGATCCAGTTGTTGTCGCTGAAGTAAGAAATGGTGCGCCAGCGGTAACCGGCAAAGTTGTGGTAGCCAAATCCGGGTTGTTGCAAAGCGATAGGGTCTGTTGGTGCATTGGCCGATCGCGCCATCAGCTTTTTGTCGTGCCAGACCTGAAAGGCGAGCTTATCATTCAATTTGATTGACGTATCTGGATTTGCGCTATGGACATTCGCCATTAATTTCGCTGTGACCTGCAGCTGGCTGTCAAAGAGCTGTTCTGCCTGCAGCATGCTCGATTGGTAGCCACGCAGTGCCGAAACAAACACAAACAGGGTTACTAGTGCCAGAATGGTGGTGACCAAAAACAGGCGAATCGAATTCATTGCTGATTAACTCTGTAGCCGACACCGCGAACGGTTTTAATAAAGTCACTGCCGAGTTTTTTGCGCAGGTTGTGAATGTGTACTTCGAGTGCATTGCTGGCGACCTCTTCGCCCCAGCTGTAGAGTCTGGTTTCCAGAGTGTTGCGGGTCTGCACACGGCCGACATTTTCCATCAGGCTGCGCAGCAGCATAAATTCCCGGCGCGAGAGCTCCAGCTCGTTGTCACCTAAAACGACACTGTTGTTGCTGGTATCGAGTTTAACCTCGCCGACAATAATTTGGGTGGCTTTGGCCGTGCCGAGGCGTCGCTCGAGAACACGCAGTCTGGCCAAGAGTTCGGGAATTTCAAACGGCTTGGCCAGATAGTCATCGGCGCCGCTATCGAGACCAATAATTTTTTGCTCGATATGCGAGCGCGCAGTAAGTACCAAAATCTGCAGCGCGGGGTGTTGGCTGCGTGCCTGCTTGAGGACATCGATGCCATCCATATCTGGCAAGCCCAAATCGAGAATGGCGATATCCGGTGTTTCAGCGCGAATAACATGCAGCGCATCACGCCCCGAGCTAACGCTGTTGACAGCGTAGTTCTGCCGTCTCAGTGCAGTGCACAATCCCTCGGCCAGAGCTTGATCGTCTTCAACTACCAGAATCTGCATGGTTACCCGCTGTTTCGTTACTGGCTATTTCGAATTTTGGTACTTGTTGCGCCCGCGCGACTTATTTTGCGTCGAGGGCTGCAAGTGCCTCACTAATCTCTTTTTGTCGTCCGGCATCAGCCAGGGGACGATCTGCGCGAGGAGCCGCACGTTGTGCCTTGAGGAAGAAGTTTCGAGCTTCTTCGTCGCGGCCCTGGGACTGCATAAAACTGGCATAAAAATAGTTACTGTCGATGCCGTCCGGATTAAGAGTAAGGGCTTTGGTCAAAAGCGCTTGCGCCTTCTTGTCACTGCCAAAAGCAATTGGCCAGCCCGGCACATTAAAATAGAGCGTTCCGAGGCTGGTATAAGCTGAGCCAGACATTGCTTCAGGCTCTAATTCCAGAGCTTTCTCCAAATCCGCCTTAGCGGCCTTGGCAAATTTGAGTGCGCCCAGCCCACCTTTGGCACCAGCATAAGTGGACTCAATAATACCACGCCAAATATAGGCTGGTGCTGCTTGCGGGTTGGCGTCAACTAACGCCGTGGCACGCTCGAGTAACACCGCAAATTCCTCGAGCTGCTGGTCTCCCTGACTCTGATAGTTTACTTCTGCCCAGCCTTTTTGCAATTGCGCAATACTCGACAACAGGGCTGTGTCGATCGCTGACTCCGACAGCGCCGCGCTGCTTAACGTGAGCGCGAAGATGGTAGCAAAAATAGCGTAGTTTAGTTTTCTCATTTGCATTGTTTTACCCTCGTGATGAGTTGGATGTGCTGTGTTGCTTGATAATCGGAAGACTTTTAATCAATGCGCCGCTGACGACATTGGGGAAAAGCCCATTTACTTTGACAAAGAGTTTTTCTGGCCAGCCCATAAACCGACGTGGCTTTTGACTTTTTAATAACCCAACGAGGTCGGTTGCTACTTGTTCCGGGCTATCCATGCTGTTGCCCAGAGCTTTGTTCAGGGCCACAACTGCTGGGGAGTTAAATTCAGTATCTGTTGCACGAGGTGCCAGATAGCCGACGCGTATGGAGGTGTCGGCAAGCTCGCGCTGCAATGCTTCGGTGAAGCCGCGCAACCCGTGCTTGCTCGCACAATAGGCGGTGAAGCCGGGGTGGCCAATACTGCCAAAAATTGAGCCGACGTTGATAATAGCCGCTTCGGGGCGGCGTTTAAGTAGCGGAATAATTTGTTGGCAAAGCAACATCGGTGACAGCAGATTTGTGTTGATCATTGATTCAATTGCGCTTTGCTGCTGTTCTTCGAACAGAGCAAAATCCATTACGCCGGCACAGTTGATAACAATATCCACGGCCTGCGCTTCACAGTGGGCAGTGATCATGTCGCGACCCTCAGCACTATTGATATCTGCGGCCAAGGCATAATGTGGTGCGTCCAGTGACTCGCCCACAGCTGTCAACGCGGTCAGGTTGCGTCCCACGAGAGAGAGTGTGGCGCCCGCTGCGCTGAGCTGGGTGGCGATGGCGCGACCAATACCGCCGGCGGCGCCGGTCAGAAGAATCTGTCGATTGTTAAGTTGCATAGGATTATCTCTCTCAGGCTGCCAGCATCATTGCTGGCTGAGCCGTCAATGAGCGGAAAATATTGCCATACAGGGTATAAAACACCTTGGCGGAATGAATGATCTGGGACTGCTCTGCGGGATTGTCTATCTTATTCATCAGGTTTTTAAAAAACTCCACATGCTCCTGATCGAGAGAGCCGTGGGAATAGAGATATGAAAAAGCCTTTTTCGGTAGCGACAGACTTTCGCGTATTTTGTCGGCTGCGCTGTCTGCAATACTAATGCTGGTGCCTTCGAGCACATGTACCATTCCAAAAAAGCCCAGTGGATTGATGCGCTGCACGGTGTCGTAGGCGTAGCTGACCATCAGTTCGGTGGCCATGTTGGGACGGCTGTTGCGCACCGCCTCCTTGTCGCCACCGCAGGCGGCGATATCATTGAGAATCCACTCCTGATGGCCGAGCTCCTCTTCGATATACTCGGCAACCGCATTGCGCAGCCATTCTTTGTCTTCACTGAGGCGACTACCGGTGGCCATCAAAAGCGGCACTGTGTGTTTGACATGGTGGTAGGCCTGAGTCAAAAAAGCGACGTACTGATCAAGGCTGACTTCGCCCTTCAGTGCGCTGTCAATAATCGGTGCTGAGAACAGTGAGGCGCGCTCGGTGGCGGTGGCATTTTGTAATTGGTCAAAGAAGTTCATTTTTAGATTTCCTGTTTAGATTCCCAGTTGAGAGTTCGAGTGAAGAGTTCGAGTGAAGAGTTCGAGTGAAGAGTTCTCGTTTAGAGCTCTTGTCCAGAGTTAATGAAGAACCGCTTGGTTAAAGGGTTTTACACCTTGCCGATAGAGGCTATCGATCGCCTCCTGATAATGGGTTGCGATGGCCGCGCGCACCGGGCGGCCATTATCGGTGACCAGCCCCGGCTCGCTGTGCAGGGGTTGTGGCAGACGGTGCCAGTTCTTGACCTGTGCATAGTCGGGCAGGCCGGCGTTGACCTTGTCGATAATCTGCTGCATAGCCACATCGCTGAGCTGCGGATCGCGGGGGTGCAGCAGTGCCACGCAGTGAGGCTGGTCGTCACCATAGATCACCGCATCGGCAATCAGGGTGTTGGCGACCAGTTCACTTTCAACCCACTCGGGATTGATATTGCGCCCGAAGCTGGAGATCAGCATATTTTTGCTACGCCCGCTGATGGTCAAAAATCCGTTGCTATCGAGACTGCCGATATCCCCGGTTTGAATAGTCTTCTGCCCCCAGCTTTGCGGCTGTCCGGCATAGCCGAGCATGGCATTGCCCGAAACACTAATCTCGCCATCTTCAATTGAGACTGTCAGATGGGGAAGAGGTTTGCCGCTGCTGCTGGCTGCACTCTCTGCTCGGGTATTAAGGCTGACTACCGATGCGCATTCGGAAAGGCCGTAGCCCTCGTAGGCCGGGATGCCATACTGCTGTGCTTCGCTTAACAGCTGTTCGGAGACCCGACCACCGCCGACTGCGACAAATGTCAGTGATTGCGGCGGCACCCAGCCCTGTTTGGCTGCGGCAATAATGGCGACCAACAGCTGTGGCGTCAGAATCATGCTCTGTGGTTGATAGCGGCTGATGGTCTGACAAAACTGTTGAGTGTTAAGCGACGAGCTGCCTTGAAAACCAATCTCGCCGAGGGTGGGAATAATCACTTCACCGCCGCACAACAGCGGGGTGTAGAGGCCGGCAATATTTTCCAATAAGGTGCTCAGAGGCAGCAGGCAAAGATGTCGCGGGCGATCAATGGCCACGGCATCGGCCAGTGCAGAGGCCTGCAGCAGTTGTTGCTCCGCGCTCAGACAGACGCCTTTAGGCTGGCCGGTTGAGCCAGAGGTAAAGGTAATTTTCTGAGTGCTTGCTGGCAGTGCGGCACCGGGCACAGCGCAGTTTAGTTGCAGCAGCTGGTAGCGGCCGTCGAGAATAGGGCGCTGCCCCTGTAATTTAGTGCCGGGGATACAGTTAAAGGGTTGGCTTGACTGACAGATAACCGTATCGACAGCGAGAGTGATGCAGACGTGGTCGATCTGACTCTGAGAAAAAAAGGTTGGGATCGGCACCAGGCAGATATTGGCCTGTTGGCAGGCCAGATCTGCGGTGACCCAGTCGCAGCTGTTGTCACCGAACAGCGCAACCATTTTGCTGTCAATGGCTTGCAGGCTATTGGCGAGTTCCCGACAGTCTGTGATCAATTGATCTGCTGTCAGACATCGCTGACTGTCGCGCAGCAGCACCTGATTACCGGTGTGCTGGGTTGATCGCTGTGCGATAACCGCGAGCAGATTATCCATTGCAATGCGCTCGGTTAATGTTGCCAGCGTCATCTTTATTAGCGTTCAGTGCAGTGATGTCACGGTTCACACTCAAGGCCAAACTATTGATGGTGGCTTGATAGCTCTGAAACGCTGCGCTGAATATTTTACTGTTATCCATCGCCAGTTTGCCCTGGGGAATATTGGCGCAAAATACATGTGGGTTGCCTTGGTAGTAGGAGCCCCAATCCGATTGATTATCCGTGGTCAGCTGTTCAGGGTCGGCATCACCGAGATTGTGCAGTTCGATACCCAGACGTTGCAGTGACCGGGCGACCTGATTGTTGCCGGTAAATACGATCCATTGAAACTGTGTCTGGTAGAGCAGGCCGGTAAGCAGTAAAAACAGCAGTTGACTGCTGCCGCGTCGAGTGGCGGCGAGGTTGCCGATTTCGACGATCTGCTGCCGTTCAACGGATGTGTCGAGTAAATCGGTAATACGCTGTTCAACTGGCTGTGCAAGGTACTGCTCAAGAAATAGTGGCTCTGCAGTGGCGGGGCGCATACCCGCTGTGGCACTGATCTCATCGAAGCAGTTCATGGTTAACAGAAACGGCATAAAGTTACTGATTTTGGCGCTGTAAACCGCGTGGAACTGTTTGGCGATATAGTTCTCGACCTTATCCCTGTCGGGAGAGGTTGCTCTGAATAGCTGAAATTCCGGCGCGGAGGTCAGTGAGCGCCCGAGCCAGCGCAGTGGCGATGTCAGCCTGTTTGCGCTTGGCGCCTCGATTGAGTGCTGTTGTGGGAATGCGGTTGCATCGGTCATGGCACAGTTTCCTTTTACTCTATAGGGCTAGAGTATTGCGCGAACATTAAGATAGTCTTAATGGAATCGATTTAAGCGAGAAAATGTGCGTTAAGTCCTGTTTTGGCGATCAGGATGCGATGACGAGACCGTTCTAGAGCAGATGTGTGAGGGGTAATTCGGTTTTATACAGAATCGGTTTCAGTGAAAAGCTGCTCTTGATGTGATCGACACCCTCAACCTGAGTCAGTTTGTCGAGAAATGCCTGATAGGCAAATAGATCCGGTGTGACAACGCGAATCAAATAATCAAAATCCCCGGTCATCAGATAGCACTCCATTACCTCTGACCAGTCGAGAACCTGTTGAGCAAAGCGATCGAGATCGGCTTTGACCTGATGGTGCATGCTCACCTGAACAAATACGGTGACTGGGAGCCCGGCTTTGTGCTGATCGATCAGTGTTACCCGGCGCGAGATATAACCGAGACCCTCAAGATTTTTGACTCGCCTGGAGCAGGGAGAGGGCGACAAAAACACCCGTTCGGCCAGTTCCAGATTGGAAATGCTGGCATCAGATTGCAGGATGTCGAGAATTTTCCAGTCGATATTATCCAGTTTGTAGTCAGCCATAATAACTCTGCTTGGTTGTCGTGTAGTGAGTGTCAGTCACTGCAGCGGTGATCTTGAGATCATGCCATATTTAGATCAATTGATAGTGTGTTTGATTAGTTTAGGTAATTATTCGCAATAAATCGCCAAATTAGTGACTTCTTAAGCAATAAAAGTTCGTAACCGCAATTATTAGACAGCTTCTTTGGCAGGATTCTCTAGGGATCCTCGTGCTAGCTTTATAGCTACTACAAACCGTTAAAGCTGGTGGGATATGGCAGGCAAGAGCGAAACAAATCTGTTTATCGAGGGGCCGTTGTCCCCGATTCCAACTCTGTCGATACTGCGGGCCGATGGCAGTCTAAGGGACGCTGTCCAGGCACCATCAATCGAGCCGCAGCTGGCGGAAAAAATCTATGCCGATATGGTCTACACCAGGGTGCTCGACGAACGTATGGTTAGTGCCCAGCGACAGGGTCGGCTGAGTTTTTATGTGACCTGTAGCGGTGAAGAGGCGTCGATTGCCGGCACCATTGCCGCGTTTCAACCCATCGATATGGTCATGAGCCAATACCGCGAGCAGCTGGCTCTACGCTTTCGTGGTTTCAGCACCGAACAGTTTATGAACCAGCTGTTCAGTAATGTTGATGATCTCGGCAAGGGTCGTCAGATGCCGGTGCACTATGGTAGTCGCGAACTCAACTTTATGACCATCAGCTCGCCCCTGGCGACTCAGATTCCTCAAGCGGCGGGTTATGCCTACGGCCAAAAATTGGAGGGTAAAAATGCCTGCACGCTTTGTTATTTCGGCGAGGGTGCGGCCTCGGAAGGTGACTTTCATGCCGGCTTGAATATGGCTGCGGTATTGGACTGTCCGGTGGTATTTGTCGCGCGCAACAATGGGTATGCGATCTCCACGCCTGCGGCGCAGCAATATGCCGGCGATGGCATTGCCGCGCGCGGGGTGGGTTATGGCATCAAAAGCATCCGGGTCGATGGCAACGATATTCTGGCGGTCTACAGTGCCGCTGTCGCTGCGCGCAAAATCGCAGTTGAAGAACAGCGGCCGGTACTGATTGAAACCATGAGTTATCGCCTCGGGGCGCACTCTACCTCGGATGATCCCAGCGGTTACCGTAGTCATGATGAAGAACAACAGTGGCGTGAGAAAGACCCAATCAGCCGCATGAAAAACTGGCTGTTAAAGCAGGGTTGGTGGGATGAAGCGCGGGATGCAGCGCTCTATCAAGGCTATCGCCAAGAGATTTTGGAGCAACTCAAGCTGGCAGAAAAGCGCCCGAAACCGGCGCTTGGCGAACTCATTACCGATGTCTATCACACGCCGCCGGCACAGTTGCGCGAGCAGCTGGATTCCCTGCAGGCCCATATTGATCTCTATCCCGATAGTTATCCGGCGCTTTATCAGTCAGGGGGTGAAAAATGAATACGAGCAGTTCTGCCGATAGCGATATGACCGTCACTGAGCATTTAAATCTGCTGCAGGCGGTCAACCGTGCGCTGGATATCGCCATGACAACAGACCCCAAAGTCGTGTGCCTGGGGGAAGATATTGGTGAATTTGGTGGCGTCTTTCGCGCCACCAGTCAGCTGCAGGAGAAACACGGCAGCCAACGCTGCTTTAACACGCCACTCACGGAGCAGGGCATTGTTGGCTTTGCCATAGGCCTGGCGGCTCAGGGCTCAGTGGCGGTCGCCGAAGTTCAGTTTGCCGACTACATCTTTCCGGCATTTGATCAGATCGTTAACGAAGCAGCGAAATTTCGCTATCGCAGCGGCAATCAATTTAACTGCGGTGGCTTGACGATTCGCGCACCCTACGGAGGTGGTATTGATGGTGGGCTCTATCACTCGCAATCTCCTGAAGCCTATTTTTGTCATACCCCAGGGCTCAAGGTTGTTATTCCCAGCAATCCTTATCAGGCCAAGGGGCTGTTGCTTGCTTCGATCCGTGATCCGGATCCGGTGATCTTTTTTGAGCCCAAGGCAATCTATCGCGCCTCCACCGGGGATGTGCCGACAGTGGACTATCAGTTGCCATTGGGCGTTGCTGAAGTGGTGCAGGTGGGCACGGATATTACGTTGCTTGGCTGGGGTGCCCAGATGGTTCAGCTTAATAAGGCTGCAGCGCTGGCAGCGGCTGAAGGAATCTCTTGTGAGGTTATCGATCTGCGCACCTTGTTACCCTGGGATCGCGACACTGTCGAGGCCTCACTGCGTAAAACCGGTCGTCTGCTGATCAGTCACGAGGCACCGCTGACCGGTGGCTTTGCCGGTGAGATTGCCGCGACGCTTCAGGAGCAGTGTTTTCTCAACCTGGAGGCGCCGATCTTGCGGGTGACCGGAGTGGATACTCCATTTCCGCTGGTCCTAGAGAAACATTATTTACCTGATCAGTTAAAAATTTTTGAAGCGATCAAAGCTGCCATTAATTATTAAAAAGTATTTATTAAAAAGTAATTATTAAAGTGTAACTATTAACTCGCAATTATTGAGCAAGAGTTTTTCGGGACAGTAGCGGCAACCAGGAGTAGAGCATGAAAAAAGAATTTATTCTGCCGGATATTGGCGAAGGCATTGTCGAGTGCGAAGTCATTGAGTGGAAGGTGCGCGAGGGCGACCTTATTGAGGAAGATCAGATTGTTGTCGATGTCAGCACCGACAAGGCGATTGTTGAGATTCCCTCAATGTATAACGGCCGTGTTACCAGCCTGCACTATGCCGAAGGCGATATTGCCAAGGTGCACTCGCCCCTTTTTACACTGGAGATTGATGCCGAGTCCGATAACCTTGAGTCGGGTGCAGACGACAGCCAAGCTCGACCGTTGCCAACGCCGCCGCAAACCCAGCTTGATCAGAGTGCCGCGGCTAATAGGGGGTCACCGACTAATATGGGGTCACCGGCTAATAAGGGTCAAGTAGCTGATCAGTTATCAGGGACCTCAAGCACCAAGGTGCTGACCACACCGGCGGTGCGCAAAATGGCTCGAGAACATCAACTCGATTTGGCGACCATTTCAGGTACGGGAAAACAGGGCCGGGTGTTAAAGGAAGATGTGCTGAATTTTCTCGCCGCCGATCAGTCGGACAGGCAAGGGTTAGTCGCAGGCGTTTCAGCGATTGGGGATCGGGTTGAGGTGATAAAAGGCGTGCGCAAAATTATGGCCGAGCGCATGGCCGAGTCGGTGGCGACGATCCCGCACTTTACCTTTGTTGACGAGTTGGATGTCACCGAGCTGGTGGCCCTGCGTCGCTCATTGAATGAACGGCATGGCGACGAGACATTTAAAATTACCTTGATGCCGCTGTTTATCAAGGCGCTGTCCTTGGCACTCAAGCAGTTTCCAATCATGAATAGCCGTGCCAATGAGGAATTCACTGAGCTGACTTATCTCGCCAATCACAATATTGGTATGGCAGTAGACGGTGCCAGTGGTCTGCTGGTGCCAAATATTAAATCCGTTGAGCAGCGCAGCGTTCTCGATATTGCCACGCGGGTGATGCAGCTCACTGAGGCGGCGCGAAGCGGCAAAATTGATCCCGCCGAGCTGAAGGGTGGAACCATTACTATTTCAAATATCGGTGCCATCGGCGGTACAGTTGCGACGCCGATTATCAATAAACCTGAAGTGGCGATTGTGGCGCTGGGCAAAATTCAGTCGCTGCCGCGATTTAATCAGCAGGCTGAGGTTGTCGCGCGTCAGATTATGACAGTCAGCTGGTCGGGCGATCATCGGATTATCGATGGCGGTACTATTGCGCGTTTCAATAACTGCTGGAAAGGGTATCTCGAACAGCCATCCACCATGCTTGCGGAGATGATCTAGACTACTCTGATCAGACCACTGAGAATGAGAAAACAGCGCGGCATGAATTGACTGTGCACGGGCCGACTGGAGAGGGGGCAAGTGAGTAGTGGGTCTCTATGAGAGCAAAAATCTACAGCATTTTTATATCAATGAAGAACAGTCTTTTTATCTGCTTAGCCACAAAGATGCGCGCAAGTTAAAAGACTGGTTGCGGCTCTGTGAGTCGCAATTAATTCGTCTTGGTTATCGCAATATCGAGTTAATTGGCAATGGCGCGTATGGCTTTGTCTTTGCCGGTACCAGTGCGGCCAGCAGCGAATCAAACCCTAGTCAGTACGTATTCAAATTTTCTCGGATTACTCTGCCCCAACACATTAAGGATCGTCTCGAAGAAGAGGGCTTTATGCTCAGTCAGGTTGAGCACAAAGGCATCCCCAGATATATCGCTTTTCAGCATTTGCGTGGCCAGTCAATTTTGATGATGTCGCGAGCGCCGGGTATCACACTGCAGGAATATGCTCGTCGTGTGGGCCGCCTTGAACCGAGACTGATTTTAAAAATCGCCGCGCAAATGACGGATATTCTGCTGCGTCTGCGCAACAACCGCGGCACCGCGATCATCGTTCACGGTGACATCAAACCTTCGAATATTATGTTTGATAGTGATAGCGAAACAGTCTCGCTCATCGATTGGGGCGCGGCGGTGGTGGCGCAGTATGATGCTCAGGGGCAGCGCGCCGACAGTGTGGGTCTGGACGCCATGAACGCCGGGGTGCAACAGACCAATGCCAAGCTTGGGGATATCTACTTTATTGGTGAAGAGCAGCTGCAGGGAGCGTTTTCATCACCACGCTTTGATGAGCAGGGATTGGCCGGCACGCTCTATGCTCTGGCGTCAGGGCAGGGCAGTCGTTTTGGTAAAGATGTGATTACACCGCAATCATTGGATCTGCCGATTGAATTTGCCCGCACAGTGGCGGCTATGCTGGATAACGATGCGACAGTGCGGCGCCGTGCAGGTGACTACTTGTTTGCCAATATGCGCTATATGAAGCATATTGTGACGCGCCCACGAGTGCCGGTCAGGCAGGAAAAGGCTCTGATCCCCTTGGCGGTAGTCACATCCGATAAACAACTGGAAACCGTGGTCTACAGCTCGCGCAAGGGATTTTTGCGGCAGGAAATTGGTGCCGAGGCATTTCTGGCGCAGCCGAATTACCTGCACCATCCCCTGGTTGGTGACCTCGGCCTCTATGGTCAGTACCGCAATTACCTCTCTGGAATGGGTGATACTGAAAAAGCCTTTGTGATTGCTGTCGGCCATCTTGGCCGCTATCCGGTTGTCGGTGGTCTGGCCTTCAACTGGGACGATGGCGGTGTCTATATTGATTCCAGTCTTAATCTTTATGATGGACAGCTCGAGCCGGCGCTGATTTCGGCGATCAATAATGTTGTGCATCTGGGTCGCGCGATCAGCAAGAAGGGGGTGTTTAAAAGTTGTATGTTTGATGCTCGCAAAACCTTACATATCAGTCGTGACTATTTGGGTCAGCCATTTATTGCCAAGCCCGATCTGCAAATACCCTTTGATATTAGTGCCGCAGCGCAACGGGCCAGCGCGGCGGATCAGGGTGAGACGCGGTTGCACTCCTATTTTGAGGACGGCACTGATCCGGACGAACGCTTGCAGCTGCCTGAGTCAATTATGCAGGTATTGGCAAAGATGAATCAGATTCACCATACCGGCTGTATTATTTTTGAAGCGGTGGAACTGGATCTTAAAATACATAACTATCTGACCTTGCTGGACACCTCCCAGGAACAGGCGTTTTGTGACTGTCTCGAGGGCATCCTTGTCGCGCTCCCCGATATCGAGGGTCTCGGTGTTTCTGGGTTTATGAAGTTGCCGTATAAAAATACCAAGTTCTTTAGTTACCTTGAACGTCAGCCGCCATTTCAACACCCGATAAAATAGCATTCGACAAAATAGCAGCTAAACCTACCCCAAAGGGCGAAGATAAATAGCATAAGTTTTGATACGCTTGCGCGGTCACATAATCACCTTGGTGGAGTCTCTTGATGGGCAATAGTAAATCCTGGCAGCGCTTGAACTGGGAAGACCCGTTTCTTCTCGAACAACAGTTATCCGACGAGCAGCGTATGGTTCGCGATTCGACCCGACACTATGCTCAAGAGCACCTGCAGCCTCGTGTTCGCGAAGCATTTCAAAATGAGACCACTGATCCGAGTATCTTTCGCCAGATGGGTGAGATGGGTTTGTTGGGGCTGACCATTGAAGGCTATGGCTGTGCCGGTATGGACTACATCAGTTACGGGCTGGTGGCGAGAGAGATCGAACGCGTTGATTCCGGTTATCGTTCAATGATGAGCGTGCAGTCGTCTCTGGTGATGTATCCGATCTATGCCTATGGCAGTGAGGAGCAGCGCGAAAAATATCTACCGAAACTGGCCACTGGCGAGTTTATTGGTTGCTTTGGTTTAACCGAACCCGATTATGGCTCTGATCCCGGCGGCATGGTCACCCGTGCCCGCAGCGTGGAGGGGGGCTTTCGTTTAAGCGGCGCTAAGATGTGGATTTCTAATAGTCCGTTTGCCGATGTGTTTGTGGTTTGGGCCAAAACCGACAACGATGAGATTCGCGGTTTTATTCTCGACAAGGGCATGGCTGGCCTCAGCGCACCAAAGATCGAAGGTAAACTTTCGCTGCGCACCTCAACTACCGGTCAGATAGTAATGGAGGATGTGTTTGTCCCCGAGAGCCAGTTGCTGCCCAATGTTAAGGGCTTGAAAGGCCCGTTTGGCTGTCTTAATAATGCGCGCTATGGCATCGCCTGGGGCGCCATGGGTGCCGCGGAAGCCTGCTGGCATACGGCGCGTTCCTACACGCTCGAACGCAAGCAGTTCGATCGACCACTGGCGGCTAATCAATTGATTCAGATTAAACTGGCAGATATGCAGACCGAGATCAGTCTTGCCCTGCAGGGTTGTCTGCGCGCTGGTCAGTTGATGAATGATAATAATATCGCCCCGGAACTGATCTCGCTGATCAAGCGCAACTCCTGTGGCAAAGCGCTGGATATCGCGCGCAAGGCGCGCGATATGCTTGGTGGCAATGGTATCTCTAGCGAGTATCCGGTGATGCGCCATATGATGAACCTGGAGACAGTTAACACCTACGAGGGCACCCATGATATTCATGGTTTAACCTTGGGTCGGGCACAGACTGGGATTGCTGCCTTCTGATTCAAGCGTCTTGAGCGATATTAAAAAATATAATTATAAAATCAGGGTGGATTCTATGAGGGGAAAAAGAGCGTTACAGATCAGCAGGGTGGCACTGTTCCTGCAGGTGATTTTTGTCGCGGCGTTTTTCATTGTCACACTGCTAAATAGCAGTTTGTTTGATAAGTCAGTCAGCTATGACCTGGTGATTGCCAACGGCCGCGTGATTGACCCTGAAACCGCGCTCGATGCGCAGCGCAATATTGGCATCCGCGATGGCACCATTGTCGAGATCTCCGAACAGCCGCTAACCGGCACTGCCGCCATTGATGCCGCTGGCCAGGTGGTTGCACCCGGGTTTATCGATATACACAGCCACACGCCAACTCTGCTGGGTCAGCATTTCAATCTCCTCGATGGCATCACCACGCAGTTGGATCTGGAGGCTGGGTCTTTCCCGATCAGTTTCTATGGCGAACATTTTCGCGATGGTGCGCAGATTAATTATGGTTCTTCAGTTGGCCACTTCGCGGTGCGGATCAAGGTAATTGAAGGCATTGACCAACCCTATATCTTTGCGGGCAAACAGACCGTGGTGATGGGCAGCGCGGCCTGGATGCAACCGGCCACAGCTGAGCAAATTGAGCAGATGCGAGTGCTGATCAATCAGGGTATCGACCAGGGCGGTCTCGGTATTGGTGTGCTGCTGGACTATATGACCGAAGCGGTTTCCGATGCTGAACTGCGTATGTTATTTGAGGTGGCGGCAGCGCGAGAGGTGCCGATCCATGTACATGTGCGTCGCGGTTACACCGGCGATCCTGCGGGGCTTGTCGAGGTGATTGAACTGGCCAAGTCCACCGGGGCACCGCTGTTTGTCTGTCATATCACCCACAACGCCATGGGTCGCATCGGCGACTGGCTGGCGATGATTGATCAGGCCAATCGGGAGGGCGCCAATATCACTACCGAGACACTCTCTTATGCCGCGGGTGGCACCAGCATCGCCGCGGATGTGTTCCGGCGTCGCGACTGGCAGGCGATTTTTGATATCAGTTATGAGGATGTGCAGTGGGTGGCTACAGGGGAATGGCTGACGAAAGAGAGCTGGGAGAAGTATGCCAAAGAGGAGCCCGCAGGCGCGGTTAACCATCACTATGTGAAAGAATCGTGGATGGAAACGGCGCTGAAGTGGCCTCGAATGATGGTCTCGACCGATGCGATACCCGCGGTTGATACACGTATTGCGACCAACCCCAATGTGGCGGGAACCTTTGCCCGGGTACTTGGACACTATGTGCGTGACAGGCAGCTGTTTGGCCTCAGTGAGGCGCTGGCAAAGATGAGCCTCTATCAGGCGCAGTGGATGGAGCAGGCCTCGCCGGTATTTAAACGCAAAGGTCGGCTACAGATTGGCGCCGATGCAGATATTGTGATTTTTGATGCCACTACCGTTGCAGCCAATGCCGACTATGGCGATCCCTACCAGCCATCAAGTGGCATTCAGCATGTGCTGGTTGCCGGGCAGCATGTGGTGAAGGATGGGATCCGTATCGAAGGGATTAGCCCAGGCAAAAAAATATTGGGCAATCTGACCTCATCAGCCGACTAATCTGATAAGTCGGCTGGTGCTTATCGGTCTTTCAGTACTTCACGCGCAGCATTGCGACCGGGCAGACCGGTGACACCGCCACCGGGATGGGCGCCCGCGCCACACATATAAAGACCTTTAAGTGGACCGCGGTAATCTCCGTGGTTCATCACCGGGCGCGCTGCCCACATCTGATCCAAAGTCATCACACCATGCATGATATCGCCGCCCACCAGGCCGAGTTTTTCTTCCAGATCCAGCGGTGAAAGAATCATCTGGCCGACAATGGCGTCTCTGAAGTTGGGCGCAAACTCTGTGACCGTATCGATGATAGTTTGTGCGGCGGCCTCACGGCAGTCATGCCAGGATTGGCCATCCGCCAATTGCGGTGCGAACTGCTGACAGAAAAGAGACGCCACATGTTGTCCGGGTGGTGCCAGACTGTTATCCAGCGTTGACGGTATTAACATCTCGACAATTGGTCGCTTAGACCAGCCGTGGAGTTTGGCATCCAGATAGGCGCGATCCATATAATCGAGACTGGGTGCGATCACGATGCCGCACTGATGATGTTCCGCTTGGTCTTTGCCGGGCAATGCGGTGAAGTCAGGAAGCTCTGAGAGCGCAACATTCATCCGGAACGTGCCAGAACCACATTTGTAGCCATCCATGCGGCGCTTAAATTCCGGCTCCAGTTCTGACTCGGCAATCATGCTGCCGTAGAGTAGTTTGGGGTTGACGTTTGAGATCACCCGCTTGGCGTAAATCTTTTCGCCGTTCTCAAGTATTACACCGGTCGTGCTGCCATTGTCGACAAGCACTTCGGCGACCGGTGCATCGGTGACAATTTCAACTCCCTCTGCTTCACAGGCTTGGCGCATAGCCTGAGTGATGGCACCCATGCCACCAACTGCATGGCCCCATGCGCCTTTCTCACCGTTGACCTCACCAAATACATGATGCAGCAGCACATAGGCTGATCCGGGGGTGTCGGGACTGGCATAGTTGCCAACAATTGCATCGAAGCCAAAGATGGCTTTAACCGGCTCGCTTTCAAACCAGCCATCGAGAAACGAGCGCGCACTCTTGGTAAACAGATCGAGAAGATCCTGGTGCAGTTGGTTGCTGCTGCGGGCCACCGGCCAAAGTTGCAGGGCAGTCTGCAGTGCCGCACGAATACCGCGTTTGGGATTGGGTGGTGTCTTGGTGGAGAGGTCGCGCAACACGTCTGCTACCGCCTCGATGCGGTCATAGTACTCCGGCAGACGTTCGGCATCTCGCGGAGAGAACTTCCTGAATTCCTCCTGTGTGCGTGCCAGACCACCACCGAGTTTTAAATAGCGGCCATCATCAAGGGGCATAAAGTTGGCAATGGGGCGCTTGAGAATCTCCAGGCCATGCTCGGCCAGACGCATTTCTTTAATGACCTCGGGATTGAGCAGGCTGACAGTGTAGCTAGCAACAGAGTTTCTAAATCCAGGATGGAATTCTTCCGTGACAGCGGCGCCACCGACTATTCCCCTGCGCTCGAAAATTTTGACGCGCATCCCTGTGCGCGCGAGGTAGTAGGCGCAGACCAGGCCATTGTGGCCACCGCCGATAATCACGGCATCGAGAGTTTTGTTGCCTGACATGCTGGGAATCTCCGGAAAAGAATGAGCGCTGGTGATGAGTATTTTGCGCAGTATTTTTAATGACTGCCATCATAAACAACAGTGTATCCTTTGGCCAAGCTGTCTTTATAGAGTCTGTCTTTGGCTCGGGAGTCTTGCTTTAATGGGGCTGGTATTTCAGACTCCGTAGCCATGACCTTTAATGCAAAAAATAATAACGAGAGCAGCAACCATGTCAGACAGGATCCCGAGAGATAGCGACAACGATTACACCGAAAAAATGGCCGAGCAACGGCGTGATTTTGTCGCACAAAAAACTGCGACAACCTTAAACCATATTGGTCATTACTCTGTCGACCCGGCTCTCACGGCCGGCAATATCGAAAACTTTATCGGTGTGGCACAGGTGCCAATGGGATTGATTGGCCCGCTGCTAGTCAATGGTGAGCATGCCAATGGCGAGTTCTATGTGCCGATGGCGACCAGTGAGGGAACTTTGATTGCAAGCTATAACCGCGGCGCGCGGCTGTTGCGTGAATCCGGTGGCGTCAAAGTCACCGTGGTGGATGATGCGATGCAGCGCGCACCGGTATTTATCTTCAACGATGCCCGTGAAGCACGTGAGTTTGGCCTCTGGGTTGAGCAGAACTTTGAGCAGATTGCCGCGCAGGCGGAGACCACAACCTCGTCTGGCAAGTTGCGCAATATCGAACAGTATGCCGCCGCACGGATGCGCTATCTGCGCTTTAATTTCACCACCGGCGATGCCGCAGGACAAAATATGGTTGGCAAGGCCACCTTTGTTGCCTGTGAATGGATTATGAAAACCTATCCCGGTATCCAGCGCTATATGCTCTCCGGCGCCATGGACACCGATAAGAAACACTCGCAAATTAATACACTACACAGCCGCGGTAAGCGTGTTGTCGCCGAAGTGGTGATTCCCAATGCACTGTTGGAAAAGGTCATGGGTGTCTCCGCAGAGGTACTGTTTAAATCGCGCCAGATCACCCAGGTGGGCAGCTTTATGGCCGGCTCATCGAGTACTGGTGCCCATGCCGCCAACGGTATTGCCGCGGTCTTTATTGCCACTGGTCAGGATGCTGCTAATGTCGCCGAATCCTCTTCATCCATTGTTTATGCCGATATTAATGCCGAGGGTGACTATTATCTGTCGATCACCTTGCCTTCATTAATTGTCGCGACCTATGGTGGCGGAACAGGTTTGCCGACGCAGCAGGAGTGCTTGAATATGCTCGACTGCAATGGCGCGGGTAAGGTTAACAAGCTGGCGGAAATTATCGGCGCCACAGTGCTTGCGGGAGAGGTTTCACTGATGAGTGCCGTGGTCGCCGGTGACTGGGTTACCAGTCACGACGCGTTGGGGCGTAATCGTTAGAATGCTCTTTCTTACCACGCGCGGCTGACTTACGCTTCGCTAAAAATCTCCTCAATGGCGCAGCCAAACAGGCGCGCCATTGCAAAGGCCAGTGGCAGGCTCGGATCGAACTTGCCCTTCTCGATCGCATTAATAGTCTGCCGGGAAACACTCAGCTTGTCGGCAAGCTGCTGTTGCGTAAGGTCGTTTTCGGCGCGCAGTACTTTTAGACGATTCTTCATGCGTATCGTCTCTGGGCTACTAATAAATTCACCAGATAGCAAAGACTCATAAATATTACCAAACTACTCATTTCAGCATCGACACTGATAACATTGGTGATATCTAACAGTGAATAAGCAAGCCCGAAAATGACCGTCAACCCCAGCGTAAGCCCCATTGCTTCGAGTTGAATGCGCTGTTGCATCTCGTCCAATGAAAGCAGGTGATTAATATTGGCGCGCACCATGCCCCAGCCGGCAGCGAGGGTGACGGCAATGGCGGCAATACTAAGCAGGCTATTATTTTGCCACAGCAGGTTTGGTCCAAAGGCGGCAATAGCTTGGGTGATCAGCCAGACCAGAGTCCAAAGTGCCAATTGTTGAGTACGTTGTTTGGTTGTCATAGTGTTCTCCATCAAGGTTTGTTTACGTATAGTAATTATAACATGACATAATGACAAGTGTAATTTACATAATGTAAAGTATGTCGGTGAATCAAGCGAGAGGAAAGGAGAGGAGAGCAGGGGAGGGCAGAGGTATAGCTGACGTCGGAAACCCCTGTTGCGAGCAGAGTCTTGATGCCTTTATCGCCAAATAAAAATAGTGGATCCCTTTCTTGTGTTGACCCCCATTGTTTCTATACTCACTTGAGGTGAGTGATACATTGAAACGCCCTTCCAGTGACGGAAGAGAAGGCGAAAAGGATTTACAAGATGATTTACGCTTTGGTATTTCTATACCTTCTGGCGACTCTGACGCAGAGTAAACGGTTGGTTTTAGGTTCAGGGTTTAGCCTTTCGGTAGTCCTCTTTCCTGTTACTGCACTTGTCTTGATTGTTGTTCTGGCACTTCTTTATATTGCCCCACAAAATTCCGCTTTGCGTCGCTATTTTCCGCTGTTAGTCCTGATGACAGTTATTGCCAAAAATTCTATTGCTGCTATTAATCCGCAATTGATCGGTTTAAGTTTCGGTTTGTTTCAGCTCTGTTATTACCTGGGAAAAACCATTAACTACCGCAACGCAATACAGGAAATACTGTTTTTCCCTCAGCTGCCATGCGGGCCAGTGGTGCGGCCGGAGAATTACCAAAGAAGCAGCGGCGTGAGTGTCAAAAAGGAAGCGTTGTACCATTGCGTATTTGTGCTTGGACTTTTCTTGAAAACCTATCCTGCCTATGCCCTGGAAGTGCTTGATCGACATGAAATGGGTGTGCTTACTGGAGCGAATTTTCTCGTTTATCTCTACGCTGACTATCTCGCCTGGTCGTTAATGGGCATTGCGATTGCTGGTCTCTGTGGTTTTAAGTTGCCACTGAATTTCAAACGGCCTTTTTGGAGCCGCTCAATCGGTGAGTTTTGGTCGTGTTGGAATATCACCTTGTTTAAGTGGACCCGATCATTTGTCAAACTACCAATCAAAAATCGCAACAAACGCCAGTATTTTAATATCTTTGCATACAGTACCGTGCTGGCTATATGGCATGGGATAGCAATTAACTTCGTGTTGTTTGGGGCCTGTAACATTTTTCTTTTTCGGGTTCAGCAAGGGTTGAGAAAATACTCGATTATTCTGGCTAACGTTATTCAGGGCCTGTTTTACCTGAGTATGGGCTTGGTCTTTACGTGGCGTTGGCCTGACTCAATTTTACCCGCTGTTCAACTAAAACAATATCTCTATTTGATTGTGGCGTTATTACTGGTCGCCGCCGTCGATTGTCTCTCCCCTAGAGTCTATTTTCAGTATTTTGCCCGCTATTCAAAAGTGCTGTGTTTTTCGCTCCCCGTTGTCACCTTATTTCTGGTTTTCTTTAGGCCGGGCTATACCAGTTTCTACTATGCGAGATTCTGATGAAGTCCATTCAGGCGGTTATTATTGCAGTGGTTACGGTGGGTTTGACTTGGTTGGTTCTGAGCTTACAGCGATCTGATTACCGATCCATCGATACCGAGTACAGAGTGTTAACCGCGGTGCTGGGTAACTCGCATGAGAACAACTTGTTAATCGACGAGGTATTTAGGCCTTATTACTTAAATATTAGCGGTGCCAGTATGTTGGAGCAAAGTTATCAACTGGGCATGGCGATTGATGAATTTCCAGCGTTGAGGATAGTATTAATCGACCTTTCACCGATTGAATTTATTGAGTGCGGTATTTTCAATACTCGAGTGGGTGAAAATTTCTTTTTCGAGAGTTCAGTCCGCCACTATCCATGGAATAGTTGGCTGAATGAGCTCTCTGTATTGCTACCCTATAACCCGACACAGTTATATCGAGACAGATCGATTGCTTTTCAGCAAGGTAGAATTTCGACCATAGAAAGCGAACCCTCACAAGACTACTCGAGGGATAGTCATTTCGAAAATTGCGGCAACCAGGCGTCTGCATCCTACAGTGACCAGCTTGCCAGTCTGCAAAGGATGATAACGACCTCTATCTCGAGGGGCATTTACCCTATTGTTGTTGTGACACCGCATCACCGAATCTACCGTGCGGTTTTTGAGGGCCATAGGTCTTATAAAAAGTTAATTTCCAGGATAGTGGATGATCTCTATGTAAAACCGGGTCAATATTGTTTTGTTGATATGTACGATTTGAGTTTAGAGGACAAATTTTTTAACGATGGTGATCATATCAACCTCGCGGGCGGGCGGCAGATACAACGTTCTTTTAGCGCTGAGGTGAAAAGGTGTCTTGAGCAGGCTGGTGAAAGTGTTGGGGAAGTTCTGCAGTAGGCGGTGTTAGAGAGCGTCTTTTTAACTCAAGGCCTGAAATGTGAGCGCATCAGAAAAGAGCAAAATCAGCGCAAATTCATCAACAGTGACTAACGCAATTCAAGCTCAGCATTAATTGCCAACGCTAGCGCCCCAACTTCACCTGAGGTGCCAGGCAATCCTGGCGGCACTATATAATCATCCAGCGGTGTTTCAGGCAGCATAAAATTATTCAATAATTGGGCAAATTTGCGTCGGATAACAGGGAATAGATGACGTTGATCCATTACACCGCCACCAAGAATAATCCGCTTGGGCGAATAACTCATGACAATGTTGACACACATCAGCGCCAAATAATGGGCTTCAAGATCCCAGGCCGGATGATGTTCAGGCAATGCAGAACCACTGCAGTTCCAACGGGCATTGATCGCTGGGCCAGCGGCTAGACCAGTTAGACAGTCGCCGTGAAAAGAACAGTTACCCGCAAAAGAGTCTTGGCTTGGATCTCTCGGCAATCGTATGTGGCCTAGTTCAGAATGAACCATGCCTTTAAGTAACGCACCATTAACAAAAATGCCTGCGCCTATACCTGTACCGACAGTGACATAAACAAAGTCGGAGATATTTTGTCCTGCACCGTACAAATGTTCACCCAGCGCCGAGCCGTTAACATCAGTATCGAAGCCTACAGGGACATTAAGTTCAGACTGAAAGTAGCCCGCAACATCAGTTTTTGACCAGTGAGGTTTTGGTGTTGCCGTAATATGGCCGTAGCTCGGCGATGCCGGTTGTAGGTCAAGGGGGCCAAAACAGGCGATCCCAAGTGCAGAGAATGGGCCCAGTTCCAGACTTTGCTGAACAAACCAGTCTTTTACCTCAACCAGAGTAACGTCTGGTGTGCTCGTTGCGATCTTGGTTCGCTTGAGAATAGTTTGTGGATCAGTCCCGATGACACAGTTAAATTTAGTGCCACCGGCTTCAATGCCCGCGTAAAGTTTGCTTTTTATAGTGCTGGCCATATCTATCCTAGTAGAAAACTAACGCTGTAAAACCCGAGGGTAATTATCGGATGACTGTCGCGGTGTTAAGATCCAAATAGAATCTCTCACCGATAGTGAAGGCAGCATCAGGATTGTCAGAGCCGGTGCGCGGAGAGATGCACAGCAACCGGTCATTGGCGAAATCGGGCTCCAACACAGTCATTCCAAACAGTCCTTCGGCGCCTTTGATTGCGCTGTTATTACCTACGGCAATCTGCCAGGGGCCACGCATAGAATTAGACTTATACAGGCGGATGGTTTTATCCACTTCGCTATCGGGCTGTCCTTCATAAAAGCGATTACAACTCGAAACAATAAGGTAATAAATACCCTGAGCATCGTCGAAGTAAATTTTTGGCAATTCAGCCTGAGTGAAACTCTCGCCATCGGGTAAGCTCATTGGCGGATAGAGTTTTTCAAGGCTGTAGCCGCATTTATCATCACCTTTGGCAATTAAACCCTGAGCGATAACACCTACGCCAGGGCCAGACTTTGCTGACCAAAAGGCGTTAATACGCTGATCACTGTCGATAAACAAAAACGGATCGCGCCACGCCATGACCGGGCCACCTTCTTCGCCGTCGTTACTGCCGAGCCGATCTGCGGCATCAAGGTAGTAGCCCAGGCTGAGAATTGCCTCACGATCCCGAATCGGGCATGAGAGTGGGCTGGGTAATAATGAATCTATCTGGCTACTTGAGCTTGTACCCAGTGAAATATTCTGCAGATAACGACGTTGATCGTCTATTTCAAAAATGCCAGTAAAGCCTGCGAGTTTTTCGCCGCTGGGCAGTAGACAGACGGAACCGCTCCAAACGTTGCGCCCGTCGTGGCCATCGCTGGTCTTACCTGGCTGCTGAAAGCAGCCTTCATCCTTCCACTGGCGACCTTGGTCGAGAGAAGAAAAATGGCGTATATGGAAAGGATAATTGTCTTTTTCTGCGGGCAATAAAGCCTCACCATTGGGTTTAGTGCGGGAAATTGCCAAACAAAAGAGGTGGATGGTGCCATGTTCTTGATATGACCAGGAATCCCAGAGGTAAAGATCTGGGTGGACAATAGCACCCTCGAACACCTGTGCATCAGCTGAAGGCATATCTGGACTACTATCAATCATTTTTTTACTTCCGAATCAGTTCTATCTTAGGGCCTTTATACCCAGGGGCCAAACGATAAAAAGGGTTAGGCGGAAACCCGCCTAACCCTTTACCGTACTTTAGAAGCTGTACTTAAGTGCCAGTTCAGCAGTGCGACCGGCAATCGAGCGAGCTCGAATGTAGTCATTACCATCCACTGTGTGAATCTGACCTTCGTCTTCAGTGATACCGATTTGATCAGTTACGTTGTTAACAGACATTTGCAGTTGCAGGCCTGGGGCCAGTGCAAAGTCAGCAAACAAGTTGATGTAGGTATAACCATCCATTGTGTAAGCATTGTTATCCTGACTGTAAGAGTCAGTAGTACCAATCAATGTTGCACCCACATAGTGATCACCAAACTGGTAGCTAGGAGACAGGCTCCAAACAAAGTCAGCCTGACGACGTGGAGTGTTGCCAATAATAGTCGCGTCATTAGACGAAACAATTTCAGCGTCAGTCCAAGTCATGCTGCCACGCAGATCAATCTCACCAATCTTTGTGCTAGCTTCAAGCTCTAAGCCAGTTGACTCGTAACCGCGAACACGTGCGCCGCCGTTAGCATTCGTCGACTCAGAGTTAACGTCATCGGTTTCAACATAGAACATTGTTGCAAATAGGCTGTAGTTGTCTTTATCTACTTTGGCACCGAATTCAAATGAGGTTAACTCATTCTCAACGGACCCATCTGCTGCAGTACCATTGCTGTAGAAACCACCATCACCTAAACGGTCAGCGTTAACTCGTGAACCCTTAGAGACACTGCCGAATACAGCCAAGTCGTCAGCGAGTATATAGTTAGCTGCTAACGAGTAAGACATGTAGCTCCAGTCATATTCAAAACCTGAAGACGCAGTGCCTGCAGAGTTAAGGAATGTGACATAGGTTTCAGCTAATTGGCCTACACTGGTGCCGTCATTGTTCAGATCAGACGCAACAGTAGTACCACCGGAGTAATGACCGGTTGCTTCACCTCTGTCATAACGGATGCTTGCATCAATAGTCAACGCGTCAGAAACCTGACGGTTAATCGCAACATAAACAGCATCTAGATCAGCTTCTAATGCAGTGTCACGCGTACAGCATCCGCCCCAATCAGGCGCGCCATAGGCGAGTTGACCATTTTCAGTCAGCTGCACACCATCGGCATAGACATTCATCAGGCGAGCATTGTTAGACACGTCCTGAACAAAGGTTTGCCAGTACCAGCTAACGTCAATTTCCTGAGTCGCCTTGTAGTAACCAAAGGTCACAGTTGTATCATCAAAAGACTTGGTCAACTGAAGGTCGTTGGTGAAGTTATCCAGGCTTTCCAGATCGTTATCGAAAGTGCGAATATTCTGGATCAAACCATTACCATTAAGATTGGCCAGCTCAGCAGCTGTCAACTCAGTACCAGCATTCGCGCCAGAGATATAACCCAGACCATTTGCGCCTGTACCTGCAAGAGCGGCTGAAATGCCTGCAACATCAGATGCACCGCCGATACTGGCAGTGAATGCGCCAAAAAAGGTACCGGAATTCTGGCTGTAACGGAATTTCTCAGTAAGAGTCAGATCGTCAGACAGATTCATCACAAACTCTGCGCCGAACGAAGTTGAGTCGCTGTGGTTGCCGTTATCAATACCGCTTCTGCGGCCGCCGCCAGTAGCACCGACACTCAGCACATCGCGAAGGTCATTAGAGATATTAGAGCCGGAACCTGCATCAAAACCAGCGATGCTATCTTGCGATGCTTTGATCGGCATTGGCAAGTAGGTTGGTACGCTGTCATTTAAGTATTTGGCGTATAAACGGAAATAGCCATTTTCAAATTCACGTGTCAGGTTAGCTTTAAGCTGGCCACCCTTAGACGCGTTGAAACCGACTTCGCGAGCGCCTTCGCCTTCACGATAAAAACCGCCAACGTGGAAGCGCCAATCTTCATTCAGTGCGCCGCCGTATTCAAAGCCGGTCTTAAACAGATCGTAATCTAGGCCGGTTGAAACAGTGACACTGCCACCCTCGACTTCGCCAGTTTTACTGATAAAGTTAATCACACCGGCAGGCGCGTTGCTTGCCAGCGTTGCAGCAGAGCTGCCTTTCAATACTTCAACACGCTGCAATGTGTCATCGAGACGCAAGAACTGGTCAGAAGTACCAACGATAATGTCGCCGAACTGAAGAATGGGCATGCCGTCTTCTTGCAGCTGAACAAACTTGGAGCCGCCAGAGGCGATCGGCACACCGCGAACCGCGATGTTAGTGTTGCCTTCACCAGCAGATGACTCAGAACGCACACCAGGAATTGCACGCAGTACTTCTGCGGCAGAACGTGGCGCCATCTTGATAACTTCATCAGCACTTAATGTGTTAACAGACACTGTTGATTCAAACTTGGAAATGCCTTGGCCAGGTGTACCTGTAACAACGATTTCATCGAGCGTTCCAGCCAAAGCTGGTGCTGCCACAATCAGTGTTCCGGCAATAGACATAGCAATTTTAGATTTAACGAAATATTTCATAAATTCCCCCTACTATTACATTTTTTGTGAGCCCAAAATCTGCGACACACCCTGAAGTTTTTAATGCCCCGTAAATAGGTAGCTCAATGAACGCTCAAACGCTAAGAAATACTTCTAGCTTATTGAACTGTGCATCACAGCCGACTAGTTACTGAAACACCATCTTTAACTAGATGACTCAATTGATTCGCTGAGGCGATTGGTCACATAGCCTTGTAAAATCAATCTAAGTAACATTAAAACCCTAAATTGCAATCGTTTGCAAGTATTTATCAATCGATTGCATTGGATGTTTATGTCACACCACTGGAGGGAGTTCACCAAAATGAAAGCGCGGAAGAATCGAGTCCTCTAACCGTTTGCTAGCAAGAAATGCCTGCACGCCATGAGATTACTAGAAGGAGCGCTGAGTGAATATTGCTACCAGGCACCGCTGGAGCGACGCACAATTAACTCGGTTTTTAATACAGAATCCGTCACCGTGTCACCATTAATCTGTGCCATCAGCTTTTGGACCAAAATACGCCCACCCTGCACAATATTCTGACGTACAGTAGTTAACGAAGGGCTACTGTAACTAGCTAAGGCAATGTCATCGTAACCAACAACAGCCACATCCTCAGGTATACGCAGGCCGCTCTCTGTGAGTGCTGAAATTGCACTAAGAGCGATCAAATCACTACAGCAAACAGCACCATCAAAAGACACGTTTTGCTGCAGTAAGTCATTGATTGCCTCACTGGCGTGAGACATCTCAAATGGCACGTCAATCTGCAAGTGCTTATCGAAACGAATACTTTTCTCTTTTAAGGCTTTTAGATAGCCTTCAAAGCGCTGCTTCGGTTCGGGCATATTGATATCACCCATAAACACAATGTCCTTGCGCCCTAGGTTTAACAGGTGTTTGGTGGACAGATAACCGCCCACCACGTTGTCCGCACCGACCGTACAGTAACGACGGTCAGGCAGATTGGAGCCCCATACCACCATCGGTTTCTCAAGCTCGTAAAACGTATTGAGATGGTCATGCTGATTGCCCTGACCGATAAAGATAATTCCGTCAGATTGCCTAAATATCCGGCTATTATGAATATCCAATACATTGGTCATTGGGGAATTTACCAATAACAAATCGTAGTTTTGAACCGACAAGGCGTCAGCAATAGCGCCTAACATTTCAAGGAAAAACATATCCGACGTGTGTTGCTCTGACTTCGCATCCAACATTAGAACAACAGCAATTACATTGGTCTTCTGGAGACGAAAGTTGCGCGCGTTCTCATTAATCTGGTAGTTGTGCTTGGCTGCTAAATCGGTGATGCGAGCCCTTGTTTTAGCGTTAATTAAAGGATTGCCTGCCAGGGCGCGCGATACAGTCGAGACAGAAACACCGGCAACCTTTGCCAGCTCTTCCATCTTGGTGACTCGTGGAAAGCTTTTTACCATGGGGGGTATTACCTTAAAGTCGTTCAACACTCCGGGAGCCAGCATATTTACAATTGCAAATGATTGCAATGAATGGGGGCGCCCAATACGCTGAACTGGTCCAGAAAGGGGGCAAGGTAGCTATAAAAAGGCTTAATAGCAGTGCGGCGAGGTTTCGAGCTGCTGAATGCAATCGTTTGTATTTATCCAGATTATCCTTTAATGTCACGCTAACGTGTCACTAGAATACTGCTAACAACTCTCAGGGGAAACAGCATGACGAACGCTCAGACAAGCCCGGATAACACCATAATTCGATGGTTAACTTACATGATGTTTATGATGTTCGCCATGACGACAGACGCGGTAGGCGTGATTATCCCGGAGGTAATGAAAGACTTCGACCTCAGCATGACTGCTGCCGGTATGCTCCACTATGGGCCGATGCTCGCTATCGCTCTCTCCGGTATATTGTTTGGCTTCTTAGCCGATCGGTTGGGTCGTAAAAAGACCATCATTCTCGGGCTGGCGCTATTTACTCTTACGGCCTATCTGTTTCTTGCCGGCAGCACGTTTGCCTATTATTTGGGCCTAATGATGATCTCCGGTGTCGCTATCGGTATTTTCAAAACTGCCGCGCTGGCTTTGATAGGGGATATCTCCACCTCAACCACTCAGCACACCTCCACCATGAACGGGGTTGAGGCGTTTTTTGGTGTTGGCGCCATCATAGGCCCGCTTATCGTTACCTATATGCTGACCCAGGGAATCGATTGGAAATGGCTTTATATTTTTGCGGCTACCTTCTGCGTTGGCCTCATTGTTATGGCGCTGTTTGTGAAGTACCCAGAGAGCAAGCAGACGCCCGAAAACCCCATTACTCTGCAGCAGACCCTCAAAATGCTCAAAGACCCCTATGCGCTAGGCTTTTCATTGGGTGCATTTCTCTATGTGGCCACAGAGAGTGCGATCTATGTGTGGATGCCGACCCTATTGCTTGATTACAGTGGTAACGCTCTGTTCCTCGCCACCTATGCATTGACAATATTCTTTGTACTGCGAGCGGCAGGCCGCTTTCTGGGCATCTGGATGATGGCGCGCTTTAACTGGGCTGTAGTAATGTCCCTATTTAGTTTTGCCATTTTAATGTGCTTTGTCGGAACTATTATCATCGGCACAGCTGCCGCGGTTTACCTGTTGCCACTTTCTGGGCTGTTTATGTCCGTGATTTACCCAACCCTTAACTCAAAGGGTATTAGCTGTTTTCCTAAGCAGAACCATGGTGGCGCTGCCGGAGTTATTCTGTTTTTCACCGCTCTGGGGGCAGCATTTGGGCCACTGATAATGGGTCTAGTGAGTGATAGCTATGGTGGCAATGCCGAGTATGGCTTTATGGTCGCCGGGATATTTGCTGGATTACTTTTTGTTGGCTTACTAATCAACCAACTGAAATCGCTGACCGATGCGCGATTGCAGGCACTTGAAAAAAGTGAGTATCGCTAGGCTAGAAAATCGAGGGGAAGTAAGGCTGGATCAGCCGAATATATTTAGAAGTTTAATGGTGCCCAGGAGAGGGTTGATAAAAACAGCCCCAGGGCTGTTTTGACCCCTTTGGGGCTTCGTCGCGATGCGACTCGTCCAAACTCTGCCGTGGGCATAGTTTGTGAACCTCTTTTCGGTTCAAGTCCCGGTCGTAAAATCGAGGGGTAGTAAGGCTGGATCAGCTGAATATGTTTAGAAGTTTAATGGTGCCCAGGAGAGGGTTGATAAAAACAGCCTCAGGGCTGTTTTGACCCCTTTGGGGCTTCGTCGCGATGCGACTCGTCCAAACTCTGCCGTGGACATAGTTTGTGAACCTCTTTTCGGTTCAAGTCCCGGTCGTAAAATCGAGGGGTAGTAAGGCTGGATCAGCCGAATATATTTAGAAGTTTAATGGTGCCCAGGAGA
>JAHEHL010000007.1 GCA_024644595.1 Porticoccaceae bacterium | reverse complement strand
TCAGCGGAGGAGTGCCTGCCCCCTCCATAAGTAGGGAAGATTGGTTCGTTTCTATTTAGGTCTGCCCTGCTCAGATAATCAGCTAAGAGTCCGAGTAGTGGATCAACCAGTGGGATGATACGTTCTAATCGCTTCTTCCCCATTATCCTTTCTTTGTGATTCCGGAACCAGATATACGGTACTGCACCATTGATCATAACGTACTGCCTCGCCAGTGGGTGCGCCACAGTAGGCCATAATCAACCCGAATTGACATGAATAACTATATATGCAGAAACAAAGACGTGGCTCAGTGGCTCAACTGGATAGAGCAGCCCCCTCCTAAGGGGCAGGTTGCAGGTTCGAATCCTGCCTGGGTCACCAATTTTATATATTAATATCAATAATTTAGGTAATATTTGACTATTGCTATTTTGTAAAAATGGTCAAAATAGCCATAGTCAAAACATATACAAAAATTGGTGTAAATTCGATCATCTTCCTGATATCATGTCATAAATTCAGTGTGTGGCTTGAGGTGCGAATATGGCAATCGATCGGGACTATGAGGACCTTAGGGGTGATGGTCGGATCGTCTTATTTCTGCGTGAAGGTAAGAAACCGAAGTATCACGTCCGTCTCAAAGTCCCCAACGCTTTGGGCTATACGTTCGTTTCGACTAAGACTTCAGATCGAAACGAAGCTGTCAGACTGGTGATGAACTTATATGATGAGCTGTATCACTGAGCGGCCTTATCTGACTGGGCCAGGTTAATTGTTAGTGCATGATTGGCCTCTGATCCAGTGGTATGATGGTTTCAGGAGCTGGTGGGCGATAGCCCATTGCACTGTGTGGTCTCTTTGTGTTGTAGCGTTTCCTCCATTCTTCGTCTCGCGCGCATGAGCCACACTTGCCGTCCATTGCAGTCGGATATCTCACGCTGCAAGGCAAGGAGGTGATGGCATCCTCTCTCATGGGGCATATCTCTTTCTCTCCAGAGAATTGGCGGTGCTCAGACATCGCCATGATCTGCCGCCCCTCAAGGGCCATCACCTCCTCTTGGCGATTTCTCTATCGCAATACAGAGTCTAGAGATACGCAGGGCAATCCAAGTGCATCAGCAACGGCCTGATAAGTCACTTTTCCATCATGCACATTTAGACCGTTTGCCAGGTGCGGGTTTTCGCTGCAAGCCCGCTTCCAGCCCTTATTTGCAAGCTCCAACATATATGGGAGAGTGCTGTTGCCCAAGGCTTCTGTTGAGGTGCGAGCAACAGCGCCAGGCATGTTCGCCACACAATAGTGAACAACACCATCGACCTCATATATTGGATCGGCATGTGTGGTTGCTCTTGAAGTTTCAAAACATCCGCCTTGGTCAATCGCAACATCCACCAGGACTGAACCTGGTTTCATTGACGACAGTTGGCTTTTTGAAATCAGCTTGGGTGCCGAAGCGCCCGGTATCAATACAGCACCAATGACCATATCGGCTTCTTGAATGAGTCTTGCAACATTTGCGGAACTTGAAAATTCGCATTTGAAGCTCGCGGAGAATACGTCATCGAGATATCGCATTCTTTCCAATGACCGGTCCAAAACTGTAACATCTGCGCCCATTCCAGCCGAAACTTTTGCGGCATGGGTGCCGACAACTCCGCCACCAATCACGATCACTTTTGCAGGGGATACGCCTGGAACCCCGCCCATCAACACGCCACGGCCGCCATTTGCTTTTTGCAAAGTCCAACTGCCCACTTGCGGTGCAAGTTTGCCAGCAACTTCAGACATTGGGGCCAAAAGCGGCAGCCCGCCTCTGCGATCGGTGACGGTTTCATATGCAATGGCCGTACAACCACTCTCAAGCAGATCTTTTGTTTGTGGCATATCAGGAGCCAGGTGAAGATAGGTGAAAAGTATCTGCCCTGAACGCAGCATTTTTCTTTCTTGAGCCTGTGGTTCCTTAACCTTGACGATCATATCGCAAGTTTGGAAAATTTCATCGGCGGTGTCGATGATGCGCGCGCCGACGTTCAGATATTCATCATCTTCGAAGCCGGAACCAATACCCGCAGATTTCTCTATGTAGACGGTGTGACCGTTCAAAATAGCTTCTTTTGTTGCTGATGGTGTGAGCCCGACACGAAACTCTTGTGCCTTAATTTCTTTTACGCATCCAATTTTCATTTTATTCCCCTTTGGCTTTGGTTGAGGAGCAGATAGCATAGCTTTCAAGCAATTTTTTTGCAAAATATCTTGCAATATAGCCCCTTAGAGAACAATTATTCCAATATTTTTTTTAATTAACGAATATTCTTTTAATATTTAGATATATAGGAGAATATTATGTTGCTTAGGCGCTGGGCAGAGACATCGTTGAACAATTATCCTCCCCAGGCAGTGGCTAAAATTTTGGATCAGAAATGAATTATTGCGCGTAACCGCTGAATGATTTCAAGTAAGACGCCCGTGATAAAATTCGAAGTGAATTGGTCCGACATCTAAGGGCCGCCTGCCGCGATTTTGTTGATCTACCCGGCTGTTGGTCGCGCCGCTATTTTTTCTAACGGCAACACAATTGATCTGGGGTTGGTTAGTTACCTGCGGTTTGGGTGCGAATGGATGTGGTGGTGATTACGAATTCTCAAGCGTCGTTGCGATATAGGCTTCCAGCCCATCGAGATCGAGTGACTCAAAGTGACCAAACCCTTGCATCCAGGTCCAGGCGGTCTGCATGGCGTCGGGATCAAGTTTGCACCATTTCACCCGGCCGCGGCGCTCTTGTTGGATCAGTCCGGCATTGGTAAGCACGGCCAAATGCTTGGAAATTGCCGCCAAAGACATTTCAAAAGGTTCCGCCACATCGGTGACAGCCATGTCATCTTCCAGCAGCAAGGTGAGGATTTGTCGCCTTGTAGGATCTGAGAGAGCTGAGAAGATGAGATCAAGAGAGCAGGCCATGACCTGACTGATACGCAAAGCGCTGCGATCGTCAACCGAATGGTTGAATATCCCTTTTGACGTTATTTGAGGTAATTGGCTCTGATCCGTGATCGATGACGGGGGTACAATTATTTAAAACCAATTAAGAACAATTGTTTAGCTTGAAGGTCCGCGTGCAAACTAGAATTGACTCTCCGTCCAGAGGCGACTATCTCCCTCGCAACACTCTTGGACAGGAGTTTTAAGTGCCGACGCCAGATCTGCAGAAGCTCACCGAGCTCGAAAATCGCATTGCGAGGATGAGGGCTGCGACGGCACCGAAACCTGCCAAAGAGGAACACTATACAATGGCCAATATGGCGTGGCGTATGGTGATAGAATTGGTGGCGGGTATCGCCATTGGATTTGGGATTGGGTACGGCCTG
>JAHEHL010000004.1:311195-352783 GCA_024644595.1 Porticoccaceae bacterium | reverse complement strand
TAGAATTATCGTGCTCCAACAGACATTAGGTCTTTACACAATTACGCGCCGAAGCCATTGAGCAAGATCAACCTCGTCATCAATCGCAATAATGTTATCAACCGATAGAAGTAAAAAGCTCATTTGTCTTTCCAATAGTCCTGTGCTGGCTGGGTGATTGCCTTACGGGACTTAATGCTGTGTCTGGTTTTGTCAATCGCGCCGTGCGATGTTGCTCTTCGGAGATCGCCTCAGCGGCCATGAAATAACCGACGAGGGCTGAGTTTTTAAGACTGCCACAGGCTCCCCGACTGATTTTTCCAGAACCTTGTGAGGCTTGCGTATTTCGGTCATGGATGTAACATTTCGGGTCAATAGAGTCGCCATATCAAACTTCTACTTAAGTAATAGGTCTTTAAAGACACATTACAATATGTATCTTCATCCGCTATAGACGGTTATCCTATAGCAATTGATAGCAGTGGTTACCGCCGATCTTTCACCAAGACCACTATCCACCGCAGTAACTGCCTCACAAAAAGCCGCCGAACCCTCTTGGCAAACCGAAATGCATGTTTGAACACAAACTTAAAATAAAGCCCAAAAATCCCCAAAAATAACGCAAATGATATGGCCTCGGTCTGTGGCCATGCTCTCTCCAAAAAGATGCCGATTCCGGCTAGTCCACTTGCTGCAACAATGATCGCTAATAGTGCTTGTCGCTGAGAAAAGCCTGCGCGCATGAGAATGTGGTGCAGATGAGTTCGGTCGGCGTGGAAGGGTGATTTGCCTTTGCTAAAGCGGCGCACCATGGTGCTGGCCATGTCCATTAGGGGGATGGCGACCAGCCAGAGGGCGGTGGCGGGTTGGATAACGGCGCGGTTGCTTTGCGAGAAGTGGATCATGGCGATGGCGACGGCGCAGCCGAGGAAGGTGCTACCGGCATCGCCCATAAAGATTTTGTTTTTCGCAAACGGTTTGACGGTGAGGTTAAACAGTAAGAATACGCCGATGGACGTCGCCAGATAAGCGAGTAGGGCGACTTCATTATCGGCGGCGCGACCATTGGCGAGAACCAACAGGCCGACCAGTGAAACAATGGTTAGGGAGCCAGCGAGGCCATCGATTCCATCCACCATGTTGTAGGCATTGCAGAGGCCGGTAATGGCGATGGCGGTAAAGGGAATTGCGATGATGCCGAGATAAATATTACCCAATCCGAGGAGGTTGCCGAGGTTATATAAGCAGCTGCCGGCGATGGTGGCGATTGAGATGCCTGCGATCAGATGCATGGTTAAGCGGTAGTAGGGGTGAACTGGATAGCGATCATCGAGAGCGCCGATAAAAGTGATCAGTCCACAGATCAAGGCGATGCTGATAAAGCGATCGGGGAGATTCAAAAACAATACGGCGCTGAACAATACCGAGAGATAGATTGCGATCCCGCCAACCAATGGAATCGAGCCAAGATGCACTTTGCGGCCGTCGGGACGGTCGAGCAGGCCGGCGAGATGGGATATCGGGATCAGTAGTTTGGTGAGGGTGTAACTGACTAGTGCAACGCCCGCAAGTGATGGCAAATATTGGATCATCCGTGTGTCTCCGTGAAAAATTCCATTTAACTCTTCTGTGCATCCTTCCATTGCCCCATCCGCCAGTCCGGGCGATTGGGTTGTTCTTGTGTGCTGCTCTTAGGTACTACATTTAAGAGCGGGGCCCCAAAAACTGCGACGATTATGCCCCTTCTTGATGTGAAGTACTACTGACCGAGTTGGCTTTTTGGTGATTTTGCGGGTTGTTTTTGGGCTCCTGGTACCCTCGGGCTATATCTCTTGTGCGTTCGCAGGCTCGCAGCTACGCAGTTCAATTTCCTCGGTTACCCAACTGAGCTCTTGTTGCCCGCCATCCGGACACAAAAAAGCCCGGTCACAACGACCAGGCTTTATTTGTTTGGCTCCGCCTGCTGGGCTCGAACCAGCGACCCAATGATTAACAGTCATTTGCTCTACCAACTGAGCTAAGGCGGAATGGTGTCTTTTCAGACAGGCGGGCATTCTAGGGGGCATGGCGGGTGGAGTCAACTATTTCTCGGCGCTTAATCAGGACCTTTTTGAGGTAATCGGATACCCTTGATAAAGTCATTATCTGGGCGTAAATCGATATACCTCCTCGCCGTTTGAGGGCCGCTGACCTTAGTCTGAAATTTTGATGGGCATAAGGTGTCTGCAGTGGGATAGTCTGTATAATCTTGGGTTTGGCTTCATTGCCGCGCGTGCCTAATCAAGGAATAAAATTTGAAGCTCAGTACTGTTAATTTCCGCCGATCGTTGCATCGTGCGATTACCTGCTTGGGTCTTATGATCGTTATTACAGGCGCCGCATTTGCTCAAGAAACTGCCCCACAAACTCAGGTTGCCGTGAGCGATCAATCGCAGTTGGTAAAACAGCAGTTTAAGCCTTTATTTGATCAGGTGACCGCGCAGTTAGCCAAAGACAAGCAGCACTTCCTCGATAACCCAATCGCCTACCATGAGTTTATCAGCCGTACCCTGCAGCCATTGTGGGATGTTGATTCGACCACGAGTGCGCTGATCGGCCGCAAGGGTTTTGAGCAGCTGGATACACTGCAACAGTCCGAGCTGGTGCAGGCAGTGAGCGATACATTAATACGCTATGCTTTTGAGGGTTTGGAGTATTACTCCGGGCAGCAGTTTCAGGTTGTGGATGCGGTGCTCAATCAACAATCGACTCTCGGTTGGATTCAAGTGTTAATGGTGTCGCCGGTGATACCAGACATTACTTTAGACGTACTGATTAAACAGGCGGAGCCTGATATCTGGAAGGCGGTAGATGTTCGTGTAAAGGGCATCACCTATGTTGCGGTGAAAAAACATACGTTCCGTGAAACCATTAAAGAGCAGGGCGTGACGACATTGATCACAGAGCTACAACTGAAAAATCGCGAGTACTTTACAGAGCTCTGTGCCAAAACCGGCGCTGCGGGTGCGGCACCCTGTGCTGCCAAGGCTGAACAGTGAGCGCAGAATAGTCATGGCCAATGTCTTACCCATGCCGCCACTGACAGTTGTCAGTGATTATTCGCCCGCCGGTGATCAGCCAGCGGCGATTGCCAAATTGGTCGAAGGGCTCAATAACGGCCTTGCCGGGCAGACCCTGCTGGGTGTGACGGGCTCGGGCAAGACGTTTACCGTGGCCAAAGTGATGGAAGCGGTGCAACGCCCGACGATTGTCATGGCGCACAATAAAACTCTCGCCGCGCAGCTCTATGGCGAGTTTAAAAGTTTCTTTCCCAATAACGCGGTTGAGTACTTTGTCTCGTACTATGACTACTATCAGCCTGAAGCCTATGTGCCCTCATCTGATACCTTTATCGAGAAAGATGCGGCGGTGAATTCCCATATCGAACAGATGCGCCTATCGGCCACCAAGGCGCTGATGGAGCGCCGCGATGTAATTGTTGTGGCGACAGTGTCCTCTATCTATGGTCTGGGCGATCCCGAATCCTATCTCAAGATGGTGCTGCATCTTTCCCGCGGTGAGAAAATTGATCAACGGGATATTTTGCGGCGTCTCGCCGAACTGCAATACAAGCGTAATGACATCGACTTTGATCGCTCTTCCTACCGCGTGCGCGGCGATGTGATCGATGTCTATCCGGCTGATTCTGATTACGAAGCGGTGCGCATTGAACTGTTTGATGACGAGATCGAGAACCTCACGCTGTTCGATCCGCTCACCGGAGAAGTGCTGCGCAAGGTGCCGCGCTACACCATCTATCCCAAGACCCATTATGTGACGCCGCGCGATACGGTCATTGAAGCAGCAGAGAAAATTAAGCTTGAACTCGACGAGCGGCTGACGCAATTGCGCTCTGTGGACAAGCTGGTTGAAGCGCAGCGTCTCGGCGAGCGAGTGCGCTACGACACCGAAATGATGCGCGAGCTGGGCTACTGCAATGGCATTGAAAACTATTCGCGTTACCTCTCAGGACGCGCGCCGGGCGAGCCGCCACCGACACTGTTTGATTACTTGCCCGACGATGCGCTGCTGATTATCGACGAGTCTCATGTCACGGTGCCGCAGATTGGCGGCATGTATAAAGGCGATCGTTCGCGCAAAGAGACCCTTGTCGAATATGGGTTTCGGCTGCCCTCAGCGCTAGATAATCGGCCGTTGCGGTTTGACGAATGGGAAGCGCTGGCACCGCAGATGGTGTTTGTTTCTGCAACCCCAAGTAAATATGAAGCGGCCAATGCAGGGCAGATTGTTGAACAGGTGGTGCGTCCGACGGGCCTGCTCGATCCGATTATTGAGGTGCGTCCAGCGCTCAGTCAGGTCGATGATGTGCTCTCTGAAATTCATCGTTGTGTGGCGCTCAACGAGCGTATTTTAATTACCGTTCTGACCAAACGCATGGCTGAAGACCTCACAGACTACCTCGCCGAGCACGGCGTTAGGGTGCGCTACCTTCACTCTGATATCGACACCGTAGAGCGCGTTGAAATTATCCGTGATCTGCGCCTTGGAGAGTTTGATGTGCTGGTGGGGATCAACCTGCTGCGAGAGGGTTTGGATATGCCAGAGGTCTCTCTGGTTGCGGTTTTTGATGCTGACAAAGAGGGTTTTCTGCGCTCTGATACGTCACTGATTCAAACCATTGGACGCGCCGCACGACATGTTCGCGGCAAAGCCATACTCTATGCCGATAAAATCACCGGCTCCATGCAGCGCGCCATTGACGAGACCGAACGCCGCAGAGCCAAACAGGTCGAGCACAATACACTGCATGGTCTGACACCCACCGGTATTATCAAATCAGTCGCCGACATTATGGAAGGTGCCTACGCCGGAACGGCCAAGAACAAGCGTGGCAAAAAGGTTGCCGAAGGGTTGGCCAGCTATGACATTTCTGACGCCCCGGTAGCGATTCGCGATGTAGCCAAAGAGTTGAAACGACTTGAAGAAAAGATGTACCAGCACGCGCGTAATCTCGAGTTTGAAGAGGCCGCTCAGGTCCGCGATGAGATTGGCAAATTGCGCGAGCGCAGCTTGGCGTCTTAGCTGGTGGCGGGTAATTAAAAGCCAGTTAACACGGCTGTAGCGTGATTTTTTTCCAGCCATAATAGTGGAGGGAGGGGTCTCAGCCAGCCTGCGGGCGTTCTTGCAGCGCTGACCATGCAGTTTGGCACGGCCTCCCGGTTTTATGCGCTGAGAATCTCACCGATTCTCTCTAGGCAGGCTTCCATACTGCTGCGAATAAAAGTTTCAAACGCTACTGGCGTAATAGCCGTCTCCCAAATCAGACGGCAGCCATCTGCATTGGCCACAACTTGCATGCTGGCATGATGAGACTCCAGGGGCGCAGGGCTTTCAAAACACGAATATTCCATGGTCCGCTGTTCAGGGTCACGACTTAAAATCCTTTCTTTAATATCACCGGCACCGGGCAGAGACAGTGAGCGCACTTCACCGTCAAATGTGCAGCCAGCCGCGCCAGGAACCCAATCGACTCGATCTGGCGTGCCCACTATGGCCCAAAGTTGCTCTGCGGTGGCATTGAATTGGTAGTCAAATTTTACTGACATTGCATAGCCCCGTTGTTAGTTATTATTGTCGCCAATCGAGGGCCGATATTAACTGATTGGTTGGTCCTCTTCGATCTGTTTTTTGACTCTCCACCCCAGTTTTGTATAAAGGTCGGAAATGTCTGTAAGATCAAATAACTTTGAAGGAATACCTATTTGATTTATATGCTTTTAAATCCATAGAGAACATGAATTCTTCAGGCATGATTCCTGAATAAACTGCCGCCTAAGTATCAAATTACACCGAAGCAATATCCTCGGAGTCATCTATTTGTACTTTCCTGATAAACACGTTGAGTTCCTTCTTCAGCTAACGCCAACAGCAACGAGCAAGCGTGTGCTTTTTACGCTGCCGGTGATGGCTAGCCTTGTTAGGCTTCACTGTAAACCTCCCACGTTATACCCCATTTGTCAGTAACGACGCTGTGACAGAGAGACCAAAAAGTCTTTTGTGGCTCCATTATGGCTGTACCATCTTGGGAAAGAGCACTAAATATTTTTCTCACTCTATCTATTTCTTTTAACTCGACCAGAATAGAGAAACCTTGCGGCGGTTTAAATTGTGAGGGGATAAGATCACAACCGGCAATCTCCATACCTTCAATTTTTAAATTTCCATGTACTATTTTACCTTGCCATTCCTCTGGAACGTTTTGAGAAGATGGCGAACCGCCATAAGTAAATAATTTTAATTGGCCTTCAAATAGGTCTGCATAGGTTTTAAAAGCTTCTTTGCACGTTCCTGGAAAATTGAGGTGAATTCCTATATCCATTAGTGCTCCTTTATTTATCTTGTAAGCCTAATATCATCAACAGTGGACAATTGAGCGAAGCAGAATTGGTCCACGCTGATTTGCCTTGTTATGCGGTGCTAATCCATTCATCACGGCTATTGACCCGGTGCGAAAATGCGTTTTACCTGGCCGACCGCAAACTCTGAACCAGATTCAGGTTCGCTCAGTAGTCTTTCAGTTGCCCTCGCATGTGCAATGATGTTTGGGTCCTTGGTTTCTGTTGCTTTTTGAAGGACCGCAGTGACAGCTTCCTCCCCGAGGGTAACTAGGGAACGGCTGAGACTGAGCTGTGTTTCGCGACCACCACGACCGAGCTGTGTTGCCAATGCCTCAGCCAAAGCCATTTCCTCACCCTCAGGCACGAGAATGACTGCAGCACGCCAGGCGCTTTTGGCGACTTCATCGTCCGCGTCTCTCAAGAGGGATGGAGTGATTGCTGACCATGTGCTGGCATTCTTTATCTTCGATAATGTGTGCAATGCCTGACTCTTGGCCTGAGCGAGCCCAGACTGTAACTCGGCAAGCAATTTCGGGACGGTTATGTCAGATGGGCAGCGAAGCAATGCCCAGGTGAGCATGTCTCTAACGTAGAAGTCTTGCTCGACTGCACAGCGTTCTAGAAGTGCGCCAACCAAATCCGGATCTGGATTAGAGCCAAGTGAGAGCGTTGCTCGTAATCGCACAGACTCGTTACCGTCAATCAAGGCGGCAATTAATTGGGCTTTTTTTGACGTCACGCGATGTTGTCCTTGAATATCAATAACTCGAATATCAACTCAAGCTTTCCGGTATCAACGGGCCATGAAGACTCATTATCATTGCTTGGGTTTACTCTTTTCCCGGTAGCTTCAAACATCATGAGCTTAGACCCGTTTTTTCGCTTTTTCGAATTAAGATGAAAGTCTGCGTGTCGATCTGGGTGAGGGGAGTGATCAATGCGCAGCCGAATTGTTGTCGTTTGACGTTGCTCCCGCGGATGCACAAAAGCTGTGAGGACTAGAATGAAAGCCCACAAAAAAAGCCCCGCAAGTCATAGACTTACGAGGCATATTAGTGGCGGACCGGACGGGACTCGAACCCGCGACCTCCGGCGTGACAGGCCGGCATTCTAACCAACTGAACTACCGGTCCGCATAAACCTTTCAAACACACAAAACTTGGTGGGTGGTACAGGGATTGAACCTGTGACCCTCGCCTTGTAAGGGCGATGCTCTACCAGCTGAGCTAACCACCCACTGAAAGAGGAGCGCATTCTACCGAATTGGAGAGGGCTGTCAAACCTTTTCTATGGCTATATACATATCCATTTCATGGACCTAAGATACGCTCCATTAACGGCCATTGAAAAGCGTGAAAATGCAGATCTACAAAGAGTTTAATATCGAGGCGGCGCACCGTCTGCCAAACGTTCCAGAGGGGCATAAATGTGCTCGGCTGCACGGCCATTCGTTTATGGTTTCCATCGAGGTTGAGGGGCCGATTGGTGACGACAGTGGCTGGGTCATGGATTTCGGTGATATCAAATCTGCCTTTGCGCCGATCTATGCCCAGCTGGACCACCATTATTTAAATGATATTGAAGGTCTGGAAAACCCAACCAGCGAAAATCTGGCGATCTGGATCTGGAATAAGCTCAAGCCTCAGCTGCCATTACTCAGTTGCATCACCATTAAAGAGACCTGCACCAGCGGTTGTATCTACCGCGGCTAATCCGCCTGCCGACGTCTCTACTGGTTTTTCTAACAGCCTTCCTATTTAGTTGCCGCGACTAGCGTTCAGCTCTGGCGTTCTTGATTGCATCCCAGGTCAGGGCGAATAGCATCAGGCTGATCGGGACCAAACAAATCAGCAACATCTGCTGCCAGGAAATCAGGTTGAGTGCCCAGCCGGCCGACAGCGATGCCAATGCTTGCAGTGAAAATACTGTGGAATCATTAAAGGCCTGTGCCTTATATCTATCTGATTCTCTATGGGTGGTCGGCAGCAGTGCCGTGCCGGAGACAAATAGAAAGTTCCAGCCAACACCGAGTAACACCAGCTGTAGCCAGAAACCGCTGACGCTGATATCAAAATAGCCAATCACGATGGTTGCGCCATAACAAACCAGACCTGCCACCATCAGCCCGCGAATACCGAGCCATCTAAACAGCAGTGGCGCAATTAATGAAGGCAGAAACATCGCTGCAATATGACTCTGAATAACCCACTTGGTATCAACCAGAGAATGGCCATAGGTGTGGTGCATACTGATTGGCGTGCCTGTCATGACAAATGACATCACCACATAAGAGACGGCGCCAGCGGCGACTGCCAGCATAAATCCGCGGCCGCTGATAATGCTACGCAAAGCACTTGCCTCGACCTGTTTGGTTTCGGCTCGAATAGCGGCGGGTTTATAGGCTGTGAGTAACATTGCGCCACATATAATGGCCAGGCCGCCAAGCCAAAAAGATCCCTGATACTCAACGCTGGTTATCTGTGCGCCGAGTACCGCGAGCTCGGGTCCAATAAAAGCCGCAACTATTCCTCCGAGCATCACCAGCGACGCGGCACTGGGAGCCTGTTCAATGTCCACGGATTCCATTGCCGCAAAGCGGACCTGCTGAATCGCTGAGTTGGTCATGCCGAGCATTACGGCAGCCAGGCAAAACAGAGCAAAGTTGCGCTGCTCCAGGGCAATGCTGGCGGTGGCGCAGGCCAGCAGTCCAAGCCCCATAAATGCCCATAGTCCACCTTTGCGGCCGATCTTCTGCATGGTCCGGGTTGCGGGCACTACGCCGATTGCGGTGCCGCAGATGGTCAGGGCAAGGGGCAGTGTCGCCCATTCTGCGGCAGGTGCAAGGTCACTGCCGACGAGGCTGCCAACCAGAATCATCATGGCCATTATGGATGCCGCGAGAGCATTGCTTAGAGTGAGAATCCAGACGTTGGCAAAGCCGTTGGCGGTTAGTTTGTTCAAGTATTTCTCATTATTAAAAGTTGTTGTGGGAGCAATAAAAGCACGCGGCAACTACTGTATACTGCTGCGCTGAAATTCAGCAACCTTAATTAGGTGTACCACCATGGCAGAGATCGGCCGTTTCAATAAATTGCAGGTAGTAAAAGAAGTCGACTTTGGTGTCTATCTTGACGGCGGTGAGCACGACACCATTCTGCTGCCACAGCGCTATGTTCCGGACGAGTGTGAAATCGGTGATTGGCTCGATGTATTTCTCTATTTTGATTCTGAAGATCTGTTGATTGCCACAACCGAGACGCCCAAGGTGCAAGTGGGACGCTGTGAGCTGCTTAAAGTGATCGACATCAATAATGCCGGCGCGTTTATGGATTGGGGATTACCGAAAGATTTGCTGGTTCCCTACAGCGAACAGCAAAAGCCTATGGAAGTGGGTTATTCCTACGTGGTGTATGTGTTTCATGATCAAGAGAGCGACCGCATTGCAGCCTCAACCCGACTGCAGGATCACCTTGCCGAAGAGTCGGTGTGGATGAAGCCTAAACAGGCGGTTGATTTGCTGATTGCCGGTCGCACAGACCTTGGTTATAAGGCGGTGATCAACGATCAATATCTGGGGCTGATCTTTCGTGGCGATGCGTTTCGGCCACTCAAAATTGGCGAGCGCCTGCCGGGTTTTGTCAAAGCCATTCGGCCTGACGGCAAGATCGACTTGTTAATCTCTCAGGGCACGCTGCAGGGAGATTATGATCTCGGCGAGCAGATTATTGAAAAGCTACGTTTGTCTGGGGGCCTCTCTACTCTGACCGATAAGAGTGATCCCGATGAAATCTATCGTCAGTTCAAGGTTTCCAAGAAAAAATACAAGCAGGCTCTAGGTACTTTATTTAAGAGCCGGCGCATTGTTATCACGCCCCAACATATCAAGCTGGTTGACTAGTCAGTTCTCGACTGCGCTTTGTGGTTTTCTGCTGCGGGTGCTGTTTAATAAGTTTTTTGATCCAGTGCTAAAAAATAGAACCCAATTGTCTCGTCGAAACCCGCCAGAGGGGTATTTGCGATAGTGCTACCGCCGTTATAGCCCGCAATTAATAAGTGTTAACCGGTCTTGAATCCTGACTTAATAAGTTTAATTAATAAATCTATTTGTGTTTTTAATTTGTGTCTCTCCGTTGCGTAGTGGAGTATCGAGCGGGTTATTGGCAGTAAATGGATTAATAACAAGGCACATGATGGCCTAGATTGAAAGCCGGTAGTAAAAGAGCTCGAAAACTATCTATTCATATGGGGAGTACCTTATGTTTCGTAAGACAAAAGTAAATCGCGCGATTATCTCCGCGATGGCCGCTGGTATCGCAGCGAGCACAGCCGGTGTAGCGGCTGCTGCAAGCCTTGAAGAAGTTATCGTTACGGCGACTAAAACTTCGGCCAGCACCCAGGATATTGCTGTAAAAGTATCAGCAATCACCTCCGAGAAACTCGACCAGCTGGGTGTCTCAAACTTCGAAGACTATTTGATTCAGCTGCCAGGTGTTACCGCCGGCGGTAGTGGTCCAGGACAAAATACTATTTATATACGCGGTGTTGCATCGACAACTCCAGCTATCTCTATTGCGGGTGTAGCCGGTCTTGCTCCTAACGTTGCGTTCTATCTCGACGAGCAACCACTGGCTCAGCCAGGTCGTAACCTCGATGTCTATGCAGCTGACTTGAGTCGTGTGGAGGTTCTTGCCGGTCCCCAAGGCACATTGTTTGGAGCCAGCTCTCAGGCCGGTACCGTGCGTTTGATTACCAACAAGCCGGATCCTTCGGCAGCTTACGGTAAGATGAAGCTTGGTTTCTCGACCATGAACGAGGGCGGTACCAACAACAATGTTGAAGTCATGTACAACCTGCCAGTCAGCGATGCGGTTACTCTGCGTGGTGTGGTCTATCGCGATGACAAGGGCGGCTATATCGACAACATTCACGGAACTCGAACGCTTGAAGAGAGTGCACGTTTCCGTGTTGAAGGCTTTATGCGCTCAAACGGTGTTCCGGTTAGTGCTCGCCGTGCCGGTTTTGAAACAGGTCAGTTTACTGACACCGATGGCGACGGCTACGTTAACTTGCCTGCCACCTTCATTGCAGCAGACAACTCTGACCTGGTTGAAGATGACTTCAACGAATCAACCTATGAAGGCGCTCGTTTAAGTGCCCTGATCAATCTCGGTGAAGACTGGGATCTGTTGGTTTCTCATACGACTCAGCAACTGGATTCAGACGGCGTGTTCTTTGCCGACCCTGATCTCGGCGACCTTGAAATTCAGAGCTGGATCGATGACTCTCTCGAAGATGAGTTCAATAACACCAGTTGGACACTGACTGGCCGTATTGCCGGTCTCGACGTGGTCTACACCGGTGCTTATACCGAGCGTACTGCAGATCAAAATATTGGCTACTCAGACTATATGTTTATCGGTCAGTATCTGCCTTACTACGTCTGTGACTACTCAGTGACCTACGGTGATGGTACAGGTACCTGTTATGCGCCAGATCTGGTTGTGCCAAGCCACTCTGAAACTGAAGTGACGACTCACGAAATCCGTATCACCACCGATCAGGAAGCCGATATGCGCTTGACTGCTGGTGCGTTCTTCAGTGATACCACCTTGGAAGAGCGTAACTCCTTTACCTACCCAGGTAGTGTCTTTGCCCAGGGTTGGGGTGGAGCGGGCTCAGGCCTAGGTTTCTCTTCGGTTAACTACTCCTATGGCGATGGCTTCCTGTCAAGCCAGGAGCCGTTTGCTCCGGGTGAGATTTTCCGCAACGATATCCAGCGCACCGATGAGCAGAAAGGTCTGTTTGGTGAGTTGAGCTACGATGTGTCCGACGAACTGTCGCTGACATTGGGTGCCCGTTATTACGATATCACTGTAGACTTCGACGGTAGTGCCAACGGCTCGTTCTACAATTTCTGTGGTAGTGCTAATCCGGATTGTGGAGATGCACAGGTTTTCGGAACCAATATCGCAGACCTGTATAACGGTGACTCAACCGTTGGTGGAGAGACTGTCTACCGCGGTACTGCGGTTGAAGATATTCCTGACAAGGCAGAATCTTCAGGCACCATCCTTAAGTTCACTGCGTCGTACACGCCATCTGATGATCTCCTGCTTTATGCAACATTGTCTGAAGGCTTCCGTCCTGGCTTCCTTAACCGTCCAGGCGGCTACACGTCTTCCGATGGCTCGTATACCGTTCCTTTCAACTTCGAAACAGATGAGTTGATGAACTACGAGTTCGGATGGAAGGCTGATCTTCTCGATGGCAGCATGCGTTTCAACGGTAGTGCCTTTATGTCGGTAATTGACGGACTGCAAACGACGATCTTTGATCCAAGCATTGCAAACCTGTTCTTCTCCGATAATTCGGCGGATGCTGAAGTTACTGGTATTGAAATGGATCTGATCTGGGCTCCAGAAAGTATCGATGGCCTGACTATCAGCGGTGGTCTGTCATTGCTTGATACCGAGATTACGAAGGTATTGGTACCGACAGATGACGTTCGCAAAGGTGATTCCTTGGCATTTGCTCCTGAAATGCAGGCAAATCTCCAGGCGCGTTATGAGTGGAGCCTCGAAGGTGGTGCCATGGCTCACGTCATGCCACACATGTCGCACTCTGCTGAGCAGTACAGCGATATCATCAGAATCAACCGTGACTTGATTCACAGCTGGACCATGCTGGGTATTACAGCTGGTATCACCACAGAGACCTGGGGTGCTGAGCTGTTTGTCGATAACTTGACTGATGAGCGTGCTGAACTGTCACGCAACTACATCAACGACAGAGAGCGTGTGTCCTATGCGCGACCCCGCACCATGGGTGTCCGTTTGACTTACAATTTCTAGTGTTACAAGTTGTAGTTAGTTAGACTTTAATGCCCCTTTCGAGGGGCATTATTTTTATACGGAGAAATAACAGTTGCTCGATAACTCAACACCCGATAACTCAACGCCAAATAACAGCTCGCCTCAAGCTTCCCTTGATGAAGTAAAGCGCCTGATTCAGTCAAGTGACTTTGCTGCCGCCGAACACACATTGCAGCTGATGCTCAGTGCCGAGCCAGACAATCAGGAAGCGATGTATATGCTCGCAGTCTGTCAGCGTTATCAGAGTAATCTGACCCTGGCACTGAAGACATTGGATGAGTTGCTGCGCTTATCACCTGAACACAGTCGCGCCCATCAGGAAACCGGGCATGTCTATCGCGCACTGAATAATCTCGACGCGGCACTCGCTGCCTATCTCCGCGCAACCCAGATCAATCCCGCTCTGGAAGCCAGTTTGCGTGCGCAGGTCGACATTCTCAGCGAAACCGGCAGAGCTGAATCAGCTAGGTTTGTGAAGACTCAGCTCGAGGCGTTACAGGCATTGCCCAAGGCATTGGTTGCGGTAACCGACCTGATTTCTCAGGGCAAATTGGTCAAAGCTGAGCAGCTGTGTAAGGCGTTTATGCAGAAGGTGCCGCGCCATGTTGAGGGGATGCGTCTGCTGGCCGATATTGGCAGTCGCCTAGGTGTGCATGATGATGCTGAGTTCCTGCTTGAGAGCGCAGTGGAATTTGCGCCTGACAACACCAGAGTGCGCATCGACTATATCCAGATTTTGCGGAAACGTCAGAAATATGCCGAGGCCTTAGCGCAAGCCAAACTACTGCTTGAAAAAGACCCGCAAAATCCTCAGTTCCAATCGGTATTTGCCGTCGAGTCCATGCAGTCGGGCGACTACGACACGGCACTCAACTACTTTGAGTCAATTTTAAACAAACTTGACGAAGACCCGGTTACCTTAACCTCGCGCGGACATGCGCTGAAAACCCTCGGCAAGACCGATTCTGCCATCGAATCCTATCGACGGGCGATTACCAAATACCCCGGTCATGGAGAGGCATACTACTCTCTGGCCAATCTGAAATTATTTAGTTTTACCGATGATGAAATTACCGCGATGGAGCGTCAGGAATCGGTTGTGGGGATCTCACATACCAATCGTATCTATCTTAATTTTGCCTTGGGAAAAGCTTATGAGGATCAGCACGCGTTTGATAAAGCCTTTGCCCGTTACGAGCGTGGCAATGGCTTAAAGAAGGCCACCAGCCGTTATAAGCCCAGCGATATAACTGATGAATTTCAGGACCAGCAACGGGTCTTTACTCCGGCACTGATCGAACGTCACGCCAATACCGGTTGCCCGGCGCCAGATCCGATCTTTATTGTTGGCCTGCCGCGCTCGGGATCGACGCTATTGGAGCAGATTCTCTCCTCCCACAGCCAGGTCGATGGCACCATGGAACTACCCAATATGCTGGCGCTGGCTCAGCAGCTGCGTCGCGGTGAGCGCATGGGCAGTGTGAGTCGTTACCCGGACGTGTTGACTACCTTGGAGCCTGAGCAGTTTGCCAAGTTTGGTGAAACCTATATCGACGAGACCCGCATCCACCGAGCATCGGCGCCATTCTTTATCGACAAAATGCCGAATAATTTCCGTCATATTGGGCTGATAAGCCTGATGTTGCCCAATGCCAAAATCATTGATGCCCGACGTCACCCAATGGGCTGTTGCTTTAGTGGTTTCAAACAACTCTTCGCCGAAGGCCAGGAATTTACCTATGGACTCGAGGAAGTGGGAACCTACTACAAAGATTATGTGGAATTGATGGACTTCTGGGATCAGGCGCTGCCCGGCAAGGTGCTACGGGTTCAGTACGAAGAAGTAGTTGCCGACCTGGACACGCAGGTGCGTCGTATTCTCGATTACTGTGGGCTACCTTTTGAAGAGGGCTGCATCAGTTTTTATGAGAACGAGCGAGCTGTGCGTACACCCAGCTCAGAGCAGGTCAGACAGCCTATTTACACTGGCGGTCTTGACCAGTGGCGCAACTTTGATACTCATCTGGAGCCACTTAAGCAGGCTCTGGGCCCTGTGCTTAAACGCTATCCAATTGAATAATAAAAAACGTGTTAAAGAGGGAGTGAACCTGTGTCCGATCGAATAATGACCGTATCCGAAATTGAACAGCTCGTCATTGATTGCTTGATGGCAAATGGCTGCAATGCTGAGAACTCTGGCGCACTGGCGCGCACCATTGGTGCTGCTGAGCGCGATGGTTGTGCCTCCCACGGGCTGTTTAGAATGCCCGGTTATATCGCCTCACTGCGCAGTGGCAAGGTTGATGGTTGCGCAGAACCTCTCGTAGAGCGCATTTCGCCATCGGTTGTGAGAGTAGATGGCAAGCGCGGTTACGCGCCTCTGGCATTGGAAAAAGGCCGTCAGGCGCTGATTGAGGCTGCGCGAGAAAATGGCATTGCTGCCATGGCGCTGGTCAATGTGCATCACTTTGCCGCACTCTGGGTTGAAGTTGAGCCCATCGCAGAGGCCGGCCTAGCCGCGATGGCCTTCACCACGTATAAACCCGCCGTGGTACCCGCTGGCGCCAAGCAGCCGCTGTTTGGTACCAATCCCATGTGTTTCGGCTGGCCGCGGGGTGAGCAGCCGCCGATGGTATTTGATCAGGCCTCGGCCTCAATGGCGCGCGGTGAAGTCATGATTGCCGCCCGCGACGGTCACTCGGTGCCATTGGGAACCGGCGTTGATGCTGAGGGTAATCCGACCACAGATCCGGCAGCGATTATCGAAGGCGGCGCATTGCTGCCATTCGGTGGCCACAAGGGGTCGACTATCGCGATGATGATTGAGTTGCTGGTCGCCGGCTTGACCGGAATGGACTTTAGCTACGAAGCCCAGCAAAACGATAACAATGATGGCGGGCCACCCAATGGCGGCGAATTTATGCTCGCAATCGATCCCAACCGGTTTGGAGACGGCGATAACTGGTTACAGCACTCAGAAGCGTTTTTCGCGCGTCTCTCCGCTATGGATGGGGCGCATATTCCTGGTAATCGACGTTACGCCAACCGTGCAGCCCATGCCGATAAGGGCATCGCTGTCAAACAGTCAGTGTATGACAGCTGCATGGGGTTTATTCAGGCTGCAGGCTAACCCTCTGTTTTAGTCGTGTCACTGGCCTCGACTTTATGCCGAGGCCAGCGTGGGCAGCTCCGGCTGATTCAGGCGTGCGCTGTTGTCGGATGACACCAGTGCGCTCAAGCCCAAATTCGCCAACTGTTTTGGAACTTCGTTGAGAATAGTTTCCGCCATGGTCTCTGCCGCCGGTGACAGCGTCCAGGCACGGCGTGTGATTAAACCGATTTCGCGGGTTTCAATCGGCACCAGCAGCCGGGTGACCAGTTCCTGATCCGATGAGGGTACTGCCAGTGAGGGCAGAATGCTGACGCCGAGATTGGATTTCAACATTGCCATCAATGTGGTGATATTTGGGAAATCAAACTTCGAGCTGGCGAAGTGCTGCCGGGTGCGCAGTGTCTTGGTGATACCACTGTCGAGAAACGTCTCATTTTCCATGGCACCCCATTCGATCGGGCCTGATTCTGCCGACAGTGGATGATCGCGATGGCAAACCAGCTGCAGTTGATCGGAAAACAGCGGTGTAAAGTCGAGGTTTTGACTTGGCTGCCACATACTGCCGACGCCAAAATCCACCTCGTTGCGTTCAACTCGTTGCTGCACACCCCGTGAACTGTCGTCATCCAGATGTAAATTAATACCCGGGTAAGCATTGGAAAATGTTTTGATAATCGGTGGCAACAGATTGGTCGCCACCGACGGCACGATGGCGATACTGACATGGCCGACGCGACGTTCTGCCGTGGCGCGCAGATCGTAGATAGCACTATCAAAATCCCTTACCAAACGCTCGGCAATCGGCAGAAAGTTTTCTCCCTCGTTGGTGGGTGCAACACTGCGAGTGGTGCGCTCCAGCAGCTTGATGCCGACAAATTCTTCGAGCTGTTTAATGGCCAGAGTCACCGCCGGTTGAGTGCGCGAGAGCTCCTGAGCCGCCAGATTAAAGCTGCCCTGACGGGCGACAATAATAAAAGTGCGCAGATGACGCAGGGTAATATTGAGATGTTTCACGATGCCCCCTGAGATAATTCTTATTGTTGTCTGATTTTTATAATTCGAACAAAACCATATATTAATTCTGCTTATTTATCTATATGAATATTTAAATAGAATTATCGGCCGTCAGGGTGAAAAATACGTCGCTTGAATTCACGTCGAGCATGGCCCGTTAATCTAAACAACAATGGGTTACCGATAATACAAAGCAATGGTGAGGGGAAGTCATGACAGGCGGCATTTTTAAAAACTATATCAACGGTGAGTGGGTTGGCAGCGACGCATCGATAAGAAATATTAATCCGTCAGATCTTAGTGACATCGTTGGCGAATATGCCAAGGCCACGCCCGAACACTGTGAAAATGCCATTGCCGCGGCCAATCAGGCTTTTCAGGGCTGGTCTCAGAGCGCGCTCGAGCAGCGCAAAGCAATCCTCGACTTTATCGGCGCTGAACTGATTGCACGCAAAGACGAGATCGGTGCAATCCTGGCTCGAGAAGAGGGCAAAACCCTGGCCGAAGGCATTGGTGAAGTCGCTCGTTCCGGACAGTTCTTCCAATATTACGGCGCTGAGGCGCTGCGTTTGATGGGCGAAAATACCGCCTCGGTGCGTCCCGGTGTGGATGTGGAAGTACACCGCGAACCGCTCGGCGTGATCGGCATCGTAACGCCGTGGAATTTTCCGATGGCAGTGGCGGCGTGGAAAGTGGCACCGGCACTCTGTTACGGCAACTGCGTGGTGCTCAAGCCCGCCGAACTGGTCCCCGCCAGCGCCTGGATTCTGGCCGATATTATCAGCCGCAGCGGCCTGCCTGCAGGAGTCTTTAATCTGGTGATGGGCTCGGGTCGCGATGTCGGTGAAACCCTCTGCACCTCTGCGGATATTCAGGCGGTAACCTTTACCGGTTCGGTGGCTGTAGGCCGTCATATCGCACGCAATGCAATCGATAATATGGCGCGCGTGCAGCTTGAAATGGGCAGCAAAAATGCGCTGGTGGTACTGAATGACGCCGATCTCGATATCGCCGTGCAATGTGCCGTCGCCGGCGCCTATTTTGGTACGGGGCAAAAGTGCACTGCCTCATCACGGATTATTGTCGAGGCTGGTATTCACGATCAGTTTGTCGAAAAGATGACGGCTGAGATGAACAAATTGGTGGTTGGCAATGCGATGACTCCGGGCGTGCATATTGGTGCTGTGGTTGATGAGCGCCAGCTGTTACAAAACCTTGAATATATGGAAGTTGCCAAGCGGGAGGGCGCCGAACTGGTCCAGGGTGGCGAGCGTCTGCAGCTGGAAACCGAGGGTTACTTTATGTCGCCGGCGCTATTTATCAACACCAGCAACACGATGCGGATTAATCGCGAAGAAGTGTTTGGTCCGATTGCCTGTGTGATCAAAGTAGAGAATTACGATGAGGCCTTGGCGGTGTCGAATGATTCAGATTTTGGCCTGACCTCAGGCATTATCACCAATTCGCTGGCCGCAGCCGGACACTTTAAACGCCACAGCAAGTCTGGATGTGTGATGGTCAACTTGCCCACAGCCGGCACTGACTACCATGTGCCGTTTGGCGGTCGCAAGGCGTCCAGCTATGGTCCGCGTGAGCAGGGACAATATGCTCGCGACTTTTACACAATTATTAAAACCAATTACAGCAAGCCGTATTAGATTCGGATTTTAAGAGCTGAATTTAAGAGCTGGGTTTAAGAGCCCAGTGCGAAAAAATTGGTATTAAGAGGGGAACCCCATGAAGCGGGATATGTTGTTTATCGATGGCCTCCAGTACATCAACTGGAACCGTCAGCTATTTGAGGAAGCCCAACAGAGCGGTTTAAATGCTATCCATGTGACTATTGCCTACTGGGAAAATATTCGCGAGACACTGCAGAATATTGGTCATTGGAATCGTCACTTTATCAATCACAGCGACCTGATTATGCCGGTGCGTCAGGCCGAGGATATCCTTGAGGCCAAGCGCCTCGGCAAAGTCGGTATTATCTTTGGTTTTCAGAACTGCTCGCCGATCGAAGACGACGTCAAAATGGTCGAAATTCTGCAGCAGCTCGGTGTGCGGATCATGCAGCTGAGCTACAACAATCAGAGCCTGCTGGCGACCGGTTGTTACGAGCAGCGCGACAGTGGTATCACCCGTTTTGGTCGCGAAGTGATTGCCGAGATGAACCGCGTCGGCATGATTATCGATATGTCTCACAGTGCTGAAGAGTCGACTTTGCAAGCGATTGAACTGTCCCAGCGACCCATTGCAATTACACACGCCAATCCTGAATTTTTCCATCCGGCGCTGCGCAATAAATCCGATAAGGTACTGCACGCTATCGGTGAATCCGAAGGTATGATCGGCTTTAGCCTCTACCCCTTTCATCTGCACAACGGCGGTGACTGCACGAATGAAGAATTCTGCGCCATGATCGCCAAGACTGCCGATATGATCGGTATCGATCGTATCGGTATTGGCTCAGACCTTTGCCAAAACTGGGATTACTCCACCCTGGAGTGGATGCGCAGCGGTCGCTGGACCACAACGGTTGATCATGGTGAAGGGTCTGCTGCCAGCCCGTCATGGCCTGAACAGCCAAGCTGGTTCAAGAGTTCCAAGGATATCGGCAATATCGCTAACGGGCTGTTGGCAATGGGCTTCTCTGAACAAGATACTGCCAAGGTAATGGGCGAAAACTGGTTGCGTTTTTTCCGCGACTCATTTGCACCGGCTTCGGTTAAATAAGTGATTGTGTAGGGCTTGCCAAGCAGTCCGGTTTTAATCTTAAATGGCGGCGAAAACGTACTATCGAGACACGCCCGACTTCTCTTTGGGGGACGGCACATAGCCTCATTCATAAGAGGCCACTTTGAGCGTCTAACGTTATGACTACAGCGACTTTATCAGTTATGCCAGCATCGACTATCGATGGCCAGCAGGGCTTGCCCATGCGGCCTGCTGACGTGGTTATGCAGCTCGACCGACTGGGCAGTTTCCACCAGTTCCGCCTCAGCTTTATGCGCACGTTAATGCGTCGAATGATCACTGAAAAATGGCAGATAGAAGCCCCTGTTTTTGATCTCGACAGCAATGGCTATGGCACCGTAGTCTATGAAGTGCAGGCCAAATATTCGCGTTACAGTTTTGTCTTGTTTTCTCACTACCTTGACGACAGTCTGCGCAATGACCGAGTCATTGCTGATCAATGGGATCTGACCATGGCCCTTTGTGAGGGTTCTGTCGATCAAGAGCAACTCGAGCATTTGCGTGCCAATGTGCCACTGCAAGAGGCAGGTCGCGTTGACTCACGGGTATTTGTGCTGTCCCGGGCCAATAGAAGCGCGCGCAATTTTAACTATGTAGTGGATCAGCTGGCCCAGGGATCTCAGCCTGATGTCAACAAGATCGCCGAGGTTGGTTATCTCTATCGCACCACCGCGGCCTATGGCAGCGGTAAGCTCGGCATGGCCGACTGGGACAAGGTTCGCGGCAAGCACCGTGACTTTTCTCGGCCCTTTGCCGCCGAGATGTTCACCTGTTTTATGCTGCGCCACTTCAGTCTGCAACAGGCCGATTTCATCGCTCGCCAGCGCGCGCCGGACACCGCCGTGGTGCTGGATGACCAGATTAAACGCTACTTTGGTATCGGCAATTCCACCGGTCTGGGCATGGCACCGTTTTTGATTAATCACCCGCAATTGATCAACCAATGGGTCGAGGTGCGTGAAACGGCACTGGCGACTGTTTTGGTTGAGGGGCAGGTTACCGATGAGGCATTGGATAACCTGCAGTGTACTGCGAAACGTGTTATTCAACACTTAGATGAAATTGTGACCGACGACGCGTTACAGCGACAGAGTAACCAGTGTGTTCATGACCAGCTGCAGCAGGTCGTGCTGCCGTGGCTGAAGGAATATGGCGCCAGTCTCAGCAGCTGGACGCAGTTGACTGAACATGCTCAGGCCAACTGGCGAGTCGAGACTCAGGAGTTGATCAATAGCCTGCTGATTGAGCTCTATCCGCAACTGGTTGATCGTCTCGAAGAGCAGATGGATATTGTTGAGCGTTATGACCTGGTGCCCGAGATGCCACTCGTTGAACTGCGTAATAGTATTGAGCGCGCTTATGACTGGGCGTTAAAAATCGATTTTTCGCAGCCTCAGGAGCAGGGAGTCTTTTGGTATCGCTCAGAGGAAAAAATGGAGCCACGTCTCGGACAAACGAATATTGATATAGGTGAAGAACGGCAGATGCCGCTGGCTATTGGTCGCTCTGTGCGCGAATGCTATGACGCTATCTGTGCCTATCTGGCAGAGTATCCAAACGACGATATCGCCCATTTTTTACTTCGCCAGCCGGAGTTTCGAGGTATTATCTGTCGCATTCAAACCATGGCTAACTGCCGCTATGGCGAGATTCGTGAAAACCTGGTGCACAAGGCCGTTCTGCCAATGCATCTGTTGCGCTGCAAACTGTCTTTCTTCGGTGTTAGCAAGTTTGATCCACGTTCGCGCCTGTGGGTGCGCAATACCATGTTTCAGGGTGCGCCCCTGATCTCTGACTTCAGCTCGCCGATCGCCAATCAGCTCGCAGACGGCTGGCAGTTTCCTGTCAAGCCGACCAATTAGTCGGGCCGTGGCGAGATGAAAGTCTCCAAGAATGAGCTGACTGCTGCGCTTAAAAAATCCTTTGAGGGACTTGGCTTTAGTTATGGAGACTACCTCGACGCAGCAGCAATGGTGACCTGGTCAGAGATGACCGGCCTTGATGGTCTGCAAACGCTCGAGCGAGCACTCCCGTTTATTGATGCTGGCAACAGTCAATCACCGGCCCTTGGCTATCGCTATGCTGATAGCAATAACCCCCACCCAGTGCTTGACGCCAAGGGAGCAAGCAGTCTGCTTTGTGGTAGCAGGATAGTGGACCTGGCCTGCTCGCTGGCGCGCAAAAATCACTCGGTTATGCTGCGTGTCGACAATTGTCGCAATCGGCTGTTTGCGCTTGAGCGGCTGAGTAATGCCGGGCAGCGTGGGCTGGTAGCGGCGATGGGGTGGTTTAAAGAGGGTTGCTTCAGCTGGGCAACGATTGGGGCAGGGCAGCAATATCCCGCTCTTAAACAGTTTGTCTGTGCGCCGATTGAGACACCGTTGCATCAGTCGCTGTGGCTATTCTGTAGTACGGCTGAGAAAGATTGTTGGGAATTAATGTCCGCCGCGCTGCCGGAGCTGGCCAACGCGAATAAGAGTGAACAGCGTGAGCCACAGACTTTGCAACAGGCTTATGCCGACTCGCTGGAGCAGGGTATTGCGATGCCAGTACCGCTCTGGGAGAAATTCGATTTATTGACGGCGCGGGTGCTGGTGGAATCCACCGAGAGCTCTCGGGCGGGCGCTGGCGAGTAACGTTGGCTGAGATTCAATAACGAGCATTTTGCCCCTGATGAATAACCCAGTTGCGGAAGGTCTGCACGTGGCTTTGAATCGGTTTGTTGGACGCAATCGCAACAAAGAACGCTTCGTCTGTCGGTACACTCTCTTCGAACGGTTTGATTAAACCACCTGACTCAAGCAGGGCTGACGCCACAGAGGTGCGGCTAAGGGCGATACCATGGCCCTGGACTGCCATCTCCATCGCTGTCATCAGTGAGTCGAAATGGATGCCCTGAGAGGCATCGATGCTGTGGTAGCCGAGTCGATTGAGCCAGTATCCCCAACCCTCTTCATAACCAATTACATGCAGAAGGGTATGCTCTGACAGTTCTCTTGGGTTGGCTGGTGGTAGCCTGTTTCTCGAGAGCTGATCGTGGCTCAACAGCTGTGGGCTACACACCGGAATAAGCTGATCCCAGGTGAGGCGGTCGCTGATGAGTTGCGGCCACATTCCTTTGCCATAGCGAATTTCAATATCCGCTTCCTTGTTTTCCTGATCGGGCCATATATTGCTGGTAAAGCGCAGATCGATGTCCGGATAATTGTGTCGAAAGTCAGCGAGTCTCGGCGCCAGCCAGGTATTGAAGAACACCAGATTAACGCGCACAGTCAGAGTATGACTGCGTTCTTTACCAAATACTTCGTCGGTGACCACGGCGAGTTTTTCAATTGATTCGCGTACCCCGGGAATATAGGCTCGCGCTGCATCGGTGAGTTCCAATCCACGCGGCAAGCGCTTGAACAGGGCGCAGCCGAGTTGTGATTCGAGCCCTTTAATCTGTTGGCTAATCGTAGCCTGAGTCATATTTAACTCGGAAGCCGCCAGGGTGAAGTTAAGGTGGCGCGCCGACGCTTCAAATGAGCGCAGCCAGTTGAGAGGGGGCAGTCGTTTCTTCATTATTATTTACCCTGCTGTTATCCAGCGGCGCTATCTGGGCCATCAATCAGTGAGCTTAATTCGGCCGCTGCAGCATGCAGGATATCACCATAATCGAGCAATTGATCGAGGCTTTTCCGCAACACCGGGGCATGGATAAACAGGCAGGCGCAGAGGCGCGCGTCGCTGTCCATAATCGGTACCGCGCAGCCCACCATACCGTCGACAAACTCCTCGTTGTCGGTGGCTATTTTGCCGCTTTTTATCTCGCCCAAATTAGCGTCCAGTTCATCGATATCAATAATCGTATTGCGCGCGTACTGACGCAGAGGCAGATGGTTAATAATCTTCTGCCGGCGTTGTTTTGGCAGTGAACTGAGATAGAGCTTGCCGCTGGCGGTACACCAGGTCGGTGTGTGACTGCCAACCTGCAGATTGAGCTGCAGGGGCCAGTCCGATTGCACGCGATCGTAATAGATCATCTCACTGCCATGGGGAATAGCGATGCCACAGGTCTCGCCGATCTGCTCGGTCAGTTGCTCGAGAATCACGCGCCGTGCCGCGCTGAAACGCTCACTGTGCAGAACTCCCCAAGCCACTCCATGCATACGCAAGCCGGGAATAATCAGGCCGCGCATATTAGTCTGCGTATAACCATCTGCTTCAAGCTGGTTGAGCAGTCGGTGAATACTCGGCTTGGGGATATTCAACAGGCACGCGAGATCGGCTGGCGACGGAGGCCGCTCAGCCTTGGCAACGGCCTCGACAATTTCCATCACACGGCTGATGGTTGAACCTTTTTCTCGCGTGCTAGTTTCCATCTATTTGTGTCGTCCTGGATGCTTAGCTCATGGTGGGCATGGAGAATTGCGCACCTTCACGGACACCGGCCGAGGGCCAGCGCTGAGTGATGGTTTTGCGTTTGGTATAAAAACGCACACCATCTGGGCCATAGGCGTGCAGGTCACCAAACAATGAGCGCTTCCAACCGCCAAAGCTGTGATAGGCAACGGGAACGGGCAGCGGAATATTGATACCTACCATGCCCACCTGAATATGGTCTGAGAAGTATCGCGCGGCTTCACCATCTCGCGTAAAGATACAGGTGCCGTTGCCATATTCGTGCGCATCGATCAGATCCATTGCTGCTTGCATGCTGTCGACGCGGATAACCTGCAAAACCGGGCCAAAGATCTCGGCTTTGTAGCTTTCCATTTCGGGGGTGACACGGTCGATCAATGTGCCGCCGACAAAGAAACCATTTTCATAGCCGCTGATATTTGGCTTGCGTCCGTCGACCACAATCTCAGCGCCTTGCTGTTCGGCATGGTCAATATAGCCGACCACTTTGTCCTGGTGCTGCTTGGTGATAACTGGGCCAAAGTCATTGTTGCTGTCATTAAAGGGTCCGACTTTTAAGGCTTCCATAGCGGCTTTCATTTTGCTGACCAATGCATCGCCGGCGGCATCGCCAACCGTAACGGCCACAGAAAGTGCCATGCAGCGCTCACCGGAGCTGCCAAAGGCCGCGCCTAGAAGCTGGTTGACAGCGTTATCCATATCCGCATCCGGCATCACAATCGCATGGTTCTTAGCACCACCGAGCGCCTGACAGCGCTTGCCGTTAGCATTTGCCGTGGTGTAGATATATTCAGCAATCGGCGTGGAGCCGACAAAGCTGACGGCCTTGATGCGCTCGTCATGGAGGAGTGTGTCAACGGCCTCTTTATCGCCATTGACAACATTCATCACGCCGTCGGGCAGACCGGCTTGTTTGAGCAGCGAGGCAATAAACAGCGTCGAGCTGGGATCGCGTTCTGAGGGCTTGAGCACAAAGCAGTTGCCGCAAACAATGGCCATGGGGTACATCCACAGTGGCACCATGGCGGGGAAGTTAAAGGGCGTAATCCCGGTAACCACACCCAGTGGCTGAAACTCACTCCAGGAGTCGATGCCCGGTGCTACGTTTTTGCTGTGCTCGCCTTTTAACAGTTCTGGCGCGCCACAGGCGTATTCGACATTTTCGATGCCGCGCTGCAGCTCACCGGCCGCATCGTGGGAGATTTTGCCATGCTCTTCGCCAATCATTCTGCAAATCTCGTCGGCATGCTGCTCGAGCAGATCTTTAAACTTAAACATTACGCGCGCACGTTTGATTGCCGGTGTATTGCGCCAGGCTGGAAATGCTGCCTGTGCTGCTGCGATAGCCTCTTCAACGGTGGATTTAGACGCCAGCGCCACCTGCTTGCTGACTTCGCCAGTAGAGGGGTTGTAGATATCCTGAGTGCGTTCGCCTGCAGTTGTTATCTCGCCGTTAATCAAATGTCCGACAGTATCCATAATGGGGTCCTTAAAAATAAAAAAGGTTAAACGTGGTGGAGCGTAAAAACAGCCTCACTTATTGCAGCATTTACCAGAGCTGTTTATAAATTTCGACAATCTCATCAGCACTGGGCACGCGAGGATTGTTGCTCGGTGACCCGGAGGCCAGTGCCTGTTCCGCCATGGTTTCGAGATTGCCAAAGAAGTGCTCGCGGGAAATACCAAATTGCTCGGGTGTTGGCACTTGTAACTCTTCATTGATCGCATAGAGTTCTGTCATCAATTTAGTGTTGGCGACATCCACTGTGTCAGCCACATCCGCAACGCCCATCGCGCGAGCGCAGTCAGCATAGCGTTCCGCTGCGGCAGGAATCGAGTACTGGGTGACAGCGGGCAGCAACATGGCATTGGAGAGGCCGTGAGGCACATGATAGAAGGCGCCAATGGGCCGGCTCATGCCGTGTACCAGTGCCACCGAGGCATTGGAGAAAGCAACACCTGCCAGTGTCGAGCCGAGCATCATCGCCTCGCGAGCCTCGCGGTCACTGCCGTCATGATAGGCGCGGCGCAGGTTGGGCGCGAGCAACTTCATGGCTTCAATCGCCTGGCTGTCGCTGTAAAGACTGGCCTTTTTACTGACATAAGCTTCCATAGCATGGGTCAGCGCATCGATACCCGTATCGGCAGTGGTTCGAGGCGGCAGACTCAGCGTGAGCTCATAGTCGACCAGCGCTGCGGTAGGCATAAAGCCAATGCCTACACAGAGCATTTTTTCATCATTGCTCTCGTCGGTAATAATCGTCACTCGGGTGGCTTCAGAGCCGGTTCCTGCGGTGGTGGGGATGGCAACAATCGGCAGGCCGGGTTCACTGACCAGGCGCGGGAATTTATAGTCGCGCATCACTCCGCCATATTTACCAAGAATACTGATCGCTTTGGCGCTGTCGATGGGGCTGCCACCGCCGATGGCGATAATCGCGTCGTAATTGCCGTTGCGCACTTTGTCGACACCAGCCTGAATTGAGCTCACAGTCGGCTCAGGAACCGTTTCATCAAACACATCGGAAACAATATTCAGCGCGGTAAGGCTCTCTTGGATGCCCGCCACATATCCCAGTTGCACCATCATCTTGTCGGTGACAATGAGTGGCCGTTGACAGCCCAGCGCTTGAATAATGGTGCCCGCTTCACGGCTGGCACCGGCACCTACTTGCAGGATGCGTGGCAAGATAATCTGTGTCGACATTGTTTTATTCCCCTGTTTTTGTCGTTGTGCGGGTTGGTTGGTCTGATTGTGGTGAGCGCAGCGTGCCTTCTTGGTAAAGAGACTTACAGAGCCCATAGGTTGAGAGTATCAAGACCAACGAGAACGGCAGCGCAGCGGCAATCGAGGCGGTCTGCAAAGCTTCAAGCCCTCCGGCATAGAGCAGCACAGCAGCCACTGAGCCAATCGCAATACCCCAGAAAATCCGCAGCCTCGAGGTCGGCTCGTCGCTTCCCATCGAAATCAGGGTGCAGATAATCAAGGTTGCTGAGTCGGCTGAAGTCACAAAGTAGGTCAGTAACATAACTGTGCAGATCGTCGCCATCAGTCCGGTGAGCAACATGCCCAGGTCGAGCAGCTCGATAGTCTTGAACAGTGCCGTGGTGCGGTCAGCATTAACCGCAGCGGTCACGCCACCGTCGCCAAATAGTTCCATATGCAGTGCGGTATTGCCGAAAATAGTAATCCACAGGATGGTCAGTACAGTTGGCGCCAGCAGCACACCCAAGACAAATTCGCGAATGGTGCGGCCGCGGGAAATACGCGCGATAAACATTGCGGTAAAGGGAGACCAAGCGATCCACCAGCCCCAGTAAAAAATCGTCCACCAGCTCTGCCACTGAGAGTCGCGATCGGGATCGATCCAGAGCCCCAATGCAGGGGAATTGACGACGTAGTCGATGCCGTTGGTGACGATTGAACTGAGCAGATAGAGTGTTGGACCAAAAACCAAAAACAGCGCCAGAATCAACATCGTCAACTGCATATTCAGTTCGCTGAGGATACGAATGCCACGGTTGATGCCGCTCAGAACCGACAGTGTGGCAACGACTGAGATCACAGCAATCAGTAGGATCTGAGTGGTGATGGAAATGTCAATTCCGATCAAGTAGCTGATGCCGGCATTCATCTGCTGTGCACCAAGCCCCAGTGAGGTGGCGATGCCAAAGACTGTGCCGAGTACCGCAAGAAGGTCAGCAATAAAACCGATCGGCCCGTAAATGCGCTCACCAAAAACAGGGTAGAGGGCAGAGCGAATCGATAGTGGCAGACCTTTGCGATAGGTGAAGTAGGCAAAGGTCATACCCAACACGGCATACAGGGCCCAGCCGTGAATACCCCAGTGAAAAATCGAGATACGCATGGCGATCTGCGCCGCCTCTGCACTCATGCTCTGGCTGGCGTCGATAAACGGGTTATCCTGAAAGTGAGTGATTGGCTCGGCAATACTCCAGAACAGGATGCCAATGCCGATACCGGCACCGAACAGCATCGAAAACCAGGCAAAATAGCTGAACTCGGGTTTTTCGCCATCGGCACCAAGGCGGATAGAGCCGTACTTGCTGAATACCAGCAGTATCGCGAAGATCAGGTAAAAATTGATAATGGCAATGTAGTACCAGTCGAGCTGTGTGGAAATAAAATCACGCGCCGTGTTGTAAACGGAACTGGCATAGTCGGGACTGATTACGGTGAACAGCACAAAGGCAATAACAGTAAGTGCCGAGGCCATGGCCATAATGGGATGAGTTGTGGTCGCCGCGTGGGCAGGCGCCGCACTGGCAGGCTGACTGGGTTGCTCGTGATGCATTATTGTGAAGGTCCCCGAATTTTTATAATTATTTTTTATGGCCGCAATACTACACCGATTTTGATACTTTAAACAGCATAACGAGACGATTTGTATTGTTATCGGCCCAACTACCTAAGCGTCATTAAAAAAAATTGACCTAAGCCCATAAAATCATTTTATCGAGCGGCGAAATCAAGCTCGAATATCTGATATCAGGCTCGCTTTCTGAATCGCATTACATATGCTGCAGGCCCTGCTGCAGCTGGCTTTATAGGATCTGAGCTGACGCCAATTACAGGTATAAAAAAAACCGTGCCTGAGGCCATTTTTAAATTGATGGTGCGGTAAATTGTTCACTCTTATCATGCCGCCAAAATGAGACTGGTAGAGACCAAAGCCAGCTCCAGTCGTTGTTCAGGTTGTTGTTTAGGTTGTTGTTTAGATAGTGCTGTTGATCAGGTGCTACAGATTAAGTGCTTTGCAAGAGGGTATAAACCAGTGAAAACTCAGACTCATCTTCCACTTGTCGGTGTGCGGGTTGTTGACTTTGGTCAGCAAATTGCAGGCCCAGCGGTTGCCATGGTGTTGGCTGACCTCGGAGCCACTGTTGTGCATATTGATCCACCTGAGGGTCCGCAGTGGAATCACCCCGCCAATGCCATTTTAAACCGCAACAAGAGCTGCCTGCGTCTCGACTTGAAGACCACTCAAGGTCTCAGTGATGCTCTGGAGTTGATCGATCAGGCCGATATTGTTATCGAATCTTTCCGTCCCGGTGTGATGGAAAAACTCGGGGTCAATTTTCAGCAACTGCGCAGCCAGCGACCTGAGTTGATCACCTTATCGATGCCCGGTTTTGCCAGCAATGATCAGCTGCGACGAGACTGGAAAGCCACCGAGGCAGTGGTTTCCGCCACCGCTGGTGCATTTACCGATATGGGTTTTAATCGCGTGCTGATGGGGCTTAATCCATGTTACTCACCACTGCCCCTGGGCTCTTCCTATGCCACCTGCCTCGGGGCTGCTTCTCTGGCGCTGGCACTGTTTGGGCGTGAGAAAAGCGGACGTGGCGACAGCATAGAGGTGCCGGTTATCGCGGCGATGATGGAGGGGCTCTCCTACAACTCCTACGTAATCGAGGATCTACCTCAGCGCTACAGAACCATGCGTGAGCTTGAGATTGCCCGACGTCGCGAGGCCAATATTCCCCTTGATGTCAGTTACGACGATTTGCAGGAATATCTGGATCCGTTCTATCGCACCTATGAGTGTGCCGACGGTCGTATGTTCTACTGTGTCTGTCCGTCGCACCGCACGCATGCCCGTCGTTGTCTCGATGTTTTGGGGCTCTATGACGAGCTCGTTGCCGAGGGTCTGCCGGATACCTCTGATCTGCACAAGCCGGTCAGTGAGTGGGATGGTGAAACCTCTATTGGTGTTTATCCGCTTCCAAAAAAGTGGGCAGATATTATCGCCGCAAAGATGAAGCTGGTGTTTCTTACCAAAACGTCTTCAGAGTGGGGAATTATTTTCGGTGAGCGCGGCATTCCCGGCGCACCACACCGCACCACTGCAGAGTGGGTTAACAGTGAGCACTGCAATCGCGCAGGCCTGATTGTTGAAGTCAATGATCCAGAGTATGGCGTGATGAAGCAGCCCGGCCCAGTGGCTTGGTTCGAAGAGTCTGGGCACCTGATGTTGTCCCCGGCTCCTCGCAAGATGGTGAGCTTTGCGCAAGCACTACAACTTTTAAAAGATGTCGCGGCAGCAGAGGTTGTTACTCGCCCCAGCGTATCTGCAGATAGCAGCGAGCCGAGCCTGATGGACAAAACCGGCTGGCTGGATGGCGTGCGCATACTCGACCTCACCAATGTTATTGCCGGGCCCCATTCATCGGCCTTTTTATCTCGGTTTGGTGCAGAAATTGTCAAGCTTGAACCAGTTGTGCCAACCTACGATCCACTGATTGGCACTATTTACGCCTTTCAGTCTGATATGGGTAAGCGCAGTGGTTTGCTGGATATCCATCAGCCACAGGGAAGAGAAGCCTTTGAGCGCCTGATTAAGACGGTCGATATGGTGGTGATTAATGCCCCCGAGCGTCAGCTCGCCGGTTTGGGTCTCGATCATGAAACCCTGCAAAAGATCAACCCGGGTGTGCTGTTTTGCCGGCTGGACTGTTTTGGTGGGCCACTGGTTGGTCCAAAAACCAACTACATAGGCTATGACGATATTATTCAGGCCAACAGTGGGATTATGTCGCGCTTTGGTGGTGAGGATACGCCGGAAGAACACGCCCATATCGGCACGCTGGATGTGAACTGCGGTTTTGCCGGTGGTCTGGGAATGGCATTGGCGCTGTATCATCGACACAAAACCGGGGAGAGCATTCGTGCGCGCACCTCGCTGTCGGCAGTGACCAACCTCGCCCAGTTACCGTTTTGTTTCGACTACCCGGGCCTGGCGCCTTTCAATGAGCCCTCTGGCCGCGGAGTGATGGGTAATCACCCACTGTCACACTTTTATAAAACCTCGGACGACTGGATATTTATCGATGCCGACGAACATCAGCTCGATTATATTGAGAAATCGGTGTCAGGCCTGCAGGGCATTACCGCGACTGCCGATATTCAAACGTTCCTCACAGTGGCGTTCCAGCAGGCTTCGTCAGAGGAGTGGATGAAGCGTCTTGTGGCAGCCGATATCGCAGCTGCACAGCCACAGTCAATCGAGACTTTACGGGCGCTTTATAGTCGTGAGGCCGACGGCTTTGTCGGTACTGATATGGGCAGCTTTGCGTTTTCAATTCACGCCAACCACCCCAGTGGGCACTGCCTGACCCAGATTGATCACTATGCTATTCGACCAGTGAACAGTTTAATTCGATCAGCCTCTTCAGCTGAACGCCACGGTCATTCAACCCGTGAAATTCTCGCTTCGGTAAACTATTCGGCCGCTGAAATTGATGCCATGATCGACGCCGGAGTTGCGTCGCTGGGTTGGACTGATGAACACTTGCCGTCAGATACAGGTGACCAGCGCATTGCAATTTCGCGAGTGAGCATTGCACCGCAGCAGACGCCGGAGTTGCTCAACGATTGGGATATCGATCCAGATCCGGAACTGATCATCTAATAAGTGTTTTGCGCAGCCTTAACAGCAGGGCCTATATTGCCGGCATTTCGTCGATAGCATAGGCCTGCTGTTTAAGCCAGGGCGCAATCTTTTCCAGCTGCGGAACAACCTCGTTGCTATACAGCGTGCGACAGATTTCGGCGCTCTTTTGCGGCAATTTCCCCAATTCATCGGGACGGCAGAGCAGGGTCAGATAGCGGGCGTGATTGCCCTTGGCCAGCTGTATCACACTGACGTCGTCCAGCAGGTCGGGATAGCGGACCATGCACAGCCCGGTAACAATTGCCCAACCGTGACCGGACTGAACAAAACGCAACAACGTTTGCGTGCTATCCAGCTCATAGTTAGTCATTAGTTTGATATTCATACGTCGGGCGATCAGATCAGTCAGGGCACCGATCCGTGATTGGCGGTTGTACTGGATAAACGGCAAATTCTCTGCCAGCCACTCGATATTTAAATCGCTGCGCTGGCTGTATTTTTTTGGCACCAACACCACAAATGGGTCGCGCAACAGCGGATAACGCTGAAGTTGCGGATGCTCATCCAATGGATCACCCGTGATTAGCAGATCGAGGTCGCGGTTCAGTAGCGCCTGGGTCAGGGGTGAGACCAATCCGGTCCGCAGTGCCAGGCGCGAGGTAAAGGGTTTGAGCTGCTGCATAAATTGCAGTCCGGCGACATCACAAAATGAATCAACCATACCGACATTCAGCGGAATCAAACCGCCCTTGGAGGCCATTCTGACATCCGACAGCATACGCTGGGTGTCTTCGATCACCTGCATAGCGTAATCTTTGAGAACCTGTCCGCTGGGGGTGAGTTTGATCGGTCTGGAGCGGGTGATAACCAGCTGTGTGTCGGTTTGAATTTCCAGCTGTTTGATCGTCTGTGAGACCGCAGATTGGGTAATGCCAAGCTGTTCGGCAGCTTGGGTAAGGGTTTCAGAAGTGGACACGGCGGCGAATATTTTCAGCGCGCCGATTTCAATATTTTTATTATTTTTCATGCGCGCCAGTATTATATGCGGCTGTTGAGTTTGCAATCGGCACGACCGAAGTTGCTGTTAATTAACAATCTCGCAGCGCCTGAACACCCACTGGCGCGCCATTAAATTCTGCCATCGCATCGAGCAGGCTATCCCACAAAAACTCCACCGAACTGCTGTCGCTAAAAATAGAGTAAGCCAGCGTATCGCCATAATCGTTGCGAATCAGCACTCCATTAATTTTTGCGATTGATGTCTGTGCGACCTCACCATTGGCAAACTTATGCGGTCGTAAATCAACACCGCAGACCTTGGCCAGAGTCTCCGCCGCGAGATCGCCACACAGCACCAACCAACTGTGGCTGTCGGCGCGCGGCAGGCTGTAGACTCGCTCAGCAAGCGTCGTGTCAGCTACTGCCGACACGGCCACAGCACTATGCGTCGATGCGCCACTCAGATTGCTGGCGATCAGCAATTCGGTTTGCGAGAGGCGGGCGATCAGGGTGCCGTCGTCCTGCAGCGTCGCGCGGTTGGGTTGAGCGGGTAGAGTCATGCCTTGAGCCGCCGCCCAGTCCGGTGCGCCGAGGCCTTTAAAACCAATCCGGGGCAGTGCCGACAGATCTACCAGCGCGAGTGTTTTGACCTGCGCTCGTTCTTCCTCAATTGAGCGATAATGTGATACCAGCGTACTTTCAGCAACCTGCTCAAAGTGGCCGCCGAGATCAATATGTCGGCGGTAGAGCTGACTGCGACGCAAAGCGGCGGTGACCGTTGTAGCTGACATAATCAGAGCTCCTGACGCTGTGTTTCGGGATCGTAAAAGGGTAGCTCCACCACCAGTGCATCGACCATTACGCCGCCGCTGGACTTAATGGTAAAACGACTGCCGACCTCTGCCTTGTCTGGTTCTACATAAGCTAACCCGACAGGTTTGTTGAGGGTCGGTGAAAAGTGACACGAGGTTACGCGGCCGGTCATGCGGTCGCCATTCAGCACCAGATGACTTTCCAGTGGAATCGGTGCGCTGAGATTATCGACCACAAAACCCACCAGACTGCGTTTGGCCGGCAGTTTGTCGAGTTCCTGGATGCTGCGGCTGCCAACAAAAAAGGGTTTTTGTCTGGCGATCGCCCAGCTCATCTGTACCTCAGCGGGCGTCGACATAGCGTCTGTATCCTGACCGATTATAATGTGGCCCTTTTCAAGCCGCAGCACTCGCTGCGCTTCAATGCCAAACGGCTTTATGCCCTGTTCGGCGCCAGCTTCGATTAGCGCATCCCAGAGCGCCTCACCGCAGTGCTGTGGCACATGCACTTCATAACCGAGCTCGCCGACAAAGCCGACCCGAATAACTCGCGCGGCGATGCCTGCAACAGTCCCTTGACGCACACCCATGTAGGGAAAGGCTTCGCTGCTGAGGTCGATATCGCTGCAGACTTTGCGCAGCACATCGCGGGCTTTGGGGCCGGCAATGTTGACGCCGCAGTAGGCGGATGTGACATTGGCGATATCCACATCCAGGCGCCACTGGGCATTCCACTTAAGCATATTTTGATAGACACGATCGACACCGCCGGTGGTAGCGGTAACGTAGTAATGTTGTTCGCCAAAGCGACAGGCAACACCGTCGTCGATCACCACGCCGGCTTCATTGGTCAGCAGTGCATAGCGCGCGCGCCCGACCGGCTGCTTTAAAAAACCAAAGGTGTAAAAACGATTTAAAAACTCTGCCGCATCTGGGCCGCGCACTTCCAGGCCACCGAGAGTCGAGACATCGACCAGGCCGACATTGGTGCGCACATTGTTGACTTCACTGTTGATGCAGGCCTCGCGACACTCTGCACTGCCGTAATAGGCGGGCCGATACCAGGCGCCGGCCTGCAGCATCTGGGCGCCGGCCTCGAGGTGACGGTAATGCATAGAGCTGCGTCGGGCAGGGTAAAAACTGCGTCCGGCACTATGCGCCAAATGCTCGGCAGAAAATGGTGGTCGCGCGGTGGTAACGCCGGTCTGCGCCACGGTGCGATTGGTCGCAGCGGCCACCAACCTCGCGGTCGCCAGCGCCGAATGGCGGCCCTGTGATGGGCCCATGCCGCAGGTGGAGTAACGCTTGACCAACTGGATATGTTCATAGCCATCACGGGTGGCATTGATGATATCGGCAATCTGCAGATCTTCATCGAAGTCGACAAATTCCTTGCCCTTAGGGTGGGCAAAGATCGGCCAGCTAAAATTGGGGCTGTGTTGCAGGGAGATGTCCAGCTGCTGGTCTGGTGTCTCATTACTGAGCCCTAGCGCGTTGCTGGCGATTATGGCGGCGCGCTGTGCGTCAGCGATAACATCATCGATCAGCCAGTGACTGTTGACAGAACCGGCGATCTGACAGTTCTGCGGACAGTTGGTGAGAGTAAACATTGAGGTATTGTCGTTGTAACTGAGTTGGCCTCCGCCCTGACAGACCAGCTGATAGGTTGGGGTATAACCCACTGCCATACACAAAGTGTCGCAGAGGATGGTTTCACTCTGATCACCACAGACGCCTTGACGGATAATTTTGCGCACCTCCACCGAGCCCAGATGCAGGCCACTGCGATCTTTGTGTGCGGCAAAAACCGCATGTCCGGTTTTGATCGTCAGCCCTTTACTCGCAGCCTTTTTGGCCACCGCATCATATTCGGGTTGCTCGCGCAGATCGACGATTGCTTTAACCTCGACGCCGGCATCGAGCAGATCCAGTGCAGCGGCATAGCCATCATTGTTGCCAGTGACAATGACCGCGGTTTTGCCGGGGCGCACGCCATAGAGGTGCATCAAACGCTGCGCGGCGCTGCTCATGATTACGCCAGGCAGGTCGTTATTGTGGAACACTGCTTGCTGTTCGAGGGCGCCGACACAGAGGATGGTCTGTTTGGCGCGTACTTTATACAGCCGTTTACCACGAATAATCGGCAACCAGTTGTCGGCAAACCAGCCGTTGCAGGTGGCGTTGGTCATGGCGGTAATGTTGTCGCTGGCTAAAACTTCTGCCACCAGACGTTGGCGCAGTTGGCGGGCTTTTTCGCCCTCGGCATCGAGGCGACTGTAGTTAAGCGATCCACCGAGACTGGGATTTTCATCCACCAACAGCACCTCGGCGCCAGCTTTAGCGGCAGCCAGTGCTGCCGTCAGACCGGCCGGCCCGGCACCGATGACGGCGACATCGTAGAACTGATATTGCTTGTCAAAATATTCTGGCTGGAACTGCTGATCGATCACGCCGAGACCGGCCTTTTTGCGAATCAGCGGCGCCCAGCGTTCCCACATGCCGCGGGGCTTAAAGAATGCTTTGTAATAAAAGCCCACCGGTAAAAACTTTGCGACCAAACCGAGCAGGGCACCGCTGTCTCGATTAAGGCTGCCGCTGTAGTTTTGTCCCATCACCTCGAGGCCATCGCTGATGGCAACTCGATCTGCCAGGGCATTGGGGTCTGAGGGCAATTGGATCATGGTGTTGGCATCTTGCCCGGCCATGGTCAGCGCGCCGCGCGGGCGGTGATATTTAAAGGATCGACTTAGCAACCATTGATTGTTGGCGGCGAGCGCGCTGGCGATATTATCCCCGGCAAAACCCTGATAGGTTTTGTTTTCGAAGCGAAAGCTGATGGTTTTGTCGCGATCAATCAGCGAGCCAAAGGGTGCGGGTAGACGAACGTCATTGGACATTAATTTGACTCCCCACTGCTGGCGGGCTGATTAAATTCGACACGTTGATTAAAAATTTCATCCGCCGGGAAAGTACGTATCACCTGATCGCTGATGGTGTTGCGTTCGGCCAGAAACCAATAGGAACTGGCGGTGTGACACCACCACTCGATGACCACGCCGGCCGCATTGTCATGGAAAAAAACGTGTTCAGCCCATTCGCGGGGCGTCACCAGTTGGTGATCGGGGGTCGGGTGGTATTCGCCACCATAGGTAAATTCGCTGATATTGCGCGGGCCATTCAAAGGGCAGGTTAACAGTTTCATCGCAAGTACCCGTTAGTGGCTGGCGGCAGTGGCGCCGGCTTCGTTAATTTGTTCAAAGCGATAAAAGCGCTCCAGCTCAAACGGCTTGATAATCTCAGGCACTTTTTTCGTTGCTACCAGCTCGGCCATGGTTTTGCCGCAGATCGGTGTCGCCTTAAAGCCCCAAGTTCCCCAGCCGGCATCGAGGTAATAATTGTCTACCGGACTGAGACCCATAATCGGGCTGTAATCGGGAGTCATATCGGTGGTGCCGGCCCACTGCCGCAACATACGTGCCTGGGCCAGAAACGGAAACAGCTCCAATGCTGCGGCACTCAGTGACTCGCGCTGGTCCAATGTCGCTCTGGTGTTGTAGAGCGGGTAGGGGTCGGAGCCGCCACCGATAACAAACTCACCACGTGAGGTCTGATGCACATAGACATGCACATGGGGAGAACTGACATGGGGTGTCAAAATCGGCTTGTAAGGTTGGGTCACCATTGCCTGCAATGGGTAGGAGTGAATCGGCAGCTTAATGCCGGCCATCTTGGCAACCACGGAGCTGGCGCCGGCCACAGCCTGAACCACACAGCCACACTCAACACGGCCACGGTTAGTTTTTACTGCGGTCACTCGGCCCTGGGTGATTTCGATATCCTGCACTTCGGTCAGCTGATGCAGTTCTACGCCGCGTTCACACGCGCCCTTAGCATAACCCCAGGCCACTGCATCGTGGCGAGCCGTGGCGCCATCGGCATGCCAGAGTCCGGCCATAATTGGGAAGCGTGAGTCTTCAGACATATTCAAGTTGGGTACCCACTCGGCAATCTGCTGGCGGTCGATCAACTCAGAGCGCACGCCCAAATGCTGATTGACTTCGGCGCGCCAGCGAAAGCTGCGGATGGCAGCATCGCTGTGGGCCAAGGTCAGCTGGCCGCGATTTTCCATCATCACGTTGTAGTTAAATTCATTGCTCAGGTCTTGCCACAGCTTGACCGACTCTCGGTAAAAGGTGACGCCCTCTTCGGTGAGATAGTTGGAGCGGATTACTGCAGTGTTGCGTGCGGTATTGCCACTCCCGAGATAGTTTTTTTCCAGCACCGCTACATTGGTGATACCGTGGTATTTGGCGAGATGGTAAGCGATGCCGGTGCCGTGACCGCCGGCACCGATAATCACCACGTCATAGTGCTTTTTGAGCTCTGTGGCTGGGGTGAAGTGATGTTCGGCCGGGTATTCACTACTCAGTCCGTACTTTAACAATCCAAATGGCATACAGCCTCCAGAACGGTGTCAGCAATATCTAGCTGCCGAGAAACACCACGGTTTTATTGCCGTCGAGAAACACTCGACGCTCAATGTGATAGGTAATCGCCTTGGCCAGGGCCATGCTCTCATTGTCACGACCCACGCGTACCAGATGTTCCGGTTTGTAGTTGTGATCTACGCGAGTCAGGATCTGCTCGATAATCGGCCCTTCGTCGAGATCTGAAGTGACATAGTGCGCTGTGGCACCGATCACTTTTACGCCGCGGTCATAAGCTTGATGGTAGGGCTTGGCACCTTTAAAGCCGGGTAAAAACGAATGATGAATATTGATACAGCGACCGGAGAGTGCGGCAGACAATTCGTTCGAAAGAATCTGCATATAGCGCGCCAGCACCACCAGCTCGGTCCCGGTTTCGTCGACAATTTCCAGCAGTCGCTGTTCCTGTTGCGCTTTGGTGTCTTTGGTGACCGGCAGGTGGATAAAGCGTATGCCTTCACGTTCAACCATCGCGCGCAGGTCGAGATGGTTGGAGACCACGGCGGTGATTTCCATGTTGAACTCACCTTTGCGGCGCCTATAGAGAATATCGTCGAGGCAGTGATCGTATTTAGATACCATGATCAGGGTTTGAACCGGCACCTTGGGGTCGTGGATATGCCACTCCATAGCAAAGGTGTCGGCGACGCTCTTAAATGCGTCTCTGATGCTGTCTATAGAGGGTGAATCCTGTTGCGGACGAAAAACCGCGCGCATAAAAAACTTGTCAGTGGATTCATCATCAAACTGTTCTAGCGCGCAGATGTAACAGTTGCGTTCAGCCAGATAGCCGGTGACGGCCGCGACAACGCCACTGCCCGCGCGGCAGGTTCCGGTGAAGATGAAGTTGTTGGACTCTTGTGGCATGGTCGTCATGGGTGCTGTCCGCTAATGAATTCGCCGCTGAGTGTACCTTAATTTAGCGCATGAATAATGCCCGGAACTCTGTAGAATGGTCAATTGAATCGGGAGGTAATTAGCAAGTCTACTGTTGACAGACAGCTGTGCTAATTATCCGTGATATGGGAATTTTCAGATCACATGATGGCAAAAAAAGAAATATTAAAAATGCGTCTAACAAAGATTTTCTTGCTCTCTGTGGCTTTCGCGTTGAGTGGCTGCGCGACCTATAAACCTTCAAATACCAATGACGTATGTCAGATTTTTCGTGGTGAAACAGATTGGTATAAAGCGGCGCGCAGTGCCAATAAACGCTGGGGTACGCCCATCGGCGTGATGATGGCGATTATCAATCAGGAATCCAGTTTTAGGCACGATGTTCGCCCCGATCGCCCGAAGTTTTTATTTATTCCGCTGCCGCGCAAGTCATCGGCCTATGGATATGCTCAGGCGCAGAATCCAGCCTGGAATGATTACCGCAAAGATACAGGTAGCTGGAGTCATGATCGCGATAACTTTGCCGACGCGATTAATTTTGTTGGGTGGTACACCGACAAGAGTCAAAAGAACCTTGGTTTATCGAAGTGGGATGCCTATGCGCAGTACCTCGCCTATCACGAGGGCTGGGGTGGGTATAAGCGCGGCACCTATAAAAAGAAAAAATTTCTCAGTGGCGTTGCGGCCAAGGTCAAGGCTCAGGCCTCAACCTACAATACGCAGTTAAAAAAGTGCCAGCCCGGATTGGACAAAGCCGTGAGAGGTTGGTGGCCATTTTGATCCTGTGTCGCGATTGCCTGCAGGGAAAATCCAATAACAATTAAAAAGACTGATCCGCTATGAACCATTTCGATGTCATTATTATTGGCGCCGGCCTATCCGGAATTGGTGCAGCCTGCCATCTTCAGCTGAACAACCCGGGCAAGACCTTCAAGATTATCGAGAGCCGCGCGCGCATGGGTGGTACCTGGGACCTGTTTCGATACCCTGGTGTGCGCTCCGATTCAGATATGCATACTTTGGGATATAACTTTAAGCCCTGGTTAAAGGCTAAATCGATCGCGGATGGTCCGTCGATTCGAGACTATATTCAAGAGAGCGCAGCTGAGTATGGTGTTGAGGAGCATATTCAGTATCACAGCAAAGTCGTGCAGGCCGACTGGGACAGTGGCTCGGCAAAATGGACACTAAATGTCGAGAGCACAGCTGACGACAATCAAACCGCGACAGAAACGGTGAGCTGTAACTTCATTTACAGCTGCACCGGCTATTACCGCTACGATAAAGGCTACACTCCGGAGTTCCCTGGCGTCGACCAGTTCAAAGGTGACATTATTCACCCGCAACTGTGGCCGGAAGATCTCGATTACAGCGGTAAACGCGTAGTGGTGATCGGCAGCGGTGCTACGGCAATTACCCTGGTCCCCTCAATGGCTAAGACTGCTGCCCATGTCACGATGTTGCAACGTTCACCTACCTACGTAATCTCTGCTCCGGCTGAAGATAAAGTCAGCCAGCGCTTGAGGCGTTGGTTTTCCGAGCGAGTCGCGTATGGCCTGACTCGTTGGAAAAATGTTTCAACGCAAGCGTTGTTGTTTCAGCTTAGTCGTCGCTACCCCAACTTCGTGAAAAAGATTTTGCGCAAGGCGGTTCACCAGTGGATGGGTGACGATTTTGATATCGACACGCACTTTAACCCCCGCTACAACCCCTGGGATCAGCGCCTCTGTCTGGTACCCGACGGTGATCTGTTTCGCTCGTTGCGCAAAGGAACATCAAGCATCGTCACTGACCACATTGAGGCCTTTACCGAAAAAGGGATACAGCTCAAATCCGGCGATTTTCTCGAGGCCGATATTGTTATCACTGCAACCGGTTTGGAGTTGTTGTTGCTCGGTGGTATCGAGCTAAATGTCGATGGTGTGCCAGTAGATCTCTCAAATAGTCTTACCTACAAGGGTATGATGTTTAGCGATGTGCCCAATTTAGCGCTGGCGGCGGGATACACAAATGCGTCCTGGACATTGAAATGCGATTTGACCAGTGCTTACGTATGTCGTCTCTTAAGTTATATGGACCAATACAAATTTCAATATTGTATGGCGAAAAACACTGACTCCAGTGTCGAGAAACTGCAGTTTTTAGACCTCGCCTCCGGGTATGTGGATCGTGCCGTGGACCAGTTTCCCAAACAGGGTAACAAGGCGCCTTGGCGCTTGCACCAGAATTATCTGTTGGATATTTTTACCCTCCGTGGGGGTGGCTTGCAGGACAAGGTGATGGGATTCTATCGCGCTAGCGGCAGCGCAGAATAGTTAGTTCTTCGGCTTGGTCCAAACACCTGTCGGTGTTTGTCGAACCTTTTACGGTTCGAGCTTCTCAAGGCGACTAAACCAAAAACCCGGCACAAGGCCGGGCTTTTGTTTAGATGGTGCACTCGGAAGGATT
>JAHEHL010000004.1:77223-311095 GCA_024644595.1 Porticoccaceae bacterium | reverse complement strand
CTTGGTCCAAACACCTGTCGGTGTTTGTCGAACCTTTTACGGTTCGAGCTTCTCAAGGCGACTAAACCAAAAACCCGGCACAAGGCCGGGCTTTTGTTTAGATGGTGCACTCGGAAGGATTGACTAAAAACATCCGTTGGATGTTTTGACTCCTGCGGAGCTGCGCCGCAACAGCGGCTTGGTCCAAACACCTGTCGGTGTTTGTCGAACCTTTTACGGTTCGAGCTTCTCAAGGCGACTAAACCAAAAACCCGGCACAAGGCCGGGCTTTTGTTTAGATGGTGCACTCGGAAGGATTCGAACCTTCGACCGCCCGGTTCGTAGCCGGGTACTCTATCCAGCTGAGCTACGAGTGCGTTGCTGTCTCCTTTCAGAGGTCGCGTACTATAGGTGAGCAGGGCGAATGAGTCAACAATTCTCGGCTTGCTTATGAGCCCTTTTTTTAGAGGGGTCAACGGCCCTGAGGTATAGAGAGTTGCATGGTTTCCTTTAGTTCTTCCATCACCACATAACTGGTTGATTCCTGTACCGCTGGGAGCTTGAGAATGCGGCTGCCGAGCAGTTCGCGATAGGCGGCCATATCGGCGACCCGGGCTTTGAGAAGGTAGTCGTAATTGCCGGAGACAAGGTAGCAGCTCTGCACATCTTCAAGGTCGAGTACCGAGCGGCGAAATTCTTCGAAGTTTTTCTGCGAGGTATGGTTAAGACGAATCTGGACAAAAACCACGAGACCGGCATTCAGTAGATCCGGATTAAGTTTTGCAGTGTAGCCCTGTATATAGCCGCTGCGCTCGAGGCGCTTGACCCGCTCGATACAGGGGGTGACTGAAAGCCCAACTTCGCGGGCCAGGTCTGTATAGCTGATGCGTCCATCGCGTTGCAGGATGCGAAGAATATTGCGATCTATTTTGCTTAGCGCCCAGGCGGCCCGCTCTTCACTATTTGGCATATTAAATTATCCTGTTTAAATTCATTTTATAGAAAAATATTCTACAACAAATGGGAAATAATTAAGAAATATTTTTAAATAATCTTAGAATGCCATTAATTACTAATTAGGGGTGACTTATGCTGGTAGGTGTTCCGAAAGAGATTAAAAATCATGAATATCGTGTGGGTTTAACACCTTCTTCAGTGGTGGAGTTGGTAGCCCGAGGTCATCGTGTCATGGTTGAGACCAATGCCGGCATGGCGATTGATTTCAGCGATAATGAATACCGTGCGGCAGGCGCCGAAATAGTCGCCGATGCGGCGGAGATTTTTGCCGCGGCAGATATGATTATCAAGGTTAAAGAGCCGCAAGCGAATGAATGCAAAATGTTGCGCGCTGGCCAGATTCTCTACACCTATTTACATTTGGCGCCGGATCCCGAGCAGGCGAGGTTGCTGGTTGAATCCGGGGCTACCTGCATTGCCTATGAAACGGTCACGGATAATCAAGGTGGTTTGCCGCTGTTGGCGCCGATGTCTGAAGTGGCCGGACGGATGTCGGTTCAGGCCGGGGCTCATTATCTCGAGATAGCTCAGGGTGGTCGCGGTGTGCTGCTTGGCGGAGTGCCGGGTGTGGCGCCGGCAAAGGTGTTGGTTATCGGTGGTGGTGTGGTGGGTGATAATGCCGCTGCCATGGCTGTTGGTCTGGGTGCGGATGTAACGATTGTCGATCGCTCGATCGCCCGTCTGCGTCAGCTGGATGCCAAATATCAAGGTCGCGCGCACTGTGTTTATTCGACTGCTGTGGCAATTGAAGAATATGCGCTGAATGCGGACCTTGTGATTGGTGCGGTGCTAATTCCCGGTGCGGCGGCGCCCAAATTACTCAGCCGCGATATCATCAGTCGGATGAAGCGCGGCGCGGTTGTGGTGGATGTTGCGATTGATCAGGGCGGCTGTTTTGAGACTTCTCGGGCGACCACTCATCAGGAGCCAACCTTTGTGGTTGATAATGTGGTTCATTATTGTGTTGCCAATATGCCGGGTGGTGTGGCGCGCACGGCAACTATGGCGCTTAATAATGCCACTTTAAGCTATGCGCTGGCTCTTGCGAATGATCCAGTGTCTGCGCTGTTAACGGATAAAAACCTTCAAAATGGCCTCAATGTTCATCGCGGCCAGGTGACCTATAAGGCGGTGGCTGATGCGCTGGGTTATGACTATATTGCCGCCGAAGCGGCACTGACCAAGATCTAGAGGTTATGCACTCGGTTTAGTTGAGTTCACTATCCTGCCAGAACTTGGTTCCTTTAACCGTTGCCTGTAAGGCGAGTCCTGACTCGGTGAGCTGATAGACCGTGATGTTGTCGAAGGTTGCCTCGCCACCGACGGCGGCGCCTTTTTCACTGGCCTTGGCCGCGGCATCGGCATTGACGCCAAAGGCCCAGCCTTTTTCGACAAACTGGGTCAGCGCATCGCGGCTGTGGAAGACAAACACCGCGCGGAAATCCTTAACGCCAAGCCCAAGGCCAATGCCCGCTTCACCCATTTTCATATAGGTATTTTTGCCGTTTTTGTTGTCATGCACCACGCCGTGGCCACCGCCCACACTGGCAAAAATCAGGTTGATATTGGCATTGCTAAAGACCGCATAACCTTCGGCTTTGATAACCTGGGCCCGGACATCCGGCTTGAGTTTGTAAAGCTCGCCGAGAACCTGGCTGCGCATGTCGATAATAACCTGACGTTTTTCGGCGGCGGATTTTGTTGGGCTGTTGCTGCAGGCGCTTGAAAACGCGAGGACGAGGCTGAAGAAAACAAGACTGAAAACCGCGAATACTCTGTTCATAGTGATTCCCTTTGATGTTGATATTCGGTTTGCCGGATGGCGGAAAAGGCACAGAGTAAATGTAGCAGCTGCACAGGCGTGCTGCTGTTTGATGATGATTATTGTGGCAGAGCTTGGAGAACTTGTATGAGTTGGTTAATGCCCCGCTTTTTAATAAAGGGCTTTTTAATAAGGGGCTTCTTAATAAGGGGCTTCCGCTACAAAAACCGCACGCACCGGCGCGGGATGGCCTTCAACCGTTTTGCGCGGATCATTGGGGTCGAGAAAATCGGCAAGCGATTCAAAAGTCATCCAGTCGGTCGAGCGCTGCTCTTCGATGCTGGTTGTGTTGATATCGACCATGCGCGGATTTTTCAGGCCATTTTTACGCATCCAGCGCAATAGCATGTCGGGGGAGGGGATAAACCACACATTGGGCATCTTGGCGTAGCGATCTTCCGGCACCAACAGCTGGCCCTCGCCGCCTTCAACCACCAGGGTCTCGAGCACCAGTTGCCCTCCGGGCTTCAGCAGCTGTCGCAGTTCACGTAGATGGTCCATGGGTGAACGGCGATGATAGAGAATGCCCATAGAGAACACTGTGTCAAAGGCAGCCATTTTTTCCGGCAGTTGCTCAATGCCAAGTGGCAGTACATCAATCGGTAGATGTTTTCCGGCAAAGTGTTTGATGGCGTGAAATTGAAAGACAAATTTTACTGAAGGGTCAATGCCGATCACGCGTTCAGCACCGGCGCCGAGCATGCGCCAGCAGTGGTAGCCATTGCCACAGCCGACATCGAGAATGGTTCGGCCTTTGAGGGGTGCCAGATGCGGCAAGACCCGATCCCATTTCCAGTCGGAGCGCCATTCGGTATCCAGGTGCATGCCAAACAAGTGAAAGGGCCCTTTGCGCCAGGGATGCAGTCCCATCAATGTGGCTTGCAGAGCCAGGCGTCGACCTTTGTCCATAAGGCTGATATCGCCGATTTCTACAGCATTGGCAAAGTCCATGTGCAATGGGTCAAGCTCCGGTAACCGGCGCAGAGTTTCCTCCCACTCAGGCATGTCACCCCAGCGTTCACGGCGCAGTTGTTGGGCAATCAAAGCGGGCAGGTCGTGACCCCATTCGCTGAGCTCGGATTCTTCCAGCCAGCAGAATAGGGGTCCATAATCAAGCGTGTCGGGAATCATGCAGGCACCTAAAATTTAAGTGGCAAATTATAAGGTATTTCCGCTATGGTTTACCGCAAAGTGAGCGGAGTTTAAAAATAAATGAGCAGCGATAAAATCGAGCAGCGTTTTGAGCAACTGGAAGAGAAGCTTGCCTATCAGGAAATGGCCACTGCTGAGTTAAGTGAAGAGATATTTCGCCAGCAGAAAGAGATTGATGTGTTGACTCGAGCCCATCAGTCGATGGCGCAACGTCTTGAAACACTGCAGGATGCGACTGCCGAAGGTGAAACGTCCGAGTCAGAAAAACCGCCACACTATTAACCACAGGTAATAATTACAGGCAGTGCCAAACAATTGACATGAATGCTGCCATATTGCATGGTAGCAATCGTTTGATAACGAATTTCACGGGGTGTCGGGTAGCATCTTCGACGCCTGCTCAGTGAGCGAGACAAGAAAACAACAACAATAATCCACAAGGGGTTTGCATGAACGGTCCAGAACTGAATTTAGATACCAAGGCGGCGATCGACGCTGCATTCACCGCTCAAAAAGCCTATGCACTCAAGCTGCGCAAGTCCACCTGCGCACAGCGCCTTGAAGTGTTGGCCCGTTTTGAAAAGGTGTTTAAGGCCTCCTACGATAAAATTTATGCCTCCGCTGCGGCAGATTTTGGTAAGCCGGAAGCGGAAGTGGATATCGCCGAGATTATGATTGTGCTCTCCGAGTTGTCGCATATTCGCAAGAAATTAAAGGGCTGGATGAAGCCAGTGTCTGTGCGTACCTCGATGACCATGCTCGGCACCTCATCAAAAATTATTACCGAACCCAAGGGCACCAGCCTGGTGATCTCGCCGTGGAACTATCCGTTTAATCTGACCTTTGGTCCGATGATGTCGGCCATTGCAGCGGGCAATCCGGTGATTCTCAAACCCTCTGAAATGACGCCTAATATGTCCAGGGTGATTGCCGAGATTGTCAGTGAAGCATTCCGTCCGGAAGAGGTAAGTTTGTTTGAAGGCGATGCGGCAGTGTCAGCCTATCTGACCAGTCTGCCATTTGACCATATTTTCTTTACCGGCAGCCCGGCGGTGGGCAAGCATGTGATGGCGGCTGCGGCGAAAAACCTCACGTCGGTAACCCTGGAGCTGGGCGGCAAGAGCCCGGTAATTGTCGACAAGAGCGCCGATATCAAGAAGACTGCGCGGAGTGTGTCGTTTGGCAAGTTTTCGAACAATGGCCAGACCTGTATTGCGCCGGACTATCTGTTTGTTCACGAGAGTATTAAAGATGCGCTGGTTGCCGAGCTGAAGAGCTGCATCGCCCGCCAATATGGTGAGGGCAGCGACGCACAGGGCAATGGCGATTACTGTCAAGTGGTCAATCAGGGACATCACAGTCGCATTTCCGGGCTGCTCTCTGATGCGCTGGCCAATGGCGCGCAGGTGATCAGCGGAGGTCAGGTTGACGATGGCGATCGTTTTATTGCGCCGACCCTGATCGAAGGCATGGCTGATAGTTCAAGAATTATGGATGAAGAGATTTTTGGTCCGGTGTTGCCGATCAAAACCTTCAGCGACTTGGGCAATGTTATCGACTACGTCAACAGCAAACCCAAGCCACTGGCACTCTATGTCTTTGCCCGCGACAAGGCGGCCATTAACAAGGTGCTTGAAGAGACCAGTGCTGGTGACACCTGCATCAACCAGACGGTGATGCATTTTGTACATCCCAATCTTCCCTTTGGCGGCGTCAACAACAGCGGTATTGGCAAGTCTGGTGGCGAGTGGGGCTTTAAAGCCTTTTCCCACGAACGCAGTGTGCTGCAGGACAAGTTTGGCAGCGGCCATATGATGCATCCGCCGTACACGCCAAAAGTGAAAAAGATGATCAAAACCATCACATCATTGGTTGGCTGATTATTTAATCGCCACCAAGGAAGCAAAATTAAAGCATTGAAACCAGGGGCTTGCGGAGTTAAATCCGCAGGCCCTTATTCGTTTGATATGGGTCTCGAGAGTTTCCGGAATCAGGACATTTTCCAGTGAGTCGCGCTTTTGGCTGATTTCCAGATCACTGTATCCCTGTGCGCGCTTAAATTGATGATGCAGCTCGGAGAGCAGTTGATTGAGCGATTCGGGCTCAAACAAGAGTTTTTCAGAGATCACCAGACAGCCACCGGGATTGAGCCCGGCATAGATTTTTTCCAATAGCGCTTGGCGCTTTTCTGTGGCAATAAACTGCAGGGTAAAGTTCATCACTACCAGGGATGCGTTGCTGATTTCGATATCGCAGATATCGGCCTCTACCAACTCCACTGGTGTTGTCGCGGTGTCCTCATGTAGCACTGTGGCACAGCGTTCGAGCATGGCTGCAGAGTTGTCCACGGCGACGATCTTTACCCCGCGCTGAGTGATCTGTTTGCGAAGCGCCAATGTGGAAGCACCCAGCGAACAACCCAGGTCATAGCAGTTACTGTCGTCCTGAACAAAGCGCGCCGCGAGTTCGCCGCAGAGATTTATGATTGTTTGATAGCCAGGTACCGAACGCTGAATCATATCCGGGAACACATCTACCACGGCCTGATCGAAGGCGAACCCCGGCACTTTGCCCAGCGGGCTGGCAAACAGATTGTCATGCTGTAACGACACTGCTGTTTGCGGGGGCTTGTGGTCAGTCATTGGCTTATACCGCAATAATGTCGAGGCCGGTCCGGCTGGCCAGATCGCTATTGGTAATGACCGCGGTTTGGGCGGCTTCTGGGCGCAGATACTCGCTGGTTACGCGCTTAAGATCGCTATCAGTCACGGCTAATACGCGATTTCGAAACTCGACCATCGACGCTTTGCTGCGGCCATTGAGCTCACTATGAAACGCTTGAATCGCCTCGCCGGCAGGAGAGCCTGGCTTATCTAGGCTGCCAATAACGCCGAGAATGGCCTCTTCAACTTTGTCGTCGCCGAGTGGTTTTTCGAGTAACCAACTAATCGATTGATCAAAGTCATTCAGCGTGCCCTCAATACGGGGATCGCGGTAGGAGAAAAAGCGGAATGCACCGGCCTGATTGTCCTGCGAGGCACCGCCACCATAGGCTCCACCTTGCTCGCGAATCGTGCGATGCAGATAGCCGTTGCGCAGCACACCACCTAATACGGTGAGTGCTGCGGCATCGGCATGACTTGACGGTACTGTCGGATAAGCCTTGGCGCAGAAACTGACTTGCGTGTTTGCCGTCCAGCAGTGTTGTACTGGTCTTAGTTTTGGGTCGAAGTCAATTATGTTGTTTGTAGAAGTGTCGTCTGCACTTGATGAAAATGGACTAAAGGTGTCGTTGATAACCTGCTTAAAGGTGTCCAGCCGCTCGCCTTCAGCGACCAGCAAATACTGACGCGGCTGCTGCAATATCAGTTGATGAATGGCCTTTAATTGTGCCGCAAGCGTCTCAAGGCCAGCCTCTGAATCAAGGCTTTTATCGAGGACTTTGATCATTGCCAATCCACTCATGCCGCCCCAGCGCTGGCTTAAATAGGCATTTGCAGAGAGGCCGCTGGCTGCTGCGGTCATGGCGAGCACATGACCATTGCCCACAATTGAGGATTCACGATGGGTGCGTATTTGCGCCACCAGTTCCCGCAACCGCGACAGTTCGTCAAAGCGGGCGCGGTGTAACGATTCTTGCATGAGGTCACTCATCGCAAGTTGATTGCGTGCCAGACCTTTGGCCGAGAAACTAATATTGCCATGCAGCTGCTTGAGACTATCTTTATCGCTGCGCACTGAGGCGGATGCGGAGTAGGCTCCAACAACACTGGAGTGCCAGAGCTGGGTGGCCTGGTAATCTTTCTCACCAACGCCCATTTCGGTAACGCAGGTGCTGTAGAGTGGCAGCAGGTCCATTTGCGCCGGACTCAGAGCTGGCATCGGCATTATAATTTGTTGATAGGCGAGGCCGTTGGTACCCGCTTGATAGCTGGTCAACGCCAGTGGGGATGCTTGTGTGCTGTGTTTCTCGGCGAAGGCTACTTCTGCGGGCACATCTTCGATGCCGACCTTGGGCAGGATTTCAAGATCTTCTTCCATCTCCTGACGTGCTTTGAGTGCCGCGGCATTGTCGACAATCGCCTGTTTCTCGGCGTCACTCAAGTTAAGCTGAATATCGGCCAGACGTTGTTTTTCGGCCTGTTCTTTGCGCTGCGCCAATTGATGGTCCGGTTTCAAAACCAAGCGGATACGGTGCTGGTTGCTGAGTAACAAATCACGTGTCAGTGATTTGATAAATTCTGGGTCCTGAATCTGTTGTTGCAGTTTCTCCAAAACTGGATCGAGATTTAACAGGGATACCGGATCACCGCGATGGGTGGCGCTGGTGAGCGCCGTGAGAATCAAATTGAGACCGTAGGGGTAACCGCCGCCAGAGACTTCGCGCTGGGACAGTTCGAGCTGATGAAGACTGGCGGCAACCTGTTCCTGTGGCAGACCATTGTCTGCTACATCACGCAGCACATCGAGAATCATCGCTTCGACCGCATCGGCCTGCTCAGGGTTTGAGCCTTCTACACCACAGGCAAAGCAAAGCTCTTTCTGTGAGTCTTCAAGGCCACACATCGGTGAGGGCGATGTGCCAAGCCCTGTGGTCTCAAGCGCTTTTTGCAGCGGTGAGCCGCTATTGTCGAGGAGCACACTTGCCAGCAGACGTGCTTGCATAGTGGCTTCCAAGTCCGTTGAGTTGCCGAGCAGCCAGGACAGCACAATGTGGGTGTGATTTTCCAACGGTTCCTGCTCGTCTGCGGCGTAGCTCTCTTCAAAGTATTGCGGTGCGCTATAGCGCTGCTCATTGCTAACCGCAATATGGCAGTCAAGTTTCTCAAAACGGCTCAAGGCATTTTGCTCAAAAATAGCCTGGTGTTCGGCTGCGGGAATATCACCAAAGGTAATAAATGTCGCGTTGCTCGGGTGATAGTGAGTGCGATAAAACGCTTGGAACTGATCATAGGTCAGGTCGGGAATATCCGCTGGCTCGCCACCACTGTTGTAGTGGTAGGTGCTGGTCGGGTAGAGGTGTTTACTCATGGTCTGCCACAGCGTCGAGTTGATCGAACTCATGGCACCTTTCATTTCGTTGAACACCACACCTTTATAGGTCAGTTCCGAGCTGCTGTCGGCGGGGTCAGCAAATTCCAGACGGTGACCTTCCTGGGAAAAATCCAGCGGGTCGAGTCGGGCGAAAAACACCGAATCCAGATAGACGCTGAGTAGATTATTAAAATCTTTTTTGTTTTGACTGGCGAAAGGATACGCGGTCCAGTCAGAACTGGTGAAGGCATTCATAAAGGTGTTGAGAGAGCGGCGAATCATCATAAAGAACGGATCGCGGACTGGGTATTTCTCGCTGCCACAGAGTGCTGTGTGCTCGAGAATATGAGCGACCCCAGTTGAGTCCATGGGCACTGTGCGCAGCGCGACTAAAAATACGTTTTCCTTATTGTCTGCGGCAAGGTGGATATGCTGCGCACCGGTAACGCGGTGGCGATATTCCTGATAACGGACATTAAGGGACGGTATCTCTTGCTCGCGCAACAGTTCGAACGCTGGGTGGTTGCTCATAGGGGTTGATGCTCTTCGAGTTATACGATGAATGAAACTGACTTGCTGTCTGGCGGGCCATTCTACTGCATGTCAGGAGCGGTGGAAATGGCGCTAGGCCCAATGCTTGAGGCTTTGGCACGTCTGCGATACTCGATCGGGGTGGTGTTCTCCCAGCGCCTGAAAGCGCGATAGAAGGTACTGGGCTCAGAGAAACCAGTGAGGTAGACAATTTCGCTTATCTCCTCTTCGGTACGCGACAGCAATCGATTTGCCAGCGAATGGCGGTAGTTGTTGAGTAGCTGCTGAAAACTGGTGTTAGCTATATTTAGTTGATGTCTTAGATTGCGTGGCGTTATGCCCAGACGCGCCGCAACTCGCTCGAGAGTAACCTCACCACTCTCGAGTAGTGCGGCGATCTGGCTGCGCACGTCGCGAATAAAATCCTGTTGTTGCAACAGGGCAAGGTGCTGATCGGCAGCCTTAACATGCAGGTTGAGTAGCTCAGGCACGGCGTTTAGAGAGCGATAGTTGAGGATCTCAGGCGCAAAATAGAGCTGAAAGGAAGTCGCATTAAATTCGACGTCACATTGGAAAATGCGCTGATACTCGGCGAGCTCAGTGTTTGGCGCGTGATTGAAAACAATCTTCTCGGCACTAAAGGCCCCATCGGTAACTGCCTGAAAGGATTTGATCAGTCCCAGCACCATCGCTTCGGCAAGATGTGAGGTGGCATATTGGTGTTCAGAAAAGTAACTTGTCAGACAGGGTCGAGGATGTTCGATTAATTGGCCGTGCAGCGCATCGCTGATCAGGCGCTGATAGTTGATCACGCGACGCAGGCCATCTCCAAAATTAGCGCTGCTAAGAAACAGATACTCGAGAATCTGGCCTTTATAGACGGGCATCTTTTCCCCCAGATGGAGACCTATACAGGGGTCACCGGAGAGCTCGACGGCCGCTTTCCAGAAAAGTGGCTGTGCTGAAAAGCGAGTACGCAGATTGTTCTGATAGAGTTTTTGGGGGTCGAGCCTGGAACGGCGCAGCACTTCATCGGCATCGACGCCTAAATTGGCTAAACCTTGATATGCCAACCGGACCAAAGTCCCCGCATCGGTTAAACCTGACATACACTTACCACAGGAATAAAAGCAGTCATCATACACAATTGGCCGAAATGACAACATAGAGATTTTTTGCTGCCAATGGATACCACGGAGGTTTCGCGCAGAATGGATGATATGAATACCAGTAATCATAAAACTAATCAGCTCAGCGAAGTTGGTGCCGCGACCGGTTTGCCGCCGATTGTGCTCGAGCAATTGCCGAATATGCCTTCACTGTTGGGGCGTGCGGCTTTTAAGTCCGGGCACTATCAGCTCGGCGACAAGTTACCGGCGCTGAGCACAGAGATTAATAATCTGCTGATCAGCCCCGACCATTTGCGCAGCTATAACGCAATCTGTGGATTTGCCAACAGTCAGATTTTGCCGGCAACCTATTTGCATATGCTGGCTTTCCCGCTGTCATTAAATTTATTGATTCAGCACGACTTTCCAATGAGAGCCATGGGTCAGGTGCATTTGCGCAATCGAATTGCGGTCCACAAAGTGTTTGATCGGACTGCCGCGATCAGTATGAAGGCAACCATCGGTGACAGTGAACTGACCAGCCGCGGCGTGGAATGGAATATTGATGTCACCGCGACAGTTGATGGGGAGCAGGTATGGTCAAGCACCTCGACATATTTAAATCGCTGTAAAACCGGTATGCCTGTCAAGCGTGAAACCCCGATTCTGCCGCAACAGGGCGCTCAGCAGTGGACGGTGCCGGCCGATACCGGGCGTCGTTATGCGCGTATTTCTGCGGACTATAATCCGATTCACCTAACCGATATCACTGCCCGTTTGTTTGGTTTTAAACAGGCGATTGCCCACGGTATGTGGTCAAAGGCACGCTGTCTTGCGGCGCTGGAAGAGCAGCTTCCAGAGGCAGGCTACAGTGTTGATGTGGCATTTCAGCGCCCGCTGTTTTTGCCTGCGACGGTAACGTTTAACAGTGACACTAACGAACAGGGTCAGTGTTTCTCGCTGAGTAATAACGCCAGTGGAGCACTCCATCTTTTAGGCCAGATAGGCCAACTCTAACAGGAGACACGCAATGCCCGATTACACGGTTCCCGTCAAAGATTATCTGTTTCTTTTTAATGATGTTCTGGATATGCAGAGCAAGTATAAACATGTTGAGGGCGGCGGCGAGGCCAGCGCAGATATGGTCGAAGCGATCTTCAGTGAGGCGGCAAAGTTTTGCGAAAACGAGCTGGCGCCGCTCTATCAAGTTGGAGATCAAGGCTGCACCTGGGATGACGGCGTGGTGACTACGCCGCCAGGCTTTAAAGAAGCCTATGCAAAATTTATTGAGGCGGGTTGGACGACATTGACCGGCAGCGCAGAGATGGGCGGCCAGAATATTCCCTCGTCTGTCGGCATAGCAATCAACGAAATGTTGACCACTGCCAACTGGGCTTGGGCGATGTATCCGGGACTCAGTGAGGGCGCCGTTGCAACACTGGAAACCAGCGGCACCGAAGAACAGAAAAAAGACTATCTGGGCAAATTGATCAGTGGCGTTTGGAGCGGCACCATGTGTTTGACCGAGCCCCACTGCGGTACAGACCTGGGTCAGATGAAAACCAAAGCGGTGCCCAATGATGATGGTAGTTTCAGTGTCAATGGAACAAAAATATTTATCAGTGCGGGTGAGCACGATCTGACTGAAAATATTGTCCATATTGTTTTGGCCAAACTGCCCGATGCACCCCGTGGCACCAAAGGGCTGTCGCTATTTATTATTCCCAAGTTTCTCCCCGCTGCCGATGGCTCTGTCGGCGAGCGCAATGGCGTGCGCTGTGGCTCTATTGAACACAAAATGGGGATCCATGGTAATGGCACGGCGTTGCTCAATTTTGATAATGCTACCGGCTTTTTGATCGGCAAGCCCCATGAGGGTCTTGCTGCGATGTTTACCTACATGAATGTGGCGCGTATCGGCACTGCCAGTCAAGGTGCAGCGGCAGCTGAGCGCTCCTATCAGGGTGCGGCGAAATATGCTCGTGAACGCTTGGCCATGCGCTCGTTGTCAGGTGCGAAAAATCCAGACGGGCCTGCCGACGCGATTATTGAACACCCAGATGTGCGTCGTATGTTGCTGACTCAGCGCGTCATTGCTGAGGGTGGCCGGGCGATGGTGACCTATGCCAGCCAGTATGCCGATCTCTATCGCGGTGGTAAAACCCAGCAGGAACGCGATGCCGCAGAGATACGTCTGGGTTTCTGTACCCCAATACTAAAAGGTTTTATCACTGAATTAGGCGTTGAGGCAGCCAATCACGGTGTTCAAGTTTTTGGTGGCCATGGTTATATCCAAGAGTGGGGCATGGAGCAGATTCTCCGCGACAGTCGTATTGCCACCCTCTATGAGGGAACCACAGGTATTCAGGCGTTGGATCTGGTTGGACGCAAGGTACTCATGGATAAGTTCAAGCAGCTCAATCTGTTTACTGGCGATATGCTGCGCTTTGCCGCCCAGTTCTTGCCATGGAAAAAATCAACGCTGGCCAAGCCGATGCGCAAGCGTGCCTGGACAATCACCAAACTGGCATTGAAATGGCGTTATTTGGGCTATCGCATGGCTATGCGAGCGAAAAAGAACCCCGATGCTGTGGGTGCGTCATCGGTCGATTTTATGATGTATTCGGGTTATGCCTATATGGCCTTTATGTGGGTGCAGATGAGTGCTGCCGCCCACCGGCAGTTGGCGGCTGGTGAAGGAGATCGCGCATTTCTTGAGGCCAAGCTGCACAGTGCCGAATTCTTCTTTGAGCGTATTTTGCCGCGCGCGGATATGCATGCCAAAACACTGGGTGCGAATCTTGAGAGCCTAATGTCTATGCCGAACAGTTATTTTGAGTAATGAAATAAATCCGTTTTTGTACCCTCTAACTTTGTCGTTTTTTTCGATAACCCCGCGGTTAAGGCTGCGGGGTTTTTTTATTCGGCTGGGTACTTTTATTGTCTAGATTGCTGGTATTTTCCAGATTGCTGGTTTGCATGACTGTCCACTTGACCGACTATTGAAGGATCTTTTTGCACCATTGAGATCTCTGGTCCACTTAACGTAGACAGAAATTTTATGTGTTGTTACAGTCCCGCGTGACTCAAAAACAGATCGGAGAAAATAATGGAATTTACAGATGTTGTGAAGGCACGGCATTCATATCGCGGGTTTTTGCCAAAAGCGGTTGATCAGCAGACCTTGCAGGATGTGTTTGAGCTGGCCAACTGGGCACCTTCCAACTGTAATATTCAGCCCTGGCATGTCCATGTTGTCTCCGGTGATGCCTGTAATCGATTGCGTGAAAAGATGAAAGCTGCAGCACAGCACCAGCCTGGTGGTAATCCGGATTTTCCCTGGCAGGGCAAGTTTAGCGGTGACTATCGTGAGCGCCAGATCTGCTCTGCCGTGGGCCTGTGGGAGTACCAAGGTGTGACCCGCGATGATCGCGAAAAGCGCGCCTGGTCGTGGATGCGAAATTTTGAATTCTTCGACGCCCCGCATATTGCGTTTATTTTTATTACCGATGAATTTCCCGAGACTGTGCGCTTGGCAGGGGACACCGGGATGTATGCACAGACCTTGATGTTAGCGCTGCGTGACCGCGGAATTGGCTCCTGTCCGCAGACATCGGTGAGTTGCTATCCTGATCTGGTGCGCGACGAGCTAGGTGTAGAGACTCATTTTAAATTATTGATGGGGCTACCTTTCGGGTATATCGATCCATCCGATAAGGCCAATGATTTTCGTACTGACCGAGCGGCTCTCGATAAAAATACGATTTTCCATAATTAATTGTAGTGATTTCTCAGGCTGCCTGAACACAGTTGCGGCCTTGAGATTTGGCTTTGTAGAGCGCGCGGTCGGCACTTTTGAGAACCTGATCGAAAGCCATTTCAGTGTCATTACTCGCTACGCCGATGCTGACTGTTAGCCGCACATTACTATGCCGCCGGCTGGCACCGCGCCGTTTTTCACCCTGCTCGGGCTTTTTGGGGCGCTGTTGTTTATTCCTAATGACCATATCGTAATTGGCAATCGCCTGGCGGCTTGCCTCCAGTATTTCGATGACCTCTTGTTTTGTTTTGCCTTTGAATAACAGACAGAATTCTTCTCCACCATAGCGATAAGCCCGGCTGCCATCTGCTGTTTGCTTCAGCAGGCTGGCGATTGCGCGCAGCGCCTGATCACCGAGATCGTGGCCAAACCGATCATTTATTTTTTTAAAATAATCGGCGTCAACCATGGCAATACTGTATGGTCCACGCAGGGTCTTGGCAGCTTGTTGCAGAGCGCGACGATTGCCAATCTGGGTCAGATCATCACGGTAGCCGATCTGTAAAAGACTGATAGTGATATTAATGGTTAGCAGCAGGCCCATGCCGGCAAACAGACATGCGGAGATGCTGGTGAGTTGAATCCAGTGATAGGTGATTACTGTCATCAGGGTGCAGCCTAACAGTGAGCTATCGAAGCTGCGCTGTCGGCTCAGGCAAAAGACCAGGCAAAGAGCGGCGGCAAGGCCATATAGCATCCAGCTTATGCCGGACAGATGACCGCCCAGCAGTCCGCTTGTCAGCGTCTCGGTGGCAGTTTTTAACAGCAGATTATTATCCACAGCATTGAGCAGCAAGATAACAGCCATCAACAGCGGAGCGAGAGCAATGGCGAGGACGCCTTGCAGCTGCTGACAGTTATTCTGTGGCCACAGGCTGTAAGTAATAATCAGTGTGGGAGTGAGCAGCGTCAATAGATAAAAAATTTGGCTGGCAGGTGCCAGACTCAAAGGCGATTGCAGATAGGTCTGTATCAGCCAGTAACCAATCAGCAAGCTAATACTGGCGCCCGCCTCTTGAGCATGGTTGCTGAGCAACGCAATCAGGGTAGCCAAGGTGAGCAAAATATAGGGCAGTTGCCTGAGCAGAAAATAGAGCTGGCTGCTGGAGTCAACGGTCGATTGCCCAGCTAGCTGGTAGCGAAGTATTAATGCTGCTGCCGCGCAGGCAGCGGGCAGGAGTAGTCGCACTATTGCGGAAGACATCGGATTTGGTTGCAGCTCCCTGAGTTATCGTCCCTTAATAGTAGTCAAATTTTGTTCTCTGGGAGCTCTGCAATGGGGCGGACTAGACGGCTAACTGAACCAAGCCGATCAGGCTGGTTGATAAAAGTACCCAGCCGAGAACCCGATAAAAGCGTGCACTGCTTTGCAGCAGCAGTTGCTGATGAAATTTCTGCCCGACGATATGGCCGATAGCAGCAAACGGCAGCAGCCACAATGCTGCCTGCCATTGGAGGTCTAAGCCGGCGAGGGCGAAGGCGCAGAGTTTGATGCTAACCAGCACAAACCAGAGCACAAACAGCGTGTTGCGAAACTCGTGAGCCTGAATATGGCGCATCGCCACGGCGATCACCAGTGGACCGCCGATCAGCGAAGTGCCGCTGATATAAGCACCCAGCATTAGAAACAGGGTATCCACAGTGCGACTATTGCTCTGCAATGGGCGGCCCAATATATAGGTCATTGAGTAGGCAGCAATGAGGAGAAAAATAATGCTGTTCATCAGGTCGGTGGGCAGAACGATAAGACCAACCACGCCGGCCAGTTTGGGTATCAGCATAATCAGCAGTGCATAGCGCACAAATCCCCAGTTAATGGCTGGCTGGGGTGCCTGTGAATCAGGCTGTTTTTGCGCTGACTCGCGAGAGGTGTAGAGCGTTAGCGCGGCAAAAAATAACAGATGAATCGATATAATCGGCAGAAAAAACAGTGGATCATCGTGAATTAAAAGCAGAAATGGAATAGTGAACAGTGCGCCACCAAAACCGAATCCGGCGCGCACAAAGCCGCTCCAGATAAAGACCAGCACGATAAGCGCATATTGATACCACTGAAAATCAAGTTGCATTGATTACTCCACTCTAATGGCCACAGCCGCCACTGCTATGAACGTGGCCGTGGGCAATCTCGTCTTCGGTAGCGGGGCGCACGTCGATAATCTCTATTTCAAAATGCAGATTTTTGCCGGCCAGCGGGTGGTTCATATCGATATCGGCATTGAACTTGCCGAGTTTCATAATTGTTCCGGGTTTGATACCGCTATCGGTATTAACATTGATTGCCTGACCGACCGATAACTTGCCTTCATGTTTGAGATATTTGAGTGGAACACGCTGAGTATTATTGATATTGCGCAGGCCATATCCTTCAGAGGGCATAACGGTAAACGCGCGTTTCTCACCCACTTCAGCGCCGGAGATGGCGGCTTCAAAACCTCTAATCATCTGTCGATGACCATGCAGATAAACCATTGGCTCTTCGCTGCCGTAACTTTTATCCAGAATCTCATCATTATCGTCTTTAAGCTGATAGTGAAGGGTGATAACGTTATTGGTGGTTACGCGCATAGGGTTTCTCGGTGCTGGTTTGCGGAGGGCGTCATGACGTCGGCGAGCAGTTTACATCAGTTGTGGCATTGGCGATATTGGCAATGCGCCACATGAGTTAAGGAGACGGGCAGCAATGTCATCGCTAGAAAAAAGCAGCCAGCAGGAGGCCGAGCATCTGTCGGACGAACAGGGCTTTGACGCACTGTTTGGTGACAAGGTGGAGCCACTCAAGGGCAAGGGTGCGGCATTTGTCGCCAAATCGACGCAGCTGACGCCCGGTGTGCTGGAGCGACGCAAAGCGGCACAGCTCGTGGTTGAAACCGGTGACAATTTTCTCGATCCGGATAGTATTATTCAGCCGGTCGCGGCGCTCGATCCTCTGGCTTTTTCACGGCCTGGTGTACAGCACGGTGTGTATAAAAATCTGCGTCTGGGAAAGTATGAAATTCAATCTCGCCTCGATCTTCACCGTCATACGGTTGAGCAGGCTCGCAGCGCCCTCTGGCGGTTCGTCAACGACTGTCAGCAACACGCGGTGCGATGCGCGCTGATTACCCATGGCAAGGGCGAGGGCCGTGAGCGGCCGGCGATTCTCAAGAGCTGCGTCAATCACTGGTTAAGACAGTTTGAGCAGGTGCTGGCCTTCCATACTGCACAAAAATATCATGGCGGCCTTGGAGCCACCTATGTGCTGATCAAAAAAGGCAGTGTCGCGCGGCAAAATACCAGTGAAAAGCTGGATAGGGCAGGCCGCTCCAACAGTTAACGGTTTGATCTCTTTATCCCCTCATAGCGTACAAATACAGAATTAATGCTATGTCGGGGGGGTCCCTTGAATACGATTTTAAATTTCGCGATTTTTCATATTGGATGGCTCGCCTGTGTCATGGGCGCGAGTGCTGACCGAGCGCTGGAAGGGTCGGTTATTGCGGTGGTACTTATTGCTGTTCACATACTTCGATCGGAAAACGTTCGCAATGAGATGCTGATTTTGGTCGCTGCGGTGCTAATTGGCTTTACCTGGGAAACCGTTCTTTTGTTGCACGGCTCTCTGTCTTACAGAGGGGTGATTGCTGGGGCCGAATTTGCACCCTACTGGCTGGTGCTGATGTGGGCTCTTTTCGCTACAACCATCAATGAGTCTATGGCCTGGATGAAGCAACGTTGGCTGCTGGCCGCGGTGATGGGGGCTATTTTTGGCCCGATGGCATTTCTCGCCGGTGAGAGATTGGGAGCAGTCGAGTTTATTAACCTGCCGGCTGCCATAGCGGTGTTGGCAGTTGGTTGGGCACTGCTATTGCCACTGATGTTGTGGCTGGCTGACCAGATAAATGCCAGCGCTGACGTTACGCCAGAGTCGGTTTACGAGTGAGTTCCGAGAGCGTGTTCTTAGGCCTTGATCTTCAATTGATGGCAGAGGCTCTGCCGCTGCTATTAGTGGTGGCAATTGTGGCCTGGGTGATCAGCTTGCTGATAGAAGATGTCAGTATTGTCGACTATATCTGGTCGCTCATGTCACTGCTGACAGCCTCCACCTATGCGTACAGTTCGTTTTATTTTCGCGACTCGCAAAATAGTGTCGGTCTGGTGCTGTTGTTTATGGTGGTTGTCTGGGCACTACGGCTTGGGGCGTTTATGTTGTTGCGTGGACGCAATCGTTCCGAAGATCGGCGTTACCGTGTTATCCGTGAAAAATTCTCTCCTTATTTTGGTCTCAAGAGTTTAGCCATTATTTTCCTTTTTCAGGCCTTTCTGGCCTGGATAATTAGTTCACTTTTCGCCGTGGAATTCAGTGTTAAGACCGAGATAGTGTGGAATTATTTCCATACCATCGGCGTGGTCCTGTGGTTGTTGGGTATGGTTTTTGAGACTGTTGCAGACCAGCAACTTTATCATTTCAACAGGTTGGTGGTGCGTGAATCCGAAACTCTCAGAACCGGCCTTTGGCGGTATTCCAGGCACCCTAATTATTTTGGTGAGTGCTGTATCTGGTGGGGCTGGGCGCTGTTTGTGCTGCCCTGTGCCATTGATAGCGAGCTATCGCTGCTATGGGTGTTTATGGCGCCAGTGGTGATGACGCTGTTGCTGTTGAAGGTGTCAGGGGTCGCCAATATGGAACGCGGCATCACCGAACGACGCCCAGACTATCAGGACTATATTGACGCAACCAGTATGTTTATTCCCTGGAAGCCGGCAATTAAAGTGGCAGGTGATCGCTGATGCGCAGCTTTGTGCTGTGCCTGTGTCTGTTAATTTCTGCGCAGGCGGGTAGTGCACAAGAGCCTGAAAAGCGGATTAAAACCTTCGATTTCAAACTGTTTATTGATGATCGCGAAGTGGGTGCACACCAGTTTGTTGTGCGACAGGAGAGCGATTCTGTTCAGGTTTCGTCTAAGATGTCTCTTGATTTCAAGGTCTGGAAAGTTAAGCGTGTGACCTATCGGCATTATGCAAACGAAGTTTGGCAGTCAGGCTGCCTGATTTCGTTGGACAGTGAAACTGAAAAACTCGGCAAAAACCTTTCGGTGATCGCGCGGGCAGAGCAAGCTGGTTTGGTGGTTGATCGGGTATTGGATGGCAAGCGGGAACAGGACATTTTCCCCGGTTGTGTGCGGGGTTTTGCCTACTGGAATTCTGACTGGCTCAACGCTGACAGTCTGCTCAATGCCGAGTCGGGTATTTATATTCCAGTTAAGGTGAATTCACTGCCTGCCGAGATTGATGGTATGACCGCTGTTCAGATTGTATTACCAAAAACCGGTATTGATTTGGACTATGATGCGGCGGGGGAATGGATGGCACTGGAAACCAAACTGGGTATCGGTGGCACGCTGCGCTATCAGCGGGTTTTTAATTCGCAGTAGTGGATTGTTTTGAGAGGTCTGTTAAGAACATGGGTAAAAAAATCATCAACCTGATTCCGAGAGCGGCGGTGCTACTCTGCGCGCTTACTGTCACGTTGCTCCCAGCTTGTTCGAGCCACAAGCCAATGGCGACGGTGGAGTATGTCGATCTGCCGCGCTTTATGGGTGACTGGTATGTAATCGCCAATATCCCCACTTTTCTTGAGAAAGACGCCTTCAATCCGGTTGAGTCTTACCAGCTCAATGCCGATGGCTCGATTGCGACAACCTTTAGCTTTAATCAGAGCGCTTTTGATGGCGAGCAAAAAGTCTATCATCCTCGCGGCTTTATCGGGAACACTGAGACCAACGCGGAGTGGGGCATGCAATTTATCTGGCCAATCAAAGCGGACTACCGGATTGTGTATCTCGATGAGGATTATCAGTACACGGTAATCGGTCGCAACAGCCGTGATTATGTGTGGATTATGGCGCGAACGGCGCAGATTCCGGATAAGGTCTACGTTGAGCTTCGAGACTTTGTTGTCAGTCTCGGCTACAGCGCGGAGGCGCTGCAAAAAGCCCCGCAGGCAGTGCGCGACTAGAGATTGGCTCTCACTTTACAGGGCCCTTTGGCCTACTGGGTCAGAACGGTATAAATTCCTGTAATCAGCGTTGTTAGCTCTTGATCGCTAATAATGTATGGCGGCATCACATACACCAGTTTGCCAAAGGGGCGCACCCAGATGCCAGCGTCGACAAAGCGTTTTTGGATGTCAGCAAGATCAACTGGTTGCTTCATTTCGATTACACCGATCGCGCCGAGTACACGGATTTCCGCCACGGCATCCAGTTCGGTGAAGGGCGCGAGCTGGGTTTTGAGCCCGGTTTCGATTCGTTGCACATTGCCCTGCCAGTCGTCGCTTAAAAGCAGATCGATGCTGGCACAGGCAACGGCACAGGCCAGCGGATTGCCCATAAAAGTGGGCCCATGCATAAAGCAGCCAGCCTCGCCCTCGCAGATTCCACGGCTTACCTTGTCGCTGCAGAGGGTTGCCGCCAGTGTCATATAACCGCCGGTGATCGCTTTGCCCAAACACATGATGTCTGGCGAGATATCGGCCCATTCGCAGGCAAATAATTTTCCACTGCGGCCAAAACCGGTGGCGATCTCGTCAGCAATCAGCAGGACATTGTGTTGGTCGCAGAGCTCGCGTACACGGCGCAGATAATCTGGAGAATAGAAACGCATACCTCCCGCGCCCTGAACTATCGGCTCGAGTATCACCGCAGCTAGCTGATCTTTTTTCGTGGCAATCATATTGCTGAATTCGGCGATATCCTCTTCATCCCAGCTTTCATTAACGCTGATCTGTGGCGCTGGCGCGAAATAGTGCTTCGTTACCACCTGCTCAAACATGTGGTGCATGCCGGTTTCCGGGTCACACACGGACATCGCAGCAAAGGTGTCGCCGTGATAGCCGCGGCGCAGAGTTAGCAGTTTGGATTTTTGCGGCTGTCCTTGCGAGATCCAGTATTGAAAGGCCATCTTGATCGCCACTTCTACGGCCACGGAGCCGGAGTCGGATAGAAAGACTTTGTCGAGCCCGTCGGGGGTTATTGCAACCAGCTTCTCACACAGTTCCACCGCTGGCGCATGGGTAATCCCGCCAAACATGACATGGCTGACTTTGTCGATCTGGCTTTTTGCCGCGGCATTCAGAACCGGATGGTTGTAGCCGTGAATGGTGCACCACCAGGATGACATTCCGTCGATCAGTCTGCGACCGTCGGCCAGTTGCAGGTAGACCCCATCGGCCGAAACCACTTCATAGGCCGGAATCGGAGCGCTGAGTGAGGAGTAGGGGTGCCAGACAAACTGCTGGTCTTTGTCGAGCAGTTTTGCCTGTTGCGGGACGATTTTGGTGATGCTGTTCAAAGTTCTTTGGACTCCAAATTGATTGCCGCTCACGACGGTGTTACCAAGACCTGCGGCTGGCTCAAGCAGCCGCGTTTTTGCGATATGCCTCAACGGAGATAACTGCAAACGGAGTTGATAATGTACAGATTGCGAATGGTTCTGCTGGTGCTGACAAGCATTGCATATAGTTTACCTGTTGTTGCCGATCGGGGCAGCTCGCCTTGGGAAATATGGAACAGCAGTGATGAAAGTAACCCCGCCATTATAGACCACTCGTTATTCGATGGCTTTCTAAAAACCTATGTGATCAGCAACCATGCGTCCGGGATCAACCGATTTCGCTATGGGGATGTCAGCGGTGCCGATAGCAAACGGCTGAAGCACTATATGTCATATTTGACGTCGATTGATCCGCGGCACTTTCGCAAAGCGGAGCAGAAGGCCTATTGGCTCAATCTCTATAATGCACTAATGCTACAGGGGTTGTTAAAGCGCTATCCAGTCAGTACTGTTGATCGGGTAAAGTTGGGCCGTCAATTACATGCTCGCGTGGCAGGGCAGGTTATCAGGGCGGCGGATATTGAAGCGCATATTTTGCGGCCACTATGGGGCGACTACAAGGTGGTGTTTGGTCTCAGCTGCGCTACGCTGGGATGTCCGGCAATTCATGCCCAGGCGTTTACCGCGGCGACCACGGATACGCTGCTAAGACAATATGCCCGTGAGTTTATCAATCATCCGCGCGGGCTGGTGGTTAATAAACATGAGCTGCGCGTGTCGAAGATTTTTGTCTGGTACCGTGAGGATTTTGCGCAGGATGAACGTCAGTTGCTGCGACTGTTTGCCCACTATGCTGATGATAATAAGGCACTCTATATTCTTGGTTTCAATGGCGATATCACCTATGCCTTCGATAAGCGTATCAATGCGCCGGAGACGCGCTGGCCGCTATAGAAATCAAAACCAGGCTTGGTGAATGGTTGCACTGCAATTACAATGGCGCCTCCTTAAGCAATCTCACTCAGAGCCGTCGATGTCGATCCGCAAAAATCAGTTGGAAGCCAATAAACTGCAGAAGCGTCTGCGACGCAACGTCGGCAAGGCGATTGCCGATTACAATATGATCGAAGAGGGTGACCGGATTATGGTCTGCCTGTCCGGTGGCAAAGATTCTTATGCCATGCTCGATATTCTGATGAATCTTCAGGCCAGTGCGCCGATTAAATTTGAGCTGGTGGCTGTCAATCTCGATCAGAAGCAGCCTGGTTTTCCTGAGCACGTACTGCCCGCTTATCTAGATGGACTGGGCATTGAGTATCACATTCTCGAAAAAGATACTTACAGCATTGTCACCAGTAAAGTGCCTGAGGGTAAAACCTACTGCAGCCTCTGTTCGCGCCTGCGCCGCGGCACACTCTATGGTTTTGCCGAGCAGATCGGTTGCACCAAGGTTGCCCTTGGCCATCATCGTGATGATATCGTCGAAACGCTATTCTTGAATATGTTTTACCAGGCCAAGCTCAAGGCGATGCCGCCAAAATTACTCTCCGATGACAAGAAAAATATCGTAATTCGACCATTGGCCTACTGTCGCGAAGATGATCTGGTGGCGCTGGCAGAGCTCAAGCAGTTTCCCATTATTCCCTGTAACCTCTGCGGCTCTCAGGATGGTCTGCAGCGCAATGTGGTTAAAGAGATGCTGGTGCAGTGGGATCGTCAGTTTCCCGGTCGTGTTGAGAGCATTTTTAGCGCTGTGCAAAATGTGGTACCGTCGCAGCTTGCCGACACCAACCTGTTTGACTTTGAAACACTGCAGTTGGAACGAGAAGAAGGGCTCTCTGCCCAGATAAGAGCGATCAATCTTTAACTGCCGATTGTTCTACCCTCAGGGGGCTAATAACAATAATTTATAGAGGGATAAAATGTCTCAACTGCCACTGTCTACCACTATTGCTTTTCTGTTCTACGTCATTGTTGTCTTGGCTATCGGCGTCTATGCCTACACCCAGACAAAAGGCGCCAGCGATTATTTCCTCGGTGGCAGAAAGCTCTCCCCTCTGGTGTCGGCTGTAAGCGCAAGTGCGTCAGATATGAGCGGCTGGATTTTGCTCGGGCTTCCCGGGTACGCCTATTTGGCGGGCATGGAGGCGGCCTGGATCTCACTGGGTCTGACCATTGGTGTGGCGGCCAACTGGCTGTTAACGGCCAAAAGGCTGCGTATCTACACCCATATGCTGGACGATGCGGTAACGGTTCCGGCCTATTTGCAGCGCCGCTTTAAAGATACAAAAATCTGGTTAAAGTCGATTTCTTCTTTGAGCATTTTGCTGTTTTTTCTGTTTTATGTGGCGTCCGGGCTGATCGCTGGTGGCAAGTTGTTTGAGGAAGTATTTGGCCTTGATTACCACATTGCCGTTGTTGTCGGCGTGGCACTGATTCTGTTTTATACCTTGTTTGGTGGTTTTCTTGCGGTGTCCTGGACAGATGTATTCCAGGGTTCGCTGATGTTGATTGCACTGTCTCTGGTGCCTCTTCTGGTTACCGGCAGTGTTGGCGGTGTTGCGGAAGCCGTGGGGAAGATTGAGGCAATCAACCCGGAGCTGTTAAATGCCTTTACCACCGTCACTGGCGAGCCGCTAAGTGCGCTGGTGATTATTGGGTTGATGGGCTGGGGTTTGGGATATTTTGGCCAGCCCCATGTTCTTGCGCGATTTAAGGCAATTCGCTCCGCTGACGAGACCGGGGTCGCTGCGGCAATCGGCGTTAGCTGGACATTTCTCGGTTACCTGATGGCTATTCTGGTCGGCTTTTGCGGTCTTGCTTATCTCAGCGAGCCTCTTGCGGATCCGGAAAAAGTCTTTATCACGCTGACCAGCCTGATTTTCCATCCGTTAATTGCTGGTATTTTATTGGCGGCGATTCTGGCAGCGATTATGAGTACGGTGGATTCACAATTGTTGGTCTGTTCTGCGGCGCTGTCCGAAGATGTTTATCCGATGCTGGCGAAAAAACCGCTTACATCTGAGGCCCGTTTGAAGATGGGGCGGATTGCGGTGGTGGTATTGGCCAGTTTATCGGCGATATTGGCTATGGACCCTCAGAGCAAGGTGCAGGATGTGGTGAGTTACGCCTGGGCTGGTCTGGGTGCCTCGCTCGGCCCTGCGATTGTAATCAGCTTGTACTGGCGTTCAATGACCTCGCAGGGCGCTTTGGCTGGTGTGCTGGTGGGCGCCATAACCGTTATTGTCTGGTCGCAGCTCAGCGGTGGCATTTTTGATGTCTACGAGCTGGTGCCAGCTTTTATTTTGTCCTCGATTGCGGTTGTTGTTGTCAGCCTTATCAGTCCGCCAGTTAGTGATGATGTTGGCACTTGTTTTGATGATATGTGCGCCAAGTTAAGAGACAGGGCATAGCATTGTGGTGCGAAGCAGTTAACAATTTGTTGCCGACAGTGAGATAGCCGTCAACATTGAAGGGAGCTGTTTTGCATATACTGCCTTGATCTATTTTAAGGCGGGGAAGGTTCGAACAGCGTGCATCGTATCAAAATACACCAAGGGGAAATTGCCGCTCTTGATGTCGAGGCTATTGTCAGTTCGAGACGCCCGGAGATGGATAACGCTGTTATTCCCAATAATAAGCATTGCTCTTCCGCGCTGTCGGTGGGCAATGTAGTGGTTGTCGCCGATTCCGGGAAGATAGTGTTAGAGGCTATAGGGCCTTTCTGGCGTGGTGGCGAGTACGAGGAAGAGCAGCTGCTGGCCAGCTGTTACAGCAACGCGATGAGCATAGCCAAACAGCATAATGTGCGCAGTATCGCCTTTACTCCCATCAGTTGCGGCCCTTTTGGCTTCCCCGCTAACCGCGCAAGCCGCATTGCGGTCGAGGAAGTTATTCTGGCGCTGCGTCGCAATCCACTGATCGAGTCAGTTGTTTTCTGCTGCTTTGATCCCGTCACCACCGCGCTCTATCGCACTCAAGTCGGCAAGTAAAACCGTTCTGCCGCGGTCACAGAAATATTCCAGTTAACAATATATCTTAGTCAGCAAGCAGCGCCTTGGCCGCCATGCAGCGATGGTTGTTTTGTTGCGACTCACGTAGGCCGTTGGCCAGCAGCGAGTTGAGCTCAGCGGATTGCGTCAGGAAGCCATCGATAAGCTGATCCCACTGCTCGGAACAGGAGTAGCCTGAGCCGACGGTGTAAGATGCCAGCGAGTCACGGATGCCGGGGGCAAGGCGATCGTTCTCATCAATCAGGCGCTGAATCACTTTTTTAGCCAGCTCAGCACTGACATCGGGTTGCCTGAAACTAAATAAACCTCCGGCCATTGCTCTGCGGCGAGCCAGACTTTCGCTGCTTTCCGGATCGAGCACCTTTTCGATAATCGCTAGTTTTTCACTGCGATCAGCAATAATGGTTTTGACTGCTAGGTAACGCAGTTGGCCCCTCGCTGAAGGGTCAGCGGCTTGCTCAGCCGCGATCAGTTTATCAATCCCGGGATACTGATAGGTGGCCAGGATCGATATCAGCGCCCAGCGACTGCGCTGATCTAGAACCCAACCATAGACATTGTTTTCGCGCAACCATGCTGCGGCCGTCTGCTGCTGCTCGGGCAGGTAGATTGCGCTGCGATAGAGATTGAACCAGAGTTGAAATTCGTCACCGCCAGGTTCGGCCTTGAGCAGCCGCTGATCGGCCAGCGCGGTAATGCCAACGGACAGGTCAGTGAGGTGCTGATTCAGTTGTCCATGGTCGTTCATACGCTCCAGCCAGCTCTGAGCGGTGGCCAGTGAGTTGGCAACGCCGCTGATCATTCGATTATTGCTTTCGTCTGCGGCATGCCTCAGGGCGACCTCGGTGTAATCACTCAACGGGTATTCAGCATCCATTGCGCCATCCCAGAGCGCCAGCCAAAACAGAGCCCGGGCATGGGGATCGTCGATTTGAGAGATGTGTTTGGCGAGCGTCTCACGCGTCTGTGCATCGAGTATCACTTTAATAAAAGTGTAGTCGCCAATATTTGGCAGGATCAAAGCCGGGCAGGGCATTCCCACTGCGGATACAAGTTCCGTTGTCTCTCCTTGCATCAGCGTGGTGAGAATGGTCGGCTGCGCCAGGGTTTGAGCTGCTGGATCATCGACAAGCTGATAGAGACCGACCTGGAGTTTATGGCTGCGCAGTTGTGGATTGATTGGGCTGCCGGTCTGAATTAACTGCAGTGAACTGATGTTGCCACTGTCGCACTGGAGTTTTGCTGCTACGCGGTTAACCCCGATGGTTTTGATCCATTCATCAGCCCACTGATTGATATTGACACTGCTGTCGTCCGCCGCAGCCAGAGCTAACTCATCAAGCAGGTCCTGAAATTGGGTGTTTTTGTATGCGTACTTGCGCATGTAGTTTTGCAAACCGATGCGAAAGTTGTCGTCGCCAATATAGTACTTGAGCTGTCGCAGCGCGGACCCACCCTTGGCATAGGTAATGCCATCAATTGCCGACATGACCAGGTCGGTGTTGTCGATTGCGCCTTTAATCGGATGCGAGGTGACATATTCATCGTCGCGATAGCCCCAGGTTTTTCGCTGCCAGAGGAATTCCAACCACGGACGGTCAAAATCACTGACTGTTTCCAGGGCGAAGTATCCGGCTATTTCGGCAAAGCTTTCGTTTAACCAGATATCGTCCCACCAGTCCATGGTCACCAGATTGCCAAACCACATATGAGCCTGCTCGTGGAGAATGGCATTTTTCAGAAAGGATTTTTCCGAGATACTGCGCACTCCGGCGACACAGCAGTAGCGGTCGGCAAAGGTAACCGCGGCGACATTTTCCATGGCACCTGCGTTGAAATCGGGTACCGCCAGTTGATCATATTTCCCAAACGGATAGTCGACACCAAAGAAGTCATTGAAAAAGGCAAAACCCTGACGAGTGATCTGATTCCATTCATCGACCGGCACATATTCAGCATTGGACTGGCGCGAAAACAGGCGTAAGTCGATTCCCTGATAGTTGCCGAGATCAAAGCTGGCATATTCACCCGCGTGCACGGAAATTACGTAGCTACTAATGGGCAGGGTCTGAGGAAATTGCCACAGTGCTCGCTCGGCCTGCTGCGTAATCGATGTTTCACGGTTGGCACTGACCACCTGCCAATTTGCCGGCACATCGACGTTAAGGGTAAATCTGGCCTTTAAATTGGGTTGGTCGAACAACGGAAATATGCGATTGGCATCGTAGGGCTCGAGATCACTGTAGGTGTAAACGGTCTGATCGAGCGGGTCTTTGAAATAGTAAAGCCCACCGCCATCTTTACTGTAGGGGTGGGTATATTTGATCAGCAACTGATTGCTGCCAGTTTTAAACTGGTGCTCGGAAAAGTTTAGAAAAAAGCCGTTGTATTGGTAGTCAGCGGGCTTGCCGTTAATCTTTACCTCAATCACATTGCCGGCGCTAAAGTCGATGCTGAGGTCACTGCCTTGGGGTTGAAAATCAAAGCTGATCAGATTGCTGCCGCTAAAGGGGGTGCCCTCGGCATTTAATTGCAGATCAATACTGTAGCTCGGATTGCTGACCTGTTGTTTGCGGATCATGGCGGTGGCTTGATCAAGGCCGCGCTTGGCCTCTCGGCTGTGCGCGGTGTCAGGGCTGTTGCTGCAACCACAGATCAGGACCAACAAACTGATTAAGAGAGTAAGGCGCATGGTGTGACATCCTGTTGTTATTGTTGCAGAAAGGTCTGTTTGAAAAGTGATCAATAAAGAGAAATCAATAAGGGCTCAAGTCTCTGCTTGAACAGGGCTCTCTAATTTCGACAGTTTGCATCGTTTCAATTTATATCCTTGCCGTTTACATCCTTGCCGTTTACATCCTTGCCGTTTACATCCTTGCCGTTTACATCCTCTCCATGACTTCGATGCCGAGCAGGTCGAGTCCTTTGGAGATGGTTTCGGAGGTCAGTTTGCACAGTTGTAGACGACTTTTTTGTACGGCGTCTTCGATGCCTTCTTTCAGCACCGGGCAGTGCTCATAAAATGTCATATAGGCGCTGGCCAGTTCGTAGACATAGTTGCAGAGAATATGCGGATAGCCCTCGGCGGCAACCTGATCGACGATTTCATCAAATTGCAGTAGTTTCATTATCAGGGTTTTTTCCTGGATTTCAGTGATGCTTATGGGGGCGCTGAAGCTGTCAGCGTCGAGGCCTGCTTTGCGAAAGATGCTGCGAATGCGGGTATAGGCATATTGCAGGTAGGGCGCTGTATTGCCCTCAAATGAGAGCATCGCATCCCAGTCAAAAATATAGTCGTTGGTGCGGGTTTTACTTAAGTCAGCATATTTGATCGCGCCAATACCTACTTTGCGAGCGATATCTTTTATTTCGCTGTCACTGAGATCCGTATTTTTACTGCGCAACAATTGCTCGGCGCGCTCGACCGCTTCAACCAGCAAGTCGGCCAATTTCACTGTACCACCGCTGCGGGTCTTAAAGGGCTTGCCGTCTTTACCCATCATTGTGCCGAAGGGATGATGCTCAAGGCTGACACTGTCCGGCGCATAACCTGCTTTGCGAGCGGCGGCAAACACCTGTTTCATATGTAGCGCCTGTCGCGCATCGATAAAATAGAGAATCCTGTCGGCATGCAGTTGACCGACTCGGTGGCGCATCGCAGCCAGGTCAGTAGTGGCATAGAGAAAGCCGCCGCCGGATTTTTGCACGATCATCACCGATGGGTTGCCATTTTTGTCTGCCAACTCGTCGAGGAAAACCACTTTTGCGTTTTCGCTGTCGGTGGCAATGCCTTGTGTGACAAGGTCATCGAGCACATTTTGCAGATCATCGTTATAAGCGCTCTCGGGCATAATATGATCGGCGCTGAGGCCGACATTAAGCTGGCGGTATATTTCCAGATTGTGTGCCACGGAAACGTGAATAAACTTTTGCCACAGTGCACGACAGTGAGCGTCGCCGGACTGTAGCTTGACTACATAGGCGCGTGCAGTGTCGGCAAAATCCGGATCTTCGTCGAAATGCTTTTTTGACTGCTGGTAAAACACTTCCAAATCATTGAGCGCCAGTTCGGCCTGTTCGCCTTCGCTGAGGTGCTGCTCAAGCTCGGCAATCAACATGCCAAACTGAGTGCCCCAATCGCCCATATGGTTCTGTCGAATAACCTTATGCCCCTGATGTTCCAGAGAGCGCGCCACGGCATCACCAATAATCGTCGAGCGCAAATGGCCAACATGCATCTCTTTGGCGAGATTGGGGGAAGAGTAGTCGACTACCACTGTCTGAGGTCTGGCCTTGCTAATGGATTCACTCTCGTTGCGCAGCATGTCGGCACTGACACAGTTGGCGAGAAAGGTAACGTTCAAATAAATATTGATAAATCCCGGGCCGGCTATTTCGAGTTTGTCGGCAATGCCATCCAGATCAAGCTGTTGGAGTATTTTCTCCGCCAGCTCGCGGGGATTGGTTTTGAGGCGTTTAGCCGCTGCCATGGCACCGTTGGCCTGATAGTCCCCAAATTGAGGTTTACCGCTCAGCGCCAGTATCGGAGAACAATCGTCGGGAATTCCTGCGGCCTGCATGGCGGCAGAAAATCGCTGGTTGAGAAGCTCTTTGATACGCATTGAGGGAAATCCTTGGGGCAGGTGTTGGAATGAAGCTTTGAATTGTAGGTATCCCATTGATGAAAGCAAAGCCAAACTTGCAAATAATCCGCTTATTGCTATAGTTTCCGCTCCCGATCAAGCTGAACAGGTTTTCGGCTTGCAATAACTGAATATCTTGGATCTTTGATGGAATCAACGCTTGTCTCTCAAGGTTACGATCTGCTTCTCTATGGAATGGGTACGGTTTTTGCTTTTCTAACTTTGCTGGTTGGCATTACTACGTTGATGTCAGTGGTGGTCAACAAGCTTTTTGTCGATGTACCGGAAGCGACACCTAGCGCTGTCTTGAACGCGTCCAATGGCACGGCAGGTGCCGGGTCGACAGTTGAGCCACGCATCCTCAAAGTGATACAGGCTGCGATCACGCAACACCGCAGCAAAAAGTAGCAGTATTTCTCAACACGACCTTACTTAAACGGACATAAATATGCCCTCGAAAACGGCCGCCCTTGGTATTACTGAAGTTGTTCTGCGCGATGCGCACCAGTCTCTATTTGCAACCCGGATGCGTATCGACGACATGCTGCCGATTGCCGAGAAACTCGATCAGATTGGCTATTGGTCAATGGAATCATGGGGGGGGGCAACATTTGACTCCTGCATCCGATTTTTAGGCGAAGATCCTTGGGACCGTATCCGTGAGATCAAAAAGGCCATGCCCAATACGCCTCAGCAGATGCTGTTTCGCGGACAAAATATTCTCGGCTATCGCCACTATGCAGACGATGTGGTGGAAAAATTTGTCGAACGCGCCGCGATCAATGGCATAGACGTGTTCCGTGTATTTGATGCGATGAATGATATGCGTAACCTGGAGACAGCATTGCGTGCTGTGGTTCAGGTGGGTAAGCATGCTCAGGGAACCATCTCCTACACGGTTAGTCCGGTCCATACGATTGACCGCTGGGTCGATTTGGGCCGTCAACTGGAAGACGCTGGAGCACACTCGGTGTGCATTAAAGATATGGCCGGCTTGCTGACGCCTTATGTCGGGTTTGAGTTGGTTACCAAGCTTAAGCAGGCACTCTCTATTCCGGTTCAACTGCATGCCCATGCGACGACGGGACTGTCGACCAGCACGATTATGAAGTGTGTCGAGGCGGGCATTGACCGCGTCGATACCGCTATTTCTTCTATGTCGATGACCTATGGCCACTCCGCGACGGAATCCGTTGTGTCAATCTTTAAAGGGACCGAGCGCGACTCCGGGCTGGATATTGAAAAGCTTGAGGAGATTGCTGCTTACTTTAGAGAGGTACGCAAAAAGTACGTCGACTTCGAGGGCTCACTGCGTGGCGTTGATTCACGCATTCTGGTCGCTCAGGTGCCTGGCGGTATGCTCACTAATATGGAGTCGCAGCTGCGCCAGCAGGGCGCTGAGGATCGTCTCGACGAGGTTCTGGCTGAGATTCCCAAGGTCCGTGAGGATCTGGGCTTTATTCCTCTGGTCACACCCACGTCGCAGATTGTTGGTACTCAGGCGGTGCTTAATGTGTTGACCGGCGAGCGATACAAATCTATTTCAAAAGAGACTTCTGGAGTATTGCGCGGTGAATACGGTGCGACACCGGCACCTGTGAATGTTGAGTTACAGGCCCGCGTGCTGGAGGAGGGCGAAGAGCCGATTACTTGCCGGCCCGCCGACAATATCGAAGCTGAACTCGAAAGTCTGACATTGGAACTGGAAGGCTTGTCGGCAGAGCACGGCTTTGCCCTGAGTGCCGGGGAAGGGCAGATTGATGATGTGTTGACCTATTCGCTGTTTCCGCAAGTCGGCTTGAAATTTTTGCAGAACCGAAATAACCCTGACGCCTTTGAGCCTGTGCCAACCGGCAAGGCTGCTGTGCAGACCAATGATGCGGGAGAAGAAATTTATACTGTTGAAGTGGAAGGAGTTTCGTACACGGTGGCGGTGAGCAATGGCGGAGATGTCAGTGCGATTGCTGGCGCGCAGATGTCTGCCGATAGCGCCGCATCATCGGCTGCCCCAGTCGCAACTGGCGGTGATCCAGTGTCTGCCCCACTGGCTGGCACTGTGGTGAAGCTGCTGGTTCAACCCGGGCAGCAAGTCAGCGAAGGTGAAGCGATAGTGGTCCTTGAGGCAATGAAAATGGAAACCTCGGTGAGCGCACCAAAAGCCGGTCAAATCGTCGAGTTGCGAGCAAAGAGTGGTGACAGCGTCGCGGTTGGCGATGTGTTGCTAACCCTGGTTTAAGGAGTCGCCGAGAATGGAAAATCTAATCAGTTTATGGGCCAGTTCCGGTCTGGCGCAGATGCAATCCGGGCAGTTAATTATGATGCTTGTCGGCCTGGGTCTACTGTTTCTGGCAATCAGCAAGGGCTTTGAGCCGCTGCTGCTGGTGCCGATAGGCTTCGGTACGATTTTGGCCAATATTCCCGGTGCCGGATTTGACGCGGCACCAGTCTACGACGCGCTGGGACATCTCGAGAGCCCCGGCGGACTACTCTACTATATCTACCACGCTGGTATTGAGACTGGATTGTTTCCACTGGTTATCTTTATGGGTGTCGGTGCGATGACTGATTTTGGTCCGCTGCTGGCTAACCCGAAGACCCTACTTTTGGGGGCTGCGGCTCAGGTGGGTATTTTTACCACCATACTGGGTGCAGTGGCATTGAGCCACTTCGGGATTCTCGATTTCAGTATTCGTGAAGCGGCTTCAATCGGTATTATCGGTGGCGCCGATGGCCCCACTGCGATCTTTGTCACCAGTAAATTGGCGCCGGATCTGCTCGGCGCTATTGCTGTGGCTGCCTATTCCTATATGGCCCTGGTGCCGATTATTCAGCCGCCTATCATGCGCGCATTGACTACCCCGGCCGAACGACAGATCAGAATGGAGCAGCTGCGCCCGGTGACAAAAGCCGAGCGAATTGTGTTTCCGCTCTCGCTGTTAGTCCTAGTGGCGTTGTTGCTACCGGATGCGGCGCCGCTATTGGGTATGTTCTGTTTTGGTAATCTGATGCGCGAAAGTGGTGTGGTTAATCGCCTCAGCGACACTGCGCAAAATGCATTGATCAACATAGTGACAATTTTTCTTGGTTTGGGTGTGGGTTCTAAAATGAGTGCCGAGAAGTTCCTAAACCCGGAAACCATGGGTATTTTAGCTCTGGGCGCGGTGGCATTTTGTATCGGTACAGCTTCCGGTGTACTGATGGCCAAGTTGATGAATAGCGTATCCAAACACAAGGTCAATCCACTGATTGGCGCTGCGGGTGTTTCCGCTGTGCCTATGGCTGCGCGAGTGGCCAACAAAGTGGGTCTTGAGGCCAACTCCCAAAATTTCCTGTTGATGCACGCGATGGGACCCAATGTTGCTGGCGTGATTGGTTCTGCAGTGGCGGCGGGTGTCATGATTAATCTTGTGAGTGGCATGTAGTGGGACCGGTTGAAACTATTATTGTCGATAAGCTCAGCGGTCAATTTTCTCCTCAGTTTTTAGAGGTCACCAACGAGAGCTTTATGCACTCGGTACCGCCCGGATCAGAGAGCCATTTTAAGGTGGTGCTGGTGAGCGATCAGTTTACTGGTAAGCGTCAGGTTCAGCGTCACCAGGCTATTTATGCCGTGCTTGCCGATCAGTTGGCCGGCCCTGTTCATGCGTTGGCGTTGCACACCTTCGATGCGGCTGAGTGGGAGGCCAATCAAGGTGGTGCTCCAGCCTCGCCTTCCTGCCTCGGCGGCAGCAAAACCGACTGACTTCTGATCGGTTGTTGCTCAAGATCGCGGCTTTATCTTCAAAATAGCCAGTTCATCGCATAAAAATCCCTATTCGCCGTATAGCGCTGGAGCTTGCCCTTCAGGGCGCAGAGAATTAACTTTCGAAATTCTCTAGTAGCCGTTTTAAATGGTGTCTAGAGATACAAAAAAAGACATTCAGGGGGAGTTATGCAATATCGATCGCTTTTAAGCAGTCTGGGATGGGTTAACAGATTGCGACAATCAAATCACTTCGGTGCAATTTTTGCGCTGTCTCTTTCTTTGACGCTCGCAGCTTGCGGTGGCGGTGGAAGCACAGTGACTGAAAACAATCTCGCTGAGCCGGGCCCGGACGGTGTTGCGCCCACTTTGCTGAATGTGTCGATTTACAACGGCGGCAACTTGGGTCCATATGCAGCTCTTGGCGAAAAAGTAACCCTTGAATTCGAATCAGATGAAGCTCTATTGACCCCAGTTGTTACTATCGGGGGCGTTAGTGTTGATGTTAACGGCAGTGTCCGCTCTTGGAGTGCAACGCGCCTGATGAATGAAGACGATGTAGACGGTGACGTCACCTTTAGCATCTCTTTTACCGACGTAAGTGGTGAAGTTGGCGAGACCGTCACTGAAACCACTGACGATTCGACTATGACTTATTGCGCTGACGGGTGCTCCACTGGGGCAGTTGAAGATCCTATTGTTGGAACCTGGAAGCTCGCTCCAATCGCTGGTGCACTGGGTGTGGGCCCGTCACTTGGAAGCACAGAGTGGTGGTCAAATTCTGAAGCCGAAGCGACCGGTGCTCGCGCCTGTTTGTTTGATGACACTTACACGTTTGCTGCCGATGGTTCTTTCTCTCAGGATATGGGTGACTCAACCTGGCTGGAACCTTGGCAGGGCGCTGATCCAGAAGCATGCGGCACCCCCGTCGCGCCTCATGATGGCTCTCAAGCAGATTCGACTTACACATTGATCAACGACACGTTGACTATTAATGGCCGCGGATCTCATGTCGGCCTGGCCAAAGCCGTTAACGCAGGTGAATTGTCGGCTGCGACTCCTCCAGCTATCCCAGACTATGTCAGTTATTCGGTTACCCTGTTGTCTGCTGATGGCCTCAATATGACGCTGTCAATCGAAACAGGAACGGGTGTTTTCTGGCAGTTTAAACTAGTCAAAGTTTTGGCTTCTCCAATTGTTGGTACCTGGAAGCTCGCTCCAGTAGCTGGTGCGCTGGCTGTGGGTCCTTTCTCGGGCAGTGCAGACTGGTGGTCTAACTCTGAAGCCGAAGCGACTGGTGCTAGAGCCTGTTTGTTTGATGACACTTATACGTTTGCTGCCGATGGCTCTTTCTCTCAGGATATGGGTGATTCAACCTGGCTGGAACCTTGGCAGGGCGCTGACCCAGAAGCCTGTGGTACGCCAGTAGCCCCCCATGATGGTTCGGCTACAGACGCGACGTACACCTATGAAAATGACGTTCTGACAATTAATGGTACCGGCTCGCATGTTGGTTTAGCGAAAGCGGTTAATGCTGGCGAACTGTCTGCGGCAACACCACCTGCGGTTCCAACATCGGTTAATTACAACATTACCTTGATGTCTGCTGATGGCCTCAATATGACGGCCACGATTGAAACAGGTACTGGTGTATTCTGGACATTCAAGTTCGTCAAAGTTGTTGAGGAAGTCTCTCCTATTGTGGGAACCTGGAAGCTTGCTCCGATAGCTGGTGCGCTGGGTGTGGGTCCGTCACTTGGCAGTACTGAGTGGTGGTCTAACTCTGCAGCTGAAGCGACCGGTGCTCGAGCCTGTTTGTTTGATGATACCTACACGTTTGCTGCCGACGGGTCGTTCTCACAGGATATGGGTGATTCGACTTGGTTAGAGCCATGGCAGGGTACTGATCCAGAAGCCTGTGGCACGCCAGTCGCGCCGCATGATGGCTCGCACACTGATGCGACGTACACCTACGCTGACAGTGTTTTGACGATCACTGGCTCAGGTGCACACATTGGCCTTGCAAAAGCAGTGAATGCCGGTGAACTGTCTGCGGCCACGCCACCTGCAGTTCCTGAGTCAATCAGCTACAACGTTACGTTGATGGCCTTTGATGGCAACAGCATGACAGTGTCTATTGAGACCGGTTCGGGCGTTTTCTGGCAGTTTAAGCTGATTAAAGAAGTAGAGGCAGCTGCCTCACCCATCGTTGGTACCTGGAAGCTTGCTCCGATAGCTGGTGCGCTGGGTGTGGGTCCGTCACTTGGCAGTACTGAGTGGTGGTCTAACTCTGCAGCTGAAGCGACCGGTGCTCGAGCCTGTTTGTTTGATGATACCTACACGTTTGCTGCCGACGGGTCCTTCTCACAGGATATGGGTGATTCGACTTGGTTAGAGCCATGGCAGGGTACTGATCCAGAAGCCTGTGGCACGCCAGTCGCGCCGCATGACGGCTCGCACACTGATGCGACGTACACCTACGCTGACAGTGTTTTGACGATCACGGGGTCAGGTGCACACATTGGTCTTGCAAAAGCAGTGAATGCCGGTGAACTGTCGGCGGCCACGCCACCTGCAGTTCCTGAGTCAATCAGCTACAACGTTACGTTGATGGCCTTTGATGGAAGCAGCATGACAGTGTCTATTGAGACGGGCTCTGGAGTGTTCTGGCAGTTTAAGTTTGTGAAAGCAGACTGATAGTTATTGAGTCATTAAAAAACCGCGCTTTAGGGCGCGGTTTTTTTTCGTCTACAAATTAAGTAGCGGTGCCGCGGTTAAGTCGTGTCTGGATAACGCCATTGACCGGCTCAACAGTGGATGTAGGCTTACACTGGTTCCGCGGGACAATATTGGGAAATAAAATCCTGATGACTGGGCAGCTGATTGACTAGGTGATCGACATTGCCGGCTAAGCCATTCAGGAAGTTGCGCAGCTCGTCCGCACTCATACTGTCGACAATAGGGTGGTACTGTTCAGGCACTAACCCTTGACCTAGCATTACTTGCGTCCAGTTGTTTTCTGCAAACACGTCGCCCGCAGCCTGGAATACATGTCCTGTCTGTTTGAACAGGTCGAGGCGATGACGCAGGGTGTCTGGTATTGGCATGTTTTTACAGTGCTCCCAGAACGGTGTGTCCTCGCGCTCCGTCAGGTGGTAATGCATCACAATAAAATCTCTTACAAAGCTGAATTCATCGCGCATTTGGCGATTAAATTCCGCGACATCCGGTTGCCTGATGCCGTTGTAGGGGAACATCTGCAATAGCCGGATAATACCGCGCTGAATTAGATGAATACTCGTTGACTCAAGTGGCTCTACAAAACCACTTGCAAGCCCCAATGAAACACAGTTTTTATTCCAGTGCTGCATGCGCTGACCGGTACGGAACTTGATGATACGCGGTGTGGTGAGTGGCGTACCTTCGACGTGCCGCAGCAAGCTCTCAGTTGCTTCATCATCTGAGATGAAGTTGCTGCAGAATACCATGCCATTGCCCACACGAGATTGCAGTGGGATACGCCACTGCCAGCCGGCATCCCGCGCAATTGCCTTGGTATAGGGAATGGGGGCACCTACGGATTCTGTTTGCACTGCTACTGCGCTGTCGCAGGGCAGCCAGTTACTCCAGTCTTCATATTCTGTATGCAGCGCCTGATCGATTAATAGACCACGAAAACCACTGCAATCAACAAACAGGTCCCCGCTGACTTGTTGCCCGGATTCCAGAGTGACACTATCGATATAGCCATTGCTGCTGTTGGTATCGACCTGCACTATTTTGCCTTCGATGCGCTTGCCGCCATTCTTTTCGGCCATATTGCGCAAAAACTTTGCATAGAGAGTGGCATTCATATGAAAGGCGTAACTCAGCCCGTTGTTGGACAGCCCATTATTGGGTAGTACCGCAAATTTTCCGGCCTTGGCAGCCATCAATTCCGCACTATAGCGGCCGTATTCTTCGGTTATACCAAGCTGTTTACCTTTCATCCAAAAGTGCTGGAAACCGCCCGCCCAACAGTCTTGCCCGGTTCGTCCGAACGAGTGGATATAGCTATGCCCCTGTTGCTTCCAGTTTTCAAAGCAGATACCTAGCTTGAAGGTACCCTGCACGGTTGACATAAATTCCCGTTCGTCAATTTTTAAAAGCTGATGGAGTGTCATCATGGTTGGAATGGTTGCTTCGCCCACGCCCACGGTACCAATTTCGTCAGACTCAATAACGCTGACATCGATATTGGGGCCGATTAGCTTGGTCAGCGATGCGGCAGCCATCCAGCCTGCTGTGCCACCGCCAACGATAACAACTTTTCTCGCATTATCCGCTGCCATTGCCATCTCTCCTGATTTACTTTTAGTGACTGAGTTTCTGCGCGAGCATACTGCGGAGTTGCTTTGCGGTATCTGCGTCTATTGGGTTGAGGACGCCTCTGGCGTGCTCCGGGATATGCTCGATACTCTCTGCATTAGGGCTGAAAATATAATAATCAAATAGCTGTCTCCAGACTTCACGCTGTTCAGGCGGAAGATCACGTAGTCCGAGAATCGCGTGTTGAAGAACATTCAGCGGTCCGCCCAGATATTTAGGCGTGCTGCGCCACCAGTAGTTCACCAGTACATTAAAGTCGTCGAGCGCTTCAACATGATGCCACCACATACTGGGGATCAGGATGGCATCGCCAGGTGCCAGTTCAACGATCTGGGCCGACTCAAGAGCCTGACGAAATTTTGGGAAGCGTTGATAGTCGGGCGCATTAAAGTCGACCAGGCTAATCGGTTGTCCGGCCGGCGTGATGTCCAGGGGGCCGACATAGAGATTGTCGAGCTGATCCGGTGGGAACAGAATAAAGCGTCTGCGCCCGGCGACAGAACAGGCAATGTTAGTCGGAAAATCATAGTGTGCGGCGATGCGGCTTTGATTGCCGATCCAGACACTGACTATCGGATCCTGTTTCGCGAGATTTAGATCATTTTGCTGACGAAATCCAGGTAGCCAGTGATCGACATTGGTTGAGCCAACATAGACGGTCTGCGGGGCATTTTTACCGGCTTTGTTTAACAGCTTTTCAAGCACCTCGGCAAGGCGCAGGCGCTGGTAATCGAAGTTAAAGCCGCTGAAGTCTGCATTGTAAAAAACGCGACCAGCCATGTCGGCGTCGCCGACCATCGCGGTAAGGGGCTTGCCACTGTCAAAATTGCCCAGGTATTCGGTCGCCCGATTCGCGGAGTGTTTTGCTGCGGCAACCATCGGCCAACTGGACGTGAGCCCACGAAGAACCAAAGGTTGGTTAGAGTTCAAGATTTCGTCCGGAATCGCATCCGGCTGGCAGTCGAGAATAGTCTTAACCTGGGTTTTAATTTCAAGCACAGTCGATCACCTGAGTTGCCGCATCAATCGAGTGCAGCATTTTTCTTATCGATCATTGGGCGAATTCTAGAGAACGAGGCCATTGCCATATAGATCGACTGCAGATATCCCTGAGCGTTGAATTTTTCCAGTGTTTCACCGTCAAGTGATTGTAGCTTTTCTTCTGCGATGGTGTAGAAACCCATCAGCTTATTATTGGAACCGTCGTTGAGGGTGATTTCTAGGGTGAAGGATTCTAATAGTTCTTTTTCGAGCAGTGCTGCGACAAAGCCTTTATTGTGCTCCAGGCCATGATGAATAGCCTCCAGTGTACCGATAGTCTTCTGCAGAAAGTCAGTCGGTTTGCCGTCTTCGTTAAATAGCGCCTCACCATCATTCCGGGTGACACGAGGACTGTCCATATCGATAGAAACTACGGGTTTTGTCGCGCCGTCTCCCTTTGCAGGATCCGGTTGAAAACCAATCAGAAATGGCTGTCGGCGAATGGTCATCGGGATATAGGTCGCTTCCCACTGATCGCCATTGAGAAAGAGATTGCTTTGTTCTTCAAAGCCAAGCAGAGCAACCGGATAAAACTGTCCTGTTTCAGGGTCTTTGCTGAAGAAAATCGGGTAGCACGACTGTATGTCCCGGAATTCCATCGGGTAGGTCATGGTAAACATTAGGTTGTCGCCAAATGCGGCACCACGGTTTGTGTTAACTGTTAGGTCCCGGTGAACGCTGCTGTCGACAATGGCGAAACTGCTCATGCTTACTCCCCTTTACTCTACGTATATTTACTGCGTAGATATTATATTTTTTGGAACCCGTAGGTATGGATTTTATTAATTAAGTCGCGGTTGGTTGGCATTGAGCTCTGTAACTGTGCGCGACGTTGAGCGTTTTCTCGGAATAGGGTTTGTGCCTGGCTCTGTGCTGTCAGCTCCGAACGCCTCAAGGTTTGACTCGGCTGTGTTTCGAAGTCCATCCCGTAAAGTACGTACTGAAAACTCGCTGATGGGAACATTTCGTCAGCATTAACGGTATCCCGATGCCAGGGGCTTTGGTGGCGCCACAACTCAACGAGATCTCGTAGATTGTCGGGTATGCTTGATGGGGCATGGTTGTCGCGCCAGTAAGCACTGTCCTGACGGTGACTGAGAATATAGTGCAGCTTGAGAAACTCAATAATGCGATCCCAGCGGTAGAGGAATTTATCATTGAAACGTTTGGCAACTAGGTCCATTACATCACGGTTGGCAGGAAGTTGTTCGGCGATCATACCGGCAGAGAGTTCCACCAGAACCAGTGCCGATGCCTCAAGCGGCTCGATAAATCCTGCGGACATACCTATGGCGACACAGTTTTTATGCCAGAATTTAGCTCTGTGGCCGGGGCTGAATTGAACTTTTCGCATGGTGGCCGCGGCAGCTGCTTTTTTGCTTACGGTCTTGGCGATATAGCTCAACAGCTCCTCGCTGGCACGTTCTTCAGTGTTGTGGTCACTGGAGTAGACATGGCCTATACCGCGTCGCGTGGGAAGTCCTATATCCCAGATCCAACCAGCTGACTGAGCTGTCGACAGAGTGCAGGACTCGATGGGATCGCTGTCCGAGTCGTAGGGAATCTGTGCTGCCAGTGCGGTGTTATTAAATAAAACAGTGTTTTTTGACAGCACAGGAATGCCAAAGTGGTCGCCGAGGAGCATAGATCTCTGGCCACTACAGTCAACAAACAGATTGCCTTCGATCGTTCCATGAGAGTCTGTGTCAATGGATGCTATGTCGCCATTTTCGGCTGAATTAATACCGAGTACATTGGCTTTAATGTGGGTGACGCCGAGCTTTTCGACACAGTGCTTGCGTAAGAACTCGGCAAACTTTCCTGCGTCGAGATGATAGCCGTAGTTGACGTTAAAGGCGTATTCTGGTGTAGAAATTTGTTTTGGTGCTTGCCTGTCTGCGAACAGGACGCTTTGCGGCGAGACCGCATCGGCAAAGCCTATTTGATCTCGAGAGGCCTGCCAGTGAGGGGCCAGGTTGATCTCGGTATAGCCGTGGGGAGCGCTAAAAGGGTGGCAGTAGCTGTCATCATTGCCGCTGCGCCAGCCTTTGAAAAGTGTGCCTTGCTTAAAGCTGGCACTGCACTCTCGGAAGAAATCAGTTTCTGAAATGCCCATCTTCTGCAGCGTTGAACGCATTGATGGCCAGGTGCCCTCGCCGACACCAATAGTGGGAATGTCGGGTGACTCGACAAGCGTTAATTGAAAGCTGTGATCAGCGCTTTCAGCCGCAACGCGATGCTCTGCTGCGATTATACCCGCGCTAAGCCAACCTGCGGTGCCACCGCCAACAATTACGATTCTGTTGATATTGTGATTCATTGATTCAGTTATTATGCCTTTAAGTCCGTGGGACTTTTAATGCTTTACAGGCTCCAGATTATCAGTTAAATGCCCTTGCATCGTGGTTAATTTTTCAATTTAAACTCATATGTGTATACGCATGAAAGAAAGAAGCCGCTCAAATAAATTTAAGCGGCTTCCGGTTTCATCTTACTGGTGATTCCTCACCGCACTGCATTATCTCGCAGAGCATTACTTAAAGGTATAACGAATACCAACGTCGTAACGCGCGCCGGTTTGGCCAGCCTGCAATACTTGTAACTCATCTCGACCAAAGACGTTATAAGTCTCTTCAAGGACATTAAGTCCAGCGAAAAAGATCGTCAGATTGTCGCTGTAGTCGTAGCTAGCACTGATATCAAGCTGTCCATAGGCCTCTACGTTGGTTGGGTTGCTGTAGGTACCAGCACCTTGACCAACACCTGCTAGGAACGCATCACGCCAGTTGTAAGCCAGTCGCGCCTGAAGACCATCTTTGTCGTAGAAGGCTACCAGGTTGGCTGAATCACTTAGGCCGTTCAGAACGAACTGAGAGTTGATCTTCATATTGTCGTAAGCAACATCAGCGTTTACAAAGGTAGCATTGGCAATCATACCGAAGCCTGTATCACCAAAGTTGTGCTGCAGGTTCAGCTCAAGACCATCAACCTTGGCATTCTCTTGGTTGGCAGGGCTGTCGATTTCGAAAGTTACCAGTGGATCACCGTCAACACCATAGATACGATCTCCGTCGATGGCTGGGTGATCTGGGTAGTTGGCAAAGATATAGGCGCCTACTTCAGTGTACTTAAGCGGGTCGATACCGCTGTCAGCTACGGCCTGATTGTATAAGTCACCGCCAAGTGGCCAGTTGAGGTTAAACAGGGTCACACCTTCGCGAGTCGATGAGCCGATAAAGTTGGCTACGTCTTTCTCGAAATATCCGACAGAGACGTAACTTGCGTCACCGTAGTACCATTCAACCGACAGATCGATATTGTCTGACTCAATGGGCACCAGTCCAGGGTTACCACCGCCAGCAAAACCGCCTGTGTTCTTGAACGACGTTCCGTCAACGGTGATACCGCCCTGAATATCAGTGAAGCTGGGACGAGTCACAGTTGTGCTGTAGGAGGCTCTCAACACCAAGTTTTCAATAATCTCGACATCGAAATCGATACTTGGCAGAACAATTGAGTATTCGCCTGAGTAGTCATCAAATGCTTGAATAGCATTACCCTCGGCGTCAGTTGCTTCCAGCATCGTAAACTCATTGCCGCCTAGCCAGTAAACTGCGTCATAAGTTGGCGCCAGAGCCGCTGAAGTAATATCTGTCTCTTCATAGCGAACACCGAACTGAAGATTCATCGGTAAATCATTGATGTATGATGAATGGTTAAACTGAATGTACGCTGCTTTGGTTTCTTCAGTGGTGCGCTTGTCAACCGTCCAGTCCGTAGAGGCACAGTAACCCGTGCCGCAATCACCAACCTGAGCATATTCTGCACCGCGAGCGGTGTAGCTTGCTTCAGCAACGGCGATAATCTCTTCAAGAGAAGTGGTGAAATATTCAGTCTGCTGGCGAGGGTCGTTACTGCCACCGAGCTGATCAAACTGGCCTTGCATAGAAGAGCGCTCAATGACAGCGCTCAGCTCGCCTGGCTGAGTAAAGCCACCCCAGTTATCAAGCTGAACATTCGAGCTGACATACCGGTTATCCATCTTGGTCAGTTGCAAGCCAAAATCAATGCTGGAGCTGTCAGAGATCTCATAAACACCACTGAATTTAGTTTGCTCGATATTCATTTCTGCGGCCTGATTACCGAATACACTACCGGTTACGACCATATCGTCTTTATAAAGAGGGCGTTCTGCACCATCGGCACCTGAATTCAAATTTAATTCGAGAACCGGCATTTCTTTACCGTAATAAACGGCAGAGCCTACTTTGTTAAAGGACGCCATAGTTACCAGCGAACTGGTTCCGTAAGGGCTGTCAGCACCTGATTCGGCTGATGAATCATGGTAGTCAAGCTCAAGGATTAGACTATCAGTAGCTTGCCACTCAAGGTTCAGACCAACAGAATTGTTCTCATTGACGCTGCCGTCTTTGTGGACGCCCATCGCGTAATCAGCGTAGTTGTGGGTCTCGGCATACATCAGAGGCGAACGCTGAGGGCCATCATTCCAGAGGCTTGACTGACTTACAGCTGCGGAGTTACTAAACCATGCAGACAAATCGCTCATGGTGTGGCCAAGCTGAAGCTCTGAGTGGATAAAGTCAACGCTGGCGGTAACGGTTTCTGTCGGCGCCCATTGCAGTACTAACTGGCCATTGGTTCGCTTTGACTCATACTCGTTAATTGCATAGGCAATTTGTTGGGGGATCGAGTAGAACTCATCGGCACTGTTTGAACGGTTAACTTGATTCTCATCGTTTGGAATGCCGCCAGCACCACTATGATCACCAGCACGCGTAAACCAGCCAGTTGTTTCAACCGCGTTTACGCCATTGTTACGCTCTTGCGAAACAGCAGTAATGGCGATACCGATAGTGTCGTCGGCAAAGGTGTTTGAGTAGATGGCCGAGAACTCTGGCGTAATTTCATCGCCCTCTCTGGTCGAGGTGTCGTTAACCATTTTTGCGGTAAAGCTGGCAATTTGACCTGGGGCATCAAGGGGGCGTGTTGTTGAGATATTAATTGAAGAACCGATACCACCTGTTGGGACGTCGGCGCGACCAGTCTTGTATACCTGAACGCCAGCAATGCCTTCAGAGGCAAGGTCGCCAAAGTCAAAAGATCGGCTGGTGTTACTGTGGGTAGGCATCTGACGACCATTTAAGGTAACCAGGTTGTATTCTGGGCCAAAGCCGCGAACTGTAACCTGACTTCCTTCGCCGCGCTGGCGACTGATGGATACACCAGTGATACGCTGAAGCGACTCTGCGAGGTTGGCGTCAGGAAATTTACCCATGTCCTCGGCCGAAATAGCATCAACAACACCGGCTGAATCCCGCTTTACGTCCATAGAGCGCTTAAGGCTTCCACGGATACCGCCTTCAACAATCACTTCTTCGATTAGCGCGCCGTCTTGAGCATAAGCTGGAACAACTGAGCCAACTAGCGCCAGTGCCACGCTACTAGAAAGAATTTTCTTTTTAAATAACATACTGATTAACCCCCTGGGTGAACAAAAATCTATGAACATAGGTTAGCTGGTACTTTTTTTATACTACGTCCCCATTCGTACTCTACCTATTCGCGGCCAGCAAACAACGTGTTATGCGATAAAAGGTTATTTTTTTGGGTTTAAGGAAGACACAGCCTGGTATAACTGCGTCAAAACGTCATCGCGGTGAGTTTGCGGGGCTGTCAGGTGGTCTTTTATGAGGGTTCTATGCGCACAAAAGGCATTGAGCGCCGACCATTTAATAAGACGCTTACTCGCCCCCGAGCCGAAGTATATATTTCTCGGTTTTCCAGGGATGTTCAATACTGCGACTGATAACATCGGCACCCAGTTTGGCCACACACTGATCGGCTAACGACCAAAATGGTGGCCGCCCCGGATCGGCGATATAAATATTTTGACAGCCGGCACTGATGGCGCGACGAATCAAGTTAAAAAGCGGTACAGTCAATTCATCCCAAAAACAGATATCGGTGCCTATCAGGCTATGATATTTAGCTAATTCGGATTTTGTTAAAGACTCAAAGCTGCGTCGTTGGAAGCTAATCTGACAATCATTGATCTCTGCCTGGAGAGTGAGAAAGGGCTCTACCGATGCGTCTATATCGATCCCCGTAACATTGGCATTGAACTGCTTTGCCAAATAGATAGCGGTGAGGCCCCAGCCGCAGCCTATGTCAAGCACTCTGCTGTGTTGAGGGATCGCTTGGTCGCTCAAATAATCCATGAGCACAAAGCTTGATCGCCATACTTTGTTACCGTGAGCGGAGTGGCCCTGTTGCTGGCGCTTCAGTTTGCGTACCTGGGGGTGTGAGGACTTCAGAGCCTGAACACCCATGTAGGATATTTGATGAGAAGAGGGTACTGACGTGATTGGCATAGTGCGGGTTCTATGTTTTTGGGTTGTAATTCTAACAGTAAATATGAGGTTTCAACGCACTGGTATTAAGCCCCAATTATTGGTGTTTTGCTGTTGAGGCTCTATGATAGGCCGAAAATTATGTCGCAGTTGATAGAAAATACCTATAAAGGCAAACCTTATGCGCCCTGTGCTTAAAAATATTTATCACGATCGAGATACGCAATTTTTGCTGTTGCAGATAATTGGTTGGTTTAGTCTTTCCCTGATTAGCTTTTTTAGTTTGACGCTGTGGTATAACCAACAGAGCTTTGCCTATGTGGGCCACACATTACTGCAGTCATTATTAGGGGTTGGTGTGTCATGGCCGCTGCGTACTGTGTTTACTGACCTCTGGGATAAGCCGGCATGGAGGCGTTTGACGCTAACTGTTCTCGCCGTAATGGCCTGTTCGTTGGTATGGTCGGTGCTCAGGCTTGGTACCTTTATGTGGATGACTGATGAGACTAACCTGTGGGCCGATTTCGGCGGATGGTTGTTTAGTTCGATTATTATTTTTCTCTGCTGGACGGCGTTTTATCATGGCATCAAGTACTATTTGCTGCTGCAGAGCGAGCATGAAACATTGTTGAAGGTTGCGGCGGCCAATCAGCAGGAGCAGCTCAAGCGCAGCCAGGCCGAGACGATGGCTCAGCAGGCACAATTAAAAATGCTTCGCTATCAGCTTAATCCGCACTTCCTGTTTAACACACTCAATGCAATTTCAGCCTTAGTCGTGGGGCGTGATGCCAAAAACGCCAATACTATGATTGTACAGTTGAGCAGTTTTTTACGCTATTCACTGGAGAATGACCCGGTTGAAATGGTTGCTTTGGACGAGGAGATCAATGCGTTGAAGCATTATCTGAGTATTGAGCAAACCCGGTTCGCCGATCGGCTTGAGCTGGAGTTTGATATCGATAAAGCCTCCAGAAATGTTAAGGTGCCGAGCCTGCTGCTTCAGCCGTTGGTTGAAAATGCCATCAAATATGCCATTGCACCGTCTGTGAGCGGCGGTAAGATAAACGTTATTGCCAAGGTTGATGCAGATCAGTTGGTTGTGGAAATTTCTGATACGGGTCCGGGCTTCCGTGAAACTGAGAATCGCGCCGAGCATGGAGCGGGCATAGGGTTAAAAAATACTGTTGACCGGCTCAGGGCTTTTTATGCAGATGCCTATCAGTTCGATTTTTTCGAGCCTGACGAGGGTGGATTGACGGTACGTATTTGTGTGCCACTTGAAGCCCCAATAAAAAAGACTGATGAATTACTGTTACAGAGCGCTTAAGCTCTGAGACTTACTGATTGAATAACTCAAAACCGATAACTATGTCGAAATTAAAAACCATAATTGTTGACGACGAGCCTCTCGCCCTGCAGTTGCTGCGCTCGATTTTAAGTGAAAATGATCATGTCGAGGTGATCGCAGAGTTCAGAAATGGGCGCGATGCTATCGCTGCGGCTGCTGAACTGCTTCCGGATCTGATGTTTCTGGATATTCAAATGCCGGGGGTCAATGGTTTCGAAGTGGTTAAGGCGATGCAAGCGGATGTTATGCCAATGGTGATTTTCGCCACCGCCTTTAATCAGTTTGCCATTGATGCCTTTGATCTGCATGCAGTTGATTATGTCCTCAAGCCGTTGGATTCAGAGCGTGTTCAGCGAGCGGTGGCGCGGGCTGTTGAGCGGCATGCAGCTGTTGGTGATGAAGGGCATAAGACACCGTTAATTGGCGCAATTGATGAAATATCCAAACGCCTTGATAGCGAGAACGAAGCACGCTCGCAATCGAATGACGAGGTCCCGGACGGAATGAAGCGCAAGCTTCTTATCCGTGACAGTGGTGTAGTGAAGGTAATTCCGTTTGATAGTATCGATTGGGTAGATGCTGCAGGAGACTATATGTGTGTTCACGCCAATAATGAGACCCACATAGTAAGGAGTACTCTGCGCGAGCTGCTGGAAAAGCTAGATGATAAGATTTTTGTCCGCATTCATCGTTCAACAGTGGTCAATATCGAGCGTGTGGTTACTATTACGCCGCTGCAGAAAGGCGGCAGCCTATTGCATTTATCAGAGGGCCATACGCTCAAGGTGAGCCGCAACTACAGAGAAGCGATTCGCCAGTTATTCCAATAACATTTCAATCAGTCAGTCAACGAGGGTTCCCCGCTTATCGCAGTTGACTTGCTAGTTGTCGCATCTGCACTTCCGCCATGCCGGGCGACGTGAAACCATCGTTTCAACGCATAGGATCTATGGTTTTCAAGGAGTCCCCCCAATATGTTTAACGGAAAAACCGCACCCTCAGTCAAAGGCTTGATGTTGATTGTGGCTTTCGCAGTTGTCTTGATGTTTCCAGTCAAACTGGTGGCATCCGATGTGGTGGCCGCAGACGATATTGATCAACGCGTGGCAGAACTGGTAGCCAAAATGTCGGTTGCCCAGAAAGTGGGTCAGATGATCCAGCCGGAAATCAAGTTTACTACGCCGGCCGAGGTTAAAAAATATCACCTGGGTTCTGTGTTAAATGGTGGTGGATCTTTCCCAAGCATGCACAAAAACGCATCAATCCAGGAGTGGGTTGATCTGGCGGATGACTACTACTATGCGTCTATGGATATTTCGGACGGCGGTTTGGCGATTCCGGTAATTTGGGGCACAGATGCTGTGCACGGTCATAACAATGTGATTGGGGCGACACTGTTTCCACACAACATTGGTTTAGGCGCAGCCAACGATCCCCAGCTAATGCGTAAAATCGGTGAAATTACAGCCACAGAAGTTGCGGTGACCGGAATTGACTGGATATTTGCGCCCACTGTTGCGGTGGTCAAAGATAATCGTTGGGGACGTACTTACGAAGGGTATAGCAGCGATGCTGCGATTGTTAAATCCTATGCGGCTGAAATTGTTTTGGGAATGCAAGGCAGCGAAAACGAGTTGCGCAGCAATCCCAGAAAAGTCATCGCGACGGCGAAACATTTTATCGGTGATGGTGGCACTTATCGCGGCATAGATCAGGGTGATGCCGTGCTTAAGCTGGATCAGCTGATGGAGCTGCATGGTCAGGGCTACCTTGAAGCAATTGACGCTGGTGTCGCAACGGTTATGGCTTCGTTTAATAGCTGGAACGGCGACAAGATTCACGGTAATAAAACGCTGTTAACCGATGTGCTTAAAGGTCAGCTCGGTTTTGACGGGTTTGTGATCAGTGATTGGGATGGAGTCGGCCAGGTAGATGGCTGTAACACCGAAAGCTGTCCGCAGGCGATCAACGCCGGTATCGATATGATTATGGTGCCTGAGGACTGGAAGGAACTGTTGGCTAATACTCAGCAGCAGGTCGAGAGCGGTGAAATCCCAATGGCGCGTATTGACGACGCTGTGACCCGTATCCTCAAAGTCAAGATGCGTGCTGGCATGTTCGAAAAGGGGGCGCCTTCATCGCGAGGCATAGTCGGTCAGACCGAATTAATCGGTGCGGCTGAGCATCGTGCGGTGGCTCGAGAGGCAGTGCGAAAGTCACTCGTGTTGTTGAAGAATCGTGACAATGTGTTGCCGTTAAAAGGCCCGCTGCATGTTCTGGTGAGTGGCGATGGCGCCGACAATATTGGCAAGCAGAATGGTGGCTGGACAATTACTTGGCAGGGCACCGAAAACAAGAATAGCGATTTCCCCGGTGCTACGTCGATCTATGCAGGACTTAAAGAGGCGATTGAAAATAATGGCGGCTCTACCGAGTTAAGTGTGGACGGCAGCTGGTCTAAAAAGCCTGACGTAGCCGTTGTGGTGTTTGGTGAAGAACCCTATGCGGAAGGGGTGGGCGACATTGAATCACTGCTGCTGAATAATGGATCTCGCGCGGACCTGAATCTTTTAAAATCGCTGCAGGCGCAGGATATCCCGGTGGTTTCGGTGTTCTTGACGGGCCGTCCGTTGTGGGTGAATGCTGAAATTAATCACTCTGATGCCTTTGTGGTCGCCTGGTTGCCAGGCAGCGAGGGTGGTGGGATTGCCGACGTGCTCGTGGCCGACAAGCAAGGCAACATACGTCATGATTTCGCTGGTCGTCTGTCTTTCGACTGGCCCAATGTCGAGCTTAATACTGCGGATAAAAATTTGCCTGTGGCTGATGATCTGCTCTCAATAGGGCAGGGGCTGGGCTATGGCGATGAGGCAATCGTTGCTGACAACCTCTCTGATCGGTCTATCATAGATAGCTCCAAGGCGGCACGCATTGTGTTTAACGGTAGCACCAGACCGCCGTTTAAAACCTTTGTTGGAGATTCCAGTAACTGGGCTAAGCCTGTTAGCGGTAATAAAACGGTGACCGCATTTGGCGACCTCTCCGTGACCACCGTGGACGGTGCCGTTCAGGAGGATTCGCGCCTGCTGGAATGGAGCGGTGGTCGTGAGAGTCTGTTCTATTGGCAATCTGAAGTTTCCGTTGATCTTTCCGCCCTTCGCGAAGAGGGTGCCTCACTGGCGATGGAGTTTGTGGTCAATAAACATCCTGATGGTGCTGTGACGCTGCGAATGGACTGTGGCTGGCCCTGTTCCGGGAGTCTCGATCTGACCCGTTTTGTCAGCGCTGTGCCGATTGGCCAGCAGGTGCGTATGGGGATTGCACTCGATTGCTTCGACGCAATTGGGGTTGACCTCAGTCGAGTTGATACACCTTTAGCGCTGTCGAGCTCGGCGGAGTTTTCTATGACCATTTCCGATCTTCGAATTACCTCGGAGATTGCTGAAGTGATGGTGATGAGCTGTAGTTAATTGACTCTCTCGTGAGAGCTCTTTTTGATTAGAAAAAAGGGTTCTGTGGTGCTAGTATCCGGGCTCACAAATAAAAAGCTCGCTGGTGTCTTTATTGGCAGTGCAAAAAAATATTGCACAGGACGAGCGCTCAATGGGGGCCACCCGATATGCAAGCAACACAAGCCACTTTTTCCAAAATGTCAGACAGCACCGCAGAGGATTGGCAGATCATCCTCCCCGAGCAGATAGCGTTTGCCAAAAAACTTCCCGATCGTATTTTGACCCATCTCGAGTTGCTCGACGGTGACTATGGTGGCTTCGCTATTGATCGCTTGCAGCATTCACTGCAGACAGCCCACCGCGCAGCCGAGGCGGGTGAGGACGAAGAGTATATAGTCTGTGCGCTGCTGCATGATATTGGCGATACATTGGGCAGCACCAATCATGCCGATTTGGCAGCGGTTATTTTGCAGCCCTTCGTGTCGGAGGAAAATCATTGGATGATCAAACATCACGCGATTTTTCAGGGTTATAACTTCTTCCACTTTCTCGGGGCCGATCGCAATATGCGCGAACAGTTTCTGGAAAATCCAAACTATAAGCGCACTGCTCGCTTTATTGCCAAGTACGATGATCCATCATTTGATCCCAAGATGGCGAAGTTGGATTTATCTCTTTTTGAACCAATGGTTCGCAGTGTTTTCAGTTCGCCTAAGCAGAGCCTTTACAAAAGCTTTATGGAGTAGGCTGTGAGCCAGGGAAAAATTACTGGGATCTATCTGGCGCCATCAAAAGGCGCTGGTGTCATGGGTTATGACAAGGTTTCGGTGCGCGCAGGTCAGGGCATCGAGGGGGACCGCTATTTTTCCAGAACCGGCAAGAGTCGTTCGAACTATAAAGGTCAGCCCGATTGGGAAATCACCTTTATCGAATCAGAAGTGATCGAGACATTTAATCGCAGTCACGGTTACACCTTTCATGAAAGTGACTTTCGTCGCAACCTGATAACCACGGGAATTGGCCTGAATGATTTAGTGGGTAAAACCTTTACCATCAATAACATCAGTTTCTATGGTGTCCAGTTGTGTGAACCCTGCGCGAGCCTGCAGAGGCGCCTTGGGGTAAAAATTCTTCCCGAGCTGTTGGGCAAGGGGGGGCTGCGAGCACAGATCCGCAGTAATGGTTTGATTGCCGTGGGCGACAGGCTTGTCTGCGCAGAGTAAATGACTCGCCTACATGACCCGCTTTTGCAGTGAGCTAAACGACTGAGTCGAGTCTAAAAAACCTTGTTGCATTCGCTGTGGTCTGCCGAGCAACCTGTTCGGCGGTTTCCTCTCTGTGGTGTGCAATTGTCCTGACAATAAAAGGAAGGGTGCAGGGTTCATTGCGGCTTCCAGAGATTGGATAGGGTAACTGATTTTTCGGTAGATTCTTGGGTGAAAGATACGGCGCATCGGTCTCTACCATTAATCGATGTCGAGGAATGTCAACAACCAGCTTTTGCAGTGCCTCACCGCGCCTGTCGTCGCAGATCCAGCCGGTGATGCCGATGTGTAGATCGAGATCTAAATAACCGTAGAGAGCCTCTCTAGTACCTGTAAAGCAATGTAGAACTGCATCTGACAAATGATCTCGGTATACCCGTAGAATCTGTAGCTGTCTATCGGCAGCGTCGCGCTCATGAAGAAACACGGGAAGTTGCAGTGCCACAGCGAGTTCAAGCTGGGCCTCAAAGGCTTTCTCTTGGGCAGCTGGGTTAGAAAAATTGCGGTTAAAGTCCAACCCCATCTCGCCCAGTGCGACCACGCAGGGCTGTGTTGCTAGCGCTTTCAATGTGGCGATCGACTCACTGTTTAATGACTTGGCATCATGCGGGTGTATTCCAGCGGTGGCATAGAGCATCTCCGGGAAGCGCTCTGCATACTCGCTGCAGAGTGCGACGACATGCTCGCTTTCACTGATGGATGTCCCTGTCAGAATCAGTTTCTCAACTCCGGCATCTCGAGCCCGCTCCAGTAGTTCACCGCGGTCATTATCGAAGCGCGCGTTGGAGAGGTTGACGCCAATATCAATCAATTGCATCACAGCAGCCTGTAGGTTTCATCGCGCAGCACCATCGGTGGTTCAGCACCTAGTTTGCGTGAGTAGATAATTGAATACATCAAAACATTCCGCACATAAGATCGGGTTTCGCGGTAGGGAATTACCTCAATCCAGATGTCGAAAGGCAGTTGACCATCACTGTTCTTTAGCCACTGGTCAACCCGGTAAGGGCCCGCATTGTAGGCTGCGGTCGCAGCAATGCGGTTGCCGCTGTAACGCGCCAACAATTCCTGATAATAGCGGCTGGCAATAGCGATGTTGGTCTTCGCATCCAGGAGCTGTGAGCGCTTGCGATAGGGTATTTTATACTTTCGCGCAGTGCTCTTGGCCGTCGCCGGCATCACCTGCATCAGCCCTCGCGCGCCAGCCGAGGAGGTTGCTGAGGATTCAAAGGCGCTCTCTTGTCGTGCCAAAGCAAACAATAAGTAGTTTTCTATGCCAGTTGCCTGAGCGGCTTTATCGATGTCTGCTGCATAGGCTAGTGGAAAGCGCAGCTCGATATCATCCCAGTAGCGCGCGCGACCAAGGCTGGCAATAGCTTTGCTGTGCCATTGCCACTTGCCGCTCACCATCGCGCTGGCAAGCCATTCCTCATAGTTGAAGTTGGCAGAAGCCTGATTCCATTCGCGATTGGCATCGAGCGTGTCGCCGTGAAAGTACAATTCTCGTGCACGAGCCATTGCGGGGATGGCCTCAATAGCAGCGAGCTGTTGCTGATTTATGGTAATTGGGTTGTGATTGAGACTGTATTCCCGGTCGAGCATGTCACTGGCCAGAAAACCATAAAAATCACGTTCCTTGGCGAGACTTGCGGTCAGCTCGGTAATCGCCGGATCGCGTGTAGTGGTCGGGTCGCTCTGCATACTGCGAATAGTCCAGTAGCGCCAGACTGAACTGGTTTGCCGTTGTTTGGGGAGTCGTTTTAGCCACAGCTGCACCGCGGGCCAATCTCTCTTCTCGAGGGCTCGGCGAATACGCCATTCCACCAAGCTTCCGTCCAGAGTGTCGTTCAGTAGTTGCAGGTGATCGACAAAGTAGGTGTCGGCGATAGCGGCAAAGCCCTGTTCAAACAGTCCTTTAATAATGGCCGTGACGATGTCACTGCGATCGCTATGACTAAATTCATGAGTCTGTTGATAGCGGCTCCATTGTTTTAAGGCAGCGTGACTGTCCTTGCGGGCGAGATGAATCAGCCCATGGCGAATAATTTGCAGTTCTTCACGACTGTTCTGAGCTGACTGGCCAAATTCGGAGATGCTGGCTGGATTGCGGTCGACCTCATAGTAAAGTTGGCTCAGCGCTTGGTAACGTTGGCTGGTTAGAGAGCGCTGCAGGTATCGGGCGAGTTGGTACTCATGATTGAGGAGGGCCTTATTGAATCGCTCCCACACCAGCGATTGACTTATCTTGTTTTCAGCCTGTAAGCGGCTAAATAGTTTGTCGCACTCACTCGGCTGTGATTGCTCGATATTCCATAATTCCAGCGCGGCATCCAGAGCCTGCGCGCGGCGCGCGGGCTGGGCAGGGTCTTTGGGATCACCATAGTAGCGGGCCAGCTGATATTGGCACTGGTGCTTGACCGACGCCTCGTCTGGATCATAAAACGCCATAAATGTTGTCCAGTAGGTACGCCGCGCGAGATAATCGAGCCAGCGTTTACGCAGGTGCTGGGCCTTGACGCTGCCAGCATAGTTGTCCAGATACTGGCTAATGTCGGACTTTCTCGAATAATGCATATTGGCGGCAAGATCGGCGTAGACAAGATAGGGATAGAGCGGGTAGTCGACGAGTTGATTGCGTATCTGTGTCACACGCTGCCGCTTGCCTTTTCGAATCAGTTCGATCGCGTCGGCGTAGAGCGCCCGCTGTTGCACAAGCAGATCATTCGCGCGCTGTGCCTCGGTGGTCTCCGCGCCGGCTCCTGTGACTGAGCAGCAGAGCACAGTGATCACTGCGGCAAGTGTGTGCCGAAGACGAATCTTCAGGTCACTGGAAAAAGTGATAGTGAGAATAGCGACAACCTTACAAACAGTGCATTGAGGGGCAGGTTTTTTGCCAGCAGACTTTAATGGCAATTGACCATCTGAGCAATCCCGCCGTTGATCAAGTCTACCTGAAAGTTTACCTGCCCTGTGAGAGTGTAAGGCGATAGAGCGCCAGATTGGATGCTACTTTGATAAAGTCGCCGCAGGAGGCTGTTGTGAGCGGATATATTTACGTTGGCTCATTAATGCGTACGGCGAGAACATCGCACTGGGCACCGTGCAGAACGCTGTTGCTGGTAGAGCCAAAAATTAATGCCAGACCATGACGGCCATGACTGCCAACAATAATCAGATCGACGTCGGACTCGCGTGCCATGCGGTGCATCTCATTAGCGGGCTGGCCGAGCACGATATGCTGGTCTTCTGTGGGCACATTAATTTCTTGAGCCAGCTTTGCCAGTCGTTCCCTGGCCTGCTGTTCCAGCTGTGATTGAACATCTGATAAATCTACCGGTATATCGCCGCCGTATGTGAAGGCTAAGGGTTCAAGAATGTGACAGACAGAGATCTTTACTTCGCGGTCGGCAAAAAGTTGCTTGACGCGGTCTACCACTTGCTGTGATTCTGGAGACAGATCAAGCCCGATCAGCAGGTGTTTGTATGTAGACATATGATGGCTCCTTTTCGAATATTAATTGGGGTGCGTGGTGGGTCAATGGCTAAATAGGGTGTTGTCTCGCCATCGGCACAAATCACTAGTATAAGAGTAGTACGAAATGACATGGTTGTTAATAGTCTTGGGTGTCGCGATTGTGGTCTCGCCGCTGATGTGGTTCCGGCAATCGCCGCGACAAAAACTGATTACCGAGCTGCGGCGTGAGGCGAGCAGTCAAGGCATTCAGGTAACGCTGCACCGTCGTCCGGATGCGCGCGAGGATGAAACACGCCTAGAGACGGTCTGTTATCGTATTCCCTGGCCGGACGATAGCTGTCGGCAGAGCTGGGTCTTACACCGCTACAGTGGTCGCGGTTGGGAGTCGGCTTGTTCGGGTTGGCTGTGGACAATTAGTCAAGCGCCCCCAGAGTGGGACCACAAACTACCGGAACTAGTAACAAGTCTGCCTTCTGGTGTCAGTGCGATTGTCGCCAATAACACAGGCATAGGGGTGATTTGGAACGAGCGCGAGGACGCTGATGATTTAGTCAAAATTGTCGAAAATTTAAAAAAATTGCAGAGCTGGGCAAAAAAAATATAGCCTTGAAACTTGACCCAAGGTTGCCCAAGCACGTATATATGCGCACCTTCATGGCGAGATTCGCCACTTAGTTAGCCAAATTGTTATCCGCATTGTGCCATGGTGGTGCGTGCCAAATCAGGGAAAGCCTTCATGGGAAAGTCGCTAGTTATCGTAGAGTCACCGGCAAAAGCCAAAACGATCAACCGTTATCTGGGTGACGATTTTATCGTTAAATCCAGTGTCGGCCATGTTCGGGACCTGCCGACGGGTGGCAATCGAACGCCATCGGATCCTAAAGAACGTGCGCGTCAGGCGGCGCTGACACGCAAGCTGTCACCGGAAGATAAAATCACCCACCGCGCCGCCAAGGCAAAATCGCAACTGATCAAAAGTATGGGTATCGATCCGGAAAATGATTGGAAAGCAGAATATGCAACGCTGCCCGGCAAAGAAAAGGTTGTTGCAGAGCTGAAGAAGCTTGCCAAAAATGCTGACACTGTCTATCTGGCGACGGATTTGGATCGCGAGGGAGAGGCCATTGCCTGGCATCTAACTCAGGTTATCGGCGGCGATGACAGTCGCTACAAGCGCGTGGTGTTTAACGAAATCACTAAAAAAGCCATTCGCGCCGCCTTTGATAAGCCGGGGGTAGTCAATACCAATCGGGTAGAGGCTCAGCAGGCGCGCCGCTTCCTCGATCGGGTGGTCGGATTCATGGTGTCCCCGCTGCTTTGGGAAAAAGTGGGTCGCGGTCTTTCCGCGGGCCGCGTGCAATCTGTGGCGTTGAAAATGATTGTTGAGCGCGAGCGGGAAATTCGTGCATTCCAGCCCGAAGAGTACTGGACAGTACACACTGACCTTGAAGCGGCCAATCTGGAAACTGATGGCAGCGACGACGACAAAATTCGGTTTGAGGTTAAGCGGCACCTTGGTGCTGCTTTCCGTCCGACCAGCAAAGCTGACACGGACACCGCCCTGACTGCACTGCGTGATGCTGAGTACGCAGTGGTCAAGCGCGAAGATAAACCGACCTCATCCAAGCCGTCGGCGCCATTTATCACATCTACTCTGCAGCAGGCAGCCAGCACCAGACTTGGTTATGGCGTCAAAAAGACCATGATGATGGCCCAGCGTCTCTATGAGGCTGGCTATATCACGTATATGCGAACCGACTCGACCAATCTCAGCGAGGATGCCGTTAACGCCTGTCGCGAATATATCAAGCTGCGCCATGGCGACCGTTATTTGCCGGATCAGCCCAAGATCTACAGCAGCAAGTCTGGCGCTCAGGAAGCCCACGAAGCGATAAGACCCTCCAATATCGATATCATGCCAGGCAGTCTGGACGATATGGAAGTGGATGCACGCAGACTCTATCAGTTGATCTGGCAGCAGTTTGTCGCCTGCCAAATGACCAATGCTGAATTTACTGCAACGTTGATTACGGTTGCTGCAGCTGATTATGAAATGACTGCCAAAGGGCGGGTGACACGCTTTGATGGTTATCTGGCGGTGATGCCCGCCAACCGTAAGGGAGATGATGATCGCGAACTTCCCGATCTACAGCAGGGTGACAAGATGAATATGCTGGTGCTGGTCCCGCAGCAGCACTTCACCAAGCCGATTGCCCGCTTCTCTGAGGCATCGTTGGTCAAAGAGCTTGAGAAGCGCGGTATTGGCCGCCCATCAACCTATGCCGCGATTATCTCAACGATTCAGGACCGCGGATATGTCCGCATCGAAAACAAGCGTATCTTCGCCGAAAAAATTGGCGACATTGTCACTGACCGATTGGCCGAAAATTTCACTGATCTGATGGATTACGGATTTACCGCAACCATGGAAGAACATTTGGATGAAATCGCCAGCGGCAAGCTTAACTGGAAGGAGTTGCTCAATCGTTTCTATCGCGACTTTAGCGAGAGGGTTGAATCGGCCAAAGCCAGTGAGTCGGGGATGCGCCCCAACAAACCTACTGAGACCGATATTCCCTGCGCCCAATGTGGTCGACCGATGATGATTCGTACCGCAGGAACCGGCGTCTTTCTTGGCTGTTCGGGTTACGCACTGCCGCCAAAAGAGCGCTGCAAACAGACTATCAATCTCACTGCAGGTGATGAGGCGGTCAATATTGATGAAGATGACGAGGCTGAATCCAAGCAGTTGATGCACAAGCATCGCTGCAAGCTTTGCAATACCGTAATGGACAGCTATTTGATCGACGAAAAGCGCAAGCTGCATGTCTGCGGCAATAACCCAGACTGCAGTGGCTTCGAAATTGAAGCGGGACAATATGTGATCAAGGGCTATGAAGGGCCTGTGATTGAGTGTGATAAGTGCTCCAGTGAGATGCAACTCAAGACCGGCCGTTTTGGTAAATACTTCGGCTGTACCGGCGAGAGCGCCCCCGGTGAACCGTGCAAGAACACGCGTAAACTGTTGCGCAATGGTCAGGCCGCGCCACCTAAGGTTGATCCAATTTCGATGCCTGAGCTGCGCTGTGACAAGGTTGATGATCACTATGTCTTGCGCGATGGCGCATCGGGCCTGTTTTTAGCCGCCAGCCAGTTTCCCAAACATCGCGAGACTCGTGCGCCGAGTGTTGAGGAGCTGTTGCCATACAAAGATCAGATCGATGAAAAATACCAGTTCCTGTTGACTGCGCCGATCACTGACCCAGACGGGTTGCCGACCATTATCCGTTACAGCCGCAAAACCAAAGAGCAGTATGTACGCAGTGAAAATGAGGGCAAGCCCAGCGGTTGGAGTGCGTTTTACAACAGCGGTAAATGGGTCGCCGCAGAAAAGGGCGGTAAGTAAAGGCGGTGGTGTCGAGTTATATTTCTGCAGTTAATCAAAAACTGCTTTATGCCCGACAATTACTGGCACTGGCCAGGGCCCCTGGAACGGTGGCTAATGTACATCAGCAAGCTGCCACAACACAGTCAGTTGCTGTGCAGTTGCACCAGGCCTGGTTGTGGCATTGTTGCCACGTGGCTGAAACCTACAAACTGCAGAACCCGGAAGCGGTAACCGATGGTGACCTGCTGGTGACTTTGTTGGCAGAACAGGGCAAATCTCCCGGTGAAGCGAGTGAGTTACAAACTCTGCAACATACTCCTGGCTCTTGGCTCAGTGAGCTTCTCAATGCTTATCGACATATTTATCAGTTGCCTATCGTGCGCAGAGCGGAAATGGATGTCGACCGCTTGCCAATGATTGCGCTGGATGCTCCAGAGAGCATTGATTGGAGTCTCGAGCGAGCGGAAATCTGGTTGCATAGCCTGGAAGAGTTGATCGATAGACAGCGAGAAATGATGCTTGAGTTTTAGCAATCTCTAGGTTGATGGTTAACAGTGGCTGCCTCAGCTGATAAACTGCAGTCTGACGTCGAGCGACTTTCGATGTCTTCGCCGGGGGCGCACAAGATTGGAATCGAGCCCTAAAGCGAGTAGCAAATTTTACACAACTGATTAAAACGGATAGCGATTTATGCCCCTTGCAGAATTTGAATTAGTGATGTTGGAAAGCGGTGAGGTTGCACTGCAGCGCTCCGGGGCTGATGACGCTTTGGTGACGATTAATTTCTCACCGGAAGTGATGGCCTATCTTGATGGACGTCATTTAGAAGTTGCAAAAAGCATGATGGATGCCGGTATTCAGATGGCGTTTGAGCTTGGTGAAGAGCGAGTTGTGCTGAGCGAGTCAGTCCAGGGAAAGGCTCACACAGTACACTAAATTGATCATGTAGCTGGCTTGCCATGGTGCTCAAGTGGCTTCAGCGGGTCCTGGAAAGCTATTCTAACGGCCGAAGATGGCACTTATATGAACTCCGATAAGATTCTTAACCAGCTTGCCGAGGCTCGCAAGTTACGCAGCTACCGCCAGCATCTGCTGCTCTGTACGGCCGGGAAGTGCGCGTCTGAAGAAGAGGCTGCCGAGTCGTGGGATTATTTAAAGCGGCGTATTCGAGAGTTGGATATGCTTGATGTCGAAAGCGGTGTCTACCGCTCCAAGGCCGACTGTCTTCGTATCTGCCGGCAGGGACCAATTATGCTGAGCTATCCGGATGGCACCTGGTATCACAGCTGCTCTCCAGAAATTATTGAACGTATCTTGCAGGAACATGTAATCGGTGGTTGTATCGTAGAAGAGTACGCGTTCGCCGAGAGTCCCCTATTTAATACGTAAATCCCCGCATTCCTGCGTTCTCAGATCCAGATGCCTACTCGCTTAGGCTCGCTCAATCGTCCTTGTAGGCAGTTTTTTACCTAAATGCTGACTCGCACCACGCCAACGGCCAGACCCTCAATAGCAAAGTCCTGGGCACGCAGATCAACCAGAATCGGAGAGTAGTCGCGATTTTCCGGTAGCAGCTGAATTTCATGTTTGCTGCGTGTGCGCTTGAGTCGCTTGACGGTGACTTCGCCATCAACACGGGCCACAACAATCTGTTGGTTTTCTGCGGTTGGCTGCTGGTGCACAGCAAGCAGGTCACCGTCCATAATCCCGACATCGACCATGCTCTGACCCTGAACCCGCAGGAAGTAATCGGCATGTGGGTGGAAGGTACTCGAAGGGACTTCCTGATAATCTTCAATATTCTGCTCGGCCAGAATCGGCTCACCGGCAGCCACTCGCCCAACAATCGGAATGCCGGAGAACTGCTCAACGATACGAATGCCTCGTGAGGCGCCGGGAATCATCTCAATGACCCCTTTACGGGCCAAGGCACGCAAGTGATCCTCAGCCGCATTAGCGGATTTAAAGCCGAGCTGCTGAGCAATCTCTGCACGGGTTGGCGGGTAGCCGGTGGCATCGAGGTTGTCGCGAATCAGGTCGAAGATTTGTTGTTGTCTGGCAGTCAGGCGTTCCATGATGATTTCCTCTTAACAGGTAACTGTAATTATATACAGTAATCGGTTTCGCGCAAGTTAATCTATATTTAAATAAAATAATAAGGAGAATTTTATGCTGGAAGCAAAAGTACAAGAAGCATGGCGCGTGCTACGTATACAGTCTGAATTGGTCGACGGCACGGATAAATTGCTCAAGTTGGGTGTGGCTGTGACGGTCTTTGGTGGAGCGCGACTGGACTCCACCAATCGCTACTATCACGAGGCGCAGTTGTTGGGCCAGTTGCTCGGCGAAGAAAATATTCCGGTGATTACAGGTGGCGGTCCCGGCATTATGGAGGGAGCCAACCGCGGCTGTTTTGCCACACCTACACCCTCGGTAGGATTAAATATTGATCTGCCATTCGAGCAGACTCCCAATCCCTATCAGGATATTGCGCTCGATTTCCGTTACTTTTTTGTTCGAAAATATCTGTTTGTTAAACACGCGGTGGGTTTTGTGATTTTCCCGGGTGGCTTTGGCACCATGGATGAACTGTTCGAAGCGCTGACGTTGGTGCAGACGCGGAAGGTGCCCCCATTCCCGATTATTCTGGTGGGTAAGTCGTTCTGGCAGGGTCTTTTGGAGTGGATGCAGCAGAGGATGCTTGCCGAGGGTTGTCTAAGTGCTGCGGACCTAAATCTGTTCGAATTAGTCGACAGTGCTAACGATGCTGCTCAGATTATTCTCAAGCATATCCGCATGGGAGAATTTGCCGTAGAAGAGTAGCGAGGCCGGGCCGGATAGAAGCGGCTTCAGAATTCATCCCAGCCAAACATATAGCGTGAATCCCGTATGCCGCTGACGCTCCAGAGGTTAGATTCCTGGGCATCCTTTGGTGCGTCTGATCCCAGTTCAGAAAGACTGTTGACGGGGATCGCAGCCATTCTTGACCAGTCGTCAAAGTTGATCTGGTCGAAATCGCCATCGTCAAAATGGAGTTCAATCGTGGCGCTGTATTCATCAATTAAAAGTACTTCAAAGGTTCTGCCGCTCGCAATATCGTGATAACGCTGATTGATGATGGGAATCGTTTTAGCCATAACTCTTCTCTCCTTTGTCATCCTGTCCGGGCTTTTTTTATCTTGCCTGAGGAAAATAGCAATTTGGCTTTAGCAATGCATCCGTTTCGATAACAGGCGTTTTAGTGCAGTTGCGTTGTCAATCGATCACCCCGTCGAGGTTGTTTTTCCAAGCAATTGAAAAATGGAGATAAAATTTTTACCTGTAATAAACCTCTCTGTCAGTATAATTTCCCTATCGAATAGCCGATCTTTGTGAAAGAATAAAATTGTCTAAAAATAAATATTCGGGCACAAATTTGTGGTGCCAACACAATCCCTCAAACTGTTAGTGTGAACTCTATGACTGTAAATCAACATGGACGCCTGATGCTTGATCTGACCGGGACCTCTCTAATGGATGATGAGGTCGGTCTGCTGCAAAATCCTCAGGTTGGCGGCGTTATTTTATTTGCCCGCAATGTTGAGAGCCGGCATCAGGTTGAAGAGCTGGTCGCAGAAATTCGTGCAGCGGCGCCGGATTTACTGATCGCCGTGGATCAGGAGGGCGGCCGTGTACAGCGCTTTAAGCAGGGTTTTACCCGTCTGCCTGCCATGCAGCAGTTGGGTGATTTGACACTACGAGACAGAGCCTTGGGGCTGAGCCTGGCCCGTGACTGTGGCTGGTTGATGGCCTCGGAAGTGATTGCCTGTGGTCTCGACATTAGTTTTGCCCCAGTACTGGATGTCGATCGGGACACCAGCAGCATTATCGGTGATCGCGCCTTTTCTGATCAGCCGCAGCTAGTCTGTGATGTGGCTGGCGCCTTTATCGCCGGAATGAATGAGGCGGGGATGGCTGCCACCGGTAAACATTTTCCAGGACACGGCGGTATTGTTGCCGACAGCCATCTTGAGGCGCCAATAGATCAGCGCAGCTGGGCTGAACTCAGTGAGCACGACCTGGTGCCTTTTGTGGCGCTCGCCGACCAACTAGGTGGTGTCATGCCGGCGCATATAACCTACCCGGAGATTGATCCCGATTCAGTGGGATTTTCTCCATTTTGGCTACAGCAGATTTTGCGCAGCCAGCTCGGTTTTAACGGAGTGATCTTCAGTGATGATCTGGCTATGAAAGGCGCAGATATTGCCGGAGGTTATGTGCAAAAAGCTGAGCGTGCCCTGAGCGCGGGTTGTGACATGATTTTGGTGTGCAATGATCGGGCAGGTGCGCAGGAAGTTTTAAAGTATATGACCGAGCAGCGGGTCAGTGGCAGCGATAAAATTGCGGCTATGTTGAAAACACAATCAGTCAGTTGGTCTCAACTGGAGAATGATCCGCGAAGAGTTGATACCATGGCGCAGCTTGGGTTGTTATAGAACTGGCTGCAGGGCTTATCTGCGTAGCCGAAGAAGTTAAACACGGTGACCGATCAGTGGTGCTGGGGCACAGGTAGAAGCAAGAGAAACAGGTAGTCGGAACCAAAAAAGGTAGGTTTGTAGTATGGCAAAAATAGAAAGCTGGCTGGTAAATTTAACCGGTGAACATTATCTATGGATTTTGGAACTCTTTTTTATTGTGGTCCTGGCGCTGGGTCTGGGTTATGCCGTCAACCGCGTGGTCGACAGGCTCGAAGTTCATGCCGCCAAAACCCAGACAGTCTGGGATGATGCGCTAATTGAGGCCTGTCGTCGTCCGTTGATCTGGCTGGTGTGGATTCTAGGCATCAATTTTTCTGCAGGCATTGCTGCTCAAAAAATGGACTCCGGGCTCTATGCTCTGGTTGACCCGATCAATCGCCTGGCGCTGATCTTTCTGGGTGTTCTGTTTTTAAACAATTTTATCAAGCGCGCTGAGCGCAATTTGGTGCACCCGGACTATATTGCCAAGCCGCTGGACGAAACGACTGTCAGGGCAGTTGGCAAGCTACTCCGCGCCGCGGTGATTATTACCGGGTTGCTGATCGCTATGCAGCTGTTTGGCTACAGCATCTCTGGCCTGCTGGCATTTGGTGGTATTGGCGGAATCGCTGTTGGTTTCGCTGCCAAGGACCTGCTGGCGAATTTCTTTGGTGGCATGATGATCTATCTCGACAGGCCATTTTCTGTCGGCGACTGGGTGCGTTCACCAGACAAGGAAATAGAGGGGACAGTGGAAGATATCGGCTGGCGACTGACGCGGATACGGACATTTGACAAGCGACCGCTGTATATTCCCAATGCTGCGTTCGCCAGTATCTCGGTAGAGAACCCGTCGCGTATGACCAATCGCAGAATCTATGAAACCATCGGTGTCCGCTATGAAGATTTAGAACAGGTTCAGAACATTGTCGATCAGGTTAAAGCGATGTTAAGTGCGCACCCGGATATCGATACAACTCAGACCATGATGGTCAATTTCAATAAATTTGCCGCCAGCTCACTGGACTTTTTTATCTATACCTTTACCAAGACAACTGACTGGGCGACCTATCATCAGGTCAAGCAGGATGTACTGCTTAAAATCGCAGAGATTATTGCGGCCAATCAGGCGGAAGTTGCCTACCCAACTTCTACACTGCATATGCCTCATGGGCTGGCGTTAAGTGGTGAACAGGTGATGGAGAGGGCGGGCTCCTGAGATTGAGTCCGGTAACGATCGCAGTGAGTGTCGCGGGAAGATAATGAGTGAATAATTTCTTGGTATCAGGCCGAGGTTTTAACTACATTTTATCTAGATGTTCGAGCAATGTTGAAAAAGTCGAATGTCGGTGACAATAACAGGGATATGTTGAACGCTTGAGGAGTGCACGGAGTAGGGAGTCCTGCGGCGCGAGCCGCCCAGGAATCGTGCCAGCTGAGCGGATACAGGATAAGGAGATCATGTCATGGAGTTGACAACTGTTTTCAGGCGCGCCATTTTAGCGTTGATTGTGATCAGTGGCTGGGCCCTGATGACTGTTTTATTTGCAGCTTATTTCGGAGCTGATCTCAGCACGATATCCCCTCTGGCAGAGAAGACACAGATCTGGCTGCTGTTACTGGTCATTATGCTCTCTCGCAGTGTCAGGCTTCGACGAAGTCATGTCGAGTTGTTGCGATGGTTGTCGACCACGACTCTGGGTTCTAGACTATGCGCAAAAGCTGCAGTTGGGTCACGTCTGGTGCGCTCCGCACTGCGATCAGCCTATATCAATATCTATCTGCTGGGCGATGTGCTGTTTTGTGTCGGCACGCCGCTGTTGATTGTTTCAGCATCGGCGGGCTGGTGGTTGATCGATGAAGTCAGTTATGTCGGGTTCCTGATTTACTGCTGCATAATATCAACGATATTTTTCGCCGGACTGTACAGCAACCTCGTGAGGCTGTTGGCGCTTGGTTACTTTTTTGGTTACTGGTTGCTTTCGGCGGATATGATGATGTACCCCTTTATCGCACCTGCAGTAGTTCAGGACACTATTTCCAACATGACGACCGAGGCCTTGAGTGCGTTGTTGCCGGCGCTCGGTTTGGTGCTGATTGTTTATCTTCTGGTTCGCCGCCATGGTCTGCGGGTAATCTCTGAACCGGTGCATTTTAGCCGTGCGATCTTCAGTAACTATCTGTTGCTCGGGTGCTTGCTGATGGCTATTCCTCTGCTGGCTATTGTCGCCGATATGATGGTTGGCCATATCAATGTGCATATGCTTTTTATCGGCGTAGGGATAGCGTTGCTTGACGGCTACTGGCAGGACACCGCTGACAGAGAGCCGGCGCTGTCATCTGACTGGCGGTATTTTTTAAAACTGTCCTGGCAACACTGATAGCCAATTGTCTTATAATCGCCATTTGAAACTGAAAAAATGGTCGTCCCTATAATGAAACGTCTCGCTATATTTTGCAGCTGTGTGCTGTTGGTTGCCTGTCTCGGGCGTCCCGACGGCGTCATCCCTGTGGCAGAGTTGGACACGCCGCGCTATCTGGGAACCTGGTATGAGGTGGCGCGACTGGATCACTCTTTTGAGCGGGGTTTGAGTAATGTGACCGCGGTCTATTCACTGCGTGAAGATGGTGGTTTGCGGGTTATCAACCGTGGCTACTCGGCAGAGGGAGGGGCGTGGCAGCAGGCTGAGGGCAAGGCTTATCGATTGGAAGATAACCAAAAAGGTCATTTCAAGGTCTCCTTTTTTGGCCCCTTCTACGGTTCCTATATTGTCTTTGAGCTGGGCGACAGCTATGAGTATGCTTTTGTTGCCGGCAATAATACCGACTATCTCTGGCTGTTGGCGCGTACGCCGACTATCAGTAATGAGCTTAAGGAACAGTTCTTACAGCGCGCCACAGCGCTGGGATTTAATCCCGAAACCCTAATTTTTGTCGACCAGGGTTTAAATATTTAAGGGGCTGGGTCCGACTGTTGCTCTGGTTTGGGTGAGTTGAGCGGCTGCGGTTGATAGGGGATAACAGTCAGCAGGATACCCATTTTAGGGTGATCAATATAATAGCTCTGCTGCTCTTCGATGCGCTTTGACTGGTCGAAGGTCCAAAGTGATGCGATTGGATAGGTTTTCACCTGATCGGTCTGTTGCGGTGAGGTTGAGGAATTTATCTCGCCGCCGTTTGAAGCAGCCAGGTCACTGTTCTCGTCAATCGCGTTATGGGGCTGATCGATAAAAAAGTCTTCGATGCGGTCAGGGTCGAACTGTAGTTCACCAATTATCGGATACTCGGCCAGATCGGGTTTGTCATAAACGGGAAATTCGGGCAGTTCGATCATTTTGTCCGCCGCATTCTGCGGATCAAATTCCACTAACCAGAGATCGGATTGAAAGTGCAGAAAGCGCGATTTGTAAAAGCGCAGACTGCCCTCAATTTCAAAGCGATCCAGATATTGTTTTCCCGCCCTGATTAAAATCCAGGGATCATCGCCATTTTCTGTGGCGGAGAAGCGCCAGGCTTCATGGAACAGTAGATTGTATTGAAGCTGTCGATCCAGTGCTGCCGCGCTCTCATTGAGATTGCGGGCTTCCCGCGGCAGTTTGATAAAGGTTGGTTCGTATTGAGCAACATAGGGTTGTTCAACGGCGGCTATATTGGCAGGCAGGTTGTTGGCAAGATAAACGGCATCTTCGCTGTTCGCCAGCGCCAGCGCCAGATCATACTCATCCGGTGCTGATGGGCTCTGTGTGTCAGCAATAGCCAGGGCGGGGTCCTGCGCTTCAACATACGGTATCAGTGGTTGGTTCAGGGTTGAAATAACGCCTGCGGCCAACGGAAAACTGTGTGATGCGCTCTCCTCGGGGTCGAGCAGTTCAACAGTGTTGTCGTGAAACTCGAGAACGACTTCCCGCGGAGGTTGCTCGTTGCCGGCATAGCCTTGCTGCGTGAAGATCACCACCTCAACCTGATACCAGGATGGTGCTTCTTTGCCAGCCGGGTCATCGCTTTCCTGAGCCTGACTTAAGCCAGATGGCAACAGAGCTATCGTCAGCAGTGCCAGAATTGCTTGTCGCACTTTTCTCTCTGGTTTGGCTGTTGTCATTATCACGCTGCTTTTTATTGGCGACATAAAATGTCCCTGTGTTTAACTGGCGCTTGAGGCGGGTTTCAATTGATCCAGTATAGCGGTCAACTTTTCGACGCGCTCCTCAGCACTTTCCATAGCCATAGTGAAACTCAGTTGATCGTTGCTTTGCAAGCGGAATGTCCCCGGTTTCGCTTGCACCATTTTAATAATAGTAATCGGTTCTACACTGGTGCTGGCACTAAACTTCAGACGCCCGCCATTGGGTCCGGCTTCTATTTTTAGAAGTCCCAGATGCTCACCGGTCTGACGTAATCTGGCCAGCTCAAACAATGTTTTTACCGGCTCGGGCAGCAGGCCGAAGCGATCGATCATTTCTACCTGAAGTTCATGCAGATGATTTTCGGTCTGGCAATTGGCCAGTCGCTTGTAGAGCGTGAGGCGCATATTGACGTCGGGCAGATAGTCGTCTGGAATCAGCGCGGGCAGATGCAGGTTGACCTCGATACCCTCGTCCAGGGCTGCTCCCAGCTCGGGTTGTTTGCCCGACTTAATGGCATTCACAGCGCGCTCGAGCATTTCCAAATAAAGGGTAAACCCGATAGCTTGGATGTGACCGCTCTGTTCTTCGCCGAGCAATTCTCCGGCACCGCGAATTTCCAGATCATTGGTCGCCAGAGTAAAGCCAGAGCCAAGATGATCGGCCGCAGAAATTGCCTCCAGTCGTTTTAAGGCGTCGGCACTCATGACTTTCGGTGGGGGCGTTAACAGATAAGCATAGGCCTGATGGTGAGAGCGACCGACGCGACCGCGCAGTTGATGAAGTTGCGCCAGGCCAAATTTATCGGCGCGCTCAATCAGTATGGTATTGGCACTGGGGATATCAATACCGGTTTCAATAATGGTGGTGCAGACCAGCAGATTAAAACGCTGGTGGTAAAAGTCCGACATCACCTGTTCCAGCTCGCGCTCACGCATCTGACCGTGGGCAATATTGATTCGCGCTTCGGGAACCAATTGCTGAAGCTCATCGGCAGTGCGCTGGATCGATTTGACATCGTTGTGCAGAAAGTAGACCTGACCGCCGCGCAGAATTTCACGCAGAACTGCCTCGCGCGTAACGCGATCTTCCTGTTGTCGGATAAAGGTCTTAACCGACAGCCGTCGCGCCGGCGGTGTGGCGATAATCGAGAGATCGCGAACTGCGTGCATCGACAGGTTGAGCGTGCGCGGGATGGGTGTTGCGGTCATGGTGAGAATATCCACCGAGCTGCGCAGAGATTTAATCTTGTCCTTTTGACGGACGCCAAAGCGGTGTTCTTCATCGATAATCAACAGCCCGAGACGTTTGAAATCAATCTGCGCGTGGAGCAGCTTATGGGTGCTGATCAAAATGTCGACTTTGCCATTTTCAGTGTCGGCAATTACCTGCTCCTGTTCCTGATTAGTGCGGAAGCGCGAAAGCTCTTCGATGGTCACTGGCCAATTGGCAAATCGATCGCGAAAGTTTTGCAGGTGTTGATGGGCGAGCAGGGTAGTTGGTACCAGGACCACCACTTGCTTGCTGCTGGATACGGCAGTAAAGGCGGCCCGCATCGCTACTTCAGTTTTACCAAAACCGACATCACCACAGACTAGTCGATCCATCGGTTGTGGACTGAGCAGGTCGCTGCGCACCGCATCGATGGCCTCGAGCTGGTCAGCGGTCTCTTCGAACGGGAAATCTGCACTGAACTTGCGGTAATCTTCCTCATTGTTATCACAGGCAAAGCCAATGCGCGCCGCGCGTCGAGCGTAAATGTCGAGTAGCTCTACGGCGGTATCGCGGACCTGTTTGGCGGCCTTCTCCTTGGCCTTGCTCCACTTGTCGGTGCCGAGTTTATGCAGGGGCGCCATCGACTGATCACTGCCGCCAAAGCGACTGATTAAATGCAGCGACGACACCGGCACATAGAGCTTGGCGTCATTGGCATAGACCAACATCAAAAATTCCTGGACAGACTTGTCGACCTCGAGAGTGACCAGCCCCTGAAAGCGCCCGATACCGTGATCCATATGGACAACTGGAGCGCCGTGTTGCAGCTCGGCTAGGCTTTTAAATATTTGGTCGGGGGATTCCGAGGCTCGAGAACGACGACGACGCTGCATCACCTGTTGACCAAACAGTTCGCCTTCGGTGATTAGGCAAATTCGCTGGTCCGGACAGTAGACGCCCTGATCGATCGGATAGGTGGTGACCGAAAATCGCCGCTCGCTTTGCAGAAATTCCTGCCAGCTATCGACCTCTGTGGCGACCACGTCAATTTTTTTCAGCAGACCGGCGAGTACTTCACGGCGTCCTGCCGACTCGGCGCAGAACAGCACGCGGCCCTCAAAGCCATCGAGAAATTCTGCTAGCTTTGACAGAGGGTTGCTGAGCTTCGAGTTGACCGCAACATCGGGCACCGCGCGCAGGTTAAGGTTGACGCGGCCGGCGCCGGCATCGGTTGGTTGACGGTCAATCTCGGTTCGGGGTAATTTTTTAATATGTTGAAAGACCTCTTCAACCCCGAGAAAGAGCTCTTTCGGAGGCAATATCGGCCGCGTCGGATCAACCCCGTATTCGCTGTAGCGAGCATGGGTATCCTGCCAGAAGGCGAGGGCGGCATCCTCAATCCCGACGTGACTAAATAACTGCACATGCTGCGGCAGATAATCGAAGAGTGTTGCGGTGTGCTGAAAAAACAGGCTCAGATAATACTCAATACCCTGGGGTGCCACGCCATCTTTAATATCGCGATAGACCGGACATTTGCTCGGGTCCTGGTCAAAATGGCTATGCCAATTGTTCAAAAATTGGTTGCAGGCTTGTTTGTCGAGAGGAAACTCCCGCGCGGGTAATAGTTCAATCTGGTTGACACTCTCGGTGGTGCGCTGGGACTCGGCATCGAACAGGCGCAGACTCTCGATGTCGTTGTCCAACAGGTCGATGCGGAAAGGCTGTTTGGTGCCCATCGGGAAAATATCAATCAGTGAACCGCGGAAGGCATATTCGCCGTGTTCGTAGACAGTCTCTACTCGGTTGTAGCCTGCTCGGGAGAGTTGTTCCTGTAATTGGTCACGATCAATCAGTTCACCCACCCTATAGGAAAATGTGCGTGAGGCGATAAAGTCGGTTGGTGCCAGCCTGTGCATCAGGGTTGGCAGGGGTACAATCAGCAGTGCGTGCTGGGCATGAGGCAGGTTGGACAGAGTTTGCAGTCGTGCCGAGACAATATCCTGGTGCGGTGAAAAAATATCGTAGGGCAGGGTTTCCCAGTCGGGGAAGTTGAGAATCGGCAGTTGCTGCTGAGCGCTGAAAAATGACAGCGTTCGGCTCTGCGCCGATGCCTCGCGCGCAGTTTCGGTAACCAACACAGTCAGGCCATCAAACTGCCGTGCCGCCTCGGCTATGGCCAGCGCTCGGCCAGCAGCCTGGAGCTCTCCCCAGCGGTTTTTGTCACCCGCCTTAGCGGTTGGGATTAAATTGAGGATAGTTGTCGAATCTCGAGGTGTCATAGGTCGGCTATGTTATTGGATTGTCGCGCTAACGTGATTGGGGGTGCACTAATTCTTTACTAGCTTTATTTCAACGTGCCTGGCTCGGCATTTTACTTGGGGTTGGCCATTGATAGTAGGAATATTCTTTATCCGGTTTTGTAGTCCATTCGGAGTTGCTCCCCAGCTAGATGTTCCGGATAATACCGAGCTCCAAAACTCCCTTAAAAGGACCGGCCAGTGATTGACCAGAAGAGACCTCTCCCCGACGATTTTTTTAAAGACTGGAAGCAGCGCGAAGCCCTTGCTGAGGGCATGATTCCGATTATTGGCAAGCTCTATCGCGAGCGTAATGTCTCCACTTATATGTATGGCAACAGCATGGTTAACAAGTCGGTCACCGATTTGATGAAGTCTCATCGTCGCGTGCGCCAGGTTGAGCATAACGAATTATCCGAGTTTGACTCGTTCCCTATGATCGAAGCGATTGCCAGACAGCACCTTGGGCCGGCACACATCGATCTGGGCAAGATGGTCGTCAAATATCAATCGATTGGTGATGGTCGCAGTGTTGATGAGTTTGTCAGTGAGGAGCTGAAAGATATTATTGGTTCTGATATCAAGCCGCTGCCTCAGCCACAAGATGTGGTGCTCTACGGTTTTGGTCGAATTGGCCGATTAGTGGCGAGAATTTTGATCGACAAGGCGGGCGGTGGCGATGTGCTTCGACTGCGCGCCATTGTGATTCGCAAGAGCAAGGTCGACAACGATCTGGAAAAACGCGCCGCACTGCTGCGTCGCGACTCGGTGCATGGTTCTTTCAAGGGTACTATTCGGGTATTGGAAGAGGAGAGTACTTTGGTCGTTAATGGCAATCCGATCAAGGTGATTTATGCCAACTCGCCAGACGAGGTCGACTACACCGACTATGGCATCAATAACGCCCTGATCGTCGATAATACCGGAGTCTGGAAAGACAATGCCGGGCTCGGTGGCCACCTTCGACCGGGTGCTGCCAAGGTGTTGCTGACGGCGCCTGCGGGCGATGATATTCCCAATATTGTGTTTGGCATCAATGACAGCGAGATCACGCCTGAGCGCAAGATTATCTCTGCGGCATCCTGTACTACCAATGCAATTGTTCCGGTTCTCAAATGTCTGCTGGATGAATATGGCGTCAATAGCGGCCATGTGGAAACGGTTCACGCCTACACCAACGACCAAAACCTGATTGATAACTACCACAAAGGTGATCGCCGAGGTCGAAGTGCGCCGTTGAATATGGTTCTTACCTCCACCGGTGCTGCCAAGGCTGTGGCCAAGGCGATTCCGGAACTAAAGGGCAAATTGACGGGTAATGCAATCCGAGTGCCGACACCCAATGTATCGATGGCGATCCTCAATTTGCAGTTGGGGCGTGACACCAATGTTGCAGAACTCAATGAATTTATGCGTCAAAAAGCGCTGCATTCAGAGCTGCAGCAGCAGATTGGTTACACCATTTCTAGCGAGGCGGTTTCTACTGACTTTGTGGGCTCACGACAGGCCTGTGTTTTTGATTCTCAGGCAACCATCGTCGAGGGCAATAGCTGCGTTTTATATTGCTGGTATGACAATGAGTTCGGCTACAGCTGCCAGGTGGTTCGCTGTCTGGAGAAATTTGCCGGCGTCAGCTGGCCAACCTATCCTCGAGCTAAAATAGCTTAGTGATAACAGTCATTTACAGGGACTCGGGGCGGCCATTGCGTCGTGTCTCTGTGACTGGATTAAGTGGCCTCTGTGCAACCCTTCAATGAAAACCGTACAGCGGTAATTTAAATAACGCATTTATTGCCCATTTTGGCTTTTCCAAACCCTAATGAGACTGGAATCACAGCGCTCAGACCTTTATAATCCCGCCGTTCTTAACAACGGCAAACACTGCGCTCAAGCTGTCTGCCGACACTAAGCCGAAATTGCTCGCGTTTTGCGTTAAAAAGGGTCGATACGACTACTTTTAAACCGAGCAAAATGTAGCTGAACAGTCCAAACATCAAATTTTGAATATTAGGTATCTCCTATGATAAAAATCCGTCGCGGATTAGACCTGCCGATAGCTGGAAAGCCCGAGCAGGTTGTTCACGATGGCCCAATGGTCAGTCAAGTTGCGGTGGTCGGTTCTGACTACCCGGGCATGAAGCCCACCATGGCTGTGCGTGAAGGTGATCGCGTTAAATTGGGTCAGTTGCTGTTTACCGACAAGAAAACCGCCGGTGTTAGATTCACCGCACCTGCGTCCGGTGTCGTGGTAGCGATTAATCGTGGCGAGCGTCGCGTATTTCAATCGCTGGTGATCGATATCGACGGTGATGAGGCTGAAAGCTTCACTCGGTATTCGGCTGATCAACTGACCTCTTTGGAGCGCAGTCTGGTTGTGGATAATCTGGTTAACTCGGGTCAATGGGTGGCATTGCGAACGCGACCCTATGCCAAAGTGCCAGCGCCAGAAACCAGCCCTTCCTCGATTTTTGTCACAGCGATGGACACCAATCCTCTGGCTGCAGATCCCGCACTGATTATTGCTCAGCGCGGCGACGATTTTGCCAATGGTTTGAAAGTGTTAACCCGTCTGACCGATGGTCCGGTGCATCTGTGTACGGCCGCTGGAGCAGCAGTAACCGGTGATACGGTTGAGGGTGTTGAGAGTCACCAATTTGCTGGCCCGCATCCGGCAGGTCTGGCCGGAACCCATGTTCATTTTATCGATCCAGTCAGCGCCGAGAAAACAGTTTGGACGATCGGCTATCAGGAGGTGATTGCAATAGGAGCGCTGTTTACCTCAGGTACGGTTGATACCAGCCGCGTGGTTGCGTTGGGTGGTCCTCAGGTCAACCAGCCAAGACTGTTGAAGACGCGGTTAGGCGCCAATTTGAATCAGCTGGTGATTGGTGAGTTGAAAAATGACGAAAATCGAGTGATCTCAGGTTCGGTTCTCTCTGGTCGCAAAGCGGCGGGCGAATTTGCTTTCCTCGGCCGCTACCACAATCAGGTTTCAGTGATTCGCGAAGGTCGCGAGCGACCATTTCTGCACTATCTCAGGGCGGGGGTGAACAATCACTCGGCGCTGCCAATTTATATTTCTTCACTCAGCAAGAAGCTCTTCAATATGACGACAAGTACCAATGGTAGCGAGCGTGCCATGGTGCCCGTGGGCGGTTATGAAGATGTCACCGCTCTGGATATTCTGCCGGTTCAGCTGCTGCGCGCACTGATCGTGGGCGACACCGAGATGGCCCAAAAGCTCGGTTGTCTGGAGTTGGATGAGGATGATGTTGGCCTCTACACCTATGTTTGCGTTGGCAAGTACGAATACGGTCCGATCCTGCGTGATAATTTGACCACAATAGAGAAGGAGGGTTAAGACCATGTTGCGCAATCTTCTCGATAAGTTAGAGCCTCATTTCCACAAGGGCGGCAAGTGGGAAAAGTGGTATGCACTATTCGAAGCAGTTGATACCGGTCTGTTTAAACCGGCTGATGTAACCAAAAACAGCTCTCATGTGCGTGATTCAATCGATCTCAAACGAGTGATGATCACCGTTTGGTTGGCAACTTTTCCAACCATGTTCTTCGGTATGTGGAATGTCGGTTTTCAGGCCAACACCATCATGGCTGACATGGGCATGATGGCTCAAGACGGCGGACGCGGTGTGTTTATCGCGATGCTGGCTGGCTATGATCCAACCAGCCTCTGGGATAACCTGGTGCATGGTGCCGCTTACTTTCTGCCTATCTATATGGTCACCTTTATTGTTGGTGGTTTCTGGGAAGTGTTGTTTGCCAGTATTCGCGGCCACGAAGTCAACGAAGGCTTCTTTGTCACCTCTGTGTTGTTCGCGCTCTGTTGTCCGCCCGATCTGCCATTGTGGATGGTCGCCGTGGGTATCAGCTTTGGTATTGTGATTGGTAAAGAGGTGTTTGGCGGAACCGGCAAAAACTTCCTTAACCCGGCACTGACCGGACGTGCATTCCTCTACTTTGCTTATCCGGCCTATATGTCTGGCGATGCGGTGTGGACTGCGGTAGATGGTTACACCGGAGCGACTATGTTGTCGGTTGCTGCGACTGCAGGTGTCACCGCACTTGAGCAGAGTGCCAGCTGGACGCAGGCATTTGTGGGAACTATTCAGGGCTCTATCGGTGAAACCTCGACGCTGGCAATTTTGATTGGCGGAGTGGTGCTGGTAACCATGCGTATTGCCTCATGGCGGATTATCAGCGGTGTCTTGATTGGCTCTGCGCTGCTGTCACTGGTGTTCAATAGCATTGACTCAACCAATCCGATGTTTGCACTGCCATTTTACTGGCACTGGGTGATTGGCGGGTTCGCCTTTGGCGCGATATTCATGGCGACCGATCCGGTTTCTGCGGCAATGACCAACACCGGTAAGTTCTGGTTTGGTATGTTGATCGGGGTGATGGTTATCCTTATTCGAGTGGTCAATCCTGCATTCCCCGAGGGCATGATGCTGGCAATTCTGTTTGCCAACCTGTTTGCTCCGCTGTTCGATCATGCGGTGGTTCAAGGAAATATCAAAAGGAGACTGGCCCGTGGCTAATGACTCTATTAAAAAGACCTTTGGTGTTGCACTGCTGCTCTGTGTGGTCTGTGCGGTGGTGGTCTCCAGTGCTGCGGTTCTGTTGCGACCGACGCAACAGGCCAACAAATTACTGGATCTGAAAACCAATATCCTCGCCTCGGCTGGTTTGCTTGAGCAGGGCGTCGACGTTGAAACCCAGTTTGAGCAGATCACGACGCGAGTCGTCGATCTGGAGACTGGTCGTTTTACCGATGCTGTGGACCCTGCTAACTACGATCAGCGCAAAGCGTCAAAAGATCCAGCGCTATCGATTGCTATTGATGCCGATAGTGATATCGCCAAGTTAAAGCGCCGTGCTAAATACGCCACGGTATATATAGTGGAAGGTGAACAGGGCATCGACAAGATTATCCTGCCGATTAAAGGCTATGGCCTGTGGTCGACTTTATACGGCTTTTTGGCCCTAGAGTCGGATCTCGAGACCGTTGCGGGTATTGGCTTCTACGAGCATGCCGAGACACCGGGTCTGGGCGGGGAAGTGGACAATCCGAACTGGAAAGCCAGTTGGATTGGCAAGCAAGCCTACAGTAATAGCGACGTTGTGCTGAAAGTGATCAAAGGTAAGGTCGATCCTGACCGTGCTGGCGCCGAGTCGCAGATCGATGGACTTGCCGGCGCTACATTGACTACCCGTGGTGTCGATAATCTGGTGCAGTACTGGCTTGGTGATCAGGGCTTCCAGTCACTGATCAGCCACTTAAAATCTGGGGAGGCCTGATCATGGCTAAGATGAAAGACACGCTGTTAGAGCCGGTATTTAACAACAACCCAATTGCGCTGCAGATACTGGGTATCTGTTCCGCACTGGCGGTGACCTCAAGCATGAAGGTTGCCTTTGTAATGTGCTTGGCACTGACCGCGGTAACGGCCTTTTCCAACCTGTTTGTTTCGGTTATTCGAAACCATATACCTAACAGCATCCGTATTATTGTTCAGATGACAATTATCGCTTCGCTGGTCATTGTGGTGGATCAGATATTAAAAGCAGTGGCTTACGATATCAGCAAGCAGCTGTCGGTTTTTGTAGGCTTGATTATCACCAACTGTATCGTGATGGGCCGCGCAGAGGCCTTCGCCATGAAGAACCCACCGCTGCCGAGCTTTATGGACGGTATCGGTAACGGACTTGGCTACAGTGCGATTTTGATGTTGCTGGCATTTATCCGCGAATTGTTTGGCGCTGGCAAGATCTGGGGTTATGAAGTGCTCTCATTGACCACAGACGGTGGCTGGTATGTCGCCAACGGCATGATGCTGATGCCGCCGAGCGCATTCTTCCTTATCGGCTTGTTGATCTGGGTGCTGCGCACCTGGAAAAAGAATCAGGTCGAAGCTGCAGACTTCAAGATAACGGCTAACAGTCGACCCAGTGAGGTGGCGTAATGGAACATTATTTAAGCCTGCTGGTCAGGTCGATCTTTATTGATAATATCGCCCTGAGCATGTTTCTGGGAATGTGTACCTTTATCGCGCTGTCGAAAAAAATCGATGCGGCGATTGGTCTGGGTATTGCTGTGATAGTGGTACAGACCATTACTGTGCCAGTCAACAATCTGCTGCTCGGCTACCTGTTGTCGGATGGTGCACTGGCCTGGGCCGGTCTGCCCGATGTTGATCTGAGTTTTCTGGTCTATCTGTGCTTTATCGGTGTAATTGCTTCGATCGTGCAGATTCTCGAGATGTTTCTCGATAAGTATGTCCCGGCACTGTACAACGCGCTGGGCGTGTTTTTGCCACTGATCACGGTGAATTGCGCAATTCTCGGTGGCTCGTTGCTGATGATGGAGCGCGGTTATGATTTTTCCGAGAGCGTGGTGTACGGATTTGGTTCGGGTATGTCCTGGGCGCTGGCGATTGCCGTTCTCGCCGGAATCCGTGAAAAACTCAAATACAGCGATATCCCAGAAGGCCTGCAAGGTCTGGGGATCGTATTTATTACTGTAGGCCTGATATCCCTGGGCTTTATGTCGTTTGGCGGCATTGACCTCTGATTACGGAGAAGTAAAGACTCATGAGTATTGAAATTATTCTAGGCGTGGCCATGTTTACCGTGGTAATTCTCGCTCTCGTGGCCTTTATTCTGGCCGCTCGTAGCAAGCTGGTGGCGTCCGGCGCTGTCAGTATCGAGATCAACGGCGAAAAGACAATTACCGTGCCGGCTGGCGACAAATTGCTGCAGACGCTGTCCGGTGCCGGGCTGTTTCTTCCTTCCGCCTGTGGTGGCGGCGGTAGCTGTGCGCAGTGTAAATGTGTGATATCTGAGGGTGGTGGCTCAATGTTGCCGACCGAAGAGAGCCATTTTAATCGCCGTGAAGCGGCGGAAGGTTGGAGACTCTCTTGTCAGGTTGCCGTCAAGCACGACATGAAAATTGAAGTGCCGGAGGAGGTCTTCGGCGTTAAGCGTTGGGAGTGTACGGTTGAGTCAAATCCCAATGTTGCAACCTTTATCAAAGAGCTGACTCTGAATCTGCCTGAAGGTGAAGACGTCAAGTTCCGCGCCGGTGGTTACGTGCAGTTGGAGTGCCCGCCACACCATATAAAGTTCTCTGATTTTGATATTGAACCAGAGTACCGTGGCGACTGGGAGCACTTTGGGTTCTTTAATCTTGAGTCAAAAGTCACTGAGCCTGTGATCCGTGCGTACTCAATGGCAAACTACCCGGATGAGAAGGGTGTGGTTAAGTTCAATATTCGTATTGCGACGCCACCGCCGCGCTCTGAGGGTATTCCTCCAGGCCAAATGTCTGCTTATGTGTTTAGCCTTAAGCCGGGCGATAAAGTCACTGTATACGGTCCGTTTGGCGAGTTTTTTGCCAGGGAATCAGATAATGAGATGATCTTTATCGGCGGTGGTGCAGGAATGGCGCCGATGCGCTCGCATATTTTCGACCAGCTCAAGCGTCTTAAAACCGATCGTAAGATCAGCTTCTGGTACGGCGCGCGCTCACTGCGTGAGTGCTTCTATGACGACGAGTACGATGCGTTGGCCGCGGAAAATGATAATTTTGAATGGCATCTGGCACTGTCTGACCCTCAGCCTGAAGATAACTGGGATGGGCTCACGGGCTTTATTCACAATGTGCTTTACGAACAGTACCTGAAGAATCACGAAGCGCCAGAAGACTGTGAATTTTACATGTGTGGACCGCCGATGATGAACGCAGCAGTCGTGAAAATGCTGCAGGATCTGGGCGTTGAAGATGAAAATATTCTTCTCGATGACTTCGGCGGGTAAGCCTTCGCAATGATATTTCCGGTCGCTACAGTAACGGGGCTCACAAGAGCCTCGTTTTTGCTTTTTGTCTCGCTCACAGTTGTTTCCCTTGCAGGCTGTGACCATGGGCCCGAGGTTATTCATATCTCCGGTGCCAAAATGGGCACCAGTTACCATATCACCGTGGTTGCCGATCAGCTGGCGCCAGAGGATCTTGCTGAGCAGATCGACGACGTGCTGAATAAGGTTGATCTTTCCATGTCGACCTACAAGAGCGAATCTGAGTTAAGTCAGTTTAACCGTCTGCCAGTGCAGCAGGGTGTGTCGGTGTCAGATGGCCTCTGGGATGTGTTGCAGATCAGTCGCCGGGTCTGGCAGCAGAGTGATGGGGCGTTTGATCCCAGTGTTGGGCCGATTGTAGATCTCTGGGGTTTTGGTCCAGTGGTTACCGACGGTCGAATTCCCAGTCAGGATGAAATTGATCAGGCGCTCACCAACAGTGGCTTTGAATATTTATTGATCAGTGTTGAAAACAAACTTGTCGGTAAAAAGTTACCAATTCGCCTCGACCTGTCTGCAGTCGCCAAGGGTTATGCTGTAGATAAGGTCGCCGACTTGCTGGAGATGCTGGCGCTACCGGATTATCTTGTGGAAGTGGGTGGTGAGATGCGTGTAAACGGTGTCAATCCAAATGGCCAGCCATGGCAAATTGCCATTGAAACACCCAATGCTCTGGGTCAGGTGGAGCAGATTATCGGGCTACAGCATGGTGCCATCGCCACCTCTGGCGACTATCGCAACTATTTTGAAAAAGAGGGTGTGCGCTATTCCCATACTATTGACCCGCGAACGGGCAGGCCGATAACTCACAGTCTGGCATCAGTTACGGTTGTCACCGAGCGCTGCAGTGATGCTGATGCCTGGGCAACCGCCTTTTTGGTAATGGGTGATAAGGCCGCGTTGGAGTTGGCCAATGAGCGGTCATTGGCCGTGTATATGATAGTCAGACGCAACAATCAGTTTGAGGCCGTGTACAGTGATGCCTTCGCACCCTACTTGACGGACTCGCACACAACTCAATCCCGACCGGCGCAATAATCATGACTGAAATGTTCCTTACCATTATTGTTTTTGCGTTGCTGATCACGGCCATGGCCGTGGGCGTGTTGATGGGCCGCAAGCCAATTTCAGGTTCCTGCGGAGGTGTCGGAGCGGCCCTTGGCGAAGCCAACTACAGCTGTGATATCTGCGGTGGTGATCCAAATAAATGTGACGAACAAACTATTGTGCAAAATCCCGATTACCAGAATGGTGACGCAGGGTTAACCTATAACGCCGCAGAGGCAAGTCAGTCTACGGTTCAGAGCGAGAAGTAATTATGCCCAATTATCAATATGACCTGGTGGTGATCGGTAGTGGTCCCGCTGGCGAAGGCGCGGCAATGAATGCAGTAAAACAGGGCTGGCGGGTTGCTGTAGTTGACGAGCGAGCCATGGTTGGAGGCAACTGTACCCACCTCGGCACGATCCCCTCAAAGGCCTTGCGCCAGTCTATCAGGCGCATGATGCAGTACAACACCATGCCAATGTTTCGTGCTATTGGCGAACCGCGGTGGTTCTCGTTTCCGGAGGTGATGAAGGCTGCTGATGATGTGATTATGAAGCAGGTGCAGGGGCGCACCAAAGGGTATGCGCGCAACAGGGTACAGACCTATAACGGTCGCGCCAAGTTTACCGGTCCGCACAAAATTGCGATTACTACAGCGGGTGGAAAAGTAATCTCTATCTCTGCCAGAAATTTCCTTCTGGCGACTGGCTCGAGCCCTTATCGGCCAGATGATATCGACTTTACTCATCCGAGCATTTTTGACAGCGATACGATTCTTGATCTAGACAGCACGCCGCGCAATATCATTATTTACGGTGCGGGTGTGATCGGTTGTGAATATGCCTCGATCTTCTCGGGACTCGATACCCGGGTGGATCTGGTCAACACTCGAGAGTGGCTGATGAGCTTTCTCGATGACGAGATTTCCGATGCGTTGAGCTATCATCTGCGCGATCTCAATGTGATGGTCCGTCACAATGAAGAGTACGATCGCGTGGTAACCAGTGAAAATGGTGTCACCCTTGAATTGAAATCGGGCAAACGCATCCATGCTGAGGCACTACTGTGGTGCAATGGCCGCAGCGGTAACACACGAGACTTGGGGCTTGAAACGGTGGGTCTCGAGGTCGATCAACGGGGTCAGATTGAAGTCAATAAAGACTATCAGACCGCTGTGCCACATATCTATGCCGCGGGCGATGTGATCGGTTGGCCTGCTCTCGCCGGTGCTGCCTATGATCAGGGGCGCTTTGCTGCGTCGCATATGTGTGGCATGGCTGATCAGTATCGGGTGAAGGATGTGGCCACCGGAATCTGGACGATTCCGGAGATCAGCTACGTTGGCAAAAATGAGCGCGAACTGACTGAGCAGAAGATTCCCTATGAAATTGGTCGCGCTTACTTTAAGGATACTGCGCGGGCGCATATTTCAGGTGAAGAGGTGGGGATGTTAAAGATTCTCTTCCATCAAGACACACTGGAGATACTCGGCATTCACTGCTTTGGCGCAGAGGCTGCAGAAATTATCCATATTGGTCAGGCGATTATGAATCAGGAAGGTGAGGCTAACAGCATCAAGTACTTTGTGCGCACAACCTTTAACTATCCGACGATGGCCGAAGCCTACCGGATTGCCTCGATGAACGGGCTCAACCGCGTGAGTCGTGAACATCGCCACTTTGAAGACAAACAGCGTTAATCGGTCTCTCGCGCCGGATGTTTGACCACGGCGCGGATCACCTGGTTGCCCTCGAAATAGACCACGTATTGCGCATAGCGCCACTGACTGATCGGCGGCTCGCCCACCGCGTCGGTGACCTCTTCTGGGTCACCGAAGTCGCGGCGCACTGACTCTTTATGCATGCCCCTTTGGGGCAGTGGCAGCGCTGATTTCTCGGTTTGCTCGCCCACAGGAAGAACAAGTTGCTCCGCTGCCAGCATCGAACTAAATAGAGTGCCTTGAAGACTAAAGAAAGCAGTGATAGCTGCAGTTAATACCAGTTTTTTCATAACGACATTTCCTTTACAACGTTTCGTTACAACATTCCTTTGCGATCAACTTAACAGCTTAATTGTAGGACACACTGCAAACAGTTACAGGGCAGGATTATCATTGTTGAAATCCGCGGATTGTTGTTTGTCTCAGCGCTTTCGGGTTTAATCCCTGCATGTTAACCAACCTCCCGCTATTTATCGGTTTGCGCTATATGCGCAGCAAACGACGCGATGGCTTTGTCTCGTTTATCTCGGTATTTTCCCTGGCCGCCATGGCGTTGGGGGTGATGGCGTTGATCGTTGTGTTATCGGTGATGAATGGCTTTGATCGCGAGATCAAAATGCGGCTGCTCAAGGTGGTGCCGCATGTCACAGTGACCAGTCGCCAGGGGCTGACTGCAAGTGAGATTCAACAGCTCGAACGAGAGTTGCAGGCTGATACTGGTCAGCAGCAGACAGTGGTCTCGGTTGTTCCGATGTTGCAGAGTTTTGTTATGGCCTCAAAAGCAGATCATCAAACCGGTCTGGTGCTGCAGGGCCTGGACCCGGTATCGAAAACGGCGCAAAGGCTGACAGAGAATATGATCAGCGGCCATGTTGGGCAATTGCAGGAAGGGCATTTTGGCGTCGTAATCGGCAGCCAAATTGCGCGCAAGCTGGATCTTTTTGTCGGTGATAGCCTGCAGTTAACACTTCCCAAGGTAACCATTACACCGGCAGGGGTTTTCCCTCGCATTAAACGCGTGACGGTCACAGGCATCTTTCAGGTCGGCGCCCAGGTCGACTCCTCGCTGGCATTTATTCACTACCGCGATGGGCAAAAGCTGCTGCAACTGGGTGAGCGCTTTCATGGTGCGCATGTCGAACTGTCTGACGCGTTTATGGCTGATCGTTGGCTGAGCGCTAAACGTGAGGGTCTCGATACAGGACTGCAATGGCGCAGCTGGAGTGAGGAGATGGGTACACTGTTTCGCGCCATGCGTATGGAAAAGGTCATAGTCAGTTTGCTGCTGTCGGTCATTATTGCGGTGGCAGCATTTAATATCGTCGCCAGTCTAGTGTTGATGGTGGCGGATAAACGGAAAGATATTGCAGTGGTACGCACCCTCGGTGCAACCTCCTCGATGGTGGTGAAAATATTTGTGATACAAGGTTTGGCAGTGGGGAGTTTGGGGATTTTGCTCGGCACCGTGTTGGGTTGTCTGCTGGCCTATTTTATTGGTGATATTGTCGCCGGAATTGAACAGCTAAGCGGCAGCTATATGTTTGACCCATCGATCTATATGATCAGTGCGTTGCCTTCAAAAATACTATTCACCGATGTGCTAGCTGTGGTGCTTGGCGCCTGGATGATTAGCTTGGTTGCAACGCTTTATCCCGCTTGGCGAGCGGGCAAAGTCTTACCTGCGGAGGCCTTACGCTATGACCACTAATACTGTGTTAGAGGCCCGTGCCTTGGAGCGTGACTACTACCAGGGTGAAAGCTTGCTACCGGTTCTTAAAAATACCCATATTGCCGTCAATGCCGGAGAAAAACTGGCAGTGGTTGGCGTCTCCGGGTCGGGCAAAACAACACTGCTCAACCTGCTTGGCGGACTCGATGACCCCAGCGCCGGGACCGTTAAGGTCTGCGGTATGGACTGGCAGCAATTGAGCGTTTCCGAGCGGGCAGAATGGCGTAATAAACATGTTGGCTTTGTCTACCAGTTTCATCATCTACTCGGCGAATTTAGCGCTCTGGAAAATGTTGCTTTACCTTGCCTAATCGGGGGAGCATCTGTAGCACAAGCGCGTCAGCGGGCAGAGCAGATGCTCGGGAAAGTAGGTCTTGCCCGGCGTGTGCAGCACAAGCCGGCGGAGCTATCCGGTGGTGAGCGCCAACGGGTTGCTATTGCGCGGGCGTTAGTTACCTCGCCCGCGGTGGTGCTGATGGACGAACCTACCGGTAATCTCGACCCTGCTACGGCAGAGGTTATTCTGGCCTTACTGCTGGAGCTTAACCAGTCACTGAATATCTCCTTTGTCGTGGTTACCCATGACCCTGCGATTGCCGCACGTATGGATCGTCAGGTCAGTTTAATTGATGGCCAGTTGGTGGAGCAGGGAGCCGCGCTTGTTTAAGCCACTGCCACTGTTTCTCGGGCTGCGTTATTTTTCGGCGGGAGGCGCGGGTAACCGGCTGGTGTCATTTATTTCTCTTCTGGCCATCAGTGGGCTGGTGCTTGGTGTTGGGCTGTTAATAATTGTGCTCTCGGTGATGAATGGTTTCGATCGCGAGTTGCGTGAGCGTATTTTGTCAGTGGTACCTCATGTGCAAATTATTCACCAGCAGGGCGTGATCGACTGGCGAAGTGATGCGGCGCTGTTAGCGAGGCATCCTGCGGTGACAGAGGTGACACCGTACACTGAGGTCAACGGACTGTTACATTTTCGTCAACACAGCAGACCAGTGCAATTATTGGGCCTGGATGCAAACGCGATTCCAGCCGGACTCAATCAAGTGCTTGTCGAGGCCGCAGTTAGACTTCCCGAAGATAATCAGGTACTGCTCTCCGAGGTGTTGGCAAGCAGCCTCGACGTGCAGCCGGGCCAGCGAATGACAATTATTGTGCCAGAGGCGCAGGGTGCCACAGTCGCACAGACCTTCATTGTGGCGGGCGTGTTTGCCACACACACTGAAATCGACCAGCTCCTAGCCATCGCCTCCAGCGCAAAAGTTGCAGAGCTTGCCGCTATGCCCGGACGGATAAAAGGCTTCCGGGTGCAGATAAACGACCAGTTTAATGCGCGTCAGCTGGGCTATCAGTTGATCGAACAGTTGCCTTTTGGCTACGGTTTTCGCGACTGGTTTCAGACTCACGGCAACCTCTATCAGGCGATCCAGTTGTCACGCAACATGGTTGGCCTGCTGATCTTTATGATTATTGCTGTCGCTGCGTTCAATGTTATTTCAATGTTGATGATGTCGGTGATAGACAAGCGCAAGGATATCGCCATCTTGCAGACGCTGGGTTTGGCACGCGGCGATATTCTGCGGTTGTTTTTGACTCAGGGGGCGTTGATTGGTTTGTTTGGGATTGTACTCGGTGTGCTGATGGGCTTGCTTGGCTGTCTTTGGGTGGCTGATTTAGTCACCTGGGTGGAGTCACTGTTAGGGGTTAGCTTGCTCAACACCGAAGTCTATCCGATCGACTATATTCCAGTCGATCTGCGTGGCTCGGATGTTTTAAAAGTGGCTTTGTCGGCGGTGGTTCTGAATCTGTTGGCGACTGTTTATCCAGCGCTGCGCGCGAGTCGAGTGGTACCAGCCGAAGAGTTGCGTTATCAGTAGTCGCGGGCTTCAGGTGGCAGTTAAGGTTTTAGACGCTGCCGTGCCAGCTTACGTTTTTCCCAGTTGCTAATTACTTTCCAGCGCCACAGGTAGTTGATAAGCAGATAGCCTGTGACCGCAAACACCATGCCGCAGAGCGCACTGCCGACCATCAAGGGTAGCAGGATCTGATGGCCGAGGCCGGAAAACCACTCCCAGGTTAATGACACCGTAAACACAATATGCTCGCTGCCCAGCAGAGCAGCTCCAACTTTATAGGTAAGATAAAATAGCGGCGCGATGGTCAACGGGTTGCTGATCCAGATCAGGCTGATTGAGATTGGCAGGTTAGCGCCCCACCATATTGCCAGTCCTGCTGCGACAAATGTCTGGCCGGGAATCGGCAGAAAAGCAATCAAAACACCGATAAAGACCGCCAGGGAAACTGACTCTCGATTGAGGTGCATAATGTTCGGGTCGCGGATTAACGGAGCAGCCCAGCGCATCGAAGGATGTTTTAACGCTGCTGTCAGATCGGGCAGCAATCGGCGGATAAATTTTCGTGGCATATTTTTAGAAGGTAATGACTTCAATTTTATCATTATGACCTGAATACTGATTTTGAACTACAAAATTAAGTCGGCGCGGTAAAAAATAAGCCTCCCCAGGCGACGAAATTCGGACATATCAGCTCTTCGGGGCTACAATAGGGCCTGATCTAACAGGTGGAAATATCTATGCAACCGGCACTGGTAATTGAGCAGCTGAGCAAAACCTATCAGGGTAATTTTCAGGCATTAAAAGGGATTTCTCTGACCGTTCAGCAGGGAGATTTTTTTGCGCTGCTGGGGCCCAATGGGGCAGGAAAATCGACGACTATCGGTATTATCTGCTCGCTGGTGCTTAAAACCAGTGGCAGCGTGAGTATCTTTGGCTGCGATATCGACACGGACTTCTCTCAGGCAAAACAGCTGGTTGGCGTGGTGCCTCAGGAGTTTAACTTTAACCAGTTTGAAAAGCCGGTCGATATCCTTATCAATCAGGCCGGCTATTACGGAATTCCTCGTGATATTGCGATTGGCCGAGCGGAGAAGTACCTCCGTCAGCTGGGTCTTTGGGATAAACGTGAGGTCCCGTCGCGAACTCTTTCCGGAGGTATGAAACGGCGTCTGATGATTGCCCGCGCACTGATGCATGAGCCCAAATTACTGGTGCTCGATGAGCCCACCGCTGGGGTCGATATAGAATTGCGACGGTCCATGTGGGACTTTTTGCGGCAGATTAATGCCACTGGCACCACCATTATCCTGACTACTCACTATCTCGAAGAAGCTGAAAGTCTGTGTCGCAATGTAGCGATTATCGATCATGGCCAGATTGTGAAAAACACCAGTATTCGCGAGTTGCTTTTACAGTTGAACAAAGAGTTATTTGTGCTGGATATTCGTGAGCAGCTCAGCGATTGTCCTGAAATAGAAGGCTATCCGTTAACTCTGGTAGACCCGCACACCCTGGAAGTGGAAGTAGAGAAATCCCAGTCAATCAATGCACTGTTCGCGGCGCTGAGCGAGAAGGGCATCCATGTGCTAAGCATGCGCAACAAGACCAATCGACTTGAGGAGTTGTTTTTCGATATGGTGGCGAAAAATCTGACGGGAGAGAGCCATGACTAATAAGCAAAAATGGATTGCCTTTATCACCATTGTGCGGCGTGAGATTCACCGCTTTCTGCGTATCTGGCCACAGACGCTGTTGCCGCCGGTTATCACTATTGTTCTCTACTTTGTCATCTTCGGAAAATTGATTGGCTCACGGATCGGCGAAATGTCGGGCCTGCCCTATATCCAGTTTGTGGCGCCGGGGCTGATTATGATGTCGGTGATCACCAACTCCTATTCCAATGTGGTGTCTTCGTTTTTTGGCTCCAAGTTTCAGCGCAATATCGAAGAGCTGTTGGTGTCACCAGTGCCGAGCTGGATTATTCTCGCAGGCTATGTGGTTGGCGGAATGAGTCGCGGTCTCGGTGTCGGTTTGATCGTTACAGTTTTGTCACTCTATTTTGCCGACTTCAGTGTACACAGTGTGCCGATTACTATCGGGATTGTACTGATGACCTCATTGATGTTCTCGCTGGCCGGTCTGATCAATGCAGTGTTTGCCCGCAACTTTGATGATATATCGATTATCCCGACATTTGTTTTAACCCCGCTGACTTATCTTGGCGGCGTGTTCTATTCCATCGACTTACTCGGCGAGTTCTGGGGCAATGTCTCAATGGTCAATCCGGTGTTGTACATGGTCAATGCCTTCCGTTATGGCATTGCCGGCATCAGCGATATCGATATTGTCTGGGCATTTGTGATGGTTGCATTGTTTTCCACGATCCTGTTTGCCGCAGCGCTCTATCTGTTGGAAAAAGGCTCGAGATTACGCAGCTAATGACAGATTATTCCGATACTGAACTGGGTAAAGCCACTCGCTACAGCGATCGCTATGATGCATCTCTGCTCGATCCTATCCCGCGCGCTCGAGCTCGTGAACAACTGCAGTCGGAGTCGGGTCCGCTGCCGGATTTTATCGGCATCGACCTGTGGACCGGTTTTGAGGTTTCTTGGCTAAACGGTGATGGTTTGCCGCAGGTTGTGATCGCTGAGTTTTTACTGCCCTGCACCAGTGTCAATATTATTGAGTCCAAATCCTTTAAGCTCTACCTCAACTCGTTTAACCAGAGTAGCTATGGTTCGCTGCACGCGGTTCGAGAGATTATGGTGGCGGACCTATCTGCCGTTGCGCAGGGCGATGTCGAAGTGATTTTTTATCAACTCGCGGAATATAATGGTTTCCGCCCGATTACCGAGCCTGACGGCCACTGCCTGGATCAACAGGAAATTGCGATTGATTGCTACACGCCAAATGCAGACTTTTTGCAATGTGATCAAGATCGGAAAGATGCATCAGCATGTAGTGAGCTATTGTATTCCCACCTGCTTAGAACCAATTGTCCGGTTACCGATCAGCCTGATTGGGCATCGGTCTATATCAGCTATGAAGGTGCGCCGATCGACCGCGCCGGATTGTTGAAATATCTGGTTTCATTTCGTCAGCATCAGGACTTTCATGAACAGTGCGTAGAGAAAATTTACAGCGATATTATGCAACGTTGTAAGCCGCTGCAGCTGGATGTCTATGCGCGTTACATGCGACGTGGTGGTCTGGATATTAATCCCTGGCGCAGCAGTCGCTATAGTTTTCCCCCCAGCTTGCGGCAGGTGCGACAATAATTGGGATCAAGCGGGTACTTCTTGATTGATCGCCTGACGGCTGGCGATGTTTTTATGCAGATCGGTGACGCTGAATACATTGATCGGATCGGTGAAACCCTTGACGCTTATGCGCCCTTTATCCTGGCAGTGGACAGCATCCTTGACCAGATCAAAGGTATCTTTTGAGATCAGAATTTCATTGTTCTGTGCTGCGGATTCGAGACGGCTGGCGAGATTGACGGCACGACCGAGCAGGGTATAGTCGAGACGATTTTCGGTGCCGAAGTTGCCTACCTTGCAGGCGCCACTGTTGATTCCCATTCGCAGCCCGGGTGGATTGATAATGCCTTCCTTGCGCCAGCGCGACTGAAGCTCCTTCATTGCTCCTTGCATCGCCAGAGCCATGGAGACACAGCTTATGGCGTCGGAGCGCACACCGCGGCTTTCGGGGTCACCGAAAAAGACCATAATCGAGTCACCAATCACCTTGTCTACGGTGCCGCCAAAGCGAAACGCGATTTCCGACATTTCCGTTAAATAGGTATTTAGAAGGGATGTCAGTTGCTCGGGATCAAGTTCTTCAGCGAGTTTGGTAAAACCCTCCATATCGGAGAAAAATACCGTCAATGTTTTTTCCTGGGTGCCGGCCTTGACATCTTTACCGGTCAAAATCGCTTTGCGCAGTGCCGGAGAGAGATATTTTGACAGATGAAATGTCCGCAACGTCAGCCAATCATTCTGCCTGAGCACCGATTCATGCTGATCAGCGAGCCGGCAATGAGTGTGTCGAGCCATATTGACGTTGATTAAACAGTAGGCAAAGCTGGTACATACAACCAGAAGCTGCACTGGTGTCGAAGCTGAAATGGATAATGGCAACAGCCAATAGCCCAGAGTCGCTCCGAGAAAGGCGCCAAACAGATCAAGCGGCGCAGAGGCCTTCATGGCGCCGATAATGGTAACCAGAAGAGCGGCTCCCAGTGCCACCGTGATGGTAGGATCAAAAGCCACCAGAGCAATGAGCAACCCAGTAATTAAACTGTCGCTAAACTCAATTCCCAGAGCGAGTCGTTGTCGATTGATATTAGTCAGTTGTGTGCCGATGGTGAGGTAACTGCCGAGTTGATAGAGAAATAGGGCAAGCAGCACACCTAACAGCCCCGCGTGGTAACCGATATCGCGCCAGGCGCCGAGTAAAACCGTAACACCGCATACGCCTAGCGCCAGACGATAGAGTTCCTGCAGTTTTGGTGAGGGGTAGATAAATGCTTTCCATGTCATACACAGTAGTCTAGCACTGAGATTTAAAGGCTACTGATTATTATCGTCAGTAGCGATTGCACTGCGTATACTGGCTGTGGTGATATTTGCATAGTCGCAGAAGGTTTGAGACTATCAACGACGCAACAATAATAATTACAAACATAATAACGAGAAAAATTAAATCATGAAGATCTTTATCACTCTAAACAAATATCTTCTGGCGGGCTTTTGGCTGGTATTTGTGACGCTCCTGCTAGCCCCTGATTTGCTGCCGATAAGCGCCGAGTCTAGCCAGTGGATTAACTGGATAGGCATCCTCCTGCTTGTTGTGCATCTGTTGGAGTTTTTCATCAAGCGCAACATATTAAAGGTTCGCGGGCACTCAGGTGTAATGAATTTCGTCTTGGTGATGCTGTTTGGCATTATTTACTGGAAGCCCCTGTTAGAGGAATAGCCTCTTTAGCCAGTAATCAAAAGTTGTTAGTGAGTTAATCATGAGTCTTTTCAAGAAGCGATCACAAACCCGCAAGGTTCAGTCGAGTGACGTTCCGGTGCCGCCAACGACTGCGTCGGCGCTGACTCCCTCATGGGATCTCTGGTACGGCAAATTTAAGGTCGTCGCGACCAGTGGCAATCCAAGATTACAGTTGCAGGGTAGCAATGAAAATATTATCGATTATATGGATCAGCAGCCGTTGCGAGAGGCATTTGAACGCGGAGTGGATGCCACAGAGTTAGGTATGCAATTTGCCAAAGAGTTTGATGTTGGCGCGTTCTTACGTACCAATGGAATTTTTAAATAAACCGCTAATACTGACCACAAAGAAATCTATTTATGAAATCACACGCTTTGTTAGTTGTGTCGCTATTGTTACTGGGCTCATGTGGTGGCGGGGGTGATAGCTCTTCAGCTTCGTCAGGCAATGGTCAGGACGCCGCAGTGGATTACGGCACGGTAACACTCTCAGGAGAAACCGAGGTCTGGTCTGATCAAATCAATTGGACGCTGACCGCGAGTGCCAGTGACCTAAATAGCACCAGCGTTTCGTTTGCTCTCAGTGATGATGGTTCCGGTTTGGAAATTGATTCAACGACTGGTGTGATTCAGGGTACTGCAACCCCTCCTGGAGTTTACGAGTTAACCATCGACGCCAGCGATAGCGCGGGGGGTTCCACCTCGGCAACTTTCAACTTTACCAGTAATGCGTTTGTCGCCGGACACTGGACTCTCGAGCGAACAGAGAGCAATGAAAATTTGATGCTGGTGGTGTCGCGCAATGGTCTGGTCAGCCTGATCACGCGCTCGGCGAGTGGCGTTATGAATGCCGTTTGTCACGGGCAAGCAGATATCGTCGGGGACCGTTTTACGGCTGAATTGGCCTGTTCACAGCGCAGCGCTGATGGGTCCAGCACCAGTGATAATAGCGTGGTGGTCTCCGGCACAGTGGTGGAGGGAAGCCGCATCACATTGGCCGGTTTGGATACAGGGCAAGACAGCGTGTTTGTATTTCAAACCGCGGCTGAGGTGTTTAATTTTGGCACCATCACTCCCGGTATCTATGTTGAATACTCTGACTATAACAGCGGAATTTCATTGGTTGAAGTCAACGCTGAAGGCGAGTTAACGGCACTGGCTCCGGAAGATGTCGGATTCCAAAGCAAGAGCAGCCGTTGTGAATTGTCCGGTAACCTGAACGCCGACCCCGTGTTTGCCGACTACGAGATCGATGATTTAAAAGAGGCGCTACAGGTTTTTGAAACCACGGTTTCATTGACTAACTGTGATCTGGATGGCGACTCAATTAGACGTCGTGACTACAATCAGAACGACACTTTGGCCCACGGGGCCAGCGTGATGGACACTCTTGCCGCGTCGCTGTCATTTAACCTCTATCTTGCGGGCAACCCCGATAGCAACGATGGCTATAATGCCGGCTACTTCCATTATGTACATTTTTGTGACGAGTCCAATCAGTTAACTGCAGTGGCCGACTTTTTAGCTGATACGGAACCGTTTTCGATTGTTGTCTGTCCATCTGAAACCTAGATGGTGTGACCTAAAAATACTGCCAACCGAATTGAGTATGAGTATCCGAATAGCCAGTAAAAATGATCTTGTTGCCATCAATCAGGTTATTGACGTGGCGATCATGAACTGGCCTCTAGCTGAGCGCGCCAAAAGACTGATTATGCCTGTGCTCAGATACAGCGATGCTGAAGACCTCGATTATTATCAGGCCCTGGTGTGGGAGGCGAATCAGAAAATTGTCGGGCTGGCCACCTGGGATATCAGCCGACGTATCGAAACGGTAAACGGCAAAGCTAACTTGCTCCATGGCCTCTATGTCTCACCCGATTTTCAGGGCAGGGGCATCGGGAAGCGACTGATCGACGAAGTGGCGCGGCGCGCACTGCAGTCAGATCCATCACTGGACGGGCTTCTGATCAAGGCCGAACGAGTCGCCGTTGGATTCTTCGAAAGTTGTGGTCTGACACAGCTGAAAGCCATGTCAGTGGAAGACTACCCCTATCAATTCTGGAAGCCGTTGTAATCGTGATGCTGTCTTTGCAGCATGGCATAGGTCTATTAAATGACTATGCCAGACTGGTTTTTAAAAAGTCGATAAGCAGTTGAACCGCTTCATTTTTATTGTTCGTGGAATTAATGAGGCTGATGCCGACCTCTCCGAGCTCGGGAAACCGCACCGACGGAGGCAGTATTTTCAGATTTTCCGGCACAGTGCTCTTGGCCAGAACCGTCACGCCAAGCCCCTCCTGAATAGCGTACTGAATGCCGGTTAGATCTGGAATGGTGTAGACAATCTGCCAGGGTTGATTAACCTGCTCGAGGGTTTTGATTGCGCGATTGCGATAGATGCAGCCCTGGGCCGCTGCGATCAGCGGCACCACACCCACTCGCGGCATCTGCTGATCGGCGCCGGTAACCCACACCAGCTCATCCGTTCTCAGTAAATTTGAATCAGTGCTGGAAGGATTATCTTCAAGTGCCAGAATGAGATCGTGGGTCGCTTTGCCTGTCTTTGATAACAGACTCTTACTTAGCTCACAGTTTACTTCTAGGGTGACATTGGGGTAGGCCTTGGCAAAGCGGCTGACGATTTTGGGCATCAAGACGGTGGCAAATTCACTCGGAATACCAAGACGGATTTTACCCTCGATCGTGCTCTTGGATAGCTGGCTAATCGCCAGGTCATTGAGGCTCAAAATCTGATTGGCGTAGCCGTAGAGGTTTTCACCTACCTCGCTGAGTTCAAGCGTTTTGCCATTGCGCACTAGTAATCCTTCACCGACCAGTTCTTCCAGCCGCCGCAACTGCAAGCTCACAGCCGGCTGCGAGCGGCCAAGAAGTTCACCTGCCTTGGTAAAGCTTCCTAGTTGCGCCACAGAGACAAATGCGCGCAGTAGATCCATAGGTAAATTTTTCATCGTTTCCAGCCTGAGTAGCACTCATTTAGGTATTAATATTATTAATGCTACCATTGAATCTATTAATTTAACAAATCACATCCGACGTCATAGAATGTCGACTCAATTCAGCCTGTGGTTTTTTTAGGTTTCAATAGTAGGGTAATTTATGTCGACAGACAGACCGGTTCAGACCACCGTTTTCAACGATTACCATCTCGCCGCAGGTGGCAAAATGGTACCTTTTGCCGGTTATCTGATGCCCGTGCAATACAGTGCTGGGATTATGCAAGAGCACCTCCACTGCAGGGACAATGCCGGCCTCTTCGATGTCTCGCATATGGGCCAGATTATTATTGCTGGTGATGGTGTTGCCGCAGCGCTGGAAAAACTGCTGCCGGTCGATCTGGAGTCGCTGGCTATCAATCAGCAAACCTATGCGGTGTTGACCAATGAGCAGGGTGGGGTGCTCGACGATCTGATTATTACCCGCTGGGCTGAAGATCAATTTTTTCTGGTGGTTAATGCGGGCTGCAAGGCTGAGGACCTCGAGCATTTTCGCCGTCATCTATCTGGGTTCAAAATTGACTATCTCGCTGAGCAGGGTCTGGTGGCCCTGCAAGGTCTGCTTGCGAAACAGGTGATGGCGGACTTGTCAGATGCTGCCAGTCAGCTGTCGTTTATGCACGGCTGTCACAGCACTATTGCTGGAGTTGACTGCTATATCACTCGCTCTGGCTATACCGGTGAAGACGGTTTTGAGATTTCGGTTGCGCCTGAAGACGCCCACAAGCTGGTGGAAAAACTGCTCAGTTTCGACTGCGTTCAGTGGATTGGTCTCGGTGCTCGTGATTCCCTGCGTCTTGAAGCCGGCCTGTGCCTATACGGCCACGAGCTTGACCAGCAGACGACGCCGATAGAAGCGGGTCTTAGCTGGAGTATCAGCAGATCACGTCGCGCCAACGGCGCCAAAGCCGGTGGTTTCCCTGGTGCTGACATTATTCTTCAACAGATGGCTGATGGCGTCGCCAAAAAACGCGTTGGCTTTATTGTCGATGGCCGCGCTCCGGTGCGAGAAGGCGCCGAGATCGTTGATGACCAGGGCACCATTGTCGGCCACATCACCAGTGGTGGTTTTGGTCCAACCCTTCAGAAACCGGTGGCCATGGGTTATGTGCTGAGTGAGCAATCCGCAGTGGGCACCAAGCTTAATGCATTGGTCCGCGGTGTGCCGCGACCGATCACCGTAACGGCTATGCCTCTGGTAGAACAACGCTATTTTCGTGGTCCCTGAGAGTAAACATTTCAGTGGCCTGACGCTGCTGACCAACATGAGAGCCCAATCAATGCTACAGAAAACCCGCAGTCTCACCGATCTGGAAAACCAGGCAGAATTTATCGCCCGCCATATTGGGCCAGGTGTTGATGACCAACAGCAGATGCTGGAGGCATTGGGCTGCACCAGTCTGCAACAGCTAACCCGACAGGTTGTGCCGGAAGCGATTGCCATGACCCAGCCACTGGCGATCGACGATGGTTGCAGTGAAGCTCAGGCTCTTGCCGAACTTCGCCATATCGCCCAGCAGAACAAGGTCTTCCGCAGCTTTATCGGGCAGGGTTACTACAACTGCATTACGCCTAATGTAGTGCAGCGCAATATTCTCGAAAATCCGGCTTGGTACACAGCGTACACACCTTATCAGCCAGAGATATCCCAGGGCCGTCTGGAGGCGTTGATCAATTTCCAGACTATGATCACTGACCTCACCGGCATGCAGATGGCGAATGCCTCGATGCTCGATGAGGGCACTGCAGCAGCAGAGGCCATGGCGCTGTGCCAACGTATGTCGAAATCAAAATCACTGCGTTTCTTTGTCGATAGTGATTGCCTGCCGCAGACCATAGAGATTATTAAAACCCGTGCTGAACCGGTCGGCATTGAAGTGGTCATTGGCGACTCTCATCAAGTGCCGGATGATCTGTTTGGTGCGCTGCTGCAATACCCGGGTGCCAGCGGTGAAATTCGTAACTTTAGAGCCCTGATCCAGCAGCTGCAGGGGCAGGGTGCGCTGGTGGTGATGGCCGCCGATATACTCAGCTTGGTATTGCTTGAATCCCCCGGTTCTCTTGGCGCCGACGTAGCGATTGGTTCAACCCAGCGCTTTGGTGTGCCACTCGGATTTGGCGGCCCCCACGCCGCCTATATGGCGACCCGTGAAGCCTTTAAACGCAACTTGCCCGGACGTCTGGTTGGCCTGTCTCAGGACGCCAATGGTCAGCCTGCATATCGTCTGGCACTGCAAACTCGCGAGCAGCATATTCGCCGTGAGAAAGCGACATCGAACATCTGCACTGCGCAGGTGCTGTTGGCAGTCATCGCCAGTATGTATGCGGTCTATCATGGTCCGGCAGGTCTCGAGCGGATTGCCCGCCGAGTCAACCTGATGACCTCGATACTGGCAAAGGGACTCGCCCTGCACGGTATCAAACCCATCAACAGCAACTGGTTTGACACTTTGACCTTTGATACGGGTAGCCGTACAAGCGCTATTTTACAGGCTGCCGAAACTGGCAAAATTAATCTTCGCAGAATCGATGAAAACACTCTCGGTATCTCGTTGGATGAAACCGTAACCCGCAAAGAGATTAGCGACCTGTGGACTATCTTTATTGGAGAGCATCAGCTTCAGGTAGACCAGCTGGCTGTGGATATTATCGATTCAATACCTGGAGACATTCAACGTACGGACGATTTTTTAAGCCATCCAACATTTAACCACTATCACTCGGAAACAGAAATGCTGCGCTATCTGCGCAAACTTTCTGACAAGGATATCGCCCTTGACCGAGCCATGATTCCGCTCGGCTCGTGCACCATGAAACTCAATGCAACGGCCGAAATGTTGCCCATTAGCTGGCCCGAATTTGCCTGTATGCACCCGTTTGCGCCCAACGATCAGACCCTTGGTTATCGCGCACTGATCGACGATCTTGAATCCATGCTCTGTGCCGCCACTGGCTATGATGCTATGTCACTGCAACCCAATGCAGGCTCTCAGGGCGAATATGCCGGGCTGCTGGCTATTCGCGGCTACCACGAAAGTCGCGGAGAAGGGCAGCGCACTATCTGTCTGATTCCCAGCTCCGCTCATGGCACCAATCCGGCTTCCGCACAGATGTGTGGTATGCAAGTGGTGGTGGTTAAATGTGACGAACAGGGCAATGTCGACGTCGATGACCTTAAAGCCAAGGCCGAAATCCACGCCGACAAACTGTCAGCGATAATGGTCACCTATCCCTCCACCCACGGCGTGTTTGAAGAGCGTATTGGCGAGATCTGCGAAATTGTTCATCAGCACGGCGGCCAGGTCTATATCGACGGCGCCAACCTCAACGCCATGGTTGGTCTCTGCCAGCCTGGTAAGTTTGGCGGCGATGTCTCACACCTCAACCTGCATAAAACCTTCTGCATACCTCACGGCGGCGGCGGCCCAGGTGTTGGCCCAATCGGCGTCGGAGCCCATCTGGCACCGTTTATGCCGCGCGAGAATGACGCTGGCGAACGCAGGGGCGGGCAGATATCAGCGGCACCCTACGGCAGTGCCAGCATTCTGCCGATCACCTGGATGTATATTCGCATGATGGGCCGCGCCGGACTTAAGCAAGCTACCGAAGTGGCCATCCTCAACGCCAATTATGTTGCCACCAGGCTGCAGAATGATTATGAGATTCTTTACACCGGAGCTCAGGGTCGCATCGCCCACGAATGTATTCTTGACGTACGGACAATCAAAGACGAGATCGGCATCAGTGTTGATGATATCGCCAAGCGCCTGATCGATTATGGTTTTCACGCACCCACCATGTCATTTCCGGTCGCAGGTACCCTGATGATCGAACCCACCGAAAGTGAATCAAAAGCCGAGCTAGATCGGTTCTGCGACGCCATGATTGCCATTAAACAAGAAATCAATCAGGTCGCAGCAGGGCAGTTCGAACTCGCCGACAACCCACTGGTACACGCACCGCACACCGCGGCCACAGTCAGTAGTGACCACTGGAAACGCAGTTACAGCCGAAGTCAGGCCGCCTATCCACTGGAATCGCTCCGAGAGAATAAATACTGGCCACCTGTTGGCCGTCTCGATCATGTGTATGGCGACCGCAACCTGGTCTGTTCCTGCCCATCAATCGCCGACTATGAAAGCGATATAGCCTAACCCGGAAGGCCTGATTGCTTTTGCAGGAATGGTTGTGTACAGTTCCGCCGCTCAAGAGATCGCCGTGCTCCTTTCCAGTTAGTAGTGGACAGAAAACGGTTGCAGTAATAGTTTATGGTGAGGTGTCCGAGTGGCTGAAGGAGCACGCCTGGAAAGTGTGTAAGCGTTAATAGCGTTTCGAGGGTTCGAATCCCTCTCTCACCGCCAAAAAGAGATCCCCCGCATTATCGATGCGGGGGATTTTTTTTCAGGTGTAAGAGGGTGAGAACCCTCGCCGGTTCGACAAAATGCGAAAGCATTTTGGGCGCCGCAGGCGGTCCGCAGGACTTTCTATCAGCCTTCTAGGCTGATAGACACCAATCCCTCTCTCACCGCCAATATATCAAGTCCCAGTAACTGCGATGTTACTGGGGCTTTTTTGTGCTTGTAATCCCCATTAACCGAAACAATAGATAACTCCTTCGATTAACGTCATAAAAGTCTCTACTCAAAATCCGCGATTATTTTTCCGGGGGATTACATAAGCAATCCAATTGGCGAGCTGCGGAGTACAAAGGGCATGGCTATTACCGATAGATTGCTCAGATATTTCAATCGAAAAAAATCAGAATCCACCGACAAAAACCACACCAGGTTCAGGAATGACATCTGCAATCACTGGGATCTTGACTATATGTCGCTGGAAGAAATTGACAAGCGTCTTCAGGATGACACGCTTGAGGCGACTATCGTTCGTAAGAAAAAAGACTGCTAAAAGACTGCTAAAGGGCTAAGCATGAAATTCCCGATTCGGTTGTCACCATTGCTCCTGTACCTCCTGTTCCTAACAGGCTGTGGTGGTGGCTCCTCCTCTCCACCAGCATTGCAGACGCAGACTGTCATCCTCGCTTCTGAGACGTTAACGGCTGTAGTGTCTGGCCAGAATACAATTAGCCAGAGTATCGATGGACAGCTTGTTGAGAGGACATTTTTGATCCGAACACCTGCAGACCAGGCTGGGGATGCTTATCCTGTGGTTTTTTTCTTCCATGGCGAGGGTGATCATGGTGAGGGCTTCTTAAATGCTAACCCCGATATTGGTGCTTTAATTGATGCCGGAGAATTTATCGGTATTTTCCCCGACGGCTATGAGCAGCAATGGAATGTCAGTGGTGAGACAGGTGCCGATGATCTGGAATTTCTATCCCTCATGGTTAACAGTTTAGAGGCTGATAGTCGTTTTGATCTGAATAAGATCTACGGCGTTGGTTTTTCTAACGGTGCCGGCCTTGTCAATAAAATCGCCAAGCAGAACTCAGTATTCGCGGGCATCGCACCCTTGATGAATCAGCAGATTCTCTCTATCAGAGATTCAGTACCCCTGCAGCCTGTCTCGGTATTTCAGTTAAATGGGGACAATGATCAGCTAGTACCAATAAATGGCGGCGCTGGCGCTGCTGCGGGTGATAACAACTTTTTGTCAGCCAAAAACAGCGCCGAAAACTGGGCGTTGAACTTTAACTGCACTATGACGCCCTCAACCAGAACAATAATTTGGGGTCGACAAACAGTAGAAGAATTCACCTACAGTGGCTGTTTGAATAATAAAAAAGTTCGTTATGTTGTTGTTGAAAGGGGCGGGCATAACATAGAGTTTGGTGACGAGTTTAATCTCTATGAAGTGATCTGGCGATTTTTTCAATCGACTGACCGCGACAGTGCGTTCAATCTTAAATTACTGTCTCTGGGTGACAGCTATACTATCGGGCAATCAGTCTGCGAGACCTGTAGCTTTCCTCAACAGTTAAAGGATAATCTGATCTTCGAATACTCAGATCGGGATAGCATTGGTTTGCAAGTTATTGCTAAAACCGGTTGGACTACCACTAATTTGCTCAGCGCTATAGAGATCGAAAATCCAGCGACTGATTTTGATCTTGTAACGCTGCTTATTGGTGTTAACAATCAGTTTCAAGGTAAAGCTTTTGATGTCTATGAGACTGAGTTTATCGCGCTGGTAGATAGGGCGATTTCTTCAGTAGGGGGAGACGCCTCCAGATTAATTGTGCTATCAATCCCCGACTACGCCTTTACGCCTTTTGGCAACGCTAGAAATCCCATTCGGACCAGTGCGGATATAGACCTGTATAACAACTATGCTCGAGATTACTGTGAAGATAATGGTCTCACATACGTCGATATCACTGACATCACCAGAGAGGGTTTGAACGATCCGGAATTAGTAGCGACGGATGGATTGCACCCTTCAGAACTCGCGTATAGTAGATTTGTTGAACGCTTGATGCCAATCGCGCTAGAGAAACTTGAACAGCCTTAAGGGATTTAGGTTGAAGGGTAGGGCCTCGTCAATAGTGGTTAGTCGAACCAAAGGGTGAAGGAAAATTCCTCTCCCGAGGACAAATAAAAAAGCCCCGGCTCTCAATTAAAAGGCCGGGGCTTTTTGTTACTTTTAATGTAATTAATTAATCTGCCTTCCGCCTTCCTGCCAGTAGGGTGCTCGCAACTCTCGCTTGAGTAACTTTCCGGTCGGATTGCGCGGTAGGGCGTCGGTAAAATCGACACTTTTTGGCACCTTGTATCCGGCGATGTGTTTTCTGGCGTGGCTTATAATATCGTCTTGGTTGGCGGTGGCGCCGGGTTTTAAGACCACAACGGCTTTCACCGCTTCGCCCCATTTTTCGTCAGGCACACCGATCACGGCGACATCGGCAATGGCGGGATGGCTGAAAAGGGCATTTTCCACTTCGGCTGGGTAGACGTTTTCGCCGCCGGAGACAATCATGTCCTTGATGCGGTCGTGGATAAACAGGTAGCCCTCGTCATCGAGATAGCCGGCATCGCCGGTGTAAAACCAGCCATCGATAATTGTCTTTGCGGTGGCCTCGTCATTTTTCCAGTAGCCCTTCATGACACTGCCAGAGCGATAGAGTATCTCACCAACTTGATTGGCGGGCATATCCTGTCCTTTATCATCAATAATACGGATTTGCGCGGTAGCGGCAGGCTTGCCGCAAGAGCGCAGTTTGCCTCGAGCCGGATCGTGATCTTCGTGAATGAGGATGGTGCCAGCGCCTGCGGTTTCGGTGAGTCCATAAACCTGGCAGAACTCGCACTTAAAGATATCCGTTGCGGTCAGCAGCACCTCTTGCGAGATCGGGCTGGCGCCATAGAGAATCATCTCCAGATTGGAGAAATCCCGTTGACGTACATCTGGAACTGAATTTAAAAATAGAATCACCGCCGGAACAAAAAAGGCATAACGAATACGGTGCTGTTCCAACAGATTTAAGATAACCACCGGATCGATATCCCGTAGGACGATATTTTTCAGGCCCTGAGCGAGCCCGAGCATGCCAATATTTACCCCGGCAACATGGAAGATTGGCATAGCAACAATGCTTGCCTCACCTTCAACCCAGTCACCCCAGCCTCCATTAGCGGCTTGGTCCAGCAGGTCGAGATAATTGCTGTTGGTGAGCTGAACGCCTTTGGGGTGGCCGGTGGTACCGCTGGTGTAGAGCTGGATAACATCGTCATCCATAGCGATGGGCAACATTGGGTCACGATCAGATTGCTGGTCGCGCCAGTCGGTATAAGAGAGCCATTGTTTTGGGCTATGGCCTTCTGCGCCGTCGACTGCAATGATCATTCGGACATTAGTGAGGGATGGGGCTAGCTGTTCAATCAGTGAATAAAATTCTTGGCCGACAAAGAGAATTTCGACTTCGGCATTGGTCAGCACGTAGTCGATTTCCGGCGCCGCCAGCCGCCAGTTGACCGCGGCGATGACAACATTGGCTTTGGCGGCGCCACTCATTACTTCAAAGTAGTAGTCGCTGTTTTTACCCAGATAGCCGATACGGGTGCCGGGCGTGCATTGTGCTGCAATCAGGCCGTTGGCAATTCGGCTGGCACGCCGGTCAAGTTCGCTGTAGCTGGTTTCGCGACCTTCAAAAAACTGGGCGATACGCTCGCCATTGATGCTGGCTTGATAGCGGGTGATATCCGCTACACAGGTAAGTTTATCCAATGGAATCACGTTTTTGTTCCCCTTGTTATTTTTATGCTTTTTTTAGGTACACTTTTTTAACAGGCTAGTTTTATTACGCTAGTTTTAACCTACTAGTTTTTACTTACTTTGATTAACCGACAACAGTGCGATGTAAAACTCGCTCATAACCCTGATAGCCGCCATTGGCTTTATGCAGCACCGAGCGGTTATCCCACATAATCAGCATGCCGGCCTTCCAGTGGTGTTGATACTGAAACTCTTCTCGAGTCTGCCACAGGTAGAGTTCTTCCAGCAGCGCCATAGCGTCGCTTTCATCCATGCCCTCAATACCAATAATGTAACCAAAACAGCCGTAGATACACTTTTCGCCGGTCTCGGGATGTTGCCGAATAATTGGGTGTGGTTGCACGGCATAGGCCGAGTCAGAGAAGTTGATTTTAAAGCCGCGGTTGGCGTCTTTTTCCTGCTCACCGTAGAGGCCGTCCGGCGCATAGCCTTTTTGCGCAGAGTGCAGAGCAACTTTATCTTTAAGACGATCGAACAGCTCTTCCGGCATTGCCTCTAGCACTTTATGCTGGTTGATAAAGCTGGTGTGACCGCCGTGGGGTGGAATGGTTATGCCATAGAGAATAGTGGCCGCTGGAGGCTTTTCGCCAAAGCTCCAGTCGGTGTGCCAGGCTTCTGCAAAGATTGGTGTCTGCTCATCAGCCGTGCGTCGTAGTTCAATAATATTTTTGCGGTCTTTTAGCGACTCAATATATGGGTCACCAGCAAACTCGCCAAAATATTGGCTAAAGCGCTCAAGGTCGTCATCATCGATGGTTTGATCAGGGAAACACACAACATGGTGTTCAAGCCAGGCTTGACGAATCGCTTTAATAGTCTGGTTGTCGAGTGGCCGGGATAAGTCGATGCCGGTGATTTCGGCGCCACAGGCGCCATCAGATGCAGTCACGCTAAAAGACATGCTCACCTCTTTTTTATTATTTTAAATACTTTTTTCTATCTAGGCTTGCTGCCCGGTCGCGCGCTCTAGTCGTGCTGTCTGGTCGCGTTATCCCTCTCAGATACTATAGCTTTTTACCAGCGCCATGGGCAATTGAAAACGCCTACGGCTACTGATAAAAAATTACTCATAAGACAGCTCACTCGCTTTGCCGTGAAAGATTTTATAGATAAAAATGGTGTAGCCAATAATCGCCGGCAGGGTAATTGCGACACCGTAGAAAATCAGTTGTAGCGATTCTGTCGCCGCAGCTGCTTCCCAGATGGTGAGTTGGTCGATAACAATATAGGGGAACAGGCTGTAGGCTAGGCCCAGTGATGCCATCAGGCAGATAAGTACCAGGCCGGCAAACACTGTCCAGGCGTAACCACGGGCCAGCAAATCCGGGCGACGCAAGATCCATAGTAGCCCCGCATAAACTACCATACAGCTCAACGGAATCGGCATCAGACCAATCGCATTGGGCAGCACAAACCACTTGTCGGCAATGCTCTGGCTGACGATTGGTGTGGCGATCGACACCAACAGTAAGCCTACACCCATGGGGATAATCGCCGCCTGGGCCCACTTGATGGCTTTATCAAACAGTGCGCCCTCGGTTTTCATCATTAGCCATGAGGCGCCCAGGATTACATACAGCGCGGGCAGTGTCAGGGCGATAAGGAATGAGAACAGGGTGTTGGTGAGTCCGGACTGCAGGCCAGTGATATAAGATCCAAGCATCCAGCCCTGAGAACCCGACGCAATCACTGAACCGAGGAAAAAGAGGCGGTTCCAGCGCGCCTTGTGAATATCGCCAGCCTTGACTCGAAAATCGAATGCCACGCCCCTGAGGATCAAACCAAATAGCATAATGGTGATCGGGATATACAATGCGGTGAGAATGACGCCATGGGCTGCTGGAAAGGCAATTAACAATACACCGACGCCGAGCACAATCCAGGTTTCGTTGGCATCCCAAAACGGACCGATTGAGGCGATCATCAGATCTTTTTCATCATCTGTCGCCAGTGGCAACAGTGCGCCAACCCCAAGATCATAACCATCGAGCAAAACATAGATTAGCAGCGCCAGTCCCATAACCAGCATAAAAGCAATGGGTAAAAATTGTTCCATATTATTTCTGCTCCTGTGTTGCTGGTCTGGAATCAGTGTCGGATGAGTTGAGTCCATATTCATGCACTAATACCGCGGAGCGGGGTGCCTTTGAGGACAGATAGTTCAACGCGCCGATATAGGCCACCAAAAGAAATCCGTACAGGGCCAAGTAACCGGTCAAAGATCCGACCAACACTGCCGGCGGGTGGTTGGCGACAACATCTTTGGCCCGGAGCACGCCGTAAACTACCCACGGCTGACGCCCAATTTCGGTGACCCACCAGCCAGCGAGTACTGCAATCCAGCCGGAGAAACCCATCGGCGCCAACGCCATCAGATAGGTTTTCCCCAAGGTTTTGCGACGCCAAAGCTGATAGCAGCCGATCCAGCTGATCAATAGCATCAGGCAGCCCATACCCACCATTACACGGAAGGACCAGAACACCAAGGCGACTGGTGGATGCTCGCCTTCAAACTGATCCAGACCAGGCAGTTCACCATCGATTTCGTGGGTCAGTACCAAACTGGCGGCTTTAGGAATTTTGATTGCGTAATCAGTCGTGCGCGTTTCTTCATTGGGCAGGCCAATCAAGGTAAACGGAGCTCCTTTTTCCGTCTCCCAGATCGCTTCCATGGCGGCGATTTTGGCCGGCTGATGTTCGAGTGTATTGAGCCCATGAAGGTCGCCGACAAAAATTTGCAGCGGCGTAAGCAGGGCTGCGGAGATCAGGCTAACACGCAACAGCAGCCAGGTGCTGGGGCCGTCGCTGCTCTTGAGCACACGCCAGGCGCTGATGCCGGCGATCATAAAGGCGCTGGTCAGCAGGCTGGCGATTAGCATATGGGTCATGCGGTAGGGGAACGAGGGGTTAAAGACGATCGCCCACCAATCGGTGGCAAAGAAAACGCCATCGCGAATCTCGTAGCCTACCGGTGTCTGCATCCAGGAGTTGAGACTGAGAATCCAGAATGCCGAAAAGGTTGTGCCGATCGCGACGAGAAAGGTCGCAATCATATGCACACGATCACTGACCTTATCTTTACCAAATAGCATGATGCCGAGAAATGAGGCTTCCATAAAAAACGCGGTCAGTACTTCATAGCCCAGTAGCGGGCCGGCGATATTGCCGACACGCTCCATAAAGCCCGGCCAGTTGGTACCAAACTGAAAGCTCATGGTAATACCCGAGACAACACCCAAAGCGAAAGTCAGAGCGAAAATTTTCACCCAGGAAAAATAGGCGTACTCCCAGGACTTGTCGCCGCTGCGCAGATACTGGATGCGAAAGAACAGCAAAAACCAGCAAAGTCCGATAGTGATGCTGGGAAAAAGGATATGAAAACTAATGTTGGCGGCAAACTGGATGCGGGATAGCACAAATGGATCGAGTTCCATATTTTCCTCTGTAGACTGCTGTTGAGTTATAAATGTTTGTTGGGCTGTACCTTAATGCTGACCTGAGTCTTAGTTCTTAGCAGTACGTTAGTATTGGGCGGAACGGGTCAAATCTTCAAATGCCTCAAATTGGGTCAGATAAATATTGCCGCACAGATGGTCACCAAAGCCGGAATAGCGCAGGGCATCCATCACTGGACCCTTGACTTCCGAGAGATGTAATTTGATGCCCTGCTCGTTGAGACGCTGATTAATCATTTCCAAGACTTCCAATGCGCTGAAATCAATTTCGTTGACCGCGCTGCACATCAACACCACATGGGCGATCTGATCGTTCTCGTAAACCTTGCTGTAGACCAAATTTTCCAGAAACGAGGCGTTGGCAAAAAACAGGCTTTCATCGACCCGCAGGTTGAGAATCTTGTCGTTGGTGGTGACATGGTAGCGGCGCACATTGCGAAAGTGCTGAGTGTTTTCCACCAGACCAACCTCGGCAACATGGGGTACCGAGGTGCGGTAGAGATAGAGGCCGATCGATAGCATCACGCCGCAGATAACACCGACTTCAACACCAAACAGCAGTGTGCCAAGAATGGTAATCATCACCGCGCGGAAATCGCTGCTGGAGTAGTGCCAGGTTTTTTTCAGAATCGAAAAATCGACAATTGATAATACGGCAACAATAATAGTGGCCGCCAGTGTTGCCTTGGGCAGAAAGTAGAGCATCGGGGTCAGGTAGAGGGATGCCAGAGCAATGCCGATTGCAGCATAGATGCTTGCGGCCTGAGTGACTGCGCCGGCATCGAAATTGACAACAGAGCGAGAAAGTCCGCCGGTAACCGGGAAAGCGCCGGAAAAGGCCGAGGCGATATTCGCGGCGCCAAGCCCAAACAATTCATGATTAGCATTAATGCTGCCGCGCTTTTTTGCCGCCAGAGTTTTGCCTACTGAAACTGATTCGACATAGCCAATAATGGCAATGCTCAGGGCTGGAAGCCAGAGTTTTTCGACCAGTTCTAGAGTCATGGTGGGCCATATAAGTGTTGGCAGTCCGGCGGGAATAGTGCCGACGATGGCCACACCCTGGCTGTCCAGACGCCAGCCCCAGACACAGAGGATAGTGACAACAACGCCGATTACCGGTGCCGCTTTGGCGATCAGTGCAGCATTGTTTCGCTCGACACCGAAACGGCTGAGTAGGGGGGCAACACCTGAGCGGGCCCAGAATAAAAAGACCAGCACCAACAGACCCAGCGCCGCGGTGACGCTGTTAATGCCGTTGAGATTGGCAACCAGTGTGGAGAGAATTTCAGGAATCGTATCGCCATGTGCTGATATACCCAAAATATGTCGCAGCTGACTGAGGGCAATCAGAATGCCTGAGGCGGTTATAAATCCCGAGACCACGGTGTGAGATAAAAAGTTGGCGACAAAGCCGAGCCGAAAAACTCCCATGATCAGCAAGATGCCACCAGTGAGCAAAGCCAGCACAATGGCCGCACCGAGATAATCGGCAGAGCCGGGCTCAACCACTTTGCTTAGAGCGACCATGGTCATCAGTGAAACCACTGCTACCGGGCCAACGGATAAGGTTCGACTACTGCCAAAGATGGCATAGGCGATCAGCGGAAAGATGCTGGCATAGAGGCCAGTTTCCGCAGGCAGCCCGGCGAGCAGTGCATAGGCCAGCGACTGCGGGATCAGCATCATCGTCACCACTGCACCGGCGACCAGATCTGCCTTGAATGTGGCGCTGTTATAGCCGCCTAGCCAGGCAGCGGCGGGCACAGCATTGAGCAGGCGTCTCCACATAATTTACTTTTCCGCCGGACAGTCAGTAAACCACTCGCGACCTTTCAGCATCATGTTCCAGTAGACGAAAGGCAGTCCCACGGATTTCAATAACCAGGCCAGTCGAGTGGGCTTGACGCCGTTGTTAAGCCAGGACGGGAAGGTGGGTGCCACCCGTCCGCCGTAACAGAACTCGGCGAGAACAATTTTGCCGCGCTCTACCGTTAATGGGCAGGAGCCATAGCCATCATAGGCTGCTTGTGGGTCTTTGCCGGCCTGCACAGCACAGATATTGGTGGCGACCACTGGCACCTGCTTGCGCACAGCGGCCATGGTTTTGGCGTTGGTGGTATTCATGACATCGCCGAGGCCCCAGATATTGCTGTAGTGGTTGTGACGCAGGGTCTGCGGGTTGACATCCAGCCAGCCAGCCTGATCGGAGAGGCCGCTGGTGCGGATAAAGTCTGGTGCACTCTGAGGAGGGCAGACATGCAGCATATCGAACGCTTTACACACTTGGGTCTTGTTGCCGTCGGCATCAGTCACATCAAACCAGGCTTTACGAGTGGCGCCGTCAACCTTGACCAGATTGTGGTTAAAACTGAGATCGGCACGGTACTTTTTAATGTAGGACATCAACGCATCGACATAGGCGGGCACCCCAAACAGTGCGCCACCGGCATTGCAGAAGTCGATATTGATATTGTTTAAACGTTTGTTTTTCAGCCAGTAATCGGCGGATAGATAAAGCGCTTTCTGCGGGGCGCCGGCGCATTTAATCGGCATCGGTGGCTGGGTGAAGATGGCGGTGCCTTTTTCGGTTTGCTGAACCAGCTCCCATGTGTAGGGTGCCAGATCATAGCGATAATTAGAGGTCACACCATTTTTGCCCAGAGTCTCCTCAAGGCCTTCAATGGCGGCCCAGTTAATGACCAGGCCAGGCGCTACAATCAGCTGCTTGTAATGGACTTCACTGCCATCATCGAGCACCACTTTGTTGGCATCGGCCACCACCTGAGTAACACGATTGTTTAACAAGCTGGCACGGCGATCGACCAGCTGGGCGGTCTCTCTCTCTGTGCTTTTGGCGTCAAAGACCCCGCCGCCAACCATCGTCCAGCCGGGCTGATAATAGTGTTTGCTGGAGGGATCAATCAGTGCGATACGCAGTGTTTGATCGCGCTTTAGCAGGCTTGAACAGGCAGCGATGCCTCCGGATCCGGCACCGATAATAACCACGTCATAGGTGGCGGCGGCTTTTTTAGGTGTTTGTTGAGGTGCTGCTGCCACGGGAGCTGCGTCGCCTGCAGCGGCGTTAAAGATCTGTGTCGAGCGGTTGCCCGTGCGGCAATAGGCGTGGATTCGCTCTCCGCTTGCCAGTAGCTCGGCAAACTCAAGAGCCTGATCTTCATTCATCTGACCGGCAGTAAAGGGTAAGTTAACCGCTTTGATACCCTGTGTCGCAGCTGCGGCACTAATCTCAGCAAAACTTGGCTGATCGGCGGCTTCACCGTCGGGTCGGTTGCAGACAATTATCTGAACACCCTGGGAGGCCAGTGTCTGGATGTCGTCGGTGTGAATTTGTTCAGAGACCGAAACTTGATTCGTTAGAGTAGTGATATTCATTTTTATAGTTGCTCCTGGCTAACTCTGTTTATCTTATGATTGTCTTTAACGGATTCACTATAGCGTTGGTTTGACCCGTTAAAAAACATTAATAGGTACTTTGAGGTAGACCACGCCATTTGTTTCAGCTTCGGGGAAGTGCCCACCACGCATATTGGTCTGTATTGAAGGCATGATAAGACTGGGCATGCCAAGTGTCTTATCGCGGGTTTCGCGCATTTCAACATACTGCTGCTCATCAATATTTTTATTGACGTGGATATTGTGTTGGCGCTGTTCAGCGACGGTTGTCTGATAATCCACCTCACGACCGTTGGGGCCGTAATCGTGGCACAGGTAGAGTCGCGTTTCTGGCGGCAGAGCGAGAATTTTCTGCACCGACCGATAGAGCTCATGTGCACTGCCGCCGGGAAAATCGGCGCGAGCAGTGCCGGCATCCGGCATAAAGATGGTGTCACCGACAAAGGCGGCATTGCCGACAATATGAACCATGCAGGCGGGAGTGTGGCCGGGGGTGTGAATGGCGGTAGCGGTCATATTGCCGATGGTGTAGCTATCACCGTCCTTGAGAAGGCGATCAAACTGCGAGCCGTCGCGTTGAAATTCGGTGCCTTCATTAAATAGCTTGCCGAAGGTCTCCTGCACAGTAATGATCTGCTCACCTATAGCCAGCTTGCCGCCGAGGTGCTCTTGTAGATACGGCGCTGCTGACAGATGGTCGGCGTGAACATGGGTCTCGATGTGCCACTCCACTCGCAGGTTGCGCTCCTGAATATACTCTTTGATTGCATCGGCACCGGCAGTACTAAAGTGGCCGGAAGGGTAGTCAAAATCGAGAACTGAATCGACAATGGCACAGGCGTCCGATGTCGGGTCCTGAATAACATAGGAAAAAGTGTTGCTCTGTTGATCGAAAAAAACCGCGACTTCAGGATTTAGTTGCATCTCGGATGGATGAGCCAGATTGTTCATAAGATTACTCCTTTGCGGTCAGCTGATACCTGCGCTTTTATGTCTATTTTTTAACCACGCCTTGTATAGACGTTCTATTGCATTAACTGGGTATTGCATTAACTATGCCAACTTTAAACGGTTCTGGAGGCCTTGATTTACCTGCGATTATGGAAAACCAAATTGACAGTGGTGAAACTAATTGCCAAAATTGGCAAAACAATTACCAAAAATGGCAGTTCTATGGATCTAATACAGTCTGACCGTGCTCCCCATCATGAGGCCAGCACAGGTGCCAATTTGGGCGCCAATTTAGGGGCTATGCTCGAAGGTTACGACTGCCCGGCGATATTAGTCTCTGCCAACTATGAAATTCTGGCCTACAACAACCAGTACCGCGATGCTTTCGGCGAACTCGCGCTGGAACAGAAACCCAATTGTTTTAATGTATCCCACGGCTATCAGGTTCCCTGTGATCAGGCCGGCGAATCCTGTCCGCTTCAGGCGGCGCAGGAAACTCAGCGCAAGGCGCGCGCACTGCATATTCATCAGACACCGCAGGGCAAAGAACACGTCGATGTCGAGATGCTGCCTATCTTTGGGAATAACCGTGAGTTGTTGTTCTTTGTTGAACTGCTGCGCCCGGTGCCACTGGCCAGTGGCAGTATTGCGGACCAACAGATGGTGGGTAAAAGTTCAGCATTCTCCAAATTGCTGAGTACCATTAGCCGAGTAGGCAAAAGTGATGTCTCGGTTATGCTCAAAGGTGAGTCTGGAACAGGCAAGGAACTCGCTGCGCGGGCGATCCATATGTCCAGTGCGCGCAGTGAGCACCCATTGGTGACACTTGAATGTGCTGGTCTGACTGACTCGCTGTTTGAAAGTGAATTGTTTGGTCATGTTAAAGGGGCTTTTACTGGGGCGCATAACAATAAGCAGGGCTTAATTGAGCTAGCCGATGGGGGCACGCTGTTTCTCGATGAGGTAGCGGATATTCCTCTGCCAATGCAGGTAAAGCTGTTGCGCCTTCTTGAGACAGGCACCTATCGACAGGTGGGCAGCTCGATGGTCAAAACGAGTAATTTTCGTCTTATCTGTGCCTCACACAAGAATTTGTTACAGATGGTTGAGGAGGGCAGTTTCAGACAGGATCTCTTCTATCGTATCAATGTGTTCCCGATCCAGTTGCCGTCACTCGCTGAGCGTCGCGACGACATTCCGGATATTGCCAAAGCACTGATCCAGCGTATTACCGGTGAGCAACAGTTACGTCTGACCCAGGCAGCTGTCAGGCTGCTGGAGTCACACCATTACCGTGGCAATATCCGTGAGCTGCGCAATATTCTCGCGCGCGCAGTGGTGCTGGCAGAGACCAATTTGATTGATGACCGGGTGATTGCCGAGGCGCTGGCAGTAGACGATGGCACAGCCCAATCTGAACATCAGGGCAAAAAGCTACAGACTGTTGATCTAAAAACCGCTGAGCTAAATTATCTCAATGAACTGTTAGAGACCTATCAGGATCGCGAAAAGGTTGCAGAGGTTGCCGGCATCAGTATGCGTTCGCTTTATCGTAAAATGGCGCAGCTAAAGGCAGATTAATAAGACGCAGATTGACAAGAGAAGCCGACTGACAAGAGAAGCCAGGTTGGCAGGAGAGTTCTACAGTGACTCAGGCGTGGTTTTAAGATGCAGGCGCCGGCGCAAATAATGACTCAATTGATCGACAGCGCTATTCAGCAGTGCACTGGCAAGAATCAACAACAGAGCTCGATCAAAACGAAATGTTTCAAAGGCTGAATCAATATAAAACCCCAGAGTGCCAATTCCGAGAATTCCGAGAATCGCCGTTTCACGCAAAATGACCTCCCAGCGATAAAATAGAAATGCCAGAAACTGTCGATAGACTCGCGGCAACACCTCATAAAAATAGCCTGTTACACCGCCGCTGGCATCGGCGCGCAGGATGATTTGATCACTGTAACGACCGAGCAGATGGCCAATTATGGCACCATTGTGAATGCCCAGAGCCAGAATGGCCGGCAACATTGAGGGCCCGAGAATCAGCAGGCCAACAAATGCCAGCAAATACTCCGGCAGGGTGCGCAGCAGGATTAAAAATCCGTCACCAAGACCGCGCGCCCAGCTGCGCTTTGCAGTAAACAGCGATGAATTAAGCGGCAGCAGCGCGAGAGCTAATAGGCCACTGAAGACCATGCCTATCTGCCCCAACACCAGGGTGTTAGTCAGCCCGGGCCACAACTGTTGTTGCCAGAGCAGCTGCAGCCACTGGCTAAAAGCGGTGAGTGTCTCGCTATTGAAACTCTGGTTACGCAGCGGCGCTGGAACAATATCCTCGGTCACAAAGCGCACCAGAAGCTGCCAGGAAAGTTGGGCTTGAGGTGGCAAATAGACAAATACCACCACCAGATAAAGTGGTAGCAGACGTTTGTGAAGCCATAGCCGCAAACTGCCAATCAGAAATAGCAATGCATAAAACAGTGCCGCCGCTTCACTGTAATGACCCTCCCCCAGGGCAGTCTCAAGGTGGAAGCCAATCGTGGGCAGGCCGACAAATCCGAGAATCGCGCTGGAGCGAATCGCACACTCAAAACGGTAGCTGGTATAAGTGGCCATGGGTTGCCAAGCCAGTGGCACGACTGTGTAAAACAGATAGCTTAATCCACGCCTGCGACGCGGCAGGTTATCGAGTGGTAAAGGGTCTACCTCTTCGAATAGTTCACCATAAATTTTCGCCAGCGTGCCGGCATAGGGAATCGCAATCGCCAACAGCCCCGTCAATGACGAAAGTCCGGCGACCTGAATAAATAACAGTGCCCAGAACAGCTCATGAATCGAGCGAATGAAAGAGCAGAATGCCCGTACCAGTGTGAAACGGTAACCCAGTGCCAGGGAAAAACCGGCGATTGCCCCGAGCGTTACGCCTTGTAGTGCAAAGGCAAAGGTGTTGGCCAGACTGCTAGCCAGAATCGACCAAGACCAGACCGAAGGGCTCAGAGCACCGGCAACCATCAGTCGCAGCTCGGTCCAGGGGTCAAGTGTGGTGACCGAAATGTCGGCGATTACCAGGCCGAGCAGTGCGATGGCTGCAAACCAGAGGCTGACTCTACGCAACGCGCCGGCAGAGGTGTCTGGCTTATCCGGTGTCTTGTTATTGGCGAGCATAAGAGTTAGCCAGCGTTCTGTGGTGCTTGGGTATCGCTGTTAGCTTTATACAGCTCGGCCAGATCAGCGGCCTGCAGCTGGTCACTGGCAGCATCGAGAACAATTGCCCCCTGTTTTAGGCCAATAATTCGGGTGCAGGTGGCCAAGGCCTGATCAATATCATGCAATGCCAAGACGACCGTGGGGTGGCGCTGACAGATCAGCTGTAGCAGCGTCTCGCCCTGATATTCATCAATATGGGCGACTGGTTCGTCACCGAGAAAAATCGGTTGCTGCTGAATCAGCGCCCGACCAATGCTGGTGCGCTGCTGTTGTCCTCCGGAGAGTTTGTCCACAGAGCGGTAGAGCTGTTGTTGCAACCCCAGAGCCTGAGCAATTGGCTCGACTGCCTGACGTGCGGCGGGGAGGGGTTTGATCAGATTGGCGAGATTGTAGAGCAGCGTTTGCGAGCCCAGTGTGCCCATATAAATATTATGAAACGTACTCAGCATGGGCACTAGACCGGGCTGTTGCGGACACCAGGCAACTTGATTGGGGAGTTGCTCACGCAGTGCTGCCAAGAGCGTAGATTTGCCAACGCCGCTGCCGCCGATCAGAGCGACCCGCTCTCCGCTATGGATGCTCAGAGAGATATTGCTAAGCACCGCATGACCTTGGTAGTGCAGCGTTTGGTTGGTCAGCCGGAATAGGGGCTCTGCAGTTTGCGACTCGCTCAAAAGGGCCGCCTACTGCTCGGCATCAATCAAACCAATCGCAATCGCGGTATCGACAATCGGTTGATAGAGTGGATTGTCGGCAGCGACAAATGCGCTGCGTGGAAAGCTCGCCAGCAGTTCCGGATCTTGCATCTCGAGCAGGGCAGTAGTGAGGCGAGCGCTGAAATCGGCACCCCAGATCGCATCGATATCACCGCGCAGGGTCCACTGATAATCGGGATAGGGAGGCGTTTGCCAAATCACTCTGACCTTATCAGTGTCGATTTTGCCGGCGGCTAACTCGCTCTCCCAGACTTTGTAGTTGACTGCGCCCAGCTGATAAGCGCCCGACTGCACCAGGGCGATCGTGCGGCTGTGGTCACCGCTGTAGCCCACTTTGCTAAAGAGTTGATCTGGTGCTTGCTGCAATTGCTGACGAAGATAATACTCCGGCATTAATCGACCAGAAGTCGAGCCTTTGGAGCCAAAGGTAAAGGTCTTGCCGGCCATAGTCTCGGGCAGGCTGTCGCTCTCTTCCAACCCACTGCTGCGATGGGCGATAAAATAACTGCGGAAAAATTGATCCTCATAGCCCTGCGCAATAGCTCGGCTGCCTGGCACTAGACGCCGCGCTTGAACACCAGAGAGTCCGCCGAACCAGGCCAGTTGCACCTGGTTGTTACGAAAAGCGGTGACTGCTGCAGCATAACTTTTAACCGGAACATAGCGAACCGCGACATTGAGTTCGCGCTGCAGGTAGGCGGCGACTTTGTTAAAACGCTGTTGCAGATGTGACTCATCCTGATCGGGAATCGCCGTAAACACAAACTCTGGTTTGTTTGTGGTGTCGGCCGCCACTGCTCCTGTCCACAGTAGTATCAAGAGCAGGCTGCGTATCAGTTGGCATTGCATAATAAAAACCCTTTTCACTTAGGTGGTGGTCAATGAATGATTAGTTTTGGTTATGAGCCCAGTGAGCAAAACTGCTGCCATTCTCGGCCAGGTTCTTGATCAGTTCGGCAGGCTGCCAGAAATCGTCACCGCTCTGTTGCTGTAAAGCGCAGAGTTTCTTGTAAACGGTTTCGAGACCGATATGGTCGGCATAATGCATTGGCCCGCCTTGATAGACTGGAAAGCCATAGCCAAATACATAGACCACATCAATATCACTAGGGCGCTGAGCAATACCTTCCTGAAGAATTTTTGCCCCTTCATTGACCAGTGGTAACAACAGACGATCGATAATTTCCTCGTCGCTGAATGCTCGTCGGGTGATATTGTATTTGGTCGCCTGAGCTTCGATCAGGGCGGTTACCTCGGGGTCATTCAGGCGTGCACGAGTCTGCGGGTCATATTTATAGAACCCGGCGCCGGTTTTCTGTCCGAGCCGGCCCTGTTCAACCAGTACATCGGCAATACAATAACTGCGTGGATCGCCTTTTTCCTCGTCGCTCATCGCCTCGCGAACCTTGTAGCCAATATCAATGCCAGCCAGATCGCTGACAGCAATCGGGCCCATGGCCATGCCAAAGTTTTCCATCACCCGGTCAATTTGCTCGGCGCTGGCACCTTCGATCAGGCACAGCTGGGCTTCGCGACCATACTGACTGAACATACGGTTACCAATAAAACCGAAGCAGACGCCTGACAGCACCGGCACTTTACCAATCGCTTTGGCCACCGCCATCGAGGTAGCAATAACCTCGTCGGAGGTTTTATCGGCACGCACAATTTCTAACAGTTTCATAATGTTGGCCGGGCTGAAAAAGTGCAGACCAATTACATCTTCCGGGCGCTGAGTTGCTGCGGCAATCGCATTAACATCCTGATATGAGGTATTGGTGGCAAGAATCGCGCCGGGTTTACAGACCTCGTCAAGCTTAGCGAAAACCTGTTTTTTGATATCGAGGTTTTCAAATACCGCTTCGATCACTAGGTCGACATTAGCCAGATCCTGGTAGTTTGTTGTGCCTGTAATCAGATCCATACAGCACTGTTTTTTCGCCTCGCTAAGCTTGCCTTTCTTAACTGTCGCGGTGTAATTTTTATCAACAATGGCGAGCCCGCGCTGCAGTGCTTGATCATTAATTTCAAGCATGGTCACCGGAATGCCGGCATTGGCAAAATTCATTGCAATGCCACCTCCCATGGTGCCACCACCAATAATGGCCACCGACTGTATATGGCGTTTACTGGTCTCTTTTGGCAGGTCTTTAATTTTGCTTGCTTCGCGCTGGGCAAAAAAGATATGCCGCATTGCCGCTGACTGGCTGGACGCCATACAATCCAGAAAGTGGCCCTGCTCAATAGCCAGGCCCTGATCAAAAGGCATTGTTGCTGCAGCTTCAATGCAATCGACAATACGTTGTGGAGCGACCTGACCGCGAGCTTGCCGGCTTAGCTGTTTACGCGACAGATCAAAAATCGCCGCATCAAAAGAGGCAGAATCAATCGTGATATCACGCACCCGCAAAAGGGGTGCTGCGTTGGCGATCAGCTGCTCGGCATAGGCCAAGGCGCCGGCGAGCAGGTCATCGCCGTCAACCATATGATCGATCAGTTTGGCCTCCAGCGCTGCGGCAGCCTTGATCGGGGCACCACTGGTAATCATTTTAATCGCCGCTTCAACGCCGATCAGGCGCGGCACACGTTGAGTGCCCCCAGCGCCAGGCAGCAGCCCCAGATGGACTTCAGGAAGGCCCACCATGGCAGAGGGCAGCGCACAGCGGTAGTGACAGGCCAGTGCGGTCTCTAACCCACCGCCCAAGGCGGTGCCATGAATAGCGGCGATAATGGGTTTAGCGGAGTGTTCAATGCATTCAAGCACTTGATTGAAGTCGCGCCCAGTCAGTGGTTTCCCAAATTCGGAGATATCGGCGCCGGCTATAAAGGTGCGACCTCGGCAGATCAACAGCAACGCTTTGCTATGATCGTCCTGCGCTGCCGTAACGGCGTCGTAGATGCCGTCGCGCAGAGCTTGTGAGAGAGCGTTGACCGGTGGATTGTCGATCCAGATAATTCCAATATCACCCTGCATTTCATAACTGACCACTGACATAATTTTCCCCAATAATGTTTTTAAAATGTGCGTTGTTTCGGCACTTATTTATCACCGTGCCCAATAGCGGGGATAGTTACATAGTCGCTTCCCCGATGGAATAGGCTGATATACTCCAGTCCACTAAATCTGCTGTGAAGCAGATTCTTTCCTAGCAGACATGAGAATAATAACTATGCAGAGTAGCAGAGAATTAGATGTCGTGGTCTATGGCGCCACGGGTTTTACTGGCCGACTGGTCGCTGAATATTTAAATAATCAGTACGGCGTTGATGGCGAACTCAAATGGGCCATGGCGGGACGCAGTCAAGCCAAGCTTGAAGCGGTGCGCGATGAGATGGGCATCGCCAAGCAGGTGCCGCTGGTCGTAGCTGACGCCAGTAATCAGGATTCGTTAAATGCGATGGTCGCGCGTTGCAAGGTAGTGCTGACCACTGTCGGGCCGTACCAGCTGTATGGTAATGAGCTGGTCGCAGCCTGCGCTGAGCAGGGTACTGATTATGTCGATCTGTGCGGAGAACCGGGTTGGATGCATCAAATGATTGCCGCTCACGCGGAGACCGCCAAAGCCAGCGGTGCCCGGATCGTTTTCTCCTGTGGCTTCGATTCGATTCCCTTTGACCTAGGTGTGCTGTTTTTGCAGCAGACAGCAGTGCATCAATTGGGTGCCATGGTCCCTCGCGTCAAGGGCCGCGTGCGTTCAATGAAGGGAACTTTTTCCGGTGGCACGCTGGCCAGTTTCCGCGCGACCATGGCGGCGGCAGGAAAAGATCGCCAGCTAATCAATGTACTGCGCAACCCGTTTGCCCTGTGCGACGGTTTTGTTGGCGCCGAGCAGCCGCTGGGTAACAAACCTGAATTTGATGAAAGCCTGCAGAGTTGGGTTGCGCCGTTTGTTATGGCGAGCATCAATACCAAAAACATTCACCGCTCAAATGCATTGCTCGGCCATGCCTACGGTACAGACTTTGTCTATGACGAAATGTTGGTAACAGGGCCGGGCGAACGCGGAGAAGCGGTTGCCAAAGCGGTCACCGACGATAACTCTATGGCGACCGATCCAACCCAGCCGGGTGAGGGGCCGAGTCTCGAAGAGCGTGTCAACGGTAATTACGATGTGTTGTTGATTGGCGAGGCCGCCGATGGCCGTTCGGTGCGGGTGAGCGTGCAGGGTGATATGGATCCAGGTTATGGCTCTACCTCGAAGATGATTGCTGAAAGTGCCGTGTGTCTGGTTAAAAATCCAGAGTTGGCGGGAGGGGGTATTTGGACCACCGCGCCGGCGATGGGCTCGGCACTAATCGAACGTTTGGAGGCCAATGCTGGGTTAACGTTTGTTGTCGAAAGCTAGGTTTGCCCTGTGTCATGCACCTGTTAATAGGCTGTGACGCAGCCTGATAAGTCGCTAAAGCTGCACTGGCTTACAGAGTTAGTGCAGCTTTTTTAGCTTTGCTGCCGATTCCAGTTGACACAGGCGTCCAGCGTGACGCCGCGACCGCCAAAGATATCCAGCGCGCTGCCAATAGTCAGGTCTACTTTGTTATTCGATAGCGATTGCACCAGTTTGAGGTCGTCGAGCGAGCGTGCACCGCCTGCATAGGTGGTGGGTACCGTGGAGCAACTGCCGAGCAGGCTGACCAGTTCGCGATCAATGCCTGCTTGTAAACCCTCAACATCCGCCGCGTGAATTAGAAATTCGGCGCAGTGATGTTCCAGTTCTGCAAGCGTCTCTTGATTCACCGCTGTGTGAGTAATGGTTTGCCAGCGATCGGTGGCAATCATCCAACCGTCATTGGTTTTACGGCAGCTCAGATCGAGCACCAGGCGCTCGCGGCCGACCTCGGATTTAATCTGCTCGAGCCGTGGCCAGGAGAAGTTGCCATGCTCAAACAAAAACGATGTCACAATAATATGTGAGGCGCCGGATTCAAGATAACTGGCGGCATTTTCTCGATTGACGCCACCGCCAAATTGCAAACCATTGGGGTAGGCGCGCAATGCATTGAGCACCTGTTGCTGGTTGTTGGGGCCAAGGGCAATAACATGCCCGCCGGTGAGGCCGCGCTCGCGATAGAGGTTGGCATAATAGGCTGCATCCTGACTGCTAACAAAATTAGTGTCGGCACCTGAGTCGTTGAGGCTGCCGCCGACAATCTGTTTAACCTGACCCTGATGAAGATCAATGCATGGACGAAATGCAGTCAAAAGGGCTCCTCCAGAGCAGTTTTTGAGAGCGCTAGTATAACCTAATTAAAGTGCCGCGCTGATGTCCGCTGCCACGAAAATCAGCAATTCAGCCCCGCCATCTACAAGGTCTCCGGCTTGGTAGAAAAACTCGCCGACCTGACCGTCTGTGGGTGCGGCAATGGTGTGTTCCATCTTCATCGCTTCCATGACCAGCAGCGGCTGCCCTTTGCTGACTGACGCCCCAGCCTCGACAAGCAAGGTAACCACTGTGCCATTCATCGGTGCGGCGAGATTACCACTGCTGTGGTTATCTTCGTCGAGGCCGAGGTTGGCTTGCGCTTCTGTGCAGTGAAATACGCCCTGTGGTGTAAACAGATTAAAGTCACTGCTGTTGGAAAAGTGGTGCTCGCCGTTGTTGACTACTTTAATACCGGCGGGCATGACGCTGGTATCGGCTTTGAGCTGAACGGGCTGGTCATTGATAAGCATGGCTAACGAATGCTGTTCAATGCCAGTAGTACGCCAGTTGTCAGTCAGGTGCCAGGGTGAGCTAGGCTCTAAAGAGTGCTCGGCAAGCTGTTTGGACCGCTCTGCGCGCTTGGCGAGAATCGCCTGCGCAGCCAATGGTGCGGCATAATCCAGATCTTCTTGTCGGCGATGAAAGATTTCGTCCTGGTGTTCTTCGATAAAACCGGTATCGACATCGCCGCTGCGGAAAGCTGCAGTGCTGGCGAGGTTGTAGAGAAACGGAATATTGCTGGTAACGCCGTTGATGCAGAAGTCGCTCAGTGCATCTGTCAATCTTTTCAAAGCTCGAGCTCGATCGCTATCCCAAACAATCAGTTTGGCAATCATGGGATCATAAAAAATTGATACCTCATCGCCCTCGACTACACCGCTATCGATACGCACATGATTGCTTTCGATCGGTGCCCGCAGTTGGTGCAGGGTGCCGGTGGAGGGCAAAAAGTCATTATCCGGGTCTTCGGCATAGATACGTGCTTCAAACGCGTGCCCGTGAATAGTCAGCTGATCCTGACGCATGGGAAGAGTTTCGCCATTGGCTACGCGCAGTTGCCACTCCACCAAATCCTGGCCAGTAATCATTTCGGTGACTGGATGTTCTACCTGCAGGCGAGTATTCATTTCCATAAAGAAAAATGCACCGCTGCTGTCGAGCAAAAATTCAACGGTGCCTGCACCCTGATAATTGATCGCTTTAGCGGCCTGGATCGCCGCGCTGCCCATTCGCTGGCGCAACTCTTCCGAGAGTCCTGGAGCGGGGGCCTCTTCTATGACTTTTTGATGTCGGCGTTGCAGGGAGCAGTCGCGCTCGAAAAGATACACTGCATTATCGTGCTGATCACAAAATACTTGAATCTCTACATGGCGTGGTTTTTGAAGATACTTCTCCACCAGCATCAAATCATCATTAAAGCTGGTTTGTGCTTCGCGTTTGGCTGCTGCGAGGGCCTGATCAAATTCATCTTCAGCGTAGACTGCCCGCATACCCTTGCCACCGCCGCCTGCGGCAGCCTTGAGCAGGACTGGATAACCCATGGAGTCAGCAGCCTGTTTTAATACTGCTGGATTTTGGTCTTCACCGTGATAGCCGGGAACCAGTGGCACATCGGCATTCGCCATAATTTTTTTGGCCGCGGATTTTGATCCCATGGCTAAAATCGCGTCTACCGGTGGGCCGATAAAGACCAAATTATTAGCGGCACAGTGACGACAGAGATCGGCGTTCTCGGAGAGAAATCCATAGCCTGGATGGATCGCCTGTGCTCCGGTATCGAGTGCGGCGTTTATAATTTTTTTCACTACCAAGTAGGATTCCGAAGAGGCTGAAGGGCCTATATAAACCGCTTCATCTGCCAGCTTCACATGACGTGCATTGCGATCTGCATCACTGTAGACGGCCACGCTCGCAATGCCCATTTTTCGTGCTGTTTGAATGACTCGGCAGGCTATCTCACCGCGATTGGCAATGAGTATTTTATTAAACATATGGTTGATCCACTTTATTTTTTATCACATTCTGAAGAGGCCGAATTTGGTTTCTTCTATTACCCGGTTGTGGCTCGCCGCAATCGACAGGCCCAACACACGTCGGGTCTCTGACGGATCAATTACGCCATCGTCCCACAGGCGGGCTGACGCATAATAGGGGTGTCCCTGATGCTCGTAGCTATCAATAATCGGTTGTTTAAACTCTGCTTCTTGCTCGGCACTCCACTCGATGCCGTCGCGTTCATACTTATCTCTTGTTACCTGCGCTAAAACACCGGCTGCTTGGGGCCCGCCCATTACTGAGATTCGTGCATTGGGCCACATAAACATAAAGCGAGGGTCGTAGGCGCGGCCACACATGCCATAGTTTCCTGCGCCAAAAGAGCCGCCGATTAAAACGGTAAATTTAGGGACATTGGCAGTGGCAACAGCAGTAACCATTTTCGCCCCATGCTTGGCGATACCGTCATTTTCATACTGTTTGCCAACCATAAAGCCGGTAATATTTTGCAAAAAGACCAGCGGAATTTTGCGCTGTGCACAGAGCTCAATAAAGTGCGCGCCCTTTTGTGCTGACTCGCCAAAGAGGATGCCATTGTTGGCGACAATACCGACCGGGTAGCCGTAAATGCGGGCAAAACCACAGACCAGCGTGGTGCCATACAGGGCTTTGAATTCATCGAAGTCAGAGCCGTCGACAACCCGGGCAATAATCTCGCGTACATCGTAGGATTTGCGCGAGTCGCTGGGCACAATCCCGTAGATTTCATTGCTTGGGTAGAGTGGTTCGACGGCTTCGGTAATATCGCCATTGCAAGGCTTAACCCGATTCAGTCGCGCCACTGAGCGGCGCGCCAGTTCGAGTGCATGGTGGTCATTGTTGGCATAGTGATCTGCGACGCCAGAGGTGCGGCAGTGAACATCAGCTCCACCCAGTTCCTCCGAGCTGACTTCCTCGCCAGTTGCGGCCTTAACCAGTGGTGGGCCGGCAAGAAAAATGGTGCCCTGATTTTTGACAATAATTGATTCGTCAGCCATCGCCGGAACATAGGCGCCGCCGGCGGTACAGGAGCCCATTACCGCGGCTATCTGCGGAATGTTTTGTGCCGACATATTGGCTTGGTTGAAGAATATTCGACCGAAGTGCTCGCGATCGGGGAACACATCATCTTGGCGTGGCAGATTGGCACCGCCGGAGTCGACCAGATAGATGCAGGGCAGGTTGTTCTCTGCGGCAATCGCTTGAGCGCGCAGGTGTTTTTTAACCGTTAGCGGATAATAGCTGCCGCCTTTTACCGTGGCGTCATTGGCGACAATCACGCATTCCTGACCGCTGACGCGACCGATGCCGGTGATGATGCCTGCGGCGGGAACCTCTTCGTCGTAGACTTTGTAAGCCGCCAGTGGAGAAAATTCTAGAAACGCCGAACCCGGATCGAGCAGCGCCTCAATACGCTGACGCGGTAGCAGTTTACCTCGTGCGGTATGACGTTCGCAGGCTTTGGCGCCGCCGCCCTGAGCAATCGTCTGCAACGTGCTTTTCAGGTCATCCACCTGAGTCAGCATCGCCTGGTAATTGTCGCTGTAATCGGGGCTTTTATTGTTTATGCGGGTTTTGATAATGGCCATAAATTTGCCTTTGCTAAAACTTTTCTATTATGCGCTTTGGCTAAAAAGCTCGCGGCCGATCAGCATGCGACGCACCTCTGACGTGCCGGCACCTATTTCGTAGAGCTTGGCATCGCGCAGTAAACGACCGGTGGGGTATTCATTGGTGTAGCCATTGCCGCCGAGCGCCTGAATAGCCTGCAGGGCCATCTGGGTTGCTTTTTCAGCGGTAAACAAGATTACGGCGGCCGCATCTTTACGTGAATCCTGATTGAGATCACAGGCTCTGGCCACCGCGTAGAGATAGGCGCGAGAAGCATTCAGGTCGGCATACATGTCGGCTATCTTGCCCTGCATCAACTGGAATTCACCAATCGCTTGGCCGAACTGATTGCGTTCATGAATATAGGGCAACACTACGTCGAGACAGGCCTGCATAATGCCGACGGGTCCGCCGGACAGCACGGTGCGTTCGTAGTCAAGACCGGACATCAGTACCGCGACACCGCGACCTTCGCCGCCGAGTATATTTTCCGCTGGCACCGCACAGTCCTGAAAAACCAATTCACAGGTATTGGAACCGCGCATACCCAATTTGTCGAGTTTTTGATGGCGAGAAAAGCCGGGGAAGTCCCGCTCGACAATAAAGGCAGTGATACCTTTAGAGCCAGCACTGACATCGGTCTTGGCATAGATAATATAAGTGTGCGCATCGGGGCCATTGGTAATCCACATTTTGTTGCCGTTGAGGAGATATTTGTCGCCCTGTTTCGTGGCGTTCAGCTTCATGCTGACGACATCGGAGCCGGCATTGGGTTCGGACATGGCCAGAGCGCCGATATGTTCGCCGGAACAGAGTTTGGGCAAATATTTCTGCTTTTGCTCTGCAGTGCCATTTTTAAATAGTTGGTTAACACAGAGGTTAGAGTGCGCCCCATAGGAGAGACCAACCGATGCTGAGGCTCTGGAGATTTCCTCCATGGCTACACTGTGAGCCAAATAACCCATCCCGGAACCGCCGTACTCTTCACTGACGGTAATGCCGAGCAGGCCGAGGTCACCAAATTTGCGCCAAAGATCCATTGGGAATTCATTGCTCTGATCAATCTCGGCTGCACGCGGTGCGATCTCCGCCTGGCAAAACTGGTAGACGCTGTCGCGCAACATGTCGATTTCATCGCCGAGGTTAAAGTTCAGGCTGGGGTAGTGAGTATGCATAGTTTATTTTTTTCCGCTGGATTTTAGGGCCTCGATGCAATCTGTCTCAGCCTGGTTGAGGTCTTTGAGCAGTTTGCTGATATCGTCGAGCTGTCGGTTGAGTTTGATGCGCTGCTGCTGAATCGCATCGATCAGTTTTTTCAGCTGATCAACATTGGTTTTACCGGGTTCGTACATGTCGATAATTTCTCGCGAGTCCTCGAGTGTGAGCCCGAGACGTTTGCCGCGCAAAATCAGTCGCAACCTGGTGCGATCGGCCGGGGTATAGACGCGCGTCTGACCGCGACGGGCAGGGGACAGTAGGCCCATATCTTCATAGTGACGGATGCTGCGGGGGGTAATCTCAAACTCTTTGGCGAGCTGAGAGATACTGTATTCGCTGGCGATGTCGGATGTTGGCTTGACCACAGTTTGATTGACTTCGGTTATGTAATGCAGGGAGTATAATAACCATTTAACGTTTACGTCAACGTAAGCTTTGAGTCTAAGCCTAAATCCAAACCGAACCTAAGACATAAGCGCAAAGTCGAACTCAAACGACAGCCGAATGGAGGGAGCTTGTCTTGCGGAAATGGAGTATCTCAGTCTAATTTAAGATCCATTTGGTACTGGAACAGCTCGGTGTTGTAGAGCGCGATGAGGTAGTCGACCAGCTCTTCCCGGTCGCCGTGTTGAGAAAATGAACGTCGCACTAACTGCAGCAATGGAGCGCCCGGACTGATATTGAGGTGGTTGGCAACAGCCGTAGAGGCACTTACCGCCCCAATAGTCTGTTTAACGTGGCTAACGCGCATACCAGTTTCACGAAAATATTGGTGACGAGATGCATTGATAAAGATGTCGCTAGTCTCAGGCATATCGACTCCAGCACTCCAGCTGTCGAAGTAGCCAAAAATCGCGCCCGCGCGCTCGCGAGTTCTTAGTAGATGGAACAATCGGTCGCTGCGGCCGAGGTTAAACTCGGCAGCGATGCCCTGAGGGGGTTTGATCAGTGCGCATTCAAGCACCGTTGCTGTCGAACTCTCGGCAATGCTATCGATCTCTTCCAGCACACCGACCAGCGGTGCCTGCACCGGCTTGGGGGAATATTTGTAGATGACGTGGGTGCCTTTGGCGCGAGCCCGCTGCACCAGCTGTTCAGCAGCTAGCTCATTGACGGCACGTTTTGCGGTGATGCGCGACACATCAAATATCTCAGCCAGCTCCTGCTCGCTGGGCAGCTTGTCGCCATTGTGCAGTGAGCCGTCGAGAATAAAGCCTTTGATCACGCTATAGAGCTGATGATAGAGCGGCACGGGTAAGCTGGTCGATATATTGCGCCGCAGGTTCTTGTTGAACAGGGTTGCGCTCGCTGTGATGGTCATAGATAGGGCCTGATTGCTCTTTAAAATTCTTACGGACAGATTAAACAGTTGTATCACTAAAGAATGTTTGGTATAACTTTATACCATTATGGCCGGTTAAGTACAGCTCGCGATCGAAATCGTTACGCGGGCACTATAACCAATCAATCACTGGCTTAAAAAAATGCCGCCACAACTCTCTGTTTGGCGGGCGAGGGGAAAAATGAGACGCTGCGCTTTTTACCAATGGTTGCGAACGCTTGATGACTGTTCACGCTGTCGCTGTATGGGCATGGCTGTGGAGAGTAATCGATGAACCAGTCCTTGAAGGGGGTTCGGGTTCTCGACCTGACGCATATGCTGTCTGGCCCTTACGGCAGTATGATTCTCGCTGATCTGGGTGCTGAAACTATCAAGGTTGAGCCTTTGGGGGGTGAGGGCACGCGCAAGCTTTTGGCGTCCGATCCGAATAACTCTCTGGATGGCATGGGAGCCTATTATCTCACTCTAAATCGCAACAAAAAGAGCGTCGTTATCGATCTCAAAAGTGAACAGGGTCTGCAGGTGTTTTATAAGCTGGTTAAAAAAGCCGATATTGTTATCAGCAATTTTGGAGCCGGTGTTGCAGAGCGATTGGAAATCGATTTTGATTCGCTCTGCACGATCAATCCACGCATTATCACCTGCACTGTTTCTGGATTTGGCTCCGATGGTCCCGGCAGTAAACGGCCGGCCTTCGACCAGGTGGCTCAGGCCATGGGCGGCGGTATGTCGATTACCGGGCCGGATCAACAGCAATTGGTCAGAGCAGGTATCCCGATCGGTGATCTCGGTGGCGGTATGTTTGGCGTGATGGGTGTGCTGGCGGCGTTGTATGAGCGTGAGCGCAGTGGGCGAGGCCAGCATGTTGATATTTCAATGCTCGATTGTCAGATATCCATGCTCAATTATATGGCGACCATGCATTTTCTCTCTGGTGAAAACCCTTATCCAATTGGCAACAGTCACTTTGTACATGTGCCATACAACACTTTTACTTGCTCAGACGGTTTTATCGTGATTGCGGTGATTACTGATAATTTCTGGCAAAACCTTAAGCGGGTGGTTAATTGCCCGGAGTTCGATGACCCCAAATATGACGTGCAGCCAGGTCGCTGGGAAGACCGCGATATGATCAATGCCCGACTTAACGAGCTGCTTAGCGTTGAGAGCTGTGCGCATTGGTTGGCGCTGTTCGAAGCGCAGCGAATCCCCTGTGCCCCAGTCAATAATTTCAGTCAGGCACTGTCAGACAGTCAGGTTCTGCACCGCAACATGGTGATCGACCTGAAACATCCCAATGGCAACTCGACAAAGGGGCCAGGTAATCCGATCAAACTGTCACGTAGTGGTGATGAGCAATTTACTGCAGCGCCTCTTCTTGGTCAGGATACTGATGCGGTTTTACATGAATTGCTTGATTTTAGCTTGCAAGAAATTGCGCAGATGCGCGCGGAGGGAACTGTTGCATGAAGACAGAAACAGTCATTATTACCGATGTAGGGCCGCGCGATGGTCTGCAGAATCAGCCTAAGATTCTCACCACCGAAGAGCGTCTGATGTTAATCAGGGCGATTGCCGAAGCTGGGGTGCCGCAGATAGAAGTGGGCAGTTTTGTCTCGCCTAGAGCAGTGCCGGCTATGGCGGGCACTGATCAGGTATTTGCCGGGCTGAGTGATCAAGCCAATGCTGATGTGCTGTCGCTGGCCTTGATTCCGAACATGAAAGGCTATCAATTAGCTCGCGATGCCGGTGCCAAAATGGTCACAATGGTCCTTTATGCCAGCGATGGCATGGCGCAAAAAAATGCGGCCATGAGTATGGCTGATGCGGAAGCGGTGACACTTGATATTATCGACTGTGCGCGACGTGATGGTATTGCTGTGACGGCCACCGTCGCGGTTGTCTTCGAATGTCCGTTTGATGGGCCAACAGATCCCGCAGTGGTGGAAGATATTGTGGCAAGGTTTGTCGGGCACGCTGATCAGGTTGTGCTGGCAGACACCATAGGCGCGGCGCATCCTCAACAGGTGCGCGAATTGACTGCCTCGCTGGTAAAGCAGCATGGCTCAGACAAACTCGGCTGCCACTTTCATGATACTCGGGCTATGGGCTTGGCCAATGTTTATGCTGCGCTGGAATCAGGAATCCGCCGCTTTGATAGTTCAATTGCAGGGCTGGGCGGATGTCCGTTTGCGCCGGGCGCGTCGGGAAATGTCTCGACTGATGATGTCGCAATGATGTTGGCGCAAATGGGCTTTGAAACAGGCATTGATCTGAACAAGTTGATGTTGGCGTCCGATCTGGCGGCCCAGTTGACGGGCACCGCGCCAGGAGGCCGGGCCAAGCCATGGCTGCAGCGCTATCTTTTGAAGGCTGCGTGATAAGAGCCGATTTTGAACTATCGGCGTATAAGAAAAAAACAATAAGAAGATCCGGAGATAAGTATGAGCTTTAGGCTAGGAGTAGACGTTGGGGGGACATTTACTGACCTTCTGCTGATCAATGAAACATCAGGACAGACTTTCACTGCCAAGGTGCCGTCGACTCCTGAGGATTCCTCTATCGGCGTTCTCAACGGTATTGCACGAATCTGTGATGAGTCGGGAATTGACCCCCGCGAGGTCAGTCGCGTGATGCACGGTACCACTGTGGCGACCAATGCAGTGCTAACAGGGCGTGGCGCCAAAGTGGGTCTGGTGACGACGGCCGGGTATGAAGATACCTTGCAGGTCGCGAGATCTTTCTGTCCAGGCGGACTTGGTGGCTGGGTCAGCTTTGTTAAAAAACCTTTGCTTGCGCCGCTGGAGCTCACGATTGGTGCCCATGAGCGGATGAGTGCGAGTGGTGAGCAGGTTCAAGCGCTGGACGAAGACCAGCTGCGTGTTGACCTCAAAACGCTGTATGCGACTGGTGAGGTCGAAGCGCTGACAATCTGTTTTATAAACTCTTATATCAACGGTGATCATGAAGTTCGCGCTCGCGAGATTGCTGCAGAAATTTTTGTCGATACGCCAATCTCTATTTCCAGTGAAGTCGTTCCCGAGATGCAGGAGTATGAGCGTACCGAAACCACGGTAGTCAACTCCTATGTGCGCCCTGAAGTGGCCAGGTATGTTAACAATCTGCAGTCGGCGCTCAACGATAAAATGGGAGCTGATACCCAGCTGTCCATTCTGCGCTCCGATGGCGGGCTCGCTTCGGCTCGGGCGTCAGCGGTGTCTCCGGTTAATCTGCTGATGTCGGGTCCGGCTGGCGGTGTGTCGGGTGCGATCTATTTCTGTAGTCGCGCCGGCTACGACAATATTCTGACCTGCGATATGGGCGGTACCTCCACCGATGTGGCGTTAATTCAAAATTCTCGAGCTCGGGTGCGGCGTGAGACCATTGTTGGTGACGTTCGTGTGCGCGCGCCATCCGTCGATGTGCGTACCGTAGGCGCTGGTGGTGGTTCAATTGCTTTTGTGCCCGAGTTAACTAAAGCCTTGAGAGTTGGTCCGGAATCTGCTGGTGCGGTTCCCGGCCCAGCTTGTTACATGAAGGGCGGAGAACAGCCAACGGTCTGCGATGCCAATGTGGTGCTCGGCTATCTACCCTCCGATGTGCAGCTCGGTGGTAAAATGGAGATTAATCGCGAGGCTTCGGTTGCCGCGGTGCAAACCGTGGCCGATGCCATGGGTATTGACTTGATGGAAGCCGCTGAAGGCATCGTCAAGATCGTCAATGAATCGATGTTTGGTGCGCTACGGCTGGTTTCGGTTGAGCAGGGCTATGACCCACGTGATTTTGCGTTGGTTGGATTTGGTGGTGCCGGACCATTGCATGCCAATGCGTTGGGAGTTTTAACTGATGCCTGGCCAGTGATTATTCCTCCAGGCCCGGGTGTGCTCTGTGCGTATGGTGATGCCACAACTCAGGTGCAGGATGAGGCGGCACGAACCTATCTAACAATGGCTAGCGAGCTCAGTGATCAGCAGCTGGCCGTGGATTTGCGCGAGCTGCAAGAACGTGCCGGTGAAGCATTGCTGGCCGATAATATTCCTGTATCCGAGCATGAAATCACCTATCAGGCCGATCTGCGTTATTCTGGGCAGGCCTTCCAAATCACTATCGACTTTACCGAGGCGGAGCTCAAAGAACGCGGTGTTGCACTGTTGACTGATCAGTTTGATGCAGAGCATGAGCAGCTGTTTACTTTCAAACTCGGTGACGGGCATGAAATTTTGATGATTCGCGCGGTGGCCAAAGCGCAAGCCAAAGCTATTGCTGAACTAAAAATGGGACAAGCGGGCACGACGCTGGATGAATGTAAGATCCACGAGAGTCAGTTTTATTACGAAGGCGCTTGGCACGCGGCCAATATCTACGACCGTGCTAAATTGCATGCGGGCCTGCAAGTCGAGGGTCCGGCGATTGTCGGTGAGATGGATTCAACCACCGTGGTTCTGCCGGGCTATATCGCCGCAGTGGATACGGTGGGCAATCTGTTGATCAATCCGGCTTCTGGCTCTGCGAAAGGGGGACAATAATCATGACTGCAAGACTATTAGAAACCAATACCAATCCCCTTCAGCATGTTGAAGTCGATGGGGTGACTGTCGACATTATCGAAAATGCTCTGCGCAATGCGCGAGAAGAAATGGATGCGGTGCTGTTTAGAACGGCTATGTCGCCCGGGATTCGCGAGCAGGGTGACTGCTTTCCGATGATTGCCAATAAAGAAGGTAAGATGGTTGTGGGCCAGTTTGGCTCTTTTATCGGACCATTCCTCGAAGCCTACGATGACGAGATCGAAGAGGGCGATATTATCCTCACCAACGATCCTTATATGTGTAATGCGGCTGTCTCGCACCTTCCTGACTGGGTGGTGTTGGTGCCGGTGTTCAAAGAGGGCAGGCACATTGCCTGGTCTGCGATGTTCGGACATATGTCCGACAATGGCGGCATGGTGCCGGGATCGATACCGATTCAGGCGACAACCATTTTCCAGGAAGGTATTCGCATTCCACCAACCAAGCTGTATAAAAAAGGTGTTTTGCAAAGTGACCTGCTGGAGCTGATTTTGCATAACGTGCGAACCCCACAGTGGAATCGCTTTGACCTTAATGCGCTGGTTGCAGCCTGTAATACTGCAGCCAAACGCTGTGTCGAACTGGCCGATCGTTTCGGTGATGACGTGCTGTTTTCGACCATGAATATTATGTTGCAGCGTAACTACGACGCCATGAAGCATATTATCGGCATGTTTATTCCCGAGGAGCCGAGAGAGTTTGAAGATTATCTCTGTGACGATGGTATGGGCATGGGACCCTACAAGATAAAGTGCACCATGTGGCGTGAAGGTGAGAAGGCAATCTTTGATTTTGCCGGCACCGACCCACAGGCACAGAGCTCGGTTAATTTCTTCCTTAACGAAGATATGTTCAAGATGTTCTTTGGTTCCTTCACAATTAACGTGGTCGACCCGCAGATAGTCTTTAATGATGGTTTCTATGACCTTGTGGATGTCCGCATTCCTCAGGGTACTCTGCTAAAGCCAAACTATCCTGCTGCGCTGTCCGGTCGAACCCATGCTTTAGGGCGCATTTTTGATGTGCTCGGCGCTCTGTTGGGAATGGGGGCACCTGAGATGATGCTTAATGCAGCGGGTTTCTCTGATTCGCCGCACCTGTTCTTCTCTGGCTACGATACCCGTGAAGGTAAGGGTAATGAATGGTTCCAGCTGTTCCAGATTGGTTTTGGTGGTGTTCCGGGTCGTCCGGTGGGTGATGGGCCTGATGGTCACTCACTGTGGCCAGGCTTTACCAATGTGCCCAACGAGTTTATTGAGTCCTATTTCCCACTGCGTATTGAGCGTTATGAAACCATCCCCGATTCTGGTGGTGCCGGTTTGCATCGCGGCGGAAATGGACTCAGTGTAGCCTATCGGTTTCTTGTCGATGGCGACATAGGTATTCATGATGAGCGCTGGCTGACGTTCCCATGGGGCGTTCTCGGTGGTGATACCGGGTTGCGTTCAACCAAGAAATTGGTTCGTGCTGACGGCAGTGAAGAATGGTTGCCGGCCAAAGTTGAGGGCGTTAAGGTGAAGGCGGGCGACTTGCTCTTCTTCAATACTTGGGGTGGCGGCGGCTGGGGCGATCCATTTGCTCGCGATCCCGAGCTGGTGCGCCAGGATGTGGCACGCAGATTGGTTTCAGTTGAAGGCGCGCGCCGCTATGGTGTTGTGATTGCAGCTAATGGCTCAGTCGATATGGCCGCAACGGAGACGTTGCGAGCAGAGCTGATAGCGGCTCGAGGGAGTAATGATGCACTGTTTAATTTTGGTGGTGAGCTTGAGGATATCCGCAGTCGCTGTGAGGCGGAAACCCATCTTCCTGCGCCTGTAGCGCCAACCTTTATTGGTGCTCGACACTAGGTTAAAAAGTTTTTTATAAGATATAAGTTAGATTAACAAAAACATATAACATACTGTTTTAAAATAACAATTAGACCTGATTCAGGGGGATATTATGAAAGTAACACATGTGAAGAAATCATTGGTTCTGGCGATTTTGGCCGGTTTTACGAGTGCTTCCGTTGCAGAAATGGCGATTGAAGAGGTCGTTGTTTCGGCGCGAAAGCGTGCGGAAAATCTTCAGGAGGTGCCGATTGCTGTAACGGCATTCACCGAGTCGCAAATTGAAAGTGCGGGCATTCAGCGTCCTGGCGATTTCATCAGTCTGATGCCAAACGTAACCATGGTTGATTCGGCCAACGTTGGTGACACCCAAGTGAGTATCCGCGGTATTGTTTCAACCCGCGATGCGGAATCGACCTTCGCCTATGTGGTAGATGGCGTGCTGGTTACTAATCCGAACGGCTTCAATGAAGAGTTGCTCGATGTTAGTCAGATTGAAGTTCTGAAAGGCCCTCAGGGCGCTCTGTATGGCCGTAACGCGGTGGCGGGTGCGATTATTGTCTCCACCAATCGCCCGGACAGCGAGTTTGAGGCCAATCTTAAGTTGGGTGCGGGGAATAATGGGTCACGCAACGGCAGCCTGGCGATCAGCGGTGCACTGGGCAGTGATAATCTGCTCGGTCGTCTAAGCGTCAGTCAGCGCGAGACTGACGGTCATTACCAAAACACTTATACCGGTGCCAGCTCAGTCGATTTCCTTGACGATACTACTGTTCGAGGTCGCCTGATCTGGGATGTCAGCGAAGAGCTGTCACTGGACTTCCGCGCAGGTATGAGTGAAGTCAGCGGCGGTGCGATTAACTTTAATGCAGTGTTTGCTCTGCCGGCATTTGCCAATGATTTTGGCCTTGGGCCCTCTTTCTTTGCGGATGTTAATCAGCATGAATTTACCTTTGCCAACAATGTACCAGGTGAAAACGAGCAGGAGACATCTGAGTTTTCGGTGAAAGCAGACTGGGATCGCGAGGGCGTCGATGTCAGTGTTGTGCTTAGCTACAGTGATCTCGAGGAGTATCTGCTGTCGGATGGCACCAGCGCAACATTCTACGGTTACGAATTAACCGATGCCTGTCAGGCTGATCGTGCGACATTGAACAATACTCCGGCAGGTTTGGGTGGGGCCGGTCGTGAGGATCTGTTTGGTCCGTTCTTTGCGCCATTTGGGGTATTTCCTCCGGGTGTTGAATTTCAGGGTATCTATGGCCCCTACACACCAACGGCCTGTGATGGTTACCAGTACCAGGAGCGCAATCAGTCGGATACCAGTCTCGAAATTCGTCTGACCTCGGATGAGGATTCTGCTGTCAGCTGGATTGCCGGTGTCTATGCTGCCGAGATTGAGCGTCAGGTTGTGGTTGCCTATGGCGCCGATACGGGCAGTGGCTTCTTGCGTCAGCCCTATGTGGACCCAACTGGTCCAAATCCGACTGATCTGCTGTTTAACGACCAGTTCGATACGTCTGTTATGGCGGTCTTTGGGCAGATGGAATTTGAGCTGAGTGACGATATGGAGCTGGCATTTGCAGCACGTTATGACCGCGAAGAGCGCGATGTTAACAACCAGGTGCCTAATGTTGCCGGTTCAGGCATGAACGTTAACTCGACTGGATCGATCAATCCGGCATTTGCAGCCAATCCAAACGGTATACCTAATCGAAATGCGACCTTTAGCCAGTTCCAGCCGAAGGTAACCTGGAGCTGGAATGCCGCGGAAGATTTTAATCTTTATGCCAGCTGGGGTGTCGGTTTCCGCAGTGGTGGATTTAACTCCATTGGCAGTGAGGCACTGATTGACTTCTGGTATAACAATAATGGTGACGGAACCAACCCCGGCGCCCTGGTTGACGGTCAACTTCAGGTTAGAGATGAGTACGACAAAGAGGTCTCAACGAGCTATGAGCTGGGTAGCAAGATGGAGTTTTTGGACAACCGTCTGCGTATCAATGCGTCAATTTTCAATACCGATGTTGAAGACAGCCAGTTCTTTGAATTCTTTGCTGGCCCATTTGGTTTGATGCGTGTGGTGACCACCATTGAAGATGTGCAGATCCAGGGTTTTGAAATGGACTTTAATGCACTGGTTACTGAAAATCTGTCTCTGTTTGGTGGCGCCGGTTTCCTTTCGAGTGAAATCCAACGCAACGATCATCGCCCTGTTACCGTGGGCAACGATGCGCCGCAGACGCCTGATCGCACCTTTAACCTGGGCGCGCAGTTTGAAACCGAAGTGTCTAGTGGCATCAATCTGACTGCTCGTCTCGATTGGCAGCATGTTGGTGAAATGGCTTTCCATACCCTTCAGGGTGAAGCAACTCCAAGCATCTGGCAGGTGTTCTATCCTGGTGCGAGTATCACTCAGGACTTCAGTAAAGCGTCGCGCGACTCATACGAAACGCTCAATGCCCGTCTCGCTATTGATGGCGAGAACTGGGGTGTAACGGTGTGGGGACGTAACATTACTGATGAAAGGTATCTGGAAGAGATCATTCCGGCTCCTGAATTTGGTGGTTCATTTGTTCACCCGGGTGCAAAGGATTCCTACGGCGTTGACTTTAGCTACCGTTTTTAATTTCGGGTAGTATCCGCAGCGGGCTGTGCTTTTGATTATAAAAAGCGCGGCCCGCTTTTTTTTGGGTGAAAAATTTATGTGTAAAACGAAAACCTGGAACAGTCATGTCAAATAATCTTCAACAAAATAAACTGGGACTCACTGCCAGCCCGGCATTACTGCTGGTGGATATGATCAACGGTTTTACCGATCCAGAATGCCCTCTGGGAGTGTCATGTCCAGAGGTGGTTGAGGCCAATAGACAGCTGCTCGAGCTATTTCGTCAACTGCAGCTTCCGGTATTTTTTACAACAGTGGTGTATCGAGATGAAAAGCAGGCTGATGTTTTTAGACGCAAAGTGCCTGCGCTCAATGTGCTCCGCCCGGACAGTCACTGGGTGGCAGTGGACGCTGCGCTGCAGCCTCGAAAAAGTGAACCTCTGATTGAAAAGTGCTGGGCGAGCGCTTTTTTTGGCACCGATCTGAATGATCAGTTGCGCGACCTCGGGGTTGATTCGCTGGTGGTCACGGGTTTAACCACCAGTGGCTGTGTTCGCGCTTCAGCCGTAGACGCTCTGCAATATAACTATCAAGTGGTGATCGCTGAGGAAGCGGTGGGCGATAGAAATTCTGAGGCTCACCGAGCCAATCTGTTTGATCTAAACGCCAAATATGCCGATGTGAAGCCACTGCAGAACGTTCTCAGTCAGCTATCGGCTCTGAAGCATCAATAGATTTAAAAGCAAGGGTTTAAGCGTTACAAGTGGTTGTATCTACCACGATAAAACAGCAAGGGTTCCAACGCCCGGTCGCTAAAGTCGAGGACTCTGCCAACCAGAATTACATGGTCTCCACCGTCATATTGATGCTCAATAGCGCAGTCAAAGCAGGCGCTGTAGTGGGGCAGTATAGGTGCCCCGGAGGCGCCTTTGGTGCAGTTAAGGTCGGCAAATTTGTCGGCCCCACTTTTGGCAAAGCGGTTGGAAAGCTCCTCTTGGTCGGCGGCTAACACATGAATAGCAAATGACTTGGTCGAGATAAAATCTTCGAAGCAGTTTGCGTCGCGACCAATGCTCCAGAGCACCAATGCGGGGTCCAGAGAGACAGAGTTAAAGCTATTGGCGGTCATGCCAACCATGCGGCCGTCTCCGGCTTCTGTGGTGATAATGGTGACGCCGGTGGCAAAGCTGCCAAGGGCATTACGAAATTCGATGGTTTGATTTTGGTTGTCAGGCATATTAACTCTTTAAGATAATCGGTAAGGCTGCACGGTTAATGATCCGCGCGCCGTGAGCATCACAGCGCGCATGATCGGTTGCCTGCCCTTGCGTTGCAAGGGTTATTGACCAAATCGCCAGGCTTTTGCTGGATTTGGCTCAGAGCTTGGCGGCCAATCTGGTGCCCTGGTCGATTGCACGTTTGGCATCCAGTTCCGAGGCAATATCCGCGCCACCAATCAGATGATGGGTAACCGTCAGTCCTTCCACCAGGTCACGCAGCGGATCTTGGCCGGCGCAGATAATAACAGTGTCTACATCCAGAACCTGCGGCTTATCACCCACCGTTAGATGCAAGCCCTGATCATCAATCTTATGGTAATCGCAGCTGGGCATTAAGCGCACACCCTTCATCACCAGTCCCGCACGGTGAATCCAGCCGGTGGTTTTCCCCAGCCCTGAACCCACTTTGGAGGTCTTGCGTTGGAGCAAGTAAACCTCGCGCGGGGAAGGTTCTGGCTGAGCCTTGACGCCCTCAATGCCGGAGCGCGAACCAAAGCTCATATCGATTCCCCACTCTTTCATAAAGGCTGGAATATTCTGGCTGGTGGATTCGCCGCTGTGGGTAATATACTCCGCAGTATCAAAGCCGATGCCGCCGGCGCCAATTATGGCGACCTTTTGACCGACTGGCTTTTTCGCGCCAATAACATCGAGATAGCTGAGGACCTTGGGGTGATCAATGCCTTCAATTTCTGGTGTGCGAGGGCTGATGCCGGTAGCGACAATCACGTCGTCAAAGCCACCGTCGTTGAGCTGTTCAGCGGTCACACGCGTATTTAGCCGCAAGTTGACACCGGTCAGCTCAATCTGCCTGTTGAAATAGCGCAATGTTTCGTAGAACTCTTCTTTGCCGGGAATTTGCTTGGCAATATTAAACTGCCCACCAATCTCATCGGCGGCATCAAACAGGGTCACTTTATGTCCCCGCGAAGCGGCGGTGGTCGCGGCTGAGAGTCCAGCTGGGCCAGCACCGACTACGGCGATATTTTTCACCGCCGTGGCGGGCGCAATAGTCAACTCGGTTTCATGGCAGGCCCGAGGGTTGACGAGACAGCTGGTCATCTGACCGTTAAATACATGGTCAAGACAAGCCTGGTTGCAGCCGATGCAGGTATTAATCTCATCGGCACGGTTTTCCATTGCTTTGATCACAAAATTGGGGTCAGCGAGGAAAGGTCTTGCCATGGAGATCATGTCAGCATCGCCACGTTCGAGGACCTCTTCTGCGACTTCTGGCGTGTTTATGCGGTTGGAGGTGATCACAGGTACCGAGAGTTCTTTTTTGAAGCGTGCGGTGACCCAGGTAAACGCTGCACGTGGCACTTTGGTGGCAATGGTGGGGATCTGTGCTTCGTGCCAGCCAATGCCGGTGTTGATAATTGTGGCGCCGGCCTTCTCAATGGCCTTGCCCAGCTGAATCACTTCCTCAGCGGTGCTGCCGCCCTCGACCAGATCAAGCATAGAGAGGCGAAAGATGATAATAAACTTTTCGCCGACAGCTTCACGCACACGACGCACTACCTCAATTGGTAGGCGAATGCGTTTTTCATAGCTGCCACCCCAGTCATCGTCACGCTGGTTGGTGCGCGCGGCAATAAACTGATTTAGAAAGTAGCCCTCTGAGCCCATAATTTCGACGCCGTCATAGCCGGCTTTCTGCGCTTGCACTGAGGTAAAGACAAAGTCGTCGATCTGTTTGTGGATGCCCGCTTCGTCTAAGGCGCGTGGTGTGAACGGGTTGATGGGTGACTTGATTGCGGAGGGTGCGACCTGGTCGGGAGAGTAGGCATAGCGACCGGTGTGAAGGATCTGCATACAGATTTTGCCATCATGGGCATGAACCGCATCGGTAATTTGTCTGTGACCGGCAATATCCTCATCTGAGACTAATTTCTTTGTGTTTGGATGGGTACCACCTTCACTGTTGGGGCCAATACCACCAGTGACAATTAAGCCCACACCCCCTTGAGCCCGCTCGCCAAAATAAGCTGCCATACGTTCATAGCCATCAGGCGCTTCCTCTAGACCAGTGTGCATGGAACCCATAAGAACACGGTTTTTTAATTGGGTAAAACCCAGATCCAAGGGTGCAAGAAGGTTGGGATAAGTGCTGTGGGACATAGTTGACTCCGCTATGATTGATTATTGTTATTTTGTGCCGCTGAAGGTGTTGTACGTGCCGCAGACTTTGTACGCACTGAGCCTCAGTTTGGTTGATTTAATGTAGAGCTCGGCAAACAGGTTAAAGAGGCATTTTGACACTGTCAAGATGTATTGTTACATTGCCTTCCATGAGTTCACCTCCGTCAAATTCAAGCGTTCGTCCAGGCTACCATCACGGTGATCTGCGTCAGGCCCTGCTGGTGTCTGCAAAACAGCTAATCGCCGAAGCGGGCATTGAAAACCTCTCACTGCGACGGCTTGCTGAAAGGGCGGGAGTGTCACGCACGGCTCCGTACCATCATTTCTCCGATAAAAATGACCTTTTGTGCGCGATTGCTGCCGAGGGTTTCCGTCGCCGGTATCGAGCTGCCATCGACAGTTTTGATGACGCCTCCAAAACCATGCAGGAGAAATTTGAAGGCTTTGTGCAAGACTATATTCAATTTGCGGTTGATAGCCCCGAAGAGTATGAATTGATGTTTGGTCGCAGTATCTGGAAACAACAGAACAGCACCGAAGAGCTGCGCAATGTGGCATACCCCTGTTTCCAGCATCAGGTAGAGATGGTGCGCTGCTGGCAGGAGTGTGGATTGATCAGTGGTGATAATGCGTTGCGCACCTCTCAGGTAATATGGGGGGCGCTGCACGGGATGGCGAAACTGTTGATTGATGGTATCTATACTGACACAGCGCAGATTGAAGATATGTCTCGCTGCGCAATTAAAATATTTATTAATAAATCCAATTAAGATATTGAAATATAATATAAAAAATAAATTTATCTGTCTGTTGAAGTGTCTCTAGGCAATCGCCTGATCAGAATCTGCCTGAGCTGAAAAATAAGGCCCTTCAAACGCGCTAATTTTTTGACTTTGTTAAAAATGAGAACTACTTTTACAAAGCCTGTTAAGCAGTTTCAAAGTTTAATCTCGATTTGTGAACATGGTCACATTTACCTCTGCATGCAAGACGCATGTAATGCGAAGTTTTCTGGAGTTGGGGTAGTCATGTGAAGTAAACGTAATTTATGGAGTTGTAAACGATATTTAGGAGTAAGTTATGAAGATTAGTTCTGTTAAATTACTGCAGTTTTTGGCAGGTGTCTTGCTGCTGTCCTCGGCCAGTTTGTCCATGGCAGCAACCTACGACTACGATTTTGATGGTGACGAAAATGAGCGGGGAGGGCAGCCGCTGAACTTTGGTGATCTCAATGTCTACGGTTATAAAAATGGCCGAGAGGCCGCTGCCTATTTGGATTCTGGCAGTCTCGCCGGTATGGGTGTTTGTGGTGAATTGTCGAGTCAGCTCCAAACTGGGACGAGTAATAAGTGCAACCCTTCCAGTGATGATAATCTCCAGGCTGGTGAAGTGTTGGAGTTTGTCTTTGACGCGGCAAAAGGTGTGGCCAATGTGGGAATCAATGGTCCTCACGTAAGCGCAGATGGTGAAACAGTGCGAATATGGACGGATACCGGAGGATGGGATGACCTGGTGGTTGCTTCAGGCAAGATTACCCTGGGTTTCTATCTGACAACACTCAAAGTTTTCGGAACGTTAACAGGTTGGGCCGCTGATAAGTGGGGTCCCGGAACGACTTCTGAGTTGTATGTGGCTGGTATTAACGAAGTGCCTCTTCCTGCAGCTGCTTGGCTGTTTGGTTCTGCATTGTTCGGGTTAGCTGGGTTACGCCGTCGCAAGGTTTCCGCTTGAGAGTCCGTTACCCTGAGTGCTAATTGCACAGAAGCTAATCCAGAGCCAAGTGCACAGTCTGGACTAAGTTCTGATCGCTAGGCTTGGGATAGTTAGCAGTAAATAAAAAACCCCGGTTAAGTTCCGGGGTTTTTTATGCGCACATTACAATTGCATAGGGGTGACTGGAGGGCTAAATAAAGTGTCGGTCAAGATTCCGCATTGATAGTTGAGCCCTCCACAGGTTACTCCTGATCATCCATCTCATCCATTATCTCATCGATACTATTAACAGCCTCATCAACCGTTTCCTCGGCTTCATTAGCAGCGTCTTCTGCGGCATCCATCGCATCCTCTGCGACAGCTTCAACCTGCTCAGGGAGGCTGGTCTCATCTGCCGACGCTGCGGCTTCATCGGTTGGTTTCCCGGTGTCGCATCCACTCAATCCCACGGTTGCCAAAAAGGTGGCTAGAATCGCAGCGGGCAAAACTGTTTGCTTTTTCATCCTTCTACTCCTTCTTTATATCATCCATTTGTTTGTTTAGTGACCTTTGGTGCTTCGGGGTTTATATCTCACACTTAAGCTTCTTTACCGTTCAAAGCACTTGCTTTACAGCATAGTCCAAGGTGACTCACAAATCGTATCCCTTCGGATATTTTTATGCTCAATCAATTTATCTGCATCTGGCTGTAGGTGATTGCCGGAACGGTGTTGCTTGAAAAACCGAGCCGTCGTGGGCGAAAAGAACTTTCAACCCACGGGTTGGCGATATTGATCAGGTCGTGTAGGATTGTTTATCTGAGGCGCATCTGCGCATGGGAGCTCGCTTCCGACTCAGTCGAATGGAATGGTTTAAGGTCCCGCGAGAACATCAATAAAGCGAGAGTTGAAGCCGAAAAGAAAAAATATAAGGCTGCTTGCAGCAATAAATAACAATTAAATTTCATGTCCCGGGGGAGTCTCTATGTATAAGAAAATCTTTAAAGCGATGAGTCTGTTGCTGTGCTTGACGGGGTACGCTTTTAGCGGTGCCGCTATCGCAGAGCCAGATTTGCCGGTAATTGGCATCACAAAGATCAAGGCTCCGGTCAATGATAGTTATCGTGGTTCACGGGTGAACGCCAAGCAGGATAATTTTCAGACCATGCTTGAGACACAGATGGCTCAGGTCGGACGCTTCAAAATTATCGAGCGTAACCGGGTCGATGAAATTTTGGGCGAGCAGGGGCTGAACAATGAATTTGGTGACGGGCAGACAGCCGGTGGCGGATTTAATGTCAGTGGCGTTGATTATCTGGTTTACGGTGCTATTACCAAGCTTGGTCAGCGTAAAAAGGCTATGGCCACAGGCAATTTTTCGACAGCGTCATTGATTACTGAGTTTAGCGCCGATATCAAGGTGGTGGATGCCTCCACGGGTGAAGTGCGCAAAGCTGAGACTGTTTCCGTTGAGCACAAGTCGGCAGGCGGTATGGCGACAGGCTCCTATGCTTCGGTAAATGGCGCGGCTGACCCGCTCTCCGATATTCAACGTATTGCGGCGAAGAAGGTTGCTGCATTAATTGCAACCAGTATTTTTCCAATAGAAGTAGTCAAGGGCGGAGACATTATCTATCTCAACTACGGCAGCGCGATCTTGGATCAGGGCGATATAGTCAATGCCTACAGACCAGGCGAAGAGTTGATTGATGAAGCCACTGGCATCAATTTAGGAGCAGAGGAAGAGTTTGAGGGTGAATTGGAAGTGACTCAGGTGACCGCCAAGTTTAGTAAGGCGAAGTTGCGGTCTGGCAACCCACCGTCAAAGGGCAGCCTGATCAGAATCAAAACCAAAGCATCTGAGAATAGCTCATCAAATGGTACACCTGGTCAGAAACGTGGCCGTAAAATTTAATAAAGGATAAAAAATGAACAATATAATTACAGGTATGAAAGTCGTTTTGGGGATGTGTCTCGCCTTGAGTTCAACTTGGGCTCTGGCTCAGAGTAGTAAGCCAATCGTTGCTGTGGGAACCTTTGAAAGTTCGTTCAACAACTATGATACGCGCAATATTCAGACTGCGATTGAGACTGCATTATCGAAAACCCAGAAGTTTTCCTTGATGGAGCGTGGACGTCTTGACCAGCTGCTGGCGGAGCAGGGTATGGGCGCAGACGGGTTGGTCAATGGGTCTGGTCAAATGGGTGGATTCGATGGGGTTGATTATCTGATCTATGGACGGGTGACTCAACTCGGTCTCGAGGCAAAAAATCTCTTCATTATGAGTGCCTGTGAAGCTGTGTTAGGCATTGATATTCGTGTAGTGGATGTGACCACAGGCGAAATTCGTCTGAGTGAGACCTTGCAGCAGGATGATCAAGTGAATACTGCCGATGCAGAGTCTGATCCTTGTCGAGGAATTGGTATATCTGCATTCGATAATCTGACTGCTAGCACTGCACGTGACCTTGCCGAGAAACTGACTCAGAATCTGTTTCCGGTAAAGTTAGCGAAAGTGTCCTCTGAGGAGGTCTACCTGAACTACGGTGAAGGTTTTTTGAACAACGGCGAAGTGCTGAAAGTAGTTTCTTTGGGTGAGGGTTTTGAGGATCCGGATACAGGTGAAATTATTGGTGCAGAAGAAGAGTTGCGCGCAGTGATCAAGGTCACCAAGCTGCGTCCCAAGTTTTCGATCGCTAAAATTGTCTTGCAAAGTGGCAGTCTCAGTCCTGGAGATGTTGCTAACCGATTGTCAAAGAAAGCACAGAAATCAGCTGATAAGATGATCAAATCATGTAAGAGCGCGATCCAAAAGATGGAAAAATCGTGTAAAAAAGAAGGTTCCAAGTGTGACAAGGCGTCTGAGAAGAAAACCGCTGCCTGCACATTGAAATAAGAATGCCGTAGGTGGGCCGGCAAGTTCTAGCCGGCCCACTACTGCATAAGATATTGTATGTCATCGTTATCTGTATCTGCTCGTTGCTCATTCAGCCCATCGTTATTGCCCAACATATTGCCTAATACCGGTTTTCTCTTTTTTTGATGCGGGGAGACGTCACCGCCAGCCTATCTTGTGCTGTTCGTGGCGACCTCGATTGATCTGTCAGTTATGGCTGTTGCCAAAGCAGATAAAAAGGCTAATTAGTTGCTGAAAGCCAAGGGCTGTGGCAAACTTCACGCCGCTTTTAGAGGGGTCTCTAGAAATTGATCAATAATCAATTGGCCCTGTTGTCTACCCGGCTCTAAAAGTACGTTTTTATGCGAAAGTGGCGGAATTGGTAGACGCGCTGGATTTAGGTTCCAGTGGGGCAACCCGTGAGAGTTCGAGTCTCTCCTTTCGTACCAAATTTACCCAGTATCATCGTGAGGAAAATCCATGCAGGTTTCCATCGAGTCCAGCACTGGCCTTGAGCGACAGCTCAAGATTGGTGTCCCTGCCGACCGTATTGAGAATGAAGTCACCGAGCGTCTTCAGAAAGCCACCAAAACCGTTAGCATTAAGGGTTTTCGCAAAGGCAAAGTGCCACTGAAAGTTGTCAAGCAGCAGTTTGGCAAAGGCGTGCGTCAGGAAGTGATTGGTGAGATTGTCAATTCGACGTTTTATGAAGCCATCTCTCAGGAGAAATTGCGTCCGGTAGGGCAGCCTCGTATTGATGAGATCAAAGACTCTGAAGGCCAGGATTTGGAATATCTGGCGGTGTTTGAGGTCTATCCTGAAGTGACTCTGGCGGATCTGAGTAAAGTCTCCATCTCGCGTCCTGTAACCGAATTAAATGACGACGATGTCGCCAAAATGATCGATGTGCTGCGCAATCAGCAGGCGAGCTTTGAAGCCTCCGATAAGCCTGCCGAAGAGGGTGATCAGGTTAATATCGACTTTGTTGGTACCAAAGGTGGCGAAGAATTTGCTGGCGGCAAGGCTGAGGGCCAGGACTTGGTGCTGGGATCTAATAGCATGATTCCTGGCTTTGAAGATGGCCTATTGGGTGTCAGCGCTGGTGATGAAAAGGTTCTCAAGCTCAAGTTCCCAAAGGACTACCACGCAGAAGAGCTTAAGGGCGCAAAAGTTGAGTTCGCGGTTAAGGTTAATTCAGTCTCCTCAAAGACTTTGCCAGAGATGGATGACGAATTCTTCAAGCTTTACGGCGTCAGTGAGGGCGGCGAAGACAAGTTCCGTGAAGATGTGCGCAATAATATGGAGCGTGAGTTACGCAATGCTATTCGCAACAAGGTTAAGAACCGTGTAATGAGTCAGCTGTTTGATCTGAATAAGGTTGAGTTGCCTGCGGCACTGGTCGACAACGAAATTCTCCAGCTCAAGCAGCAGATGGTTCAGCAGTTTGGTGGTGGCCAGCAGTTTGATCTCAATATGCTTCCAGACGATATGTTCCGCGATAAAGCGCAACGTCGTGCGGCGCTGGGCGTAATTGTTTCAGAGATTGTTAAAGTCGAAGAGCTTACTCCCGATGAAGAGAGTGTGCGCGAGAGAATTAATGAGATTGCCTCGACCTATGAGCAGCCAAAAGAAGTTGTCGACTACTATTACAGCCAGACAGAATTGCTTAGTTCTGTTGAGGGTGTAGTGCTCGAAGATCAAGTGACTGAGTTGGTTTTGTCTAAGGCGAAAGTGTCCGATGAAGCGTGCTCTTATGAAGAAGCGGTGAAGCCTGATCCGGAACCAAGTGCTGCCGACGCTTAGACGGCAGGCTAGATTCAGCTACAAGTCGGGTGCCGGAATCTGGTTGCCCGACTTATTGCGTATAGTGGTAAGGTAGCGTGAGTGCCGTGACTGTGTCGTCAAAGCACCATCATATGCAGAAGCATCAACGGAAATAGCGAGGAAGCAATGAATTTTCAGCAAGTAAAGGCCGGTGAAATGCAAGATCCTCAGGCCAGTGGCCTGGTGCCAATGGTTGTAGAGCAGAGCTCTCGCGGCGAGAGAGCTTATGATATTTATTCTCGGCTGTTAAAAGAGCGTGTGATCTTTCTCGTCGGTCAGGTCGAAGACCATATGGCTAACCTGATCGTTGCCCAGATGCTGTTTCTTGAGTCTGAAAACCCGGATAAAGATATCCACCTTTATATCAATTCGCCCGGTGGCTCGGTGACCGCAGGTCTGTCTATCTACGACACCATGCAGTTTATCAAGCCCGACGTGAGTACCATGTGCATAGGTCAGGCAGCAAGCATGGGCGCCTTTCTACTTGCCGCAGGTGCAGAGGGAAAACGCTATTGCCTGCCGAATTCACGAACCATGATTCATCAGCCAAGTGGCGGTGCTCAGGGTCAGGCGACTGATATTCATATCCAGTCACAGGAAATCCTCAAAATCAAAGCGCGCCTCAATGATCTGATGGCCAAGCACACCGGGCAGCCGGTAGAGAAAGTCACGGCAGATACCGAGCGTGATAATTTTATGAGTGCGGAGGAATCCAAGGCATACGGTCTGATTGACGATGTGCTGGACAAACGTGGGTAGAGCGGCTAGTCTTCTCTCTTAACGCAATAATTATTGACTGCAACTGACTGTTTTATATCGGTTTTGTCTTTTTCATCGGAGGTTTAAAATGAGCGATGATGACACTTTAGGGGAAGGCGGAAAGCTTCTCTACTGCTCATTCTGCGGCAAGAATCAAAACGAAGTGCGACGCCTAATCGCAGGCCCTTCGGTCTATATCTGCGACGAGTGCGTTGATCTGTGCAACGATATTATCTCTGAGGAGGCGGTTGTCGCAGAGTCAAGTGACAGCAGTGATGAGCTGCCTGTTCCTGCAGACATCAAAGGCAACCTCGACGCCTACGTAATCGGTCAGGAGCGTGCCAAACGTATTCTCTCTGTTGCTGTGTACAATCACTACAAGCGTCTCCAGGTGAAAGATTCTGGCGTAGCAGGGTCAGATGTAGAGTTGGGCAAGAGCAACATTTTGTTGATTGGACCGACAGGTAGCGGTAAGACACTGCTGGCTGAAACGCTGGCGCGTATGCTCGATGTTCCCTTTACCATTGCCGATGCAACCACGCTGACAGAAGCCGGTTACGTTGGTGAAGATGTTGAAAACATTATCCAAAAGCTGTTGCAGAAATGCGATTACGATGTCGACAAGGCGCAACGCGGCATTGTTTATATCGATGAAATTGACAAGATCTCACGTAAATCAGATAACCCTTCAATTACCCGTGATGTGTCCGGTGAAGGCGTACAGCAGGCTTTGCTAAAGCTGATTGAAGGAACGGTGGCCTCGGTGCCTCCTCAGGGGGGGCGCAAGCATCCGCAGCAGGAATTCCTTCAGGTTGATACATCTAATATTCTGTTTGTCTGTGGCGGTGCGTTTGCTGGTTTAGAGAAAGTAATCAGAGATCGCTCAGAGAAAGGCGGCATTGGCTTCAAGGCCGAGGTCAACAGCAAAGACAGTCAAAAATCAATTGGCGACACGCTACTCGACGTTCAGCCGAGTGACCTGATTGGCTATGGTTTGATACCGGAGTTTATTGGCCGCTTGCCTGTCGTGGCGACACTTCAGGAGCTGGATCGAGAGGCGTTAGTCAATATATTGGTCGAGCCTAAAAATGCGCTGTTCAAGCAGTACCAGTCGCTGTTTGCAATGGAAGGTGTTGAGCTTGATCTACGTCGCGATGCATTGGATGCTATTGCTGATAAAGCCATCGAGCGAAAAACCGGGGCGCGCGGTCTGCGGTCAATCCTTGAAACTGTACTGCTCGATACCATGTATCGTATTCCATCGGAAACCAGTGTTGTTAAAGTGGTGGTCGATGCGGCCGTGATAAATGGTGAAAATGAGCCGTTGCTGGTTTATGAGCAAAACGAGCAGAAAGCCGCTGGTGAAGACGCTTAGAATTGACCATATGTCTGTTTAAAGGCATAAAAGGGCGGCGAGAGTCGCCTTTTTTTATGCCTGCGATTATTGTCAGCTCTGAGTACAAAGGCAGCCAAGACGCATGACCACGATTAAAATTAAAAATTTGCCGCAAAACCCGTTTTGACGGTTGTTTTTCCGTGGCGAAGCCCAATATATCTAGTCTAAGAATAAAATAAACCGGTTGAGCATTTGAATCGGTCCCCCAAAAATTTAGAGGTAATCATGGCTACTGCTGAAACTGAATCTCAAAACACTATCTATCCGCTGTTGCCATTGCGTGATGTGGTCGTTTATCCACACATGGTTGTGCCGCTGTTTGTTGGTCGCGAGAAGTCGATTACGGCCTTGGAAGATGCCATGGAAACCGACAAGCAGGTAGTGTTGGTGGCTCAGAAAAACCCCGCAGATGATAATCCTAGTCTCGAAGATGTCTACGCGGTTGGCACGCTGGCGACAATTCTGCAAATGCTGAAGCTGCCGGATGGAACCTTGAAGGTTCTGGTCGAGGGCGTCTCTCGGGTTGGCTTGGTCAAGCCTGAAGATGGCGGAAGTTTTATGCAGACTCAGGTTGAAGATATCGTGGATGGCGATCTCGATGAGCGCGAGGCGGAAGTGTTAATGCGCTCGGCTATGTCGCTGTTTGAGCAGTATGTCAATTTAAGTAAAAAGATTCCGGCCGAAGTGATCGCCACTGTCAGCGGCATAGAAGATGCCAATCGTCTTGCGGATACCATTGCCTCGCATATGACGTTGAGCATCGAACAGAAGCAGGATGTTCTTGAAGTGGGTGATCTGACTGAGCGTTTTGAGCACCTGATGGGACTGATGGAGTCGGAAATTGACCTGTTCCAGATCGAGCAGCGTATCCGCGGTCGAGTCAAAAAGCAGATGGAAAAAAGCCAGCGCGAGTACTATCTCAACGAGCAGATGAAGGCGATCCAAAAAGAGCTCGGTGATATGGATGATGGCGGTTCTGAAATTGACCAGCTGGAAGCAAAAATCGACGAAGTCGGTATGCCAAAGGCTGCACTTGAAAAGACCAAGTCAGAGCTGAACAAGTTGAAAATGATGTCGCCGATGTCAGCGGAAGCCTCCGTATTACGGAACTATATTGACTGGATGATCGGCGTGCCTTGGAAAAAGCGCAGCCGAGTTAAGCACAATTTGGTTGAGGCGCAGAAAACCTTGGATCAAGACCATCATGGTTTGGAAGAGGTCAAAGAGCGGATTTTAGAGTTTCTCGCCGTGCAGCATCGGGTTAAGCAGATTAAAGGACCAGTGCTCTGTCTGGTTGGGCCTCCGGGTGTGGGCAAGACCTCTCTCGGAGAATCGATAGCGCGCGCGACGGGACGACAGTTTGTTCGTATGAGTCTCGGCGGTGTGCGAGATGAAGCGGAAATTCGAGGGCATCGTAGAACCTATATAGGCTCTCTGCCGGGCAAGGTGATTCAGAAGCTGTCGAAAGTGAAGGTGAAAAATCCGCTGTTTTTACTCGATGAAATCGACAAGATGGGCATGGATCAACGTGGTGACCCAGCGTCGGCACTGTTGGAGGTGCTGGATCCGGAGCAGAATCACACCTTTAACGACCACTATCTTGAAGTGGATTACGACCTCTCTGATGTGATGTTTATCTGCACCGCGAACTCGATGAATATCCCTGGCCCGTTGCTTGATCGTATGGAAGTGATCCGTATTCCCGGTTACACCGAAGGTGAAAAAGTCGCTATTGCGGAGAAGTACTTGGTTCCCAAGCAACGCAAAGCTAATGGTTTGAAAGACAGTGAGTTGGAAATTGGCCAAGATGCCCTGCAAGACACGATTAGATACTATACCCGCGAGGCGGGTGTGCGTGGCCTAGATCGTGATATTGCCAAGATCTGCCGTAAAATCGTCACTGAGCACGTTCGCGACGGTGCATCTTCAACTGATAAGGTCGGATCGGAACAGCTTGAGAAACTACTTGGCGTGCGACGCTTTGACTATGGTCGCGCCGAAGCGGAGAACCAGATAGGGCAGGTGACCGGCTTGGCCTGGACTCAGGTCGGCGGTGAGTTGCTGACGATCGAATCTGCCGCCATCCCGGGCAAAGGGCGAGTGATTAAAACGGGCTCTCTCGGCGATGTCATGCAGGAATCGATTCAGGCGGCCCTGACGGTGGTCAGAAGTCGAGCCAAAGCGCTGGGAATCCGTAAGGATTTCCACCAGGAGAACGACTTGCATATTCATGTACCAGAGGGTGCTACACCAAAAGACGGTCCCTCTGCGGGTGTCGGTATGTGTACGGCGCTGGTTTCTGTTTTGACGGGTATTCCGGTGAAAGCCAATGTTGCCATGACCGGCGAGATTACCCTGCGCGGACAGGTTTTGAAGATCGGAGGGCTCAAGGAGAAACTGCTCGCAGCTCACCGTGGCGGCATTACCACTGTGATTATTCCTGATGATAATGGTAGTGATTTGAAAGAGATACCGGATAATATTAAAGCAGACCTTACAATTTGCCAGGTGAAGTGGATTGACGAGGTGCTGGCCATCGCACTGGAGCATGCGCCAGAGTCTCTGACTGATGAAGAGTACAATCGCACTAGCGCCTTGCAAAGTCAGGACCAACAGTCCTCTAGGCCCAGTACCCACTAGATAAAAAAGAAAATGGCCATTTCTGCAAACGATGCTTGACCCGTGAAATGGCTATTGGTATAACGTAACCATGATTGAGCTTGAGACCTTATGTGTGCTGAGTTTGGTCCGCAAAAGCCTTTCTATCTGACTAGGAAATACTAACTCCAAAAAAAGGGGAACACCGTGAATAAATCTGAACTTATCGACGCAATTGCTGCTGGCGCAGACATTTCTAAAGCTTCTGCAGGACGTGCTTTGGACTCTGCTCTTGAAGCAGTAACTGGATCACTGAAAAATGGCGATGCCGTGTCATTGGTTGGCTTTGGTACTTTCGCTGTTAAGCACCGTGCAGCTCGTGCTGGTCGCAATCCGCAGACAGGTCAAGAAATCCAGATTAAAGCAGCTAACGTGCCTAGCTTTAAAGCTGGTAAAGCGTTGAAGGACGCCGTTAATTAAGTTATAGCCAAAAGATTTTTATTTGGTAAAGGCGCATCGGTGATGCGCCTTTTTTAATAACATAGACAAAAAATACCGCACCAAGGAACAGAAAAATGTTGGAAAGTTTCAGAAATAATATGAAGGGCATCGCATTCGGAATTGTTATTTTGATCGCTATTGTCTTCGCTTTCTCCGGCATCGGTTCTTTGTCAATCTCTGGTACTGCGGCTGAAACTGCAGTGACGGTCAATGGCGAACGTGTAACAGAGCTGAGCGTATTGCAAGCCATTGGTAACGAAAAGCGACGCATTCTCAGTGAGAATGAAGGGCTTGATGCCGCGCTTCTCGAAGATGAATTAATCCGCCCGCAGGTAGTGGAACAACTTATCGGCCGCCGATTGCTCTCGCAGGCGGCAAAATCCGGTGGCATGGGAGTCTCCTCGCGCACGACGGGCAAGCTTCTGCTTAATACACCGGCGTTTCAATCAGACGACGGCCGTTTTGACCAGGATCTCTATCTCTATGCTGTTCGCAATCAGGGTTACACCAGTGCAACCTTTCTCGAGATGGTAAAAGACGACCTCTTGATCGAGCAGTTTATTCGAGGTTTTGTTACGTCCAGTTTTGTCACACCTGCAGAATTGGATTTGCTCGCCAGCATTACAGAACAAAAACGTGACTACTACTACTTAACATTGCCTCTTCAGCCCGCGATGGACGCGGTGACACTGAGTGATAAGCAAATTGAAGAGTATTATCAGGCCAACTTGCAACGCTATCAGGCCGATGAGCAGGTTGTGGTTGACTATGTGGAGCTCAGCCCTGCGCGCTTTGAGGGGCAGAAGGTTACTGAAGAGCAGATCAGGGCGCGTTATGAAGAACAACAGGCAAGCCTTGATTCAACAGTCTCGCGTCATGCGGCGCATATTCTGCTGTCAGATCCTGACGAGGCTCTATTGAGTGAAATTAATAGTAAATTGACAGCGGGGGAGGCGTTTGAAGAGCTAGCTAAAGCCTACTCGCAGGATATAGGCTCTGCTGACTTTGGTGGTGATCTGGGTTACACCTCCGGTGACACCTTCCCTGAAGCCTTTGAGGCGGCCTTGGCCGCGCTCGAAGTGGGTGAAGTATCCTCACCGGTAGAAACCGATAGCGGCGTCCATCTGATCAAACTTCTGGATATCCAGCAGCAGAGTGTGGACTTTGATAGCGAGCGAGCGCGAATTGAACAGGACTTGATTGCTGAGCAGGTCGATGTGTGGCTGGTTGAGAAGTTGGCAAAGCTGAAAGAGCTTAGTTACAACGCCGAGAGTCTTGCTGAAATCGCGGCTGACCTCGAGTTGAGTGCCGACGTTTCAGAGCCCTTTGGTCGCAATGGAGCGTCTGGTATCGCCGCTTATCCGGCGGTGGTCAAAGCGGCCTTTAGTGCCGAGGTACGGGAGGATAACTACGCTAGCGAAGTATTGGATTTGGGCGACGATCGTTATGTCGTGGTCAAGCTCAATGAGTACATTCCCGCGCGTCAGAAAACCCTGGCCGAAGTGAAAGCTGACGTCATGGGCTCGCTGCGTGACGAAGTGGCTCGTAGTGGACTTGCCCAACGTGGTGCCGCGCTGTTGGCAAGAATAAATGACGGTGAACAAATTGAAGCTGTAGCGAAAAGTGAAGATCTTGATTGGCAGGTAGTAATGGATGCCAAGCGCAGCACTCCTGGAGTCAATAATGAAGTTAAACGTTTTGTTTTCCAGCTTCCTGCGACAGCCAGGGATGATTTGATCGAAAGCTTCTACACACGCAGTGGAGATTTTGTGGTAGTGGCATTAACTGATGTTGAATCCGGTGACAGCAAAAAACTTGGCAAACAAGAACGTGCCAGTTTGGTCTATGCCGGTATTACGTCCACTAGTAGCCGAGAATTACAGGCCGTTCAGGCTGCGCTGCTGAGTAATGCAGATATAGAGCGCTAGGGTTTTGAGTATTCAGACCATCGGAACGTTCCAAGAATAAAAAAGCCAACAGGTTGTGTCTGTTGGCTTTTTGGGTTCTGGTCTGTGGATCTGTCGCTTTTAGAGTACTTAAATTTTCAGCGCATTGATAAAAAGCGTCAGCTTCTGCCCCGGCTGGAGTAATGCGGAGCGGCTAATTTTGTTCCAGCGGGTAATATCGGCAATAGCAATATCGAACCGACTGGCAATAAGCGAGAGTGAGTCGCCGCGCCTGACCTTGTAAGAAAGTTTACGGACATGTTCAGAAGAAGAGGGGTCGACGGCTTTGCTGCCCACCACCAGGCGATCATTAACCTGCAAGATGTTGCTGGAGAGTTTATTGGTCTCGCGCAGGCGCTTGATACTGGTGTTAAATTTTCTGGCGATGGTCCACAGTGAATCGCCGGGCTGCACGTTATAGTAAGTTGGTTCTTCGATCGTACTGGCTGCCTGATCTAGGTAGTTAGAATTACCTGCTGCATGGGGTATCAATAACACTTGACCAATCTGTAAACGATCGCTTTTCAGATTATTGCGATCACGCAGCCAGCTGGTCGGGATATCAAAGCGCGCCGCAATCTCAGATAAAGTGTCGCCGCTGGCCACAGCGTACTCAGTGTGTGGAACCCAGCTCTTTGGGTCTGTGTTGGCCAACAGTTCTCTCAGTGGCCCTGCGGTGCCGACAGGCAACAACAGACTATGGGTGCCCTGAGGTGGTGTGAGTGAGCGGCGATAGGCGGGGTTAAGGCGAGTGAACTCGGTTAACTCAATATCAGTCAACTCAATCACATTGCCCAAATCAATTTGTGAGCTAATTTCCACCACTTCAAAGTAGGGCTGATTGGGCATCTCTGGCAGGGTCAGCTTATACCGCTCGGGGTCACGAACCAGTTCTGCGAGAGCGAGCAGTTGCGGCACATAGTTGCGTGTCTCGCGAGGCAGGGAAATTGACCAAAAATCGGTCTTTTTACCGGCTCTGCGGTTGCGCTTGATCGATTTTCCGACATAACCTTGCCCAGAGTTGTAGGCAGCCAGAGCGAGGAGCCAGTCACCCTTAAAGCGCTTGTTCAGTTGTTCCAGATAGGTGATCGCCGCTTGGGTTGAATAAATGACATCACGGCGACCGTCGTACCAACGATCTCGGCGCAGCCCCAGTGACTTGGCCGTCGAAGGAATAAATTGCCAGAGTCCGACCGCATGGCTATGGGAATAGGCGAGAGGGTCATAGGTGCTCTCAACTATAGGTAGCAGGGCCAGTTCGAGCGGTAGGCCGGCCTGGTCGAGTTGCTCGGTGACGTAAAAGATAAATGGTTTGGCACGGGCAAATACTGTTTCCAGATAGCTCGGATTGCGCAGGTACCAATCACGTTGCAGGGCCACACTGGCTGGCAGTTGTTGAGCGGATACCGCTTCGTCTGTCAGCGCAAAGCCTTCGCGCAGCCGCTGCCACAGATCGACTGGGGTAACCGGCTGTTCAGGTGATGTCGCAATTTCATCTGGTTGCGATAGGTCATCGCCCGAAAGGTCGGCAGGGGTTGCAGTGATCGCAGCCACATCGGTACTTGCTACTTGCGGGGCACTAGTTTGCTCACGGAATGACGTACAGCCTTGCATGAGAAGCGTCACGCCAAGTGCTAGAAGGGCGTGCTTAAAATACGACTGTTGTTGCTCAGAATACAAGTTGGTGCCTCTTTGAGTGTGCTTTGGAATGTGTGTTCACTCCTCGGGCGGAATTGTAACGATCAGTCCGCGGCGAAACAATCGCACTCTGGCCTTTACCGTGCTTAGCGAACATAATAAGCCGATGGTTAAAATCGTCATTAAAATAAGATTGATTAACAAAAGCTTCCTTAAAAAAAGCGCCTCGAAAATATGTCGTTAGATCCTCTAAACATGGCTGGTCGATCCAAAGTAACCAATGGGGGGCTTTTAGACCGCTTCAAAGTGAGTGGTGTGGGTACCCAGCCTGAAGAGATTCAGCGCTGGTTAAAAAGTGACTTTGCTGGCTATCTACTGCGACATGAACGTCGTCTGTTACGTGATAAATTTCCCGCCTTTCCCGGTTATCGGATGTTGCGCCTGGGGCTTAGTGAAGACATCGAAACGCTCGACTGTTTTGATCAGATTCACCGTTTCAGTCTGCATCCCGCAGAAATTGACGGCAGTCATGCCGCACTTGCAAATTATGCCGATTTGCCACTCGGGTCCGAGACCATCGATGCAATGCTGCTGCATCATGCCATCGAGTTTTCCGTTTCACCAAAGGCTGTTTTGGCAGAGGCCAGTCGGGTGATTGTGCCAGGTGGGAATATCTTGCTCTGTCTGTTTAATCCCTACGGCCCCATGGGATTGTTGAAATACCCCATGCAACTTTTTTCCCAACGCGCGCAATACAAGTTTCATAACCTGCGGTTGGGGCGGGTAAGCGATTGGCTTTCACTATTGAACTTCCAAGTCGTACAAATTGAACACGGTGCCTATAACTTGCCGCTGAATTCGCCTGAGTGGGTAGAGCACGACAGTCGCTGGGAGCGAGCCTGCCAAAAGATTCGCTTCCCGCTGGGTAACTTCTATATGATCCATGCGGTAAAACGAGTGCCACGCGGTATTCATGGTGCGGCACCGGTATGGAAACGAGCGACCAATAGCTATGGCGCGCCGAATGGCCTTAAGCGTAAAGCCTATAACCAAAGCCAAACAGCGGCTGACGCGGCTAAGGATAAACAATGAAATCAGTTGAAATATTCACCGATGGCGCCTGCCGCGGTAACCCCGGCCCGGGAGGCTGGGGCGTTCTGATGCGCTACGGTGAACAGGAAAAAACCCTGTTTGGTGGTGAGCCAGATACCACCAATAACCGGATGGAACTCATGGCTGTGATTCAGGGTTTGTCGGCACTGACGCGACCGTGCAAAATAGCGATCACCTCCGACTCAACTTACGTCCTCAAAGGTATCCAAGAATGGATGCCGGGCTGGAAAAAGCGCAACTGGAAGACCGCCAGCAAACAACCGGTGAAGAATGTCGACCTGTGGCAGCGATTGGATGCACTTATTGGAGAGCATGATATTGATTGGCATTGGGTCAAAGGTCATAGCGGCCACAGAGAAAACGAAATAGCCGATCAGTTAGCCAATCGCGGTATTGACGAGCTATAAGTCACCCTTAAGTCACCCTTTTTAGTTAAACAGCATTGTATAAGCGACAAAGACCATGAGACAGATTGTTCTTGATACAGAAACTACCGGCCTGGAAACCTCTCAGGACCATCGCATAATTGAAATTGGTTGTGTTGAGCTGGTGGGGCGAAAGCTCACCGGCCGGCACTATCATCAGTATATTAATCCTCAGCGCAAGGTCGATGAAGGTGCGATGGAGGTGCATGGTATCACCGACGAATTCCTTATCGATAAACCGCTGTTTGCAACGGTCGCCCGTGAGTTTCTTGAATTTGTCGACGGTGCCGACCTGGTCATCCACAATGCACCCTTCGATGTTGGCTTTATCAATCATGAAATAGCCAAGCTTGGTGGCATCTATCGAGAGATTGAGAGCAGCTGCCGGATCATTGATACCTTGGCGCTCGCGAGGCAAAAGCATCCCGGGCAGAAAAATAATCTCGACGCCTTATGCAAACGGTATGGGGTCGACAATTCCCAGCGAGACCTTCACGGCGCACTTCTTGATGCGGAGATTCTCGCTGACGTCTATCTGTTGATGACCGGTGGTCAGGTTAATCTCAATATCAGCGATCAGCAATCGTCCGACAGTGGTGAGGTGAATGCGCAAAGCGGTATTCGTCGTCTGTCAGACAAGCGCCCGCCGCTGCGAGTGGTCAAAGCGAATGAAGAAGAGTTGGTGCTGCATCAGCAAAAGCTCGATGCCATCGTCAAGAATAGTGGGCATTGTGTTTGGATGAGCGGCGACTGATATCTATCGATGACAGATCTGCCAGCGACCGACCTGCCAAGCACTGAGCAGGACTTTCAACAACTCCAACATCTGCTTGAAGAGGCTGCGAGCACTCGCGACAAATATCGCCTGCACCGCCAACTCCAACAGATGCAAGAGCAGCGGAAGCGTGGTGTCGATATAACCGCGGCGTGGCAGACGTGGCACGAGGCGCTGCTTGCAACTCAGGCGTTAACAGAGCGTCGTCGGCAAATGGTTCCCGATTTTAGCTATCCGGATCTCCCGGTCAGTGCTCGCGCCGATGAGATTGCCGAGCTTCTTGTGAAACATCAGGTCATTGTAGTGGCGGGTGAAACCGGTTCCGGTAAGACCACCCAGCTGCCCAAGATCTGCCTGCAGGCCGGACGCGGTGTCAAAGGTCTGATTGGCCATACTCAGCCGAGACGTATTGCGGCGCGCACCGTGGCCAACCGTATTGCCGAGGAATTGGGCGTTGAGTTAGGCGGCGCCGTAGGTTACCAGGTGCGTTTCTCCGATCAGAGCTCGCCCAACAGCCTGCTGAAACTGATGACTGACGGCATCTTGCTGGCTGAAATTCAGCGTGATCGGTTTCTCAGTGCTTACGACACAATTATTATCGACGAGGCCCACGAGCGTAGTCTGAATATCGATTTTTTGCTTGGTTACCTTAAGAATCTTCTGCCACAGCGGCCCGACCTGAAAATAATTATTACCTCGGCGACAATCGACGTTGGCAAATTTTCCAAACACTTTAACGATGCTCCAGTGGTAGAAGTTTCCGGGCGAAGTTTTCCGGTAGAGGTTATCTACAACCATCCGGATGACCTGGAGAGTGATCGCGATCAGATGATTGTCGATTGCCTGCAGGATATTCACAGCAATCAAAAACAGGGTGATGTGCTGGTTTTTCTCAGCGGCGAGCGCGAGATCCGCGAAGTCAGTTTGGCGATTAAACGCGCCCAGTTGCCGCACACAGAGGTTGTTCCACTCTATGCGCGTCTGAGCCTTGCGGAACAGAGCAAAATTTTTTCGCCACATCGTGGAAGACGTGTGGTGTTGAGTACCAATGTGGCAGAAACGTCACTAACAGTGCCGGGTATTCGCTACGTTATCGACACCGGTCGCGCGCGGGTCTCTCGCTATAGCTTTCGTACCAAAGTGCAGCGACTGCCGATTGAAGCGATCTCTCAGGCCAGCGCTAATCAGCGCGCGGGCCGCTGTGGGCGAGTGGCCGAAGGGATCTGTTACAGGCTCTATTCTGAAGAGGATTTTCAAGGCCGCCCTGAATTTACCGACCCAGAAATTGTGCGAACCAATTTGGCGGCGGTGATTTTACAAATGTTGCAATTGCGGATTGGTGATATCCGCAGCTTTCCGTTTGTCGACCCGCCAGACCCGCGTCTGATCAGCGACGGTTTCAAACTACTGGAAGAGCTTCAGGCAGTCACCAGCGACGGTAAACTGACTCATCTTGGTAAGCGTTTGGTGACTATTCCACTTGATCCGCGTTTTGCACGGATGCTGCTGGAAGCGGCTGATAATGGTTGCCTTGCGGAGGTGATGATTATTACCTCCGGTCTAAGTATTCAGGATCCGCGCGAACGACCGGCCGACAAACGGCAGGCAGCTGATCAGTGCCACAGGCAGTGGCAGGAGCCGAACTCTGATTTTCTCTCTCTGCTAAATGTATGGCGCCACTTTGAACAGCAGCGGCAGCAATTATCGAGCAATCAGTTCAGCCGATATTGCAAAGCGAACTACATTTCTTACCTGCGGATACGCGAATGGCGTGACCTGCACCACCAGGTCCATACTGCTTGCCGTGGCCTCAAGTTGAGCTATAACTCCCAGCCGGCAGAGGCTGATGCGGTGCATCGTTCGTTGCTATCCGGATTGCTCGGGCAAGTCGGCATTTTGCAAGATAAATGGGAATTCCTTGGCACCCGAAATCGCAAGTTCTTTATTTTTCCTGGCTCTGGTTTGAGTAAGAAGCCGCCCAAATGGGTGATGGCAGGCTCGCTGATGGAGACCAGTAAACAGTTTGCTCTGACCGTGGCCAAAATTGATTCAGACTGGCTCGAGCCACTCGCCGCGCACTTGGTAAAAAAGAGTTACAGCGAACCTTTTTACAGCAAGAAATCGGGCCAGGTCATGGCCAAAGAGCGCCAGACATTATTTGGTCTGAGCATTGTTGAAAATAAAAATCGAGTCTATGGCCAGGTCGCGCCCCGGGAGGCGCGCAACGTTTTTATTCAGCAGGCGCTGGTGGAAGAGGGTTATCGCGGTAAAGGCGCCTTTTATCGTCACAACCATAAACTGGTTGAAGAGCTGCAGGCGTTGGAGGACCGTTTTCGCCGTCGCGATTTGCTGGCCGAGCAGCAGGTGATCTTTGATTTTTACGATCAGCGTATTCCTGAAGGTATCTACAACTTACCGGCGTTTGAGAAATGGCGCAAACAGGCCGAGGCTGAAACCCCGCGTCTGCTAATGTTGGAAAAAGAGTATTTGTTGTTACGCGTTCTCTCTGACCACGAGCAGGCACAGTTTCCCGAGACCATTAGCTGGCAGGGTATATGTTATCAATTGCGCTACCATTTTCAGCCCGGCCACAGTGACGATGGGGTCAGTGCGATTGTGCCGTTGGCACTGTTGCATCAACTGCCGCGCTACCTGTTTGAGTGGCTGGTGCCCGGGATGTTACGTGACAAGTGCGTCGCGCTGGTAAAAAGTTTACCCAAGCAGACTCGACGTCATTTTGTTCCGGTTCCGAACTATGTCGATGGCTTTTTAAGCAAAGTCAAGCCCCAGGATCGCCCGCTGACTGAAGTGCTTGCGGAACACTTGCGTGGTATCAGCGGTGTTGTTATTGAGCCAGAGCAGTGGCGCCCAGAGAGTCTCGACAGCTGGTACCAGATGAATTTTGTCCTTGAGGATGAACACGGCAGCAGAGTGGCGATGGCGCGCAGCCTCGAACAGTTACAGCGCGATTTTAAGCAGCAGATTAGCGCAGGACTGGAACAGGCGGCAGATCAAAGTGCGTCACGTCAGGGAATTACCGAGTGGGATTTTGATGAGTTGCCGCAGGAAATCGCGTTGGATCATGCGGGTGTCAGTATAAAGGCCTGGCCGGCACTGCGGGACTGTGGCGATTCAGTGGCGTTAGAAGTGATGGATAATCCACTGCAAGCGGAGAAGGTAAGTCGTGAAGGGCAATTGCGCCTGGCCCTGCTGCGCGGTCGAGAGCAGGTAAAGTATCTCAATAAACATCTTTTGCGAGGCAAGGATCTCGCACTCACCGCCGCCAGAATCGGAGAGCGCCAGCAGTTAGTCGATGCACTGGTAAGTGCCAGTTTTGAAAAGGCTATCTTTCTGCCATCGCGCTCTGCCGAAGAGATCATTGTTCGAGATCAACAGCAATTTGATCAAGCTTTTGAGCGTGGCATCGCCCAGGTAGTGGGCTTGGCGCAGGACTATGCCGAAGTGATTGTGTCGTTGCTGCCAAAGTTGCACGAATTGCAGAAGAGCCTGCGCAGCCTCGGGTTGCCAGCGATCTATGCGGCAGAGGATATTCGCCATCAACTGGATTGGTTGTTCTCGAAGGAGACCCTGAAATCACTCAGCGTTGAGATTGTTGGTCAATATCCGCGCTATATACGTGCGATTCAGGTGCGGCTGGAAAAATTGACCACCCAACAGAGCAAAGATCGTGATGCAATTAAGGAAATTAATGCCCTCCTTATGCCGTGTAAAGACGCACTAGTGAACGATCAGCCGCTTTCCAGTGAGCTGGAAGCCATGTTGCTCGACTACTGTTGGCTGGTTGAAGAGTATCGCGTGTCATTATTTGCCCAACAGCTAAAAACTCGCGTTCCGGTTTCACAAAAGCGTCTGGTGAAACGCTGGTCAGAAATAGATGAGCAGTTAAAACGCTTTCGCGTTCAGGCTGGTTAGATCGATCCAGGTAAAAATTGCATGAGGTTGAAACTTCTGTTTCTATATTAGGTCAGAATAGCGTCTCAATGCCGTTCTGGAATGAGATAAATGGAAATTTAACTTGGCAGACATGCCAAATAAGGAGAAAGTCGATGAATAAACACAACACTAAGCCACTTGTCACTGCTATTGGATCAGCCTTTGTTGCTGCCACAGCGCTTTCAGCTATTGCTTTGGCATCTGCGGCGTCTGCCACCGAAAATCCGTTCCAGGCCGATCAGCTTCGGTCAGGCTACATGTTGGCTGATGGTCACGCCGAAGGGAAATGCGGGGAAGGCAAGTGCGGCGAAGGCAAAGCTAAAAAAGAAGGCAAATGCGGTGAAGGCAAATGTGGTGAAGGTAAGGCCAAAGCTGAAGGTAAATGTGGTGAAGGTAAAGCTGATGCCGAGGGAGCGTGTGGTGAAGACAAAGCCGAAGCCGAAGGTAAGTGCGGTGGTGAAAAAGCGGATAGTGAAGGCAAATGTGGTGGGGCCGGCTAGTGGTCCTGTTGTCTGAGTTGTTTCTCCCGCTGGGTGTAGTATTTAGTGCGGGATAGCAAGGCAATGAAACAGCATTACCCTGTTCAGGGGGCAGGGTTGGGCTTGCGGCGCGCGCTGTGCGAACCGCTCTCCTCGGTGTCTCCTGAGCAGGTTCAGTTTATGGAGGTTGCGCCGGAGAACTGGATCGGTGTCGGTGGCCGATATGGGGCGGCCCTCAGGCAGTACACCGAAAAATTCCCCACAGTTATTCACGGCCTGTCCCTCTCGATAGGGTCTCCCTCAGCCCTTGACTGGGACCTGCTGCGTGCCATCAAACAGTTTATCGCCGAGCACTCAATACGTTGTTACAGCGAGCATCTCAGCTATTGCAGTGACAGCGGTCACCTCTACGATCTGATGCCAATCCCTTTCACTGAGCAAGCGGTAGATTATGTCGCGCAGCGAATCGTTCAGGTGCAGGACTTTCTTGGCGAGCGCATCGCCATGGAAAACGTTTCCTACTATGCCGCACCGCAACAGGAGATGACGGAGATTGATTTTCTCAATGCCGTGCTGGAGCGAGCCGATTGTCATTTGCTGCTTGATGTAAACAATATTTATGTCAACAGCATTAATCACAACTACGACCCTTTCGCGTTTCTTGCTGCGCTGCCCGGAGAGCGCATCGCCTATGGTCATATTGCCGGACATTACCGGGAGGCTGAAGATTTACGCGTCGACACGCATGGTGCCGATGTCAGCGATCCGGTATGGCAGTTGCTCGATGTCGCCTACAAAACGTTTGGCGTTTTCCCGACGCTGCTGGAGAGAGACTTTAATATCCCACCGGTTGCGGAACTGCTTGCTGAAGTAGAACAGATAAAAATTTGCCAGCAGCGGCATAGCCAGCCGGATGGAGCCGTCAAAGACATTCGGTTAGATGTCGCATGAAAAGTGAATTTGAACGCGATCGGCAGTACGACTTTCAAAAAAGCCAATTCCAGTTTGCGGCCCATATTCGCAACCCACAGGTAAACCCGCCCCCATCAGGGATAGAGGACCGCCGTCTCAAAATTTATCGTGAGCTGTTTTTTAATAATATCGAGGCATTTATCGCCAGCGGGTTTCCCGTGCTCAAATCGATCATGACTACGGACCACTGGACGACCATGGTAAGAGACTTTGTTCACCGTCATCAGAGTCTGAGCCCCTATTTTTTGGAGATTAGTCAGGAATTTCTGCGCTATCTTGAGGCCGAGCGGATTCCCCTCGCACAGGATCCAGCATTTTTGCTTGAGCTAGCCCATTATGAGTGGGTTGAATTAGCATTGGATGTCTCCACTGATGAGTTTCCCGAGGTCGAGGTAGAGGGGGATGTGCTAAACAATAGACCGATGGTATCGCCACTGGCCTGGCCTCTCAGTTATCAATTTCCTGTACACAAAATTGGTCCTCAATTTCAGCCAACGGAGCCACCGGCCTCAGGCACCCATATTGTGGTCTATCGGGACAGGCAAATGCGGGTTGGGTTTGTCGAGATCAATCTGATTACCCAGCGCTTGCTACAAATTCTTACGGCAGAACGCCTTAGTGGCAAACAGGCGCTGCGACAATTGGCCGCTGAACTGGAATACCCCGATCCTGATGTATTACTTGAATTTGGTGCCGATCTGCTAAAAAGCCTTCGCGACAGGGATATTATCTGCGGATTCAGCTAATTTTTTCTGTTGAAAGTGCTGCGACTGTGTACGCGGGGCTGTTTGAGCAGTAAAATATCCCCTTTCTGTCCGCCTGTGAACGGTACTATAAGTCATGAAACTTCCCCCCACGACTGCGTTGAGGCCACTGTTTGTAAAATTGCTGGCTATCTTGAGCTTATCTCTGTCATCTGCATCTCTGGCGCAGGCTGATAAAGACAAGGACAGACTAGAGGCACTCAATCGCGATATTTTTTATGTTAACGAGCGTCTCGACCACTATGCACTGCGTCCGGTTGCGGTGGCCTATACCAACCTGATGCCAGATCCTCTGGAGAAGGGCATTGGTAACTTTTTCAGCAACCTGAATGAGATTACCAATGTGGTCAACGACCTGTTGCAGGGAAAATTCAAGCAGGCGGGCCATGATGGTAGCCGTTTTTTGATCAACTCAACCATTGGTGTTGCAGGTCTGTTTGATGTGGCTCAACGTGCTGGTATCAGCAAAAGTGAGGGCGAAGATTTCGGTCAGACCCTGGCGGTCTGGGGAGTGGGCGAAGGGCCATACTTGATGTTGCCACTCTATGGACCTTCAACGCTGCGAGATGCACCAAGTAAAATTATTGATAGCTTTACCAATCCACTTGCTTACAGTGATGACGTTCGATTTAGAAATTCTGCCAGGGCTTTAGATTTGTTAACGACTCGGGTTGATCTGTTGGAGATTGACGAGATTATCTCCGGTGACAAATATCTGTTTATACGAGATGTCTACCTACAGCGCAGTCGATATCTGGTCAATGATGGTGCGATTGAAGACGACTTCGGTGATTTTGAAGATTACTAGCATAAAGTTGACGAAGCTCTTTACCTGAGCCAATAATTATAAAAAACATAACGCTGCTAAAGGCGTTTAAACGTAACCCGCGAAAGCCGGATTAGCAATGAAAACACCGTTAGGCCTGATCTTCTTCATTGGGGAAGAACCTGGTCCTCAGGGCTTGAAGCAAACCTTCCAAACCCTTGGATGTGAGTTCACTGCGGTAGAAAATATTCAAGCTGTCCGCTCGCAAAGTGAAGATTCCTTATTGCAGCCAGTCATTCTTAGCGCCGACAGCGCGCCCATCGACAGCAGCACCCAGCGCCTGCAGCTCAAGGCACTTGCGAGTGAATTTCTCATCATTGTCGCGCTCAGCGCGAAAAACAGTTTTCAAGTTGCCGAGTACTTTCGTCTTGGTGTCGCTGACGTGATTTTTCCGGATAGCAGTGATGACGAAGTGGCATCAATTTTTCAACGGGTCGATACTCTGGCTGAGTCCCGAATGTACAAGCGGCTGTACCGTACTGAATTAGAGCAGACCAACCAGGACCTTCAGGAAAGCCTGCGGTTGCTCAAGCAAGATCAGCTGGCGGGTCTCGAAGTCCAGAAAAGTCTGATGCCGGAGAGTCCACTCAAGTTTGGTGAATACGAAATTTCCCACTCGATCACACCATCGCTTTATCTGAGCGGTGATTTCGTCGGTTATAACTTTGTGCTCGGTCGCTACCTGCTGTTTTATTTTGCCGACGTTTCGGGCCATGGTGCTTCGTCGGCGTTTGTAACAGTGTTACTGCGTTTTATGATTGGTCGAGTGATTCGCAGGCATCAGGCAGAGAAGGACTATGCAGCCTTGGCACAGGCTCCAGAGGGGCTTGTTGAGTCGATTAATGCGCAGCTTCTCGCCACCGGACTGGGTAAGCACCTGACCATAGTGGCCGGATCGCTTGACACCAAAACCAGTAAGTTACGTTATGTGGTGGGTGCTCAGCAGCCATCTCCGATTATTATTGCCGATGGTCACGCGCGTTTTTTACCGGGCAAGGGCAAACCTGCGGGTATTTTTGAGGATGCCATCTGGGTAGTTGAAGAGGTTACCTTGCCCGATTCGTTTGCCTTGGTGGTGTTGTCCGACGGTGTATTTGATCTGATCCCTGACCGAGAAATTGTCGACAAGGAGCAGACGTTACTTAAATATTTGGCCACCAGCTCCGGTAGTATTGAGAAGCTGAAAGAGGCGTTATTTGTCGATTATATTGAAGATCCGCAGGATGACATTTCAGTCCTACTATTGAGCAGAGGCCTCTAGGGTGAGCGTTGGCAGAATTCTGGTTTCCGATGAGGCGGGCAACTACCTGATCAAATTTATTGGCGATGTACGCGTTACATTGTGCGGCTCTTTAAACCGTTATATGGAAACCATTTTCGGCAACAGCGACGTCAAAAAAGTGGTTGTTGATATGCTCGAAGCCGAAGGGCTCGACAGCACGACTCTGGGATTGATGGCCAAGCTAGGGCTGCACTGTCGCAAGGCTTATAGCATCGATGTACAGGTTTTTTGCCAAAACCCGAGCATTCTGCACACGCTCGATTGCATGGGTTTTAATGAATTATTTGACATCTTTCAGCAGGTACCCGAGAGCAACGCCAAGCTGCACAGTATCGTCTCAGTTGATGCGGAAGTGGATGACATTCGCAAGCAGGTCCTCGAGGCACACAAGCTGCTGGTCCAGCTCAATCCGGAAAACAGTACCGAATTTACTGATTTGATCAGAGCGCTGGAGTCGGATCAATAGCCTTTAAGTCAGCTGTCGCGGGCGTTGAGTTTGCACTGGATATATTCACTGTGACGCAAATGTAACAAGTCAGCGACTCGTCGAATAATCCCTTCTTCGTGTTTATCCAGATGACCGTCGGCAAAGGCTACTCGCCACATCGCTGTCATCAAGTCGAGTTTCTTCTGTTGGTCGAAATGGGCATTGATCTCTTTAGTGAACTGATAGAGTGAAGTTGCCTCAGACACTTCATCCCGAGATAGCAGAATCAGCTCATCCGCTTGTTCCGAGCTGAGTTGCAATATCGTGCTTAGCGTTCGAGTGATAGATTGCAGTTCATCTTCACTCATATTGCCATCAATTATCATTACCTCAATCAGCAGTGCAGCGGTTGCTATCTGTTCGGAGCGGAGAGCACTATTCTCGGGATCAATAACATTTTTGGCAAAGAACGCCTTTATTTTTTCAATCATTAGCTCAGATCTTTTAACCAGGTTTCAAGTTTAATTTGGTCGGCAACAAATCCACGTATCCCTTCGGCGAGTTTTTCAGTTGCCATGGCATCCTGATTAAGCTCGAAACGGAAGTCGCTTTCAGTACCCAGCTGGTAGTGAATTTTTGCGCCAGTATCAGAGGGGTCGAGCTTACGTTCAAGCGTGCCAAAGTCATCGTCTAGGGCCTGCAGCAGTTGCGGGCTGATGGTTAGCCGATCACAACCAGCCAGCTCGGTAATCTCGTCGGTATTCCTAAAGCTGGCACCCATTACCACGGTGTTGTAACCGCTCTGTTTATAATAATTATAAATACGCGTCACCGATTGAACGCCAGGATCATCAGCTGGCTCATATTCGTCGAGGCCAGTAGAGAGCTTGTACCAGTCGAGAATTCGACCGACAAAGGGTGAGATCAAATAGGCACCGGCGTCGGCCGCGGCAACTGCCTGTGTAAAGTTAAACAGCAGTGTCAGGTTGCAATTAATGCCTTCTTTTTCCAATTCCTCGGCGGCTCTGATGCCTTCCCAGGTTGAGGCCATTTTGATCAGCACACGATCTCTGCCGATCCCGGCCTGCTCGTAGAGTGCAATCAAATGGCGAGCTTTAACGATCGATGCCTGGGTGTCGAAAGAGAGTCGTGCATCGACCTCGGTTGAGACACGGCCGGGAATCTGTTCAAGAATTTTTTCACCAAAGCCCACAGCCAACCTGTCCATGCAGTCTGCCAGCTGTTCGCTGCTGGAGAGCCGACCATTCAGGGTTTTTGTCACAATTGAGTCAACCAGACTGCGGTAGGCCGGCATTTGTGCGGCTTTCAGCAAAAGCGATGGATTGGTCGTCGCATCCTCTGGTGAGTATTGGGCAATGGCATCAAAGTCACCAGTGTCGGCAACCACTGTGGTCATTTCTTTGAGTTGGGTTAACTTGGATTTATCGTTGCTCATTTCTGATTTGCTCCAGATGTCTTCGCTAGGGCGGTGGTCAAAACCTCAATAGTCGCCGAGGGTTTGAATGCGTTTTCGCTAATATGTCTTCTAAACTGGCGGGCGCCCGGCATGCCATGAAACAAACCGAGGATATGCCTGGTCATGGCACTCAATTTTGTGCCGTTAGACATTTCTGTATCTGCGTATTGTAGAAATTCTTCGCCGATTTGTCGCCGGCTTTTTATCGCGTTCGTCGCCCCATAAAGCTCCTGGTCAACTGTTGCCAGCAGATAGGGGTTGGTGTAGGCCTCGCGGCCAATCATCACACCGTCGAGATGTTGCAGATGGACCCTCGACTCCTCTAGGGTTGTGACACCACCATTGATAATAATCTCTAGTTGTGGGAAATCCTGTTTCAATTGGTAGACCCGGTCATAGTTTAGCTCGGGAATTTCACGGTTCTGTTTTGGGCTTAAGCCTTTCAGCCAAGCTTTGCGCGCATGAACAAGAAACACCTCACAGCCGCTGGCAGCTACTGTGCCAACAAAGTCGCGAAGAAACTCGTAGGAATCATAGTCATCGACACCAATGCGATGTTTCACGGTGATCGGTAGATCCACAGCGTCGCGCATGGCTGCCACACAATTCGCCGTGATCTGCGCATTCTTCATCATCACAGCACCAAACATACCATTCTGCACTCGGTCGCTGGGACAGCCGCAGTTGAGGTTGATCTCCGCGTAGTCATATTTCGCTGCGAGTTTACACGCCAGTGCCAGATCAGCGGGATCGCTGCCACCCAGCTGCAGTGCTACGGGATGTTCAAAGGCGTCCATCCGCAAATGATGCTCGGTATCGCCATGGATAATCGCGCCGGTGGTGATCATCTCGGTGTAGAGCACGGCATGCTGACTGATCAGGCGCAAAAAATAGCGACAGTGGCGATCAGTCCAATCGAGCATGGGCGCAACGCAGAATGTTCTATCGATCATCACTCTTAACCTGTTTTCGAAGCCCGAGATTCTACACGCTTTTACACACGGACGCAGGCTGATTGAGCGGATCCAGCAAGACTCAACAGTCATTATGTCGATTGCTAAAAATACGTTGTTAGGTTAGGTTGGAACCCCCTTTATAGACGCTTTTTAAAAGAGTATTAAAACAGCGGATAAAAACAAGAGCTCGAAGGCAACGTCCAGGATTTATCAAATGAGCCAAGTTCCACGGAGTCCAAAAATCGTCATTATCGGTGCCGGCATGACCGGTATTTTGATGGCGATAAAATGTCTTGATCGCGGTATTCAGGATATTGTGGTGCTGGAAAAGGCGGCCACAATTGGTGGCACCTGGCGTGAGAATACCTATCCGGGTGTGGCCTGCGATGTGCCAGCCCATCTTTACACCTATTCCTTTGCTATGAATCCGAACTGGAGTCATTACTACGCCGGCGGCAATGAGATTCAAGGTTACTTCGAAGAGATGGTGCGGCGTTATCAGTTAGAGCAGTATATCCAGTGCAATCAGGAAGTGACTGCAAGTGAATTCAAGGCCGGTGAGTGGTCCGTAACGACTGTCAACGGAGATCAGTATCAGGCCGATTTTGTATTTTGTGCGACAGGGATTTTGCATCAACCAGCCTATCCAGACATCAAGGGTTTGGATTCCTTTGCCGGCAAGGTATTCCATACCGCGCGTTGGGATCACAGCGTTAAGTTTGATTCTTCGGTGCGAGTGGGAGTGATTGGCAATGGCTCCACAGCGGCACAGTTTATTCCTGAGTTGGTGAAAAGCGGTGCCGATGTTTCGGTATTTATGCGTACACCACAGTGGATAATGCCGGTCGCGGATCGTAAGTTTATGGACTGGGAGCGCTATTTACTCAATCGCTCAATGTGGATGCAGCGTTTCTATCGCTGGACAAGCACGCTTTTGCTCAAGGACTTCTTTAATCGGGCTCTGTCGGGCGCACCCCTGAGGAGTTGGTTGCTGGATAAGCTGGTGCGCTGGAATCTCCGCTCCAGTGTTAAAGACAAAATACTACGTCAGCAGCTGCAACCGGACTTTCAGGTTGGCTGTAAGCGAGTCATTGTCAACACCACGTTTTATCCGGCAATTCAGCAAGACAATGCGCATCTTGTGCGCGACGGTATTGCTGAAATTACCCCCGAGGGAGTGTTAACCAGCGATGGGAAGTTGCATAAATGCGACGTGCTGATCCTGTCGACAGGGTTTAATGCACTGAGTTATATGCGCCCAATGGCGCTAAAAGGCAGTGATAACGTCGATATTGAAGACGCTTGGAAAGACAAAGTCGAAGCTTACCGCTCAGTATTGCTAAAAGGCTATCCCAACTTCTTTTTGATGCTCGGCCCACACACGCCAATTGCCAATTTTTCTATTATTGCCATGTCGGAAGTGCAGGGCGACTATATTATGCAACTACTCGACAAATGGATGCAGGGCGAGTTTGACACAGTCAGCCCCAAACAGGAGGCGATTACTGCCTATCAGGCGTTTATCCGTGCCGGGCTCAGCGGCAGTACCTGGGCCAGTGGCTGTCAAAGCTGGTATTTAGACGCCGACGGCGATGCTATTGTCTGGCCGTTCAGCTGGGCGCGCTATGTGGAAAGCATGGCCGAACCAGTATGGGCCGATTTTGATCTGCGCAAGCAGAATACCTCAATATGACGTTAATTCTCGGTCAGCGAATACTCTGTTCTCTGATGTCATTAGGTCCATCTTTGCATCAATTGCCGGTGACTGGATTTCGCAAAGCCTTTGATCTGCTCAACAATATCGGCGGCGTGCCCCGCGACAAAAGTGTTGTGGTAACAGATATTGCTGTGCCGGTTGCCGATCGTCAGGTTGGACTCAGGCTCTACCGACCAGCGGGCAGTGTGCCGACCCGATCAATGGTCTTTTTCCATGGCGGTGGCTGTGTTATTGGTGGCCTCGAAAGCCACGACGGCTTTTGCCGTCAAATGGCGCAGCAGGCAAATATGGCGATCATTGCGGTGGATTATCGCCTGGCGCCGGAATGCAAGTTTCCCGGTCAGCTCGACGATAGCCTGGCAGCCTGGAACTGGGTTGTCGATAATGCTGCCAGTTTGCAACTCGATGCCGCGACAATGGGCATTGGCGGTGACAGTGCCGGGGCCAATATCGCTGTCGTGTTAGCGATGCAATTATTTGCCGATGCGCTGCCGGACAAGCATTTAAGTGCCACTCCAGCCTTCCAGTTTTTGCTCTATCCGCTGGTTGATTTTCGCTGTCAGTCGGCGTCTTATACCGAACACGGCAGGGGTCTGTTGTTGACGGCGCCGATCACGCGTTTTTTTCGTGATAGTTACCTCAACAATTCTCAAGAGGCCCTAAAACCCAGTGTCAGTCCACTGTTAGCAACAGACGTCAGCCAAGCACCCAAGACCCTTGTTATAACCGCAGAATATGATGTGTTGCGAGATGAAGGACTGGCCTTTGTCGAGAAGTTACAGCAAGCAGATATTGCCATCTCTCATCTCCATTTGCAGGACTGCACACACGGTTTTATTTCGTTGGCAAAATTCAGTCGCAAGACTCGCCAGCGAGTGAGAGAAGTCTGTGCTAGCCTCGAATCTATCAAGCTGACTTAATGTCAGCGATTGCTGTCGAGCCATCGCCATAGCGGGCTAAAACCCGTTACAATTCTGCCATGGCTTTTGACTCAAAATCTTTCCTCAAATCGTTGACCCAGCGCCCCGGCATCTACCAGATGTTCGATAGCGCTGGCGATATTCTCTATGTGGGTAAAGCCAAGAATTTGAAAAATCGCGTCAGCAGCTATTTTCGCAATACTGGCTTGTCGCCAAAAACAGCGGCGCTTGTTAAACGCATCGCGCAGATCGATGTCACCGTTACCGAGACCGAAACCGAAGCGTTGATTCTCGAGCACAATTTGATTAAACAGAATCGTCCGCCGTTCAATATCCTGATGCGCGATGACAAAAGCTACCCCTACATTTTGTTGACTGATCAGGATAAGTGGCCGCGTCTGGCCTTTCACCGCGGTGCCAAAAAGTCCAAAGGAACCTACTTTGGCCCATTCCCAAGCGTCTACGCCGTGCGTGAAAGTATGGGGTTTCTGCAAAAGACCTTTAAAGTGCGACAGTGCGAGGATGTATTTTTTAGAAATCGCTCACGACCCTGTTTGCAGTATCAGATTAAACGTTGCACCGCACCCTGTGTCGGATTGGTGTCTGACGAAGACTACGCCGCAGATGTTAATTTGACGCGACTCTACCTTGATGGCAAGGGCGATAAAATTCTCAAGCAGTTAGAGCGTGATATGGAGAAGGCCTCGCTTGAACTGGCGTTTGAAAAAGCGGCCGAGAGCCGCGATCAGATTGCCGCACTGCGACAGATTCAGGCTCAGCAGGTGATTGAAAAGGGCAGGGGCACTATTGATGTAGTAGCGGCTGCGCTCAGCGATGGTCAGGCCTGTGTGCACATGCTCTATATTCGTCAGGGACGTATTCTCGGCAGTCGTAGCTATTATCCCAAGGCACCGCTGGCACAGGATATTGGTGAGCTGCTCGATGACTTTTTGCCGCTACTCTATCTCGCCGGCGGTGGGCGCCCGGATTTACCTAAAGAGATACTGCTCAATACAGAGATAGAAAGTGCGACAGCACTCAGCGAAGCGCTGGTCGAACGGGTGCAGCGCAAGATTGAAATCAAACACTCTGTGCGCGGCTTTAGAGCTAAATGGGTAGAGTTGGCACAGCGTACTGCAGAACAAAATTTGGCCGGCAAGCTAGCGTCGAAGCAGAGTCAGGAAAAGCGCTTTGAGGCGCTGCGCGAAACACTTGAACTGGAGACAGTGCCGGAGCGGCTGGAATGTTTTGATATCAGCCATAGTAGCGGTGAAGCCGTAGTCGCCTCCTGTGTTGTGTTTGATGGCAACGGCGCGCTGAAAAGTGATTACCGGCGGTTCAATATTGACGGCATTACCGCAGGAGATGATTACGCGGCCATGGAGCAGGCCATTCGGCGTCGCTACACTCGATTGATGAAGGGGGAGGGCAAGTTGCCCGATATCCTCTTGATCGATGGCGGCAAGGGTCAGATTGGTATCGCCAAGGAAGTGCTCAGCGATCTCGGCGTAGTCGGTGTGATGATCATAGGTGTCGCCAAGGGAACCACGCGTAAACCCGGCCTCGAGACACTGATTCTGGCCGACCAAAACAATCGGGTGATCGCCCGGCCGCAGCAGGCGGCGTTGCATTTGATTCAGCAGATCCGTGATGAAGCGCATCGCTTTGCAATCACCGGTCATAAGCAGCGTCGGGATAAAAAGCGTCGAACATCACCGCTCGAGGGAATTCCGGGAGTAGGACCATCGAGAAGACGGGATATTCTCAAACACTTTGGTGGGATTCGTGAAGTTCAGAAAGCCAGCGTCGCCGATTTGATGAAAGTACCAAATATAAATAAAAAGGTTGCTGATGCTATTTACAGTGCACTGTACAATGAGTAACGTCTAGCGACCTAGGTACATCAACGCTTCAGCCATTGAAATAGAAGACGATTAAATGTGGAATCTGCCGAACACTCTTACCATCTTGCGTATTGCGCTGATCCCGGTGTTTATTGTTATCTATTACACCTCCTGGGAGTGGCACAATCTGATTGCGGCGGCAATTTTTGGTGCGGCGGCGGCCACCGACTGGGTCGACGGTTATCTGGCGCGCAAATATAACAAAGTGACCCCGTTTGGGGCATTCCTTGATCCTGTTGCCGACAAATTGATTGTTGTTGCAGCCATCATTGTACTGCTCGAAGTTCACGCAACCCCCTGGTTTGCGATTCCCTCGATTATTATTATTGGTCGTGAAATCGTCATCTCTGCTCTGCGCGAATGGATGGCCGCAACAGGTCATCACGGTACCGTGGCCGTGGCGATGATCGGCAAGGTAAAAACCTGGGTGCAGATGGTCGCTATCGCAGTGCTACTGGCGGCCAAGCCAGAAAATGAACTGCTCACTACGCTCGGTTTTGTTGCAATCTATATCGCTGCTGCACTTACGCTCTGGTCGATGCTGCATTATCTGCGCGCCGCCTGGCCGCATCTAAGCGCCCCGGGCGACCGGTGAGCTATAACAGCACGATTATCGGTTGATTTATTACCATTAATCCCTAGAATAGCGGCCTCCGTCGGATCAGATGCCGACAATGAGAGTTAAGTGGTAAAAGTTTAAAGGCGCCGTAGCAAAGTGGTAATGCAGTGGACTGCAACTCCGCGATCGTCGGTTTGACCAATTGCGAAGCAATTAGCAACGAGCGCAGCGAAGCCCGAAGGGGCTTAACAGCCCCAGGCTGTTAAGATTCTTCCGACTGTCGGATCAGATACCGACGAACAGAATTGAAAGTGAAAAGTTTACAGGCGCCGTAGCAAAGTGGTAATGCAGTGGACTGCAACTCCGCGATCGTCGGTTCGATTCCGACCGGCGCCTCCATTTCCCCAAGGCCCCACCAGCCTGACCGTAATGACCCAGCCCGGGTGGCGAAATTGGTAGACGCAAGGGACTTAAAATCCCTCGGTGGCAACACCGTGCCGGTTCAAGTCCGGCCCCGGGCACCATACACAGTAAGAACTTCAGCTATTATCGCAATAACGCGCGATACGCTTGCGTCCACTTTTTGACCACCTATAGTTCTAATGTCCGGTGTCAGACCCTAAAACTCCGCCATCATCTGCTCTTGTAATCCCCCCGCAAATCCGAAACGGTTATATGTAGAAAATTCTTCTAAAATCAAGCAAAGGGGTTTTCTATGCGTCAATCCAGATATAGCGATAGTCAGATAATGACGATCCTGAAATTAAATGAGCGTGGCGTATCAGTGTCCGACCTGTGTCGTGAACATGGCATGAGTACGGCGATGTTTTATAAAAGGCCACTTAACCCTCTACTGATAGACTCGGTTAAAAATGGGGGGATTACAACTGCACCGGCTATATCGGAAAATGGGGAATTACGAATTTTGAGCAGGGCTTGCATCCGCTACTTGTTGAATTAACCAAACCATGAACTTAACAATTTGAATTAATTATATTGAGTCGACACTGCTGCAGGTACAGATCCTTGTTGAGTAAGACATTTCTATACTATCAATTTTATCTCTATCACCATTCTTGACTAATAATTCAAATTTAATATTGGGTAATATTGGCTTCGTAAAATCATTATTCGGAAAAGTAATCCTATGGGAGTACTGTGACAACCACCCAGAGTCAATATCTACCTTTTCTAATATTACTACAGAATTATTAACGGATAATTCAGAGAAATCTTTCTCGCTGCCTTTTACTGATAAATATAAACGGTGAGGAGAACCCCACCATTCAAATTTAATTACCCCAAAGTTACGCTCAACCTCAAAAACCCTTTCAATTGGTTTAGGACAGTAATTTTGATAAACACCCCAAGTACCAATTTTCTCAATGGCAATAATTTCTGAATTTACGTCCAAGAACGGCAAATTACATTTGGTATGGCTAGGTATCGGATTACAGCCGCTAAGAATAAAACTAGCGATCGCCAAAAGTAATTTATGCAGCACCGATTTTTTCATACTCCCTCATCAATTTTTCATTAAACTCAATTGAACTCATTACTTGGAACTGGTTTATCACCGCCAATATAATCATTAAAATTAACTGTAGATGAACTAGTCAAAACTACTTATTCTTTAGCGGTATTACGAGCTTGTAGAATAGAACTCTCACAAGAAAGCCCGCAATCAAACCTGTAAAAAGGGGGAAGGTATGCCACAGCAATACAGACCGCATTTCTTTAAAAGGAGTATATAAATTCGAAATCAACCACTCCGTAGACCACAAAATCAGTAAGGATGATGAAATAAGGCCAATAAGAACTAATAGTAAAAATAGCCTCTTAGTCATAGCTGTATAAATAAATCCGACTAGAAATGTCCCAAACATAATTCCAGATATCGCAGGTACAATTCCGAACCCATCCTGCAAAATTGGAAATAATTGTGTAAGTGGATACCCTATAAATATCGATAATATAATTAGAAATAATACGTCTAACACCGGCAAATACTTCGCGTACCTTTGACTACTCATATATCACCTTTGCAAAGTAACTTCCCATAAACACAGTCCTTTAATTTTTCATCAAAACTCTGATGATGGAACATATTTATGAACACCTGGATAAATTGTCGTATTAGTTATTGGATGTACAAGACTGGTCATCCCGGGCATTATAGACAATGGAGTTGCTACTCCTCCACGGGACTTTATAAGGCCCATAGCATAACTGTTTGAATTATGGCCGTTACAAGAACCAATTAGAGATTGGTTTAACTCAGGAAATAGGCAATAAGTCAGGCCATTATCGTAAGCACTCGCAGCAGCTGTAAGGGCGCCCCAAAGAGTATTTGCATCAGGGTAAAGTGGCGACTCCACATAACCGACAACCATGTTTGTTAAACTCCGAACATCCTTAATGTACCGCTCTTGACTAAGCAATAAGCCGCCCGGGCCTATAGCCGACCCGGCTACTTCTTGTTCATCGCGGGTTTTGATTGAGGTGGATGGTAGGTTGGATAGCAGCGTATCTTGTCCGCTGCATTTAAAACAACAACCGGACCAATCCAGTTAATGCTTTTTTCTGCGCGATGCGTCAAGGCTATTATCGCTCAAGTTGCACTTGAGCCCCGCCCCGGGCACTCTTTATCAGCGCTATCATAATTGGCCATTTTCTGAGAAGCTTCCTCGCTTACTGTAGAGGTTGAATATGAAATTACTTTTAACAGCTCTTGTTGCTGGTTTAGTCGCCGTATCAGCTATTTGGCTGGGCGATGCTGATGGGCGGCCGGAGCAGGGAATTGATAAATCAATGCATACCTATGTTTTTGTTCACGGCGCAAGCGGAGGCGCATGGGATTGGAAGGGTGTAGATAAAATATTAACCGACAGAGGTCATGAGGTATATCGGGTTACTCTGACCGGCCTGGGAGAAAGAGCTCATCTAGCGAGTGACAGGGTAAATCTCACAACGCATATCCTCGATGTTGCACATACCATCGCTTTCGAGTCATTGAATCAGGTGGTATTGGTCGGCCATAGTTATGGCGGCATGGTGATTACAGGTGTAATGAATCATATGCCAGACAGAATCAAACAAGCGGTGTTTCTTGATGCCGCTGTTCCCGCTCATGGAATGTCAGCTTTCGATCTGTGGCCAGATATGGCGGAGCATCGGGTGGAGGATGGCATGGTTTACTTTTCTTGGCTCAATCCGGATTTGGTTCCACCAGGTGATGTACCGCAGCCCCTCGCCACCCTGACAGAGCCGGTCGCTTTTAATAATGTGCACGCGCAAAATTTGCCTGCGGTCTATATTGGGTTTGTCGATAATGAAAGTGGCGCAAAGACAGCAGCAGAGAGTGACCCATCATGGCAGCGAGCAGTATCGAGAGAGTGGCCAATCTATCGCCTAATAAGTGACCACAACGCTCAGCGCTCTCACCCTTATCAGCTGGCCGATTTATTGGAGTCGGTTGTCAAGTAATCCGATTTCAGCTCTGTTGCACAGCCGTCACAGCGAGCTGGGCAATAACCTGCTCCTCGTCGGCTTCCAAAACATACACTTTTATCTTGCTGTCAGGAGATGAAATAAGCGACTGGCTTGCGCTGTTGGCGTCGTTGTCCAGCGACAGGCCAAGCCAAGCCAGTTGATGACAAGCCTGTTGACGAATCTGCGTTGAGTTTTCACCCACGCCGCCTGTAAATACGATGCCGTCGAGACCCTGCAGGGTACTGGCCATGGCGGCTATTTCACGACACAGGCGATAAATATAAATTGATACCGCGCGTTTTGCCTGTTCGCTAGAGCTGTCCAGCAGTTCGCGCATATCGCTGCTTAGCTGAGACAGTCCAAGTAATCCTGATTCTTTGTAGAGCAAGTCGCTAATCTGTTGCGGACTCATCTGTTGATTTTGCAGCAAATAGAGAATAACCCCGGGATCTATGGCGCCGCTGCGGGTACCCATAACCAGCCCGTCGAGGGTGCTAAAGCTCATGCTGCAGTCGACACTGCGACCATTGTCCATAGCGCAGAGACTTGCGCCGTTACCGAGGTGGGCAACCACCACTTTTCCTGCTGCCAGTTGCGGGTCTCGCTGTTTCAGATTTCGGGCGATATGGTCATAGGACAGGCCATGAAAGCCATAGCTGCGCAGTCCTTGATCATAATATTGATCAGGCAGGGCAAATTGCTGGACCGTTCTGCTCTGTGTTACGTGGAATGCCGTGTCGAAACAGGAGACTTGAATAACATTGGGCCGCAGCTGAGCGAGTATTTCGATGGCCTGCACATTGTGTGGCAGATGCAGCGGGGCGAGAGGAATAAGGTCGTGGAGCTCAGCCAGTATCTGATTGTTGATAATAGTGGGTTGCTGAAACTGTGTGCCACCGTGCACCACCCGGTGTCCGATGATGAGCTCGGCACTTTTATCCAACTGGCCATCGAGCCATTGCAACAGGATCTGCAATGCATCGTGATGCTTTGTGGTGTGGGGGATATCTATGCTGCTGGCCGATTCTCGACGAGCTAATTTAAAGGAGAATTGCGCAGCAGTGCCGAGCGCCTCGATCTGACCATTAAGTATCAGGTTTAGGCGTGCGTTGAGCGATGTAAAAAGGCTGAATTTAATACTCGAGGAACCACAGTTGATCACTAAAACCTCTCGTTTCATAGAGAGGCTCCAGTGCCAACGGATTCCGCGATATTAGCTATCAAGGTTAGACGTAGTCTTTATATTTTTCGAGATAGCGAACCGGCTTGGACAGTGCATCGCGTCGGAATGGATCGCCCAGCTCTCGGGTACACATAATTTCGATAACGGTGGTTTTACCCTCATTCATCTGCATAGCCACTGCTTTGTTCAGTGCTGCACCCACTTGGTCCAGTGAGTCGACAACAATACCTTCGGCCCCCATCGCCTGAGCGATGCCTGCCCAGCTCTCACTCTCAAGCTCGGCAGCAACAAAGCGACGATTGTAAAATTCGACCTGATTTTTCTTTTCTGCACCCCAGTCGCGGTTGTGGAACACCACGGCTGTGACGGGAATATTGTGGCGCACGGCCGTCATAATTTCCGACATACTCATACCCCAGGCGCCGTCACCGGCATAGGCAATCGCGGGGCGGTGAGGCGCCGCGGCTTTAGCACCAATAATGGTTGGCAGGGCATAGCCACAGTTGCCAAAGCTCATCGGGGCAAAGAAACTGCGCGGCTTCTCAAAGCGCAGATAGCTATGTGCCACCGAGTTGATATTGCCGATGTCGGTTGAGACCATCACATTTTCTGGCATAGCTTTTTCCAACTCGCGCAACACCTGGCGTGGATGCAACCATTCACCGTCTTCGGCGGCGGCCTCGGCAATCATATCGAGACTGTAGTCGTCGCGCTCATGGGTCCACTCGTCCAGCTCAGCTTCCCAGGTGGCTTTTTCGGCAGCGATTTCTTCGCTGCGAGCCTGTTGATTGGCGTGACAGGCCAAGGTTAGCTTGGACAGGCGTTCGGTGAGCGCTACAGCACTGGCTTTTGCATCACCACAGATACCCACAGAGATCTTTTTCACCAGGCCAAGCATTTTGTGGTCGGCATCGACCTGAATGATCTTGGCATTTTCCGGCCAGTATTCCATTTCATACTGGGGCAGTGTGCCAAATGGACCCAAACGTGAGCCGAGTACCAGCACCACATCGGCTTTGGAGATCAGTTTCATACCTGCTTTGGAACCCTGGTATCCGAGCGGACCACACCAAAGAGGGTGGCTGGCGGGGAATGAATCATTGTGCTGATAGCTGTTGACTACCGGTGCGCCGAGCAATTCGGCGAGGGCGACACATTCTGCCATGGCGTCTGCCATCACCACGCCACCACCGGAAACCATTACCGGGAACTGCGCTGTGGCGAGAAGCTCAGCAGCTTCATTCAAGCTTTTTTCGCCACCAGGGCCACGATCGAGACGCTGTGGGCGAGGAATTTCGATATCGATATCACCGTAGAAGAAATCCCGGGGAATATTGAGTTGAGTGGGGCCAATTTCGGACAGTGCGCGGTCGAAGCAGCGCGCGGTAAACTCAGCGATACGTTTAGGGTTGTTGACATGGCCCTGGTATTTGGTGAATTCCTGAAACATGGGCAGCTGGTGCGCTTCCTGAAAACCACCCAAGCCGATGCTCATGGTGCCAGCCTCTGGAGTGATCATCACCACAGGAGAGTGGGCCCAATAAGCCGCCGCAATACCGGTAACACAGTTGGAAATGCCCGGGCCATTCTGGGCAATGACCACGCCGTGTTCACCCGAGGCGCGAGAATAACCGTCGGCCATATGGGCAGCGCCTTGCTCGTGAACAACGGGAATCAACTCGATACCCGCCGGAGCAAAGATATCCATCGCGTCCATAAAGGCTGAGCCCATAATGCCAAAAATTTTAGTGACGCCATTGGCGACCAGTGTTTCAACGAATGCTTCGCTGGGTGTCATGCGTGCCATAAATTGCCCCGTGGTGAGTGCCTGTTACTTGGATTTAAATCAGCGTTGCAGCTTATGCAAGACCGCTCGAAAGAGGTAGGACCAGTTTATACTGATCTATTGTTCCAGAAAAAGGTTCCAGAAAAAGGTTCCATAGAAAAGTATCCATAAAATTGTATTAGCTTAAGATAGCAGTGTGATTAGCTCGGCGAGCTTCTTTAAACCAGGTCTTATCCGGTCGGTCGGAATGGCGGAAAAGCCAAGACGAAAGTAGTGTTGCGGTGGGCTTTCAGAATAGAAATGCAGATCGCCGGGTTCAATAATCATGCTCTGTTTTCTGGCTTCTTCTGCCAATGCTCTGGCATTCAGTGTTTTTGGTCCCTCAATCCAAAATGAGGAACCGCCAAAGGCCGTCGTAGCCACTGACACAGGGGCCATCTTGTCCAGCTCTTCAGCCATGATTTCAAACCGTTCTTTATAGGTCTGGTGAAGATTTTTCACCAGCGACTCGTGGTAGCCGCGAGAGAGAAAGAGTGCCATGGAATGCTGATTGTTCGCAGCAGGGTGACGCAGCATGAGCCGGCGCAGGCAGCGCAGCTCGGCAATTAACTTGGCCGGCCCGACCATATAACCCATGCGCAAGCCCGCCGAGATGGTTTTGGAAAGGCTGCCGATATAGAGTACGCGATTGTTTTTGTCGAGACTCTTCAGCGCTGGCAGAGGGTCGGAGTGATAGTTGGATTCACTCTCATAATCGTCCTCGATCAAAATAATGTCTGAATCAGCGGCTCGCTTTAACAGCGCACGACGATTCTCCAGTGGCATAGTGACGGTAGTGGGTGACTGATGACTGGGAGTGACATAGATATAGTCACAGCTATCAATGCTGGCGTCTATAACCAGTCCTTTTGTATCCACCGGCAGAGGCTGAATGGTGCCGCCACTCATCGAAACAATATTGCGCACATCGACATAGCCTGGATCTTCCAGGCCGACAGAAGTGTCTTGTTTAAACAATAGCTGAGCAACAAGATAGAGTGCGTGCTGGGCGCCCACGGTAATTAAAATTTCATCCTCATTGGCCCAGACACCGCGTCGCGGCAGCAGGCGCTTTTGAATTTGCTCTATCAATAAGGGATCGTCGTGATCGAGCTGATCAACCGACCACTCATTAATTGCCTGAACACTCACCGCGTCACGACAGCACTCGCGCCAGTTATTGAGTGGGAACAGGTCGCTGCCGATCTGCCCATAGATAAACGGATACTGATAGCGCTGCCAGTCTCGCGGTTTTTCGATATTGGCAAAATGTGAGGGTGTTAATGCCAGCCGCTGTGACCAGTCGGGTTGCTGTTGACCTATTTCGTTAGTCAGCTCGGATTGGGCGTAACCATTGAGGATATCAGGATTGACGAAGTAGCCGCTGCGCTCGCGAGAGATCAAATAGCCATCACTGACTAAACGCTCATAGGCGAGTATCACTGTGTTGCGGCCGACTTTTAGTTGACTTGAGAGGTTGCGACTGGAGGGTAGGGGGACATCGGTCGGCAGATTGCGATTGATAATGGCGCGGGTGATCTGCTCAATAATCTGTTTTTGCAGACTATGTTTGCTGTTGGCGTCGAGATGGAAAAGAACATTGAGGGACATCTATAGTGCCTGAATCACCTGTACCGTGACCTGTGTGGCCGAAAACCCTGCCTGACCCACAGCAGAAAACCTCTAATATAAACGCTTTTGTGGGTTTGTCACCCCCGATAATTGTCGCACAGGCTACCGATACATTATTGGGTCAGTGCCGTTTGATATATTTTTTGTTATAGCTGCGCAATTCTTTGCGCACCATGGGTGCCAGCATATAAAGACCAATTATATTTGGCACACAGATCAGGAACACCAAAGCATCAGAAAAATCGAGCACCGCATCCAGCTGAATGCTGCAGCCGAGCGCCACAAACAGGCAGAACACTAATTTGAAAATATTACTTGCCCAGACTTTTTCACCCACCAGATAGGTCCAGCCTTTCAGGCCATAGTAGGCCCAGGCAATCATGGTCGAGAATGCAAACAGCATCCCGGCGATGGCTATCAAATAGGGCGACCAGGAGATATTGCGCGCAAACGCAGCGGAGGTCATCTCAATACCGCCGAGACCTTGATTAAAGGTTGGGTCGTAGTAAAAAGTCGTGACAATCACCAAGGCAGTCAGGGTACAGATCACTACCGTGTCAATAAAGGGTTCCAATAACGAGACATAACCTTCGGTAACAGGCTCTTTGGTGAGTACCGCAGCGTGCGCGATCGGCGCCGAGCCAATCCCTGCTTCATTGGAAAAAACGGCGCGCTGAAATCCGATAATCATTACACCAATAGCGCCACCACTGATTCCCTCAGGGCTGAATGCACCACTGATAATAGCGTTAAACGCGTAGGGGATTGCTTCGTAATTCATTCCCAGCATAGTCAGCGCACTGATGCAGTAGAGCAGCGCCATAAATGGCACTACTTTGCTGGTGACCCGGGCAATACTTTGAATACCGCCGATAATAACCACACCGACCAATGCGCCAAGTAACAAGCCAAACAACCAGGCTTTGTCCGCAAACCAGCTACCTTCGCTGCCGCCGGTGACATTAATAAACTGCATATAAGCTTGATTCGATTGAAACATATTGCCGATTCCCAAACATCCGAGAACGATGCCAACGGCATAAAAGCGTCCGATGAATGTGCCGGCTTTTTTCCAGCCACGCTGGGCAAATGCGTACTCGAGATAATACATCGGTCCGCCGGAGACCGAGCCGTCGGCATTTTCACGGCGCAGCATCACGCCTAGAGTACATTCAATAAATTTAGTCGACATGGCCAGCAGGCCGGCGGTGATCATCCAGAATGTGGCGCCGGGGCCGCCTACCGAGATAGCGACGGCGACGCCACCGATATTGCCAATGCCTACAGTGCCGGATACGGCAGTTGTCAGTGCTTGAAAGTGGGTTACCTCACCCGGGTCTTTGGGGTTTGAATGATTGCCACGAACCAAGCTGATTGCATGGGAAAAACCACGAAAATTAAGAAAGTTAAAATAGAAGGTGAAGAACACCGCCGCAAAAACCAGCCAGGCAACCACGAGCGGAACATCGCTTCCGAACATTGTTACGCTATAAAAAACCACACTGGATATAAAGGTTGTAAGCGGCTGTACCGCGTTGTTGATAAAGGCATCAATACCCTGCTCGGCGACGGCGAGAGGCGAGACTAATAGCAGGAGTACGGTGACCAAAGTACGAAATGATGTTGCTGAAACTGATGGCGGAGGCGTAGTTATTATTATCATTCTGCTACCTTTTTATGCGACTTCGACTTTTATGCGGATTCGATTGTTCTCGCGGCAGCCAAAGGATCGGTTTTTTTATTTTTCGATCAGGTTGACAGCATAACCCAACTCAACACCAACCCTCCAAGAAAAGTACTCTCTATAATCACCATGGCCGCAGGTCGCCAGCCAATGTCGAGCAGTCCCTCGAATGAGGTTTTCATGCCCAGAGCGGCAATGGCGACAACAAAGCAGTTCTCGGAAATGTGATTTAGGAGTGGGCTCACAGCGGAGGGGATCCAGCCAATATTGTTGACGATGGCCAGAGCCAAAAATAACAGCAGAAACCAGGGCAGGGCGGGCGTCTGCGTGCCTGCTGTGTGTTGTTGACGGAATGCCAGCAAAAATATCCACGCAATGGGGGCCAGCAAGGCGACGCGCATCATTTTTACTATCATCGCGATATAGCCAACCTCCTCGGACATAGCATAGCCGGCACCTACAACATGAGAGACATCGTGAATTGAACCGCCGATAAAAATTCCTGCCTGCTGAAAATCGAGGTTTAAAAAGTTTGCCAATACCGGAAATGACACCATCGCGATGGCGCCAAACCCGGCCACCATAATTACTGTGAGCAGTGTGTAGCGCTCCATCTCGCGGTTTTGCGGCATCACCGACGAGAGGGTCATGGCTGCTGAAATGCCACAGATAGCCACGGCTCCTGCAGAGAGTAGTCCAAATTTATAATCCAGTTTCATTGCTTTAGCGACCACGCCACCGAATGCGATGGTGAGAAAGACACTGCCGACCACAACAAGGGCGGTTGTCCAGCCAACCGCGAGCACATCGGCAAATACAATTTTTGCGCCGAGCAGAATCACGCCAAAACGTAAAATCATTGAGGAGCAAAAGTCGATACCCGAGGAACAGTCTTTGGACTCGTAGAGGAAATTAACCGATATACCTAGGACCAGTGCAAATAGCATGGTCGGTGCGCCATAGTTGAGGGCAAGGAATTTCGCTGCCATGGCCACCAGAAGGCAGGCGGCTATGCCGTGCAATTTACTCCGTTGACGCGTTAAAAACGTATTGGTGATGCCCATTAACCCGTGCACTGTTTACAGCGGGTTGGCGGCTAGCGCGTTATCAATTGCATCGACAATATCGTCAATATCCCGACGGCTGGCAATCAGCGCGGGACTGAGGCACAGCGTATTATTAAATTCATGAAAGCTTCTATTTGTCCTGCCAATCAAGACGCCCGCCTGCATGCAGTGAGCCACAATTTTTGCTGCATAAGTTTCAGCAACTGGCTGTTTGCTATCACGGTCGACGACGAGTTCGGCACCGGCAAAAAGACCTTTGCCGCGCACATCGCCCACCACGGGATACCTCTCCTTTAACTCGAGCAGGCGACTATTGAGGTGATTACCCATTTGTACGACATTGTCTAGCAGGTTCTCCTCTTCGATAATCTGCATATTGGCTATGCCTGCTGCTGGCCCCGCGGTGCAGCCACCAAAGGTGCTGATATCCCTGAAATAACCCATGGGTCCGCCATCTTCGGCAGCGAACTGTTGGAAGACTTTGTCAGTCGTAACCGTGCAGGAAATTGCGGCATAGCCACTGGCGAGACCTTTGGCCATGGTGACCATATCAGGCCTGACGTCAAAGTGCTGATAGCCGAACCATTTTCCGGTGCGGCCCAGCCCGCAGACGACTTCATCTATATGCAGCAGAACGTCATATTTTTTGCAGATCTCCTGGATTATGGGGAAGTACTCAGCAACCGGTGGAATAACACCGCCGCCAGCTGTGACCGGCTCCAGCACTACTGCGCCGACCTGTTCTGGACCCTCACGTAAAATTGCCGTCTCCAGATCTTTGGCACATTCGATATTGCAGCTGCCATAGGTTTTACCAAATGGGCAGCGGTAACAGCAGCAGTGAGAAAAAGACGAAAAACCGGGGGCAAACGGGCCATACTGCTCTTTGCGCTGAATCTGGCCGGTAGAGCTTAACGCGCCGATGGTTGAGCCGTGGTAATCGCGATCGCGGAAGATAATTTTATGGCGACTGCCGTCACCATTGATATGGGCGAGTTGGCGGACCATTTTGTAAACCTTCTCATTGGCCTCTGAGCCGGAGTTTGAGTAGTAGACCTTACCTTTCCTCACGCCCTTTCCATCACCAGCATTCATTTCAGGCATTTTTTGCAGTAGCTTTTCAGCAAATTGTGCGCCGGGAATACTGCCGGCGCTGTTGGCGAAATAACACATTTCAATCAGTTGGTCGCGCACCGCATTGGCAATGGTTTCACGTCCGTAGCCGACATTGACCGACCAGACGCCACCGGATGTGGCGTCGAGGTACTCTTTGCCCTTTATATCGGTCACACGCATGCCGACGCCGCGCTGAATAATGAGTGGATCGCTGTCTTTAAAATTACTGTGCGGGGTAAGATGGTGCCAAACATGGTCTCTGTCCGTGGAGATAATATCTGCGGCCTGAGATGAAGTGGGGGTGCTCATATAGCCTCCGGAGGGCGTTATTTTTCGAGACATCTGATGTGAGTCAGTGGCACATATTTCTATGTAGCTAGCATAATTGTGCTACGGGGAGGCGACTAGAACCAGTACCCTGTTGTTGATGCTACCAGACAGATGACATGATCGTGATGGTCGCTGAAGGTAATTTTCAAAACGAACTCGATAGTGTGCCGGCAGATCCATGCTAAAATCGCCGGACATCGTCAGCGTCATGATATTGCTAGGCAATCAAAATTAAAAACAAAAACATGGGGAATTCACAGTGCATCGTAAATCTATTATTGGTGTTGCCGCACTTGCGGCGGCGTTTTATGTCGGGCTGACAAGTAATCAAGCAGAGGAGGCGATGCCTGCTTTGCAGATCAAGGCGGATAAAACCGGTTATGTTCCATCGCAGCCGGCGCGCAACCAGGATCCGCAGTATTCGCCTGTGGCCAATCAGAATCAGTCGAAACAGGTATTTTGGGGCGATACCCATTTGCACTCCAACTTCTCTATGGATGCATTTATTTTTGGTAACACCCTCGGTCCTGATGATGCCTATCGCTTTGCCAAGGGTGAAAAGGTGATGGCCACCAGAGGTCAGCCGGCGCAACTGCGGGAACCTCTCGATTTTCTCGTTCTGGCTGACCACACTGATGCGGTTGGCGCGATGCTGGCGCTACAATCCGGCAACGAGATGTTGCTGGCTAATCCGACCTTGCAACGCTGGTCAGATATCCTGTTTAAAGGCGCTACAGCAGAGCACCGCGAGCTGGAGGCAACTCAGACATCATCGGATACACCGCGCGAGCTAGAAGATGCGACCATTCGGGGAAATGCGTGGGATTATTTAACCTCTACGGCCGATGCACATTATCAACCCGGCGTCTTTACACCGTTAATTGGTTTTGAATTTACCGCTCAGAGAGGCGGCCAAAATTTGCATCGGGTAGTGATCTATCGCGATGATGCTGAAACCGCACAGGCGTTGTTGCCACTGTCGCCGAAAGAGAACTCTGATCCGCGGGTGTTGTGGGATTTTTTGCAACAGTATGAAGATACCAGCGGTGGCAAGGTGCTGGCGATCGCCCACAACGGCAATCTTTCCAATGGCATTATGTTTCCAACAGCTGAGCTCGAATTTGGTGATCAGATGGATTCTGAATACGCTGAACGACGAGCTCGCTGGGAGCCGGTCTATGAGGTCACTCAGATTAAAGGCGACGGTGAAGCGCATCCGCTGTTGTCGCCGGATGATCGTTTCGCTGATTATGAGTCATGGGACTTGGGTGATTTTGCCGGTGTGGTGAAAACAGATCAGATGATTGCTCATGAATATGCTCGCCAAGCACTTAAAGATGGTTTGGCAATTGAGTCATCTCTGGGTACCAACCCTTACAAGTTTGGCATGATCGGTTCAACCGATTCGCACACCTCGCTCGCTGCTGTAGCTGAGGATAATTTTTACGGCAAGCACAGCGCGCAGATGGAGCCACAGCCCAATCGCTGGAAAGATGCTGTCGGTGGTCGCGGGGAATTCACTGTACCTGGTTTCATGATGACAGCCTCTGGCTATGCAGCTGTATGGGCCACGGAAAATACCCGCGAGGCGATCTGGGATGCGTTGCAGCGCAAAGAGGTTTATGCGACCACAGGAAGTCGGATTACGGTACGTTTCTTTGGTGGCTGGGATTTTTCTGAGGACGATCTGTTGGCCGCCAATATGCCCGATATCGGATACAGCAAAGGGGTGCCAATGGGTGCCAGTCTGTTAGGGGGTGGAGAGGGAACTTCGGGTTCGTCGCCGGCGTTTATGTTACAGGCTGCGAAGGATCCCAATGGTGGCAATCTTGACCGCATACAGGTTATCAAAGGTTGGGAAGACTCCGAGGGTAAGGTTCATGAAAAGGTGTTTAACGTGGCCTGGAGCAACACTGACCTGCGAACGATGGATGCCCAGGGTGAGATTGCCGATATCCCTTCCACCGTGGATACAGCAACGGCCACTTATAGTCACAAATATGGCGCTGCGGAACTCAGTGCGGTGTGGCAGGACCCTGAGTTTAATGCTGAACAAAAAGCTTTTTACTACGTGCGGGTGATTGAAGTGCCCACGCCGAGATGGACAGCTTATGATGCGGCTCGCTTTGATGTTGAGATGGCGCCCTATGTTGAAATGACGACTCAGGAACGTGCCTATAGCTCACCGATCTGGTACGAACCTGGCGCGTAATAAGTCATTTGTGCTCATCATTCAACTATGAATGGATAGCATGGTAACTGCACGAGAAAAGACCGGGTTGCCGATTTCGCAACCCGGTTTTTTTACGCCTTGATTTTTCCGTTAGAACAAACGCTTGAGTTCTGCCATAAAGCCGCGGCCCTCACCGACAAAGTAGCGGTAACTGCCAAAGGCGTAGTCGGCACGATCGGCAATCCGGCGATCCGTTAGGTTGGTTACACGCAGCCGCAGATGCCAGTCCTGATACTGCTGTTGCAGGCTCAGATTAAGTATGTCGTGTCCCGCGTATTGGTGGGCATTAGTGGCATCGAGGAAATAGCGTCCAAGATAAACCCACTCCAACTCGGCACTGAGATTATCATTTGGGGAATAGCGCAGATGAGCGCTGCCCTGGGCGCGCGGTGCGGTGTCGATATCGTTGCCATTAATACTGACGCCGTTTAGCAGGCTATTGTAGACATATTCGTGTTTCGACCAGCTACCGGCAGCGGCAACTTGCCAGCCCTGATTGAATGCATAGCGCACTTGCCACTCGACACCGCGATGCCGGGTTTTACCGTCGCTGACCAGATAGCCGTCTGAATCTTTAATTATCACCTGTTCTTTATCCATGCTGTAGAGATTGAGTTCGGCGTAAAAATTCTCCAAGCGATAGCGCAGGCCCGTCTCGATGCTATCCAGCTGCTCTGGCTGAATATCATCGAGGCTCTGTTCGACTTGCAGGCGATAGATTTCGTTGATTTGTGGTGCGCGGTAAGCGCTGGCGATGCGCCCATAGCCAGACAGATTGTCAGTAAATCTATAATCGGCCCCGAGATGGACGTTGAGTTGATCGGTGTTGTCCGAGCGATTCTGTGGCCGATAGTACAAACAGCGGCCATCTGCTGAGGCGCAGGCACTGCCATCGTCGCGGGTATTACCCGAGACCATATTGTTCTGATAGTCGTAGTTAAGGTATTCGTAACGCAGACCAAATTCCCCCGTGAGTTGTTCGCTAGCCAGCCACTCAATATTGGCAAACACGGCAATTTGCTGACTCTCAACCTCAAAGTCATAGTGTTGACCTTGATAGCGCACATTATTCGCAGTGCCCAAGACATTGGCTTGTAATTCCTCGACCCACATATCGGCCCATTCGAGGTCTGCACCCAGCCATAAGGTTGCGTTGTCCGCCAGGCTCAGTTGAGAGCTTGACTGCACACCAGCGCTGGTTTGGCCATTTTTTTCCAGAGGTTGGCCCGGCAGGTAATGCTGTAAAAAAGTCATCTCGCTGCGCCGGATATAGGGTGTCAACTGCCACTCTGAGTCACTATTGGTGGCGCCTCTAATCGTGGAAGAGAGGCGCAAGGCCTGACCGTCGCGATAGGCTTCCGGATTGGGATTGGTTTTCCATATGGCCGGATCACGATAGGCTTTATCACCGCGCACATAACCGGCTGTCTCTTGATTCAGGTTAACCAGTGAAAGATGGCTTGCGGTTTCCAATTGACTGCCATTCCAGTGGTGTTTGATCGAGAGTTTTTGCTGATCAAATCCGGAGTCATCCTTAAAGCCCTTGTCGCGAACGCCATTGGTGGCGAGCTGCCAGCGATGAGCGCCCATTTCCTGAGATAGGCCGAGTTTGATGCGGTTGTAGTCATGGCTGCCGCTCTCGAGCGACAGATAATTGCGCTGGACATTCGCGGAGAGTGTGTTGATCACACCGTGCATAGCATTGGACCCATAAAAAACCGTGCCCGGGCCACGCCAGACTTCCAGCCCCGACGCCTGTTCGCTATTAACTTCAAATAGCTGATTGACGTTGCACATTCCGGTCGGGCGAATTGGCAGGCCATCTTCGCTGGTCAGAATTTCGGCACAGCTGCCTGCTCCCGTAAAGACCGGTGAGCGTATTGCGGCGAGCAGCTCTTGGCCGTTGCCGCGACTCAGCCAGACGCCGGCCAGACGCGCGGCAGCCTCATTGATATGGGTGTGACCGACTCGCTCAAGCTCCTCGCTGTTAATTTGGCCTACCGTGCCAATCAGCTGGTTGAGGCTCTGTGCATCACGGCGCCCGGTGACGATGACAGAATCTATCCTCCGGTCGTCATTTGAGCTGTCATAAAGCGCGGGTTGCTTATTATGATCGTCGGAAAATGCCGGAGCGACCGAAATCAGGCTGAGCATTAAAGCAGTGAGAGAGGGTTTTATCATTGGGAGGGGGGCCATTTTTTAAAGTTGTTTGACCGTAAGTCTTTAGTAAAACTATTTCAAGTGTAGCTCAGGGCTGATTACTATTAACGTTAATATGTCATGCAGTGAGGTCGGTAAGCTGAAATACGGGCTGTGCCGTAGAAACGATGTCGGCAAGGACATTATTTTAATAAGCAAGGTGGGTAAAGTGGCAATTCCAGTTTCAAAACTGCGAAAATATTTCGTTGTAGACAAGTTGATTTATCATTCCATCGATCTCAGTCTTTATCAGGTATCGGCGATTATCGATGGCGTAGAACACTACATTTCTGACGAGCGAGGCAAGTTGCTGCGTTCCACCAACCTGATCGAATTACAAAAGCTGCTGCGACAGGTTGCCGCGGAAAAAACCGTGCTGCGTCACACAAGTGCCTATGATGAAATGATTGGCGGGCCAAAGAAGGGCGAGTCTAATGCTCTCGAAGTCCCTTTGGCGGATAATCAGCTCTACTGACCCTGCATCTTGTAGTAAGACGGGTTGGTGGAAGGCTTGTCTATTTCCGCAGGCAGTGCATACTTCGCGACGCGTGCACTCTGCAACCCTTGCAATCTATGAACGTAAACACAAGCAAATGGCTTGTTAACTTAAATCCCTTAATTCGGTGATCCTGTGCCAACCAGTCATTCTAGCGATTCCCCAGCCACGCAACCGGTCGAGACTTTACACGAACAATCAGTCCCTCAGCAGGACGAGACTGAACGACAAGCGCTCGGATCGAAAAAGATGTCGGTATTGCTGTCGCTGATGCAATTTTTTAAGCCCTACAAGTTACAGATGTGGGTATTTATTACCGCGCTGATCTTTACCGCGGCAATAACGCTGTCGATCGGTCAGGGTTTGCGCATGGTGATCGATCAGGGCTTTGTGCAACAATCATTGGAGCATTTAAATCAGGCAATCATGTTTATTGTGATCGCCTCGGTGTTGATGGCACTTGGTACTTATGTGCGCTTTTATCTTATTTCTTGGTTGGGTGAGCGGGTCACTGCCGATCTGCGCAAGGCGGTTTTTGATCATATTGTTGGGCTGCATCCCGCGTTTTTTGAAACCAACCGCAGTGGCGACATTATGTCGCGTTTGACCTCGGACACGACGCTGTTGCAGTCGATTATCGGTTCCTCGGCGTCTATCGCACTGCGCAGCAGCATCAGTTTCACCGGCGCGTTGATTATGTTGCTGGTCACTAATTTCAAACTGTCATTGATGATTCTACTCGGTGTGCCGCTGGTGCTGATGCCGATCCTGATTTTTGGTCGCCGGGTGCGCAAGCTGTCCCGTGACAGCCAGGATTCCATCGCTGATGTCGGCAGCTATGCTGGCGAAATTATTCAGCACATTAAGACCGTACAGAGTTATACCCATGAACAGCACGAGAAACGCGCTTTTTCCGCTGAGGTGGAGCGAGCCTTTCTGATTGCGCGCACGCGCGTAAGGCAACGTGCGGTACTTATGGCGGTGGTTATTTTGCTGGTATTTGGTGCCCTCTCGGGAATGCTCTGGGTGGGTGGCAGTGATGTGATTAATGGCAAGATGACTGGCGGCGATCTGGGTGCGTTTATTTTTTATGCGATTCTGATGGCGACCGGTGTTGCCTCTCTGTCTGAAGTGTACGGTGAGCTTCAGCGTGCGGCCGGCGCCACTGAACGGTTAATGGAATTGCTGCACGCCGACAGCGCTATTTTGATCAGCGATACGCCTTTCGACCAAGTGGATACCTTGCCCGCGCAACTGGCGCTGCGAAATATCCGCTTCTGTTATCCCTCGCGGCCCGGGCAGCCAGCGCTGGATGATTTTTCTCTGGAGATTGGTGAGGGTTCCATTGTCGCTCTGGTTGGACCTTCCGGAGCAGGCAAGTCGACGCTGTTTGATTTGCTGCAACGCTTTTATGATCCGCAGCAGGGCGAAATTTGCTTTGGCGAGGTTAATATTCGCCAGCTGACTCCGACCAATTTGCGCGAGCAGATCGCTGTGGTACAGCAGCAGCCGACGTTATTTACCGGTGATGTGATGTACAACATCCGCTATGGCAACAGTGAGGCCAGTGACGAACAGGTTATTGCAGCGGCCCAAGCGGCCCATGCGGATGAGTTTATTCGCCAGTTACCAGAGGGCTATCACAGTGATCTTGGTGAGCAGGGAGTGCGACTCTCCGGCGGTCAGCGGCAGCGTATCGCGATTGCCCGAGCACTGTTAAAAGACCCACGGATTTTGTTGCTCGATGAGGCGACCAGTGCGCTGGATGCCGAGAGCGAGCACAAGGTGCAGTTAGCGCTGGACAAGCTGATGAAAGGGCGCACTACCGTAATTATTGCCCATCGTTTGGCGACTATTTTGCATGCTGACAGTATTGTGGTGATGGACCAGGGCAAGATGGTCGCTCAGGGCAGCCATCAGCAATTGATTCAGTCTGACCCGCTCTATGCACGGCTGGCTGAGTTACAATTTTCAATGGACAGTGGTCAGTGATCGCCTGAGTTCGCGGTTGCGTAACATTATTAAGTTGAGAACTCTGGCTGCTGTACCCGCTGCTAGAAAAAAGAACAATAAAAAGTAGACTAAAAATATGCCAACTATCAAAGTTATTTTGAGTGCCATCATCGTTCTGTTTATTGCATCCTGTGGACTGATGTCCTCGGAGCAGTCACCGGAAAGTGATCTCCCTGAATTTAAAATTACCACCTCGACGGGTATTTCTCAGGGTCGACTTCATGCTACTGCCGTTGAAGCGGTCGGTGCGGAGATAGTGAGTTGGTTTGATATCCCCTATGCCCAGCCGCCAGTAGGTGACTTGCGCTGGCGCGCGCCGCGCGAGCTGGTTGCGCCCGCTCAAACAATTGTCGAGCGCGAGAGCACTGCCTGTGTGCAATTTGCCAGTGTCTACGCGGGTGCGGAGGGCGAGGGTGCGATAGGCTCGGAGGACTGTCTGTATCTGGATATTCGTGCGCCCAAAAATTTCGCTAGCAAGCAATATCCGGTGATGGTGTGGATTCATGGGGGTGGCAACACCACAGGTTTAAAAGACTACTACGACTTCAGTGCTTTGGCGGCTGAAAAAGAGGTTGTGGTGGTGGCAATTAATTATCGGCTGGGCGCGCTTGGCTGGTTTACTCATCCTGCTATTCAAGGTTTGCAGGGTGATCAAAATGTGCTCGACAAGGCGTCTAACTTTGGTCAATTAGACATTATCCAATCACTTAAATGGGTGCGCGACAATATCGCCGGTTTTGGTGGTGATAGGAATAATGTCACCATTTTTGGTGAATCGGCCGGTGCCCATAATGTCTATGCGCTGTTGGCCTCGCCGCTGTCGAAGGGCTTGTTTCACCGGGCGATTGCACAGTCGGGTTACACCGTGACCAACAGCCTGGAAAACAGCTACAACCGCGACGCTGCCAACAGTTTTGTTACGCGCGGTTCCTGGCAGGTTGCTGAAGAAATTGTTGCCGGTGACGGGCGAAAACAAGCGGCTTTGAGTCCACAGGCGCTGCGCGATGAGCTGAAAAATATCGATGCTCGCGAATTTATCGGGTTCTACCAAGAGACCTCTGACGCTGACTATACGCCGCTCTCGACTGGCGATGGTGTGGTGATTCCCCGCGTGGGCATTGCCGCAGCGTTGGCTGATCCGCAGTACGCGAAAAATGTGCCGGTCATCTCGGGCGCCAACAAAGACGAAGTGACTTTGTGGTTTGCCATGCATCGATATTTTATGGAGGCCAGTTACCCATTTACCAAATTACTGCCACCGCGGATTACCGTTAAAAATCCAGCGCTGTATAAATTGTGGATTCGAACTCGCTCCCACGCTTGGAAAATTCGTGGTGTCGATGGGCCGCTCAGCAGTATGGAACACGCAGGTTACACAGAGCTCTACAGTTATCGCTTTGATTGGGATGACCAGGCGTCGTCATTCTTTATCGACTTCCCGACTATCTTTGGCGCGGCCCATGGCACGGACATTTCCTTTGTCAGCGGTGACTTTAAATATGGTCCGGTAACGGACTATATCTATCCAGCGGGTGAGGCGCGCGATCAGATGCAACATACTGTGATGAATATCTGGGGCGACTTTGCTCATGCGCAGGCACCGGACAACTCGCTTGCATTGACCTGGCCACGATACAACAGTGAATCAAGGCCCTTTATCCATCTTGATACGGATGATCAACTCAGGTTGAACAATGAAGATGCGACGCTGGAGTCGTTGCTGGCGAATGTTGCCGCCGATACAAATGCCAGTCACAGTGAAAAATGTCTGTTGGTATGGGAGACTTTAATAAATATTGGCAATCCCGATATTGCGCGCCATCGGTCTTGGAATCAGGGTCAATGTGAGCAGTTTGATGCGCGTGCTGAGCAACGCAGAATCGCGGCTGAGCTAATCGCTGAATATGGCAAGACAAGCGTACTTTAAACCGCTGGAGAAAAAAGTATGAATGATACCGCCGAAGTACAATCCAGCTCGCTGCGTCGAGCGGTTAATTGGCTGCAGCTGCCTGCTAGTCGCAGCAAATGTTTTTTCCTGATTTTGTTGAGCGTGTTTTTTACCTATGCCGGGTTTCATCATCTGATTGCTCCAGCCTTTTATGTCAGCATTATGCCGCCTTGGATTCCGGCGCATCTCGAGCTGGTTTATATCAGTGGCGTATTTGAGATTATGGGAGGCATTGGTGTTTTGATTCCTGCCGTGCGCGCCTATGCCGGCCTTGGACTCGTGGCTCTGCTAGTCGCGGTCTATCCGGCTAATCTTTATATGGCATTTAATCCGGAGTTGTTTCCAGCGTTTTCTTTGGTCGCGCTTTACGTGCGTTTGGCGCTGCAATTTGTTGCCGTTTATTGGGCTTATTCGGTAACCAGGCCCTAATCGAACCCGGTCAAGTAAAGCAATTATATTCTGTGATCCAGACCATATGGTCATCTATTGAGGTTTACAGCGGGCCTTCGCTTCCCCTAAATTGCCCACCCTAATACCAAGCTAGCGAAGTTTTCAGGAGTTAAAACGGTGAGTGTTTATAAAGTCCCGCAGAAAGAATTAGCCTTTATTTTTGACGAAATCATCCACTATTCGGATATCGCCAGCCTGCCGGGCTTCGAAGACGCCGGTCGAGATATGGTGGACGTGGTGCTGCCTGAAGCGGCCAGGTTTTTTGAAGAGATCGTCGCGCCGACCAATCCTGAGGGCGACAAGCATCCTGCGGTGTTGAAAGACGGCGAGGTCATCACGTCACCGGGTCTCGATCCTATTTATCGGCAAATGGTTGAAGCTGGCTGGTGTTGCCTCAATGGGGACAGTCGCTACGGTGGTGCTGGCTTCCCTAGTGTGGTCGATCTTGCGGTTCAGGAGATGCTGCAGTCGGCCAATGTTGGCTTTAGTCTGTTGCCGATGTTAACTCGTGGGGTTGTTCATGCGCTGGGACTCTACGGCACCGATGAGCAGAAAGAGACTTATCTGGGCAATCTTATTTCCGGTGCCTGGTCGGGCACCATGAATCTGACTGAACCGCAGGCCGGTACAGATCTTTCCGCAGTAAAAACCAAAGCGGTCTTCAATGGTGACCACTATTTAATCAGCGGGCAAAAAATCTATATTACCTGGGGTGATCACGGTTGCGCCGACAATATTATTCACTTGGTTTTGGCACGTCGTCCTGATGCGCCAGAGGGGAATCAGGGGATCTCTCTGTTTCTGGTGCCCAAGTTTTTAGTCAATCCAGACGGCAGTCTCGGTGAGCGCAATGATGTTAAGGCAGTCGGTGTAGAGCATAAACTGGGCATTCATTCGAGCCCAACCTGTACCTTGGCGTTTGGTGATAATGGCGGCGCGGTTGGCTATCTTGTCGGCGAGGAGAATAAGGGGTTGCAGGCGATGTTCACAATGATGAACAACGCGAGACTTTCGGTTGGTCATCAGGGCGTTGCCGTTGGTGAGCGAGCTTATCAACAGGCTGTATCCTATGCTCAGGATCGATTGCAGGGTAGAGCGGCTGGTGTTGAGGGTCGCGCAGCGATTATTCATCACCCTGATGTCAAGCGTATGTTGATGCAGATGCGCGCGCTAACTGAAGCCGGTCGGGCGATGTCTTACTACGCCATTGCAGCTGAGGATCGCAGCTCTCATCATCCCGATGCCGCGGTGCGGGAGGAAAACGCGCAGCTGGTTGAGCTGCTGACACCGCTGGTTAAAGGCTGGTGCACTGAAATGGCGATGGAAAGCACCTCTTTGGGTGTTCAGGTACACGGTGGTATGGGTTTTATTGAAGAGACCGGTGCGGCGCAGCATATGCGCGACGCACGGATTCTGCCAATTTACGAAGGCACCAACGGAATTCAGGCACTGGACTTTATTGGTCGCAAATGCCTTCGCGACGGTGGTCAGGTTGTGCAACGATTGCTCGCGGATATGCAGGCTACCGTGGGGCAGCTGGATACCGCTGATGGAACTATTGCGTTGTTGGCTCAAAGGTTGCAGCAGGCGATTGATCAATGTCGCGAAGCACTGAGCTATGTTTTGGCGAATGCTGAAGAATCGGGCGGAATTGCCTACCACTTTGCCATGATGTACGGCAATACCGTTTCATACTGGTTGTTGGTTAAATTAGCTGCCGCCGCCCAGCAGCGAATTGATGCGGGTGAGAATGATCGTTTCTTTGAACAAAAAATTGTTACCGCGAATTTCTTTTCAACCCAGATTTTGCCGCGCAACAAAGCTTGTTTGGAATCCGTTGTATCAGGGGCGGAGAATTTTGTTACCATGCGGCCCGCAGACTTTGTGACCGGTTAAAAATGCGCGGTGATTCGCAAAATTGCGGGAATAATGCTTCACATGGGTATTTATTTGTAATGATCAAACCATGGGTCGCACCAGAGTGGCAAGGGAGATGTCACGGCACTCACGTTATCCACTTTTTCTAATCGAGCCAATTCGAGTTTTTAAGCTGAAACCAGTTGGCTGCACACGTTAAAAAAATATTTAACAACAACGCTCATCAATAAAATTCCCTGGGGGGAAATATGAACAATCTGATTAAAAAGTCACTTTTGGCCGTCGCTATCTCGGCTAGCGCCGGAACAGTCAATTCTGCGGTTCTTGAAGAGGTCGTAGTAACAGCTCAGCAGCGTGCTGAGTCACTGCAGGATGTTCCAGTTTCAGTCGCAGCAGTAACAGCTGAAAAAATGTCCAGTGCAGGTATTGTCGATCTACAGGGACTGTCGGAGTTGGTGCCGAATTTCAGTATCAACGAAACAGGGATCTCTACCACCGTAACCATCCGCGGTATCAGTTCAGGCATTAACCCAGGCTTTGAGCAGTCTGTGGGCATCTACAATGACGGTATTTTTTATGGTCGCGATCAGCTGGCGCGAATTCCCATGATGGATATGGAGCGTGTAGAGGTGTTGCGTGGCCCACAGGGTATTTTATTCGGCAAGAACAGTATTGCGGGTGCGGTTAGCCAAATTACTGCCAAGCCAACGGACGAATTTGAAGGGTCCATTACGGCACTTTATGAGCCGGAGCACGGTGAGCAGGATCTGCGTCTGGTGTTGTCTGGGCCTATCACTGAAGGTCTGAGTGGCCGTCTCGCTGTACTCGATCGTGAGCTTGATGGATATGTGACTAACAGCTTCACAGGCCAGGATGAGCAGCAGGAAGATGAGCAGGTTATTCGCGCGTCATTGCGTTGGGATATCAATGAAGATGCCACGGCTAATCTGAAAGTTTCACGTTCAACCTTTGATGTTATAGGCCGTAATATGGAGGTTTATAACAGTGTTGGTACGCCAGATCATATTACCGTTCTGAATATTCTGCAGTCATTTGAGGTCGATGCAGAGCTTGACTTCAGAGGCGACAATAACGGCCATTTCAGTAACAACGAAGTCGATAATGTGACCTTGACCGTAGATTGGGATCTGGATGGTTACTCACTGAGTTCGTCAACAGGCTTTGTTCAGTATGAGTTTGATGAGCTGTGTGACTGTGACTTTACTGGAGCTACTGTATTCAATGCCAGCCGCCAGGAAGAGTACGAGCAATTTAGTCAGGAATTCCGTATTACGTCTGACCTCGGTGGCGACTTCGACTACATCGCTGGATTATTCTTTCAGTCAACTGAATTGGCCTATGCAGATCAAATTAGTCTTCCCAATCCAACAGTTGTGAGCACAGCCTTAACGGCGCTTGGTGCGCCTGCAGTGTTAGCTTTGGTTGCGCCAGATTCGTCCTCTGATCGTATGTTTAATCAGGAAGGTGATATCTGGGCTGTTTTTGCACAGGGCACTTGGGCTATTCAAGATAATTTGAGTCTTACGGTCGGTGGCCGCTATACCCAGGAAAACAAGGATGCAAGCCGCACTCAGCAGCATACTCCTGCACCAGCGTTTGCTGCTGCCCCCTATGCCGCAGCCTATGTTAACTTGTACGGTATTTTTGGCATCGAGCCCTATGACGCGATTACCGGTTCATTGGATGACAGTTCCTTTACACCTGTTGTAACCCTTGAGTGGAACGCCACCGATAGCACCATGAACTATTTGACCTGGACTCGGGGTTATAAGTCTGGCGGTTTTGATGCGCGCTCTAATGGTCATCCGGATCCTGCTGTTATGAACGCCATCAACCCGCTTAGCGGAACAGCGATCACCGGCAGCTGGGAATTTGATCGTGAAGAGGCCAGCAGCATCGAACTGGGCTCAAAAATGACTCTGGCCGATGGTGCCGCAGAGCTTAACCTGGCTCTGTATATGACCGAGTACAGCGATCTGCAGGTTTCACAGTTTGATGGAACGCTGGGCTTTAACGTTACCAATGCCGGTGAAGCAACGGTATATGGTCTTGAGGCCGATGGTCGTTGGGCGGTTTCAGATAATGTGACTCTGACCGGTTCGGCTGCTTATCTGGACTTTAACTACGACAAGTTCCCCAACTCACAGTGCTACTTTGGTCAGGTTGCCAATTCTCCTGATTACCCGGGGCTGTGTGATGTGTCTGGTCAGCGTAAAGAGTACACACCAGATCTGCAGGCTAATATTGGCGCCGCGTGGGCCGGAGAAGTGGGTGAAGGCATGCTGTTGACCGCGTCTCTGGACGTCGCTTACTTGGCAGACTATCTCTACGCCTCTAACCTCGATCCACGCACCAAACAAGACGCTACGACCATGCTTAACGGTCGTATTTCCTTGTCCGGCGCAGAAGGGGACTGGGAGTTGGCACTGATCGGTCGCAATCTGACCGATGAGACAGTGATCAACTTCGGTGGTAATACGCCATTGGGCGGAACCTTAACCAGAGGCGCGGGCAATTCGTACTATGCCTTCGTCAACCGTCCGGTGAATATTGCCTTGCAGGCGAAGTACAACTTCTAACCTGTATCCCGGCAAGATTGAAAAAGGCTGCCCTTGGGCAGCCTTTTTTGTATTATTCCCAGCTTAGTGACACTGAATCAAAAATCAGTTTGGCTGTAAAAGCGATTATCAAAAAGAGAGAAAAAGATGCCGACAGTAATTTATAAAACCCATGACGGTGGACAATATGAAGTCGAAGTGCCCAACGGATCCAATGTAATGGTGGGCGCGTTGGATAATATGATCGACGGAATCCTGGGCGAGTGCGGAGGTGCTTGCGCCTGTGCGACCTGTCATTGCTATGTTGATGAAGCCTGGGTTGAAACGGTTGGCGCCGCCGGCGAGATGGAACAGGAAATGTTGACCTGTGTGGTTGACCCACAACCCAATAGTCGTTTGGGTTGCCAGATTGTTATATCAGATCAATGCGATGGTCTGGTTGTCAGCCTGCCCACATCACAATACTAATAGCACCACATCAGCCCTGTCAGAGCAGGGCTTTTCTGGCGCTATTAGTTTTTGCTGAGTACAAAGCCGACTACCATCGCGACGGTTAAAATAAATAAAATTGTAAAGATCACACCGCCGATAATAAATGCAAGTGGGCTTCCTTCTTCAAAGTCACGCTCGCGATTTTTGTTACTTTGGACACCAATTCCCGCAGCCAAAATACTTTTTACGACCGGCCAGAGTGCGGGTTTACTTTTCTTTTTGGCTGCAGTCTCTGTGTTCGCATGAATTGTGTTGGAATCGGTCACGGGTTGGCCCTTGTTATGTTTAGTCATTAAGTATCGGTGTCAGCCAGCGCTCCAGTTCAGCAACTGGAATGCCTTTGCGTTCGGCGAGAGATTCTACCTGATCAGTGTCAATCTTGCCTGTATTAAAATAGCGGCTATCCGGATGGCCAAAATACCAGCCGCTAACGGCTGCGGCCGGGCTCATGGCAAAGCTTTCGGTCAGGGTTAAACCAATATTTTTTTCCACCTCCAACAATCTGAAAAGCGTCGCTTTTTCGCTGTGATCGGGGCAGGCGGGGTAGCCAGGGGCAGGGCGAATGCCACGGTATTTTTCCTTGATTAAGGCGTCGTTGTCGAGCTGCTCATCCGCAGCATAGCCCCAGTATTCACGCCGTACTCTCTGATGAAGGTGTTCAGCAAATGCCTCGGCCAACCGGTCGGCAAGAGCCTTGACCATAATGGCGTTGTAGTCATCGTGTTTAGCTTCGTATTCTGCGGCGAGTTCATCAGCGCCAATACCTGTTGTTACCGCAAAAGCGCCTAGGGTATCCGCTATGCCGCTCTCTTTTGGCGCGACAAAATCGGCCAGTGAGGCGAGCTCTTCGGTGGCGCCAGGTTTTTGAATCTGCTGGCGAATATGGTGCAGTGTTGCCAGTGTTTCACCTTGACCCGAATAGACTTCAATGTCGTCATGATTAACGGTATTGGCTGGCCACAGGCCGAACACTGCTCGGGCAGTAAGGCGCTTGTTGGCAATGATATCAGCGAGTAATTTTTGCGCATCGTCAAATAATGTACGGGCGGCATCACCGACCACCTCATCCTGCAAGATCTTTGGATACTTGCCGACTAGATCCCAGGTAATAAAAAATGGTGTCCAGTCAATGTAGGGAACCAGGCTTTCCAGCGGATAGTCATCCAATACAGTAATACCCGGAGTCACGGGAAGAGTGGGCTGATAGTCTCGCCAGTTGATCTGCGGTTTTTGTTTTACCGCGTCAGAATACGCATACAGTGTGCCTCGCGGTGTTCTGTTGGCAGTGCGCAGGCGCACAGCCTCGTATTCGCGTTGTATTTCTGCAATGAAGCCGTCGCGGTGCTCCTTGCTGATCAATTTGCTGGCAACGCCGACCGCTCGCGAGGCGTCAGAGACATAGATGGTTTGGTTGCGCTCATAGGTGGGTGCAATCTTGACTGCTGTATGCGCCTTGGACGTGGTCGCACCGCCTATCATCAGCGGCACATCAAAGCCCTGCCGCTGCATCTCTTTGCCCAGAGTGACCATCTCATCCAGCGAAGGAGTAATCAGCCCGGAGAGTCCGATAATGTCGACATTCAACTCACGTGCCGTGGTCAGGATCTTCTCTGCAGATACCATCACGCCGAGATCGATCACCTCATAGTTGTTGCACTGCAGCACCACGCCAACAATATTTTTGCCGATATCATGAACATCGCCTTTTACTGTGGCCATCAAAATTTTGCCATTGGAACTGGCTGACTCATCTTTCTCGGCTTCAATATAGGGTTGCAAATAGGCCACTGCCTGTTTCATCACTCGTGCTGATTTGACTACTTGGGGTAAAAACATTTTGCCTGAACCAAATAGATCGCCGACGATATTCATACCGTCCATCAGCGCCCCTTCAATGACATGCAGCGGGCGCTCTGCCTGTTTCCGAGCCTCTTCTGTATCGGCTTCAATATAGTCGGTTATCCCTTTTATCAGGGCGTGCTCGAGCCGCCGATTAACATTGCCTTCTCGCCAGCTGAGGTCTTCACCCTTGCTTTGGGTGGTGCCGTCACCTCGGTAGTCATTGGCTACGGCAAGCAAATTATCCGTCGCCTCTGAATTGCGGAATAGCACCACATCCTCAACCAGATCGCGCAGTTGCACAGGCAGATCGTCATACACGGCTAATTGTCCGGCATTGACAATACCCATACTCAGGCCCTGGCGAATCGCGTGATAGAGAAACACCGAGTGAATCGCTTCGCGCACTGGGTTATTGCCACGGAACGAGAACGACACATTAGAGATGCCACCCGAGACCATGGCGTGGGGCAGGTTCTGTTTAATCCAGCCGGTCGCTTCGATAAAGTCGAGACCATAGCGATTGTGCTCTGCGATTCCCGTGGCAACCGCAAAGACGTTGGGATCAAAAATAATGTCTTCGGCCGGAAAGCCAATCTCGTTAACCAGCATGTCGTAGCTGCGTTGACAGATCTGCTTTCGGCGCTCCAGATTATCGGCTTGACCGTCTTCATCAAACGCCATCACCACTATGGCCGCGCCATATTTTTTGCACAGTCGGGCCTTTTCAATGAACTCCGCTTCGCCTTCCTTTAGGCTGATAGAATTGACCACAGGTTTGCCCTGAATACATTTAAGTCCCGCCTCGATAACATCCCACTTTGACGAGTCAACCATAATCGGTACGCGAGAAATCTCAGGTTCTGCAGCGATCAGATTGAGGAATGTCACCATCGCCGGCAGCGACTCGAGCATGCCTTCATCCATATTGATATCAATTACCTGGGCGCCATTGATGACTTGCTGGCGAGCCACGCTGAGCGCGGCATCGTAGTCTTCTTCCAGAATCAAACGCTTGAAAACTGCAGAGCCAGTGACATTGCAGCGCTCGCCAACATTGACGAACAGCGAATCAGATTTAATGGTAAAGGGCTCCAGGCCTGAAAGGCGACAGGCAGGCTCAATTTCTGGTATTTGTCGTGGAGCACAGTCTGCAACAGCGGCCGCAATCGCTCGGATATGGTCGGGCGTCGTGCCACAGCAGCCGCCGACTATATTCAGCAGACCGGCGCTGGCAAACTCGGCTACCGTTTCGGCCATATTGTCGGCGTCGAGGTCGTAGCCGCCAAACTCATTCGGCAGCCCGGCGTTGGGATGGGCGCTGACCAAGGTGTTGGCGACAGTGGATAGTTCCAGTAGGTGAGGGCGCAGCTCTTTCGGCCCGAGAGCACAGTTGAGGCCAATGCTCAGTGGGTTGCTGTGACGCAAAGAGTTCCAGAAAGCCTCAGGTGTTTGCCCTGACAGGGTGCGGCCGCTGGCATCGGTTATGGTCCCGGAAATCATTATCGGCAGTTCTCTGCCGAGTTTTTCAAACACCAACTGCACCGCAAACAGCGCTGCCTTGGCATTCAAGGTATCAAAGATCGTTTCGATCATAATCAGGTCGCTGCCGCCTTCGATCAAAGCTTCGCAAGACTCTGTATAAGCTTCTACCAATTGATCAAAGGTAACATTGCGTGCGCCGGGATCATTGACATCGGGTGACAGTGACGCAGTGCGGCTGGTAGGCCCGAGAATACCGGCGACAAAGCGTGGCCGTTCAGCTGTCGAAAATTCGTCCGCAGCTGTGCGCGCCAATTGCGCTGAGACAAGATTGATCTCCCGCGCCAATGACTGCATGTCATAGTCAGCCTGGGAAATGGTTGTCGAGTTGAAGGTGTTGGTTTCAATAATATCGGCACCGGCCTCGAGATAGGCACGGTGAATATCACAAATAATGTCGGGTTGAGTCAGGCTCAATAGATCATTGTTGCCCTTGACGTCGGTATGCCAGTCGGCGAAACGTTGGGCGCGAAAATCCTCTTCCTCGAGCTCGTGGTTCTGGATCATGGTGCCCATGGCACCATCGAGAATCAGAATACGTTTGGCGGCGGCATTGAGTAGCCGTTGATGGCTGTCGCGAGACTGATGATGTGACGTGATTTCCGACAATGTAATGATCCTCTATATGGCCGCTGAGCCACTCCAGTTCTATTTCATCAAAATATTTTGATGAATAGGCATGATACCAGTATTGACAAGAAAAGCGACCCTTTAAATGCAAAAGAGGCTTTGGCCTGCAGGCCGATTAGCGTAGAATACCCAAGTCTTTTACTCAGGTTAATTCACGCTCAAGGTCAGGAATAGATTATGCTCAATGTCACCATTACCGAATCAGCTCAGAAATATCTCGCCGGATTGCTTGAGAAGCAAAACTGCGAAGGCATTGGTATTCGTATGTTTGTGACTGATCCGGGCACGCCTAAAGCTGAAACCTGTATTGCCTACAGCCGCCCTGGTGAGCATAACGAAGAGGATATGGTCGTTGAGTACGATGCGTTTAATGCTTATTTTGAGCAGCGCAGTATAGCGTTTCTTGATGAAGCAAAGGTCGACTTCGCCGAGGACAAGTTTGGTGGTCAGCTTACGATTCGCGCGCCGAACTCGCGATTACCCAATGTGACCGATGACAGTCCAATCGAAGATAAGGTCAATTATCTGCTCTACAACGAGATTAATCCTGGCCTTGCCGCCCATGGTGGAGTGGTATCACTGGCAGAGATGGCTGATGGTTACGCGGTGCTGGAATTTGGTGGTGGTTGTCAGGGTTGTTCTGCGGTTGATTTGACCTTAAAAGAAGGTGTTGAGAAAACCTTGATGGAAAAGATTCCTGAATTGAAAGGTGTGCGTGACGTGACTGACCACACGGATACCTCAAACGCTTACATGTAGTGCGGTATCGCAATTCCGTTCACTATCATGTTCATTACCCTATTCACTGTATAGAGTAGGCTCGCTTTAACAATCGTTCTCAGGCATAAAAAATGGCCGCAGCTGTTATTGAGCTGCGGCCACTGTGGTGGCTCCTGATGTGAGCCGGAAACAGGATAAATTCCTGTTTAATTTTAATGTTTTTAGCTGATTTAAAAGCAATGTTTAAATAAAAGTGTCTGGCAAAGTCTGTCTACAAACTCGCCGCTTTCTGCTGGCATGAGAATTGATTAAACCCATCCCAATAATCTTTGCGTCCTTCTCGCCAGCCGCGTGACCAGTGAAAGGCCATGGCTGAATGTTCCTGATAGGGAAGTACTTCGAGGGAGCGTCCTTGCACTGCAGCTTGATAACCTTTTACGAATGAACGATGTTCCAAGTCTCTTTTATGTTTTTTCACTTATATCTCCTAACGGGTTGTTTAGGAACCTGCTACTCAAGTGTAGAAATTGGCTGAGGCAGTATTGATTAAACGTCGATTGACTTTTTATTCGGCTCCTTTTGAGCATTTATTAAACAAAGTTGTGTAAAGAGCGATATGATAAGCGCCGTTTTGTGCGCTCATTTCAGTTGAACAAATCCTGTCGCTTGTGTCGAAGATTTTGTTTGTCTATACAGCACACGTTTTATTCCTCAAGGTAATACAAAGGCCGTCATTGTGTGTTCAGCAGTCGTTAGTCAAGCGTGGTTGGCAACTTGTCCAAAGGGGCTTGAGCAGCTTCTTGCTCAGGAGCTTCAAGCGCTTGGCGCGGAGAGCACGAGAGAAACAGTCGCTGCGGTTCACTTTGATGGCCCTCTGGAATTGGCTTATCGGGCCTGCCTCTGGTCGCGATTGGCCAACCGCGTGTTGATGCCGCTACATCAATTCAGTCTTGACGAAGCTGATCAGCTCTATCAAGAGTGCAATGACATCCCCTGGGAGAGTCATTTCTCTGCGAACGAGACCATCGCGATTGATTTTATTGGCACCTCGCGTTTGGTCGATAACACCATGTATGGCTCACAGCGTGTGAAGGATGCGGTTGTCGATCGTATTCGTCGTGAAGAGGGCGAGCGTCCCAATGTGGACACCAAAGAACCTGATATTCGCATTCAGGTGCGTCAGCATAAAGGCCAGGTGTCAGTATCACTAGATCTGTCTGGTGAGAGTCTTCATCGGCGAGGCTATCGCAGCGGCCAGGGCAGTGCGCCGATCAAGGAAAACCTCGCGGCGGCACTGTTGTTGCGTGCCGGCTGGCCCGAGATGATGGCCAAGGGTGCGGCACTGCTGGATCCCATGTGTGGTAGTGCCACCTTGATTATCGAAGGGGCGATGATGGCTGCGGATATTGCGCCGGCACTGCTGCGTGAGCGCTATGGGTTTAGTGCCTGGAAGCAGCATGATCAAGCACTGTGGCAGACGCTGATAGACGAAGCCGAGCAGCGTAAGCAGGTGGGTTTGGATAGGCTGGAGTTGGATATTCGCGGCTATGATGCCAACCCTCGCGTGCTTGAATTTGCGACGCTGAACATTGAAAAGGCGGGTCTCGATGAACATATCCGCTTGGCGCATAAGCCTATTGATCAGTTTGGTCGCGCCACGGCGGAATATGGTTTGTTGATCACCAATCCCCCCTATGGCGAGCGTCTTGGGGATCTTGAAGGGCTCAGGCCAATCTATGCAAAGCTCGGAGCTGTATTGCAAAAAAACTTTCAGGGCTGGAAGGCGGGGATCTTTACCGGCAACCTGGAGTTGGGCCGTGAAACCGATCTAACACCGAGCAAACAGTACAAATTATTTAACGGTACCATTCCCTGCAAACTGTTGATGTTTGAAGACTTGACTTCGCGCTCGGCAAAAATCGAGGAGCGGCTCAGCACACCTGCTCCAGAGCAAACCTTAACCGAGGGCGCGACCATGCTGCGCAATCGGTTTGTGAAAAATCAGCGCAAGCTCAATGGCTGGTTGAAGGCGAAAAAAATTAGCTGCTATCGGTTGTACGATGCCGACATTCCCGAGTATGCAGTGGCCGTGGATATCTATGGTGAATCTGTGCATGTGCAGGAATACGCGGCGCCAAATACGATCGATGACAAAGTGGCTCGCGAGCGTTTTGCCGAGGTGAAACAGGCGGTGAAGTCGTTCGCCAAAGACCTGCGTGGTCATGTGCACTACAAAGAGCGCCGTCGACAGAAAGGCGATAGTCAGTACGAGCGCTTTAACGAGGGCCCTAGTGAAACTCTGGCAGTGCAAGAGGGGCAGGGGCAGTTTGAAGTTAACCTGTCAGACTATCTGGATACCGGCCTGTTTCTCGATCATCGCCCGGTGCGGCGACTGGTCGCTGAGCTGGCGCAGGGCAAGAGTTTGTTAAATTTATTTTGTTATACCGCGACTGTTTCGGTACAGGCCGCGCTAAGTGGCGCAGCGCGAACGCTGAGCATCGATATGTCGAACACTTATCTGGACTGGGCGCAGCGCAATTATGATCTCAATCAGCTAAGTGCCAAGAACCACCATTTACTGCGCGCAGATTGCCTCAAGTGGCTCGAGGGTGATGGCGAGCTTTTCGATGTAATTTTCCTCGATCCGCCGACGTTTTCAAATTCGAAGAAGATGGATACGGTACTCGATGTGCAGCGTGACCACGGTGATTTGATTCGCAATGCCATGGCCAGATTGGCACCAGAAGGTGTGTTAATTTTCTCGAATAATTTCCGCAAATTTAAAATGGATGAGCTGGTTATGCGGCAATTCAGCGCTGACAATATTACCGCGCAGACGCTGGATCCGGATTTTGAGCGCAATCCGCGTATTCACAGTGTATGGAAGATTACCAGGCGGTCGAGCTTTGGTTAAACAGTTAACTCTCTACAGCGGTCCCCACTGCCATCTCTGTGATCAGGCCAAGGCTATCCTTTATCCGCAGTTATCCGAACAGGGTTGGGAAATGGTCGAAGTGAATATTCGGGAGTCTGACGCGTTGCAGCAAGAGTACGGCATGCGCATTCCTGTGCTGGCGCTGCCCGATGGCCGTGAAAAGGGCTGGCCATTTACTGCCGCGCAGATTGGCAGAATGTTGCAGTCAGCGAGCAGTTGATTCAACTCCGTTGAGGTTTTTTTTAGCGATTGTGTTGAGCGATATATTTGTCTAGTGCATTGGCAAAGTCCATTCGGTCACGCTGCGATAGCGGCGGTGGGCCGCCCCCCACCTGAACCCCGCTATTGCGCATACTGTCCATAAAATCACGCATATTTAAGCGCGCTCTAATATTAGCGTTGCTATACAGCTCACCTCTTGGGTTGAGCGCCTTGCCACCTTTGTCGATGACCTCCGCAGCCAACGGGATATCAGCAGTGATGACCAGATCATCGGCTTCAACCAGTTCCACTATATGATTGTCTGCGACATCAAACCCAGCACTCACCTGAATGCTGCGCACAGTTGGAATGCGCGGCGTGGAGAGTGCTTGATTGGCCACCAGAATGACTTCGATCGAGGTGCGTTGGGAGACGCGATAAAGGATTTCTTTAATCACCGTGGGGCATGCGTCAGCATCGACATAAATTTTCAAAAAACACGACTCCCAGATCTATGGTGGGGGCTATTGTAACGACTGAATAGCCTTGTAAATAGGGCTATTCAAGGTAAAATGCTGGATTAATTACATAAACCCAAGTGGCCTTTGGTATGGGTCACCACTGGAAAAGGAAAGCACTATGCCCGCAATTACCCTGCCTGACGGTTCCCAACGACTTTTCGATAACCCTGTTTCTGTTGCCGATGTGGCTGCTGATATTGGCGCTGGCTTGGCCAAAGCAACCCTCGCCGGTGTGGTGAATGGTGAGGTTGTCGATGCATCCTATGTTATGCACAGCGACGCGACACTGTCGATTGTTACCGATCGTTCCGATGAGGCGCTCGACATTATTCGCCACTCTTCGGCGCATCTTTTGGCTATGGCCGTGAAGCAGTTGTTTCCCTCTGCTCAGGTCACTATCGGTCCGGTGATCGAAGACGGCTTCTATTATGATTTTGCCTTTGAGCGTGCCTTTACGCCGGAAGATCTCGAGGCGATAGAAGCACGCATGACCGAGCTGGTCAGTCAGAACCACAGTATTTCACGCGAAGAGTGGGATCGCGATGAGGCGGTGGCTTTCTTCAAGGGTATCGGTGAGGAATACAAAGCTGAGATTATTGCCAGCATCCCTGCCGGAGAGCCGATTGGCCTTTATCGTCAGGGCGATTTTATCGACCTCTGCCGCGGCCCGCATGTGCCTTCTACGGCCAAGCTGCCAGCCTTTAAGTTGACCAAGGTCGCTGGTGCTTACTGGCGTGGCGACAGTAACAATGAAATGTTGCAGCGCATCTATGGCACGGCCTGGACCAACAAGAAAGAGCTCAATGCCTATATTAATCGTCTCGCGGAAGCGGAGAAGCGCGACCATCGCAAGATTAATAAGAAGCTCGATTTCTTCCATATGCAGGAAGAGGCGCCGGGGTCGGTGTTCTGGCATCCCAAGGGTTGGAGTGTTTACAACACCATTGAGAGCTATATGCGCGGCAAGCAGCGCGAGCAGGGCTATCAGGAGATTAAAACGCCACAGATTGTCGATTTCAGTCTCTGGGAGAAGTCCGGGCACGCCGATAAATTTGGCGATGATATGTTCAGTCTGCAGACCGACGATCGCAGCTATGCGGTAAAGCCAATGAACTGCCCCTGTCATGTGCAGGTGTTTAATCAGGGCTTAAAAAGCTACCGAGATCTACCGTTGCGCCTGGCTGAGTTTGGTTCCTGTCACCGAAATGAGCCCTCCGGTTCTCTGCATGGCATTATGCGGGTGCGCTCGTTCACACAGGACGACGCACATATTTTCTGTACGGAAGCGCAGATTCAGCCAGAGGTGGCGCAGTTTATCGATTTTCTGCACGAGGTTTACACTGACTTTGGTTTTGATGAAATTATCTATCGGCTGTCGACAAGACCCGAGAAGCGCGTAGGTTCTGATGACGATTGGGATCGCGCGGAGAAGGCGCTGGCTGATGCGCTCGACGCCAAGGGCCTGGCCTGGGAAGAGTTGCCGGGAGAGGGTGCATTTTATGGTCCGAAGATTGAGTTCTCGTTAAAAGATTGCATCGGCCGCGTTTGGCAGCTGGGTACGGTTCAGGTGGACTTTTCCATGCCTGGCCGACTCGATGCGCAATATGTTGCGGAAGATGGCAGTCGTCAGGTACCGGTGATGCTGCACCGAGCAATTCTAGGTTCCTTTGAGCGATTTATCGGTATTTTGATCGAACAATATGAAGGTGCTTTTCCGTTTTGGTTGGCGCCTGAACAGGCGGTTGTGGTCAATATTACCGACGCGCAGGGGGATTATGCGCAAGAAGTGGCCAAATCATTGCAAAATAAGGGCTTTAGAGTGATTTGTGACTTGAGAAACGAGAAGATCGGCTTTAAAATCCGCGGTCACTCAATTCAGCGAGTCCCTTATATTCTCGTTGTAGGTGATAATGAAAAAGATTCGCGCACGGTGGCGGTTCGAACTCGGGATGGAAAAGACCTCGGCAGCATAACGCTGGATCAGGTTGCAACCATGTTTATCGAAGAGACGGAGCGACGCGGGCGTATTGGTGTTGAAACGGAGTAAAGCTTATTAAAAAAGACAGCAAGCGGGCACGTCTTAACGACGATATCACGTCCCCCGAAGTTCGATTGGTTGCATCAGATGGTAGTCAGGTTGGCGTGGTCAGCATAGAGACTGCACTCGAGGCGGCGCAGAAAGAGACACTTGATCTTGTTGAGATCTCTCCGGATGCCGAACCTCCTGTATGTAAAATCATGGATTACGGCAAACACGTCTTTGATATTAAGAAGAAAGTGGCTCTGCAAAAGAAGAAGCAGAAGCAGACACAGGTCAAGGAAATGAAGTTTCGCCCTGGTACTGATGAGGGCGACTACAACATTAAGTTACGCAACTTGATCCGTTTTCTGGAAAACGGTGATAAAGCCAAGATTACCCTACGTTTTCGTGGGCGTGAAATGGCTCACCAACAGCTCGGCATGGACATGATGAAACGCATTGAAGCGGATCTCGCAGAGCTGGCGCAAGTGGAACAGTTTCCAAAATTGGAAGGACGTCAAATGATTATGACGCTGGCCCCACGCAGCAAGAAGAAGTAATTAGCGCGACCCGCGTTCAGCCACATTTTTTGGCAGGCTGTCCGGGCGTCTCTTCTTGATTTAATTTAACTCTCAACCTGGAGAACAGAAATGCCAAAAGCAAAAGTACACAGTGGAGCTGCAAAACGCTTCAAAAAGACGGCTGCAGGCTACAAGCATAAGCACCAGCACAAAAGCCACATCCTCACCAAAATGACTACCAAGCGCAAGCGTCAGCTGCGTGGTACCAGCATTCTCAATGCTGCCGATACCCCGCGCGTCAACCGCATGCTGCGTAGCACAATTTAATTAACAGATTTTGGTAGGAGAAGACAATGGCTAGAGTAAAACGTGGTGTAGAAGCACACCGCCGTCACAAAAAAGTCCTCAAGCAGGCAAAAGGTTATTACGGAGCACGCAGTCGAGTTTATCGCGTCGCGGTTCAGGCAGTTACCAAAGCGGGTCAATACGCTTATCGTGACCGTCGTGCCAAGAAACGCACATTCCGCAGACTGTGGATTGCCCGAATCAATGCTCAATCTCGTGTAGAGGGCATGTCATACAGCAGACTGATTAACGGTCTCAGCAAGGCAGGCATTGAGCTTGACCGTCGCGTGTTGGCTGATTTGGCTGTACACGACAAAGCAGCCTTTGGTGCAGTAGTAAACCAAGCCAAAGCTGCCCTGGCTTAAATAGCGATTATCCTGTCTCGGCAGGCGTTGTAACAAAGCTAATCGGATAGGGAAAGGGCCTGCGCTCTTTCCCTATTTTTTTATCGGTAATAAGATAGCTGACAGAGAATTGTGGTGACCAATAATGATTGAACTGGAACAGATTGCCAGTGAAGCGGAAGCATCCATCGCGGCAGCGTCCGAGCTCACTGCTCTGGATGAGTTGCGGGTTGAGTATCTGGGCAAGAAAGGCAGGCTGACTGGGCTATTAAAAGGGCTCGGTGCACTCTCTAACGAAGAGCGGCCCGCCGCCGGTGCGAAAATTAATGAGGTTAAACAGGCGCTGCAAGCGCGAATTAATCAGCGCAAGGAAAAGCTCGAAGGCGAAGCGCTCAATGCCAAACTGGCGAGTGAAACCATTGATGTCTCACTGCCTGGTCGCGGCGAAGAGATTGGTGGCCTGCACCCGGTTACACGAACCATGGAGCGTATCGAGGCATTTTTTACTCAGGTCGGTTATCAAGTTGAAACCGGTCCCGAAATTGAAGACGACTACCACAACTTTGAAGCGCTCAATATTCCCGGTCATCACCCTGCACGCGCGATGCACGATACTTTTTATGTTAATCCATCTACTGTGCTGCGCACGCACACCTCGCCGGTCCAGATTCGAACTATGGAAAAACAGGCGCCGCCGATTCGAATTATCTGCCCCGGACGTGTTTACCGCTGTGACTCCGACCTGACGCATACTCCCATGTTCCATCAGGTGGAAGGTTTGGTGGTGGATAAAAATATCAGTTTTGCTGACCTTAAGGGTGTAATTGATCAGTTCTTGAAAGCGTTCTTTGAGCGTGACCTGCCGGTCCGTTTCAGGCCATCCTATTTTCCGTTTACCGAGCCTTCGGCCGAAGTCGATATTCAGTGCACCAACTGTTCAGGTGACGGCTGTCGCGTCTGTAGCCACACCGGATGGCTCGAAGTGATGGGCTGCGGCATGGTTCATCCCAATGTGTTCGAAAGCTGTAATATTGATACTGAGCAATACACCGGATTTGCATTTGGTATGGGTGTCGAGCGATTAGCTATGCTGCGTTATGGCGTCAATGATCTACGCTTGTTTTTTGAAAACGACCTGCGTTTTCTCAACCAATTTTAAGGCTGGGTAAGATATGAAATTTAGTGAATCCTGGCTGCGCGAAACCGTCAATCCGGCTCTTTCAACTGACCAGTTGGTGGCGCAGCTGACGATGGCGGGGTTAGAAATCGATGCGGTCGATCCTGCTGCACCGAAGATGAGTGGTGTGGTGGTCGGTGAAATTATGGCCGTTGAACAACATCCGGATGCTGACAAACTGCGCATCTGCCAAGTGGCGGGTGGCAGTGAAGGTGAGCTGGCCCAGGTTGTTTGCGGCGCGCCCAACGCTCGGGTTGGCATCAAGATCCCGTTTGCCGTGGTCGGAGCTAAATTGCCCGGTGACTTCAATATTAAGAAAGCCAAGCTGCGTGGCGTAGAATCCTACGGCATGCTCTGTGCGCAAACAGAATTGCAGCTCGGCGATGATGATGCCGGCCTATGGGAGCTTCCTGCCGATGCGTCAGTGGGCAGTGACCTGATTGAATACCTTGAGCTCAATGACAATATTATTGAAGTTGATCTGACGCCCAATCGTGGCGACTGTTTGAGTATTCGTGGCTTGGCTCGAGAGGTCGGCGTCTTGAACAAAGCCGCCGTTACTGAGCAGAGCTGTGCGGCGGTTGCAGCGACGATTAGCGATTCTGTCACTGTCACGCTGGACGCGCCGGAAGCCTGCGCGCGCTATGTTGGCAGAGTCTTGCGCAATCTCGATTTGAGTCAACCGACACCTAAGTGGATGCAGGAAAAACTGCGCCGCGGTGGCGTACGTAGTCTTGGTCCGGCGGTAGATGTCACCAATTATGTGTTACTCGAATTGGGCCAGCCGATGCACGCATTTGATCTGGCCAAAATTGATGGCGGCATTGTTGTGCGGATGGGCCGCGGTGAAGACTTGAAACTGCTTGATGAGACCAGCGTTAAAATCGACAGCTCAACACTGGTTGTCGCCGATCACAGTAAAGCCCTGGCAATGGCGGGGATTATGGGTGGCGACGAATCGGCAGTGAATGATGAGACTACCGATATTCTATTTGAGAGCGCCTGGTTTAACCCCTTGGCAATCGCGGGCAAGGCGCGCAACTACGGCAAACACACTGACTCGTCGCATCGCTTTGAGCGAGGCGTGGACGCTCAACTTCAGGTTGCTGCGATTGAGCGCGCGACGGCATTGATGCTGGAAATTTGTGGAGGCCAGGCGGGACCTGTCGTCGTCAAAGAGTCTGTCGAGCATCTGCCGCAGCCGGCAACTATTAAGCTGCGGAATGCGGTATTAACTCAGCAGTTGGGTGTGACGATTGCTGCGGCCGAAGTTGATGATATTTTATCCCGTCTGGGGTTGATCTTTGTCTCCCGCGACGAGCAGAGCTCCACCTGGGTGGCAGCGAGCTGGCGCTTTGATTTGGCTATCGAGCAGGACCTGGTTGAGGAAGTCGCGCGCATCTACGGCTATAACAACCTGCCCACGTCAACACCAGTTATGGCGCTCGAATTGCAGGCCAAACAAGAGACTCAGTGTGAGCTGAGTACCTTTAGGCGCCAGTTGATAGCCAGCGGTTATCAGGAAGTGATTACCTATAGCTTTGTTGATCCCGATCTGCAAAAGCTTATCGACCAGGATAATGAGGCAATTAATCTACAAAACCCGATTTCAAATGATATGGCAGTTATGCGCACCAGCCTTTGGCCGGGGCTGATATCTACGGCGCTGTACAATCTCAATCGTCAGCAAAATCGCGTTCGTATCTTTGAGGCGGGTCAATGCTTTGTCACTAGCGAGCAGGGTGAGTTGAGCCAGAATATGGCGCTTGCCGGTTTAATCTGTGGTCAGCGAACGCCTACCGGTTGGACGGCGAGTAAAGAAAAGGTCGATTTCTTTGATCTCAAAGGTGACCTCGAAGCTGTGATTGCCCATACCGGTTTGGCCGGACAATTTAGCTACATCGCGGCGTCGCATCCTGCACTGCACCCCGGTCAATCTGCAGCGGTACTACGTGACGGTGAGCAGGTCGGCTGGATAGGGCAGTTACACCCTGGTCTACAGGCTCAGCTGGACCTCAATACTGCGGTTTATTTGTTCCAGGTTGACATTGCTAAAATAAGCAAGAGTCGTCTACCGGCGTTTTCAGAAGTCAGCAAGTTTCCTGCTGTGCGGCGTGACTTGGCATTTATGGTTAATACGCAATTGGTGTCGGCTGATCTGTTGTCTGCGGCGCGAGATGCCGCGGGCGAGCACTTAACTCAATTAAAGTTGTTTGATGTTTATCTCAGCAAAGATGTTGAAAATAAAGGAAAAAGTCTTGCGCTAGGCTTGACGTTTCAACATGGTTCGCGCACTCTTACCGATGAAGAGATCAATAGTGCCATTGATCGGGTTATCGAGACGCTCGATAATCAGTTTAACGCAGAGCTCAGGAGCTGATCGATCAGTCGATTGCTACACAGAGCCTGAATTGGAAAATACGATTGCGTGAATCTGTCGCGCATAGATAGTGGATGCTGAAAATGGGAGCTTTGACTAAAGCCGACTTGGCTGAAATGCTATTTGAGGAACTCGGGCTCAACAAGCGCGAGGCCAAAGAAATAGTTGAAATGTTTTACCATGAGATCTCGCAAGCTCTGGAAAATAACGATCAGGTAAAATTATCCGGGTTTGGTAATTTTGAGCTGCGTGACAAAAACAGTCGGCCGGGCCGCAACCCGAAAACCGGTGAGGAAATTCCTATCTCCGCCCGGCGAGTAGTCACATTTAAACCAGGTCAAAAATTAAAGGCACGAGTAGAAAACTATGCTGGAACCAAGTAACAACAATCAGCTGCCAACGATTCCAGGAAAACGCTATTTCACAATTGGCGAAGTCTCCGAGCTGTGCGAAGTCAAACCCCATGTCCTGCGGTATTGGGAGCAGGAATTCCCCACGTTAAGCCCCGTCAAGCGCCGCGGTAATCGGCGTTATTACCAGCGTCAGGATGTCGTGCTGATTCGCCAGATCCGCTCGTTGCTGTATGAGCAGGGATTCACGATAGGGGGCGCAAGGCAACGCATTGAAGGTGAGTCGACTAAAGATGAGCAAACGCCTTATAAGCAGCTGATCGATCAGACCATTGCCGAGCTTGAAGCTGTACTTGAAGTATTTAATAAAAATTGACTCCAGCAGCTCTATCAGTTGCAAAAATGGCCGTTGCCTGTATGATTGCGCCACGTAAATCGGGGCGTAGCGCAGCCTGGTAGCGCACTACACTGGGGGTGTAGTGGTCGCAGGTTCAAATCCTGCCGTCCCGACCAATTAAATAAAAAAGGCCATCCGCAAGGGTGGCCTTTTCTGCGTTTATTGGCCTTGAAAAACAGATCATAAGGTGAAGTGAAAGGCTCAGTAAAAGTTTATATTGAGAGTGTATTGGTCGATTTCACTACGCTTGGAATACCACGTTGATCTGCCGGCTCAGGGGACGGCACTAGTTAGATTAGTTCTATACTTGTCTGTACACTTGCTAGAAGTCGGTGCTTTAACCATAAATATCCCCCTTGGCTTGTACAACTTAGGGGAAACAGAAAAGTGCCATTCTGGCTGAGATTATGTGAGGGATTCTAATATGAAAGGCATGTTATTTACCTCTTTTCTCTATCTGGTTGAAGAGCGCTACGGCAAGGATATGGTAGAGGAGATTATCGACGAGGCGGCGCCAGCGAGCGGAGGCATCTACACCACGGTGGGTACTTATGATCACAAGGAGTTGATCGATATGCTGGTGGTGCTGAGTAAAAAAATTGATGTCCCGGTGTCCAAGGTCACCAAAACCTTCGGTGTATATCTATTTGCCGAGTTGATTTCGGCTTATCCGGAGTGGATTGCGGGACTGAACTCATCATTCGAGCTATTGCAAAAGGTCGATGATTTTATTCATGTCGAGGTTAAAAAGCTCTATCCGGACGCCGCGCCGCCAGACTTTAAGTGTACCCGGTACACAGATCTCACGATGGAGCTTATCTATCAGTCGCCGCGATGTATGGGGGACGTGGCGGAGGGCTTGATCAAGGGCTGTGCGGCGCACTATGGTGAGAAATTACACGTCCAGAGAGAGCATCTGGGCGACCTTTCGGGGTCTACTGAGCGCTTTTTTTTGACTCGGATTATTGCATAATTCTTTTGCAATCCCGCGTTATTTGAACACATAAAAAAACCACCAGCAGCGCAAACTGTTGGTGGTTTTTTATTTTGCCGCGGCGTATCAGCTGGCAGCGTTTAGTGCCTGCTCGATATCAGCAAGTATGTCGTCTATATGTTCGATACCCACTGACAGACGGACCAGCTCTTTGCTGACACCAGCTCGGGCTAGTTCTTCCTCGTTGAGCTGACGGTGCGTGGTGCTGGCAGGGTGGCAGGCCAACGATTTGGCATCGCCGATATTGACCAGCCGCTTGATCATGGCCAGCGCATCGATAAATTTGGCGCCGGCTTCCTCACCGCCTTTGATGCCGAAGCTGACAATCGAGGAAGGTTTACCAGAGCATATACGCTGGGCCAGCTGATGATAATTATCATCTGCCAGTCCGGCGTAATTGACCCAAGATACCGCATCGTGACCCTTAAGGTAGCTTGCAACAGCTTGGGCATTTTCCACGTGGCGATCCATACGTAGTGCCAGTGTCTCCAAACCTTGCATAATCATAAAGGCATTAAAAGGTGAGAGGGCGCCGCCCATGTTGCGCAGTGGAACAACCCGTGCGCGACCAATAAACGGGGCGTCAAAATCATTGGCGTAAGTGACACCATGATAGGAGGGATCCGGCGTATTAAATTGCTCGAAGCGCGGGTTGTCTTTCCAGACGAAGTTGCCGCTGTCGACAATAATTCCACCGATGGTAGTGCCATGACCGCCAATATATTTGGTCAGGGAGTGCACCACAATATCGGCGCCGTGTTCAAAGGGGCGGCACAGATAGGGCGTTGCAACGGTATTGTCGACAATAACCGGCACACCGTGACGGTGAGCCATTTCAGAGAGAGCGGCAATATCGACAACATTGCCGGCGGGATTGCCAATTGACTCACAGAACACAGCTCTGGTGTTGTTGTCGATCAGTGCTTCGAGAGCGGCAATGTCATCACCTGAGGCCATGCGTACTTCAATGCCTTGTTGGGGCAGAGTGTGGGCGAAGAGGTTGTAAGAGCCGCCATAGAGCTGACTGACGCTAACCATGTTGTCACCGGCGCGACACAGCGTTTGGATTGATGCAGTAATGGCCGCCATGCCCGAAGCCATGCACAGTGCGCCAACACCACCTTCCATTGCAGCGATTCGCTGTTCGAGCACATCACAGGTCGGGTTCATTATTCGTGAGTAGATATTGCCTGGCTCAGCTAGATTGAACAGGTTGGCACCATGCTCGGTATCACGAAAGCTATATGAGGTAGTTTGATAAATCGGCACTGCAACTGCTCGGGTTGCCGGGTCATCGTTAAATCCGGCGTGAATCGCCTGAGTTTCCAATTTCATTGGGTTTGCTCCTGATGTTTTGTCGTTCTGGGCAGAGGTCATTTTGGTCGCGTAGTGTCCCGCAAGTGGCTTTAGAGCGCAAGTTTGCTATGGCAGCATACCAATGGATTGCGCCAGCTTTCATTGTCAATCAGATTGGGATTAGTAAGCTTTAGTTGCTGAGCGTGATAGCTGATGGTTCTAATACAAAAAAATACTCTGCTCCCAGTCTAGACTCCCGCACTAAAACCCAAATAGTTTTGCGCTTTAATATAAGGTGAACGGGATGGCATTGGAGCGAAGCGTGGTATGTGGCAAAGGGAAGTGCAGTGCAGGCGGAAACGATAAGGTACGCCGCAGGCAGCGGTTATGCGAAAAGCCCCTGAACAAACCAGCGACCGCTCCCGGATTGTCTGAATAGCCAGTAGCGCGCGCCCTGACTGTCACAGGCGAGGTAATAGTCGCGCTGCTGATCGCTCTGCCACCAGTTATCGCAGAGTCGCTGTGGGCCACTTAAAATAGACAGCGGTCGGCGCCAAAATAGTTGTTGGTTGCGTACCTGTATAGCGACAGGCTTTGGCAGCAGCCAGAGTGGTTGTGCGCCATAATGAGTTGCCGTTGATTGTTGAAACGCTCCGGCAGGGACAACCTCTCCCGCTTTTTCGGGTAGGTAATTACTACATAATACCGGTTGCAACAATGCCTCTGGCCCCAAGCGTGCGCGTAAACTATCGATTAATTTGCTGCTTTGCGAAGAGTCTTTTTCTGTCAAAGCGGTGTTGGAATAGAGATTATTACTGAAAAGCGTATCGGCAAATAAATCCTGTTCAGCGGGTACAGCGTCAATAAAATCATCGCTAGTCAAAATAATACTTTCAATACTGGCAGGTAACGCTATCCGCTCCAATTGCAGTCGACTCAGATCGAGGAGGTTACTCCAGCTATTCTGGCTGCCCGAAAGGGTTACACGCATAGAGCAGGGCTCGCCCAACAGGGGCTCAAAGCGCCACTCAAGTGTTCGACAGTGGCACTGACGAGCCTGCAAATAGAGGCTAAATCGCTGCAGTAAGGTTTTCATTGGAAATAACAGACCCTGTTTACTGAAAATACCCTGAGGATTTTGCAGCAGATCATGAAAGCTTGGCGGAGGGTGAAAACGCTGCAGTTGGCACGGTTTTTCTCCAAGCAGTAATTGCAGATAATCAATCAGACCAGTGCCAAAGCGACGTGCCAATTCTGCGCGAGGCAGTGCCATGAGGTCACCGAGACAGTTGAGCCCGAGCTGGCGGAAGCTCTGTTGCTGACGCCGGCTGAGATTGAGAGCGCTGATCGGCATATTGTGAAGCTGGTGCAAAAGCTCCTCGCCGCTGGGTAGTTCGCAGTAAAAACCAGGACGACAAAGTAGGCGAGCACCCTCAGCGCTCTCGGCAAAACCCATTTCAATACTGTCTGCGTCAAGAGCGCTTGAGTGTGACAGCAGTGCTTGCTGTAGCTTTCGCAGTAGCTGGTTATAACTGTGGAAGAGCTGCTCGCAGCCGCTTAGCTCCAGCCAAAGCCCCTGCTCTGTGACAATGACCGTTGGACTGAAGTTGTAGGCCAGCAGTGCCAGCCGCTGCAGTGCCTTTTTTTCACGCTCGCTCTGTTGTTGCAGAGTCAACAGATTGGGGCACAGAGTTAGTGCGGTAGACAGGGTCAGCATGGGTTCGACACCAGACTGTTTCGCATGGCTATTGCAGCACAGAATATGGAGGATATTTTTTTTCTGGCAGACAATAGCGACGGGACTCTGCTGTTGCGATTTTTCAATATCGTCGAGTAGCGCTTCCAGTGGTAGTAATGGAAAGTGCAGATAGAGCCAGATATTTTTCGGCTGGCCGCTCGCGGCCGCTGCTGTCGGTAATTGCTGTTCTTCCTGTAGTTTTTTTCCCTTTGCGCTGTGACGCCAATGTTTCAGGCGTTGAGCCTTTGGCTAGTTGTGGTGCTGCGAGGAATATCTGTTGGTACTGATATAGCAGAGTGGCTGCTATTAACAGGTAGTTTTGTCAGGGAGCACTGTGGGCCGAGATCTCTGTCACGGGGAATTAAAATCTGTTCTCCTGGTGCTACACCACGCAGTTTTCGCACACATAGGCGCAGATTTTTTTCTCCACCTGTATCAACTTCAAGCCGTAGTGTGGCAGGTGATGAGGCGGACAGCTGTGTTGTTGCAGTAAATAAAAACGCCGGATGACCGCTATCAGCAGCGGCTAGCTGCAGCTTGCGAATATCGGTATAGCTGGGTGTAGTTTTTTTTGTCCAAGCTAATAGCAAAGCGTTGTTGCGAATACACTGCTCGGCAATCCACAGCCACTCACGATGGCTTTTACTCTGCACTATCAGTGTTTTTTGCAGTGTAATGCCTGCGGCAGCCAGTGCTGGTGCATAGGGTTGATAGGGTGGGTCGAGCCACACGGCAAGATGATTATTTTGGCAGTAGTGCTTGATTATTGGCAGCAGCAGGGATAACTCTCCAATACCGGGATACTGCACCAGCAGTTCTGTAACTGATGCGGTGGGCCAGCCACCCTTTAATAGCTGATCAACTTGATCCTGCCCGCTAGAGATTGTGCGCTGGGTGGTTTTTTGATGCTGTCCGCGCCAGGTGTCGTGACGGGTAAGTAGGCGGGTTATTATTTCTGTGTTGGGCATAATTGAAACTCTCTAATACTGTTAATATATACAGTATTAGAGTGGAAGTCACTGCTTGGATTTTATTTTATTGATGGTTGTAGAGAATAGTTTTGTCAGGCCATTTTTAGATGATTGCCAAGAATAATTAAAAACGACAGTTCGAGCGCGGATATAACATTGAATCGATTTAAATTCCGGTGTTACAGTGGCTGCTGACTTCGCAATCGATTAGTTCTTCATCTATGAGCCCGACTGCCCACGCTGAACAGCACATCAATCCTAACTGGAGCGTTCCAGCTCCGGCCCTCGAAGCTATATTGCAAGCGGTGGAGGGTAAGGGAATCAGTCGTCAGCGACTTATGGGTGAGGTGGGTTTGACCCAGGACCAGATTTCCATTCCCGACCGGCGTTTTCCGGTGGTCGTTTACTACAAGCTTTATCAGCTCGCTGGAGAGTTATCTGCAGACCCGGATCTGGGTCTTTCAGTGGGACGCATTATGTATCTCAGGGGGCTCAATCTGCAGCTCTATGTCTGCTCGCTGTGTAACTCCTTTAGACAATATTTGAACTTGATTCCGAGCACGGTAAAGATGCGTGGTGATATTGGCAAAATCACTGCTCACCGAGAGACTAATCTGGTTGAGTTGCGCTGGGAGCCGCTGTTGCCGAGCAGTGGCTTGAAACGTTATTACAGTGACGAAGTGTTGTCTGCCTCGGCTGCAATTATTAATTCTCTGTGCGTCTTGCCAGTGCCGGTGGTGAAGGCCACGTTTACCTACCCGCAACCTCGGGACAGCGCCCAACTTGAGGCTATTTTTGGCCGCTCTATTGCTTACAATCAGTCGTATTCGAGTCTTTTCTTTGATGTTGCAGCGCTGGATTATCAGATTGTAAAGCAGGACTACCAGCAGGGCCCGGACTTGAGCAAGCCGTTTAGCGAGCTATTTGAGGACGAACAGGCCGCCGACGAATTTCTCTCCAATCTCAAATCACTGATGATGCGGCGTCTGCCTGAAGGCGAAGTCAATATTGATAACCTCGCCGGTCAGATGAATATTTCCCGGCGTACTTTGCAGCGTCGGCTCTCCGAGCGCGATACCAACTTTTTGCAGGTGCTTCAGGAGGTGCGCTCACGTATGGCGCTGCGCTACCTTTCCGATGATCGTCTCGGCATCACTGAGATCGCCTTTTTGCTCGGCTATGCAGATCAGGGTTCATTCTCAAGCGCGTTTAAAAGTTGGCAGGGTATGTCTCCAAGAGACTTTCGGCGCAAGTAATCGAGCGAATCAATTGCCATGGCATTGATTCCGACTATTTTGGCGCTGATTCGCAAGCCGTAATGTCTGGCGCTCACTAGTATCTTCAATTACCAGCATCTTGAATTACTAACATCTGAATTACTGGCAACCCATACCTGGTGACCGATTATGGCGCTCGATTTTGATAGTGCACGATTGCACAACAGTCATTTAACCGCGGAACACGATGCATTTCGTACGCAATTACGGCGCTTCTTTGAGCGTGAAGTGGTTCCCTTTGCTGAGCAGTGGGATGAGGAGGGCGCTATTCCTGCCGAACTATGGCCGAAAGCCGCGGCGGTTGGCATTCTCGGGCTAGGGTATCCGGAGCAGTTCGGTGGCACGTCCGAGGGCATCGATATCTGGCACAGCAATATTCTCAACGAAGAGCTGGCACGGGTCGCTGTCGGTGGTATCGGCGCCACGTTAATGGTTCACGGTATTGGGTTGCCGCCGGTGATTAACTTTGCCAGTGATGCCATCAAACAACAGGTTGCGCCAGCGGTTCTGGCGGGAACCAAGCGAATTTCTCTGGCGATCACCGAGCCTGGCGCCGGCTCTGATGTCGCCCAGTTAACGACCACTGCGCGGCTTGAGGGTGATCACTATGTCGTCAATGGCTCCAAGACCTATATTACCGGTGGTATGAATGCTGACTGGTTTACTACGGCCGTGCGCACTGGTGGGGAGGGTTCGAGAGGCGTGTCGACGCTGTTGATTCCAGCTGATGCCGAGGGCGTTTCACGCACTGCGCTGGACAAGAAACAGGGGTGGTGGTGTTCGGATACGGCGACCCTCTATTTTGACAATGTGTTGGTGCCAGCGGGTAATTTGATCGGTCAGGAAAACCGTGGCTTCAGCGTGATTATGAATAATTTTAACAGTGAGCGTTTGGCGATGTCGGCGGCGATGGAAGCCTTTTCCCGTGTCTGTCTGGAAGATGCGGTGGCCTGGGCGCGAGAGCGCAAGACTTTTGGTCAGCGTCTCGCAGACCATCAGGTGATCCGCCATAAAGTGGCCGAGATGAAACAGCGAATTAACGCCACCCAAGCCTATCTGCAAAAAGTCTGTGAAGCCTTTCAGGCGGGTCAGGAAAATGCCGGAGATATTGCGCTGCTAAAAGTACAGTGCAGTCAAACCATGGAGTTTTGTGCGCGCGAGGCGATGCAGATTCTAGGTGGTATCGGCTACATGCGCGGCAATCGCGTCGAGCGTATTTACCGCGAGGTACGAGTGAATGCGATCGGTGGTGGTTCCGAAGAGATTATGCGCGATCTGGCAGCACGTCAGTACGGACTCTAATTTAAGCAAAAAAATACCCCGCAACAGTGTCCGCAGCGGGGTATCTTTGTCGTGCTTGGCTGACTAGCGTAAAAGTGGCGCCAGTTTCATGGCAATGCCCATATCACCTTGAATTTTTAACTTGCCTGACATAAATGCCATGGTGCCGTCGAGTCTCCCTTCGGCCATTTCTATAAAATCTGCCAGGCTCAATGCCATGGTGCACTGAGTTTCGGCATCGCCTTGAGTGATCACATTGGGAACCTGAGTTGCATCGAGAACCAGCACGCCATCGTCGCCGAAATCAAATTTAATGGTGGCGCCGAGACCGCAATCTTCACCGACTTTTTCTTGTAAACCTGCTGCTACTGCGTCCAGAGACATATGCTTTACCCTATGTTGTTATTTAAATTTTGATTGGCTCACATTTTAAAGCCCCTCAACTTAAAGCCCCTCAACTGTAGAAATGTCTCTCTGAGAAATCAAGACATAATGAATGCCAATAGTTGTAGATAAGGTAGTGAGAGAAATGCAAATAACATTTTCCGGCGCAATACATTAAACTTCCTCGAACCAAATAATGATGGTTGCTGCAGTGTTATTTCGATGCTGACATAACCACTAAAAAATAATAAAAGGGGAGCAACAATGGGACAGATTAAACCGGCACCACGTGCCCGGACGATCCTGATATTTTTAATGTTGCTCAATATCCTCAATATGGTCGATCGCAGCTTGATCGCCAGTTTTGGCCCACAAATCAGCCGTGACCTCAATCTTACCGACTCCCAGTTCGGTCTTCTGACCGGCCTGATTTTTGTTTTTTTCTATGTCCTGATGGGCCTGTTTATGGGCGCTCTGGCTGATCGTGTGAACCGGCCACGGCTGATCGCCGCGGGACTTATTCTTTGGAGTGTTCTCACCGCAGTATCGGGCGCGGCCAAGAATTTTTTCCAGATTGGTATCGCGCGACTGTTTATCGGCATCGGAGAGTCGACTATGACACCGGCGTCAATGTCGATGCTCTCGGATCTATTCCCGGCAGAAAAGCGCGGCAGCGCAACCGGGCTCTATTACCTGGGTATTCCCCTCGGTGCCGGCGGCAGCTTTTTGGTTGCCGGTATACTCGGGCCAATGATCGGTTGGCGCAACTGTTTCTATCTGCTCGGTGGTATTGGTGTTCTGCTCTCGGTGGGGCTGTTGATTATGTCTGACCCCAAGCGCGGGGCGATGGAGCCAGCTGTCGAAGGGAATACGGTTGCGGAAAGTATGGTTGCGGAGAGTACGGTTGAAGGAATCCCCAGGGCAGCTGAAAAAACTATGCATTGGCGCGAATCAGTCGCGGCAGTTGGCGAGACACTAAAAACCAACCGTGCGCTGTTGTGGACCATGATAGGAGCCATCTTTTTGCATATTCCACTCGGTGCGGGGCAATTCTCGATGTTGTGGCTGGAGAGTGAGCGTGGTTTTGACGGTGCCGAAATTGCCACGATTTACGGTATCGTCTATGTGGTTTTTGGCACCGCCGGGACATTCTTTGGCGGTGTGCTCAGTGATTGGTATCAGGCGCGTTTTAAAGGCGGCCGGCTGCGCTTTCTGGCACTGCTGATGATTACCATTGCCCCACTTACTGTGGGGTATCGATTTGCCTCGCCTGAGTCCCCCATTTTTTATCTCGGCATGTGCATGGCGCTGTTTAGTGTCAGCTCGTTCTACGGTCCGGCCTTTTCCACCGTCCAGGATCTCACACCACCGCGCTTACGCGGAGTTATGACGGCGGTATTACTGGTTGCCTGCAATCTTCTCGGATTAGGTCTCGGCGCCTATATGACCGGCCTTTTTGTCGAAATGTTTCGTGCTATGGACGTGGCCACTCCCTATACCTCAGGTCTCTTGGTTGGCGATGTTATCGGCTTTCTAACGATTCCCAGCTTCCTCTACGCCGCTGTGCATCTTGAGCGACGGCGGAAATTGCAGATGGCGTGATTGGCGCGGTCTCTGATATGTGTGGCGTCTAATCCAAAGAGCCAGACACGGGGAATAAGTACTATCTGCACTACTCGGGAAACCAGTGACCCAATTGGAGAGTTAGCTGTATGGCTAAAAACAGCATTCGTGTCGCCGGAGCCAGTGGCTTTTGGGGTGATGCCGCACACTCGACCTCGCAGTTGCTTAACGATGGTAGCGTCGACTTTATCGTCTATGACTATCTGGCTGAAATCACTATGTCGATTATGGCCCAAGCGCGAGCAAAAAATCCGCAGACCGGCTATGCCGTGGATTTTGTTACGGCGGCAATAAAACCCAATCTCAAGGAAATCGCCCGGCAGGGTGTCAAAATCGTCTCCAATGCCGGCGGCGTTAATCCTCAGGCCTGTGCTCAGGCGCTCCGAGGGGTGATTGCAGAGCAGGGGCTCGACCTCAAAGTGGCCTGTGTGATGGGCGATGATCTTATCGATCAGTGCAAGACTCTTTCTGCCCAGGGTCATATCGAGATGTTTAATGGCGAGTCTTTCCCTGAGACGGATAAAGTGGCCAGCATCAATGCCTATCTCGGTGCGTTTCCGGTGGCGCTTGCGTTGCAACAGGGCGCCGATATTGTTGTCACCGGACGCTGCGTTGACAGTGCTGTGACCTTGGGGGTCTGTATTCACGCTTTTGATTGGGGCCGCGATGATCTCGATAAGTTAGCAATGGGTTCGCTGGCGGGGCATATCCTCGAATGTGGTCCACAGGCGACGGGCGGAAATTTTACTGACTGGGAACAGGTCGAGAATCTTGAAAATATGGGTTATCCCATTGCCGAGATCAGCGCCGATGGCTGTTTTGTCTGCACCAAGCCGGAAGCGACCGGCGGACTGGTCACAGTTGCAACAGTCGCCGAACAGATGGTCTATGAAATTGGCGATCCTCAGGCCTACATTCTGCCGGATGTGGTCTGCGACTTTTCCGCTGTCGCGCTGCAACAGCTTGCCGATAATCGGGTCGCGGTTAGTGGAGCCAAAGGATTGCCGGCACCAGACAGCTACAAAGTGTGTACGACTTTTGCCGATCAGTGGCGTGGCGGTCATAGCCTGACTGTCTACGGCATCGATGCCAACAAAAAAGCCGAGAAACTGGCTGCGGCGATATTTGCCGCCTCCAGGCGCACGTTTAACATCTTTGGGTTAGCCGATTTTAGTGAAATCAGTGTCGAGGTTATCGGCGCTGACAGTCAGTATGGCGTGTTTGCCGAGATCGAAAGTTGCCGCGAGGTAACGTTAAAAGTCGCCGCGAAACACGTGGATGCTGCCGGAATTGGCGTGTTACTTAAAGAGATGACCGGTCTTGGTCTGGCCACGCCGCCTGGGCTTTGTGGCTTTGCCGGTGGGCGGCCGAAGCCGTCACCCATTGTCAGGCTGTTTTCGTTTCTGTTGCCGAAAGGCTCGCTGGCAATCAAGGTTGAAATTGATGGCCGCGTGATTGATTGCCCGGACACTCAGGGCACCGCGCTGCAGCAATCTGCCATTTCACGTCCACCAGAGCCACGTAGCCCGGCTTTAAACCGTTCTGATACAGCGCTCGTGCCATTGGTCGCGCTGGCTTGGGCGCGGAGTGGCGATAAAGGCGACAAAGCCAATATCGGTGTGATTGCCCGCAAGGCGGAATACCTCCCCTATATCTATGCTGCTCTTAGCGTTTCGGCAGTGGCCGAGCGATTTGCCCATTTTATCCGGCCGCGGGCTGGGCGCTCGCTCGAAGACTGTGTTGAGCGCTATCTTATGCCCGGCTGCCACGGCATCAATTTCCTGCTCGACAATGTGCTCGGCGGTGGGGGTATGGCGAGTATTCGCAATGATCCGCAGGGCAAGGGTTATGGGCAATTACTGTTAAATGCGCAGATTCCGGTAAGCGGTGAAATCGCTCGCCAGTTGCAAGCCGGGCAAGACGCATAAAAGAACAAGACGTTAGAGGGGAGCTCCAATGGCAGTATTTGCCACAAAAATAAATACCACGTCCGAGACCTTTCTGCGCCAGCGCGCCGAGATGCTCGCGCTAGTGGATAAACTCAATATGCTCAATGGTCGCGGCCGAATAATTTCTGAGCAGCGCAAGCCGAGGTTTGATGCGCGCGGCCAGCTGACCCCCCGTGAGCGTCTGGCTCGGCTGCTTGACCCGGGGATGCCATTTCTTGAGATCGGCAATTTGGCCGGCTATCTGGTCGACACTAAAAACCCCGACAAATCTATCCCCGGGTCCACAGTGATCGCCGGTATTGGTTTTATCGCCGGTGTTCGCTGCACTGTGGTTGTGGATGATAGCGGTATTATGGCCGGTTCGATGACTACGGCGGGTGGCTACCGGATTCGCCGCGCCGAGCAGATTTCCCTTGAGCAAAAACTGCCGTTTGTACATTTGGTGGAGAGTGCCGGGGGGGACCTGACCAACTATACAGTCGAGGGATTTAGTGAGGGTGGCGCGCTGTTCGGTGCACTGGCTCAGCTGAGCAAAGCGGGTATTCCGGTGATTTCGATTTTGCACGGCTCGTCAACTGCCGGCGGCGCCTATATGCCCGGATTGAGTGACTATGTGATTGCGGTCAAGGGTAGGGGGCGCGCCTTTCTGGCAGGACCGCCTCTGCTTAAAGCTGCCACCGGCGAGGTTGCTACGGAGGAGGAACTTGGTGGTGCTGAAATGCATGCGACGATTTCTGGTCTGGCGGAATATCTGGCCGAAAATGATGGTCATGGCGTTCAGATCTGCCGCGAATTGATTGACCGTTTACAGTGGAACGACAACTGCAAGCTGCCACCCCAGCGCAGCTTTCTCGAACCACTCTACGATCCCGACGAGATAGCCGGTGTGGTGCCTGTCGACTACCGCACGCCCTACGATATGCGGGAATTGGTGGCACGGGTGGTCGACGGTTCTGACTTCCTCGACTTTAAGCCGCGATTTGGTGTTTCCACGGTCTGCGTGCAAGCGGAGATCTTCGGTCAAGCGGTGGGTATTATCGGCAATAACGGACCAATCGATCCCCAGGGTGCGAACAAGGCAACCCAGTTTTTGCAGTTGCTCGACCAGGCCAATATTCCGGCTCTGTTTTTTCAGAACACCACCGGTTATATCGTCGGTACCAAGTCGGAACAGGCCGGCATGATCAAGCACGGCTCGAAGATGATTCAAGCGGTGCGCAATCTCGACGTGCCACGCATTACTTTTATGACCGGGGCCAGCTTTGGTGCCGGTAACTATGGTATGTGTGGGCGCGGTTATGATCCTGATTTTCTCTATACCTTTCCCAATGCTCGGATGGGTGTTATGGGGGGCGAGCAGGCGGCCAAAACGATGTCGATGGTGGCCCGTGGCAAGGCCGCAGCCATGGGTGTTGAGCCGGATGAAGAGCAGTTGGCGCAGCAGGAACAGATGATGGCGCATATCTTTGATTCGCAATCCGACGCCTTTTATACCTCTGGCCATATGATGGATGACGGTATGATCGATCCGCGCAATATGCGCAGTACGCTGGGGATGCTGCTGGAAACCGTGCGCGAGGCACGCCATCGTATTGTCCGACCTAACAGCTTTGGTGTTGCCCGGCTCTAGGGCTGGAAAATTTAACGTGGAGTGAGTGCAGCATGAATGATCTTTCACCTGATGGACTTCCGGAGACGCAATCGCTGATTCTGCATCGCGAGGGTTCAGTGCTGACGATCTGGCTTAATCGTCCCGAGGCAAAAAATGCCCTCTCGGCGAATATGACCAATGAGCTCAGTGCTGTGCTCGACAGTGTCGCCGCTGATCGCACTGTGCGCAGCATTGTGTTGCGTGGCAAGGGCGGAGTGTTCTGCGCCGGCGGTGACATCAAGGGCTTTAAGTCAGACATGCAGGCGATTAGTGCTGAACAGATTGCCAGGGGTAATCGTGACTTTGGTGATCTGATGATCAAGCTCAATGAACAGCCACAGGTTGTGATCGCCTTGGTCGAGGGCGCGGCTATTGGTGGAGGTCTAGGCCTTGCCTGTGTTGCCGATATCACGCTGGTTACCGTCGATGCCCGTTTTCGTCTCAGTGAAACCAGTCTGGGTATTCCTCCAGCTCAAATTGCCCCTTTTGTCGTTGAACGTGTCGGCCTGACTCAGGCGAGACGTTTGATGCTGACCGGTGCACGGTTTAAAGGAGCAGAAGCGGTGGCGCTGGGTATTGCCCATGGGGTTGCGGCAGACGGTGTTGATCTTGAGGCTCAATGCGAGGAGATTCTCGGTCATATCAGTGCCTGTGCTCCCGGCGCCAATGCAGTGACCAAAGCGATTTTGTTTGAAACCTTGCGTCGTCCCCGCGCTGAGGCGCTGGATTTTGCTGCCCAGGGCTTTGCTCGGTGTATGTTGAGCGCTGAAGGCCTTGAAGGGGTGGCTGCCTTTGTGGAAAAGCGTGCGCCGGCCTGGGCCGAGCAGGCGGATAACTAATCAGTTGGGATAAATTCTATGACGCGCTTTAACAGTATTTTAATTGCCAATCGCGGCGAAATTGCCTGCCGTGTTATCCGCACTGCCAGCGAGTTGGGTTACCGCACGGTTGCGGTCTATTCAGACGCTGATGCCGGGGCACCGCACACTCAGCTTGCCGATCAGGCGGTGCGTATCGGTCCGGGACCGGTAAGTGAATCATACCTGTTGCCAGAAGCGATCCTCGAGGCGGCCGTGGCCAGTGGGGCTGAAGCGATCCATCCTGGCTATGGCTTTCTCAGTGAGAATGCCGCGTTTGCTGAGGCTGTCGAGGCGGCAGGTTTGGTGTTTATTGGTCCTGACAGTGAGGCAATCAGGGCGATGGGCAATAAGGCTGAGGCCAAACGGTTGATGATCGCCGCCGGTGTTCCCTGTGTTCCCGGCTATGAGGGGCGTGATCAGTCGGACCAGACACTGCTCGCCGAGGGAGCCAAAATTGACCTGCCACTCATGGTCAAGGCCGCGGCCGGCGGGGGTGGGCGGGGTATGCGTCTGGTGCATGATCTCGCTGATCTGGCCAATGCAATCAAACTTGCCAGCGCCGAGGCTGAAAGTGCTTTTGGCTCCCCGGAACTGATTTTGGAGCAGGCAATTATTCGGCCGCGTCATGTCGAGATCCAGATATTCGCCGATAGTCATGGTAATGCTGTCCATCTTGGAGAGCGTGATTGTTCCGTGCAGCGTCGCCATCAGAAGGTGATCGAAGAGGCGCCGTGCCCAGTTATGACGGGCCAATTGCGAGATCAGATGGGTCAGGCGGCGATTGCTGCAGCAAAATCCGTTAACTACCGTGGCGCCGGTACAGTGGAGTTTTTGCTCGATGCGAGCGGCCATTTTTATTTTTTGGAGATGAATACTCGTCTTCAGGTTGAGCACCCGGTTACCGAGATGATTACCGGCCTTGATCTGGTGGCGTTACAGATTGCGGTCGCCCAAGGCGAGCAACTCGGTCTGCAGCAGGACGATATCACCTTCGACGGCCATGCGATCGAAGTGCGGCTCTACACAGAAGACCCAAGTCAGGATTTTTTACCGACTGCAGGACCGGTGGATCTATGGCGGCCGGCTAGTGGGGTGGGGGTGCGTATTGATAGCGGCATCTGCAGCGGTCAGGCGATGTCGCCATTTTATGATCCGATGGTCGCCAAGCTGATTGGCTATGGCCCGACCCGTGAAGTTGCACGGCTACGATTGATTGCCGCACTTAAAGAATCAGTGTTATTTGGAACTCCAAACAACATACAGTTTCTTTTGCAATGCCTTGAAAAGAAAAGCTTTATTAATGGGGATGCGACGACAGCTTTTATCGGCGAAGAGTTTTCTTCGGGTGACCTTGATGAGTCGGTGCCGAGCTTTGTCGACGCGGCGGTGGCTGCCGTTCTTGATCTGGTTGGGGAACATCAGCGTCTGTTTTCCCGCGCACTGCTGGTCAGCGAAAAGCTTCGTGACTGGACCAGTGCCAGCCCTTTGATATCACGCAAGCAGTACCAGTTTGCGGAAACAGTCTATGATCTGGCGGTCTCAGCTCTGACTCAGGGTAATTATATGGTGTCATGGAATGGTGCGGTTGAGGGTGATCAGGCCGGTCACCGCTGCGCGGTCAGCGTGCTCAAGCTTAAATCCGACAGCGCTGAGCTGAGGGTCAACGACAAACTGGTGACTGCAATCTGGATGTCGCCGAAAAAGGGCCAAATGTATTGCTCGATTGAAGGTCGCAGTGCGCTGTTTAGAGATCTGATTATTCTCGATGGTACTGCCGAGGAGAGCGTCGGCGGTGGCCGCGTGATCGCGCCGATGCACGGTCTGCTGCTGGACGTGATGGTAGCACCGGGCGACAGGGTCGCTAAAGGTCAGGTGCTAGCAGTGCTCGAGGCGATGAAAATGCACTACGAGATTGTGGCCGAGATTGACGGCACGGTGGCTGATGTCAGCGCGGTTACCGGCAGTCAGGTTGCGGCTGACGATCTGTTAATCGATATTATTCCATTAAAAGAGGCTGCCTGATGTCACTTAAACTTTGGCATTGCGCCATGTCCCGTTCGATTCGCCCACTTTGGACCCTGTATGAGCTGGATCTTGAGTTTGAGATTGAGGTAATGCAGTTCCCGCCGCGCTTTATGCATCCAGGCTTTGCCGCAATTAATCCCATCGGCACTGTGCCATTTTTTACCGACGACAGTGATGCGGACAATCTGGTGCAGATGACCGAGTCGAGCGGGATCAGTCAATATCTGGTTGATCGCTATGGCCCCACCGACCTTGCGATTTTGCCTGGCGAGGCTGCCTATGGTGATTACCTTAACTGGTTGCACCGCAGTGATGCGACGTTGACGTTTCCGCAGACCCTGGTGTTGCGTTACACCATTCTCGAGCCGGAGGAGACAAGATTGCCGAAAGTGGCCGAGGACTATACCAAGTGGTTTTTCTCGCGCTTGCGCTCGGTGGAGCTGGCGCTGGAAGATGGCAGGGAGTTTCTCTGTGGCGGTCGCTTTACAGTTGCCGATATAACAGTTGGCTTTGCGCTCTATCTGGCTGAAGCACTCGGCTTGCGCGGCGGATTTAAGCCGCTTACCGATGCTTATTACGAGCGCCTGAAGGCGCGCCCCGGTTTCTCGAAAGCCACTGCCTACGACTCGCCACAGGGGTTGGGCGCAGGCTTTTAGTGTTCAGATCTGGTCAATTGATAGTGCCAAATGCTGCAAACGTTTTGCAAACCGCAATGCCATTTTGGCCGTATTACGCGGGTTGAAATAGTGCTTGCCTGACGATGACCTTGCGGCCACATTATGCGGCTTTATTTTATTGACATAATAAGTGCCAGATTCTAATCTGGGGCGCAAATAACGATAGTGGGAGTGGTTCAAGTGGATATTAATTTTTCAGCAGAAGATCTGGCATTCAGAGATGAAGTGCGCGATTTTTTTGCCCGTGAATTCGACGCCGAGCTTGCGCAGCAACTGAGTGCTACGCAAGGTGGTGATTACAAGAGTGCGATTGTTAGCTGGCAGAAAAAACTTCATGCCAAGGGCTGGATCGCGCCGGGCTGGCCTAAAGAGTATGGCGGCACTGGCTGGACGGTCACTCAGAAATTTATCTACGAGACCGAGCGTGGCGCCGCAGGTATTCCCGATGTCGTACCGTTTGGTTTAAAGATGGTTGCGCCGGTGATTTACACCTTCGGTACCGAAGAGCAGAAAGCGCACTTCTTGCCGCGTATCCTGTCCAGTGATGACTGGTGGTGTCAGGGTTATTCCGAACCCGGCGCTGGGTCAGATCTCGCTGCACTTAGCACTACCGCGGAATACGCCGGCGATAACTACATCGTCAATGGTCGAAAAATCTGGACGACGTTTGCTCAGTATGCCGACTGGATTTTCTGTCTGGTGCGCACCAGTAAAGAGATGCGCAAGCAGCAGGGCATCAGCTTTCTGCTGATCGATATGGAAACCCCGGGCGTTACGGTTAAACCAATTGTCAGTATCGATGGCAAGCATAGTCTTAATGAGGTGCACTTTGAGGATGTGCTGGTACCGCGAGAAAACCTGATTGGTGAGCAGGACAAGGGTTGGACCTACGCCAAGGCGCTGCTGGCTCATGAGCGCACAGGAATGGCAGAAGTGGCTGATTCCAAGCGCATGTTGTCCAAGCTCAAGCAGCGCGCCGCTGAAGAAGTGAATGGCGGTACTGCGATGATTAATGATCCGGTGTTTCAGATGCGTCTGTCAGATATTGAGATGGAACTGATGGCATTGGAATACACCGAGTTGCGTGTGTTTGCGTCGATGGCGGGTGGTGGGATGCCGGGGCCTGAATCTTCACTGTTAAAAATCAAGGGCACTGAGATCACTCAGGCGATTCAAGAGCTTCAACTGCAGCTGGCGGCTGAATACGGTGGCGCGTTGCAGGGTGACTTAAGCAATCAGGAGCTGGGGCATGACTACGCAGCAGAAGCCCGCAGTAAATATATGTATGGCCGCGCGGCAACCATTTACGGTGGTTCCAATGAAGTGCAGCGCAATGTTATTGCCAAGGCCGTTCTCGGTCTTTAATCGCCAACAGATTTGCGGAGTTTAGATAGATGAATTTTGATTTTTCAGAAGAACAGACAATGATCAAAGACAGCGTCGCGCGATTTGTGCGCGACGAGTATGACATTGATACCCGACGTAAAATAATCAACTCGGAAGAGGGCATTAGCCGCGAGTTCTGGAATACCTTTGCAGAGCTTGGCTGGCTGTCGGTGCCTTTTGCCGAAGAGTATGGTGGTTTTGGCGGAACAGTTGAAGATATTGCCGTCGTCATGGAAGAGCTTGGTAAGGGCATTGTTGTTGAGCCCTATGTGTCGACCGTGGTGACCTTCGGCGGCCTGCTTGCGGCGTCCACTAATAACAGTCTTAAAGAAGCGGTGATTCCGAGTATTATCGATGGCAGCTGCTTGGGTTCCTTCGCCTTTCTGGAGCGCCAGTCGCGCTATGAAATTGCCGATGTGGTGACCACTGCTGTGGCCGCTGACGGTGGCTACGTTATCAACGGTGAGAAAACCGTGGTGGTGCACGGCGGAACGGCGAACAAGTTCATTGTCACTGCTCGCAGCAGCGGTGAGCAGTTCGACGCCGAGGGCGTGAGTCTGTTTATGGTCGATGCGGCTGCCGAGGGAGTCTCACTTAAAAGTTATCAAACGATGGATGGTCAGCGCGCCGCCACGGTGCAGTTTGATAATGTTCGTGTGACAGACGACCAGCTGCTCAACAGTCTCGGTCAGGGAATGCAGCTGATCGATCACGTTATGCCGCAGATATTGGTCGCATTGAGCGCCGAAGCACTGGGAATTATGTCGACTCTGAATGCGATTACCGTCGACTACTCCAAGACGCGCCAGCAGTTTGGCACGCCAATCGGCTCGTTTCAGGTGTTGCAGCACCGTATGGTCGATACCTTTATCGCCTGCGAGCAGACGAAGTCGATGCTCTATCGCGGTCTCTGCCAGGCCAATGAATATGCTGCTAACCCGGATGCTGGGAATGCTGAGTTTCTCAAGTCGGTGCATGCATTAAAGGCGACGATCGCCAAGTCGGGCAAGCTGATTGGTGAAGAGGCGATCCAGTTGCACGGAGGTATTGGTATGACTGACGAGCTCAATATCGGCCATTTCGTTAAGCGTCTGATGACCATTAATGTCAGCTTTGGCAACGGAGATTTTCATCAGAAGAAGTTTAACCAGCTCAACTACTCGGCCTGATGCTGATTTTCGCTGGAGTTGTTATTGCGCTGGCGGGACTGGTTTTCCTGCTTACCCGTGACCGTATGGCTAAATATGACCTCCCTGAAGGTCAGCGATTCGGCCCTGCCAATCAGCAGGCTGCTGAGGCCTCTGCCGCTGCGCTACAGGATATTAATCAGCGTCTGCGCAGTGCTGGTAAGCGTCACGAAAAACTGTCTCTAAAACAGCGGGCATTTTCCATGCGTGAAACCATGGATGCTTTTTTTTCCAGCGAGGAGACCGTTAGCAGCTTTACTGATGTTGACGCGGGCGGTGTTCCGGCAGAGTGGGTGATGGCGCCGGGCAGCAATAGCAGCCGTCGCCTGCTGTATATTCACGGTGGCGCTTTTATGGCGGGCAGTCCGCGCAGTCATCGGGTTATTACCAGTAAGCTGTCCGAAGTAACGCAGTGTGCGGTGCTCTCGATCGATTACCGCCTGATGCCTGAACATGGGCGTCTGGCAGCTGTTGAAGATTGTCGTGTCGCTTATCAGTGGTTGTTGCAAAACGGCCCTCAGGGCTCTGATGAAGACGCGCCCTCGGTAGTCTTTGTGGCGGGTGATTCTGCCGGCGGCAATTTGACACTGGCACTGCTGGCCTGGGCGAGAGATACGCAGTTGCGCACGCCTGACGCTGCGCTGGCATTGTCACCCATCACCGACTCACGTTTCGCTAGCCCCAGCATTCGCAGTAATCTTGAAACCGATATTATGCTCAAACCGCTGGCTGCGCGTTTTGCCTGGATGCCAGGGTTTTTGATCAGTCTTGGCGGACGCTTTTTGGCTGGCCACAAAGCCTCAGATCCGGTGGTTTCACCTCTGCTGGGAGATTTGTCGGGCCTGCCGCCGATTTTGGTGCTCGCCAGTGACAGTGAAATTCTCCGGGATGACGGCCGTCGTTATGTCAATAAAGCGGTTGAGGCGGGCACTGATGCGACTCTCATGCTGTGGGATAACGTGCCTCATGTGTGGCCGATCTTTTATCCTCACTTGCCTGAAGCGGTCGAGGCGTTTAGTCAGATTGGTGATTTCTTCAAGCGACAGGGTTAAACGCCTTTACTCCACCCCCGACCGGTGGTGGAGTAGCCAGCACAGAATTGTCTCAAAGGGCGTTGCAGCGCTGCTTGTTACAGAGCCACCTGTTACAGAGCCACCTGTTA
>JAHEHL010000004.1:0-77123 GCA_024644595.1 Porticoccaceae bacterium | reverse complement strand
TGTTACAGAGCCACCTGTTACAGAGCCACCTGTTAAAGCGCCAAACCATGCTTGCTTGTCGCTCAAGAAGGACGACGTGGCTTGCGCAACATCAGTGGCGGGGTAGATTCCAGATAGGCGATATACTCGGGGTCATCTCCCCAGCGTTTTTTGCCCATGGCTTCGAGCATCGTGATGCCACTGACACGAGTCAGTAACAGATAGACAAACAGTGGCGAGATCAACGTGACCAGTTGCCAGCCGGCGAGGACGGGCAGAGCCACCAAGGCCAGACCTGCCCATAAGAGTATTTCACCGAAGTAATTGGGGTGCCGTGACCAGGCCCAAATGCCTGTGGTGATAAAACGGCCCTGGTTTTCCGGAAGTTTGCGGAACTTGGTCTTCTGATTATCCGCTACAACCTCAATAGCCAGTCCAGTTATCCACAGTGCAATACCAATATGGTCGAGGGCATTCAAGTGCACACTGTTACTCGATGTGATCGCAGCCAGCCCTGCGGCCATGGTCATCAGTACCCACAGACCACCCAGAGTCCAGGTCATCAGGAACCAGGTAAATTTGGTTTTCATGACGACAAAGCGCTTATCCTGGCCGTCTTTTTTGATTCTCCAGAACAGGAATGAGCTGAGGCGAAATGCCCAAATAGCGATCATCGCGGCGATAATTTGATCGCGGATATCAAGCTGCGGGTTGAGATAAACCGCGACAATCACTGTGGTGATATACGAGATACCGCCGGTTAGATCGAAGTAGTGCTCAGTCTGGAAAGCAAATGAGGGAATAAATACCAGCCAGTGAAGAACAAAGCCGATCACGCCGCAGAGGGCAAACAAAGCGATACCGTCGTGAGTAATACTGCCCTGACTGCCAGCGAATAACATACCGGCGGCAAGTGCCAAGGAAACGGCAATGCCGATTAGTGTGTGGGAGGTTTTCATAGATAATCTCTTATTATTGTCGTTTTTTTTATCCCTTTTTTACGCGCTGAAAACCGGATTAGATTGGCCCTGATGGGCGCTTTTTCTGCAGCCTGATTTTAGTCTAGCAGCAGCTTGGCGAGATGCAGTCGGTGATGCTGGGCATCGCCAAATTGGTGCTGAGTCCACTGCGCGCGGCGAATATAAAGCATTGCGTCACAGTCATAGGTAAAGCCCATGCCGCCGTGAAACTGCACTGCTCGATCGCCGGCAAACAGCATGGTTTCAGTAGCCTGAGCCTTGGCCATGCGGCAGGCAATTTCAGCTTCTCTATCCAGGGGTTCCGATCCTGTCAGCGTTGCGGCATGGTAGTTCAGATTACGCGCGTCATCTATCTGTAGCAACAGATCGACAGTGGGGTGTTTGAGTGACTGGTAGGAGCCGATCAGGCGGCCGAACTGAATGCGGGTTGTTAGATAGCCGACAATACAGTCGAGAGTGGCCGCGCTGCTTCCGGTTGCCTCAGCGGCCAGCAGCAGTGCTCCGAGCAGTCGCACATCGCGCAGAGCCTGTTCTGAATTGGGTAGCAGGGCATCGCTGGAAACAATGACTCCACTGAAGTCGACGCTCCCAGCGCGTTTGGTTTCGTCGACCAGAGTGTTGGCGCTGATGGCGCCATCGGTCAGCTGTGACGCTTCTACGAGGGCCAGTGCCGGAACCCCGCGGTGATTGATTGAGACTACAAAAAAGTCAGCCACCATAGCATCGGCAACCAATCGTTTGGTGCCGGTGAGCAGCAGTTCTTGACCCTCACCTGAGGCGCTCACGCCACACAGATTGGCGCCCCAGTCTTCATTGTCGAGCAGCGCTAAAGTGCCTATGCTGCCAGCCATTACAGCCGGTAGCCAGCGCTGACGCTGCGCCTCTGAGCCGCCGCGCACAAGAGCCTGTGCTGCCAGCGTGGTTGAAATAAGCGGTGTACAGAGCAGACTTTTCCCCATGCTTTCGACAACCGGCACGATTGACCCGATACCCATGTCAAATCCGCCGTACTTTTCCGGTATGGCGATGCCGGTCCAGCCCAGTGCGACCATTTCGTCCCACACCTGAGGGTTGTACCCACTGCCTGATGTCAGAAGTTCACGGACGGCGGAGATAGTCGATTTGTCGCGACAAAAGTCTGCGGCACTGTCGAGCAGCATGGCTTGTTCTTCACTAAAGCTAAGTGCGGTATTGCGTGTTGTCATAGCTGCTTTCCTCTAGTCTTTCGGCAGGCCGAGCACGTGTTCGCCGATAATATTGGCCTGCACCTGACTGGTGCCGCCACCGATGGTGGTGGAGAAATTGTTGAGATAGGCACGTTGCCAGAAACCGCCGCCGACTGTTGCCTGATCACCGACGTAGAGTGCTCCCTGAGCACCTTGCAGGGTAAGGGCATACTGACGCATACGACGGAAAAACTCGGTGCTTCGAAGCTTCGATGAGAGTGCTAAAGAGTTGGGGTAGTCACGACACAGTGCCGGAATGGCTGTGCGCTTTTCGGCCAGATACAGAGCACGCTCCTCAATCATAAGCTTGACTAAATGATCTCGTGTTACAGGGTCTTGTAATAGTGGCTGACCTTCACGCTCAACTTCGCTGGCCATGGCGATCAGGTCGTCCATAACAATCGATAGCATCGAGATTCCGCCGGCCGCGCCAGTCTCGGCGCCGCGCTCATATTGCAGAGTCTGCATGGCGATACGCCAGCCTTGACCTTCCTCGCCCATAATGCAGTTGGCAGGAATTCGCGCATCGGTAAAAAAAGTTTCCGTAAAACCGTATTCACCGGTGATTTTTTTAATCGGCTGGGTGGTAACGCCGGCTGTCTGCATCGGCGCCAGGAAAAAAGATAGGCCATTGTACCGGCGTTCTGCATGAGGGTCGGTGCGCGCCAGCAAAATCATATATTTGGCATAGTTGCCCATGGTCGTCCAGATTTTGCTGCCGTTGATCAGATAGTCATCACCGTCGCGCTCGGCGCGAGTCTGAATGCTGCCGAGATCAGATCCATGATTAGGTTCGGAGAAGCCTTGGCACCAGATATCCTCACCACTGAGAATACCCTTGAGATACTTTTCTTTTTCGTAGTCGCTGCCATTATTTAGAATCAACGGCCCAGCCCAACCGAGACCGATAACATTGAAGCAGATTGGCACTTGCAGGCGCTTCATCTCTTCGTCGGCGATACGCTGAAAGTCATAGCCCATGCTTTGCCCGCCATATTGTTTGGGCCAGGCCATTCCCAGATAGCCAGCGGACCAGACTTTGTGTTGCCATTCGCGGAGAAAGTCGAGAACCTTTTCCGAGCCGACTTCCATAAATGTCTGGGGCAGCAGAAAACCGGGATCGGCGGGACGATTGTCTTGAAGCCAGGCGGCGACCTGGTTGCGAAATTCACGCTGTTCGATGGATTCCTGCGGGGGCTGGAAAGCGTTAGTTTGGGGCATGGCAAAGGTACTCTTCTGATCGTTTAAAAAACGTTTTCGAAGCATAGCGAGAGCCTTGTTCAAGATCTTATTAATTGGTGCCAACTACCCGAGATGTGGCGCCATTCAAGAGGGTGGGCCCGATGTCATGACTACCAGACGATGCGAAAATCATTGCAACATATGCCTCGTTCTATAGACTGGCGTTTTCAGTTTTAACACATATAATGCCAAAACTATGGAGCTAATCCGACGCGCTGCACAGCCCGCGTTTGATAGCGTATCTTATGGCATACAATAACAAGACGCATGGTATTTGCGCATACAGGATCTGCTATGAATCAAGCCGCTGAAACATCCAGTAACATCCCGGGAGAACAACGCACTATCCTCGGCCACCCCCGTGGTTTGGTTATTCTATTTTTTACTGAGATGTGGGAGCGCTTTTCCTATTACGGTATGCGCGGTCTGTTGATCGTCTATTTAACGCAGCATTTCCTCTTTTCCGATGAAAAATCGAGTCTGCTCTACGGTGCCTACACGGCGCTGGTCTATGTGATGACGATTGTTGGCGGTTCGCTGGCTGACCATTATCTGGGTGCGCGCAAGGCGGTTACCTTTGGTGCGATTTTGTTGACTCTCGGGCATTTTGGCATGACCTTTGAGGGGCAGGGCTCGAAGCAGTTGTTGCATTACAATGAGAGCCAGTATCAGGTTACCCTCGATGGACGCGGTGGTGATGCCCGTCAGCTGCTTGTTTCGGATCAAGGCCGCTCCTACGTAAACTTTACTGAAACCTCGATGCAGATTGCCGAGCCCGAAGCGGTGGGTCTGCCGGCGACTATCGATCGTAATCAGTTCACCATGACTGTAGAGACCGAGCAGGTTTACCTGGATATTCTCTATTTCTCTCTGGCCCTGATTATTGCTGGAGTGGGGTTCCTAAAGGCGAATATTTCGACCATTGTTGGCTCGCTGTACGGGTTTGGCGATGCCCGTCGTGATTCTGGGTTTACCATCTTCTACATGGGCATCAATCTGGGTGCTTTTTTGTCGTCTATATTCTGTGGTTATTTGGGCATTGTGTACGGCTGGAAGTACGGCTTTGGGCTGGCCGGCATTGGTATGCTCGCGGGTTTGATGATTTTCCTCAGCTGTCAAAGCTGGCTCGAGGGCAAGGCAGAGCCGCCCTCGGCCGAAAAGCTCAAGCAAAAGGTCTTTCTGTTTATAAACGTCGAATGGCTCTGTTACCTGATCGGTGCTGGCATTGTTGCGATATCGATGTTGCTAGTGAAAAACGAAGAGCTGGTGGGCGGTATTATCGGCCCGTTTGGTGTCCTTATGATGGTGGGCCTGGTCGGCTATACACTGTTGCGCCTGCATGGGGATGAGCGTTCCAGGATGTTCGCGGCAATCTATTTTATTCTCGCGCAGATTCCGTTTTGGGCGCTGTTTGAGCAGGCGGGATCCTCCCTAAACCTGTTTACTGCGCGCTTGGTGGACCGTGAAATCCTCGGTTGGTCCGTGCCTGGCCCGGTATTCCAGTCGCTCAATGCAGGCTTTATTTTTATCTTTGCACCGCTGATGGCGTGGCTTTGGATATGGCTGGCACGGCGCAATCTGAATCCGTCGACACCGGTGAAGTTTGCTCTTGGGGTCGCGATGGCCGGCCTTGGCTTTTTAGTGCTGGTGGCCGGTATGGAGAACTCCGGGGCCATGGGACTGACGCCGGTAGTGTTTATTTTTGCCATTTACTGGGTTCACACCATGGGTGAGTTGATGTTGTCGCCTGTTGGCTTGTCGGCCGTCACCAAGTTGGCACCGGCGCGAATTGTCGGCATGACAATGGGTGCGTGGTTTCTCTACTCGGGCCTGTCGAATTTTCTCGCCGGAATGATTGCGCGTACCACGGGTGCCGAGACTATCGGCGGCCAGATGACTAATGTGGCCGCGGCCAAGGCCGGTTACATCGAGGTCTATTCACAAGTGGGTTACATCGCCATCGGTATATCGGTTGTGATGCTACTGATCTCGCCGCAGATTAATCGCATGATGCGTGGCGCCTGATTAGGATTGCTGGTGATTAGGATTGCATGCACTGTGCGCCCAGAAAATCCACTTCGGTGATAGCGGCTATGGTGTCTGGGGGCTGGTATTGGCGGCAGATTTGGGGTGTTATATCGACGTTTGCTGTTGTTGAGGAAAAGCGGGGACGGTAGACAAATATCGGCCGCCAGTGCGGCATAACTGCAATAGTTAATCAGGAGAACACTATGCCTAAGGTGATTGAGAAGTCTGAAATAGCACAGTATATCGGCCATGTCTGCGAGCCCACCGAATGGTTTGAGGTAAAGCAGGAACAGGTTAATGAGTTTGCCGAGTGCACACTCGATCGGCAGTTTATTCATATCAATCCCGAAGCTGCAGCAAAAACGCCTTTCGGCGGCACGATCGCTCATGGATTTTTGACCCTGTCGATGCTCTCCCATTTTTCCGAGAGCTACGCGATGATTGTTGAAGGTTTTTATATGGGTGTGAATAAAGGCTTCGATAAGGTGCGTTTTTTGGCGCCGGTCAGAGTGGGTAGCCGAATTCGGTGTCACGCTACGATTGTCGAAATTATTGAAAAGCGCCCAGGCCAGTATGATTTTAAAACCGAAGTCTCGGTTGAGATTGAAGGCGGAGATAAACCCGCGCTGATTGCTGAGTGGTTGAGTGTGCAGATGGCCAATTAGGGTCAAAAAATAGAATAAAATTCGAGGGGCAGTGATGACGATTAATTTTGAAGGAAGAGTGGCCATTGTCACCGGCGCTGGCAATGGTCTCGGCCGGTCCCACGCTCTGGCGCTGGCCGAGCGAGGTGCGAAAGTAGTCGTTAATGACCTCGGTGGTGCACGTGACGGTACCGGCGCATCGTCAGAGGCGGCACGCGAAGTGGTTGCAATGATTGAAGCTGCCGGAGGCGAAGCGATTTCTCACGGCGCCAATGTGGCCAACTTCGATGAGGTTGAGGATATGGTTGCGCAGGCCATGGCCAAGTGGGGTCGGGTCGATATTCTGATCAACAATGCGGGCATTTTACGCGATAAGTCGTTTAGCAAAATGGATCTCGCCGATTTTAAGCTGGTGATGGATATCCATCTGATGGGTTCGGTTAACTGCACTAAAGCGGTGTGGGAAATTATGCGTGAGCAGAACTACGGACGGATTGTGATGACCACCTCAGCCAGTGGTATGTATGGCAACTTTGGCCAGACTAACTATGGTGCAGCAAAGATGGCCGTGCTCGGGTTTATGAATACCCTTGTACTGGAAGGCGCGAAGACCAATATTCACATTAATGCGCTGGCACCGACAGCGGGAACTAGAATGACTGAAGACCTGCTGCCACCCGCAATCCTGTCGACATTGACGCCGGAGTCAGTTAGCGCTGGAGCGCTAGTGCTCTGCGATGAAAGTGCTCCCACCCGTACCATCCTCTGCGCCGGAGCCGGCGGTTATGCCACGGCCAGTATGTATGAGAGTGATGGTATATTTATCTCCGCTGATAAGCAGAGCCCGGATGAGATTGCCGCGCAGTGGGATGCGCTGTCGGACACCAGCAATCATGTCGCGCTGGAGTCAGGCCCCAAGCAGACCGAGAAGTTTGTCATGAGGGCCATGGCTGCGTTGCAGGGCTAACACGAAATATTCATTGCCAATTTGGTATTTAATTAATCTAGAGAAAGGACATTTTTATGAAAGAAGCTGTAATCGTCTCAGCCGCACGGACTCCGATTGGCCGCGCCTTCCGCGGAGCCTTTAACAATCTGGAATCACCATCAATGAGTTCCCACGCGATCACAGCAGCCGTTGCTCGCGCCGGGGTTGATCCTGCCGAAATCGATGATTGTATTATGGGCGCTGCGATGCAGCAGGGTACCCAAACCATGAACCTCGGTCGTCAGGCAGCGATAGCGTCTGGCCTGCCTGTTTCAGTCTCCGGTATGACCGTCGACCGTCAGTGCTCTTCCGGCTTGATGGCGATCTCTATCGGCGCCAACAACATTACCAATGATGGTTCTTCGGTGATTATTGCCGGTGGTTGTGAAAGCATCAGCTTGATTCAAAACGAACACTTCAATGCCCATCGGGTGATGGATCCGCTGGCGACCAAGTACTCACCGCTGATCAATATGCCAATGCTCGACACGGCAGAGACAGTTGCTAACCGCTATAACATTTCGCGTCAGGCTCAGGATGAATATTCGGTTATTTCTCAAGCGCGCACGGCGGCTGCTCAGGAAGCTGGCCTCTATGCCAATGAAATCGTGCCGGTCACGGCCACCAAACTGGTCGCTAACCGCGAGACCGGTGAAGTGACTGAAGAGCAGGTCACGTTGAGCAAAGACGAGGGCAACCGCCCAGGTACTACCCTCGAAAATCTTTCCGGCCTTGGTGCAGTGCGCGATGGGGGCAGCATCACTGCGGGTAATGCGTCACAGCTGTCAGATGGCGCCGCCGCTGTTGTTTTGATGGACGGTACGCTGGCCTCACAGCGCAATCTTGAACCTCTGGGTGTCTACCGCGGTGTGGCGGTTGCCGGTTGTGAGCCGGATGAGATGGGTATCGGTCCGGTGTTTGCTATTCCCAAATTGCTGCAGCGTCATGGTTTGAAGATGGATGATATTGGCCTGTGGGAGCTGAACGAGGCGTTTGCGGTTCAGGTTCTCTATTGTCGCGACAAGTTGGGTATTCCCATGGAGCGACTGAATGTGAACGGTGGTTCTATCTCTATCGGTCACCCATTTGGTATGAGTGGCGCGCGTATGGTGATGCATGCGTTGATGGAAGGTAAGCGGCGTGGTGAAAAATACGTTGTCATCACAATGTGTGTTGGCGGCGGCATGGGTGCTGCAGGACTGTTTGAGGTCTTGTAAGAACCTCATGCTGTCTTAGCTTGCTCCCGACCAGCGGCCGTAAACGGCCGCTGGAATTATTATAAGTTTAAGCGACGATAAGTCGATATCGACAGGGGGGCTCAGTGAAAAATTTTTCGGATAAGGTTGCGGTTATTACTGGGGCTGGCTCAGGAATTGGCCGTGCGCTGGCATTACAGCTTGCCAAAAATGGCTGCCATCTGGCTCTGGCCGATATTGATCAAGCTGGATTGGATGAAACCAGGACACTGCTTGGCGCCGGCATCAATGTCAGCCTGCATCAGGTCGATGTCTCTAGCTGGGAACAGATGCAAGGCTTCGCCGACGAGGTGGAGCAACAGCACGGTAAACTTAATCTGCTGATTAATAATGCTGGTGTTGCGCTCGGTGCGCTATTTAACGAGAGCAGTCTCGAGGATATGCGCTGGGTGATGGATATCAATTACTGGGGCGTGGTGTATGGCTGCAAAGCTTTTGGGCCACTGATGAAAAAGACCGGTGATGGCTATATCGTCAATATTTCAAGTGTCTTTGGTTTGCTCACTGTACCGCTGCAGAGCGCTTACTGCAGTTCAAAATTTGCGGTGCGCGGATTTAGCGATGTGCTGCGTCAGGAAGCCGAGTATTTAGGTAATAACATTCGTGTTGCCTGTGCTTTTCCCGCTGGGATTAAAACCAACATTGCCAAAAATGCCCGTGTCACACTGCACGATAGTGACCTCGATCTGGAGGAGGAACGCGCGCGCATGGAGAGCTGGTTCTGGACGACTCCGGAGGAGGCGGCCAGTGATATTCTCAATGGTGTCAGAAAGGGCAAGATTCGTATCAAAGTGGGTAAGGGATCGACGATTATCGATTTAATCGCGCGCCTGATGCCGGTTAAATATTCCATGCTGGTTAAGATTTAACTCAGCTTCTAGCCATTATCGATTGGCCAAAAAAAGGGCGCGTCATCATGTTGTGTGGGTGGATGTCTCAATTTTCTCGTCGGCTTGTCGGCACGACGCTTTTACTATTATTGGCAAGTTGTGGTCAGCCCGATCAGGTTGCTCACACGGCCTCTGATGCTGGGTCTGAAGCCAGCCGTTTCACTGTGGCGCGCAATCGCGCTGTGGCTGAGGTGTTGGATATTGCCAATCAACAGGATTTTGAAGATGCCCTGCGCGGTATGCTGGCTGAGGCGCCTCAGAGTACCTTGACCAACCCAGCAGGTGCGGTTATCTGGGATAGTGCTGGATATGACTTTGTCCAGGGCGATGCGCCGGAAACGGTCAACCCGAGCCTGTGGCGCCAGGCGCGGTTGAACAATATTCGCGGCCTGTTTGAGGTTGAGGAGGGTATCTATCAACTGCGTGGTTTTGATCTCGCCAATATGACCCTGATTAAAGGCGAAAGCGGCTGGATTGTGGTTGACCCGCTGACCACTCTCGAAACCAGCCGCGCCGCAATGGCCTTTGTTGAGCAGCAGCTTGGGCCGATTAATATCAGTGGTATGATTTTTACCCACAGCCATATCGACCATTTTGGTGGCGTGCTGTCACTGCTGAGTGCAGAGCAAGTGGCCGCGGGTGATATCCCGGTCGTTGCGCCGCTGGGATTCGTTGATGAGGCTGTCAGCGAGAATATTGTGGCCGGGCCGACGATGATTCGCCGCGGAAATTATATGTATGGCGATGCGCTCGAGCGTTCGCCGACGGGCCATGTCGATACCGGTCTCGGCCAGCAGGTGATATTTGGCAGCACCTCAATTCTGCAACCAACTGTGCTGATCGATCAGCCGCAGGTTAATCTCTCTATCGACGGTGTCGACTTTGAGTTCTTCAATATGCCGGGCAGTGAAGCGCCCGCCGAGCTGACCTTTTTCCTGCCACAGTGGCGTGCGTTTTGTGGTGCTGAGGTGGTCTCGCATGTGATGCACAATGTGCTGACGCTGCGTGGTGCCAAGGTGCGTGATGCGCTGTTGTGGAGTGATTATATCGGTCAGATTGCCGAGTTTATTGAGCAGCGCGGCGATGTTGCAGTGCTGTTTAACAGCCACCATTGGCCAACCTGGAGCCAGCAGCGCATTGTGACTCAGTTGCAACAGCAACAGGACATGTACAAGTTTACCCACGATCAGACTCTGCGTTTGGCGAACATTGGCTATACCCCCAGAGAGATTGCTGAGCAGCTTAAACTGCCTGAGAGCCTGGCGGGCAATTTTCACCTGCGCGGCTATTACGGCACCTTGAGTCACAATAGCAAGGCGGTCTATCAGCACTATTTCGGTTGGTATGATGCCAACCCAGCAAGTCTTAATCCGTTGCCGCCACAGCAGTCGGCAATTCGCTATGTGGAGTTTATGGGCGGCGCAGACGCAGTGCTGGAAAAGGCCGCTGCGTATTACCATGAAGGTGATTATCGCTGGGTGGCTGAGGTGCTCAACCATCTGGTGTTTGCCGAGCCCGACAATCAGTCGGCGCGTCGGCTGCTTGCCGATACCTATCGTCAACTGGGTTATCAGGCGGAATCAGGACCCTGGCGCGACATCTATCTTTCAGGCGCGCGTGAGCTGAGCGGTGGCGATAAAATATCGCGCTATGATGCGGCGCAGTCAAAAGCCTTTTTGCAGCAGGTGCCGATCGAGCAGTTTATGAAGGCATTGTCGGTCAGGCTGGATGCAGACAAGGCCGCCGGAGAACAGTTGTCCATTAATGTGACGTTTAGCCAAGACGAAAACTTTGTGCTGCAGGTACGCAATTCGGTCATGCATTACCGACGGGCAGCAGTAGATCCGGTGGCTGATGCCACCCTGAGTCTGAGTAAGAATCTGTTTATCGATATTATGGTGGGCGACGCCGGACTTGCTGATCTGATCGGATCAGATGAGCTGGCCATCAATGGCAGTGTGCTGAAGCTGGTGAGATTTTTCTCATTGCTCGGTGAGCCGAATGATAACTTTAATATTGTTCTGCCTTGAGGGCAGAGCGTTAGCCTGTCAAAAGACCAATAATAATAGAAGTAAATGTCTATGAGTCTTAATTCAAAGCCCTTCGGGTCAACGGGGGCGGCACCATCCTATGCTGCGCAGCAACTTGAGAAACTTAACCAAGACGGCTATCTGAGCCTGGTTGATGCATTTAATCATGCCATTGCAGAGTTTGCCGAACAGCCGGCTTTTACCTGCTTGGGGCAGACCCTGAATTACGCCGATATGGATCGACTCAGCAGCCAATTCGGCTGCTTTTTGCTTGAGCACTGTGGTTTGCAGCACGGCGACCGAATCGCTATTCAGCTGCCCAATATCAGCCAATATCCTATCGCTGTCTGGGCTGCTTTGCGTGCCGGTCTGACGGTGGTCAACACTAATCCTTTGTACACCGCCCGTGAACAGCTCCATCAGTTTAATGATTCTGGGGCTCGAGCGCTGGTGGTGCTCAGTGATTTATTGCCGGTTACGGAGCAGGTCGTGTCAGAAACAGCGATTCAAACCGTGATAGTGACCCATGCCGCGGATTTGCTGCAGCCGCAGGCTGTACCGCACAGCAGCTTGGATAATCTGATTGGCTTTACTGATGCGCTGGCGTTGGGGGCCGATAAGGTGCTTCCTGACAGCACTGCGACGATGTCAGATATTGCCGTGCTGCAATATACCGGCGGGACAACTGGCCCCTCAAAAGGCGCTATTTTGAGTCACGGCAATGTCTATGCCGGAATGCGCATGTCGAAGATCAGTATTGGTCTGAGTGCCTCGGACGATTTTGATGTGCTGATAGCGCCCATGCCGCTATACCATGTGTTCGGCTTTACCATGAATTTGGTCGGCGGTTTTGTTAACGGCAGTCATTCGGTACTGATTCCCAATCCACGTGATATCGACAGTATGGTGGCGGTGATGAAGCAGCATCAGTTCACTGCTATGGCGGGTATCAATACCCTGTTGCAGGGACTGATGCGTCATCCACAGTTTGATGAAATCGACTTTTCCAGGGTTAAGGGGATTATCGCCGGTGGTGCGGCACTGGTGAAAGAGATTTCCGATGAATGGGAATCACGCACCGGATCACGTATTTTTGAGGGCTATGGCCTGTCGGAGACGACTTCTGTTCTGGCTTGCAATAGCCCGGAAAAAAGCCAGCTCGGCAGCGTTGGTGGAGCCTTGCAGTTTCAGGAAGTGAAGTTGATCGATGCCGGCGGCAACCCGGTAGCCGCGGGTGAGCGCGGCGAAATATGTACTCGTGGTGCGCACATTATGCAGGGCTATTGGCAGCGCCCGGATGCGACGGCAGAGGCGATTGATGCCGAGGGGTGGTTTCGCACCGGGGATATTGGTACACGAGACCAAGAGGGGCTGATCACCATTGTCGATCGGCTCAAAGATATGGTTCTGGTCTCTGGCTTTAACGTCTATCCGAATGAAATTGAGAACGTAGTTTATAGCCATCCTGATATTGTTGAGTGTGCCGTGGTTGGCAGGGCGGACGAGAGAACCGGTGAGGCAGTGGTGTTATATGCGGTATCAAGCAACCCGGCATTGGATGAAAAGCAGCTAGGGACCTTTTGTCGCGAACAGCTGACGGCCTATAAGGTGCCCAAATATATTGTCTTTCTGGATGAGCTGCCAAAGTCGCCAGTTGGAAAAATTCTGCGTCGAGAGTTGCGTGACAAGTGAATCCGAATAAACCAATTCAGGGTGGTAACACCCAATACCTAAAGTCGAATGGCTTGCGCATGGCCTTTGAATCGTTTGGTGATGCTGACAGACCGACGATTGTGCTGGTTGCTGGGCTTTACAATCAGCTGGTGCGCTGGCCGCTGCCGTTTTGTCAGCTGCTGGTGGATCGCGGCTTTCGGGTGATTCGATTCGACAATCGCGATGTTGGTTTCAGCGACAGGATGGAGGGTGCCAAAGCCCCTAGCTTTGTTCGGCTGCTGCTTAAGAAGTGGTTGAGCATCCCAGTTGCAGTGCCCTACAGTCTTGACGATATGGCGGCGGATACAGTGGGACTGCTCGACGCTCTCGATATTTCTAAAGCGCACTTGGTCGGCATGTCGATGGGTGGAATGATCAGCCAGATTGTTGCCGGGCGCTATCCGGATCGGGTGCTTTCGTTGACCTCGATTATGTCCACCAGCGGCGTGCGTGGCAAAGGTGAGCCGTCGCTAAAAGTTCGTTTGAAAATGATTCAGCCCAGTTCCCGGGATAAAACCCCGCTCGATATTGCGGTGGATATCTGGAAAATGCTCGATAGCCCCGCATACCCAATGACCGATGAGGAGATCAGGACACTGGTGATTGCCGAGCATAAGCGCGCCAACAATCCAGCTGGTTATATGCGCCAGATTGCCGCGATTCAAACCACGCCTGATCGCACCGCACTGCTGCGCTCGATTGCGGCGCCGACGCTGGTTATTCATGGTAATCAAGATGTCTTGGTGCCAGTTAGCGGTGGCATTGATACGGCCAGGCATATCCCTGGCGCTGAACTGGTCCGGTTTGAGGGTATGGGGCACACCTTGCCTGGGGCACTGCTGGCGCAGTTTGCCGAATTAATTGAGAACAACAGCGCCAGAGGCGGCTGATTGCTCGGTCACTGACGAAGCAGGTCTAAGCGTGAACTGGATCAACAAATAGTCTAAGTTGGCGCAAATTCCTATGCAAATGGCACATTTTCCTAAGTTTGGCAGTATCGAAGAGGATAAATTGGGCGTCAACAAGCACTGATCGTTGCAGCAATAGCACCTTAGATGGAGATCAGTAACCCGGAGGGGAACTAGAACAATAATAAAAAATAGCAGTGTAGGTAGGTAGTAAATTAAAACGGGTAGATTCATTGAATCTGCCCGTTTTTTTATGTGTCTAAAAGCGGCTTGCAGCTGTTGACAATTATTTGTAAAAAGATAAATTTCTTGCGACAGGTATCGACAAAGCTTTGTATTATTAGCGTATTCGCGAGTGGCAATATTCGGCGATCATTTTTTAAAACAACACGTTGACATAACAATAACACTGGACCTGATTATGGAATCCTACGCCGGCTTAAGTCTTATCCCAACACTGGTTGTTGTGCTCCTTGCCGTTTTTACTCACAGACCGATTTTCTCGCTATTGGCGGGTGTAGTTGTCGGCTTGCTGCTAATCGAACCGACATCAGTGGTTACTGGCGTTGCCGATCTGTCACTGGAAATAATGATGGATGAAACCATCGGCTGGGTGATTATGGTCTGCGGCCTGATGGGAAGTCTGATTATGTTGCTGATCCAGACCGGTGCAGCCACCGCATTTGCCGGTTCAATGGCCGCCAGAGCCAACTCGAGGAATAAATCGCTGTTGGTGACCTGGTTGCTGGGAATGATTATTTTTATCGATGATTACCTCAATGCGATTGCGATTGGATCATCGATGAAAAAGGTTACCGATAAATTTAAAGTGTCGCGTTCAATGCTCTCCTATGTGGTCGACTCGACCGCTGCTCCTACCTGTGTAATTGTGCCGATCTCCACCTGGGCGGTGTTCTTCGCAGCGCTGCTGGAGGAATCCGGGGCTGCTGCGGCCGGCGGCGGTATGGCGATGTATATATCTGGTATACCGTACATGTTTTACGCTTGGTTAGCGGTGCTGATGGTACCTCTGGTGGCTACCGGGCGCCTGCCTCTTATCGGTCCCATGAAACACGCCGAGACGATGGCACAGAAAGGACAGTTAGTGCTGTCTGAGGTGGTCGATTTTGATGATCAAAATGAGGCTGGGCATAAGACTGCAGCTAATTTGTGGACATTTTTGTTGCCTCTGGTGGCGCTGGTAGGTTTTTCGATTTACTTCGACATTGACCTGCTTAAAGGGGTCATGGTGACTCTGGCCATTACCGTGCCGTTTTTGCTGTTGCAGAAATTGATCAGCCCTACAGGTGCGATGGATGCGGTGATGAATGGTTTTAAGATTATGTTGCCGCCGCTGGCAATCGTAGTCTGTGCCTTTATGTTTAAAGCGGTCAACGATCAGCTGGGCCTGCCACAGTATGTGATCGATTCTGTGCGACCGATTATGTCGCCACTGCTGCTTCCACTGATTACATTTCTGACCATGGCATTAGTCGCCTTTGCCACAGGTTCGTCATGGGGTGTGTTTGCCATTGCTATCCCCATTGTGATGCCACTGGCAGCCGCAATGAATGTGCCGACGCCGCTGATGATCGGTGCGCTACTATCGGCCAGCTCGTTTGGTAGCCATGCCTGTTTTTATAGTGATTCTACGGTACTGGTGGCGCAGAGTTCGGGTGTAGGGGTAATGGAGCATGCTCTGAGTCAGCTTCCCTATGCGTTGATTGCCGCGCTCGGCGCAGGTTTGTTATTTGTGCTGGTGGGGCTCTAGAACCCAATACATTTCAATAGATCTCAATACTTGTATAAGGTCACAATCATTGTCTGTCAGCGATACTGAGGGTGCGCATTAAAAAAGCCCGCGAAACGTTATTTCGCGGGCTTTTTTTGTCTCGACAGCTGAGTTGTAATTAGCGCTCGACAATCGCCGTTACACCTTGACCGCCGGCGGCGCAGATTGAGATCAGGCCTCGTCCTGAGCCATTTTCCTGAAGTATCTTGGCCAGTGTCGCAAGAATTCTCGGACCGGTTGCAGCAAAGGGGTGACCGGTGGCGACACTCGAGCCATTGACGTTGAGCTTGCTGCGGTCAATGCTGCCCAGCGCGCCGTCTAGCCCGAGTCGATCCCGGCAGAAGCTGTCATCTTCCCAGGCTTTTAATGTGCACAGTGCTTGGGCAGCAAAGGCTTCATGGATCTCATAGAAATCGAAATCCTGAAGACTGATGCCGGCGCGTTTCAGCATCCGTGGCACAGCGTAGGCAGGTGCCATCAACAATCCTTCACTTTTGTCTCCCTGTGAGTAAAAGTCCACTGCGGCGACTTCGCTAAATGTCAGATAGGCCATAACTGGCAGGTTGCGTTCAGCCGCCCACTCTTCGCTGGCGAGCAGCACGGTGGCGGCGCCATCGGTCAATGCGGTAGAGTTAGCGGCAGTCAGGCTGCCATTAACCTTGTCGTAAGCGGGTTTGAGTGTAGCCAGTTTTTGCAGTGGCGTGTCGCGCATAATGCCGTCGCGGTCGACACCGTTAAACGGTGACATCAGGTCATCAAAAAATCCACGGTCGTAGGCCGCCATCAGATTTTGATGGCTGTGCCAGGTCAATTCATCCTGTGCCTCACGGCTGATTGCCCACTCCTTGGCCATTAACTCGCAGTGCTGACCCATCGATAGACCGGTGCGGGGTTCGCCCGCTGCCGGCGGCATCGGCATCAGAAATCCAGGGCGAAAGCGTCCCAGGATCTTCAATCGTTGACCGAGGGTTTTGGCGCGTGAGAGGTCGAGCATCATTTTGCGGAAGTTTTCGTTAAGCGCCAGAGGTGCGTCGCTGGTGGTATCGGTTCCCCCTGCAATTCCTGCATCAATTTGACCCAGTGCGATTTTGTTGGCGACCAATATTGCCGCTTCAAGCCCGGTGCCGCAGGCCTGCTGAACATCGTAGGCGGGTGTTTCCAATGCTAGTCCGGAATTTAAGGTGGCCTCGCGTGCGAGATTAAAATCCCGAGAATGCTTCATTACGGCACCGGCGGCGACTTCACCAAGGCGCTCGCCCTGTAGGTTAAAACGCTGCACCAGACCCTGAAGGGCAGCGGAGAGCATATCCATATTGCTGGCGTGGCTATAGGCAGTATTGCTGCGCGTAAAGGGAATGCGGTTTCCGCCTATAATGGCGACTTTGCGTATTTGGCCCATAATATTTAATCTCTCTGGTTTGCTTGGACAGCGCGCGCATGGCAGCGCTAATTTTAATTCGAGCTATGCAATTCTAATTCGAGCTATGCAATTCGCTGTTTAATTCCACTGCACTCTTATTGGTGAGACATTCGACCGAGCCGGTGACCGAATTGCGTCTAAACAGTAAATCACTTTTACCCGCCAGATCACGGGCCTTGGCTTTACCTGTAGCCTGTTTTTGATCGTCGAGCATAGTGACGATAGTGCCTGCTGTGATGTACAGACCGGCCTCGACAGTGCAGCGGTCGCCGAGCGGTATGCCGAGACCAGCATTGGCGCCGAGTAGACATTGCCCGCCCAGGGAAATAACCATGCTACCGCCACCAGAGAGAGTGCCCATAATTGATGCGCCACCGCCAATATCCGAGCCGGCACCGCAGAACACGCCGGCCGATACACGTCCCTCAATCATATTTGGACCCTCAGTGCCGGCGTTGAAGTTTATAAAGCCTTCATGCATCACTGTAGTGCCTTCACCGACATAGGCGCCCAGACGAACTCGTGAGGTGTCGGCAATGCGAATGCCGGAGGGGACGACGTAATCGACCATCTTCGGAAACTTGTCGACACAGTCAACGGTCAATGGTTGGCCGGCCATACGGGCCTGCAGCATGCGCTCGGGTAGTTCGTCAATATCGATGGCGCCGGCGCTGGTCCAGGCAACATTTTTCAGGACACCGAAAATGCCAGTCAGATCAGTTCCGTGAGGCTTAACCAGGCGGTGTGAGAGCAGGTGCAGTTTCAGATAGCCCTGGGGAACAGAGGCGGGTGCAGAGTCGTTGGTTAATAACACCGCGACCACCGGACGACTTGAAGTGGCAAGTGTCGCGACACTATCCGCTAGCTCAGGGTAGCCATTTTGTTTTAGTGCGGACTGCAGTGCTGCCAATTGCTCAGTGCTGGGTTCGATTTCACCGCCGCTCAGGCCCAGCGTTACGGATAAAATATCGCAGAGAGTCTGCTCGGGATTTAATAGCGGTTGCGGATAGAAGACTTCGAGCCATTGGCCTTTGTTGTTTTTGCTACCTACACCGATGGCGAAACTGTATAAATTAGTCATGATTTACTCTTACTGTTACAGGCGGATAATGAGTTGAAAATATTTTCGTAGTACTCAGATTTAAAGCCGACGCTGATGACGTTATCAATATCGAGCACCGGACGTTTAATCATCGCTGGATACTCCAGCAGCAGGGCGACCACATTGTCGCGATTGGTCGCCGCTTGGACCTCTGGCTCAAGTTTACGCCAGGTGGTGCCGCGACGGTTCAAGAGGATCTCCCAGTCCACATGCAGTAGCCACTGTTCAATGGTCTCGGCATCAATGCCGTCAGCGCGATAGTCGTGAAAGCGGTAGTCGATGCCGTGCTCGTTGAGCCAGTTGCGCGCTTTCTTGATGGTATCGCAGTTTTTGATTCCGTAGAGAGTGACCAATGTCCTGAGATCCTTGTGGTGACTGGCTGTGCAGCATAGCAAAAAAGCCGCCGTCAAAAAATCAGATTGAGGGTTTAATTGACCGCAAGAAACGGAGTGTTGATCGAATCATGACGCGGCATAATGGTTGAATTACCGGGAAGTAGTGACGGCCTAAACCGTTAGGAGAACTCTATGAAAAATGTTGCTGATAAAGAATCGATGCTTGAGCTCTGCCGTTATATTGAAGCTCACTGCGATCAACCCTTGACCTTAAAGTCGTTGGCGCGGCGAGCAGGCTTGAGTGCAGATTATTTTCAGCGTTGTTTTAGCAGAACAATTGGGCTATCACCGAAAAAATATCAGCAGGCTTGTCGACTAAAATTGTTTAAGAACCAGCTCAAAGGGGATGAAAAAATTATCGATGCTATGCAGCGGGCAGGCTACCAATCCAGTTCGAGACTGTATGAAAAGCTCGACAGCCAGATGGGTATGATCCCGAGTCGCTATCGCCAGGGTGGCGCGGGAGAGAGCATTTCCTATGCCTCTGAGGAGACCGATCTGGGGTGCGTTATGATCGCCGCAACCGATCGCGGTATCTGTTTTTTACAGTTTTCTGATGACCAGAAAAGTTTGCTCGAGCGGCTAAAAGTGGAGTATCCCCATGCAGACTGCCAGCCAATGGGTGCAGAAGCTGGGTCTCTGTTCAAGCAGTGGATGATCCAGTTGAACGACTTTTTGTTGGGACGCGTGAAGCAACTGCAATTGCCGATAGATATTCGCGGCACCGTTTTTCAGACCATTGTTTGGGGCTATCTGACCCAGATCCCTCCCGGGACTGTGCAGTCTTACACAGAGGTTGCAACAGCCATCGGTAAGCCGCGTGCAGTTCGCGCGGTCGCAAGTGCCTGCGCGAACAATAAAATCGCGATTGCGATTCCCTGTCATCGAGTCATCCGTGGAGATGGCAGCCTAGCTGGATACAAGTGGGGGCTTGAGCGTAAAAAGGCACTGCTCGATCTGGAACGCGGTACCCTGTCTAAATCTTAAGGCTTGTGGGCAATAAAGGGCTTTTTGCGATTCGGATAGCAGGTGCGACAAATCTCGCAGGTGCGTCCATCACAACCCCGTGCAGTACAGTATTCACGACCATAAAAAATTATCTGTAGGTGCAGTGCATTCCAGTGTTCGCGCGGAAAAAGTTTCTTTAAATCGCGTTCGGTCTGGGTGACGCTTTTACCTTTGGTCAGCCCCCAGCGCTGGGCGAGTCGGTGGATATGGGTGTCAACTGGAAACGCGGGGTGACCAAAGCCCTGAGACATCACTACGCTGGCGGTTTTGTGACCGACGCCGGGCAGTGACTCCAGCGCTTTCCAGTCGTCGGGAACTTCGCCGTTGTGCTGCTCGACAAGAATTTTTGACAGTGAGGCTATAGCACTGGATTTCTGTGGTGCCAGGCCGCAGGGGCGAACAATGGTATAAATTTTATCGACCGGTACCGATTGCATATCAAAGGCATTATCGGCCAGCTTGAACAGCGCTGGGGTGACCTGATTGACGCGGATGTCGGTGCACTGAGCGCTGAGTAACACGGCGACTAACAACTCAAAGTGGTTGTTGTGATCCAGTGGAATCGGCGTCTCTGGGTAGAGCTCATTGAGTTTCTGCAGAATATAATCTGCGCGCTGTTTTTTTAAGCCGAGTGTCGGTTTGTCCATCATTGATCCACTGTCAGTCCGCTATCAGCCTATTAGTCTTTAAGACTTTGCACAAATTGTTTGATGCGCAGTGCCGCTTCGATACATTCCTCAGTCTCCGCCACCAGCGCCATGCGTACGCGGTTTTTGCCCGGATTATCGGCACCATTGTCACGAGATAAATAGCGCCCAGGCAGTAGGGTGACATTCTGCTGGGCAAACAGCCTGGCGGCAAATTCGGTGTCGTCGATCGGGGTTTGCGGCCAAAGGTAAAAGCTGGCCTGTGGCTCTGGAAAAGTCAGGACCGCGCCCAAAATGTCAGTGACGGCAGCAAATTTCTCGCGGTACTGTCTACGGTTGTCAATGACATGTTGCTCATCGCGCCAGGCCGCTGCCGAGGCAGTCTGAACCATGCCCGACATCGCACAGCCGTGATAGGTGCGGTAACGCAGAAATTGGCTCAAGATCTCAGCATCTCCGGCTACAAAGCCAGAGCGCAGGCCGGGGAGGTTTGAACGCTTGGAAAGGCTGTGAAATGCCACGCAGCGCTTATAGTCGTTGCGACCCATTTCGGTACAGGCTTGCAAAATGCCAGGTGGTGGTGTCGCTTCGTTGAGGTAGACCTCCGAGTAGCATTCATCGCTGGCAATCACAAAGTCATAGCGGTCGGCCAGTTTGATCGCCTGCTGGAGCTGATCGATAGTCATCACTGCGCCAGACGGGTTACCCGGTGTACACAGATGCAGTAACTGGCAGCGCTGCCAGATCTCAGCCGGAACCTCGCTAAGGTCGCTGATAAAGCCATTTTCGGCATTGCAGTCGAGGTAGTGCAGTTGTGCGCCGGCGAGCAGTGCGGCGCCTTCGTAAATCTGATAGAAAGGGTTGGGTGACACCACCAGTGCATGCTGCTGTGGATCAATCATCGCCTGAGTAAAGGCAAACAGGGCCTCGCGGGTGCCGTTGACCGGCAATACGTGCTTATCGGCACTCAGGCTGGCGTCGGCGAGCTTGAATCGCCGCTGACACCAGTCGGCAATCGCCTCGCGCAGAGAGTGGTCGCCTCTGGTTGTTGGGTAGCTGGCAACGGCGTCGACATTGTCGATCAAGACCTGTTTAACAAAAGCTGGAGACTGGTGTTTGGGCTCGCCAATTGACAGTGAGATGGGGGTCAGCTCCGGCGGTGGTTGAATGCCAGCTTTCAGTTTGGTTAGTCGTTCGAACGGGTAGGGATGGAGCAGGTCCAGATTGGGGTTCATATTATTCTCTTGATTGCTGTCAGTTTCGGACCTGCATTTTACGTAGCTGATCGTCTTGTCCGTCTTCCGTGTTGCGCTGGTCGAGTTCTCTGCAGATAGTTTCGGTGAGGTCACTGCAGACGTCGCTATTGGTGAGCGGTTCAAAGTCGCGATCGGTGATATAGAAAATATCTTCTACACGCTCGCCGAGGGTTGAGATTTTGGCATTCACGATACGCAACTCGAAGCGTACGAAAATTTGTGCCAGATGGGCGAGTAGCCCGGGACGATCCGGCGTCACAACTTCGAGGACTGAACTGTTGGTCTCGTCATCGTTGCGCAGCGACGCGACGGTTTTTAGAGCAAAGTATTTTAGCTGCCGAGGGGTGCGGCGCTGCACGTCATAACTCACTGCCTGTGGATTGAGTATCGCGTTATGCAGTGTTTTGATAATTTTTGCGCTAAGTTGGGCGTCGGCACTGACTGGCTGGTCTTGCTCGTCGAGTACGTAGAAGACATCGAACGCACAGTTAGCGCTGTTGGTATACAGACGAGCATCCTGAATGTTTAGGTTGAGTCGATCGAGCGCGGCAGCGGTGATAGCGAAAATATTTTCACGGTCTTTGCTGTAGACAAATATCTGAGTCGCAATCGGGATTTCAACGCCGACATCTTTCAACAGGATAACCGGTTTGCTGTTATCAGGATTGTTGATAATGGCATTGGTAAAGGTGGCAATATCCTCCGCCCGCTCGCGGAGGAAAAACTCTTCATCCACATCGCGCCACACTTCTAGAGCCTGTTTAGCATTGATATGGTCAATCAGCAGCGCGCCCAGAGCAGCATTCTTGGCGTCTTGTACCCAAGCAGAACGCGCCAGCGGGGCACCGCTACCGAGTTGCAGTGCTCGTTTGGTCTCGAAGTAGAGGTCTCGCAACAGCGAACCTTTCCACTCTGTCCAGAGGCGTGGATTGGTGGCGTTGATATCGGCTACGGTGAGGACATAGAGATGGTCGAGGTAGATCTGATCACCGACATGGGTGGCAAATTTATGGATCACATCGGGGTCTGAGATATCTTCCCGCTGCGAGATGGTTGACATCAACAAGTGGTTTTCCACCAGCCATTTCAATAAGCTGATTTCCTGAGGTTGCAGGCCATGGCGCTCAGCAAAGTTGGCGATATCAGCCGATCCCAAGAGCGAGTGGTCGCCACCGCGGCCTTTGGCAATATCATGATACAACGCGGCGACAATAATCAGTTCGGGCTTGGGAAAGTTTTTGTAGATATGCGATGCAATGGGAAACTGTTTGGCGATATCCGGGCGAACTTGACGGCGGATATTGCGCACCACTTGCAAGGTGTGTACATCAACCGGGTAGATATGAAACAGATCATGCTGCATCTGCCCGACGATTTTGCCAAACTCGGGAAGATAGCCACCTAGTATGCCGTAGCGATTCATCCGTTGCAGCTGTGCGGACAGTAAATAGGGCGCTTTTAACACGCGCATAAACAGCTGTTGGTTTGCGGGGTCCTGACGGAAGTTATCATCAATTAAATTTCGATACAGCCGTATCTGGCGAATAGTGGTTGCACGAATGCCCTCGATGCTGTCGTTTTCTCCCATAATCGCAAACAGCTCGAGTAGTGCGGAGGGATGCTCGGCAAATACCGATGGGTGGGTGGTGTCGAGATAGTTGTCGCGAATCAGGAAGCGCTCGTTGATTGGTGTTACTTGCTTGGTTTTGTTTTTGCGATAGATGGCTTCATCGAGGTACTGAAGCAAGACGTCATTGAGCTCGCGTATCGACATCACGACCTGGTAGTAACGCTGCATAAATTTTTCGACGCCAAGACGATCTTCGCTGTCCTGATAGCCGAACATTTCGGCCAGTTTGCGCTGGTAGTCAAACAGCAATCGCTCTTCAGGCCGGTCGGTTATCAGGTGCAGCCCATAGCGGACCTTCCAGAGAAATTCCTCGTCGCGACGCAGTGTGGTGTACTCCTCTTCGGAGAGGAATCCTTCTTTTACCAGCAGGGTGCGGCGATGCACTTGAAAGTGTCGTTTGGCTGTCCAGTTAAAAACTTGAATGTCTCGCAGGCCGCCTGGTGCTTCTTTAATATTGGGCTCAAGGTTGTACTCGGTATCACCATGCTTTCGGTGACGTGCCTTTTGCTCATCGATTTTTCCGCGATAAAAAACCGGTGAACTCCAGATCTTAGCGGGACCAGTTTTAACAATTAATTTGTCTAATAGCGCTGCGTCACCCGCCAGTAGGCGTGTCTCCATAAGGTTGGTGGCTACAGTGATATCGGCGCGTGCTTCGTCAACACACTGAGAAAGCGAACGGGTGCTGTGTCCAATCTTGAGTTGAATATCCCAGAGGAATGTCAGGAACTCTTCGATGCTGTTGCGATAACGTTGTGGATTGTCACGTCGCATTAAAATCAACAGATCGATATCGGAATGGGGATGCAGCTCGCCACGGCCATAACCGCCCACTGCGATCAAGCTGATATGGCTGTCCCAGGTAAAACGGCTCCAGGCATGTCGCAGAATAACATCGGCAAACTGTGCCCGGTCATTGACCAGCCTATGCGCTTCGTCGCCCTCGTAAAAGCGGTTGTCAAAGTGGTGATTAGCTGCACTCAACGCGTTGCGGAAAACGCTGATCGGATTGCCCTGCTCAAGATCTGCGAGAAAGCGCTTTTCGTCAAAGAATAGCGGCGTCGAATGTGTTTCTGGGTGCATAGTTATCTGCGCTTATAGGGCTCTTCATTGCGTGCAGTAAGGACTTCACAGCCATCGCTGGTCACTGCAAGTGTATGCTCCCACTGCGCTGACAGACGGCCGTCGCGAGTTTCGACGGTCCAGCCATCAGACTTGAGTTTGGTGCTATGTTTGCCGGCATTGACCATTGGTTCAATAGTAAATGTCATGCCCTCGACGAGTTCTAGCCCGGTATTGGCTGAACCATAGTGCAGCACCTGCGGCTCTTCGTGAAACTCCATGCCGATGCCATGGCCGCAGTAATCGCGGACGACGGAGTAGTAGTTTGCCTCGGCATGGTATTGAATCAGATGCCCAATATCGCCCAGTCGCACCCCAGGTGCCACTAGATCGATTGCTTTATACAGGCATTCCTGGGTGATCTCAATCAGGCGCTCGGCATGAGGCGCGGCAGTTCCCACTACATACATCTTGCTGGTATCACCGTACCAGCCATCTTTGATGACGGTGACATCGATATTGATAATATCGCCGTTTTTGAGAATTTTTTTCTCTGAGGGAATGCCGTGACAGACTACCTGATTGACCGAAGTGCAGATAGATTTAGGGAACCCGCGGTATCCGAGGCAGGCGGGAATGGCCTTTTGCACGTTAACTATATGGTCGTGACAAATACGGTCGAGCTCTTCCGTGCTTACCCCCGGCACGACATATTCGCCGATTAGCTCGAGCACCTCGGCTGCCAGTCGTCCTGCTTCGCGCATCTTTGCGAGATCATCCGTAGATCGTAGTTGTATGGTCATGCTAGTCCTCAATCTCTTTTCAGATCGCTATTGTACGCATCTCTGCCTTCAGGAGGGAGTGCCTCGAGGCGATATTCTGCAACTATTCGTCAACGTAGTTCGCGAGCCTTGTGACCACTTTGGGAAAATTGGCTGTCATCGCATCAACGACGGGTTGTCAGACTTGATTGAGAGGAGGCTTTTTTAGGCCCTTTTTGCTTTAATTGACCTCTCCAATATGATATAAAGCGCGCCGTCTGATGAGATGTCTCAGCGGGCGTTTTAAAATCCATGCTTTTTATAGTCGCGATGATTCGGGATATTAAAAAGTGATTAAACGACACACACGTTCCGTCACAGTGATCTGGGTGCCTGAAAGGCTGTTCTGACAGCTTGAATGGTTGATCTCTGGGGGACGTGGAGGCTTAACCCCAAAAGGAAAAATTATGTCTTCTGTAAGTATGCGCGATATGTTGCAGGCTGGTGTTCACTTTGGCCACCAAACCCGCTTCTGGAACCCCAAAATGAGCCAGTTCATCTTTGGCTCACGAAACAAAGTTCACGTTATCAACCTTGAGCAAACTGTACCCGCTTTTAATGAAGCGCTTGAAGTGCTGCGTGTAGAGGCCGCCAAGGGCAACCAAATTCTTTTTGTTGGCACCAAGCGTGCTGCGCAAAAAATTCTTAAAGAACAGGCCGAGCGCTGCGGCATGCCTTATGTCAGTCATCGCTGGTTGGGCGGTATGTTGACCAACTACAAAACCATTCGTGACTCGATTCGCCGCTTCCGTGATCTCGAGACCCAGCAAGCAAACGGGACTTTCGATCGCCTGACCAAGAAAGAAGTGTTGATGCGTACGCGCATGAAGGACAAGCTGGAAAATTCTATCGGCGGTATTAAGGATATGAATGGCCTGCCTGATATCCTGTTTGTTATCGACGTGGATCACGAGCGCATTGCTATTAATGAAGCCAACAAGCTGGGTATTCCAGTGGTTGGCATCGTCGATACCAATAGCAATCCGGATGGCGTTGATTATGTTATCCCGGGCAATGATGACTCTATTCGTGCTATCAAACTCTATGCTGCATCAGTTGCTGATGCGGTTCTAGAGGGCAAATCTCAGTCGGCAACTGTCTCCAGTAAGGATCAGTTTGTCGAGGTTGCTGAAGAGGCCGCACCTGAAGTTGCTGAAACACCTGCAGTCGCCGAAGCGCCTGCGGTTGAAGAAGCCCCTGTTGCAAAGGAAGCAGCTGCTGAGTAATTGGCTACGGTAGACAAGAAGTCATATCAAAAGGGGGCCGCTGCCCCCTTTTTTCAAAAATAATTTTACGTTTTAGAGAGGAATACGATGGCACAGGTAACAGCTTCTTTGGTTAAAGATCTTCGAGACCGCACAGGTCTGGGCATGATGGAGTGCAAACGCGCACTCAATGATGCGGATGGAGATATTGAAAAAGCGATTGAAGAGTTGCGTAAGTCGAGTGGCATGAAGGCGGCCAAAAAAGCCGGCCGCACTGCGGCAGATGGTCTTGTGGCAGTTAAAGCCGAGAACGGTTACGGGCTGGTTCTGGAAGTTAACAGTGAAACTGACTTTGTCGCTCGAGATGAAGGTTTTAAGGGATTTGTCAGTTCGGTTCTGGACGCAGCTTATGCTGGCAGGGAAACCGATATCGCAGCTGTAATGGCTGGCGAACTGGAGTCCGCCCGAGAAGCGCTGGTCCAAAAAATTGGTGAAAACATCTCGCCACGTCGCGCTGACAGTATTGAAGCGCCGGTGGTTGGTGGCTATGTGCACAGTAATAATCGCATTGCCGTGGTTGTCGGCCTGACTGGCGGCGACGAAGCACTTGCCCGTGATGTGGCGATGCATGTTGCAGCGGTTAACCCTGTTGTGGTGAGCTCTGACCAGATGCCCGCAGAAGTTATTGAAGCTGAACGCGCGATTTATACCGCTCAGGCGGCTGATAGCGGCAAGCCAGCGGAAATCGTTGAAAAGATGATTGAAGGTCGCGTCAACAAGTTCCTCAAAGAGGGCAGTCTTGTCGATCAGCCTTTTGTTAAAGACCCGGATACAACTGTGGGTAAACTGGTTGCAGCCGGTGGTGCAGAAATTGTAGGATTTGTGCGCTTTGAAGTGGGTGAAGGTATCGAGAAAGAAGAAGTCGATTTCGCCGCTGAAGTTGCAGCACAGGTGCAGGGCGCAAAATAAAGGTAACGCACATCATTTAAAGAGGATTCAATATGCCACTGACTGGCAGAGAGAAAAAGTACAAGCGTATTCTACTTAAACTCAGCGGTGAGGAGTTGATGGGAACAGAGGGTTTCGGGATTGACCCCAAGGTTCTCGATCGTATGGCGCTTGAAATTGGTCAGTTAGTGGGTATTGGTGTTCAGGTGGGGTTGGTGATTGGCGGTGGTAATCTGTTCCGCGGTGCTGCCTTGAATGAAGCCGGTATGGATCGTGTCACCGGTGATCATATGGGGATGCTGGCTACTGTTATGAATGCTCTGGCTATGCGCGATGCACTCGAGCGCACCAATATCTCCTCCCATGTTATGTCTGCGATACCTATGAGCGGTGTGGTCGAGCACTATGATCGCCGACGTGCAATTCGCTATCTTAAAGATGGCGATGTGGTGATCTTTGCTGCCGGTACCGGCAACCCTTTCTTTACGACTGATTCGGCGGCCTGTTTGCGCGGTATTGAAATTGAAGCCAATGTCGTGCTCAAGGCCACTAAGGTCGATGGCGTCTTCAGTGCTGACCCGATGGTCGATCCTTCGGCTGAACTATATGATCATCTAACCTATGATCAGGTGCTGGATAAAAAGCTTGGTGTTATGGACCTGACTGCGATCTGCCTGTGTCGGGAACACAATATGCCTCTGCGCGTTTTTCGTATGTCGAAACAGGGTGCACTGCTCAACTTGGTTGTGGGCGGTAATGAGGGCACACTGATAGAAGAGGGTGAATAATGATTGATGAATTGAAAACCGAAGCTGATGTGCGCATGACCAAGGCGATCGATGCCTTGGGTAATGCGTTTAACAAGATTCGTACCGGGCGTGCTCATCCGAGTCTTCTCGACGGCATCAATGTTGACTATTACGGCGTCAATACACCACTGGCGCAGGCTGCGTCTATCGTCATCGAAGATGCGCGCACACTGTCGGTCACTCCGTGGGAAAAAAGCCTGGTGCCGACCATCGAGAAAGCGATTATGAAATCTGATCTCGGCCTTAACCCAACGACAGCTGGTACTGTGATTCGGATACCACTGCCGCCTCTTACGGAAGAGACGCGCAAGGTTTATGGCAAGCAAGCCAAAGCGGAAGCAGAAAATGCTCGTATTTCGGTACGCAATATACGTCGCGACCTAATGTCCAGCCTGAAAGGCTTGCTGAAAGACAAAGATATCAGTGAAGACGAGGAGCGCAAAGGTCAGGATGATATTCAAAAAATCACTGACAGCTATATCGCGCGAATCGACGAAGCGCTGGTTGCCAAAGAAAAGGATCTGATGGAGATTTAATTCTCCCGGTAATCTAGACCATGGCTGATTCCCACTCGCAAAGCTCGGCTCATCCCCTTCGACACGTTGCCATTATTATGGATGGCAATAACCGGTGGGCTAAACAGCGCGGGCTGTCTGGTGTCGTCGGTCACGAGGCGGGTGTGGAGCGTATTCGCGATATTTTGCGTGTAGCGAAACAACGCGGCGTTGAGGTCGTCACGCTGTTTGCCTTCAGCAGTGAGAACTGGAAGCGTCCGGAACTCGAAGTGCGTGGCTTGATGTCACTGTTTTCCTCCTATCTTAAGAAAGAAGCCAAGGCGCTGCGCGACGATGGTGTGCGGCTTAAAGTGATCGGCAATCGCAGTCATTTTAGTGATCGGCTCAAACGCCTTATCGCCGATGCCGAGAGTATTACAGCAAGCGGACAGTTTACCCTCGCACTGTGTGTCGACTACGGTGGCCGCTGGGATATTGCCAACGCCACTCAGAAAATTGCCTCGGAAGTCCAAATGGGACGATTGCGAGCATGTGATATCGATGAATCAACTGTCGATAAATTTTTGCAGACTTCTGGGATTGCCGACCCCGATCTCTGTATTCGCACAGCCGGTGAGCAGCGCATCAGTAATTTTTTACTCTGGCAAATGGCCTATACCGAGCTCTATTTTGCCGATTGCTACTGGCCTGACTTCGATCCTGCGGCGCTGAATACTGCCATTGATGAATACTACTCACGGCAGCGTCGCTTTGGTCTGCGCGACGATATTGGAGTCGGTGGTATTGCCACTGATGGTGAAGTAGCTCGTGTTTAAACAGCGGGTAATCACCGCAGTAGTTCTGGTGTTGGCTTTTCTGGCCTTGCTGTTGATGACCACGCCGATGATTTTCTCTCTGATAATCTCCTTAGTCGTTCTTCTTGCTGGTTGGGAGTGGACTAATTTGATGCGCATTGAATCCACTGTAAATAGGGTGAGCTATCTCGTTTTACTTGCACTCTCGCTTGCGCTGGCGGCTGCGTTGCTGGGTCTGCCTGAGAGCCCCGATATGCAAGTAGGGCAACTCCTCGCTCTGGGTGCATCTATTCTCTGGGCGGTCATTTTTCTCTGGATTCAGGGCTATCCTTCAAGTGCCATTCTATGGTCGCCGAGGCCCGTTCTTGGCGCTCTGGGCCTGTTGTTATTGAGCTTTACCTGGGTCTCTATTGTATTGATTATGCACCAGCCGCACGGGGCCTGGCTGTTGTTGTTCGCAGTGGTGATTGTCGCACTGGCTGATATCGGTGGGTATATCGCTGGCAATTTGTTTGGAAAGCATAAACTGGCGGCAACTGTTAGCCCGGGGAAAACCTGGGAGGGTTTTTTTGGCGGCATCGTTCTGCAGTGTCTGTTTATTGCCGCCCTGATTCCGTTTATGCCGGAAAAGATAACTGCTCCATTGCTGGTTGCGCTGGTTATTCCGGTCTCGCTCTATTCGGTTGTCGGCGACCTGTTCGAGAGCATGGTCAAGCGTCACTGCGGGGTGAAAGATAGTGGCAGTATTCTGCCTGGTCATGGCGGTATACTTGACCGTATCGACGGACTGATTGCCGCGCTGCCGTTGTTTATTTTGCTCTTTCTGATGCTGAACCCACTCTAAATTATGCAAAAAATCACTTTGCTTGGCGCAACCGGGTCGATTGGGGTTAGCACCCTTGATGTGATCGCTCGTCATCCAGACAAGTACAGTATTTTCGCACTTTCTGCTCACACTCGTGTTGAACAGTTGGCTGAACAGTGCATGCAGTTTAATCCTCGATTTGCGGTGGTGTCAGATGCAGCTGCTGCACAAAAGCTGCAACAATTGTTGTGTGAGTCAGATGCTTCTACTGAGGCGCTGTGGGGTGTTGATGCCCTTTGTCAGGTAGCCGCTGCTGCAGAGGTAGATACGGTGATGGCCGCGATTGTTGGCGCTGCAGGACTCGTGCCGACGCTGGCTGCGGTTAAGGCGGGCAAAAAGATACTGTTAGCCAATAAAGAAGCACTGGTGATGGCCGGTGGATTATTTATGCAGGCCGTGGCGGAGTCTGGTTCGGTGTTGCTGCCCATCGACAGCGAGCACAACGCGATTTTCCAGTGTCTGCCCGCCGGCTATGCTGATTCGGGAAAAAATGGCGTGCGCAAGTTGTTGCTGTCGGCCTCCGGTGGCCCATTTCGCGGTCGCACCTTAGCGCAAATGCATGCTGTGACACCTGATCAGGCCTGTGCCCATCCCAATTGGAGTATGGGCCGAAAAATATCGGTTGATTCGGCGACGCTGATGAATAAAGGCCTGGAGTTGATCGAAGCCTGCTGGCTGTTCGATATGCCTGCTCAGTCGATTGAAGTGGTGGTTCATCCACAAAGTATTATCCACTCGCTGGTGCAGTACAATGATGGCTCAGTGTTGGCCCAGCTGGGTAATCCGGACATGCGCACGCCGATAGCTCATGCGCTGGCATGGCCGCAGCGAATCGAGTCTGGCGTCGGTGATCTAAATTTGTTTGATATTGCGCGTCTCGATTTCGAGCAGCCAAATATTGAGGCGTTTCCCTGTCTGGCGATTGCTACTGCTGCGGCTCAGGCCGGCGCTAGCGCGGCGACAATACTCAATGCGGCCAATGAAGTTGCCGTGCAAGCATTTCTTGATCAACGTATCGGCTTCACGCAGATTGCCGAGGTGGTCGAGCACACGCTCAATTGTCAGCCGCTGACTGAACCAGAATCCCTTGAGGCAGTCCAACACACCGATAACGATGCGCGCGTTTATAGCAGCACCTATATAAAACGGTTAGAGAAGTAATCTATGGATCTTTTGCAAACGCTGTTTTTTACCCTGATTGCTCTGGGTGTCCTGGTCAGTTTTCACGAGTTTGGACACTTCTGGATGGCACGTCGATGTGGGGTCAAGGTTCAGCGTTTTTCTATTGGTTTCGGTATGCCATTGTTGCGCTGGCGTGATTCTCAGGACACTGAGTTTGTGCTCGCGGCACTGCCTCTCGGCGGCTATGTCAAGATGGTCGATGAGCGCGAGGGGAATGTTTCTCAACAGGATTTGCCCTACGCCTTCACCCGTAAAACCGTGTGGCAGCGCCTGGCGATTGTGGTCGCCGGTCCAGCGGCTAATTTTCTGTTGGCGGTGTTGGCATTTTGGATAGTTTTTCTCGCCGGCGAACGCGGTATCGCGCCAGTTGCCGGCTCGGTAATCAGTGGTTCGCTGGCTGAGCGCTCCGGTTTTGAGCCCGGCAGTGAAATTATTGCCGTTAATGGCCATCCGACAGCAACCTGGGCGGCTGTATCGCGGCAACTATTTGATTTTATCGGTGTGAGTGGTGAGATTCCGTTTACGGTTACTTATCCCGAATCAAATATTCAGTATCAGCTGACTGTGCCGATTGACGCATGGCTGCGTGATGCCCACGAGCCTTCACCATTGCGGGAGCTGGGTATTACTCCTCCATTTACGCTCGATGCCTTGATGCTGGCCAGTGTGTCGGAAGAGGGTGCCGCTTATGGCGCCGGTTTGCGCGAAGGTGACCGGGTTGTGGCGATCAACGGCGCGACCATTCTCAGTGTCGAAGAATTTATCGACGTTATCTCGAAGAGTGCAGGCACTGCTGTGGAGCTTGTGGTCGATCGAGGGGCGTCTGGTGGTGAGTCGGATCAACGCATAAAGATAGTAGTGGTGCCGGCCGCGGTAGAGAGAGAGGGTCAGCAGGTTGGTCAGCTTGGGGTGCAGTTGTCATCACTGGGAAGCTATCCCGAGGAATTGATGCGCGACGTGGACTATGGTGTCGTGGGTGCGATGTTTCGTGCGGCACAGGAAACGGTGGATACCAGCTTTTTTGTGATTAAATCGATCGGTAAGCTGGTTATGGGTGATCTTTCACCGAAAAACCTGAGTGGGCCCATCACCATTGCCAAGGTTGCCGGTGATACAGCAAAGACCGGTTTCGACAATTTTATTCGTTTTATCGCCATTCTCAGTATAATGCTCGGCGTAATGAATTTGTTGCCTATCCCGGTGCTTGATGGTGGTCATATTGTCTACTATCTGATCGAGATTGTGAAAGGTTCGCCGGTCTCTGACAGAGTGCAGATGGTTGGTTTTAAAGTGGGTTTCTTTCTCCTTGCGGGGCTGATGGTGTTTGCCACCTATAACGACGTGATGCGGTCTTTTTAGAGCCGTTTAAAGACAACTAGAAAATTGGATTTACTTAATCACATGAAGCACTTCTTCAAAGGACTTATTGCAGTTCTGTTTGTCTTTGCCAGTTCAGCCTATGCCACGGTCTTCCAAGTTGATGATATTCGCATCGAGGGGCTGCAGCGCGTCTCTGCCGGTACCGTCTTTGCCGCACTGCCAATCAGTGTGGGTGATTTGGTCGATGAGCCAGTGATCCGCTCGGCAACACGGTCGCTGTTTCGCACAGGCTATTTTTCCGATGTGGTGATGGCCCGTGAAAATGGCGTTCTGGTTATTGGCTTGATCGAACGTCCCGCGGTCACCGAAATTAACCTTGATGGTAACAAGGCAATTGAGACTGATCAGCTGCTGGATGCACTGCGCGATAATGGGCTTGCTGAAGGGCAGATATTTCGCCAAGTCATTCTTGAGGGTATGACGCAGGAGCTGCAGCGGCAGTATGTAGCTCAGGGTCGTTACGGCGCGCTGGTTAAAACGGAAGTCAAACAGCTGCCGCGAAATCGTGTTGCGGTCAATATTGATATCGATGAAGGTGACGTGGCCAAGATTCGACACATTAATGTCGTTGGCAACAGCGCGTTCAGTGAAGAGGAATTGCTCGACTCATTTGAGTTGAGAACTACCGGTTGGCTGTCATGGATAACCAGTGACGATAAATACGCGCGCGAAAAACTATCGGGGGATCTTGAGACGTTGGAGTCTTGGTACCTTGATCGCGGTTATCTGCAGTTTGATATTAGTTCCACTCAGGTCTCTGTCAGCCCGGACAAAGAGTCGGTCTACATTACCATCAATATTGATGAAGGGGATGTCTACACCATTGACAGTGTTGAGCTGGCCGGTGAAATGGTGATTCCTGAAGAGCAGATTCGCGGCATGATCATTCTCAGGGAGGGTATGACCTTCTCGCAAACTTTGATGACGACCTCAAGTGAATATATTACTCGGCGGCTCGGCAACGAGGGCTACACATTTGCCGAAGTAGAGGGCTTTCCCGAGGTTGATGAAGAGGACAAAACGGCCAAAATCACCTATTTTGTCAAGCCCGGTATGCGAGCTTATGTTCGTCGCATTGAGTTCCGTGGCAATACTAAGACCGCCGACGAAGTGCTGCGCAGAGAGATGCGCCAAATGGAAGCGGGCTCGGCAAACAACGCTTTGATTGAGCTGTCAAAAGTGCGCCTTGAACGTCTCGGTTTCTTTAAGGAAGTAGAGGTTGAAAATGTTCCGGTCGCCGGCACCAATGATCAGATCGATGTGGTTTACAGCGTTGAAGAGCAACCCTCTGGCTCGGTAGGGGCCAGTGTCGGTTACGCTCAGGGCACCGGGCTTATTCTCGGCGCCAACCTGAGTGAGAATAATTTTCTTGGCACCGGCAAACAGGTAGGCGTCGGTTTAAACCGAAGTACCTATCAGTCATCGATAAACTTCAGTTACTCAGAGCCGTATTTTACGGTGGATGGAGTGAGTGCTGGTTACAATATATTTGCCCGAGAGACTGATTACGACCGAATCAATGTTGCCAGCTTCTCGACTAACACCTATGGAGCAGCGGTTAACTGGAGCTATCCAGTTTCCGAGGTGCAGCGTATCGGGTTTGGTTTTGGTTACGAGAACCTGGATCTTAAAACCGGTGTGTTTGCCTCTAAGGAGATTGCTGATTTTATCGACGCCAACGGCTCACAATTTGATGTATTCAGTGCCAACCTGAACTGGATCAAGTCAACCCTTAACCGCGGCGTGTTCGCAACGCGGGGTGTATCTCAACGCTTGGGTCTCGATGTTGCATTGCCTGGTTCCGGCCTCGAATATTATAAGGCGACCTACTCGGGTCAGTATCTGCGTCCGCTGTTCAGTGGCTTTACCCTTAAACTGCGTGCAGATCTGGGTTATGGCGAGTCCTATGGCAATACCACGACGCTGCCATTCTTCAAGAATTTCTATGGCGGCGGTTTTGGTTCGGTCCGAGGCTTTGAGCGCAATACCTTGGGTCCACGAGACACACCCTGTAATCTGATCGAGGGCAATCCCTGTTCTTTGGGTTATGCTGACGATCCCGATCCGATTGGCGGTAATGTTCAGGTTGAGTTTGGTGCAGAGGTGATTTTCCCGCTGCCCTTCGTGAAGGATCAGCGCTCGGTGCAATCTACATTCTTTATCGATGCTGGTAATATATTCAACACCAAGTGCGGCGAATCACAGGTTAACTGTTTTAAGCCTGATGTCGGCGAGTTGCGCTATTCTGTTGGAGTGGGGGCAACGTGGTTGAGTGGCTTTGGGCCGATCACATTCAGTGTCGCTAAACCGTTAAATTCAAATGAATTTGATGAAACAGAAGTTTTTCAGTTCTCATTGGGTAACCAATTTTAATTTTTTTAGGGAGATATATTTTGCGTAATTTGAAAGCATTTGTGGCAGCCATGGTAATCGGTTGTGTGAGTACACTATCAACTGTGGCTATAGCGGAAGACAAGATTGCAGTAGTGGATATCGCCCGGGCTATCTTCAGCTCAAATCTTGCCCAGCAGCGGCTCAAGGAGGCTGAAACCGGTGCCGACTTTGTCAGCCTCAAGGCGAAATATGAGAGCTCAGCTGCTGACTTGCAATCGCTGGCCAAAGAAGCTGAAAGCAAGCGTATGACCTGGTCTCAGGAAGAGGCACAAGCGCATCAGAAAAAAATGGAATACGCCAAGGCTGATGCCGAGCTGGCGGGACGAAAAATTCAGGCCGAACAGCAGCAGTTGCAACAGAGCATTATGCAGGAACTCGGGCCAGTGGCTCAGCAAGCCCTGCAGGAAGTGGTTCAGGAAGAGGGTGTGACGATTCTTCTGCGTGCCGATGCTGTAATGCTGGCCGGCCCTGAAAGCAACTTGACAGCTAAAGTTGCCGACCGACTGAACAAAAAAACACAATAATCATTAATGCGTGACAGTTATTCGCTCAGTGAGATAGCCGCGTTTCTCGGTGCCGAGTTGCGCGGTGACGGCGAAGTGCGGGTGACTGGTATTAGCACGCTCCATGACGCCGGACCCGATCAGCTGGCGTTTCTTGCCAATGAAAAATATGCTTCTCAGCTTGCCAGTTGTCAGGCAGCGGCGGTGATTATCGCGGGCAAGTATATTACGGGTTCGATGGCGTTTGCTGGCGCAGCACTGATTCTCGATAATCCCTATTTAGGCTATGCGCGCATCTCGCAGTGGTTTGACCGCGCGCCAATGCCCGCTTCTGGAATTCATCCTGCAGCGATTATTGCTGACTCTGCAAAGATTGGTAAGGATGTGGCGATTGCTGCGAATGTGGTTGTCGAGGCCAATGCTGTGATCGGCGCGGGCAGCTCTCTGGGTGCTGGTGTGTTTGTAGGAGCAAGATCGCAGCTTGGTGAGCGCTGCAAAGTAGCGGCTAATGTGTCGATTTATCATGATGTCATAATCGGCGCAAAAGTCATTATTCACAGCGGTTCGGTCATCGGTGCTGACGGCTTTGGCTTCGCCCCGGTGGGTACCGGAGAGTGGCAGAAGATTTACCAGATTGGTGGTGTCGAGATTGGTGATAATGTGGAAATTGGCGCCTGTACGACAATTGATCGCGGTGCGCTCGGCGATACCCGAATAGGCCGTGGTGTCATCATCGATAACCATGTGCAGATCGCTCACAATTGCGTTGTTGGTGATAATTCAGCACTGGCGGCATATTCCGCTCTGGCCGGTAGTTCATCACTGGGTAAAAACTGTATTCTGGCGGGTGACGCCTGTTTGGTAGGGCATATTCAAGTCTGTGATAATGTTCAGGTGACCGCACGCACGCTGGTGACAAAGTCGATTACTGAGCCAGGTTCCTACTCATCAGGTTCGCCGTTGATGACGACCAGAGAATGGCGCAAAAATGCGGTGCGGATGTCACAGTTGGATAGTATGGCGAGGCGGCTTAAAGCGCTGGAAAAATAGTATCATGCAATGTGCTTCATGGCTTTGAGTTCGGTCGCCAAGGGGTGTCAAGTGGGTAGTCATTAATGGAAGGTAGAATGAACGAAAGTACGATCGATAATTCAGCACAGAGCAATAGTGGCGATCAGGGAGCGTTGAGCATTAACCAGATCATGGAGATATTGCCCCATCGCTATCCGTTGCTATTGGTTGATCGGGTACTTGAGTTGGTCGAGGGTGAGCGTATCCTCGCCTATAAAAACATCACCACTAATGAGGAGGTGTTTAATGGCCATTTTCCCGGTGCGCCAATTTTTCCTGGTGTGATGATTATTGAAGCGCTGGCTCAGGCCTCCGGTATTCTCGGATTTAAAACCACCAACACCACTGCAGATGATGGCAAACTCTACCTGTTCGCCGGTGTCGACAATGTGCGCTTTAAGCGCCCGGTAACGCCTGGAGATCAGCTTATGCTGGAGTCTCGTGTTGTGGCTGTGAAACGTCATATCTGGCGCTTCCAGACTCGTGCAACAGTAAACTATAAAGTTGCCTGTGAAGCGACGCTGTTGTGTGCCTATCAGGATAGAGACAAAATCTAGTGATCCATCCCAGTGCCGTTATTGACCCATCTGCGAAGATAGCCGACAACGTTAGCGTTGGCCCGTGGACAATGATCGGCGCGGATGTTGAGATTGGTGAAGACTGTGAGATTGCTTCACATGTTGTGATTAAAGGGCCAACAAAAATTGGCTCCGGCAACAAAATTTATCAGTTCTCCACTATCGGCGATGATACGCCGGATCTAAAGTACCAAGGCGAGCCAACTAGGCTGATTGTCGGCGACAATAATGTCATTCGAGAAGGCGTCACCATTCATCGTGGTACGGTGCAGGATAATAGTGAAACCATTATTGGCAGCAACAATTTGCTGATGGCCTATGCCCATGTTGGCCATGACTGTGTGATTGGTGACAATGTGATCATGGTCAACAATGCCAGTATTTCAGGCCATGTCTATGTTGGTGACTGGGCCATTCTCTCCGGCTATGCACTGGTACATCAGTTTGTGCATATTGGTCCGCACTGCTTTGTGGGCCCAGCGGCCTTTGTTTATCACGATGTGCCAGCCTATGTCACAGCCTTTGGTAGTCCCGCTGAGCCGCGCACGATCAATCGTGAAGGGCTTAAGCGGCGGGGCTTTAGTGCAGATCAAATTGCACTGGCCAATCAGGCATACAAGTTACTTTACCGTCGGGGGTTAAAACTCGACGAGGCGATCGACACGATTGCGAAACTGAGTGATGATTCGGCTATTCAGGTGTTTGTTAACTCGCTAGAGAAATCTACTCGCGGCATTATTCGCTAACCCATGAGTCGCGTTGCGCTATGAATAGCCTGCCTGGCCACGTCGACAACACCCATCTAGCCTGTGCTGAGAACGTTCCTGTGTTTGCTATGGTCGCCGGTGAGGCATCTGGTGACACCCTTGGAGCTGATCTGATTCGTGCCCTTAGACGCCTCTTCCCTGACGCTCAATTTGAGGGCGTTGGCGGTCCAAAAATGATTGCTGAGGGATTCTGCTCGCATCATCAGATGGAGCGTCTCTCAGTGATGGGGTTTGTCGAGCCGTTTAAGCGCTTACCTGAGCTTTTAGGCATCCGCCGCGACCTGATCAATCGCTACAAAAACAACAGACCGGTTGCGTTTATCGGTATCGATTCTCCTGATTTTAATCTCGGTATAGCCAAAGCCCTGCACACTGCTGGTGTTAAAACCGTGCACTATGTCAGTCCCTCAGTCTGGGCTTGGCGTCAGGGGCGCATAAAAGGGATTAAACGTAGTGTAGATTTAATGTTGACGTTGTTGCCGTTTGAAGAGGCCTTCTATATTGACCACGGTGTACCAGTGGCCTTTGTCGGCCATCCTCTGGCGAGGCAGATTACACGATCGGCCGATAGTCACAGTGCCCGCCAACGATTGGGGTTAGATGCCCAGCGGCCGACTGTGACCATAATGCCTGGTAGTCGTGGCGGTGAAGTATCACTGATGGCGGAGCTTTTTATTCAGGTCGCTATTCGGCTTCAAGAGTATTCGCCACAGGCGCAGTTTATTATTCCCGCGGCCAATGATGACCGTCATGACCAGTTGCGGCAGATTATTGCGCGCTATCCACAAGTGCCGATAACGCTGATAAAACAGCAATCACTGTTGGCGATGGAGGCGGCCGATGCGGTATTGCTGACATCCGGTACCACAGCACTTGAGGCTATGCTGCTGAAAAAGCCAATGGTGGTAAGTTACCGCCTCGGTGGCTTAACCTATAAAGTGGTGCGACCGTTTATTAAAACCCCATTCGCTTCGATTCCAAATCTTCTCGCTGCTGAGATGCTGGTGCCTGAACTGATTCAGGATGACGCGTCTGTGGAGAATCTAACTTCAGCGGTTGTCGAAGCGCTCAGTCCCGAGACGCGCAATCTGCTTGAGGCCCGCTATGAAGCGCTCTACTTGAAGATTAATCTGGCATCGGGCGATAGAGCTGCCGCGGCAATCCGCGCTCTGATCGAACAATGACACCCTGGCATCCACCATCCGGTGTGAAATGGCTTGCCGGGGTCGATGAAGTAGGGCGGGGGCCCCTCGCCGGTGACGTCGTCACTGCGGCGGTCATTCTGCCCCAAAACCATGGCATTGAAGGTCTCGCCGATTCCAAGGCACTATCAAGTCGACAGCGGGAAAATCTCTATGCAGATATCACCAGCCGGGCACTCTGTTGGTCGGTTGCGCGCGCCTCGGTTGCCGAGATTGATCGTTTTAATATACTTCAGGCAACCTTGATGGCGATGCGCCGCGCGGTAATGGGTTTGCGCCAGCAGCCAGATTTCGTCGCGGTGGATGGTAACCGGCTACCACAGTGGGAGTACCATGGTGAGGCTGTAGTAAAGGGAGATGGCCGCGTGGAAGTGATCAGCGCTGCATCGATTATTGCCAAGGTGGTGCGCGATGCTGAAATGAAGGCATTTGATCTTGCCTATCCCGGTTATGGCTTTGCCGCCAATAAAGGTTATGGAACGCCCCAGCATCTGGAAGCGCTGGCGCGCAAGGGCGCAACGCCGATTCACCGGCGATCATTTGCGCCGGTGCGAGAGCATTTGGAAGTAGTCCAAAGCGGGCTTTTTGATTAGGCCGAGTCGACTTTAATCGATATACTATTGGGTCCGCTGCAGGGTGGTTAGAGTGGTTCGGTAACCTGCATCGCTGAACCGTGTAAATACTAAAAAAATCCAGTCGAGATAGGGGAATGCTTTGAGATACGCACAGATTACTGGTTGGGGGAAATATGCCCCACCGCTGTTGATGACCAATGATGATATGGCGAAGATTGTTGACACTAGCGATGAGTGGATCTATTCGCGCTCGGGTATTCGGCAGCGTCACTACAGTCATGTTTCAACCGGCGAAATGGCCTGGTTGGCTTCAGAGCGGGCTCTGGCGGCGGCAGGCGTTGATGCAGCGGATATTGATCTGGTGATACTCGGCTCAACCACTCCTGAAGAAATTTGTCCGAACACCGCCAGTTATATCAAAAATAAGCTTGGGGCGACCAAGGCGGCGGCATTTGATCTCAACTCTGCCTGCACCAGTTGGTTTTATGCCCTCAATACCGCTAGCGACATGATCAAGGCAGGCTCGATTAACAAGGCGCTGGTGATTGGTTCCGAACGTATTTCTCTGGCGATGGATTGGAAAAAGCGCGAATCCTGCTTCCTATTTGGCGATGGCGCCGGAGCTGTTGTGGTTGAAGCCTCGCAGCAGCAGAGTGGCTTGCTGGCCGGTAAGATGAGCTGTGTGCCCGACAGCCGTGAATGTCTGCATTTACCCGGCTGGGGTATGTCGCCGGCCCACCTGACCGATGATATTTTTATCTCGCTCAATTTTGAAGGTCAGGAAATCTTTAAAAGTGCCGTTAAAGGTATGTCAGACGCAATCAATGATGTGCTCAAGGCCGAGGGTCTGTCAGCGGATGATATCGACCTGTTTATCCCGCATCAGGCGAATATCAGAATTATTCAGACGTTAGCTAAGCGTCTCGATTTTCCAATGGAAAAAGTGGTTGTCGCAATTGATGAGTACGCCAACACCTCTGCGGCATCAATTCCACTGGCGATGTGCGATGCATTGGAAGCTGGCAGAATCAAGCCGGGCATGACGATACTTACAGCAACCTTCGGTGCCGGCCTGACCTGTGGTGCGGGCATCATCAAGTGGGGTGAGCGAATTGAGCCAATTGCCGTTTCCGATAAATCTATTCCAGAATTTGATGGTACGGTTTTTGATTTGATGAAGGATAGCTTCAGCCATTATGGCGTCGATGCTGCGCATCTCTTAACGGAAGGGAAATTCTGATAGTTAAACCATCTTTTGTTCATTTAAGACTGCACTCTGAATACTCGTTAGTCGACGGGTTAGTGCGGATAAAACCGCTGGCCAAAACTGTTGCTGAGCAGGGTATGCCCGCGGTTGCGCTGACTGACTTTAACAACTTTTTTGGCGCGGTAAAATTCTACAAGGCCGCCCAGGCCGCCGGTGTTAAACCGATTCTTGGTGCTGATTTCCTGCTTCTCGATGAGAGCGGAGAGGGCGCTCCGACACAGCTTGTCCTGTTGGTGAAAGACCAGCTCGGCTATGCCAATTTAACCAAGTTGATTTCCCGGGCTTATCAAGAGGGTCAACGGCAGGGTGTGCCCTATATTCGCAAGTCGTGGCTAAGCGGGTTTAGTGAAGGCCTGATTGCTCTATCTGGCGGCCGTAACGGTGATATTGGTGTGGCGTTGGTCTCCGGTCGTCAGGCCGATGCCGCAACAGCGCTGCAAGAATATATGACACTGTTTGGCGATCGCTTCTATCTGGAACTCCAGCGCACCGGCCGTGCCGACGAAGAAGACTATTTACACGCCGCTGTGGAGCTGGCCAGCCAGTTCAGTTGCCCAGTTGTCGCGACCAACGATGTGCGGTTTATTGACCGAGGTGAGTTTGAGGCACACGAGGCGCGTGTCTGCATCCATGAAGGTCGTGCTCTGGACGATCCACGCCGTGAAAGGCGTTTTTCCGAGCAACAGTATTTACGCAGCGCAGAAGAGATGGCCGAACTGTTTGCCGATATTCCCGAAGCGCTCGAAAACAGTGTGGAAATTGCCAGACGCTGCTCGCTAGAGTTACGTCTGGGCGAGTATTTTTTGCCCGATTACCCGATTCCAGAGGGCATGACCGTCAATGAGTTCTTTATCAGTGAGTCGGAAAAAGGACTGCAAGAGCGGCTTGAGATTTTGTTTGATACCGGTGGTGAGGATTTCCCCGCGATACGAGAGGAGTATGCCGCACGCTTAAAATTTGAGCTGGATATTATTATCCAGATGGGATTTCCCGGCTACTTTTTGATTGTGATGGACTTTATTCGCTGGGCCAAAAATAATGATATTCCGGTAGGCCCAGGGCGTGGTTCTGGTGCCGGGTCGCTGGTCGCCTACGCGCTTAAAATTACTGATCTAGACCCCATAGAATACGATCTGCTATTCGAGCGTTTCCTCAATCCTGAGCGAGTATCGATGCCGGATTTCGATATCGATTTCTGTATGGAGGGTCGTGACCGGGTAATTGCCTATGTGGCGGAGCAGTACGGCCGCAATGCGGTCTCGCAGATTGTTACTTTTGGCACCATGGCGGCGAAAGCCGTGGTCCGCGATGTGGCTCGGGTGCAGGGAAAATCCTATGGTCTGGCAGACAAACTCTCCAAGTTAATTCCCTTCGAAGTGGGTATGACTTTGGAGAAAGCGATTGAGCAGGAAGAGACTCTGAAAGATTTCCTCGATCAGGATGATGAAGCCGCTGAAATCTGGGGCATGGCTTTGCAGCTGGAAGGTATCTCTCGTAACTGTGGCAAGCATGCCGGTGGAGTGGTAATCGCACCCACCGCGATCACTGATTTCTCGCCAATCTATTGCGATGAGTCCGGCGCGGGTGTCGTAACCCAGTTTGACAAAAGTGATGTCGAAGATGCTGGGCTAGTTAAGTTCGACTTTCTTGGGCTGCGTACGCTGACCATTATCGACTGGGCGGTGCGCATGATTAATGCCGACCGCAGTGCTGCGGGTGAAGATCGATTAGAGATTGATAAAATCCCGCTCGATGATATGCCAACCTATGAGCTGATGCAGCGCGCCGAGACTACGGCGGTGTTCCAGCTCGAATCCCGCGGCATGAAAGAACTGATTCGCAAACTGGGTCCTGACCGCTTTGAAGATATTGTCGCACTGGTAGCGCTGTTCCGTCCCGGACCCTTGCAGTCGGGCATGGTTGATGACTTTATCAATCGCAAAAAAGGTCGAGCGGAAGTCAGCTACCCTCATCCACAGTATCAGCACGATTGTCTGAAGCCTGCTCTGGAACCCACCTACGGGGTTATTCTTTATCAGGAACAGGTTATGCAGATCGCCCAAGAGATGGGTGGTTATACCCTTGGTGGCGCTGATCTGTTGCGTCGCGCCATGGGCAAGAAAAATGCCGATGAAATGGCCAAACAACGTGAACTGTTTGTGCAGGGCGCGGTGGAGAAGGGCTTTGCCAAAGAACTGGCGTCTAATATCTTCGATCTGATGGAGAAGTTTGCAGGCTACGGTTTTAACAAATCGCACTCTGCTGCCTATGCGCTGGTTGCCTATCAAACCGCATGGCTAAAACAACATTACCCTGCTCAGTTTATGGCTGCCACTATTTCATCGGACATGGACAAGACCGACAAGGTCGTGACGTTTATAGATGAATGCCGGGCCATGGGGTTGACCTTGTTGCCCCCAGATGTCAATCACGGGCAGTTTCAGTTTAGTGTCGATCCTGAGAACAGAGTTATTTACGGCCTTGGTGCCATCAAGGGATTGGGTGAGGGGCCGGTTTCTAATATTCTCGCTGCGCGCACTGACGGCGGGCCATTTAAAGACCTGTTTGATTTTTGCGCCAGAGTTGACGGCCGCAAGGTCAACAAGCGCGCTATAGAGGCGATGATTCGCAGTGGCGCCTTTGATGAGATTGGGCCCGAGGGTGATATCGGTTATCGTCGCGCGGTGATGTTGGCGGCAATGGATGAAGCCGTCAAGCTCGCCGAACAGCACGCGCGCAATACCAGTAGCGGCATGGGTGACCTGTTTGGCGAGTCGGTGGTAGAGAGCGCCAGTGATATCAATTACAGCAGTTATGGTGCGGCGCGCAGCCTGTCGGTGCGCGAGCGGCTCAATGGCGAGCGGGACACGTTAGGGCTCTACCTAACCGGACATCCGATCGATGAGTATGAAGAAGAGCTTCAGCGCATGCACCCGAACCGAATTTCAGCACTGCGCCCTGGCAAAGAGAGCGCCACTGTTTCAGGTATGGTAGTCGGCATGCGAGTAATGAAAAACAAACGTGGTGAGAGCTTTGCCTTTCTCACCCTTGACGATAAAAGTGGCCGCCTAGAGGTCTCTGTTTTTGCCGAAAAATTTAATGTCTATCGCGATATTCTGGTCAAAGACGCACTGCTGGTGGTTCAGGGTGGGGTGTCAGAAGACAGCTTTACCGGTGGATTGAAAATGCTTGCAGAGTCTATACAGTCGATCTACGAAGCGCGTTGCAGCAAAATAAAATATCTTTCTGTGTCGATTGATAGCAGCCGTTACACAGAGCAGTGGGTTGAAACCCTGCACCACTCGGTAAGTAGTTACAGTGACGGCAACTGCCCGTTGGAAATTGACTACACAACAGCCAGTGCCAGCGGACGATTAAAGGTCGGTAATCAATGGCGGGTGCAGCCGAGAGATGAGTTGATAGGACTGCTGCGTGAAGAATTTGGCAAGCACAGTGTGACTTTGCACTATGATTAAACGCAGAAGCAATAAAGAACTGGGGCGCAACAGTATCGTCGACGACTCAAAATGTAATCGTCCCTAGCGTAGAATGATTTAGATGGTAGAATGCCTGAACTTCCTCACTGCGGCCAAGACAAGAGATTTCACTGTCCATGAATTTAAACTATCTCCCGTTTGAAATACCCATTGCTGAGCTCGAAGCAAAGATTGAAGAGCTGCAGCTTGTCGGCAACGACAATGATCTAAATATCGCTGAGGAAGTGACCAAACTGCGTGATAAGTCGCGCAAGCTTACGGAGGGAATCTACTCCAAGCTGACTCCCTGGCAGGTTGTTCAGGTGGCCCGCCATCCCCGCCGCCCATACGCACTGGACTACATCAACCGCATCTTTACTGATTGGGAAGAGATGCACGGCGACCGCCACTTCGGCGATGACAACGCGATTGTGGGTGGTGTTGCGCGCTTAAATGGCAAGCCGGTTATGGTGATAGGTGAAGAGAAAGGCCGCGGCGTTAACGAGAAGGTGAAACGCAATTTCGGTATGCCCAAGCCGGAGGGGTATCGCAAAGCACTGCGTCTGATGGAGACAGCCGAACGTTTTAAACTTCCTGTATTAACGTTGATTGACACACCCGGAGCCTATCCCGGCATTGATTCTGAAGAGCGCAATATTTCCGAGGCTATAGCCCGAAACCTCGCGGTAATGTCGCGACTGAAAACGCCGATTATCTGCACCGTGATTGGAGAGGGCAGTTCGGGTGGTGCATTGGCGATTGGGGTTGGCGATAGAACCAATATGCTTCAATACAGCACCTATTTTGTAATCTCACCTGAGGGCTGTGCCAATATTATCTGGAAAACTAGCGAGAAGGCGCCTCTGGCTGCCGAAGCTATGGGTGTTACCTCAGATAATCTAGAGAAGTTGGGGATTGTTGATGAGACTATTCCAGAACCGTTGGGTGGCGCGCACCGAGATATTGACAGTATGTGTGCGACTTTAAAAGAGAGTCTCAGTCGCCAACTCGATGAGCTGTCGGGGTTGGCTATCGAAGACTTGCTGGAGAAGCGCTTTGACCGTCTAATGGCGTACGGACGCCCGGACTGATACAGACTCGAGCCTGGATTGGGCAAGAGTAATTGCTGTTAAAAAGCCGCTGATATCACTATCAGCGGCTTTTTGCATTGCGTGTTACCACGGTGGTTTATTTGCAACTGACTTAACCTAGCTCTCTCCGAGCATTGAGATTGCGGCCAGAGCCTCTGGATCCTTGGATTTAATTTTGTTGGCAATATGGTGCTGGAAATAATAGCGAAAGTCTTCGCAGTTATCGGTTTGGAACAGACAGTCATCACCCGGCAGAACCGGTGTGTTAAACATCTTGCTGTCATCGATCAACATGCCACAGATGCTACCGTCCTGATGCAGCCGCCAGCTCACCACTTCTTTCAATGTAATACTTTTAAAATTATCTGCGGAAAGTACTGCATGGGTGCCGATGGTATCGGGGATTTCCTGAATAATCTCGCGACCGGAATCGCATTGATACTCGTAGTAATCGGCAGCAGTTTCCAGTTCAACAATTTTGTGTAGTGGTGCGCTGTAAAACAGCTCATCCACCCCTTCATCGTAATAGCCTTGCCACTGGCCATTTAAGGGGTCGTTAATTTCATCACAGGCGACCAGCTCATTGAGCCACGGCACCAGGCCTACGACTTCCCCGCTAGAGCGCAATCCCCAACCCAGAATTTTTACCGAGAATAGTTTTTCCGGATGCTCAGCGTTTGAATACAGCATTTCCAAGCCGTCGAGTTCGGGTGAGAGTCTAATCAGTTTATTGTCGAGGGTTTCAGATAGAGGTTTGCGGGTAAAAATATCGATAACGTTGCTGTGGGGCTGAGAGTTGCCTTTTGATGCGGAACCGGAATCAAAGGATTTGCTCATTGTACATCTCCTTAACAGGGTGGGCAGGAAACGCGTATTACGTAAGGTAAAGTACCCCAGAATCCTGACAAGTACAATAGGGATTCGACTGTGTTGCAAAGCTTAAAGCGCTATATAATTACCATCTAAATCGGACCGATGTTAATCTTTGCAACTGTTCCCTACACAGTTTCAGTTTGGCACAAAATTGACTCAAGTGTGAATAAAGCAGGATTTAAAGAGGTAATCATTGTCAACTGAAGAACAGCCTCTGGCCACGATTATGGGTCTCTTTGAAAAGCTTTTCTTTAAATCTTTTCAAACCTGTCTGCTGGCGGGTGCTGCCGAACCAATCTATATTCCTGCTGGTGTCCGAGTTGACAGACAGTTAGCCTCCGAGATCAACGTTTCGGGGCTTGCAGAGGCCGCAGCCTATCACCGGCTTTTTTTTCGTCACGATTACCTCTCAAGTGCTCTGCACGAATCTGCCCACTGGTGTATTGCCGGAGAACAGCGTAGAGCGCAGCTTGATTTTGGTTACTGGTATAGTCCTGATGGCCGCACAGAGCAGCAACAGCAATTATTTGAACAGGCTGAGGTCAAGCCGCAGGCGCTCGAGTGGATGCTGTCTGTGGCCTGTGGGCAGCGTTTCAGGATCAGTGCAGATAATCTAGCATCAGCACACGGTGAAAGCCGTGCGTTTGCCACAGCGGTTTCTGAGCAGGCTCAGCGATGGTGTGACAGAGAGCGATTGCCATCCAGAGGGCAGCAGTTTATTTTGGCTCTTGCCGCTCGATTCAACTGCCCCGATGTATTGTCACAACACCATTTTCGGTTAGATAAACTGGGTTAGGTTTCAGTTTTAAATGCCCCAATTTTTATTACGCAGGAGCGCAACGAGACATCTATGCAAGCTTACCTTATTGATTCATCAATCTATATTTTCCGTAGCTATTTCACGCTGCCTGACAACTGGAAGTCGGTCGATTTGGGTTTTTCAACTCATGCGGTTTATGGGTTTACCGCGTTTTTACTCGACCTGTTACGGCAAAAAGACCCTGCTTATTTGTTCTGTGCCTTTGATGAGAGTCTTGGCAGCGGCTTTCGCCATAAGCTCTGCCCTGACTATAAAGCCAATCGTGAGCTGCCGGACGAGGGGTTGGCCTTTCAGCTGAATGCCTGCCGTCAACTCTGCAGAGTGCTGGGTGTCTCAGAGATGGCGTCCGAAATCTATGAAGCCGATGACCTAATTGGTGCAGTGGCAGAAAATACCCGCAGCGCCAATGCTCAGCCAGTCGTGGTGACACGAGACAAGGACTTGACTCAGATTATTCACCCGGGCGATCTGTTTTGGGATTTTGGCAAAGCACCACCAAAAAGTCAGCGTCAGGTCGAAAAAGATCTCGAGCTCGGCTGTCAGCAGATGGCTGATTTTCTGGCGCTGACCGGAGATAGCAGTGATAACATAGTGGGCGTTCCGGGAGTCGGCGCTAAGACCGCAAAGCAGCTGTTGATGCACTATCCGGATATTGATGCGATTCTCGACCATCTCGATCAACTCCAGGATTTGCCGATCCGCGGCGCTGCCAAGCTTGCTGATAAGCTCGCCAACCATAGGGAACAGTTATTGTTGGCGCGACAACTGACCACCATTGTCAGTGATATTGACGGCGCGCCGGATCTGTCACAGATCGGTTGGCAGGGAATATATCTGGATGCCTTCGATCTGTTTTGTGACGAGATGGGTTTTGGCAATAGCTTTAGCGAACGGGCAAGGCAATTGCGGGCTCGTGACATTACCGTGAGTTGGTAGGTTTATAAGTTGGAAGGTTTATAAGTTGATAGGTTTAATTGTTTAGGATTGAGCAGTGAAAATAGTTGCAGACCAGAATATGGCAGACGTCGAGGCATTCTTTGGCCACCTCGGTTCGATCACTTATCTGCCGGGGCGAGAGATCAGTGCTGAGCATATTGGCGATGTCGATTTGCTGCTTGTGCGTTCAGTTACTCGGGTGAATCAGGCGCTGCTGGAACATTCATCAGTCGCATTTGTAGGCTCGGCGACGATTGGTACCGACCATATTGATCGGGACTATTTGCAGCAGCGCGGTATCGGCTTTGCTCATGCCCCGGGCTGTAATGCCGATGCCGTGGTGCAATATGATTTATCGGTATTGAGTCGACTGCAACCGGACTGGTTACAAAAGAGTCTCAATGTGGGAATTGTCGGCTGCGGCAATGTTGGTCGGCGACTCTACCAAACACTGACCAGCTTGAATATTAACTGCCGGGTCTATGATCCGTTTTTATCTGATAACCAAGCTCTTAATCTGGTCGATTTCGATACTGTGCTGCAGGCCGATGCGCTGTTTTTGCATACTCCACTGACGCATTCTGGCCCTTTTCCCACCCGGCATTTATTCAATGCCGATGCTCTGGCACGGCTGGCTGAAAATACGCTGCTGGTCAATGCTGGCCGCGGAGCAGTGATCGACAATACAGCACTGCTGGCGCGATTGCAGAAAGGGCCTGCGCTGCGAGTTGCGCTGGATGTTTGGGAGGGTGAGCCGGAAATCGATCTGACTCTGATGGCTAATGTGTTACTGGCGACGCCACATATTGCCGGTTACAGTATTGAGGGCAAAATCAGAGGCACAGCAATGCTGGCTGAGGCTTATGGCCGTTGGTGTATAGAGCAGGGCGTTGTCTATGCCTCTGATGGTCTGCCACAGACTGAGCAGCAAAATATTGCTTCAGTGCTTACTGAGGCGACTCTTAATCAGTTGATTTTGGCCAGCTATGATGTTGCGGTTGATGATCGCATTATGCGCGAAGCGATGGCGCGATGTGCTTCGGGTGACGTAGCAGAGGCCTTCGACCGGTTGCGTAAAGACTATCCAGAGCGCCATGAATTTGCACATTTCCAAATCGGTAGCGAGAGCCGGGAGAGCCAGATAAAGGCTCAGGCGCTAGCAGTTGGCTTTGATGGCTGAACCCTGTCTATCCATTCCTGAGCCTTTCAAGAAAGCTGGCCAAACGGTCTATGGCCTCAATTAGCTGCGCTTTATCCGGTAAAAATACAATACGGAAATGTTGGTTGCCAAGCATATTAAAGGCACTCCCCTGAACCAGTAATACGCGCTCCTGCTTGAGAAGTTCAAGTACCAGACTCTCATCGTCGGTCACTGGATAGACTTTTGGATCAAGTCGCGGAAATAGATACATGGCAGATTTGGGTTTTACACAGCTCACACCTGGTATTTGGGTTATCAGCTCATACGCCAGATCGCGTTGTTCCATCAGGCGGCCGCCGGGCATAATCAGATCGTTAATACTTTGGTATCCGCCAAGTGCTGTCTGCACGGCAAGCATCGCAGGAACATTGGCGCACAGACGCATCGAAGCGAGCATCTCCAAACCTTCAATATAACTGCCTGCATTGTCTTTAGCTCCGCTAGCCAGCATCCAACCGGAGCGAAACCCTGCCAGCCGATAAGTTTTTGAGAGACCATTAAAAGTTAGGCAGAGAACGTTGTTGACCAAAGTTGCCAGCGGTATGTGTACTGCATCGTCATACAGAATACGGTCGTAAATTTCATCGGCGAACACTACCAGATTATATTTTTCCGCAACGGCAACAATCTGTTTTAGTGTCTCTTCGCTGTAGACAGCACCCGTTGGATTGTTGGGGTTAATGACGACGATACCGCGCGTATTAGGGGTGATCCTGCGCTCGATATCAGCAACGTCAGGTTGCCAATCATTGTCTTCATCACAGCGGTAATGGCACGGCGTCCCTCCGGCCATCGATACCGCGGCGGTCCACAGCGGGTAGTCGGGGGAGGGGATCAGTATTTCATCGCCGTTGTTAAGCAGGGCTTGCATTGCCATTACAATCAGCTCGCTGACGCCATTGCCCATAATGACGTCTTCAATAGCAACATTGGCAATGCCCTGGCTCTGAGCGCGTTGCATAACCGCCTTGCGCGCCGAGAAAAGGCCCTTTGAATGACAGTATCCCTGCGCTTCACGAAGGTTGTGTATGACGTCGTGCATAATCTCATCTGGCGCATCAAAACCAAACGCCCCCGGGTTGCCAATATTAAGTTTAATAATCCTTTGGCCTTCTTCTTCAAGCAGGTTAGCATGATCGAGAACCGGGCCGCGGATGTCATAACAGACGTTGGCGAGTTTGAGAGATTTTCTTAATTCAGGCATGGAATGTTGGTGTCAGTGGCGGGTTGTTGTTAAGGGCGGCGGTTAGATCGCCCTGTTTTGATAGCTCATTGTAGCTAAATAAACTCGATGAGGGGGAAGCTTTGATTAAAATAATAAATCGCTCTGGGCAAGCCGCATTTGTGATGACGGTTGTTTCGATTGTCGCTTACCGTGCTGAAGTATTACCTTTCAGAATTGCCTTTCTGGTGTTTGTTAGTGGCTTGTTATTATGTTCATTAGTGGTCGTCGCCGGATTGGTAACGCTGGCGGTGGGTGGCTTCGCCAATCGGCCAATAAGGGGCGAGTTTTCGCTGTTAATGATGGCGTGTGCAATCTGTCCTGGTGTGGCAATTTACAGTGTCGGTGTCGAAGGCTTAACGGCGCCGATGATCCATGATATCAGTACCAATACAATTGAGCCGCCTGAATTTATTTTTACTCGTGAAGAGGATGATTTTAGAGAGAATTCACTGATTTATCCCGGTGCTGAATCTGCCGCGAAGCAGTTGCAGACGTATCCCGACATCACCACTATGTATGTCGATATGACACCGCGATCGGTCTATCAAAAGTCACTGTTTGTCGCCAGCCTTCTAGGCTGGAATATCTCCGCACAGGATTCATTAATATTGCAGTTTGAAGCGCAAGCGACGACGCCTCTATTTGGGTTCGTCGATGATATTGTGGTTCGCGTGACGGCTATGGGAGAGACGTCAAGTGCTGTCGATATTCGCTCTGTCTCCCGGGTGGGCGTTTCCGACTTTGCGGCCAATGCTAAGAGAATCAGGCTTTTCATTCTCCGTTTGGAGAATGAACTAGAGAATCTAAAGCAGGCTCAAAAATAAGCGCCAGTTAGGCTTGACAGTGTATCTGATGCTCCTTATCATGCGCGCCTCCTAGCCAATCACGTCCCGTTCGTCTAGAGGCCTAGGACACCGCCCTTTCACGGCGGTAACAGGGGTTCGACTCCCCTACGGGACGCCATTTTCATGAAGCACTTATGGATAAGTGTCTGCGGGAATAGCTCAGTGGTAGAGCACAACCTTGCCAAGGTTGGGGTCGCGAGTTCGAACCTCGTTTCCCGCTCCATTAACGAAACGCAAAACGACAGTTTTGCGTTTTTTTTATGCCTGTTTTTTTTTCTGCTTATTGAAACTTAAAACGAGCTCTGAATTTCCGCCGTGCTGACTTCTGGATGGGTTAACTTGGCTCAGACAAAAAGTTTACAGATCAAAAAAACCTTTGATGTCAGTTTCTTTAGCCAGCGCGTCGCGCATCCCTAGGTCAATTAGTTTACGACAAAAGCCCTGCTCAAATAACAGGTAGCTGGCCGCACTAGCGCCACCGCCGCGGGCGGTAGCACCGGTGAGGCGCAGAAACAGACGCAGTGACCGCGGTAACTGGGCAAGATGTTCTTGGGCAATAAGGTCAATTGATTCCGACGGTGAAATAGACAGTACATCGACCGGGTTGAGATCGGTGATATGGTTTTTTTCGCGCAGAGATTGAGGCAGGGCAGCAGCCAGTCGATTAATGCTGTGCAGTGTCTCGAGGTCGCTCTCTACGGCATCGATAAAGGCACTGTTAAACATATGGCCAACAATCTGCGCGGCGGAGGGCGAGTGGCTGAGTTCGACGGGTTGCTGACTGCCCGCTTGATTATCGCTGACGCCTACAATCAATAATTTACTCGCACCCATATGCAACGCCGGGCTAATCGGTTTGAGCTGTCTTACCGCGCCATCACCAAAATAATCCTGCCCGATCTTTACGGCGGGAAACAGTCCGGGTATCGCGGTTGATGCCATTAAGTGGTCGATTGTCAGGTCTATTTTTTCGCCACGCCGGCGTGACCGATTCCAGGGTGTCAGTTGCGGGTGTCCCTGATAGAAAGTGACTGATTGGCCGCTGGCGTAGCTCATTGCGGTGATGGCGATGCCCTCCAACTCACCGTTCTCAATGGCGGTATTGAGATAGTCGAATTTGACGTAATTATCCATCATCTTGCGAAGTGGAGCGTTATCCAGCAACGAGACGGGCTTGCCGATGCCATAACCGCTGTGAACAAATGAAGCGAGTAAATGGAAGGTATTCTTAACCACGCCAATGGGGTCAGTACGATAGACGTCTGCAGGTGTCAGTTCGTGCCAAATGCGCTCCAGTTTGCTGGTGCGCAATCTAAATGGACCCGCTCGGCCAGCAATTGATAAGGCGTTGATCGCGCCTGCAGAGGTGCCGCAGATAATTGGGAAGGGATTGTAAACTGATCTTGGTAGTAGGCTGGCGATGCCTTTGAGGACGCCGACTTGATAGGCTGCTCGGGCACCGCCACCGGTTAAAATTAATCCTTTATGCATGGTTAAAATATTCCCATTGACAGGCCTGCTGCCATCGATAAACCCAATTCTTCGCACTGCTTTAGATGATCAGCATTGATTTCACCCTTGGCGATCAATGGCTCATTGACTTTGCGTAACGGGTAGCCACAGGCAATGCGGTCAATTTCACGCACAGCCCCTGAGCCGTCATTTCCGGCACTGATAAAAAGCCCATAGGGCAAGTTGAGCTGATGCTCCTCGGCTGGATAGTAGGTGCGGTCAAAGAAGTCCTTGAGCGCACCACTCATGGTGCCAAAGTTTTCCGGTGTGCCAAACACTATTCCGTCTGCCCACAGCAAATCGGAAAGGCCTGCATCGAAAGCCCTGAGCAGGCGAGTGATTACATCTGTCTCCTGCTGACACCCACGCAACACCGCTGCAGCCATCTGCCCGGTATTTCCAGACTGGGTGTGATAGATAATCAACAGATGTTTCATAGAGCGTATAGGCCACTGGTTACTGAGGACTGGCGTTTTGTCGAGCTAAAATGCCGCAGCGTTAAAGCGAGCACAGCCTGCAATCTGCCGCAGCGGTAAAGTGCGAGCCCGGTGCTGAGACTTTATCAGCGAAATGGAACTGTGCATAGAAGGATCGATAATGGCGCACTTGCTACTGCTTTCGATAGGCATTTTTTCAGTTGCCTGGTGGCCATCACTTCCTGATATCGGGTTGGCTCTGGCTTGCTGGGTCAGTCTTTTACCTGTTTGGCTTATCCCGCGCGCAAGACCACTACTTTTTCTCGGTGCCGGAATGCTATGGGGACTGCTTGCCGGGGCGCAGTTACACCAGACGTTATTGCCAGAAGCGTTCAATGGTGAAGAGTTTAAGTTGTCGGGGCGTATAGTCGGTTTGGTGGAGCAAAACGATGTCCGCAGTCGTTTCAGTTTTGCTGTCGAGGAAGGTGAATTACTGACCCGGCCGGGACAGCAGGTTGTCACCGGGAAAATCCTTCTTAGCTGGTACGGGGCCGATAATCTGCAGCCGGGCCAGCAATGGCAGTTGATTGCTCGGCTGCGGCGGCCGCGAGGATTTGTCAATCCTCGGGCGTTTGATTATCAGAGCTGGTTATTACAACAGGGATATATCGCCACTGGCTATGTGCGCTCACCGCAGCATGCGCAGCCACGGATTGAGGACAAATACTCCCCCTTTGGGTCGATTGCAGTTTTACCCGCCATTCTTAGGTCAAATATTCGGCGGGCTATCGAAGCCGCGAATTTGTCACCCCGGGGTCACGCTGTATTGTTGGCGCTCACGATTGGTGACAAAAGTAGACTGGCTGTCTGGTGGCAGGAGTTGGCACGCTTTGGAATTGTTCATCTGTTAGTGATTTCAGGGCTTCATATAGGCTTGATTGCGTTGTTTGGTGTCGGGCTGGGAAAACTGCTGGTGCGAGGGATTATTGTCTGTACTGCACTGTTAAAGCACTCCGGGGTTTATTCTTCGGGTTCTACGCTGCATTGGTTGCCGCCGATCTTCGGATTACTGGCAGCCATCGCTTACAGTCTGCTCGCCGGTTTTTCCCTGCCGACTCAGCGTGCGTTAATTGCGGTTGCGGTGGTGGTTTTTGCACGTCTGCGCTATCGCCATATCCAGCCTTTTGTCTGCTTGGTGTGGGCCCTGGTCGCGATTGCATTGTGTCATCCATTGGCTGTTTTGAGTGCCAGTTTTTGGCTTTCATTTGCGGCGGTTGTGGTGTTGATTGCCTGGTTTTCGCCCTGGCAATCGAGTGATCGCTGGTGGCCTCAAAAACGGGCGCTAACCGCGCAGGTTGGTCTGTTGTTAGTGATGTCAGTGCCGCTGTTGTTGTTTGTCGGGCGGATATCATGGCTGGCACCGCTGGTTAATCTCGCTGCTATACCCTGGGTTTCGTTTTTAACTGTACCCAGCGCACTAATCGGTTGTTTGCTATGGCCAGTCTCGGAATCAGCTGCCACCTTTGTCTGGCGGATATCTGACTGGACTGTCACGGCTTTGTGGTGGCTACTGGATAAGTTGCCTGTTGATCAGGGCGTGATTGTCTCTCCGATAGGGACCCCAATTTTGGCACTGTCGGCGGTATTGCTGGCGAGTGTGGCATTGATGCTGCCGTCAATGTTGCATGCTCGCTGGTTGGGCTTGCTGCCGCTAGTGTTGCTACTCTCAGGGGGGCGGACTGCGAGCGGGCTGCGCGTAACGGTGCTGGATGTCGGACAGGGCCTCGCGGTCGTTGTGGAGACGTCAAATCATAGTTTGCTCTACGACAGCGGTGCTCGATATAGCCCGGCATTTAGTGCCGGTAGTGGTATTATCGCGCCGTATTTTTGGCAGCGCGGGTACACCGCGATTGATAGAACGATTATTAGCCATGAAGACGGCGACCACAGCGGTGGTTTTGCCGCGCTGCAACAAGTGCTGCCGAGCCGTTCGTTGGTCACGGGTCCAGCAGTCGCTTTCTCTCCGCCGGTCCTCGCTGGGCTTTCGACAGAGGTATGCAGGGCGGGCCAGCGCTGGAGCTGGGATGATGTGTCTTTTCAAATATTGGCGCCAGATTTGGCAGAGAAAAATGGCAAAGAGCAGCATGAAATAGAGCAGAAGTGGGTGGCATCGAGCGGTAATAATAGTTCCTGTGTCTTACAGATTAGCTGGGGCGATATCACCGTGCTGCTGCCTGGTGATATCGAGAGTGATGCCGAATATCGCTTGCTGCAGTCTGACCTGTTGTCACAGTCGCCGCTTGACCTGTTGATAGCGCCCCATCATGGTAGTAAGACTTCTTCAACCGACGCGTTCGTCCGCCGACTGCGTCCGAAACAGGTGATTTTCTCCGCCGGTTATCAACATCAATTTGGTCATCCTCATAAATCAGTCACCCAGCGCTATGTGGATCTCGGCAGCACAGTTTGGAATACTGCCGAGCAGGGTGCTATAACCTTTGAGTGGCAATCGGCTGGCGATTTAACCGTCAGGTCGGCGCGTCGCGATGTATCGCGATGGTGGCGCTAAGGGGAGGTACAGAAGTTATTAAAGGCAAGCGGATTTTGCCGTAACCCTTATTGTGGTAAGGTCTCGCAACGTTTTAACTGACTCACTGGAATAAGCTGTGTTTGAAATTTTTCTCGCTGGCGGCTGGCTGATGTGGCCACTTTTGTTCTGTTCGATTATCGTTCTGGCGATCTCGCTTGAGCGCTTGATTACATTGCAGGCCGACCGCATTGTTCCTAGTGGCCTGCTGACAAGAGTCTGGCAGCAATTGCGCGACAGAGAGCTGGCCGGCGAGAGCTTGCGCGATCTGCGCGATTCTTCACCTTTGGGTTATATTCTGGCTGCCGGTATCAGCAACTCCGGTCATGGTCGTGAGATTATGAAAGACAGCATCGAAGAGGCGGCGGCGCAAGTGGTACATGAGCTGGAACGCTTTCTCTCAATTCTCGGTACTATTGCCAACGTGGCGCCCTTGCTTGGTTTGCTGGGTACAGTGTTGGGGATGATCCAGGTGTTTGCTGATATTATGCTGTACGGCACCGGCAACGCTGCTGATCTGGCCGGCGGTATATCCCAGGCGCTGATCACTACCGCGGCCGGGCTGACAATCGCTATTCCAGCAATGATTTCCCACCGCTATTTTGAGCGCCATGTCGAGTCGCTGATCGTGCAGCTTGAAGGACAGGCGACCAAACTGGTGGATGCTATGCACAGCGACCTGTTCCGGCAGTCATAAGCATGCTTAACTCTACTCCTGCGAAATTTACTCTCCCGAAATCTACTTTTCCAATCATGAGAAAGCAGTGAAATTTCCCCGAAGCGCCAAGCCGGACACCGGTATTAATCTGACCCCTCTCATTGATGTGGTGTTTCTGTTGCTGATCTTTTTTATGGTGACTACCACCTTTACCCGTGAGACGCGCATGCTAATTACATTGCCTGAAGCAGATGGTGAGGCGTTGGTGAGTGAACAGCAGGTGGTTCTGGAACTTGTGGTGTCACGCGATGGCAGTTATTCAGTGAATGGACAAAATTTGATAAATGGTGATATCAAGACCATTATGGCAGCCTTAAAAGAGGCTTCTGAAGGCAATAAGGATATTCCTCTGATGATTACCGCCGACGCGCAGTCTACTCATCAGGCCGTTATTACCGCGATGGACGCTGCGGGCAGGTTAGGATTTGAGTCACTCAATATTGCAACGCAACAGCCACAAGAGCCATAGCCCTATGACCAACCAGATCGTTCCCAGTGGCGCCACCACCTATTTGCGCCTGTTAAGATATGTTCGGCGATTCTGGCTTGCCTTTGTGGTGAGTATATTCGGGCTGGTGCTGCACTCTTTTGCTGAAGTTGCGTTTGTTGATCTGCTTGGTTTTATCACTGATACCGTTGGCAATATCACCTCTGCGCAAACGGCTTCGCAGGGGTCGGTAGAGGCTGTTTCTGGTGCCGCTGTGCAACCAGCATTTCCCCAAACCGGACTGACGGCGATGTTTGCCGGGCTGATGCCGGGAGATCTTCTGGTCGACAATAGCTGGCTGGTTATTCCCTTGTTTCTAGTGCTGCTGAGCCTTATGCGTGGTTTTGGCTATCTGATCGGCAGTTACGGATTGGCCTATGTCTCCAACTATCTGGTGCATTCACTGCGTACGGATATCTTTGATAAATACCTGCAGTTGCCGTTTGATTTCTTTGATCGCTCAATGTCAGGGCATTTGGTCTCGGTGGTGACATTTAATGTTCAGCAGGTCACTCAGGCCAGTACCAAAGCATTGAAAACACTGCTCCAACAGGGCAGTCTGATTATTGGTCTGATGGCCTATCTTTTTTATGTCAATTGGCGGTTGATGCTTTTCTTTCTTGCGGTGATGCCGTTGATTGGACTGCTGGTCAACGCCGTTAGTAAACGCTTCAGGGTGATTAGCACACGAATACAGTCGGCTATGGGTGACGTTACCCATGTGACTCAGGAAGTGGTCAGCGGCTATCAGGAGGTGCGCATGTTTGGTGCCAAGGAGAATGAGCGCGAGCGTATGCTACAGGCCAGCCACAGCAATCGTCGGCAGAATATGAAAATGGCGCTGACTGAGGGTATTAGCAACCCGCTGGTGATGTTGTTGGTGTCATTGGCCTTCGCAGGTATTACCGGGTTTATGCTTAGTCCGGCGATTCTTGAGACGATGAGTACCGGCAGTTTTATCACCTTTCTGGTTGCTTCAGGTATGTTGATCAAACCAATCCGCCAGGTCACTGAGATCAACAGTGATATTCAAAAAGGCATCGCAGCGGCGGAGTCAATCTTTGAGATTCTCGATGCGGTACCTGAAGTGGATAGAGGTGTAGTTGAGTTGGATTCGGTGCAAGGGCGCTTTGAGTTTAAAGATATCAATTTCCAATACAACTCGGATGGCCGTGCCATTCTCGAAGATATTAATTTTACGGTTGAGCCTGGCGAGACCATTGCCTTGGTGGGATCGTCGGGAAGTGGCAAGACCACCCTGGTAAGCCTGATCGCCCGTTTTTACAATCACGGAGAGGGGCATATTCTTCTCGATGGTGTAGACGTCAACGACTTTAAGTTGCATAACCTTCGCAGCCATATCGCCCTGGTAAGCCAGAACGTGACCCTGTTCAATGATTCGGTGCGCAACAATATCGCTTATGGTGAGCTTGCTAATCGCTCTCTGGACGAGGTCAAAGCCGCCGCCCGTATCGCCCATGCTGACGAATTTATAGGCCAGCTAGCTGATGGTTATAACACTATCGTCGGTGATGACGGAGTGATGTTGTCCGGCGGTCAGCGCCAACGCCTGGCCATTGCTCGCGCGATCTTGAAAGATGCTCCGGTTCTTATTCTGGACGAGGCGACTTCGGCACTGGATACTGACTCTGAGCACTATATTCAGGCTGCTCTAGAGGAGTTAATGAAGTCACGTACCACCTTTGTAATTGCCCACCGGCTAAGTACTATTGAGAAGGCCAGTCGCATCCTGGTGATGGAGGAGGGGCGCATTGTAGAGCAGGGCAGCCATACTGAACTGCTGGCTGCAGAGGGACGGTATGCGCAGCTCTACCGAAAGCAATTTACTGAATCCGAGGCCGAGATTGTCGCTTGAACAACGTCTGACAAGAGCCTGGCAGCGCGACAGTCTGTGGCTCAAATTACTACTGCCGCTATCCTGGGTTTTTGCTGCGTTGTCAGGTATGAGGCGGCGCTATCTACAGGCGAGGCATCAAGGTGACCTTTACGCGGCGCCGGTGATTGTTGTGGGTAATATCTCTGTTGGCGGCAGTGGTAAAACGCCGTTGATTGTGGCGCTGATCGCAGCGCTCAAGCAACGTGGTTACAAGCCCGGCGTCGTCAGCCGCGGCTATGGCGGCAAGCCCGCTTACTATCCATTGGCTGTGACGTCACAGACCGATGTGTCACAGAGTGGTGATGAGCCGCTCCTGATTGCACAGTTGACCGGTTGCCCGGTAGTGGTCGACCTCAACAGAGCTGCAGCGGTCGACTATCTGCTTGAAAATTATGTCTGTGACGTGGTGTTGAGTGATGACGGGCTGCAACACTATAGGCTGCATCGCGATATTGAAATTGTTGTTGTCGATGGCCAGCGCGGCCTTGGCAACCGCCGTCGGCTGCCAGCCGGTCCTTTGCGTGAAGGTGCTGGGCGGTTGAGTCAGGCTGACTATGTAATCTTCAATATGGGTGCTAACAGCTCAACCAAGGCTGGTTCGATTGAGGCACAGCTGGGTTACTTTGCTGATTCAGTCGACGTGATGGCTATTGCAGCACGGCAATTTACCCAACTTTGCTCAGGTGAATCAGTGCCGATTGAGGTCTGGCTCCAGGCTCGTGAAGGCACGCCTGCGCACGCTGTAGCGGCGATTGGGAATCCGCAGCGCTTTGCCGAAACCCTGCGAGCGCTGGGATTACAGGTCGATCTGCACAGCTTTGATGATCACCAGTGGTTAACGGATGCCGAGCTGTGCTTTGCTGACGACTGGCCAGTTATTATCACCGCTAAAGATGCGGTTAAGTTGACTGCGAGCGGAAGTGATCAACTGTCTGAGAATATCTGGGTACTAGACATTGAGGCGCAGTTACCCCAGGATTTTGTCGAACGCTTAGCGATCCAGATTGACGCTGTCGCTGCAGGGATTGAGATCGCTCGGGTATGAAAGCTATTGGCTCTAAGCGGCTTAAATTCATCCGGGTTATAGATTTGGGTATAACGAAAAGCCTGTTTTAAAAAGGATATAGTGAAAACATCATGCAATTTACAGTTATTATTCCCGCCCGTTTTGGATCTACACGTCTGCCCGGCAAGCCACTGCGGGATATCGCCGGCAAATCGATGATTCAGCGGGTCTGGGAACAGGCGGGTAAAAGCGCAGCACAGCGTGTGGTGATAGCTACTGATGATCTGCGGATCGAAGAGGCGGCACGGGACTTTGGTGCTGAGGTTTGTATGACCAGAGCAGACCATCCCTCGGGAACTGATCGATTGCAGGAGGTTGCCGCTCTGCTCGGACTGGCCGATAATGAGTTGGTGGTTAACGTTCAGGGCGATGAACCACTTATTCCACCGGCGGTGATCAATCAGGTTGCCGGCAACCTCGCGGCAAACCCCAAGGCCGGTGTGGCCACACTCTGCGAGCCTATTGAAACGCTTGAGGCGCTGCATAATCCTAATGTAGTCAAGCTGGTGACTAATCAGCAGGATATTGCACTCTATTTTAGTCGTGCGCCGATCCCGTGGCCGCGAGACCATTCTGTCAGTGACGATACTGAGCTGCCCAATGATCAAGCATTTTCCCGCCATATTGGTATCTATGCCTACCGTGTCAGAGAGCTTAATGACTTTGTTACCTGGCCTGTCGCGCCGATTGAAAATACTGAAAAGCTCGAGCAGTTGCGGTTTATGTGGCATGGCGTTGCGATACATGGGGTCAGAGCAATTGAGGCTGTTCCTGGGGGTATCGACACGGAAGCAGATCTGAAAGCTGTTATCGAATTATTCGAATAAACAATAAGTTAAAAAGTATTTATAAGATTATAGGTTAATAAATAAAACGTCCGGAATCTCTCTTATGCGCACAGCGTCTGCTCCCATTTCAGTTCTGTTTGTCTGTCTCGGTAATATCTGCCGTTCTCCCACAGCCCATGGCGTGTTTGCTAAATTGGTTGCTGATCGCGGTTATCAGCAAGCCATTATTGTCGATTCTGCGGGTACCGGTGACTGGCATTTGGGCCATGCGCCGGACCAGCGCACTACGCAGGTGGCGGCTGCGAAAGGCTATGACCTCAGCGGCTTGCGGGCACGACTTGTCAGCGCCGAGGATTTTGCCGAATTCGATTATATTATTGCTATGGACAAGGCTAACCTGAAAGATCTGCGTGCCATGCAACCGGACCATTACAGTGGGCATGTAGGTTTGTTTCTCGATTTCTCCGGTCAGTCTGAGCGGACGGAGGTGCCGGACCCGTATTACGGCGAAGAAGATGGGTTTGAGCTGGTTTTTGATCTGGTGGAAGATGCCTCGGCTGGGCTTTTGCAGCATATTGAGGCGAGCCACCCTGAGGTGCAGCAGCGTTGACACCGGTAATTCAGCAAAACGTTTCTCTGCGCGCCTTCAACACTCTGGCGCTGCCGTCAACAGCAGAGTATTTTTGTTCGGTCAGTGAGCACAGCCAGCTGCTTCAGGCGCTCGAGTTGGCCCGCACCAGCGCGCTTGTGGTCACCATTATTGGCGGCGGTAGTAATATTGTACTGGCCGGTGATATTCCGGGTCTGGTTATCCAGATTGACCTGCGTGGGGTGAGTCATCGCTATGTAACCGCTGCTGGCAATGCAACTGGTGATTTGGCTAATGCGGTTGATGTGACCTTTGCCGCAGGTGAAAACTGGCATCAGCAGGTACTTTTTTGTCTTGATCAGGGTTGGTACGGCCTGGAAAACCTCTCGTTGATACCTGGGACCATGGGTGCTGCGCCGATTCAGAATATTGGTGCCTATGGCGTGGAGCTGGCCGATCGGCTTATCTCATTGCAAGCACTGGACAGACAGTCCGGTGAGTTGGTGTGTTTTGATAGGCAGAGTTGTGAGTTTGGTTATCGCGATAGCCTGTTTAAACACGCTGGATACGATCGCTATATTATTGTCGATGTCACCTTGCGTCTCAGCACCAAACCCGAGCCGAACATTAGCTATCCCGCGCTAAGTGCCGCCGTTGAGGCGTTCTGCCGGCGCGAGGGCCTCACGTCTGAGGCGATTACCCCGCGGCTTGTCAGCAATCTGGTGTGTGAGATTCGTCGGCAAAAGCTGCCTGATCCGGCACTGTTACCTAATGCTGGAAGCTTTTTCAAGAATCCGTTGCTCAAACAGCCACAGTTGAACGCGCTCTTAGCGCAGTTTGAGGATATGCCTAATTACCCGCAGCCCGATGGTGGCGCAAAAATTCCTGCAGCCTGGTTAATTGAACAGTGCGGTTTGAAAGGAGCTGAGCGCGGTGAAGTGGGCGTGCATGACCGACAGGCGCTGGTACTGATCAATCGCGGCCAGGCTAGCGGTGCGGAGTTGTTGGCGTTGGCCGGGGAGGTGCGACAATCCGTGGAGCAACGTTTTGCTATTAGTCTCGAGATTGAACCGCGTATCTATGGTGTTAACTAATGGATCTGTTTGACTGCCAGATAATTCCAGTGCCATTAACCGCAGAGCGGCAGAGCCATATCAGTTTCTGGCCTAATTGGCTCCCCAGGGAGCGTGCCGATGCCCTGTTGGAGCGGTCGATTGCCGAAATTCCCTGGCGTAAAGATAGTATTCGTATTGTCGGAAAAACGATTCCGATCCCGCGTCTGCAACAGTGGTTCGGTGACCCGAAAACTAGTTACACATACTCCAATATTCGCTTGCAGGCAGTTACGTTTCCCGAGTGGATGGATACGCTGCGTGAGAGCGTTGAGAGGGAGACAGAAGAACGCTTTAATCGCGCGCTGGTCAATTATTATCGTGATGGTTCAGACAGTGTCGACTGGCATGCGGACGACGAGCCTGAGCTGGGTTTTGAGCCGTTAATCGCCTCATTGAGCCTCGGGGCTGAGCGGGTATTTCAACTGCGCCATAATCTGACCAAACAACGGCTGGCGATTTCTTTGCCTCACGGATCACTGTTGCTGATGGGCGCCGGCATCCAAGGCCACTGGCAACACCGAGTGGCAAAGAGTAAAGCCGTGCACTCGGCGCGGGTTAATTTTACCTTTCGCTATATGAATGGTCGTTAACAGCTAACAAGCTTCATGGAGTCAACAATAGACAGGGATGCAAGGAGAGGACATTAGTGCAGTTATCCAAATTTGGTGAAAAGTTTTCCAGGCAGTCAGGCATAGTCGAGTTGATGGATGATCTCGGTACGGCGCTCAACGAAAACCCGAATATGATCTTTATGGGCGGCGGTAATCCCGGACGTATTCCAGAGGTCGAACAGGTTTTTAGGGCCCGGTTCGAGACGGTTCTCGCCGATCCCGCGCAGTTGCATAGTTTAATGGGTGTCTATCAATCGCCCCAGGGTGACAAGGACTTTCTCGAGCAGATTGCAGGTCTGTTACAACAGCAGTTTGGCTGGCAGTTATCGGCGCGCAACATCGCGGTTTCTAACGGCAGCCAGTCAGCATTTTTTGTGCTCTACAACATGTTCGCCGGCGAGATGCCAGATGGTACTCGGCGCAGCATTCATCTGCCACTGGCGCCGGAATATATCGGCTATCGCGATATCGGCTTGAGCGACGATCTATTCACAGCGACCCGACCCGAGATCGAGCTGCTTGACGGAAATTTGTTTAAATACCATGTCGACTTCTCACGCCTTAATGTCGATCAGCGTGCCGCTGCGTTGTGTGTGTCGCGACCAACAAACCCCACTGGCAATGTGCTGACCGACGCGGAAGTCGAGCAACTTGACGCGATAGCCCAGAGCAATGACATTCCATTTATTCTTGATGGTGCCTACGGTCTGCCGTTCCCCAGTATTATTTTTAACAATGCCAAACCGCACTGGAATAACAACACGATTCTGGTTTTAAGCCTTTCCAAGCTCGGCCTGCCCGGCGTGCGCACAGGTATTATTGTCGCCAGCGAGGAATTGATCCAGGCCTATACCCGTGCCAATACTATTGTCAGTTTAGCCTGCGGCAATCTTGGTCCGGCGCTGGCGCGGGAGTTGGTGAGTAGTGGCGAGATACTGTCGCTGAGCAGGCAGACGATTGCGCCTTTCTACCGGCAGCGTGCGGAGACTACGGTGAAGTGGTTCCGGCAGGCGTTGGGAGATCTACCGTTTCGCATTCACCGGCCAGAGGGAGCAATTTTTTTGTGGCTGTGGTTTGAAGGGTTGCCGATAAGCAGTCAAACACTCTATGAGCGACTCAAGGTACGTGGTGTTTTGGTTGTGCCGGGGCATAATTTCTTTCCAGGAATCACTTGTGACTGGCGGCATCAGCAGGAATGCATTCGTGTCTCGTACGCTCAGGATGGGTCAGTGGTAAAGGCGGGGGTTGAAATTATTGCTGAAGAAGTTGCCAGGGCGTATCAGGAGTAGAAACAGCCTGATTATAAAAAGCCCTCGAGGGCAGCTAGTAGCGCCCTGATTTTATCAATAGACTCTTGATATTCCTGACTCTCCTCGGAGTCGGCAACAATGCCGCCACCGCCCCAGCAGTGTAATGTCTCGCCATCGGCAATCAGTGTGCGAATAGCGATATTGGTATCCATATTTTGGTTGGCACTGATATAGCCGATGCTGCCGCAGTAGACTGACCGCCGCACCGGTTCCAACTGTTCAATAATCTCCATAGCCCGTTTCTTTGGCGCACCGGTGATCGAACCGCCGGGAAAGCTATCTCTCAGCAAATCCAGTGGCGTTGCGCTGTCGGCCAGCACACCGGTGACGGTGCTAACCAGATGGTGAACGTTGGGAAAGCTCTCAAGTTCGAAAAGCTTAGGGACCCGAATGCTGCCGGGCTGACAGTTTCTGCCGAGGTCATTGCGCAACAGGTCGACAATCATCAGGTTTTCGGCGCGGTCTTTGGCGCTGGCAACCAGGGCCTGTGCAGCCTGTTGATCATCTTCCGGGGTCTCGCCGCGCTTGATGGTTCCTTTGATCGGTTTGGTCTCCGCCTGGTTGTCGGTGAGCTTGATAAACCGCTCCGGTGATAGGCACAGCAGTCCCTGGTCACGCCATTGCCAGAATACCGAGTAGGGTGATCCCAGCGCTTGACGCAAGGCGATGTAAGCTGGCCACAGATCGCCGCTGAATTGCGCGGAGAAATGCTGGGTAAAGTTGGTCTGGTAGCAATCGCCGGAGCCTATATAGCCTTTGATATCGCGAATAGCTGACTGATATTGAGTTTCTGACAGTGTTGCGGAAAATGTATCTCTGAGTTTGAAGTCACCGCTGGCTGTTGCTTGCGCAGTGTTTATTCGTGTATTGATCAACTCGCTTAAGCTATCAGGGCAGGTTGGGTGCAATACCAGCTCGGTGCGCAGCAGTTGATGGTCAACCACCAGGGCCCAGAGAAACCGACCGATACGCATGTCAGGAAGGTCAGTGACCGCGCCGGCAGTCTCGGGAATATCGATCAGGCGGCGGCCAAGGTCATAGGCAAAGTAGCCAATCAGGCCGCCGACAAAAGGGTATTCACTGTCACCATCCGTTAGCATGGGCTGCAGAAGTTGCTCTGCCAGTACAAAGGGGTCTTCGTTGCTGATCCGTTCACCGTCTTGACTGGTGATTATTGAGCGCTCACCGCGGGTCTCAATAATCGTGTCGGGACAGGCGGAAATAATGTCGAAGCGCCCTTGAGTACTGCGTGGTTTACCGCTGTCGAGCCAGATTGCATCAGGCAAATCACGAACTAGCGCAAACAGACTTTCACTGTTGCTCTGATAGGGGATCTCTCGATTGATGAGTTTGGGCATGGTTATACGGCCCTAGGCCGCGATAGCCTGAACGACAACAAAGGTCACCCAAGCAGCGCTGTAAGCAAAAATGCTGTAGCTGACAAACAGCTGGGCGGGTAGCCGCCAGGAGTTAGTCTCTCTGCGTAAAACCGCCAGTGTCGAAACGCATTGCAGTGCGATCGAGAAAAACACCAGCAGGGCAAAACCGGCGCCTATTGGCAGGCCACTATTTTGGATATGTTCTGCCAGGGAGATAATATTTTCTTCTCCGCCTTCAATGCCAAACAGTGTACCCAGCGTGCCGACAAATACTTCCCGGGCGAGAAACGACGAGAGAATTGCAACGCCGTACTTCCAGTCGAGGCCAAAGGGGGCAAATAGAGGTTCGATAAACTGTCCCATCTGTCCAAGCCAAGATTCTCCCAGCGCTGTGCCGTGATTCGGGAAATAGCCGAGTACCCAGATTACTACTGTTACGCTAAAGATAACCTTGCCTGCTTTGGTGACGAAGTGTTTGCTGCGGTTCCAGGCATTGCGAACCAGGGGTCGCCACGAAGGCAGACGGTAGGGTGGCATTTCCAAAACAAATGGTAGATCAGTTTGCATGGCCGCATTGGTTCGTGAAACCACGGCCGTGACTAACAGCCCGCAGACGATACCAAACAGATAGATGCCCACCATCGCCAGTCCCTGCCAGCCAATAAGCCCGCCAAAAGCATAGCTGCTGGGAACGAAGGCGGCGATCAACAGGCTGTATACCGGCAGGCGAGCGGAGCAGGGCATCAGTGGAATGGCCAGGTAGGTCAACCAGCGCTTGCGCGGTGAATCGACGGTGCGGGCTGCATAGATAGCTGGAATGGCACAGGCCACGCCGGAGAGCATGGGGATAAAACTTTTTCCGGTCAGGCCAAAAAAGCGCAACGGCTTATGGCAGATCACTGCGGCGCGCGCGAGATAACCACTGTCTTCGAGCATCCCAACCACCAGAGTGAGGACGAAGATCTGTGGTACAAAAACCAGAAATGCACCGATGCCGCCAAACAGGGCGTCGGAGACAAAATCACTGACCCCGCCACTGGGTAGCATTGGCACTAGCCATGCCGCCGCCATTTGCAGGGAGCTCTCTACAGCATCCATAGCCGGAGCGGCCCAGGTGAAGATGCTTTGAAACAGCATATACATGATCACCAGGAAACTCGCACCACCAAACCAAGAGTGCAAAAAGAAACGGTCGAGTTTAGTTTGGGCATTAATCAGCAGATCACCTTTGGGACCATAGCTTTGCGCCAGCTGTTGTGCCTGGCGATGAACGACGGAGTCGTCACTGGCAATAATACCGCTGACAAAAGCTGTTGGCAGATCGCGGTGCTGGGAAATCAATTGCTGGAGCTGGTTGAGACCGGTTCCGGATTTTGCTGAGATGCCTACTACCGGTACTTGCAGCGCTTCGGAGAGCCCCGAAATATCCATGTCCATGGCATGGCTGTCTAGCACATCCATCATATTGGCTGCGATCACCACGGGCTTGCCGAATTCGGCGCAGGCGTTGATAACCTGAAGAGCAAAAATCAGTCCTTTTTCCAGCCGAGTGGTATCTACAACACAGATTACAGAGCTGACCTGTGGATCGTTAAGTCCGGCGTAAAAGGCCTCGACAGAGACTTTTTCCTCAGCTGAAATCGTCCGCAGAGAATAAACTCCGGGAAAATCCATTAACAAATTCTCATGATCAGCGAGATTAGTTCCCGAGCTGATACTGACTGTTATGCCGGGGAAGTTGGCGACTTTTTGGTTGAGACCGGTTAGCTTGTTAAACAGCAGGCTCTTGCCGGAATTGGGACTGCCGATAAGGATGGTTTTGGACATTAAACGGGGTCTGCTCTAGGCAAGGTTGATCAGTGTTGCGACACTGTCATCAAGTGAATAGACGGTATTGTTAACACGGTAGAGTTTTGGTGCACCGAGATTAGGTGATAAGACACAGGCAATTTGTTCGCCAGGGTGGAAGCCCAGTTCGCTAAGACGAATGCGATAATCACCCTGAAGCGCAGCGCCAAAGCTGTCTACGGTGGCCGTTGCGCCTTGTTGAAGATCCCACAATGTCATGATTTGCTCTCGTTATTAAAGCTTTAACAGGCCGTTAGTGTACGCCCAATAAGTCTAAATGTTAATAATAATCGTTATCATTTGGCCAAAAGTTGCCACTGTCTTAGAGACCCATTTTCAGCGTTCCAGATAGCGCATTTATGATCATCCAAATTAGAGTACAATGCCGCCACAGGCGCCTAGCCATCTCAACGAATAGCGACGAATCATTATGCCAGTAAGCTCTGAAAACCCTATGCCGATATTCGACTATCCGAAATATTGGGCGGAGTGTCTGTTGCCGACGCCGTTTTTACCGATGTCTCGCGCTGAGATGGACCAACTTGGCTGGGACAGTTGTGATGTGATTTTGGTCACCGGCGATGCCTATGTCGATCACCCGAGTTTTGGTATGGCGGTGATAGGGCGGGTGCTTGAGGCTCAGGGTTTTCGCGTTGGGATTATTTCGCAGCCGGATTGGCGCAACGTTGACAGTTTTAAGGTTCTCGGCAAACCAAATCTCTACTTTGGTGTTACCGCGGGCAATATGGATTCGATGATCAACCGTTATACTGCGGACCGCCGCTTGCGTCATGATGATGCCTACACCGCTGGAGATGTTGGCGGAAAACGCCCGGATCGTGCGGTGACGGTCTATACCCAAAAATGTCGCGAGGCTTTTGCTGACGTGGTCGTGGTAGCTGGCGGTATCGAGGCAAGTCTCAGGCGCCTAGCTCACTACGATTATTGGTCTGAGAGCGTTAAGCGCTCCGTATTGATCGACTCCACCGCCGATATTCTGCTCTATGGCAATGCCGAGCGGGCAATGATTGATCTGACTCACCGGCTTGCCAATGGCGACAATATTCGTGACATTACCGATCTGCGTGGCACCGCATTTATGTGTCGCCAGATCCCCAAAGGCTGGAGAGAAATTGACTCAACGTCGGTAGATCAGCCGGGTCGGTTGGCTCAGCCGAAGAACCCTTACGAAATGTCTCAACCCGGTGACAGTGCCGACGCCAAAACCATCAGGATGACCGCTCAGCAAGCTGAAAACTGCGCCGGTGCCAAGGTGGCTGAGGGTGAAGAACAGCTACTATCGATTATTCCCGATACCCAGGCGATCAAAACGGATCCAGGTTCCACCTATATCCGCATGCCATCATTTGATGATGTGGTCGCCGACCCAGTGCTCTACGCCCACGCCGACCGAATTTTTCACCGTGAGACCAACCCTGGCAACGCACGTCCGCTGGTGCAAAAGCAAGGTCGCAACGATATCTGGGTGAATCCTCCGCCAATTCCATTGGAGACTGACGAGCTCGACTGGGTCTTCGATCAACCTTATAAACGCGTTCCGCACCCTGTTTATGGCGAGAGCAAAATTCCCGCTTACGAGATGATCCGATTTTCGGTCAATATTATGCGCGGCTGTTTTGGCGGCTGCACCTTTTGCTCGATCACTGAACATGAGGGACGAATTATCCAGAGTCGCTCCGAAGAGTCGATTCTCAACGAAGTAGAAAAAATCCGTGATATGACCCCCGGTTTTACTGGCGTGATCTCGGACCTGGGTGGGCCAACGGCCAATATGTACCGCCTCAACTGCAAAGACAAAAAAGTTGAGGAGACCTGTCGTCGTCCTTCGTGTGTCTATCCATCCATCTGTGTCAATCTCGAGACCGATCATAAACACACGACGCAGCTGTATCGTAAAACCCGTCAGCTCCCTGGTGTTAAAAAAGTGGTCGTTGCATCGGGTCTGCGCTATGACCTGGCGGTTAAAGATCCGGAGTATGTCAAAGAGTTGGTGACGCACCATGTAGGTGGCTATCTGAAGATTGCTCCAGAGCATTCGGAAGAGGGCCCGTTGTCAAAGATGATGAAGCCGGGCATGGGCAGCTATTACGAATTTAAAGAGATGTTTGAGCGTTATTCAAAAGAGGCGGGCAAAAAACAGTATTTGATCCCCTACTTTATTTCGGCGCATCCAGGCTCGACTAATGAGGATATGATGAGCCTCGGTCTGTGGCTTAAAAGCAACGGTTTTCGGGTTGATCAAGTCCAAAGCTTCTACCCGTCGCCAATGGCCTCGGCTACGACTATGTACTACACCGAGAGAAATCCGCTCAAACCGTTGGGCAAAAATAACAGCGAGAAAATTTTTAGCGCTAAAAGCCAAGAGCAGCGGACCTTGCACAAGGCGTTTTTGCGTTACCACGATCCAGAAAACTGGCCCATATTGCGCAAGGCCTTGCGACGCATGGGTCGCTCTGAGTTGATTGGCAATGGCGATGGTTTTTTGGTGCCCGGCGAGTCGCGTCGTGAAAAAGAAGTGATGCGTCGCGATAGCAAGAAGGTAAAACCAAAACTCAAGTCGCAGCCGAGTACGTCGAGAAACAAACCCCGTCGGCGCTAACTGTGTTAGCGGCTTGGAAACAGCCGCGACAACAGCGCCGGGACAGCGGTCTCTACACGCAGAATGCGCGGGCCCACATGCACTGCCCGAAAGCCCACATCGCAGAGTTTTTCGATTTCATAAGGAATAAACCCACCTTCCGGGCCAATCGCAAGTGTAGCGGGTTGGCTGAGATCCACCGGGCAGGGCATATCGGTCACAGGATGCGCGAGCAGGGCGTGACTGCCATTAATAATCTCTGCCAATTCATCTTCTACAAATGGCTTGAAACGTGTGCGGATATGCAGCTCGGGTAGCTGCGTGTCGCGGGCCTGCTCCAGTCCTAAAATAAGCTGCTCTTGAATGGCGTTGGGATTTAGAAAAGGCGATTGCCAAAAGCTCTTTTCGACGCGAAACGAATTGATCAGATAAATCTGTTTGACCCCCATCGAGGCAACACTTTGCAATGTGCGGCGCAGCATCTTGGGGCGTGGCATTGCCAGTAATAATGTAAGCGGAATAGGGGCAGGCGGCGGGCAATCAAGGTGCAGTTGCAACAGAGCGTATTGAGCATTTAATTCACTGACTATCCCCGTGCCCATCAGGCCGTTTAGCTCGCCAACACGCACGCTATCACCGACAACACAGCCGTGGACCTCCTGCAGCTGCTGCAGCTGACGGCCAGAGACTGTGGCGACTCCGTTGTTGATTTGCTCGCTCTGTAACAGCAGTAGATTCATGTCGCGAATTGTAGCGGAAAGCGCTCAGGCCGCGGACAATTTTTAACCTCAGTCGCCGTTGGTCTGTTTAGCCTGTCTGTATTGTTCTATATACTTGACCCATCTCCCCTTGGTGAAATTGGATATCACGCTAGCCTCCTAAGCTTGAATTTCAGGTTCGACTCCTGGAGGGGAGACCACCAGCCTATTTGGCAGCAGTGAGATCGAGAACAATAACAAGCCAGAATAACTGGCGAGAGGTGTTATGCGCAGATTTGGCACAGTGATTCAGGCAGGTATGCTGTTCGGTCTTGTCGCCTGTGGTGGCGGTGGATCATCGGACACCAGTCAAACTCCACCGAGTGTCAATCAGTCGCCGATATTCACTGGCACCAGTGATCTTTCCGTACTGGAAGGCCAGAGCTCGGTCGCCACGCTGCAAGCCTCAGACCCTGAGGGCAGTGCGGTGAGTTTTAATCTGGTGGAGAGTGGCGATAGCCAACACTTCACTCTGAGTTCATCTGGCGATCTCAGCTTTCTCGCAACACCAGATTTTGAGGCTCCGCAGGACAGTGAACAGGACAATGTCTATAACATTGAAGTTAATGCATCCGATGGCAATGCCAATCGTTCACGAAGCTATCAGGTCAGTGTCAATAATGCACTGGAGGGGCGGGTTGTTGATGGACCGCTTTCTGGCAGCACCGTATTTCTTGATTTAAACGGCAACCTGCAGCTCGATGGTGATGAAATATCTGTGTTGTCCGATGCACTCGGTTACTTCGCGATTCAAGGCCCGGATGCGGTTTGCCAAGCCGAAGGGTGCAACCCTTTATTGGTTGCTGTTGGGGGAACCGATACGACGACTGGGGAGCTACTGGATAACCTGGTGATGGTTGCTGAGGCTCTTCTCAGTGAAACATTTACTATTACCCCGCTGAGTACCTTGTTAGCCTCTGCAGATAATCCGCAAGCCGTACTTGATGCGCTGGGGCTGTCTCTGACGGTTGATCAGCTGTTACGTATAGACCCCTGGCGCGCCGCAGAAAATAGCGAGCCCGGCAGTGTATTATTGTTGAAGTTGAACCAGCAGCTGGCGATGATTTTACAGTCAGCCTCTGGCATGTTGGCGGCGAATACACAGCTTGCGCGTGGTCAGATTAATAGTGCGTTGCTGTCTGAGTTAGTGGATCAGTTGGTAAATGGTGTCAACGCCCGTCTCGACAATTCTCAGTTACTGCAAGATCTTCTGCGAAAGACTGTAGCTCGTTTGCAGCTTGATGTGCAGTTTAGCGATGAGCTGATCGATACCGTGGCACTACAGATTGTTCGAATTAACAGTATCCTGGCGAACGCTGACGTGGATCCAGTCAGTCAGGTGGTTACAGATATTTTAACCGTGGCGCAGGGCGATTTGATCAATGCTATAGAGGATCTAGCGAATGAAAGTATTAGCTTGGAGGTTTTTGCACTTATAACCGACGCGGAGTCATTGTTTGCCAGTATTACTCTTCCTGAGTTATTGCCGGATCTGGATGGCGATGGCGTGATTGACCTTCTCGATCTGGATGACGATGGCGACGGCGTATATGACTTTCTGGACAGCTTTCCTCGCGACAGCACCGAATCAGTCGATACTGATAATGATGGTATCGGTAACAATGCAGACAATGATGACGATAATGATGGCGTAGTCGATACGATCGATGACTTTCCGTTGGACGCTAATCTCACTCCGCCCTCCGCAGTTATCGAGGTGAATAACGAGAGCGGAACGATAGGATACCGATTTGAGTTTGATGGGAGTCGCAGCGTCGCTGGTTACGCCGCCGACACCATTGTGCACTATCAGTGGGATTTTGGGGATGGCAGCAGCGATTCTGGGAGTAGCGTTCAGCATGCTTACAGTAGCTCTGGCAACTATCAGGTAAGCTTGACAGTCGAAAATAGTGATCAGTTACGTGACTCGGCCATACTCAACCTAGCTGTGAGTGATCTCGGTGAGTTTTCTATTCGCGGTACTGTTGTAGTTGCCAGCAAATTGGCCGTTGACTCGGACACGAATAACCCAGCCTCAAAATCCCAGTCCAATAACAGCTTGCAAGATGCGCAGCTGCTTCTCAATCCGACTCTTTTGACAGGCTATATCAATTCGCCTGGGCAAGGCCCTAGCGGCAATTCGTCGGTGGCTGGCGATATCGATGATTACTATCGTATTAATGCGCTCGGCGGAGAGGCGATTTCTATTGCTATAGCCGACCCTGCTAGCACGGATATTGATCTCTACCTCTATGATAGCGACGGTCAGTCGGTTGGTGCATCTCTGGGCACGTCGAGGTATGAATCCCTGACTGTTCCCGGCGAACCCGGGGTCTATTACCTGCAGGTGACTATTTGGGATGCCGGTGCGTCGAATTATTTGCTTGAGTTAGGCTTAAATGAAGGTGTTGTCACCAATGCCGCGAAGTCTGCTAGCCAATCTGCGGGCTGGTCCACTCAAGTTGACTTTGCTCCGGGCGATATTATTGTTAGGCGGCGCGCAGGCCAGCAGGCAAGTGTAACGGCAAACATCACATCCTTGTTGGACAGAGCCAAGCGTCGCAGAGCAGGTGGCGTTGATGTATCGCTCTATTCCTATGACGATACGATCGACGAAGTTGCTGCCGGTCTGGAGCGGATAAAACAATCGCCAGGCCTGTCACGCCTGTTGGCAAAGCAGGCAGGTAAGACGTTGGTTAGCCAAGGCAGGTCCAGTGAATTAACCCGAAGGACCAAGTCAAAAATTGCTACGCTGATGGCCGCAAAAGCGCTGAGCTTGGACAGCTCGGTACTGTTCGCTGAACCCAACTTTCGACGCCGTAAGCTCGATGTTCAGCCTGATGACACCTACTTTCCAGACCAAGCTCATCTTAGCTTGGTCAATTTACCTGCGGCCTGGGATATCAGCACTGGTGATAGTGATGTAAAAATTGCGGTGCTGGACACGGGGATCTATGAACAACATCCCGATCTGGATGGAAGGCTCTCGAGCGATGGCTATGACTTTGTTGCTGATACTGATAATTCGGGTGATGGCGATGGAATGGATAGCGATCCCAGCGATCCTGGTGATGGACAGGATAATAGTTTGTGCCCTGACAGCGAGGATGAAATATCCGACTTTCATGGAACCCATGTCGCAGGTACGGTTGGCGCTGAAAGCAATAATTCACAAGGAGTATCAGGCGTAACCTGGGCTGGTGAAATTATGAATTTGCGGGTGCTGGGGTGCTCGGGTGGTAGCGATTTTGATATTGCTAACGCACTTTTGTACGCGGCCGGATTGCCCAATGAATCCGGAATTATTGTTTCAGACCCCGCTGATATTGCTAATTTGAGCCTCGGTGGAGGCGGTTATGGCCAAACCTTAAATGATGCAGTGGCTGCTGCGCGCGCCGCAGGTTTGATTATTGTCGCCTCGGCCGGTAATGAGTCACTGTCCACGCCAACCTATCCAGCGGCTTACGAGGGTGTTGTTTCTGTTTCGGCAACCACAGCCAGCTTGCGACTGGCCGGTTATTCCAATTACGGTTCGACTATTGATATCAGTGCTCCCGGTAACAGTGTCTTGAGCACTGCCGCCGAGTTGGTCAATGGGTTTGTTGATCCGATTTATGCTTCTTCTTCTGGAACGTCTATGGCGGCACCTCATGTCGCAGGAACTATTGCTCTGATGAAAGCTGTCTACCCTGATATGAGTCCTGAGGCCTTCGACTCGGTGTTGATCAGTGGCAATATTACCCAGGATCTGGGCACGCCGGGACGGGACAATCGATTTGGCTTTGGGCTGATCGATGCATTCAAGGCGCTCGACTATGCACAGCAGCTCAATGCGGGCTTGCCGATCCCTGTGACACCATTGCTAAATATCAGTAGTCACTACCTGAATTATGGTCAGCAGCTGGATCGGCTGAGTGTGGTGGCGCGCAGTGATGGTAATGCGCCACTACAAGTTAGCGCTGTTGTGGCGAGTGAAAGTTATATCACCATTACATCGCCGAGCTCAGCGAACGGGCTGGGGCAATATGATATCAATATTAGCCGGGCAGAGTTGTCCTCGGGTACATATACCGGCACGGTTAGCTTTGACTCTAATGGTGGCAATCAAACGTTGGAATTGATTTTTGTCGTTCCCGCTGTGGGAGAAATACGATATGGCGATGCAGGCCATGTGGTCATCAAGGCCACCAATATTGATACCAATGAAACGGCGATTGTCTCCTACGATGGAGCAGATCAGGGCGTCTACCCCTATGCCCTGGCTTTGCCTGGCGCCGGCACCTACAGAGTGATCGCGGGATCTGACCACAACAATGATGGTTATACTTGCTTAGGTGCTGAGGCCTGTGGTCGCTACAGCAACATCACTGCCGATGGTCAGGTAGAGGTCAGCAGTGGGCTTGAAGGTGTTGATTTTGAGTTGGACTATATTGAGCCAGCGGGTATTGGCACAGCTGAGTCGATCGAGTGACCGACTTGACCATATATAAGAGAGTCTAACGGTTTAGAAACCTGCAGAAAATCATCTAAAAATAGTGGTTCTGCTCTTAAACAGCGCCATGATTATCGCTGTAGCAGCGTAGCTGATGAGTGTCATGGTTAAAATAGCGTCCGTATCGATAGCGCTTAAATAGGCAATGATATCGCTCGTTATTTGAGTAATCGGTGAAATTAAAAACGCAACGCAGATACTAAACAGACATAGACCGATCGCTAGCATTTTTTTGAGATTTCTTGACGCATTCTCCTGGGCAATGAGCGTTAAGGTATAAAAGCTAAATAGTTGTTTGTCTCGCTGCCTGTAGTCGACTTCCTTTTCCGCCCTAATAATAGCGTCAATTTGCTTCATTTTAATTTCTCCAATGCGCGACTTATCTTGGACTTTACAGTGCCCAATTTTAGATCTAAAAAATCCGCAATTTCGGTGATTTTGTATTCGTAGAGATACTTCAGGGTGAAGATGATTTTTTCATCTTCGGTCAAGGGCTTGATTAAGTTAAAGAAGTCAGCATTGCCTTCAGGGTGTGGTGAGTAGCTTGGTTCGACGTCGTATAGCAAGGCTGTATATCGTCGTTCTTTTTGAGCCATATCCTTAAAGCAGTTTACAGCAATTCCAGTAAGCCAGTGCTTATAGGGTTGTCGATGATCAAAGCTTTTGAGATATCGGTATGACCTGAGAAAACTTTGCTGAGAAATATCCTCAGCAAGTTCTCTGTTGCCGCCCGTCAAACGCATACCCAAACCAAAGAGATAATCAGCATATCGTTGAATGAGGGTCCCGTAATGGTGGCTGCCGCCACTAAGGCTTCTCTTAATCAGTTCTTCATCTGACTCCATTAAGAGGCATCATTACGCGCTTGTTTTGCATTGTAGATTCCGAAGCCTAATAACGCCAAACCAAGTGACATGACAAGCAATCCAGCTGTCCAGACGACGGCCGAATTCAACCCAAGCGCACCGATCAACACGACGCCGACACCAACGCCTATAAGAACAGCTCCGCCTTTGATGTCGTTGTCTTTCGTGTCTTCTTCAACATAACCGGGAATGCTTTGTAACAATTCAGGGGAGAGCTGCTGGCCGCTCTCTATAAGTTTTTGTAGAGACGCGTGAAATTGTTCTTTCTTTTTGTTGTTGAAGTGCAGAGCAATCCAGACCACAAACACAGGCATTCCAAAGATTCCGACAATACCAAAAATAGGGACCATCGCATCAATTATACTTGTCATGATATTTCCTTTTTGTTTTAGATAGATGAGTTTGTTCAGTTACATATACCTGAACCAGACAAAAAAGGTTGCAAGATTTTTAAATTGATACTGCAGCGAGAGATTGAATGCTGTTTCAGAAACATTAAAAAAGCCTCCGCAAGGGAGGCTTTTTTAATGTTTGGCGGTGGGATAG